>LOZU01000001.1:0-647 GCA_001527685.1 Burkholderia pyrrocinia
ACGGTCGTGAACACGCCGTCGACGGTGTTGCCGAGCATCACCTTCTTCACCACGTCCTCTTCGCTGATGCCGAGCTCCTTCGCCTGCTCCGGAATCTGCTTGTCGACGAGCGGCGTGCGCACGAAGCCCGGGCACACGACGTGCGAGCGCACGTTGTGCTTCGCGCCTTCCTTCGCGAGCACGCGCGCGAGGCCCAGCAGGCCATGCTTGGCCGTCACGTACGCGGACTTCAGCGGCGACGCCTCGTGCGAATGCACCGAGCCCATGTAGATCACGACGCCGCCGCGATCGTCCTTGTACATGTGCTTGAGCGCGGCCTTCGTCGTCAGGAACGCGCCGTCGACGTGGATCGCCTGCATCTTCTTCCAGTCGGAGAACGCATAGTTTTCGATCGGGTTCACGATCTGGATGCCGGCGTTCGACACGAGGATGTCGACCGAGCCGAACGTTTCGGCGACCTTGTCGATGCCGCTGTTGACCGCTTCCTCGCTGGTCACGTCCATCGCGATGCCGATCGCCTTGCCGCCAGCCTGCTTGATCACTTCCGCGACGGCGTTCGCGCCGTCCTGGTTCAGGTCGGCGATTGCGACCGCCGCGCCCGCCTTCGCCAGCTCCAGCGCGATTTCCTTGCCGATGCCGCTTGCGGC
>LOZU01000002.1:0-872 GCA_001527685.1 Burkholderia pyrrocinia
TTCCGACAGGCCGTCGACAACGCGACGAAAGCCTACGTCGCGTCGAGCGGCACGGTGAAGCCGGAGGATTTCCTGAATGCGATCAAGACCGGCGGCATTGCCGCCAAGCAACTTGGCGACAACAGCTTCTATTTCGGGCTTCTGCACACGATGCAGGAGATGGGCGGGTTCCGCACCGGTACGGGCCTCATGAGTGCCTACACGAACTGGGCGCAGGGCCGAACTACACAGCAGACCGCAGAAGATTTGATGGCATCCGGGTTGCTGAAAAAGGGCTCGGTGAAGTACGGCAAGACGGGACACATTACCAAGATGTTGCCCGATGCGATGAAACAGATCGAGCTGTACAAAACCGATCCGTTCGAATATCTGATGAAGGTCGTGATTCCGAATATCGACCCGCACGGGAAGCTGACCGATCAACAGATGCTGAGCAAGATCGGGCAGAAATTTTCGTCACGCAAGGGCGGCGACCTGTTCTCGTCGCTCTATCTTGAGCGCGCCAACATCGAGAAGCATCGCGCAAACGCGCCCAAGGCCAATGGCGTTGATGCGTTGTACGCTGAAGGGATGGGCATCGCTTACGGCAAAGAGATGGACGCCCTGGCGAAAAAAGCCACGCTTGAGCAGGAGATCGGGGAAAAGATCCTGCCGCTGTACAACCAGGGGCTCGAAATCACGGCGAAGCTCCTCGAGCGCGTCAGCGGATGGATGGAGAGGAATAAGGAAACGGCGCGCGTTTTGGTCGTCAGCCTGGCGGCCCTTGGCGTCGTGCTGGCCGTGGGCGGCGCCTTGACGCTCGGCCTTGCCGCCATCATCGGGCCACTCGCGCTCGTGCGCTTCGGCATGTCGATGCTGGGAAAGGAGGGCGG
>LOZU01000003.1:0-79038 GCA_001527685.1 Burkholderia pyrrocinia
ATTCCCGTGTGAAAGTAGGTAATCGTCAGGCTCCCTTAGCCAAGAACCCCCGCCCAAAAGGCGGGGGTTTTTGCATTTGCAGCTCGAAAAACGCGGCGGCGATCCGATGCACGTCGCACCGTCTTCTGTTGGCACAAACAGGCAGCTCCGCGCGGACCCCCGCTCATCATCCCCACCCACTCAGCCCACGCCACTCGAAAGCGCCAAACAATTTCTCGGCGCAAAATAGACCGTCGCCGTTCACCGCGGCCGTAAAATCTTCACATCCCCCAATCTGCGTACAAAACAATGAACGCCCCCATCCAGTTCGCTCGAGCCGTATGCCCTCATGATTGTCCGGATACGTGCGCGATGCGCGTGACGGTCGAAAACGGCAAGGCGCTCAAGGTCTCCGGCGACCCGGATCATCCGCCTACACAGGGCGTGTTATGCACCAAGGTCAGTCGCTATGCAGACCGGGTGCATCATCCGGATCGTCTGACTGCCCCGCTCAGGCGTATCGGTGCCAAGGGCGAAGGCCGTTTTGCGCCGATCAGCTGGAATGAGGCATTCGACGAAATCGGCCGCCGCCTCGGTGACATCGCGAAACGTGCGCCGGAGGCGATCGTGCCTTACAGCTACGCGGGGACGATGGGGCTCGTGCAGGGCGAAGGCATCGCGCAGCGGTTCTTCCACAAGCTCGGCGCGTCGCGGCTCGAGCGTGCGATCTGCGCGGCCGCGGGCGCGGCCGGGCTGCGCTACACCTATGGCGGAAGCCTCGGGATGCACCTCGAGTACTTCGAGGAGAGCGAACTGATCCTGATCTGGGGCGCGAATCCGATCGCATCGAGCCTGCATTTCTGGACGCGGGCCCAGGAGGCGAAACGACGCGGTGCGCACCTTGTCGCGATCGATCCTTATCGTTCGCTTACCGCGGAGAAATGCCACCAGCATATTGCGTTGAAGCCCGGTACCGACGGCGCATTCGCACTCGGCATGATGCATGTACTGATCACCGAAAATCTGCTCGATCACGACTACATCGACCGCCATACGGTCGGATTCGATGCGCTCAAGGCGCGCGCGATGTCCTATTCGCCGGAGCGGGTCGCGGAGATCTGCGGCATCGATGCAGCCGAACTGGTGGAACTCGCGCGCCGCTACGGCGCTACCCGGAAGGCGTCGATCCGACTCAATTACGGTATGCAGCGCGTCCGCGGCGGCGGCAATGCGGTGCGCGCAATTGCCAGTTTGCCCGCGCTGACGGGAGCCTGGCGGGACCGTGCCGGCGGCTTGCTGCTGTCTTCGTCGGAATGGGCGCCGATCAATCAGCCGGCGCTGCTGCGTCCCGACCTGATGCCGGGCTGGCCGCACATGCTGCCGCGCGTGATCAACATGAACGCCATCGGCGACGCGCTGCTGCACCCGGGCGACGCATCGTTCGGGCCCAAGGTCGAGGCGATGATCGTCTACAACTCGAACCCGGTTGCTGTCGCGCCGGATTCGTCGAAGGTAGCCGCCGGGTTCGCACGCGAAGACCTGTTCACCGTCGTTCTCGAACATTTCAAGACAGATACCGTTGATTTTGCCGATATTGTGCTGCCGGCGACCACGCAGCTCGAGCATCTCGACGTCCACAAGTCGTACGGCCATACCTACGTGATGGCCAACCTGCCGGCGATTCCTCCGGTGGGTGACGCGCGGCCGAACACGGAGATTTTCCGGGGCATCGCCCGCAGCATGGGACTCGACGAGCCCGCGCTCTACGAGAGCGATGAAGAGGTCGCGCGTGCGGCGCTCCGGTGGGACGACCCGACCCTCGACAGTGACTGGGATACGCTGAAGCAGGCGGGGTGGATCAAGCTCAAGCTGCCCGACGCGCCGTTCGCGAACGGCGGCTTCCGCACGCCTTCGGGCAAATGCGAGTTCTACAGCGCAGTTCTGGCGGAGCTGGGCTTGGACCCCGTCCCGGACTATCTGCCGCCATTCGAGTCGGCCGAGGCGGCGCCCGAGCTCGCCGTGCGATACCCGCTTGCAATGATTTCGCCGCCGGCCCGCAATTTCCTGAACAGCACGTTCGTCAACGTCGACAGCCTGCGCAATACGGAAGGCCAGCCGCATCTCGACATCCATCCCGACGATGCCGGTGCGCGCGGGATTACCGACGGCGATCTCGTCCGCGTCTTCAACGATCGGGGCTCGATGCAGGCGCGCGCCAGGGTGACCGACCGCGCCCGCACGGGACTCGTGGTCGGCTTGTCGATCTGGTGGAAGAAATTGTCGCCGGACGGCCGGAATGCGAACGAGGTGACGAGTCAGGCGCTGACCGATCTGGGCAATTCCGCGACGTTTTACGACTGCTTGGTCGAAGTAGCGCGAATTTGAAGAAAGTTCGGCGCACGCGTACGCTTGCCCACCAGAAGTTCGAAGGGGGTGTCTAACCCTGTTGTCTCAAGCCGGGCGAGCCGCTACGATGCGTTTTAGCACGATCATTCGAAAATCTGTGAGGAGACGGGCAGTATGGAAAAAATTTGGCTGAAATCGTACCCGCCCGGCGTTCCAGCCGAAATTGACGCGTCTCCGTATCCCTCCGTCGCCAGCCTGCTCGAAGAGAGCTTCAGCCAGTACCGTGACAGGACGGCATTCGTCTGCATGGGCAAGGCCATCACGTATCGCGAACTCGACACGCTGTCGCGCCAATTCGGCGCGTGGCTGCAGTCGCGCGGGCTGGCGCGGGGCGCCCGCGTCGCGATCATGATGCCGAACGTGCTGCAGTACCCGGTCGCGATCGCGGCGGTGCTGCGAGCCGGGTATACCGTCGTGAACGTCAATCCGCTGTATACACCGCGCGAGCTCGAGCATCAGCTCAAGGACAGCGGTGCCGAAGCGATCGTCATTCTCGAGAATTTTGCGTCGACGCTGCAGTCCGTCATCGCCAATACCGCCGTCAAACACGTGGTCGTCGCGTCGATGGGCGACCTGATGGGCGTCAAGGGCTGGCTCGTCAATTATGTGGTGCGCAACGTCAAGAAGATGGTGCCGGCCTGGCAGCTTCCGGCGTACACGCGTTTCAAGGCCGCGCTCGCCGAAGGCGCACGGCAGACGTTCAAGCCGCAGCAGCTCGGCCCGAACGACGTCGCATTCCTGCAGTACACGGGCGGCACGACCGGCGTCGCGAAGGGCGCGACGCTGTTGCACCGGAACATCGTCTCGAACGTGTTGCAGGCCGAAGCATGGCACCACCCGGCACACGCGAAGTATCCGGACGTGAAGCAGTTCGTGACCGTGGTCGCGCTTCCGCTTTACCACGTGTTCGCGCTGACGGTCTGCGGTTTCCTGACGATGCGCACCGGCGGCATGGGGATCCTGATCCCGAACCCGCGCGATATCGCCGGCATGATCAAGGAACTGAAGGGATACCAGATCTCGACGATTCCCGCCGTCAACACGCTCTACAACGCGCTGCTGAACCACCCGGATTTCGATCAGCTCGACCTTTCGAAACTGGTGATCGCCAACGGCGGCGGCATGGCGATCCAGGAAGGCGTCGCGAAGCGCTGGTATGAAAAGACCCGCACGGCGATCGTCGAGGGCTATGGCCTGTCCGAGACGTCGCCGGTCGCGACCTGCAACCCCGTGACGGCTACCGAGTACAGCGGCACGATCGGCTTGCCGCTGCCGTCGACCGAAGTGTCGATTCGCGACGATGCGGGCAACGAAGTCGCGCTCGGCGAGCCCGGCGAGATCTGCATCCGCGGGCCGCAGGTGATGGCCGGCTACTGGAATCGCCCGGAGGAAACCGCCAAGGTCATGTTCCCGGACGGCTTCTTCAAGACGGGTGATGTCGGCGTGATGGATGCGCGCGGCTACGTGAAGATCGTCGACCGGAAAAAGGACATGATCCTCGTATCCGGCTTCAACGTGTATCCGAACGAGGTCGAGGACGTGGTGGCGTCGCACCCGGGCGTCTTCGAGGTGGCGGCGGTCGGCGTGCCGGACGAGCACTCCGGCGAGGCGGTGAAGCTGTTCGTCGTGAAGAAGGATCCGGCGCTGACCGACAAGGATATTCTCGCGTACTGCAAGGAGCGGCTCACCGGCTACAAGCGGCCGAAGTTCGTCGAATTTCGCACCGAGTTGCCGAAGACGAACGTCGGCAAGATCCTGCGGCGCGAACTGCGTGACGGTCGCGCATGACGCGGTAACGGAACGAATCAAGCCCGGCTTCGCCGGGCTTTTTCATTTCTGGTCCTGAGGAGGCGGGCGACAGGGCGAGGGCCGCCATCGGCACGACCGCCGCGCCAGAAAAGAAAAAGGCGCCCGAAGGTGCCTTCAAGATCCTGCGGCTTGTCAGGCAAGCTGGTTAGAACTTGTGACGGATGCCGACGCGGGCCGCCACCTGGTTGCTGGTGGACGACTGGTCGAGGCCGTTGATCGCTGCGGTCGCCGGGACGAGGTTGCCCTTCGAGTCGAGCGTGTTGCCCGATGCATGCTGGTACACGCCGATCACGTAGACGTCGGTGCGCTTCGACAGGAAGTAGTCGACGCCCAGCGAACCCTGGTGGTACTTCGCTGCGGATGCGTCGGCGATCTTGCTGCCCTGCGTGTAGTCGTATGCCGCGCCGAGGATCAGCGCCGGGGTCAGCTGATACTTGAAGTTGATTTCGCCGTTGTTGAACGTCGCCGTGCCCGAGAACAGGCCCGCGGTGAAGTTCTTGAACTTCGTGTTCGAGTACGTCGCGCCGATCGTTGCCGCACCGAACGTGTATGCACCACCTGCACCGATGACCTGGTACGTGTTCGCGTTGTTCGCGTAGGCACCATAGACCGGCGTCGACGCAACGGTCGTCGATGCGCTCGAGCCGTTGTTGAACATGCCGCCGAAGTTGCCCGGCGTACGCGCGTTCAGGTAGCCGACGCCGAGGACCAGCGGGCCGTTGTTGTAGCCGGCGCCGAGCGACCAGACCTGGTTCTTCGCGAACTGGCCGGCTTGCCCGCCGAGGCTGTACACGCCGCCGAACGAGAAGCCGTTGTAGGTCGGGCTCGTGTACTTGATCGCGTTGTTCACGCGATACGCGTTGTTGAAGTTGTCGACGTCGCCCGGGTGCGCGGCGATGTAGCCGCCCCACTGGTCGCCTGCCTCGAGCGGGCCGACGAAGTCGACGACGGAGTCGTACTGGCGGCCCAGCGTGACCGTGCCGAAGCCGCTCGACAGGCCGACGTATGCCTGACGGCCGAATTCGAGGCCGCCCTGCTTGAGTGCGCCCGTGTTCACGTCAAAGCCGTTCTCGAGCACGAAGACCGCTTTCAGGCCGCCGCCCAGGTCTTCCGTGCCGCGCAGGCCCCAGCGGCTGCCCTGCATCACGCCGCTCGCCATGGCGTACAAATGCTTGCCCTTGGCATTGTTGTTGAACATGAAGCCTTCATCGATGATGCCGTAGAGCGTTACGCTGCTCTGCGCGTGGGCAGCGCCAGCGAACGCGCCCAGCGCGACGAGCGCGAGAAGCGACTTTTTCATTAACGGATCTCCAAGAAACACTGAATTTTTTGTTGCGGGGCAAATAGTTATGTTCTGCCGAGGATCCCCGCCTCAACTTCGCATGAAGTCCGACGTAATGTAGCAAAAGGACTTTTTGCCACAAAGCGAAACGCCCCGGCCGGAGGCCGCCATGTTTCCTTTATGCAACAATGGTTAAAATCACGGGTTAACCGCAATTTCCGCTGAAGAATCAAGTCGGTTACGCAGCGGACACGCGTTTTCGCCGCGTGTGGAAGCGCGAGCAAAGCAGCCAGGAGAACAGGATGGTGTTGGATGAACTGATCAGCGAATTCGACCGCGGCCTGCGGTCGCTGACGGGCGTGAGCCGCATGAGCCGCCCCGTGCCGGCGCCGGCCGAACCCCCGGCCGTCGAGCTGACGCCGGCGGAGCGCACGCATGCCGCCGGGCTGATGCGCGTGAACCATGTCGGCGAGATCTGCGCGCAGGCGCTGTATCAGGCGCAGAAGCTGACCGCCCGCACGTCGGGGGCCAAGGCGATGTTCGAGGAGGCGGCGCGCGAGGAGGAGGACCACCTCGCGTGGACCGCGCACCGGCTGAAGGAACTCGATTCGCGTCCGAGCCTGCTCAACCCGCTGTGGTACGCGGGCGCGCTGGCGATCGGCGTCGCGGCCGGGACGCTCGGCGACAAGGTGAGCCTCGGCTTCATGGCCGAGACGGAACGCCAGGTCGAAAGCCATCTGGAAGGTCATCTGTCGGAGCTGCCGGCGGCCGACACCGCGTCGCGCGCGATCGTCGACCAGATGCGCATCGACGAGGTGAAGCACGGCAAGGCCGCGACCGACGCGGGCGGCATCGAGCTGCCGATGCCGGCGCGGATGCTGATGCGTGCGGCGTCGAAAGTCATGACGAGCACTGCGTACTATCTCTGACGAAATCCGCGGGGCGGCGAGGTCTGCCGCTCCGCCCTCGAGCCTGCCGATACCGCCCGCTTTTTCAGCGTTTTCCCGCCCCCGAAAGCCCCGTCCGCACGCCCATCTGGCCCGCCTTGTTCACGTATCACCTTCACAAGTTGCACTAGCTCGTTCATTTATAACGGTTTTTAGAATAAGGGGGCGCATGAGCATGTGCGCGTAAGTCCTTGTTCTAACTAACAAAATTCGTCAAAAAACCGGGCCGCTCCCTTGACCGTGCTACACCCTTCCTCTAAAGTGGGAGACAGTGTGAGAAAGTGTATTTTTGTGTGATTTGGCGGGCTATTCGGGCTAAATTCTCAGCACTGAGCGGGTGCTTCGGTGCCCTGAACGGGAGAGCGGAAAGTGTTCCAAGGGGCGTCGGCGCTGACGCTCGATGCGAAAGGGCGGATGTCGGTGCCGGCTCGCTATCGCGAAGCGCTGCAAGAACAGGCAGAAGGACGGGTGACTGTGACCAAGCACCCGGACGGCTGCCTGTTGCTGTTTCCGCGCCCTGAATGGGAAGTGTTCCGCGCCAAGATCGCCGCGCTGCCGATGGATGCGCACTGGTGGCGGCGGATTTTTCTCGGCAATGCGATGGATGTCGATCTCGACAGCGCGGGCCGGATTCTCGTATCGCCCGAGCTGCGCATGGCAGCCGGGCTGGAAAAGGAAGTCATGTTGTTGGGAATGGGTAGTCACTTCGAGCTGTGGGATTCGCAGACCTACATCGCGAAGGAGCAGGCAGCGATGGCGCAGGGCATGCCCGACGCGCTGAAGAATTTCACGTTCTGATTGCGGTGACGGAGACGCCCGCGATGGGAAATGAATTGCAGCATCGGACGGTGCTGTTGGACGAAGCGGTCGATGCGCTCGTGACGCGGCCGGACGGAACCTACGTCGACGGCACGTTCGGGCGGGGTGGTCACAGCCGTGCGGTGCTCGCGCGGCTCGGGGCGGCCGGCCGGCTGATCGCGTTCGACAAGGATCCGCGTGCGATCGAGACGGCGCAGGGCATCGAGGATGCGCGCTTCTCGATCGTGCATGACAGCTTTGCGTCGATGCAGGGCGCGCTGGCGGCGCGCGGTGTCGAGAAGGTGTCGGGTGTGTTGCTGGACCTGGGCGTGTCCTCGCCGCAGGTGGACGATCCGCAGCGGGGCTTCAGCTTCCGCGCGGACGGCCCGCTGGACATGCGCATGGATCCGACGCGTGGCGAGTCGGCGGCCGAGTGGCTCGCGCGGGCGTCGCTGCAGGAACTGACGGAGGTGATACGGGATTATGGGGAAGAACGGTTTGCTTTTCAGATTGCAAAGGCGCTTGTTGCTCGCCGGGCAGAGTCCGACCGTCTTGGGCCTCTCGACACCACGGGCGAGCTTGCCCAAATCGTGGGTCACGTCGTCAAAACCCGTGAGAAGGGCAAGGATCCGGCAACCCGCACCTTTCAGGCTATACGGATTCACGTCAATCAAGAGCTTGCGGACCTGCAAGTCGTACTAGACGCGGCATTGTCGTTGCTGGAGCAAGGGGGGCGGCTGGTGGTCATCAGCTTTCATTCACTCGAGGACCGGATCGTCAAGCGATTCATGCAGGCGCACGCCAGTGCGCCGGCGATCGATCGTCGCCTGCCGATCCGCGCGGTCGATCTCCCGAGCCCCCCGTTGAAAGTGATCGGCCGCAAATTCCCGAGCGACGCGGAAGTGGCTGCGAACCCGCGCGCCCGGTCGGCCGTGATGCGCATTGCGGAGCGCGTCGCGCCATGAGCCGCTTCAACATCTTCCTTCTGATCATCGTGATGGGCTGCGCGCTGTCGGTCGTCAATTCGACGAACCAACAGCGCCAGTTTTTCATCCAGCTTCAGCGCGCGCAGTCGCAGGAGCGCCAGCTCCAGCAGGACTACGCGCAGCTTCAGTATCAGCAGAGCGCGCTGTCGAAGACGTCACGCATCGAGCAGCTCGCGAACGACTCGCTGAAGATGCAGTCGATCACGACCGGCCGCACGCAGTACCTGACGCTGCAGCCGGGCGCCGCGAACGCGATCGACGCGCCGATCCCGGCGTCGGCGGATGCAGCCGTGGGCAAGGCCAGGGGGAGCGCGCGATGAAGCCGTCGCAGAAGCGCCAGAACGTGAAGTTCGTATCGAGCCCGGTGCTGTCCGTGCACCTGCCGATGTGGCGCTCCAAGCTTGTCGTGTTCCTGCTGTTCATGGCGTTCGTCGCGCTCGCCGCGCGTGCGTTCTGGATCCAGGGGCCCGGCAACGGTTTCTATCAGAAGCAGGGCGAAAGCCGCTACCAGCGCACGATCGAGTTGCCGGCGACGCGCGGCAAGATTCTTGACCGCAATGGCCTCGTGCTCGCGACGAGCCTGCCGGTGCGCGCGATCTGGGCGATTCCGGACGCGGTGCCGGACGATCTCGGCGCGGACAAGGTCAACCAGCTCGGCACGCTGCTCGGCATGACGCAGAAGGAACTGCGCGCGAAGCTGTCGGAAGACAAGGGCTTCGTCTACGTGAAGCGCCAGGTGCCGACCGCCATCGCCGACAAGGTCGCGGCGCTCGACATCCCGGGCGTGTACCAGCGCAACGAATACAAGCGCTTCTATCCGGAGGGCGAAATCACCGCGCACCTGATCGGCTTCACGAACGTCGAGGACGAGGGCCAGGAAGGCGTCGAGCTGGGCGACCAGAAGCTGCTGTCCGGCACGTCGGGCGTGCGCCGCGTGATCAAGGACCGGCTCGGCCATATCGTCGAGGATGTGGCCGAGCAGCTGCCGCCGCATAACGGCACCGACGTCGACCTGTCGATCGACAGCAAGATCCAGTACATCGCGTACGCGAACCTGAAAGCCGCGGTCGAGAAGTTCAAGGCGAAGGCGGGCGCGGCGATGGTCGTCGACGTGCGTACCGGCGAGGTGCTCGCGCTCGTCAACTATCCGACGTACAACCCGAACGACCGCTCGCACCTGACTGGCGAGCAGCTGCGCAACCGGATCCTGACCGACGTGTTCGAGCCGGGCTCGATCATGAAGCCGTTTACGGTGTCGCTCGCGCTCGACCTGCATCGCGTGACGCCGAACACGCTCGTCGAGACGGGCGGCGGCCGCTTCGTGCTGGACGGCGCGCCGATTACCGACGACGCGGGCTTCGGCACGCTGACGGTCGGCGGCGTGATCCAGAAATCGAGCAACATCGGCGCGACGAAGATCGCGATGACGATGAAGCCCGAGGAAATGTGGAATATGTATACGAGCATCGGGCTCGGCCAGGCGCCGAAGGTCGGCTTCCCCGGCGCGGCGGCCGGCCGCTTGCGGCCGTGGAAGAACTGGCGCCGGATCGAGCAGGCGACGATGTCGTACGGCTACGGCCTGTCCGCGTCGCTGTTCCAGCTCGCGCGCGCATACACCGCGATCGCGCACGACGGCGAGCTGATGCCGGTGACGATCTTCAAGACCGACACCACGCAGCCGGTCACGGGGCCGCAGATCTTCGCGCCGTCCACCGCGCGCCAGGTGCGCGCGATGCTCGAGACCGTCGTCGCGCCGGGCGGCACGTCGCCGGACGCCGCCGTGCCGGGCTACCGCGTCGGCGGCAAGAGCGGTACCGCATACAAGCACGAAGGCCACGGCTATACCCGCAAGTACCGGGCGTCGTTCGTCGGCATGGCGCCGATGCCGAATCCGCGCATCGTGGTCGCCGTGTCGGTTGACGAGCCGACGGCCGGCAGCCACTTCGGCGGACAGGTATCGGGGCCGGTGTTCTCGACGATCGCGGGCGATGCGCTGCGCGCGCTGAACGTACCGCCGAACATGCCGGTCAAGCAGCTGGTGGTGTCCGACGATACGGCCCCCGCGCCGGCCGCGAGCGGGCCGCAAAAGCTCGCCGCGGGCGCGGGAGCGAAGCATATGATCGTGTCCAGTACGACACGCAATTCTCCTGGAGTGATTCGATGAGCGCCGCTCGCAGTTCCCATCCGGCGCACCAGCAAATTGCAGCCGCGCTCGCGTGGCTGCGTCAGCATGTGGCCCCCACGGCGCAACTGCATGCGGATACGCGCAGCCTGAAGGCGGGCGACGTGTTCCTCGCGTACGCAGTCGACGGGGCAGACAATCGCGCCTTCATTCCCGACGCCGTCGCAGGCGGCGCGGCCGCCGTGCTGTATCAGCCGGACGGCCTCGCCGCGGCGCCGGCCGCGCCGCACGCGCTCGCAGTGCCGGCCCTGAACGCGCTCGCCGGCGACATCGCCAGCGGCTGGTACGGCGACCCGAGCGACAGCCTGCTCACGGTGGGTGTCACGGGTACCAACGGCAAGACGTCGTGCACGCATTGGATCGCCGCCGCGCTGAGCGCGCTGCATCAACCGTGCGCGCTGATCGGCACGCTCGGCAGCGGGATGTCGGGCCACCTCGTGCCGACCGGCTTCACGACGCCCGACGCGCCGCAGCTGCAGCGCAGCCTCGCGCAACTGCGCGACGCGGGCGCGAAGGCGGTGGCGATGGAGGTGTCGTCGCACGCGCTGCATCAGGGGCGCGTGAACGGCACCGCGTTCGACATCGCGGTGTTTACGAATCTCACGCAGGATCACCTCGACTATCACGGCACGTTTGACGCATACGAAGCCGCGAAAGCGAAGCTGTTCGCATGGCGCGGGCTGCGCGCCGCGGTCGTCAATCGCGACGATCCGGCGGGCCGCCGCCTGCTCGAAAGGCTGGCCGGGCGCGTGCGCACGATCGCATACGGGATCGGCGACGCGCCGGCGGCCGGTGCCGATCGCGACCTGACGGCGCACGACGTGCGCGCGACCGCGACCGGCACCGCGTTTCGCCTGCAATCGTCGTGGGGCAACGCGGACGTCGAAGTCGGCACGCTCGGCACCTTCAACGTCAGCAACCTGCTCGCGGTGCTCGGCACGCTGCTCGCGGCCGACCTGCCGTTCGACGCGGCGCTGGCCGAGATTGCGCGGCTCGAATCGGTCAACGGCCGGATGCAGCGCCTCGGCGGCCGCCTGCAGAACGACGAGCCGCTCGTCGTGATCGACTACGCGCATACGCCCGACGCGCTCGAGAAGACGCTCGACGCGCTGCGCCCGATCGCCGCCGCCCGCGGCGGCGCGCTCGTCTGCATGTTCGGCTGCGGCGGCGACCGCGACGCGACCAAGCGCCCGCTGATGGGGGCGATCGCCGAGCGGCTGGCCGACGAGGTGGTCGTCACGAGCGACAACCCGCGCAGCGAGGATCCGCAGCACATCATCGACCAGGTCGTCGCCGGCATGCGCGCGCCCGGCAACGCGCGCCGCATCGAGGACCGCGCGAGCGCGATCCTGCAGGCGGTGCGCGGCGCGGCGCGCGAAGACGTCGTCGTGCTGGCCGGCAAGGGGCACGAGGCAACGCAGGAAATCATGGGCAAGAAGCGCACATTCTCCGACCAGGACCACGCGCGGCTTGCGCTCGCGGCGCGCGCGACGCACGGCAAGGGAGGCGGCGAATGACGATGCTGAGCCTCGGTGAAGCCGCGCGCCTGATTCCCGGTGCGACCGTGAAGGGCGACGCGGGCGTGACGTTCGAGCGCGTGTCGACGGACAGCCGCACGGCGGGCCCGGGCGACCTGTTCGTCGCGCTGAAAGGGGAGCGCTTCGACGCGCACGAGTTCCTCGGCGACGTCGCGGCGCGCGGCGCGGCCGCGGCGCTCGTGTCGCACACGCCGGCGGGCCTCGCGATGCCGACGATCGAGGGCGGTGAAACACGGGCCGCGCTCGGCGCCCTTGCACACGGCTGGCGCAAACGATTCGCGTTGCCGGTGGTCGCGGTCACGGGCAGCAACGGCAAGACGACGGTCAAGGAAATGATCGCGTCGATCTTCGCCGCCGCGGCAGGCGCGGATGCGCGGCTCGCGACGGCCGGCAACCTCAATAACGACGTCGGCCTGCCGTTGACGCTGCTGCGCCTGAACGCCTCGCACCGGCTGGCGGTGATCGAGCTCGGGATGAATCACCCCGGCGAGACGGATGTGCTCGCGCGCATCACCGCGCCGACGGTCGCGCTCGTCAACAACGCGCAGCGCGAGCACCAGGAATTCATGGCGACGGTCGAAGCCGTCGCGCTCGAACATGCGGCCGTGATCCATGCGCTGGCGCCGGACGGCGTCGCGGTGTTCCCGGCCGACGACGCGTATGCGGGCATCTGGCGCGTCGCGGCGACCGGCAACCGGATCGTCGACTTCGCGCTGCACGACGGCGAGCGGCAGGTCGCGGCGCAAGTGACGGGCCGGCTGCTCGGCGGCGAGCTCGCGATCGACACGCCGGCCGGGCCGATCGCGGTGCGGCTGCGCGCGCTCGGCGAACACAACGCGCGCAACGCGCTCGCGGCAACGGCCGCGGCGCTGGCGGCGGGCGTCGAGCCGGCGGCGATCAAGCAGGGCCTGGAGGCATTCGAGCCGGTCAAGGGCCGCCTGCAGGTCCGGCAGGCAGGCGTCGGCGGCCTCGCGGGCGCGACGCTTGTCGACGACACGTACAACGCGAACCCGGATTCGATGCGCGCGGCGATCGACGTGCTCGCGTCGCAGCCGGCGCCGCGCGTGCTGGTGATCGGCGACATGGGCGAGGTCGGCGACGAGGGCCCGGCGTTCCACCGCGAGGTGGGCGCGTATGCGCGCGAGCGCGGCATCGATGCGCTGTTCGCGCTCGGCGACGCGTCGCGCGATGCCTGTGCGGCTTACGGCGAGGCGGCCCGTCATTTCGGCGACGTCGACGCGCTGGTCGACGCGCTGCAGGCGGCGGGCTACGGCGCGCAGGCGACGGTGCTCGTGAAGGGATCGCGGTACATGAAGATGGAGCGCGTGGTCGACGCGCTGACGAACCAACCCGCGGCGGGCACGGCGCCCGCCGCACACTGAGTAGAAGGAAGGAAGCATGCTGCTGGCGCTGGCGCAATGGCTGCAGGGCGACGCAAGCTTTTTGCGCTTGTTCACGTACCTCACGTTCCGGGCGGTGATGGCCACCATCACCGCGCTCGGGATCGGGCTCGTGTGCGGACCGTGGGTGATCCGCAAGCTGACCGCGATGAAGGTCGGGCAGGCCGTGCGCAAGGACGGCCCGCAGACGCATCTCGTCAAGTCCGGCACGCCGACGATGGGCGGCGTGCTGATCCTGATCGGCATCGCGGTCGCGACGCTGCTGTGGGGCGACCTGACGAACCGTTTCATCTGGATCGTGATGCTCGTCACGTTCGGCTTCGGCGTGATCGGCTGGGTCGACGACTACCGCAAGGTCGTCCACAAGGACCCGCGCGGGATGTCGTCGCGCGAGAAGTATTTCTGGCAGTCGGTGATCGGCCTGTTCGCGGCCGTCTACCTCGCCTTCAGCGTGTCCGAGGCGAACAACGTGCGCGTGTTCGACCTGTTCATGGCGTGGGTGAGGAGCGGCCTGTCGATGGGGCTGCCCGCGCGCGCCGACCTGATGCTGCCGTTCCTGAAGTCGATCAGCTACCCGCTCGGCGTATGGGGCTTCATCGTGCTGACCTACTTCGTGATCGTCGGCGCGAGCAACGCGGTGAACCTGACCGACGGCCTCGACGGCCTCGTGATCATGCCGGTCGTGCTGGTCGGCGCGTCGCTGGGCGTGTTCGCGTACGTGATGGGCAGCGCGGTCTACTCGAAATACCTGCTGTTCCCGCACATTCCGGGCGCGGGCGAACTGCTGATCTTCTGTTCCGCGATGGGCGGGGCGGGGCTCGCGTTCCTCTGGTACAACACGCACCCCGCGCAGGTGTTCATGGGCGACGTCGGCGCGCTGGCGCTCGGCGGCGCGCTCGGCACGGTCGCGGTGATCGTGCGCCAGGAAATCGTGCTGTTCATCATGGGCGGCATCTTCGTCGCGGAAACGTTGTCGGTGATGCTGCAGGTTTCGTGGTTCAAGTACACGAAGAAGCGCTACGGCGAAGGGCGACGCCTGCTGAAGATGGCGCCGCTGCATCACCATTTCGAATTGTCCGGCTGGAAGGAAACGCAGGTGGTGGTGCGTTTCTGGATCATCACGCTGATGCTGTGCCTGTTCGGTCTGACCACCCTCAAGCTGCGGTAAAGGAAAGGTAACAAGGATGTCTGGCGAGATGTTTGGAGATCGGCAACGGCCGATGGTGCTGGTGCTGGGGCTCGGCGAATCGGGCCTCGCGATCGCGCGGTGGTGCGCGAGGCACGGGTGCCGCCTGCGTATTGCCGATACCCGCGAGGCGCCGCCGAACCTTGCCGCGCTGCAGGCCGAAGGCATCGATGCAGAGTTCGTCGGCGGGCCGTTCACGCCCGCGCTGCTCGACGGCGGCGTCGAGATCGTCGGGCTGAGCCCCGGCCTGTCGCCGCTCGAGCCGGCGCTCGCGGCGCTGATCGCGGCGGCCAACGAACGCGGCGTCGCGGTGTGGGGCGAACTGGAGTTCTTCGCGCAGGCGCTGCGCGCACTCGGCGCGAGCGGCTATCAGCCGAAGGTGCTGGCGATCACGGGCACCAACGGCAAGACCACGACGACGAGCCTCACCGGCCTGCTGTGCGAGCGCGCGGGCAAGAAGGTCGGCGTCGCGGGCAACATCAGCCCGGCGATGCTCGACCGGCTCGCCGGCGCGATCGACGCCACCGCGCTGCCGGACGTGTGGGTGCTCGAACTGTCGAGCTTCCAGCTCGAGACCGCGCGCACCTTCGCGCCGGACGCGGCCGCGATCCTCAACATCACGCAGGACCACCTCGACTGGCACGGCAGCTTCGACGCGTATGCGGCGGCAAAGGGCCGGATCTTCGGCGCGACGACCGCGCGCGTGCTGAACCGCGACGACGCGGCGGTGATGAAATTCGCGCCGGCCGCGGGCGCGGCCGATGCGGCGCGCACGGTCACGTTCGGCCTGAACGAGCCGGCGCACGAAGGCGATTACGGGCTGTCGCGCGACAACGGCATCGCGTGGCTCGTCGAGGCGATCGATCGCGATGCGACCGACGAGCCGGTGACGGGCCGCCGCCGCAAGCGCGAAGCGGCGCACACGCCGGACATCGCGCAGAAGCGCCTGATGCCGGCCGACGCGCTGCGCATCCGCGGCCTGCACAACGCGGCGAACGCGCTCGCTGCGTTCGCGCTCGCGCGCGCGATCGACCTGCCGGCCGCGCCGCTGCTGCACGCGCTGCGCGAATACCGCGGCGAGGCGCACCGCGTCGAGCTGATCGCGACGCTCGACGACGTCGATTACGTCGACGACAGCAAGGGCACTAATGTCGGCGCGACGGTTGCGGCGCTCGACGGGCTCGCGCAGCGGATCGTGCTGATCGCCGGCGGCGACGGCAAGGGCCAGGATTTCACGCCGCTCGCGGCGCCAGTCGCGCGCTGGTGCCGCGCGGTGATGCTGATCGGCCGCGACGCGCCGGCGATTCGCGACGCGCTCGCGGAAACGGGCGTGCCGCTCGCCGATCACGCGACGCTCGAGGAAGCGGTGCGTGCGGCCGGCGCGCTCGCGGAGCCGGGCGACGCGGTGCTGCTGTCGCCCGCCTGCGCGAGCCTCGACATGTTCAAGAGCTATGCCCATCGCGCGGACGTGTTCCGCCGCGCGGTGGACGATCTCGCCCTCGATAAAGGAGCGACGCCATGAGCTGGTCGGATCGCCTTGCCTCCCGTTTCACCGGTCAGCGCGACGCCGGCGGCAATGCAGCCGGCGGCCGCGTCGCGTCGGCCACGCGGGCCGCGACGGGCGGGCTCGCGAGCGTCGTCAACGGCGTGCGGCCGAGCCGCTCGCGGATGCTCGACTTCGACTACTCGCTGCTGTGGGTCGCGATCGCGCTGATCGGCCTCGGCGTCGTGATGGTGTATTCGGCGTCGATCGCGATGCCGGATTCGCCGAAATACGCGTCGTATCACGATTACGCGTTCCTGCTGCGCCACTGCGTGTCGCTCGTCGTCGCGTTCGTCGCGGCGGTGATCGCGTTCCGCGTGCCGGTGTCGACGTGGGACAAGTACGCGCCGCATCTCTTCCTGATCGCGCTGGTCAGCCTCGTGATCGTGCTGATTCCGCACATCGGCAAGGGCGTGAACGGCGCGCGCCGCTGGATCCCGCTCGGCATCACGAACATGCAGCCGTCGGAAGTCATGAAGCTCGCGGTGACGATCTACGCGGCGAACTACACGGTGCGCAAGCAGGAATACATGCAGAGCTTCGCGAAGGGCTTCCTGCCGATGGCCTGCGCGGTCGGCCTCGTCGGCGCGCTGCTGCTGCTCGAGCCGGACATGGGCGCGTTCATGGTGATCGCCGCGATCGCGATGGGCGTGCTGTTCCTCGGCGGCGTGAACGGCAAGCTGTTCGGCGGCCTCGTCGCGACGGCGGTCGGCACGTTCACGATGCTCGTCTGGCTGTCGCCATGGCGTCGCGAGCGGATCTTCGCGTATCTCGACCCGTGGGACGAGCGCTACGCGCAGGGCAAGGCCTACCAGCTCACGCACTCGCTGATCGCGTTCGGCCGCGGCGAATGGTTCGGCGTCGGCCTCGGCGGCAGCGTCGAGAAGCTGAACTACCTGCCGGAAGCGCATACCGACTTCATCCTCGCGGTGATCGGCGAGGAGCTCGGCTTCGTCGGCGTGATGGTCGTGATCCTGCTGTTCTACTGGATCGTGCGCCGCGCGTTCGAGATCGGCCGCCAGGCGCTCGCGCTCGACCGCACGTTCGCCGGCCTGACCGCGAAGGGCATCGGCATCTGGTTCGGCGCGCAGGCGTTCATCAACATGGGCGTGAACCTCGGCCTGTTGCCGACCAAGGGCCTGACGCTGCCGCTCGTGAGCTACGGCGGCTCGGGCATCCTGCTCAACTGCGTCGCGCTCGCGGTGCTGCTGCGGGTCGATTACGAGAATCGGGTGCTGATGCGCGGAGGGAAGGTATGACCGCGACACGGCGCACGTTGATGGTGATGGCGGGCGGCACCGGGGGCCACGTGTTCCCGGGGCTCGCGGTCGCGCACCGGATGGAAGCGGCGGGCTGGCGCGTCGTGTGGCTCGGCAATCCGGCCGGGATGGAAGCGACGCTCGTGCCGAAGCACGGCATCCCGATGGAATACGTGCGGTTCGGCGGCGTGCGCGGCAAGGGCCTGAAGACCAAGCTGCAGCTGCCGTTCAACCTGCTGCGCGCGTGCTGGCAGAGCCTCGGCGCGCTGCGCCGGGTGCGGCCGGACGTGGTGCTCGGGATGGGCGGCTACATCACGTTCCCGGCGGGCGTGATGACGGCGCTGTCCGGCCGTCCGCTCGTGCTGCACGAGCAGAATTCGATCGCCGGCCTCGCGAACAAGGTGCTCGCGAAGCTCGCGAAGCGCGTGCTCGTCGCGTTCCCGAACGCGCTGCCGCACGCCGAATGGACCGGCAACCCGATTCGCGCGGAACTTGCGCGCACGGCGCCGCCCCAAGCACGCTATGCGGCGCGCAGCGGGCCGCTGAACGTGCTGGTCGTCGGCGGCAGCCTCGGCGCCGCCGCGCTGAACGAAGTCGTGCCGCGCGCGCTGGCGCAACTGGTGCCCGGCGAGCGGCCGCGCATCGTGCACCAGGCGGGCGCGAAGCACATCGAGGCGCTGAAGGCGAACTACGACGCGGCCGGTTTCGTGGCGGGCGACGACGTGCGGCTCGTGCCGTTCATCGACGACATGGCGGCCGCCTATGCCGCGGCGGATCTCGTGATCTGCCGCTCGGGCGCGATGACCGTATCGGAGATCGCGGCGGTGGGCGTGGCGGCGCTGTTCGTGCCGTTCCCGTACGCGGTCGACGACCACCAGACGACCAACGCCGCCTTCCTCGCCGAGGCGGGCGCGGCGGTCCTGGTGCAACAACGCGACCTGTCGGCCGAGCTGCTCGCCGACTGGCTGCGCAGCCAGTCGCGGGCGTCGCTCGCGGACATGGCGGAGCGTTCGCGCTCGCTGGCGAAGCCGGATGCCACCGATGAAGTCGCGCGGGTCTGCGCGAAGGTGGCCGGCGCGAACCTGGAACAACTGCAATGAAACACATCGTCAAACACATTCATTTCGTCGGGATCGGCGGCGCCGGCATGAGCGGCATCGCGGAAGTGCTCGTCAATCTCGGCTACCAGGTCAGCGGCTCGGACCTGTCGCGCAACGCGGTGACGGATCGCCTCGAGGCGCTCGGCGCGCGCATCGCGATCGGCCACGACGCGGCGAACATCGAGGGCGCGAACGCGGTCGTCGTGTCGACGGCCGTGCGCTCGGACAACCCGGAAGTGCTGGCCGCGCGCGCGAAGCGCGTGCCGATCGTGCAGCGCGCGGTGATGCTCGCCGAGCTGATGCGCCTGAAGCAGGGCATCGCGATCGCCGGCACGCACGGCAAGACCACGACCACGAGCCTCGTCGCGAGCGTGCTCGCCGCGGGCGGCCTCGATCCGACCTTCGTGATCGGCGGCCGGCTGATCAGCGCCGGCGCGAACGCGCGGCTCGGCACGGGCGACTTCATCGTCGCCGAGGCCGACGAGTCGGATGCGTCGTTCCTGAACCTGTATCCGGTGATCGAAGTCATCACGAACATCGACGCCGACCACATGGACACCTATGGCCACGATTTCGCGCGGCTCAAGCAGGCGTTCATCGAATTCACGCAGCGCCTGCCGTTCTACGGCAGCGCGGTCGTGTGCATCGACGATCCGAACGTGCGGCAGATCATCCCGTTCATCTCGAAGCCGGTGGTGCGCTACGGGCTGTCGCCGGACGCGCAGGTGCGCGCGGAAGACATCGACGCACGCGACGGCCGCATGCATTTCACGGTGATTCGCGAAGGGCGCGCGCCGCTCGCGGTCGTGCTCAACATGCCGGGCCTGCACAACGTGCAGAACGCGCTCGCGGCGATCGCGATCGCGACGGATCTCGGCGTGTCGGACGACGCGATCCAGCTGGCGCTCGCGGAATTCAACGGCGTCGGCCGGCGCTTCCAGCGCTACGGCGAGGTGCCGGCGGCGGACGGCGGCGCCTACACGCTGATCGACGACTACGGGCATCACCCGGTCGAGATGGCGGCGACGATCGCGGCCGCGCGCGGCGCGTTCCCGGGCCGCCGCCTCGTGCTGGCGTTCCAGCCGCACCGCTACACGCGCACGCGCGACTGCTTCGACGATTTCGTCAACGTCCTGTCGACGGTCGATGCGCTGGTGCTGACCGAGGTCTACGCGGCAGGGGAGGCGGCGATCACGACCGCCAACGGCGATGCGCTGTCGCGCGCGCTGCGCACCGTGGGCAAGGTCGACCCGGTGTTCGTCGCGACGGTCGACGACGTGCCGGACGCATTGACGAAGGTCGCCCGCAACGGCGACGTGGTGATCACGATGGGTGCGGGCTCGATCGGCGGCGTGCCGGCGAAGCTCGCGCAGCACACACAACAGAAGGCATGACATGAGCGGGATCGATCCGAAACGTTTCGGCAAGGTGGCGGTGTTGTTCGGCGGCGAGTCCGCGGAGCGTGAGGTGTCGCTCACGTCGGGCCGGCTCGTGCTGCAGGGCCTGCGCGACGCAGGCATCGACGCGCATCCGTTCGACCCGGCCGAGCGGCCGCTGTCGGCGCTGAAGGAAGAGGGCTTCGCGCGCGCGTTCAACGCGCTGCACGGCGGCTACGGCGAAAACGGCCAGATCCAGGGCGCGCTCGATTTCTACGGGATCCGCTACACGGGCAGCGGCGTGCTGGGCTCGGCGCTCGGCCTCGACAAGTTCCGCACGAAGCTCGTGTGGCAGCAGACGGGCGTGCCGACGCCGCCGTTCGAGACGGTGCTGCGCGGCGACGATTACGCGGCGAGCGCGGCGCGGATCGTCGCGAAGCTCGGCCTGCCGCTGTTCGTGAAGCCGGCGAGCGAGGGCTCGAGCGTCGCGGTGCTGAAGGTGAAGACGGCCGACGCGCTGCCGGCCGCGCTCGCGGAAGCGGCGAAGCACGACAAGATCGTGATCGTCGAGAAGAGCATCGAGGGCGGCGGCGAATACACCGCGTGCATCGCCGCGGATCTCGACCTGCCGCTGATCAAGATCGTGCCGGCCGGCGAGTTCTACGACTACCACGCGAAGTACGTCGCCGACGACACGCAATACCTGATCCCGTGCGGCCTGCCCGCCGGCCAGGAAGCGGAGCTGAAGCGCCTCGCGCGCCGTGCGTTCGACGTGCTCGGGTGCACCGACTGGGGCCGCGCGGATTTCATGCTCGACGCCGACGGCAACGCGTACTTCCTGGAAGTGAACACGGCGCCCGGCATGACCGATCACTCGCTGCCGCCGAAGGCGGCGCGCGCGATCGGCATCAGCTACACGGAGCTGGTGGTGAAAGTGCTGTCCCTCACGCTCAACGACTGAAGCAGGAACGGAACGACGTCATGTGGAACAACGTTCGCCAACTCAACCTTGCCGCCAGCGCGCTGTACGCGCTGCTGCTGCTCGTGTTGGCGGCGGCCGGCTGCTACTGGCTGATCCAGCGTCCGACGTTCGCGCTGCGCGCGATTCAGATCGACGGCGACACCGACCACATCAACGCGCCGACCGTGCGCGCGGGCGTGGTCGGCCGGCTGAAGGGCAATTTCTTCACCGTCGATCTCGACACGGCGCGGGTCGCGTTCGAGCAGATGCCGTGGGTGCGCCACGCGAGCGTGCGCCGAGTGTGGCCGAATGCGCTGGCTGTCACGCTCGAGGAGTACAAACCGCTCGGGACGTGGGGCAGCAACCAGCTGGTGAGCGTCGACGGCGAGCTGTTCACCGCGAACCAGGGCGAGCTCGACGCGGAGCTGCCCGCATTCGACGGGCCGGAAGGCAGCGCGAGGGAAGTCGTCGCGCGGTATCGCGACTTCTCGAAGTGGTTCGCGCCGCTGAAGGCGGCGCCGGAGGAAGTGACGCTGTCGGCACGCTATGCATGGACGGTGAAGCTGTCGAACGGGATGCAGGTGGAGCTGGGCAAGGAGCGCAACAGCGAAACCCTGCACGACCGGAGCCAGCGCCTCGTCGCCGCATGGCCTGCCGTCACCGAACGCTGGGGCAACGACATCGAGTACGCGGACCTGCGCTATCCGAACGGATTCGCGATCCGCGCGGCGGGCATGCGGTTCCTGACCGATACCGACAAGCGCAAGAAGTAACGAGAGATCACACGCAAGAGCACTTTATGAGCAAAGACTACAAGGATCTGCTGGTTTCCCTCGACATCGGCACGTCGAAGGTGGTGGCCGTTGTCGCCGAGCTGAAGGGCGAGGGTCACTACGAGGTGATCGGTCTCGGCCAGAGCGAATCGAAAGGTCTGAAAAAGGGCGTGGTGGTGAACATCGAGGCCACCGTGCAGTCGATCCAGCGCGCGCTCGAGGAAGCGGAGCTGATGGCCGACTGCAAGATCACCAACGTGTTCACGGGGATCGCCGGCAGCCATATCCGCAGCTTCAACTCGAGCGGGATGGTCGCGATCAAGGACAAGGAAGTCACGCAGACGGACGTCGCGCGCGTGATCGAGACCGCGAAGGCGATCAACATCCCGACCGACCAGCAGGTGCTGCACATCCTCACGCAGGAATTCATCATCGACGGCCAGGAGGACGTGCGCGAGCCGATCGGCATGAGCGGCATCCGCCTCGAGGTGAAGGTGCACATCGTGACGGGCGCGGTGAGCGCCGCGCAGAACATCGTCAAGTGCGTGCGCCGCTGCGGGCTGGAAGTGAACGACCTGATCCTGCAGCCGCTCGCGTCGTCGCTCGCGGTGCTGACCGAGGACGAGAAGGATCTCGGCGTGGTGCTGGTCGACGTCGGCGGCGGCACGACCGACATCGCGATCTTCGCGGAAGGCGCGATCCGCCACACCGCGGTGATCCCGATCGCCGGCGACCAGATCACGAGCGACATCGCGATGGCGCTGCGCACGCCGACGCCGGACGCGGAAGACATCAAGGTCAGCTACGGGATCGCGAAGCAGGCGCTCGCCGATCCGGACGAGATGGTCGAAGTGCCGGGCCTCGGCGAACGCGGCCCGCGCACGCTGTCGCGCCAGGCGCTCGCCGCGGTGATCGAGCCGCGCGTCGAGGAACTGTTCTCGCTGGTGCAGCAGGTCGTGCGCGAGTCGGGTTACGAAGAACTCCTGAGCTCCGGCGTGGTCATTACCGGCGGTGCGGCGATGATGCCGGGCATGGTCGAGCTCGGCGAAGACATTTTTCTGAAACCGGTGCGCATCGGCGCGCCGGAATACGCGGGCGGCCTGGCCGACGTCGTGCGCAATCCGCGCTATTCGACGGCGATGGGCCTGCTCGTGGAAGGCAGTGCTCAGCGCATGCGCGGCCGCAAGGTCGCGGTGCAGTCCGGCAACGCGGGGCAAATCTTCTCGCGGATGAAGGAATGGTTCCTGAGCAACTTCTGACGGACTGAATCGAAATTCGCGCCGGTGCCGGCGGCTGGCGCGCGACAGGGGGTTGCCCGATCTCCTGCCGAATAACGGCCGAGTAGCGGTAATTTTCTTGACGGAGGCAACAATGGAATTCCAAATGCTGGAAACCGAAACCAACGGCACCATCATCAAGGTGGTGGGCGTTGGCGGCGCTGGCGGCAATGCCGTGCAGCACATGATCAACCGCGGCGTCCAAGGCGTCGACTTCATCGTGATGAACACGGACGCGCAGGCCCTGTCGCGTTCGCGCGCGCCGTCGGTGATCCAGCTCGGCAACACCGGCCTCGGCGCCGGCGCGAAGCCGGAAATGGGCCGTGCGGCGGCCGAGGAAGCGCGTGAGCGCATCGCCGACGCGCTGCGCGGCGCGCACATGGTGTTCATCACCGCCGGCATGGGCGGCGGCACCGGCACGGGCGCGGCCCCGGTCGTCGCGCAGATCGCGAAGGAGATGGGCATTCTGACGGTCGGTGTCGTCAGCAAGCCGTTCGAATTCGAAGGCGGCAAGCGGATGCGCGTCGCCGAAGCCGGCTCGCAGCAACTGGAGGATCACGTCGACTCGCTGATCGTCGTCCTGAACGACAAGCTGTTCGACGTGATGGGCGACGACGCCGAGATGGACAAGTGCTTCCAGTGCGCGGACGACGTGTTGAACAACGCGGTGGCAGGCATCGCGGAAATCATCAACGTCGATGGCCTGGTCAACGTCGACTTCGAAGACGTGAAGACGGTGATGGGCGAGCAGGGCAAGGCGATGATGGGCACGGCGACGGTCGCCGGCGTCGATCGCGCGCGCCTCGCGGCGGAACAGGCCGTGGCGAGCCCGCTGCTCGAAGGCGTCGACCTGTCGGGCGCGCGCGGCGTGCTGGTCAACATCACGTCGAGCCGTTCGCTGCGCCTGTCGGAAACGCGCGAAGTGATGAACACGATCAAGAGCTACGCGGCGGAAGACGCAACGGTGATCTTCGGTGCGGTGTACGACGACGCGATGGGCGACGCGCTGCGCGTGACGGTGGTCGCGACGGGCCTCGGCCGCGCGGCGAAGAAGCAGCAGTCGGCACCGATGACGCTGCTGCGCACCGGCACGGACAACCAGCCGATCAACGCGGTGTCGCACAACAGCTACGCACCGGCGCATCACGTCAGCACGGCCGATTACGGCGCGCTGGACACGCCGGCCGTGTGGCGCAACTCGCGCGAAACCGCGGCGTCGCACGTGCAAGCGCTGCAGGAGAAGGGTGTCGACACGTACGACATCCCGGCTTTCCTGCGCAAGCAGGCTGACTGAGGCACATGGGCGAAGCCGCGGCGGGGTCGCCGCGGTGAAGCCGGCGTGACGGATGCTACGGACCGTGACAGGCCGCGTCGGATGCGACGCCGGGCCGGGAAACGTGCCCTCTTCGCTTCGGCGAGGCGGGATGGGCCGTGCTGTCCGTGTCACGCGACTGACCGTATCGCTATGAGGGACCAGCCATGATTCAAGTGGGCGACGCGCTGCCCGACGCGCAACTGTTCGAGTTCATCGACGACGCGCGCGACGGCTGCACGCTGGGGCCGAACGCCCGCAGCGTGCGCGAGCAGACGGCGGGCAAGCGGGTGGTGATCTTCGGATTGCCCGGCGCTTTCACGCCGACCTGTTCGGCGCAGCATGTGCCGGGCTATGTCGAGCACGCCGAGCAGTTGCGCACGGCGGGCATCGACGAGATCTGGTGCGTGTCCGTCAACGACGCATTCGTGATGGGCGCTTGGGGACGTGATCTGCACACCGCGGGCAAGGTGCGCATGATGGCGGACGGCAGCGCGGCTTTCACTCATGCGCTGGGGCTGACGCAGGATTTGTCCGCGCGCGGCATGGGGATTCGCTCCCTGCGCTACGCGATGGTGGTCGACGACAGTGTGGTCAAGACGCTGGCTGTCGAAGCACCGGGCAAGTTCGAAGTGAGCGATGCGGCGAGTGTGCTGGCAATGTTGACGCCCTGATTGCGCGGTGCACCGTTGCCTGCGGGCAACGTTGCGTAACGGCCGCAGGGCAGTTGTAACACGGGCTGATGACCGGAAACGCCTCCGTTCCGGGCATCGGCCCGTCCTGTATCGGCAGGGGTAAACGGCCGAAACAGATTGATACGCAGTTTCAAACTGCGGCGAATAGGGAATTACGCTATAATCTCGCCTATCGAATATAACGCCTGATTGATATCTTCAATCAAGACGAAGAACACCATGTTGAAGCAGCGCACCATCAAATCGATCGTGAAGACCGTGGGCATCGGTCTCCACTCGGGCCGCAAGATCGAACTGACGCTCCGTCCCGCCGCGCCGGGCACGGGCATCGTTTTCTCGCGCGTCGACCTGCCCACCCCCGTCGACATCCCCGCCTCGGCGATGGCGATCGGCGACACGCGGCTCGCGTCGGTGCTGCAGAAGGATGGCGTGCGCGTGTCGACCGTCGAGCACCTGATGTCGGCGTGTGCCGGCCTCGGCATCGACAACCTCTACGTCGACGTGACGGCCGAGGAAATCCCGATCATGGACGGCAGCGCGGCGTCCTTCGTGTTCCTGATCCAGTCCGCCGGCATCGAGGAGCAGAACGCGCCGAAGCGCTTCATCAAGGTGACGAAGCCGGTCGAGATCCGCGAAGGCGACAAGTTCGCGCGTCTCGATCCGTACTTCGGCTTCAAGCTGAAGTTCTCGATCGACTTCCGCCACCCGGCCGTCGACAAGACGGGCCAGGAGCTCGAGGTCGATTTCGCGAACACGTCGTATGTGCGCGAGATCGCGCGCGCGCGCACGTTCGGCTTCGCGCACGAGGCCGAGATGCTGCGCGAGCTGGGCCTCGCACGCGGCGGCAGCATGGACAACGCGATCGTGCTCGACGAGTACCGCATCCTGAACAACGACGGGCTGCGCTACGACGACGAATTCGTGAAGCACAAGATGCTCGACGCGATCGGCGACCTGTACGTGGTCGGCCATCCGCTGCTGGCGTCGTACACCGCGTACAAGTCGGGGCACGGGCTGAACAACGCGCTGCTGCGCGAACTGCTCGCGCACGAGGATGCGTACGAAATCGTCACGTTCGACGATCCGAAGACCGCACCGAGCGGCTTCGCGTTCGATACGCAGACGGCATTCGCCTGAGTGTGATGTAAGCGCTGATGTAAGAAAAGCGGCCTGCGGGCCGCTTTTTTGCGTTCTGGCGCGTGCGCCTTGCGGGGCGTGCGGTCAGCGCGGCGTCTTCGCGCCGTGGCGGGCGGCCATCCGTGCGAGCGCCGCCTGCAGCGGCGACGGCTCGAGGTGGTCGGCCAGCTCGCGCAGCGCCTCGGCGCCGACGGACGTCATCTGCGCCTGCTTCACATGCGGCGGCGGCGGCGCATCCTTCGGCCGTATGCGCACACGCAGCGCAGTGACCGGCCAGCCGCGCTGCTGGAGATCCCCGAGCAGCCGCGGTTCGACCTGGCGCAGCCGCGCCGCCAGCGCATTGTGTGCGGCAAACAGGGTCAGGACGCCATCCTTGATGAAGCCCGGCTCGACATGGCTGGCGAGGTAGTCGGGCAGCAATGCGGCAAGGTCGCGCTGCAGCGCGGCGACCTGCTCGACGCCGGCGCGCAGCGCCGCGAACGCATCGGTGCGCTTGAGCACGTCGGATGCGATTTGCGGGCGGGACGGGCCGAGCGGGGCGAAACGCTTGGGGAATCGGTTCATCGAGGCTTTCTTCGGGTGCGGCGGCGCGTGTAGTCTGACGTCGACGATTGTACCCGCGTCTGCGGGCGCGTGGCCCGCCTGGCCGCGGCCGCGCCGGGGTGGGGGCGGCCGCGCGGGCCGTCCGGGCTGGACACGGGCGCACGCTCCCCCGCGTGCTAAAATTCAATATTTGTATTCACTCATACGCTAAGCCGCCGAGGCTCGGGCGTCGGGGCGCGCGACGCGCGCCGGGCGCCGGTGCTGCGACGCAGGATCCGATCCGATGACAACCGGTTTTCTCCAGAAAATTTTTGGCAGCCGCAACCAGCGGCTCGTCAAGCAATATCAAAAGACCGTCGCGGCGATCAATGCGCTCGAAACGCAGATCGAGAAGCTGACGGACGACCAGTTGCGCGGCAAGACGGACGAATTCCGCCAGCGGGTCGCGGCCGGCGAGTCGCTCGACAAGCTGCTGCCCGAGGCGTTCGCGGTCTGCCGCGAGGCGAGCCGCCGGGTGCTCAAGATGCGGCACTTCGACGTGCAGCTGATCGGCGGCATGGTGCTCCATTACGGCAAGATCGCCGAAATGCGCACCGGCGAAGGCAAGACGCTCGTCGCGACGCTGCCCGTGTACCTGAACGCGCTGTCGGGCCGCGGCGTGCATGTCGTGACGGTGAACGACTACCTCGCGCAGCGTGACGCCGAGTGGATGGCGCGCCTCTACAACTTCCTCGGGCTGTCGGTCGGCATCAACCTGTCCGGCATGGAGCACGAGCAGAAGCAGCAGGCGTACGCGTCCGACATCACGTACGGCACGAACAACGAGTTCGGCTTCGACTACCTGCGCGACAACATGGTCTACGAGACCGACGCGCGCGTGCAGCGCGCGCTCAACTTCGCGGTCGTCGACGAGGTCGATTCGATCCTGATCGACGAGGCGCGCACGCCGCTGATCATCTCCGGCCAGGCCGAGGACCACACCGACCTGTACGTGCGGATGAACGCGCTGCCGCCGCTGCTCGAGCGCCAGATCGGCGAGGAGAAGGCGGACGGCACCGGCGTCGAGAAGCCGGGCGACTATACGCTCGACGAGAAGGGGCGCCAGGTGTTCCTGACGGAATCGGGCCACGAGAAGGCCGAGCGCCTGCTCGGAGAGTGGGGCCTGATCGGCGACGGCGAGAGCCTGTACGCGCCGCAGAACATCACGCTGATGCACCACGTGTACGCGGCGCTGCGCGCGCACACGCTGTTCCACAAGGACCAGCACTACGTCGTGCAGGAAGGCGAAGTGGTCATCGTCGACGAGTTCACGGGCCGCCTGATGGCGGGCCGCCGCTGGTCCGACGGCCTGCACCAGGCAGTCGAGGCGAAGGAGCACGTGAAGATCCAGAGCGAGAACCAGACGCTCGCGTCGATCACGTTCCAGAACTACTTCCGGATGTACGCGAAGCTGTCGGGCATGACCGGCACCGCGGACACCGAAGCGTACGAATTCAACGAGATCTACGGTCTCGAGACGGTCGTGATCCCGACCAACCGTCCGCCGAAGCGGATCGACAAGCAGGATCAGATCTACAAGACGGCCAAGGAACGCTACGACGCGGTGATCCGCGACATCCGCGAATGCTACGAGCGCGGCCAGCCGGTGCTGGTCGGCACGACGTCGATCGAGAACTCCGAGCTGCTGTCGCACCTGCTGAAGCAGGCCGGGCTGCCGCACGAGGTGCTGAATGCGAAGCAGCACGCGCGCGAAGCGGCGATCGTCGCCGAGGCGGGCCGTCCGCAGCGCATCACGATCGCGACCAACATGGCGGGCCGCGGCACCGACATCGTGCTCGGCGGCAATGCCGAGAAGCAGGCCGCGTTCCTCGAGGCCGACGAGTCGATCCCGGCGGACGAAAAGGCGCGCCGCATCCAGCAGCTGCACGACGAGTGGGAAACGCTGCACGAGCAGGTGAAGGCCGCGGGCGGCCTGCACATCATCGGCACCGAGCGTCACGAGTCGCGCCGGATCGACAACCAGCTGCGCGGCCGTGCGGGCCGCCAGGGCGACCCGGGCTCGTCGCGCTTCTACCTGTCGCTCGACGATCCGCTGCTGCGCATCTTCGCGGGCGACCGCGTGCGCGCGATCATGGACCGCCTGAAGATGCCGGAAGGCGAAGCGATCGAGGCGGGCATCGTCACGCGGTCGATCGAATCCGCGCAACGCAAGGTCGAGGCGCGCAACTTCGACATCCGCAAGCAGCTGCTCGAATACGACGACGTGTCGAACGACCAGCGCAAGGTCATCTACCAGCAGCGCAACGAGCTGCTCGAGGCGCACGACATCACCGAGACGATCGGCGCGATGCGCCACGGCGTGCTTAGCGACGTGGTCCGCCAGTTCGTGCCGGCGGGCAGCATCGAGGAGCAGTGGGATATCCCCGAGCTCGAGGAAGCGCTGCGCAACGACTGGCAGCTCGATCTCGCGATCCAGGAAATGGTGAACGAGTCGTCGTCGATCACGGCGGACGAGATTCTCGAGGCCGTGACGACCGCCGCCGACGAGCAATACGAGTCGAAGGTCGCACTGGTCGGCCGCGAGTCGTTCAGCGCATTCGAGCGCTCGGTGATGCTGCAGTCGGTCGACCGCCTGTGGCGCGAGCACCTCGCGGCGCTCGACCACCTGCGCCAGGGCATCCACCTGCGCGGCTACGCACAGAAGAACCCGAAGCAGGAATACAAGCGCGAGGCATTCGAGCTGTTCGCCGCGATGCTCGAGGCGATCAAGCAGGAAGTCACGCGGATCGTGATGAACGTGCAGATCCAGTCGCCGGAGCAGCTCGAGGAAGCCGCCGAGCAGATCGAGGAACGCGGCACCGGCCAGCTCGAGAACATCGAGTACCAGCACGCCGAGTTCGCCGAGGCGGGCGCGCCGGTGGCCGGCGGCGCGGCGGTTGCAGCCGCGACTGCCGAGATGGTCGGCAGCGCGATGACCCACAGCGGCCCCGGCGGCGAGCTGCCGAAGGTCGGCCGCAACGATCCGTGCCCGTGCGGCAGCGGCAAGAAGTACAAGCACTGTCACGGCAAGCTGTCGTGATCGAATGCGGCGCGCGATGAGCGCGCCGCGTCGTTTGCAGCGTCGAATTGTGATGTGAGTTGCGGCGGCCCGCGCGTGCGGCCGCCGGTTCGTTCAATCGATGCCGGCGCGCGCCGGCATTTTCCTTCCGGCAGGTGTTTCTCATGGCTGTCAATTTCCCGTCGATCGATCCCGCCCAATTGCATCCCGTCGCCGGCGTCACGCTGGGCTGGGCGGAAGCCAACATCCGCAAGCCGAACCGCAAGGACGTGCTGGTGATTTCCGTCGACGGCAATGCGACGGTCGCGGGCGTGTTCACCGAGAACCGCTTCTGCGCCGCGCCCGTGACGGTGTGCCGCGAACATCTGGCGAAGGTGCGCGCGGGCGGCGCGGGCATTCGCGCGCTGGTCGTCAACACCGGCAACGCGAATGCGGGCACCGGCGAGCCGGGCCTCGCGAACGCGCGCGAAACCTGCGCGGAGCTCGCGCGTCTCGCCGGCATCGAGCCGGCGCAGGTGCTGCCGTTCTCGACGGGCGTGATCCTCGAGCCGCTGCCTATCGACCGCCTGAAGGCCGGCCTGCCGGCGGCGCTCGCGAACCGCAAGGCCGCGAACTGGTACGACGCGGCGCAGGCGATCATGACGACCGACACGCTGCCGAAGGCAACCTCGCGCCAGGTGACGATCGACGGCCATACGATCACGCTGACCGGCATCAGCAAGGGCGCGGGCATGATCAAGCCGAACATGGCGACCATGCTCGGCTTCCTCGCGTTCGACGCGAACGTCGCCCAGCCGGTGCTCGACACGCTCGTGAAGGAAGTCGCGAACCGCTCGTTCAACTGCATCACGATCGACGGCGACACGTCGACGAACGACTCGTTCATCCTGATCGCATCCGGCAAGAGCACGCTGCCGGCGATCACGTCGACCGATTCGCCCGCCTACGCGGCGCTGCGCGATGCGGTCACCGAGGTCGCGCAGGTGCTGTCGCAACTGATCGTGCGCGATGGCGAAGGCGCGACGAAATTCATCACGGTGCAGGTCGAGGGCGGCAAGGACGTCGCCGAATGCCGGCAGATCGCCTATGCGATCGGCCACTCGCCGCTCGTGAAGACGGCGTTCTACGCATCCGATCCGAACCTCGGCCGCATTCTCGCGGCGATCGGCTACGCGGGCGTCGCCGATCTCGACGTCGGCAAGATCGACCTGTATCTCGACGACGTGCTGGTCGCGAAGGCGGGCGGCCGCAATCCGGCCTACCAGGAAGAGGACGGCCAGCGCGTGATGAAGCAGAGCGAGATCACGATCCGCGTGCTGCTCGGCCGCGGCGACGCGCAGGCGACGATCTGGACCTGCGACCTGTCGCACGACTACGTGAGCATCAACGCGGACTACCGCTCCTGAGCGGGGGCGCACGAGACATCATGGACAAGCTCGAACACTTCCTGGCGCGCGCGGAAACGCTGCTCGGCCGCCTCGAGGCGATGCTGCCGCCCGCGCCGGCGGCGGTCGACTGGACTGCCGCGCACGCGTTCCGCTGGCGCAAGCGCCAGGGGCGCGGTTATCTGCAGCCGGTGCCGGCCGTATCGTCGATCACGCTCGCCGACCTGCACAACATCGATCGCCAGAAGGGGCTGATCGAGCAGAACACGCGGCAATTCGTGCAGCAGAAGCCGGCCAACAACGTGCTGCTGACGGGCGCGCGCGGCACCGGCAAGTCGTCGCTGATCAAGGCGTGCCTGAACGCGTACGCGAACGACGGGCTGCGGCTGATCGAGGTCGACAAGGACGACCTGCACGATCTCGGCGACATCGTCGAGCTGATCGCGCAGCGTCCCGAGCGCTTCATCGTGTTCTGCGACGACCTGTCGTTCGAGGAAGGCGAATCGGGCTACAAGGCGCTAAAGGTCGCGCTCGACGGCTCGATCGCCGCGCAGTCGGACAACGTGCTGATCTACGCGACGTCGAACCGCCGCCATCTGCTGCCCGAGTACATGAGCGACAACGAGACGTACAAGCACTTGCCCGACGGCGAGATCCATCCGGGCGAGGTCGTCGAGGAGAAGATCTCGTTGTCCGAGCGCTTCGGCCTGTGGGTCAGCTTCTATCCGTTCAAGCAAGACGATTACCTTGGTATCGTCGCGCACTGGTTGCGCCATTTCGGCTGCGGCGACGCGGAAATCGAGCAGGCACGCGGCGATGCGCTGGTGTGGGCGCTCGAGCGCGGTTCGCGCTCCGGGCGCGTCGCGTGGCAGTTCGCGCGCGACTGGTCGGGACGCAAGGAGCAGGTATGAGCACGGATCTCGCACCGGGCGCCGTGCGCGCGCCCGACGGCCGGAAGGTGACCGAGGTCGCGGTCGGCATCATGGTGCAGCCGGACGGCCGCTACCTGCTCGCGCAGCGGCTGCTGGGCAAGCCGTACGAGGGCTACTGGGAGTTTCCGGGCGGCAAGCTGGAAGCGGGGGAATCCGTCGAGGACGCGCTCGCGCGCGAACTGCACGAGGAACTTGGCATCGTCGTCACCGCGTGCCACCGCTGGCATACACTCGAGCACGATTATCCGCACGCGTATGTGCGGCTCTACTTCTGCAAGGTGACGGGCTGGAGCGGCGAGCCGCACAGCAAGGAAGGGCAGGCGTTCGTCTGGCAGCACCTGCCGGTCGATGTCGCGCCGCTGTTGCCCGCGGCGCTGCCGGTGCTCGAACTGCTCGCGAAGGACGAAGCGCAACGCTGAGGCCGGACGGCTCGCCGGGAGGCGGGCCGCATCGCGTCGCGTGCCGGTTCAGCTCGGGCGGCGCCCGTCCGTGCCGTCTTCTTCCTCGGACAGCGGCGAGTCGTCCGAACCACCGATCCGGTATTTCTCCGCGGCCCACGCGCCGAGATCGAGCTGCTTGCAGCGCGCGGAGCAGAAGGGACGGAAGCGATTTTCAGGCGTCCAGCGCACGTCGGCGCCGCAGGACGGGCATTTCACAACAGTAGTCATACGAAAGCGTCGATCCGGCACACGGCCGTTACAGGTTGCACAGGGTCAGATGGAACGGCACGTCGATGTCCACCGCGCGCGGCCGTACGTCGCCGTCCTGCGTGGTGAAGCGCACCCACAGCATGTACTTGTTCGCGCTCGCCTCGGGAATCACGCGCAGCTCGGGCGCCACGCGCACCTGCATCAGTTGATAGCTGCGACCGGACAGCATCTGCTGATAGCTGCCCTGCATCGCCATCACCTTCGACGCCTGGCCGGACTCGCGCGCGAGGCGCAGCACGATCGCCGCCGCATCGCGCAGCGGCAGCAGCGGCAGGATCCACTTGGCGATGTCCTGGCGCCGCTGTTCCGCGGGCCATTGCTGCCATGCGTAGTAAGACGGCAGATCGAATTTGCAGGTGCCGCCGGGAATCACCGCGCGGCTGCGGATGCTCGCGAGCCACTCGTTGTCGACGAGGTGCTGGCCCGTCTTGCCCTGCATCTGCGTGAGGTTCGCGAGCGTCTGCTCGATCTCGCCGAGCACGGCCTCGAGCGCGTTCTGTTCGATGCCGGGATTGCCGCGAAAGGGGGCGAGCGTCTGACGCTGGCGTTCGAGCTCCTTCAGCAGATCCGACTTCAGGTCCGCACGGCCCGTGACTTCGGCGATTTCGAACAGCGTCGTCAGCGCGACGTGATGTTCCCGCGCGTCCTCTTGAGCCAAAAAGAACGCGAAGCGCTCGAACAGGTCTTCGAGGCGCAGCAACGTGCGAATTCGCTCATTGAACGGATACTCGTAAAGAATCAAGCGCGCTCGCCTCTAGGGTAGGGGGTGTAACAATGCAGGACATTCTAATGCCCACGGTCTACCCTAGCAACGCGCCAATTTCGTGCGCCATCATCGCGTGCGTGGTGCATGCGCGAAGCTGCCGCGCGGTGCTCATTTCGCCGCGGCTGCGCAGGCGAGATAGCGCTGGTGCAGCGCATCGACCTGGGCGGCGAGCGCATCGGGCGTCGTCGCATCGTTGACGATGACGTCGTCGGCGGCGGCGAGACGGGCTTCGCGCGTCGCCTGCCGCGCGACGATCGCCTCGACCTGCTCGCGCGTGAAACCGTTGCGGCGCATTACGCGCGCGATCTGGGTCTCGACGTCGCAATCGACGACGAGCACGCGATCGGCCCGCGCCTTCCAGCTGCCGGATTCGACGAGCAGCGGCACGACGTACATCACATAGGCGCCTTGCGCTTCCCGTGCTTCGCGGTCGGTCTCCGCGCGGATCAGCGGATGGGTGATCGCCTCGAGACGCCGCCGCGCGGCATCGTCGCTGAAGATCAGCGTGCGCATTTTCGCGCGGTCGAGCGCGCCGTCCGCCGCGACGAACCCGGGGCCGAACGCCTGCTCGATCGCGGGCATCGCGAGCCCGCCCGGCGCGGTGATGCGGTGGGCGATCAGATCGGTGTCGACGATCGTCGCGCCGCGCGCGGCGAACAGGTCGGCGACCGTTGTCTTGCCGCTACCGATGCCGCCGGTGAGTCCTACCGCAAACATGTCAGCCTCCGAGCGCCGAATAGAAAGGGGTGCCGAAAAACAGCGTCGCGGCGCCGCCAGCCGCAAGAAACGGGCCGAACGGAATCGGCTCCTCGAAGCGCATGCGGCCGCGCCAGGTCGCCGCGAGCCCGACGATCGCGCCCGTCACCGCGGCGAACAGCACCACCTGCGGCAGCGCGGCCCAGCCCATCCACGCGCCGAGCGCAGCAAGCAGCTTGAGGTCGCCGAAGCCGATGCCCTCGATGCCGCGCAGCCATCGGAACAGCCAGTAGATCGACCACAGGAACAGGTAGCCGGCCATCGCGCCGACCACCGCCGCGCGCAGCGATGCGAACGTGCCGCCGAGATTGAGCGCGAGCCCGGCCCACAGCAGCGGCAGCGTCATCGAGTCGGGCAGGTAGCCCGTCTGGATGTCGATCGCGCTCATCGCGAGCAGTGCGGCGCACAGGCCGAACGCAGCCAGCGCGGCAACGGTGGGCCCGAACGCCGCGAGCGAGCCGGCGGCGAGCAGTGCGCCCGCCAGCTCGATCAGCGGGTAGCGCGCGCCGATTGGGTGGCCGCAGCTGCGACAGCGCCCGCGCTGCAGCAGGTAGCTGACGAGCGGGATGTTCTCCCACGCGCGCAGCACGTGGCCGCAATGCGGGCAGGCGCTGCGTGGGCGCCACAGGTCGTAGTGCGTCGGATACCCGTCGTCGGGCTCGGCGCTCGCGCCCGTTGCTTCGGCGATCTCGGCGTGCCACGCGCGCTTCATCATCACGGGCAGCCGGTGCACGACCACGTTGAGAAAGCTGCCGACGCACAGCCCGAGCACGACGGCGAATGCGTACTGTACGGCGGGCGGCAGCAGTGCCAGCGCGGACAGCGCACTCGCGGGCGAATCGGGGGCGGCGTACAAGGGCACGGGCGTCATGTTGGGCGGTGATCGGACTAAAGGCGACAGATTCGGTTGCGATGCTACACCACGTTGCCAAGCTGAAGGATGGGCAAGTACATCGCGACGACCAGGCTGCCCACCAGCGCGCCGAGGACGATCACGATCAACGGTTCGCCGAGCGCGGCGAGGGCATCGAGCTGCGCGTCGAGCTGGCGCTCGCACAGGGCGGCGATGTCGGCGAGCATCGTGTCGAGTGCGCCGGTTTCTTCCGCGACGGCGATCGGCTGCACGACGTCGTCCGGAAAGCAGCCGGCCGCATGCATCGCATCGGCGAGCCGCGCGCCGTGCAGCACGCGCGCCGCGATGCGCGCGGTCGCCTGCTCGAAGACCGGATGGCCGGCGGTGCGCTCGACGGTCGCGAAGGCGTCCGCGAGCGGCACGCCTGCCCCGAGCAGCGTCGCGAGCGAACGGCACCATCGCGCTGCCGCGAAGCGGCTCAGCGCGTTGCCGACGAGCGGCGCGCGCAGCAGGTGCCGGGCGACCGAGAAGCGCAGCGCCGGCGAGCGCCGGATCGCATGGCGCGCAGCCGCGCCTGCCAATGCGAGGCCCGCCAGCAACGGCGCGCCCCACGCGGACGTGGCGGACGCGAGCGCGAGCAGCACGCGGGTCGGCGTCGGCAACGTCGCGCCGAACCCGTCGAAGATCTGGCGGAAGGTCGGCACGACCCACAGCATCAGCGCGATCGTGATCGCGAGCGCGAACAGGATGACCGACACCGGGTAGGCGAGCGCGGCACGCAGCTTGCGCCGCTGCGCGTCGGAGCGTTCGCGATGATCCGCGACACGCGTCAGCACCGTGCCGAGCGCGCCGGACGTCTCGCCGACTTCGATCAGCTGGCGATACAGCGCACCGAATTGCGACGGGTAGCGGGCGAGCGCGGCGGCGAAACGACGGCCGTCGACGATCTCGCGCGCGAGGCCGGCCGCGATGCGTGGCATGCCGTCGGGCCCGCGGGTGCGTGCGAGCGTTTCCAGCGACGGCGCGAGCGGCAGGCCGGCCTGCAGCAGGCTGGCGAGCTGGCGCGTGAAGCGGGTGACGTCGCGGGCGCGGGCGATCGGCGGCCGGGCCGTGCCGCGCGCAGCGAGCGACAGCACGGTGACGCCGGTGCGCGCGAGCATGGCCCGCGCGCCGGCGGCATCGAACGCGATCACGGTGCCGTGGCAGGGCGCACCGTCGTGACGGCGGCCGCGCCACACAAAGCGGGTCTCGCGCGGCGGGGTGCGCGCGGTCATGCGTCCGGCGTCGCGGCAAGCGCTTCCGCAAGACTCGTCGTGCCGTCCGCGACGCGCGCGAGCGCGGCATCGCGCAGGTTGCGCACGCCTTCGCCTGCCGCCTGCCGGGCGAGTTCGCCGACGCTTGCGCGTGCGACGATCCGCTCCGCGAGGCCGGACGAAACCGGCATCGTCTGGTGCAGGCCGATGCGGCCGCGATAGCCGATGCCATGACATTCGGCGCAGCCGCGCGCGACGAACGGCCGCCACCCGGCCGCCAGCGCCGCCGGTTCGCAGCCGGCTTCCCGCAGCAGGCGAGCCGGCGCGTCGGACGCCGTGCGGCATGCCGCGCACAGCCGGCGCACGAGGCGTTGCGCGGTGACGAGGCGCAGCGCCGACGCGAGGTTGTATGGTGCGACGCCGATGTCGAGCAGCCGCGTGACGGCAGCCGGCGCGTCGTTCGTGTGCAGCGTCGACAGCACGAGGTGCCCGGTCTGCGCGGCCTTGATCGCGACGTCGGCCGTCTCCGCGTCGCGGATCTCGCCGACCATGATGATGTCCGGGTCCTGCCGCAGCAGCGCGCGCAGCGCGGTGGCGAAGGTCAGCCCGGCCTTCTCGGCGACGCCGACCTGATTGATGCCGTCGAGCTGGATCTCGGCCGGATCCTCGACCGTGCAGATGTTGCGGGCATCGCGATCGAGCATTTGCAGCGTGCAATACAGAGACAGCGTTTTCCCGCTGCCCGTCGGCCCGGTGACGAGCACGAGGCCGTGCGGCGCGCGGATCGCCGATTCCATCGCACCGGCCTGTTGCGCATCGAAGCCCAGGCGCGCGAGCGTGAGGTCCGGCGGCAGCGTTTCAAGGCGGCGCAGCACGAGCTTTTCGCCGAACAGCGTGGGAAGCGAGCTGACGCGGTAGTCGCCGCGCCGGCCGGCGGCGAGTGCGACGCGCAGCCGGCCGTCCTGCGGGACGCGGCGTTCGGCGATGTCCATGCGCGCAAGCACCTTGATGCGCGTGACGAGCGCATCCCGCAGGTGCGCGGGTGGCCGCGCGTGTTCGTGCAGCACGCCGTCGACGCGCAGGCGGATGCGCCAGCCCGTCTCGAACGGTTCGACATGAATGTCGGACGCTTCGCGGTGCCACGCGGCGTGCAGCGTGTCCGTCAGCAGCCGCACGGCGGGCGCGTCGTCGAGCTGGGTTGCGTCGAGCGGGCGGGAATCGGGAGCGGGATCGGGGATCGCGGGTGTCCCGTCGGAGGGCGTGAAAAGCATCGATGCCGGCGCGTCGGCCGCCTGGTTACCGTGACCCTTGCATGGTCGCGCGGCAACGGCGGCGCCGGCAGTCGTCCGTCCGGCTAACGCTTGAGCCCGCGTGCGCCGCGCGACGGGCGCGGCCTGAAGAGCTTGACGGTGCGCACGGCCTGGTCGTCGCTGCGCATCACTTCGAGCATCACGTCGCCGATCTTCAGGCACACGTCGTCTTCGGGGATTTCCTCGAGGACTTCGAGGATCAGGCCATTGAGCGTTTTCGGCCCGTCGGTCGGCAGCTTCAGGTGCAGCCAGCGGTTCAGCTCGCGCAGCGGCATGCTTGCGGCGACGATGCACTCGCCGTTCTGGTCCCAGCCGCCGGCGCGCTCGCTGCGTGGCATCGACGTCGTGAACTCCCCGATCAGCTCCTCGATGATGTCCTCGGGCGTGACGAGGCCTTCGAGCTCGCCATACTCGTTGACGATCAATGCGGTGCGCTGGCGCGATTCCTGGAAAAACTGCAGTTGCTGGAACACCGGCGTGCCGGACGGCACGTAGTACGGCTCGGCGAGCAGCGCGCGCAGGGTCTCGCGGTCGAAATCCTGGTTGTGCAGCGCCGTCAGCGTCTTGCGCACGTGCAGCACGCCGAGGACCTTGTCGATGTCGCCCTCGTAAACCACGAGGCGGTTGTGGTAGCAGGTCTCGAGCTGGTGCAGGATGTCGTCGAGCGGCGCGAAGAAGTTGAGCGATTCGATCTGGCGGCGCGGCACCATCACGTCGTCGACCGTGATGTTTTCCAGGTCGAACAGGTTGAGCAGGATGCTGCGGTGCTTGGTCGGCATGAAGCTGCTCGACTCGAGCACGATGGTGCGCAGTTCATCGGCCGACAGCCGCTGGTCGCGGCCCTTCCCCGTGTCGATGCGCAGCACCCGCAGCACACCGTGTGCGAGCGCGTTGACGAACCAGACGATCGGCTTGAGCACGCGCATCAACGGTGCGATGACGAGGCTCGCGGGCAGCGCGATGCGCTCCGGGAACGTTGCGCCGGCGATCTTCGGCGCGATTTCGGCAAACACGATGATCAGGAACGCGACGATACCGGTCGCGATCGACAGTGCGAGGTTGTTACGGCCGAACGTGTGCAGTGCGATCGACGTCGTGAGGACCGGGATGATCGTGTTGAACAGGTTGTTGCCGATCAGGATCACGCTGAGCAGCTGGTCGGTGCGCGTGAGCAGGCCCTGGGTGGTCTTCGCGCCGAGCGCGCCCTGGCCGGCGAGATGCTTCAGCCGATGGCGGTTGAGCGCCATCATCGCGGTCTCGGAAATGGAAAAGAAGCTGGAACAGAGGAGAAGCAGGAAGACGGCGCCGATTTGCGCCCATAAGGGAATTTGGTCCACGCGTCGGAAAGGGCAGTGAAGGACTGGGATGAAGGGACTATAGCAGAGGCCGGTGGCCGGGGCGTGTCGCGTCGGCGGCACGGGCCGCATGGCGCGCAGGCAAAAAAAAACCGTGCACCTCGGTGCACGGTTTTTCACAAATCTGGTCGGGGTGAGAGGATTCGAACCTCCGGCCTCTACGTCCCGAACGTAGCGCTCTACCAGGCTAAGCTACACCCCGATTTGGACTCTTTCGATTTCGCAGTCTTCTTCAAGACCGCTGCGTCGTCGAGCAAGAACGTAACTATAACAGCGCTTTTTCGAAAATGGAATACCTTGGCGAAGAAATTTTTTGAGACGTGTCCGCTGCGGTCCGTTTCGAATCGGCCTTGCCGTTTGAGGCGGGGCCGAAGCTGCTTCAGATGGCGAGCGGCTTGCGCCCGCCGGTCATGCAATGCTTACGACTGTCGCGACGTCGAATACGAGCACAGCTCGAGCAGGCTTTCCTTGTAGACGGAGTTCGGGAACGCGGCGATCGCGGCCGCCGCGGCCTGCGCTTCCTGCCGTGCGCATTCGAGCGTGTGGTCGAGCGCGCCCGAGCGCGTGATCGCGTCGAAGATCGTATCGAAGCGGTCGGTGCCGCCTTGCTCGATCGCCTCGCGCGCGAGTGCGGCCTGTTCGGGGGTGCCCCGCTCGATCAGGTAGATGAGCGGCAGCGTCGGCTTGCCTTCGCGCAGGTCGTCGCCGGCGTTCTTGCCCATCGCCTCGGCGGTGCCGGCATAGTCGAGCCAGTCGTCCATGATCTGGAACGCGGTGCCGATCCGGCGGCCGTACTCGGCCGCGGCAGCTTCGGTCGGTGCGTCGGCGCCCGCGAGCACCGCGCCCAGCCGGGCCGACGCCTCGAACAGCTTGGCCGTCTTGTAGCGGATCACCTGCATGTAGCGGGCCTCGTCGACGTCCGCATCGTGCATGTTGAGCAGCTGCAGCACTTCGCCTTCGGAGATGATCGTCGTCGCCTCAGACAGGATCTCCATCACGCGCATCTTGCCGACACCGACCATCATCTCGAACGAGCGCGAATAGAGGTAGTCGCCGACCAGCACGCTCGCCGCGTTGCCGAACAGCGCGTTGGCCGTCTGGCGGCCGCGCCGCAGCTCGGATTCGTCGACGACGTCGTCATGCAGCAGCGTGGCCGTGTGGATGAATTCGACGACGGCCGCGAGCACGTGCCGCTGGTGCGACGTTTCGCCGAGCGCGCCCGCGACGAGCAGCAGCAACGCCGGACGCAGCCGCTTGCCGCCCGCGCCGATGATGTACTCGGCGATCTGGTTGATCAGCAGCACGTCGGACGCGAGGCTTTGCCGGATGACGCGATTCACCTGCTCCATATCGCTGGTGATCGGGGCGAGCAGGTGGGCGGCGCTGAGGGAAGGGGAGGCGGTGGACGACGACATGATCATGGAATTGGGTGATGCCGCGGATTATAAGTCGAATCCGCCGCATCCCGGTCTGTCGCGCGCGCCGCGGGCGCGATTTTGGCCATCCGGCCGAGGGCCGGCGCGGCAATCGCTGATTGGTTTTGACAGCGATGCTAACTCTCTGTATAATCACGCCTTTTCCGCGCGTGGTGTGCGGAAAAATTGGATCCAGAGTGAGGTTCTCAATGTACGCGGTCATAAAAACCGGCGGCAAGCAGTACAAGGTTGCCGTTGGCGAAAAACTCAAAGTAGAACAGATACCGGCTGACATTGACGCTGAAATCACGCTCGACCAGGTTCTCGCAGTGGGCGAAGGCGAATCGATTAAGTTCGGTACGCCGCTGGTCAGTGGGGCTTCCGTCAAGGCCACCGTTGTGTCGCACGGTCGTCATGCCAAGGTCACCATCTTCAAGATGCGTCGCCGGAAGCACTACCAAAAGCACGGCGGCCACCGCCAGAACTACACTGAGCTGCGCATCGACGCGATCAACGCGTAAGCGCCTCGGTAAAGGAGCAATCAGATGGCACACAAAAAGGCAGGCGGCTCTTCCCGGAACGGCCGCGACTCCGAGTCGAAACGTCTCGGCGTGAAAGTGTACGGCGGCCAGGCGATCAACGCCGGCGGCATCATCGTGCGTCAGCGCGGCACCCGCATGCACGCTGGCGAGAACGTCGGCATGGGCAAGGATCACACCCTGTTCGCGCTGGTCGACGGCCACGTGAAGTTCGCGACGAAGGGCGCGGACAAGAAGCATATGGTCATCGTCGTTCCGGCGGCTGCCTAATTCAGGCATCCACGGGCTTCGTAGCCGAAAGGCCCCGCAGTTGTCGCGGGGCCTTTTTTTATTTTGTCGCCGTGCAGGCGCGGTTGGCCGGACGGCCGATTGTTCAAGCATGGCGTAGCGCGGCACAATAGCGGGAATACTGGGCGGGGTAACGAATGAAGTTCATTGACGAAGCACGAATCGAAGTCATCGCCGGAGACGGAGGCGATGGCAGTGCGTCGATGCGCCGCGAGAAATTCGTTCCGTTCGGCGGGCCGGACGGCGGCGACGGCGGCCGGGGCGGCAGCGTCTACGCGATCGCCGACCGCAACATCAACACGCTGATCGACTACCGGTACGCGAAGAAGCACCTGGCGCGCAACGGCGAGAACGGCCGTGGCTCGGACTGCTACGGCAAGGGCGGCGACGACATCACGCTGCGCATGCCGGTCGGCACGGTCATCAACGACATGGACACCGGCGAGCTGATCGCCGACCTGACCGAGCACGACCAGAAGGTGATGCTCGCGGAGGGCGGTGCGGGCGGCCTCGGCAACCTCCATTTCAAGTCGAGCACGAACCGCGCGCCGCGCCAGAAGACCGACGGCAAGCCCGGCGAGCGGCGCATGCTGCGGCTCGAGCTGAAGGTGCTGGCCGACGTCGGCCTGCTCGGCATGCCGAACGCGGGCAAGTCGACGTTCATTTCGTCGGTGTCGAATGCGAAGCCGAAGATCGCCGACTACCCGTTCACGACGCTGGCGCCGAATCTCGGCGTCGTGCGCGTCGGGCCGAGCAAGAGCTTCGTGATCGCCGACATTCCCGGGCTGATCGAGGGCGCGGCCGAAGGCGCGGGCCTCGGGCATCAGTTCCTGCGCCACCTGCAGCGCACCGGTGTGCTGCTGCATCTCGTGGATCTCGCGCCGTTCGACGAGAACGTCGATCCGGTTGCGGAGGCGACGGCGATCGTCGGCGAGCTGCGCAAGTACGACGAGTCGCTGTACGAGAAGCCGCGCTGGCTCGTGCTCAACAAGCTCGACATGGTGCCGGAGGACGAGCGCGAGGCGCGCGTTGCGGATTTCCTCGAGCGCTTCGGCTGGGACGGCCCGGTGTTCGAGATCTCGGCGCTGACCGGCCAGGGTTGCGAGGCGCTGTGCTATGCGATCTACGATTACCTCGCGGCGCATTCCGACGCGCACCGCGCGGCCGAGGCGGAAGACCTGGCGGCGGACGTGCGTTTCCGCGACGGGCAGGCGGCGTCGGACGACGCCTGAGCGGTATGTGTGCGCCGGGCGCTGGCCGTCCGGCGCCGGATTCAATCGCGCATCAGATAGAGGAGACAGCGCACGATGCGTTCGATCATCGCGGATTCGAAGCGACTGGTGGTGAAAGTGGGATCCAGCCTCGTGACCAACGACGGCAAGGGGCTCGATCATGCCGCAATTGGCCGCTGGGCTGCCCAGATCGCCACGCTGCGCGCGCAGGGCAAGGAAGTGGTGCTCGTCAGCTCGGGCGCGATCGCCGAAGGCATGCAGCGGCTCGGCTGGAGCAAGCGCCCCCGCGAGATCGACGAGCTGCAGGCCGCGGCCGCGGTCGGCCAGATGGGGCTCGCGCAGGTCTATGAAAGCCGCTTTTCCGAGCATGGCATCCGCACCGCGCAGATCCTGCTGACCCACGCCGATCTCGCGGACCGCGAGCGCTACCTGAACGCGCGTTCGACGCTGCTCACGCTGCTGCGGCTCGGCGTCGTGCCGATCATCAACGAGAACGACACGGTCGTCACCGACGAAATCAAGTTCGGCGACAACGACACGCTCGGTGCGCTCGTCGCGAACCTGATCGAAGGCGATGCGCTGATCATCCTCACCGACCAGACCGGCCTGTTCACCGCCGATCCGCGCAAGGACCCGGCCGCGACGCTCGTCGCGGAAGCGAACGCGGGCGCGCCCGAACTCGAGGCGATGGCGGGCGGCGCGGGGTCGAGCCTCGGCCGCGGCGGCATGCTGACGAAGATTCTCGCGGCCAAGCGCGCGGCCCATAGCGGCGCGAACACGGTCATCGCGAGCGGGCGCGAGCCCGACGTGCTTGCGCGGCTCGCGGCGGGCGAGGCGATCGGCACGCAGTTGATTGCCCGCACCGCGCGGATGGCCGCGCGCAAGCAGTGGATGGCCGATCACCTGCAGGTGCGCGGCCATGTCGTGATCGATGCCGGCGCGGTCGAGAAGCTGACGGCGGGCGGCAAGAGCCTGCTGCCGATCGGCGTGATCGACGTGCAGGGTGCGTTCGCGCGCGGCGAGGTGATTGCCTGCGTCGGGCCGGACGGGCGCGAAGTCGCGCGCGGCCTGACCAACTACAGCAGCGCGGAAACCAAGCTGATCCAGCGCAAGCCGAGCGGCGAGATCGAAACCGTGCTCGGCTACATGATGGAGCCCGAGCTGATCCACCGCGACAACCTGGTGCTCGTGTGACCTGCCCGGTTCGCTGACAGCCGACACGATAAAGCCCGCGCAAAGCGGGCTTTATCGCATTCGATGTCATCGCCGCCGGCAGGCCGGCGCGATCAGCGCAGCTGGTTCAGCGCGGTGCGGTGGTACTTGATGTTCTCGAGAATCGACTGCGTCGTGCCGATCGGCATCTTGTTCGCGCAGAAATAGTCCTGGTAGAGCGCCGCGTGGTAGGCGTTCAGCTCGCCGTTCTCGATGCGGCGCCAGTCGTTCTCGACCGTTCGATCCCAGCCGTCGTGGTCCGCGTTGAGGCCCGCGTACTGGCGCCATTCGTACGTGTCGCAGCGGATGCCTTCGTAATTGACGTTGCGTGCGCCGGCCGGGCTCGTGACGACCACCGTGTACCGCACGATGCCGTCGGTGCCGACCACCAGCGACTTCGCGTCGACGGAGAACTTGAGCGGCGTGTTCTGCGACACGTTGAACGACAGCAGGTCACCCGCCTGCGGCAGCGCAGGGAGCGTGTCGACAGTGTTTTCCTTCCAGGCCGGCTGGCGATCCAGCAGATACACGAACGCGCTGTCGTCCTTGTTGGACGGGGTGTTCGAATTCGCACAACCGGCCAGTGCGGCCGCCGCGGCGATCGACGCGAGCGCGAGAGCAATCGCTTTCAATATGCATTCCTCGTAAAAAAAGGGCGCGACACCAAGGTCGCGCCCGGTCATGCAGTCCGACTTGTCATTCGCCGAGGATCAGGCGAGGAGGCGTCTCGTCGAGCGCGCCTGCTTCGACCTCGGAACAGACTACCGATGTGTCGACAACCGTCAACGTCTGCCGGGGCTGCACATCCACGACGCGCGGATAGCGCGATGGACGCAAGCCCCGCGGCTTGTCGGCCCGCTGCGCCGGGCGGCGCAGGAAGCGCGACAGTTCCGTCAGCGCCAACTGATAGACATCCCGCTTGAACTCGATTACCGCATCGAGCGGCACCCAGTACTCGTTCCAGCGCCACGCATCGAACTCCGGGTGGTCGGTCGCGCGCAAGCAAATGTCGCAATCGCGCCCTACCATCCGCAGCAGGAACCAGATCTGTTTCTGGCCGCGGTAATGACCGCGTACTTCACGCTTGATGAACTTGTCAGGCACCTCGTAACGCAACCAGTCGCGGGTGCGGCCGATTATCTTGACGTGTTCCGGGTGCAGGCCGGTTTCCTCGTGCAGCTCCCGGTACATCGCCTGCATGGGGGTCTCGCCGTACTTGATCCCACCTTGAGGAAACTGCCAGGAATGCTCGCGGAGCCGCTTGCCCCAAAACACCTCGTTGCGCGCGTTCAAGAGGATGATGCCGACGTTCGGGCGAAAGCCTTCACGATCCAGCATACAACCACCTTCGAATCCTTTAAAATTGCTTTGATTATAAACAGATAACGGGCGCCGCGCACCGTAACGGAGCGAATCCGCGCAGGGTGTGCCGGCTGAATTGTCCCTGAATTGTCTGCCAGGTCGTCTGCGCCATCGCCGTTCGCCGCGCGCAGCTTTTTCTCATTGAATCTTTTTCGGGCGCCCCGCATGGGGCGCCGTTTTTGGAACCGTCCGCATGAAAGCTTCCCGTTTCTTTATCGGCACCCTGAAAGAAGCACCCGCCGACGCAGAGATCGTCAGCCACAAGCTGATGGTGCGCGCCGGCATGATCCGTCGCGTCGCCGGCGGCATCTATAACTACCTGCCGGTCGGCCTGCGTTCGATTCGCAAGGTCGAGGCGATCGTGCGCGAGGAAATGAACCGGGCGGGCGCCATCGAGCTGTTGATGCCGGCGGTGCAGCCGGCCGAGCTGTGGCAGGAGTCGGGCCGCTGGGAGCAGTACGGCCCCGAGCTGCTGCGCTTCAAGGATCGCAAGGACAACGACTTCGTGATCGGGCCGACGCACGAGGAAGTGATCACCGACATCGCGCGCAACCAGATTCGGAGCTACCGGCAGATGCCGGTGAACTTCTACCAGATCCAGACGAAGTTCCGCGACGAGATCCGTCCGCGTTTCGGCGTGATGCGCGGCCGCGAATTCATCATGAAGGACGCGTATTCGTTCGACAAAGATGCCGACGGCCTGAACGAGTCGTATCGCAAGATGTATGACGCCTACGTGCGCATCTTCACGCGTCTCGGCCTCGAGTTCCGTCCGGTCGCGGCCGACAGCGGCTCGATCGGCGGCAACTTCTCGCACGAGTTCCACGTGATCGCCGACACCGGCGAGGACGCGATCGCTTACTGCCCGACCTCCGAATTCGCGGCGAACATCGAGGCGGCGGAAGCGCTGCCGCTGATCGCCGAACGCGCGGCGGCCGCCGAACCGATGGCGAAGGTCGCGACGCCGGGCAAGGCGAAGTGCGAGGCCGTCGCCGAGCTGATGGGCATTCCGCTCGCGCGCACGATCAAGTCGATCGTGCTCGCGACCGACAACGAAGGCGCCGAGCCGACGGTCTGGCTGCTGATGCTGCGCGGCGACCACGACCTGAACGAGATCAAGGTGTCGAAGCTGCCGGGCCTGAAGAACCACCGCTTCGCGACCGAGCAGGAAATCGTCGAGTGGTTCGGCACGCCGCCGGGCTACCTCGGCCCGATCGGCACGAAGAAGCCGGTGAAGGTGATCGCCGATCGCACGGTCGCGAACATGAACGACTTCGTCGTCGGCGCGAACGAGGTCGACTATCACATCGCGGGCGTGAACTGGGGCCGCGACCTGCCGGAGCCGGACGTCGCCGACATCCGCAACGTGCAGAAGGGCGATCCGTCGCCGGACGGCAAGGGCGTGATCGACATCTGCCGCGGCATCGAGGTCGGCCACGTGTTCCAGCTCGGCACCAAGTACTCGGAAGCGATGGGCGCGACGTTCATCGACGAGTCGGGCAAGCCGCAGCCGATGCTGATGGGCTGCTACGGCGTCGGCGTCACGCGCATTCTCGGTGCGGCGATCGAACAGAACTTCGACGACCGCGGCATCATCTGGCCGGAGTCGATCGCGCCGTTCGAAGTCGTGCTGTGCCCGATGGGCTACGACCGCAGCGATGCGGTGCGCGAGACGGCCGACAAGCTGTACGCGGAGCTGGCCGCGGCCGGCATCGACGTGATCCTCGACGATCGCGGCGAGCGCCCGGGCGTGATGTTCGCCGACTGGGAGCTGATCGGCGTGCCGCATCGCCTCGTGATCGGCGAGCGCGGCCTGAAGGAAGGCAAGATCGAGTACCAGGGCCGCCGCGACACCGAAGCGACGCTGCTGCCGGCCGATACGGCCGCGGCGACGGTCGCGGAGAAGGTCCGCGCCGCGCTCGCGCGCTAAGCCTGAAGACCGGGGGACACGGTGGAATACACCTTCCTGTCGGCCACAGTGCTTCTCGTGCTGATCACGGATCCGCTCGGCAACATCCCGCTGTTCATCTCGGCGATGCGGGATGTGCCGCGCGAGCGGCGCGTGAAGCTGATCCTGCGCGAGGTCGGGATCGCGTTCGTGATCCTGCTGTTCTTCATGGTCGTGGGCGACCGCTTCCTGCGGATGATGAACCTCACCGACCTGTCGCTGCGGCTCGGCGGCGGCATCGTGCTGTTCCTGATCGCGCTGCGGATGATCTTCCCGCACCCGGACGGCGCGCTCGGCAGCGATCCGCGCGCGGGCGGCGAGCCGTTCATCGTGCCGCTCGCGATTCCGGCGCTGGCCGGGCCGTCGGCGCTCGCGACGGTGATGCTGCTGACGTCGCAGGCGCCCGGCAAGATGCTCGAATGGGCCGGCGCGCTGACGGTCACGATGATCGTCTGCGCGGTGACGCTGGTGCTGGCCGAGCGGATCCAGCAGTGGCTCGGCGAGCGGACGGTCGCGGCGTTCGAGCGGCTGATGGGCCTCGTGCTCGTCGCGATCTCGGTCGAGATGATGCTGGGCGGGATCCGCGCATTCGTGCACCAGCTGTAGTCAGGCGGCACGCCAACAAAAAAGCGGCGCTCCGGGAGATCCGGAGCGCCGCTTTTTCATGCGGATCGCGCGGGCGTCAGACGTTCGCGGTCAGCGCACGGATCGTCGGCAGGTTGCGCCAGTAGCCCTTCGCGTCCATCCCGCAGCCGAACACGTAGCGGTCGGGCACCGCAAAGCCGCAGAAGTCCGGGTGCAGCGGCTTGGCCTTCGCGAGCGTCTTCTCGCACAGCACCGCCGACATGAAGCGCTTCGCGCCCATCTCGAGGATGCGGTCGCGGATCGCGGCCATCGTCTCGCCTTCGTCGAGGATGTCGTCGAGCACGAGCACGATGCGGTCCTTCACCGATTCGCGCGGCGCGACACGCCAGTGCATCTCCGGGCTGCCCTGCGTCGTGTTGCGGTAGCGGGTCAGGTGGATGTAGTCGAACTCGAGCGGGAAATCGAGATGCGGCAGCAGCATCCCGGTAAACACCGCCGCGCCGCCCATCACCGAGAGGACGAGCGGGAACGCGTCGCCGATCTCGGCGCGGATCGCGTCGGCCATCCGGGCGATCGACGCGTTGACGGCGTCGGCCGAGACGATCTCTTCGGAGTGGTCGAAAATATGGAGGGCTTCTTCGCGGTTCATGTGTTCTGGCGGGCAGTCGGTATACAAATAAGAATGAAGCAGATCGGGCGGCGCGCGCTACAGCAAAAACCCGCGCGCCGGCCGACGGGCGGAATCAGCGCAGGCCGGGCATCATGCCCTTCAGGCCGCGCATCATCTTCTGCATGTTGCCGCCCTTCAGCTTCTTCATCATCGTACGCATCTGGTCGTACTGGTTCAGCATTCGGTTGACTTCCTGCACCGGCACGCCCGCGCCGGCGGCAATGCGGCGCTTGCGCGTCGCCTTGATGATCTCGGGTTTCGCGCGCTCGGCGGGCGTCATCGAGCTGATGATCCCTTCCATCCGGCGGATCTGCTTTTCGGCCTGGCCCATGTCGGCGCCGGCGGCCGCCTGCTGGAACTGCGCGGGCAGCTTGTCCATCAGCGACGACAGGCCGCCCATGTTCTTCATCTGCGAGATCTGCGCGCGGAAATCGTTCAGGTCGAAATCGCCGCCCTTCTTGACCTTGTCGGCGAGCTTCTGCGCGGCCTGCACGTCGACGCCGCGCTGCGCTTCCTCGACGAGCGCGAGGATGTCGCCCATGCCGAGGATCCGGTTCGCCATCCGGTCCGGGTGGAAGATCTCGAGGCCGTCGAGCTTCTCGGCGACGCCGACGAACTTGATCGGCTTGCCGGTAATGTGGCGCACCGACAGCGCGGCGCCGCCGCGCGAATCGCCGTCGAGCTTGGTCAGCACGACGCCGGTGAGCGGCAGCGCGTCGTTGAACGCCTTCGCGGTGTTGACGGCATCCTGGCCGAGCATCGCGTCGACGACGAACAGCGTTTCGGCCGGCTTCAGCGTGCCGTGCAGCGCAGTGATCTCCTGCATCATCGCTTCGTCGATGCCGAGACGGCCGGCCGTATCGACGATCAGCACGTCATGGTAGTGGCGCTTCGCCCAGTCGACCGCGGCGAGCGCGATGTCGACCGGCTTCTGGTCCGGCGTCGACGGGAAGAAATCGGCGCCGACCTGTTCGCTCACCGTTTTCAGCTGCATGATCGCGGCGGGACGGTACACGTCGCACGACACGGTCAGCACTTTCTTCTTGTACTTCTCGCGCAGGAGCTTGGCGAGCTTGCCGGCGGTGGTCGTCTTGCCCGCGCCCTGCAGGCCGGCCATCAGGATCACCGCGGGCGGCGTGACGGCGAGGTTCAGCTCGGCGGCCTTGCCTTCGTAGTCGCCGCCGATCACGGCGGTCAGTTCCTTCTGGACCACGCCGACGAGCGCCTGGCCCGGCGACAGGCTGCTGATCACTTCCTCGCCGAGCGCCTTTTCCTTGACCTTGGCGATGAATTCGCGGACGACGGGCAGCGCGACGTCGGCCTCGAGGAGCGCAAGACGCACCTCGCGGAGCATCTCCTGCGTGTTCGCCTCGGTAAGCCGGGCCTCGCCGCGCAGCGTCTTGACGACGCGCGCCATCCGTTGAGTGAGATTGTCGAGCATGGGGAGCGATGGACAGTGGGGCCCGAAGGCGCGGCGGGACTGAACAAGGGAGCCGTCGCGGGAAGGGGGCCTAGTGTAAACTTCGAACATGGATATTGTACTGTATGCCCTCACCGCATTCCTGTACGGCGGCCTCGCCGTCGCAGGCTGGCGCGCGCACCGCCAGGGCGCCGCATCGCCGCTCGTCGCGAGCGTGCCGGCCGTGCCGGTTCCGGCGTCCGCCGCTTCCGGCATGAGCGGGGCGGGCCGCGCGCTGCTGTTCGCCGCGCTGGTCGCGCACGGCGTGCTGCTCCACACGACGATCTTCCCGCACGACGCGATGGTGTTCGGCTTCGCGTTTGCGCTGTCCGCGATGTTCTGGCTCGGCGCCGGCATTTACTGGATCGAGAGCTTCTTCTTCCCGCTCGACAGCCTGCGCGTGCTCGTGCTGCCGCTCGCGTGCGGCGCGTCGCTGCTGCCGCTCGTGTTCGGCGGCGTGCGGGTGCTGCCTTATGCCGCAGCGCCGCTGTTCAAGCTGCACTTCCTGATCGCGAACATCGCGTACGGCCTGTTCGCGATCGCGGCGCTGCACGCGGTCCTGATGCTGATGGTCGAGCGCCGCCTGCAGTCGCTGCGCAGCGGCGGGCGCGATGGCTCGACGGGCTGGATCGCGAGCTGGCTCGAGACGCTGCCGCCGCTGCTCACGCTCGAGAAGCTGCTGTTCCGCCTGATCGGCGCGGGCTTCGTGCTGCTTACGCTGACGCTCGCGTCGGGGATCCTGTTCAGCGAGCAGGTCGACGCGCGCGCGTTGCGGCTCGACCACAAGACCGTGTTCGCGATCGTGTCGTGGCTGATGTTCGGCGCACTGCTGGTCGCGCGCCGGACGTCGGGCTGGCGCGGGCGCGGCGCCGCGCGCTGGGTGCTCGCGTCGTTCGGCGCGCTGCTGCTCGCGTATGTCGGCAGCCGGTTCGTATTCGAGGTGCTGCTGCACCGCTCCGTGGTTTGATCGACTGATTTTCGATGCGACAGATTCTTCTCCTCATCCTGTTGTTCTTCGCGACCTCGTGGGTCGCGCGCAAGCTGCGCCAGGCACAGGCGCGCAGCGGGCGCGACGCGGGGCCGGGCGGCGCCGCGCCGGGGCATGGCGGCGGCGCGGGCGCCACGCGCGCCGGCGGCGCGCAGTCGCTCCCCGAGCCGATGGTGCGCTGCGCCGAATGCGGGGTGCACGCGCCGAAGGGCGACGCGGTCGTCGCGAGCGGCGAATACTTCTGCAGCGCCGAGCACGCGCAGCGCCACGCCGCACGCGCGAGCGACCGCGACGCGCGATGAGCGGCGGGGTATCCCTTTCGATCGACGCGCACGGCTGGGTGCGCGAAGCGCGCCATGCGCCGTCGCCGAACTTCGAGGCGCGGTCCGCGGGTGCGGTGCCGACGCTCGTCGTCGTCCACAACATCAGCCTGCCGCCCGGCGAGTTCGGCGGCGATGCGATCGAGGCGCTGTTCCTGAATCGCCTCGACTGCGACGCGCATCCTTATTACCAGGCTCACCTGCGCGGCGTGCGCGTGTCCGCGCACTTCCTGGTCCGCCGCGACGGCGAACTCGTGCAGTTCGTGTCGTGCGACGAACGGGCGTGGCATGCGGGCGCGTCCGATTTCTTCGGCCGGCCGCGCTGCAACGACTTCTCGATCGGCATCGAGCTCGAGGGCGCGGACGACGTGCCGTTCGAGGCCGCGCAATACGCGACGCTCGCCGTGCTCGCGCGCGCGCTCGCTGGCCGCTATCCGGTCGATGCGATCGCCGGTCACGCCGACGTCGCGCCGGGCCGCAAGACCGACCCCGGTCCGCACTTCGATTGGCAACGCTTCGCGAGCGATGCGGGCTTTTCCGCCGAATACTTTCCTTACCGGCAGCACTGATCGCGGGGTTTTTTGACCCGCAAATTTTTTTTCTCCGATCAATGCCTTGCCGTGCCTGAGCGCGAGCGATGTCAAGGCCTCTGGCGCAAATTATCCAGTTGGACGACGTCCGAATGTCCACTATACTTGGTGCCAATTGAGCAGTTCTGCACTAGATATAGTGTGTGTCGCAGGGGAAACCCGGGTGGCACAGGCCGGCGGGCAACGCCGGCGGACAGAGTTCTCAGGGCGACGCGTCAGGCCGGCGGTCCGGGCGTCGTGATCAGCGCAGTGAGTGTCGACGGGGCGCAGGACACATGACGAAGCACCAGACCGGATCACGTGCATTACGACGGACGAACCGGCCCCCTCGACGCGTCGCTCGCGTCTTACCGCTCGCGCACCGCATTGCGCAGCGATCGTTTTAATCCGCGGTTCCCCCGCATCACCCAACACCAGGAGCTTTGCACATGCAAACCACCGACAACGCGACGTCGCAATACGAGAGCGCGTCGAGCCGTCCTCTCGGCGGCGCTGAACAAGGCGCGCAGGCGCTCGCGCCGCAGGCCACGTTCGCCGACTACAAGGTGATCCGCCGCAACGGCAGCGTGGTGTCGTTCGAGCCGTCGAAGATCGCGATCGCGGTGACCAAGGCTTTCCTGGCCGTCAACGGTGGGCAGGGCGCAGCATCGGCCCGCGTGCGCGAACTGGTCGAGCAGCTGACGCACAACGTGGTGCGCGCGCTCGTGCGCAGCCGTCCGAACGGCGGCACGTTCCATATCGAGGACATCCAGGACCAGGTTGAACTGGCGCTGATGCGCGGCGGCGAGCACAACGTCGCGCGCGCGTACGTGCTGTACCGCGAGAAGCGCCACCTCGAGCGCCAGCACGCGGGCGAGGAAGTGGCCGCAGCGGAAACGGGCGGCGGCGCCATCAACGTGATCGACAACGGCGTCTCGCGCCCGCTCGACCTGAACGCGCTGCGCGCGCTGATCGTGTCTGCGTGCGACGGCCTCGGCGCTGCGGTTAACCCTGACCCGATCGTCGCGGAGACGGTGAAGAACCTGTACGACGGCGTGCCGATGAGCCAGGTCTACGACTCGGCGATCCTGGCCGCGCGCACGATGATCGAGAAGGACCCGGCGTACAGCCAGGTCACGGCCCGCATCCTGCTGCACACGATCCGCCGCGAGATCCTCGGCGAGGAAGTAGTCCAGGCCGAGATGTCGACCCGCTACGCGGAGTACTTCCCGCAGTTCCTGAAGCGCGGCGTCGACGCCGGCCTGCTCGACGACAAGCTGCTGCAGTTCGACCTGACGCGCCTCGGCGCGGCGCTCGACGCGAACCGCGACCTGCAGTTCGGCTACCTCGGCCTGCAGACGCTGTACGACCGCTACTTCCTGCACGTCGACGGCTCCCGCATCGAAATGCCGCAGGCATTCTTCATGCGCGTCGCGATGGGCCTGTCGCTGAACGAGATCGACCGCGAGACGCGCGCGATCGAGTTCTACAACGTGCTGTCGAGCTTCGACTTCATGAGCTCGACGCCGACGCTGTTCAACTCGGGCACGCACCGCTCGCAGCTGTCGTCGTGCTACCTGACGACGGTCGCGGACGACCTGGACGGCATCTATGAAGCGCTGAAGGAAAACGCGCTGCTGTCGAAGTTCGCCGGCGGCCTCGGCAACGACTGGACCCGCGTGCGTGCGCTCGGCTCGCATATCAAGGGCACGAACGGCAAGTCGCAGGGCGTTGTGCCGTTCCTGAAGGTCGTCAACGACACCGCGGTCGCGGTCAACCAGGGCGGCAAGCGCAAGGGCGCGGTCTGCGCGTACCTGGAATCCTGGCACCTCGACATCGAGGAGTTCCTCGAGCTGCGCAAGAACACCGGCGACGATCGCCGCCGCACGCACGACATGAACACGGCGAACTGGATTCCCGACCTGTTCATGAAGCGCGTGATGGAAGGCGCCGACTGGACGCTGTTCTCGCCGTCGACCTGCCCGGACCTGCACGACAAGTTCGGCGCCGAGTTCGAGGCGGCCTACACGGCATACGAGGACAAGGTTGCCCGCGGCGAGATCAAGCTGTTCAAGAAGATCCCGGCGCAGCAGCTGTGGCGCAAGATGCTCGGCATGCTGTTCGAGACCGGCCACCCGTGGATCACGTTCAAGGATCCGTGCAACATCCGTTCGCCGCAGCAGCACGTCGGCGTCGTCCACTCGTCGAACCTGTGCACGGAAATCACGCTGAACACCAGCGACACCGAAATCGCGGTGTGCAACCTGGGCTCGGTGAACCTGCTCGCGCACCTGGTGAAGCAGGCGGACGGCAGCTACGCGCTCGACCACGACAAGCTGAAGCGCACGATCGGCGTCGCGATGCGCATGCTCGACAACGTGATCGACATCAACTACTACGCGGTGCCGAAGGCGCGTAACTCGAACCTGAAGCACCGCCCGGTCGGCATGGGCATCATGGGCTTCCAGGACTGCCTGCACCTGCTGCGCACGCCGTACGCGTCGCAAGCGGCGGTCGAGTTCGCGGACCAATCGATGGAAGCGGTCTGCTACTACGCGTACTACGCGTCGACCGAGCTGGCCGAGGAGCGCGGCCGCTACTCGAGCTACCGCGGCTCGCTGTGGGATCGCGGCATCCTCCCGCAGGACACGCTGAAGCTGCTGACGGAAGCGCGCGGCGGCTACGTCGAGGTCGACACGTCGGAGTCGCTCGACTGGTCGACGCTGCGTTCGCGGATCGCCGCGCACGGCATGCGCAACTCGAACTGCGTCGCGATCGCGCCGACGGCGACGATCTCGAACATCATCGGCGTGTCGGCGTGCATCGAGCCGACCTTCCAGAACCTGTACGTGAAGTCGAACCTGTCGGGCGAATTCACGGTGGTCAACGAGTTCCTCGTGCGCGACCTGAAGGAGCGCGGCCTGTGGGATGAAGTGATGGTCGCCGACCTGAAGTACTTCGACGGCATGCTGTCGCGCATCGACCGCATCCCGGCCGACCTGCGCGCGATCTACGCGACCGCGTTCGAAGTCGACCCGACGTGGCTGGTCGAGGCGGCATCGCGCCGCCAGAAGTGGATCGACCAGGCGCAGTCGCTGAACATCTACATGGGCGGCGCGTCGGGCAAGAAGCTCGACGAGGTCTACAAGCTCGCGTGGCTGCGCGGCCTGAAGACGACGTACTACCTGCGCACGATGGCGGCGACGCACGTCGAGAAGTCGACGGTCGCGCACGGCGCGCTGAACGCGGTGCCGTCGAGCGGTGGCGTGAGCGGCGGTGGCGCGCAGGGCGCGGCGGGCGGCTTCGGTGCGGCGGGCGGCGAAGCGTCGTCGTCGGGTGCGGTGAACGCGGCACCGGTCGAGGCGGATGGCCCGGTGTGCATGATGCGTCCGGGCGATCCGGGCTTCGACGAGTGCGAAGCGTGCCAGTAACGCAGCGCGCCTGACTCGACGAGGCTCCGGGCGGCGCGCACTGCAACCGATAAAGGTTGAAGTGCGCGCCGCTCTCAACTAAAAAAATGATAAGGAATCTGTAACGCGGCACGCGCGTTGCAGGCAGTGACAAGCGATCGAAACAACCCCGACGGCGTCGTGTTTCGATCAGCGTTCGATGCGTCGAGCGCACCTCGCGATACACGCGCGTCACACATCACGCGCGGCACGAACGACGATGCGTTGCTCAAAGTGTTGTATCGAGGTCGCAACGCGAATCGAAAAAGGGATTTTTCGTGAGCGAACCCTTTTATCGCTCAGGAAAAGATGGTACAAACCGTTCTAAATTGATGGTGAGAATTTATGCTCAACTGGGATGACGAGAAGACTGCCGTAACTCCCGCGAGCGGAGCGCAGCAAAACGCGATGCGCACCCCCGCAGGAATGGCTGTCGGAATGCAGGCTGCAGCGCCTGCCGCCCAACAGGTTCGCGACATTTTCGAAGGTGATCTCGCGGTGCCGCCGCAAGCATCGGCCGTTCCCGCTGCCGGTTCGGAAGCACGGGTCAATGTCGCCGACAAGCGCATCATCAACGGCCAGACTGACGTCAATCAGCTGGTGCCGTTCAAGTACAAGTGGGCGTGGGAAAAGTATCTGGCCGGTTGCGCGAACCACTGGATGCCGCAGGAAATCAACATGTCCCGCGACATCGCGCTGTGGAAGGATCCGAACGGCCTGACCGAAGACGAGCGCCGCATCGTCAAGCGTAACCTCGGCTTCTTCGTGACGGCCGACTCGCTGGCGGCGAACAACATCGTGCTCGGCACGTACCGCCACATCACGGCGCCGGAGTGCCGGCAGTTCCTGCTGCGCCAGGCGTTCGAAGAGGCGATCCACACGCACGCGTACCAATATATTGTCGAATCGCTCGGTCTCGACGAAGGCGAGATCTTCAACGCGTACCACGAGGTCGCGTCGATTCGCGCGAAAGACGAATTCCTGATCCCGTTCATCCACACGCTGACGGACCCGGCCTTCAAGACCGGCACGCTCGAGGCGGATCAGAAGCTGCTGAAGTCGCTGATCGTGTTCGCCTGCATCATGGAAGGCCTGTTCTTCTATGTCGGGTTCACGCAGATCCTCGCGCTCGGCCGCCAGAACAAGATGACGGGTGCTGCAGAGCAATATCAATACATCCTGCGCGACGAGTCGATGCACTGCAACTTCGGCATCGACCTGATCAACCAGATCAAGCTCGAGAACCCGCATCTCTGGACCGCGGAATTCCGCGCGGAGATCCGCGAGCTGTTCAAGCAGGCTGTCGATCTCGAATACCGCTACGCCGAGGACACGATGCCGCGCGGCGTGCTGGGTTTGAACGCGTCGATGTTCAAGAGCTATCTGCGCTTCATCTGCAACCGCCGTTGCCAGCAGATCGGCCTCGACCCGCTGTATCCGAACGAGGAAAACCCGTTCCCGTGGATGAGCGAGATGATCGACCTGAAGAAGGAGCGCAACTTCTTCGAGACGCGAGTGATCGAGTATCAGACGGGTGGCGCGCTGTCCTGGGAGTGACCCGCAGCAGCGACTCACGTCACGACGATGTAACGCCGGCGCCACGCGGCGCCGGCACAAGGTTTAGGAGCAAGAACGCCTGATGCAAAGCACGCCCGGTGCCTTAACGGCCCAACGATACGACAGGCACTTTGCGAACCCTTCAGTGGGATGGGCAAACTTCCCTCCGGAAAAAGCGGACAGCCGCATGGCGATCCGCTTGATCAAGCGATCTGGGGTGGCGGCGCGTGGCGCGCCGGCCGCCGACTTGATTTGGCGCGCGAGGCCCGATGGCCACGTGCGCCATACCGTATTCATTAGCGTAAGCGCGTGGTATCCGCGTACGCCGATGAATAGCCCGCTTCGAAGCGCACGTCCTGAACAGCGTCCGCGGGAAGCGGGTTTTGACGAAGGGTGTAGTTTGAACTGACTCTCATCTGAACCTGAAGGAGAACAACATGGCACTCGCCAAGAAGAAACCGGCTGCGAAGAAGGCAGCTGCGAAGAAGACCGTTGCCAAGAAGGCTGCTGCGCCGGCGAAGAAGGCCGCTGCAGTGAAGAAGGTTGCTGCCAAGAAGGTCGCGGTCAAGAAGGTTGCCGCAAAGAAGGCAGCACCGGCGAAGAAGGCAGCGGCTAAGAAAGTCGCAGTGAAGAAGGTTGCCGCGAAGAAGGTTGCTGCGAAGAAAGTCGCAGTGAAGAAGGTTGCTGCGAAGAAGGCGGCACCGGCGAAGAAGGCAGCGGTGAAGAAGGTTGCTGCGAAGAAGGTCGCAGTGAAGAAGGTCGCGGCCAAGAAGGCTGCACCGGCGAAGAAGGCTGCTGCGAAGAAGGCCGCACCGGCGAAGAAGGCTGCTGCGAAGAAGGCCGCGCCTGCGAAGAAGGCTGCCGCGAAGAAGGCCGCGCCCGCGAAGAAGGCTGCTGCTCCCAAGGCTGCTGCTCCCGCGAAGACCGCTGCTGCTGCACCGAAGAAGGCCGCTGCGCCGAAGAAGGCTGCTGCACCGAAGAAGGCAGTCGTGAAGAAGGCCGCACCGGCGACGACCGCGTCGACGGCGTCGGTTGCGCCGGCATCGGGCGTGAAGACCGCGCTCAACCCGGCAGCAGCATGGCCGTTCCCGACCGGCAGCCGTCCGTAATCGCGGATTGCACCCACTACCCGGACACTCATGCGGTGTCCGTGGGTTGAGTAGCGCTACTCAATCGATCCCGCCATCTGGCTCAGGTGGCGGGTTTTTTTTCGTCCGCGCGCGCCGCACTACCGCGCCCGGACGAAAAAAAACGCATGCGCAACGTCGCGCATGCGTTCGACCGCGGCTTGCGCCGCGTGCTGAGGATATACCGGTCAGTGCGTGACGCGGGTGACGCCGCCGCTCGACAGCAGCCGCACGCGCTCGCCGGCGCGGAACGCTTCGCCGCTCGCCGCCTGCGTGATCGAGCGCAGGTCGCCGTTGTCCAGGCGCACGGTGATCTCGACACCGTTCGCCGTGCTGAGGTTTTCGCCGATCGCATTGCCCGCGACCGCGCCGGCGAGGCCGCCCGCGATGGCGGTCAGGATCGAACCCTTGCCGCCGCCGATCGCGCTGCCCGCGACGGCGCCGAGCGCGCCGCCGCCGAGCGTGCCGACCGCGCTGCCGGCGCCTTCGGACTGGATGCGCACCGCGCGAACGCTCTCGACCGTACCCATCCGCACGGTCTGCTCGCGTTGCGCCTGGCCGACGCTATATACGTCGGCCGAGCCCGGCGGCGTGAAGCAGCCTGCCAGCGTCAGCGTGGCGGTCAGCATGGCCCCGAGCGTGAGGGTTTTCTTCATCAACATTTCTGCTCTCCCACAGTATTCATTTGAGGCTGTAGCCGAAGGCAGCCTCGAAGCGTGCGTCGATTTCGGCGCGAGTCAGCGAGTAGGATTGCGGCCCCTGGTGGGCGATCTTGATCGAACCCATCAGGCTGGCCAGGCGCCCCGTGGTCGCCCAGTCGAGGCCCTTTTCGATACCGTACAGCAGACCGCCGCGGAAGGCGTCGCCACAGCCCGTCGGATCGGCGATACGCTCGGCCGGCACGACGGGAATCTGCTCCGCGCCCTGCTTGTGGCGGATCGTCGCGCCATGCTCGCCACGCGTGATGACGAGCGCGTCGACCCGGCTGGCGATTTCGTCTTCGGACCATCCCGTCTTGTCGCTCACCAGCTTGGCCTCGTAGTCGTTGACCGCAACGTAGGTCGCAAGTTCAATGCTGCGGCGCAGCGTCGCACCGTCGAACAGCGGCAGGCCCTGGCCCGGATCGAACACGAACGGCACGCCGGCCTTCGCGAGCTCCTCCGTATGCTGCACCATCCCGTCGAAGCCGTCCGGGCCGACGATCGCGAGCGTGATGTCCGGCGCGTCGCCCGCGTGGTTCAGGTGCGACTGCATCATCGCGCCCGGGTGAAACGCCGCGATCTGGTTGTTGTCGAGATCGGTCGTGATCATCGCGTGCGCCGAGTGCATCTCGGGCAGCACGCGCACGTGGTCGCGGCGCAGGCCGAGCCGGTCGAGGCGCTCGAGGTACGGTTGCGCGTCGAGCGCGCCGAGCGTGCCCATCATCCGTGCGTCGCCGCCGAGCAGATGCAGCGCATACGCGATGTTGCCCGCGCAGCCGCCGAATTCGCGACGCATCGTCGGCACGAGGAAGCTCAGGTTGATGAGGTGCACCTGGTCGGGCAGGATGTGCTCGCGGAACCGCCCTTCGAAGGTCATGATGGAGTCGTAGGCGATCGAGCCGCAAATCAGCGTAGCCAAGGTGTGCGTTCCTGTAGAAATGAGGGACCCTGCGTGACAGCGCCGCGCGAAAAGGGCGCGGCGCGACAAGGGAGGGCGGGGGAAGGGCTTACTTCAGCGCTGCGAGCGCGGCGTCGTAGTTCGGCTCGTCCTTGATCTCGCCGACGAGCTGCGCGTGCAGCACCTTGTCCTGCGCGTCGAGCACGACGACGGCGCGCGCGGTCAGGCCGTTCAGCGGGCCGCTCGTCACGTCGACGCCGTATGCGTTCGCGAACGCGCGGCCGGTGCGGAACGTCGATGCGGTCAGCACGTTCGCGAGGCCTTCGGTCGTGCAGAAGCGGGTTGCCGCGAATGGCAGGTCGGCCGACACGACGATCACGACGGTGTCGTCGAGCGACGACGCGGCTTCATTGAACTTGCGGGTCGACGTCGCGCAGGTCGGGGTATCGAGGCTCGGCACGATGTTCAGCACCTTGCGCTTGCCGGCGAAGCTGGCGAGCGTCAGGTCGCCGAGATCCTTGCCGACCAGCGAGAAGTCGGGGGCTTGCGAGCCGACGGCCGGGAACGTGCCGGCGATTTCGATCGGGTTGCCACCCAGCGTAACTTTGCTCATGTTCGTGCTCCGAAATAGCGCGTCGTCAGGACGCGCGGGTTGAGACGGGCGCGCACCTGCGCGCCGCGGGGCGTCACGGATAGAAGATCTGGACGCGGAAATTCGAGGCGGGCGTACCGTTCGTCTCGACGCGGACGACCATCGTCTGCGTCGCGCCGGCCGGCAGCCCCGCGTCGATCCGCGTGCCGGGCCGGACGTAATCGCGCGGCGCGAGCACGCGGCGGACGGTAACGTGGTTGGTGTCGTCGAGCAGCGTCAGCTCGAGCGACGGATACGCAAGCGCGACGCGGTAGCGGTTCGTCAGCGGCGCCTTCAGCTCGAGCACGCGCGGGCCGTCGAGCTGGTGCAGGTCGGTCGCTTCGAGCCGCAGCCCGTCGATCGCGCGCGGCGGTGCGACGGTGCAGCCGAGCGGCGCGCAGATGCGCTGGAACCAGCTGTGCGTGATCGGCCAGTAGATCATGACCGTCTCGCGCTGCCACCACGCGAGCTGGCCGACCAGCAGCACGCCGAGCACGGCGGCCACCAGGCCGCCGAAGAAGCCGCCGAGCAGGCCGCGGCGCTGCGGCGCGCGGGCTTCGCGCGTGACGGCGAACGGGGGACGGTCGTCCTCCGCAGGGAGCGCCGAGAACGGTTCGTTCGTCGCGCCGGCGGCGAAGCCCGGTTCGCGAGCGGTGCGGGTGCCCGTGCTGGCGGCGTCGTCCGGTGCGGGTTGCGGGTCGGCCACGAAGCGGGGCTCGTGCGTGTCGTGCGCCGCGGCAAACGGCGCGCGTTCGTGGACATCGCGGGCACTGTCGAGCGGTGCGTCGGCGCCGAGGCGCGGCTCGCGCACGTCATGTGCGGAGGGCAGGGCAGTCGATGCCGGCGGTGCGAGGTCGTCGTTGCTTTGTGCCGGAGTCGCCGGCTGTGCGGTGGCGGACGCCGCGGCGGCTGCCGGGAAAACGGGGGACGACTGCGGTGTGCCGGTCAGGCGGACCGCGCCGGGTTTGGCGTCGGCCGAATTCCCGTCGGGCAGCGTGACGGGCACGAGGGGATCGGCGCTGATATTGCTGCCGCTATGCTGCAGCGACGGATCGACGTTGCCGTCGAGCCACGGTGCCCACATGTCCCAGTGGTCCGGACGGAAGTCCGCGTGCGTGGGGCGTGCGCCGCTCGCGCTGTCGACGAATAGTCGGGGCGGGGTTGCCTCGTGCGGGGCGGCGGCATCGTGTGCTTCGTCGGCAGAACCTTCTGCAGGATGCATGCCGTCAGCGGTCGCGTGGCTGGCAGGCGCTTCGGTTGCCTGCGCGTCGGCGGCATCGGGACCATATGTGCCGGCAACAGGCACTTCGACGGCAGACGTTTCGGCTACTTGTGCATCGGCCGCAGCGGAATCGGAAACATGTGTCCCAGCAACAGGCACTTCGACCGCAGGCGCTTCGGCACCGTGCGCATCGGCAGCATCGGCTTCGGGAACTTGCGGGTCGGCAACGGGCGCTTCGACAGCCGGTGCTTCGGCCGCATTCACGTCGGCAGCGGGGGCATCGGCAAGTGCGACTTCGCGAACATGCGAGTCGGCAGCGGGCGCATCCGCAACAGCGGTATCGGTAACATGCGCGTCGATAGTGTCCGCTTCGACAGCCGGTGCTTCGGCCATGTGTCCGTCGGCAGCGGGTGCATCCGCTGCAGCGGTATCGCGAACATGCGAGTCGGCAGTGCGCGCTTCGACGGCAGGCGCCTCGGCAGCATGCGCTTCCTCGACGGCCGCTTCGACAACAGCCGAGGCAACCGCCGGTGCGTCTACGACACCCTTGTCAGCCGCGCTTCCCGATGCGGCACCGCTTTCTCCCGCAAGCGCCGATTCAGGCTGCGGTGCATGCTCGCGGACCAGCGATTCCGCTGCGTCGAACACTTGCCGGCAATGCCCGCAACGCACCAGCCCGCCGTGCAGCACGAGTTGTTCCTGCTGCAGGCGGAAAACGGTATCGCAATGGGGGCAGCGCGTCGCGAGAAGCATGTCGAGCCGGGCGGCCTGCTGGCCAGAGTGAAGGACAGCGCTATTCTAATGGCTTTCGCGGCGGGTTCCGGCGAGGCATACCCAACCTTCGTGTTCGCGCCAGACCGAGATGTCGACGTAGCGCGCATAAACGGCCGCGACTTCGTCCGCCTGGCGCGCGAGCACGCCCGACAGCGCGATGCGCCCGCCCGGTTTCACCTTCGATGCGAGCATCGATGCCATCAGCTTCAGCGGATTCGACAGGATGTTGGCGACGACGATGTCGAATTCGCCCGCCGGGCATGCGTCCGGCAGCCCGTACGTGACGTCCGCGTGGTTGCGTTCGCTGTTCAGGCGCGCCGATTCGACGGCCTGCGGATCGATGTCGATGCCGATCACGGGGTTCGCCCCGCATTTGCGCGCCAGGATCGCGAGGATCCCGGAGCCGCAGCCGTAGTCGAGCACCGACTGGCCGGGCTGCACCGATTGCTCGAGCCACTCCATGCAGAGCCGCGTCGTCGGATGGCTGCCGGTGCCGAACGCGAGGCCCGGGTCGAGTTCGAGCACGAGCGCGTCGGGATCCGGCGCATCGTGCCAGGACGGCACGACCCAGATCCGCTTGCCGATCGGAATCGGATCGAACTGCGATTGCGTGAGGCGCACCCAGTCCTGCTCCTCGACTTCGCGCACCTCGAAGCGCGGCGCTTCGCCGAGCCCGATCTCGTTCGCGGCCGCCGCGAGCAGCACGGCGGGATCGTGATCGGGCGGCAGCAGCGCGACCACGCGCGAGTGCTGCCATGCGGTGCGATCGGGCACGAGGCCCGGTTCGCCGAAGAGCGGCTGCTCGTCGGGCGTGTCTGCATCGGCATCCTCGACGGATACCGACAGCGCGCCCAGCTCGAGCAGCGCGTCGGACAGTGCCTCCGCGTGCTCCCGGGCCAATTCGACGACGAGTTCGCGATAGCTCATGCGATTACGCTTCTTCCGGTGCGACCTGCAGCTTCTGCGCGAGCCGGTTTTCGAGGTAGTGGATGCTGGTGCCGCCTTCGACGAACTTCGAGTCGATCATCAGCTCGCGGTGCAGCGGGATGTTGGTCTGGATGCCTTCGACGACCATCTCCGACAGCGCGATGCGCATCCGGCTGATCGCCTGCTCGCGGGTCGCGCCGTAGGTGATCAGCTTGCCGATCATCGAATCATAGTTCGGCGGCACGAAATAGCCATTGTACGCATGCGAGTCGACGCGCACGCCCGGGCCGCCCGGGGTGTGCCACGACGTGATCCGGCCCGGCGACGGCGTGAACTTGAACGGATCTTCGGCGTTGATCCGGCATTCGATCGCATGTCCGCGGAACTGGACGTCGCGCTGGCGCAGCGTGAGCTTCTCGCCGGCCGCGATGCGGATCTGTTCCTGCACGATGTCGACGCCCGTGATCAGCTCCGACACCGGGTGCTCGACCTGCACGCGCGTGTTCATCTCGATGAAGTAGAACTCGCCGTTCTCGTACAGGAATTCGAACGTGCCCGCGCCGAGGTAGCCCATCTTCTTGCACGCGTCCGCGCAGCGGTCGCCGATCCGGTCGATCAGGCGGCGCGGGATGCCGGGCGCCGGCGCTTCCTCGATCACCTTCTGGTGGCGGCGCTGCATCGAGCAGTCGCGCTCGCCGAGCCACAGTGCATTCTTGTGCGCGTCGGACAGCACCTGGATCTCGATGTGGCGCGGGTTCTCGAGGAACTTCTCCATGTACACCTGCGGGTTGCCGAACGCACGGCCGGCTTCCTCGCGGGTCATGTTGACTGCGTTGACGAGCGCGGCCTCGGTGTGCACGACGCGCATCCCGCGGCCGCCACCGCCGCCCGCGGCCTTGATGATGACCGGATAGCCGATCGAGCGCGCAATCTTCACGATCTCCTTCGGATCGTCCGGCAACGCGCCTTCCGAGCCCGGCACGCACGGCACGCCGGTCTTGATCATCGTCTGTTTCGCGGTGACCTTGTCGCCCATCAGGCGGATCGTCTCCGGACGCGGGCCGATGAACGTGAAGCCCGATTGCTCGACGCGCTCGGCGAAATCGGCATTTTCCGACAGGAAGCCGTAGCCGGGGTGGATCGCCTCGGCATCGGTGACTTCCGCGGCGCTGATCAGCGCCGGCATGTTCAGGTAGCTCAGGTTCGACGGGGCCGGGCCGATGCAGACGGCTTCGTCCGCGAGGCGCACGTACTTGGCTTCCTTGTCGGCTTCCGAGTAGACGACCACCGTCTTGACGCCGAGCTCGCGGCACGCGCGCTGAATGCGCAGCGCGATTTCACCGCGGTTGGCAATGAGGATTTTTTCAAACATAGCGAGTATTCGTCTCTTCGAGGGGCGCGCGAATGGCGCCTGGAGAGCATCGGCGGCGCGCGGCGCTGCGGCCGCGCGGCGGACTTTAGCCGATCACGAAAAGCGGCTGGCCGTATTCGACGGCCTGGCCGTTCTCGACGAGGATTTCCTTGATCACGCCGGCCTTGTCGGACTCGATCTCGTTGAGGAGCTTCATCGCTTCGATGATGCAGAGCGTCTGGCCTTCCTTGACCGTGTCGCCCACCTGCGCGAACGGGTCGGCGCCCGGCGACGGCGCGCGGTAGAACGTGCCGACCATCGGCGACGTCACGACGTGGCCCTGCGGCAGGGCGGCCGCGGGAGCGGCGGCGCCCGGCGCGGCAGCGGCCGCGCCCTCGGTCGGCAGCGCCACCGTCTGGGGCATGCTGATCTGCGGGGCGTAACCGCCCGTCGGCTGCACATAGACCGGCGGCGCGTTCTTGACGATACGCACCTTGCCTTCGCCTTCCGTCACTTCCAGCTCGGAGATGCCGGATTCGGAGACGAGGTCGATCAGAGTTTTCAGCTTACGAAGATCCATCGGGAATTCCCCTTTCAATACGTGAAAGCGCCGGTTGGGACCGGCGCTCAATCTAGATCGCGAAATCAGCCGCGCGACGCGCCTTGCAGTTTGTCGAGCGCGTATTCGAGCGCGTACAGATAACCTTTCCAGCCGAGCCCGCAGATGACGCCTTCGGCTTGGTCGGAAAAGTAGGAGTGGTGCCTGAACGCTTCGCGGCGGTGCACGTTCGACAGGTGAACCTCGACGAACGGAATGCCGACGCCGGCGAGCGCGTCCCGGATCGCGACGCTCGTGTGCGTGTACGCGGCCGGGTTGATCAGGATGAAATCGGTCTGTTCATTCCGCGCAGCCTGGATGCGGTCGACGAGCGCGCCTTCGTGGTTGCTCTGGAACGACGTCAGCTCGACACCCGCTTCCTGTGCCCGCGCGGCGAGCGCCTGATCGATCTGTGCCAGCGTCACGCGGCCGTACACCTCCGGTTCCCGGGTGCCGAGAAGGTTCAGGTTGGGGCCGTGCAGCACCAGCAATCGTGTCATGGTCGCTTCTATTTCTGCGGAATTGCGCGAACTTTAGCGCTATTTAGAGAAATTTGTCTAGTTTCGCCGAATGGCCGGGCGCGCGGCATCCGTAAGAATTACCGGCGTGCGTGCAAAGTATCGGCGAATTCACGCGAAGTTGCCGCGATCGCGATCCAAATCGCCGGCAACGTGCAATGCGTTCTTCAGGGCGCTCAAAGGGCGTCGAGCGTCTTTTTCAGCTCCGCCGGCTGGATCTGCCCGAGTTTCGTCTCGCGGATTTTGCCATGTTCGTCGATCACGACGGTAAAAGGCAGCGCGCCGGCCGTATTTCCGAAATTACGGGCCAGATCGGCGCCCGCATAACCGCTGACGAACACCGGGTAGTCGACCTTCACCTTTTGCAGGAAGTTCTTCACGTTCTGGCCCGAATCGACGCCGATCCCGACGAAGCGGATGCCCTTCTGCTTGTATTCGTGCGACAGCGCGACGAGCGCCGGCATCTCCTCGACGCACGGGCCGCACCACGACGCCCAGAAATTGACGACCACCTTCTGGCCCTTGAATACGCCCAGTGTCGCCGGCTTGCCGTCGGTGTCGGTCAGCGCGGCGGCCCACAACTGGTCGACCGGGCTGCCCGTGGCGGGCGCCGCGTCGGCGACGTTCTCGACCGGGCCGCCCCGGAACAAGTGGCCGGCGGCGAGGCCGCCCGCGACGGCGGCGGCCGCCACGACGGCGAGCGCCAGCATGCGTTTCGTGTTCATCATCGGATCAAGTGGATTCGGAAGGGGAGTCGCCCGCTGCGAGCAGCGCGCGCAGCGCGGCCGCATCGGCACGCGGCAGCCGGCCGCGCGTGTCGGCCTTTACCGCGCCGCGCAGGTCGTCGCTCGCGTACAGCGCGACGTGGATGCCGACCGGCTCCGCGCCGCGCAGGCCGCGCCAGAGGAAACTCAGCGTCTCGACGTCGCCGCGGCCCGCGAAGTGCCGGGTTTCGGAGACGTCGTACTGGATGTTCTGGTTCAGCAGGTGGATCGCGACGTCCTTCGCGTTGTCGGTAAAGATCTGCAGGTGGATGTCCGAATGCGCGTTCGCGGTGCCGTTCAGCACCGCGCCCGTCACGTACGGATTGAAATCGGCGAGCCGGCGCATCCAGTCGAGCGCCACCTCGCGCAGGTGGCGCAGCTCTTCCGGTTGCGAGTCGCTCTGGAACAGCGCCAGGTACTCGCGCAGTTCTTCTTCGATCTGGTCGTTATCCGGCAGCCATTCGCCGGCCACGCGCACATCGCCGAGCAGTTGGCGCGCGGCCTTGCGCTTCGCGCCGGCGTAGTCCAGGCCATCCTCCGCGATGAGACGCGCGGCGGCCTGGGCAATTTCCTCGCGGACGCGCCGCGGATCGACTAAGGGTTTGCGAGACATGATGCGGCAATCATACTCGATCGCTGCCGCGCCCGATCGGCCATGCGGCCGCCTGCCGCCCGGGCCGCGGGTGCGGCCCGCATCCGTCGCGCGGGCCGCCGGGCCCCGCAGGCCGTCAGTTACAATAGCGTCCTTTGTATCGCGGTGACGCGCGCCGGCCGCGCGGCCTGTCCGGCGCACCGCAGACCATCCTTTCCGAATCGACGGCGCCCGGCGGCGCGAAAGCATTCACCTATGCACATCCACATTCTTGGCATCTGCGGCACCTTCATGGGCGGTCTGGCCGTTCTCGCGCGCGCGGCGGGGCACACGGTCACCGGCTGCGACGCGGGCGTCTACCCGCCGATGAGCACGCAGCTCGAGGCGCAGGGCATCCGGTTGATCGAAGGCTACGGCGCCGAGCAGGTCGACCTGAAGCCGGACCTGTTCGTGATCGGCAACGTCGTGACGCGCGGCAACCCGTTGATGGAGGCGATCCTCGATCGCGGCCTGCCGTACACGTCGGGTCCGCAGTGGCTCGGCGAGCACGTGCTGGCCGGCAAATGGGTGCTCGCGGTCGCGGGCACGCACGGCAAGACGACCACGTCGTCGATGCTCGCGTGGCTGCTCGAGGACGCCGGCCTGAACCCGGGCTTCCTGATCGGTGGCGTGCCGCTGAACTTCGGCGTATCCGCGCGGCTGACCGACTCGAGCTTCTTCGTGATCGAGGCCGATGAATACGACACCGCGTTCTTCGACAAGCGCTCGAAGTTCGTCCATTACCGGCCGCGCACCGCGGTGCTGAACAACCTGGAATTCGATCACGCCGACATCTTCCCGGATCTCGCCGCGATCGAGACGCAATTCCACCACCTCGTGCGCACCGTGCCGGGCGTCGGGCGGCTCGTCAGCAACGGCCGCGAAGACGCGCTCGAGCGCGTGCTCGCGCGCGGCTGCTGGAGCGAGGTCGAGCGCTTCGGCGTCGACGGCGGCTGGCAGGCGCTGCCCGCCGAGGACGGCGTGCCGGCCGACGAGCGTTTCGCGGTGTACTGGCGCGGCGAGCGTTTCGGCGAAGTGGCATGGCAGGTGCAGGGCGAGCACAACCGGATGAACGCGCTCGCGGCGATCGCCGCCGCGCGCCACGTCGGCGTGCCGCCGGCCCAGGCTGCCGCGTCGCTCGCGTCGTTCCGCAACGTGAAGCGGCGCATGGAAGTGCGCGGCAGCGTGAACGGCGTGACTGTATACGACGACTTCGCACACCATCCGACCGCGATCGACACCACGATCGCAGGTCTTCGTGCGCGCATCGGCCGGCAAAATACCCGCATCCTCGCTGTGCTCGAGCCGCGCTCGAACACGATGAAGCTCGGCGTGATGAAGTCGCAGCTGCCGGCAAGCCTCGCCGATGCCGACCTCGTGTTCGGCTACGGCGCGCCGGCCGGCCGCGACGCGCTCGGCTGGAACCTCGGCGAGGCGCTCGCGCCGCTCGGCGACAAGGCCCACGCGTTCGACGATCTCCATCTGCTGGTGAAGGCGGTCACGGCGGCCGCGCGGCCGGGCGACCACGTGCTCGTGATGAGCAACGGCGGCTTCGGCGGCGTGCACCAGAAGCTGCTCGATGCACTGGGCGGGAGCCACGCGTGATCCTCTACCTGCACGGTTTCCGCTCGTCGCCGCAGTCGGCGAAGTCGCTGTTGCTCGCGGCGCGCATGGCCGAACTGGGCCGCGCCGGCGAATGGCGCTGCCCGTCGCTGTCGATGTCGCCGCTCGCGGCGATCGCGGCGGCCGAAGCCGAAGTGGCCGGCGCGCGCGACGTGACCGTGATCGGCAGCTCGCTCGGCGGCTATTACGCGACCTGGCTTGCCGAGCGGCACGGCTGGAAGGCGGTGGTGCTGAATCCGGCCACCGAGCCGCAGCGCGACCTCGAGCAGTATCTCGGCGAGCAGCCGCTGTGGCACGGCGGCGGCACGATCGTCGTCGAGCGGCATCACCTGCACGAGCTCGACGCGCTGCGCGTGCCGGCGATCACGCGCCCCGAGCGCTACTATCTGTTCGCGGCGACCGGCGACGAAGTGCTCGATTATCGCGAGATGCTCGCCCATTACCCCGGTGCGAAAACCCGCGTGATCGAAGGCAGCGATCACGGGATCAGCGAATTTGCCGGCTATGTCGACGACGTTCTCGCATTTTGCGACGCCAAGGCGACATAAACCGGCCGCAGGCCATCGAACCCCCATCATCACGCGGCGCCGCCGGCCGACGGCGGCGCCCGGCAGTCTGAACGAGAGTACTGAGTGAACGTTTTCTTCGAGGAATCGGGCAGTTTCAAGGCGGGCAGCGTGCTGTCGCGCCAGGGCGACGCGTTTCAGGTCGAGCTGCCCGGCGGGCGGCGCGCCAAGGTGCGCGCGAAGGACGTGCTGATCGAATTCGAGAAGCCGGCCGCGAGCGAACTGATGCAGGAGGCCGACGCGGCCGCGCAGCAGATCGACCTGGATTTCCTGTGGGAATGCGCGCCGGCGGAGGAATTCGCGTATACGGCGCTCGCCGAGGAATACTTCGGCACGACCTACGGCCCGGTTGAGCGCGCGGCGCTCGTGCTGCGCCTGCATGGCTCGCCCGTGTATTTCCGCCGCAAGGGGCGCGGCCAGTACCAGCGCGCGCCGGAAGAGCAGCTGAAGATGGCGCTCGCGTCGCTCGAGCGCAAGCGCCAGCAGGCGCTCGTGCAGGCGCAGTACGAAGAGGAGCTGAAGGCCGGCACGCTGCCGGCAGCGTTCGACGGCAAGGTGCTCGCGCTGCTGACCCGCCCGGACAAGAACGCGATCGAATACAAGGCGCTCGAGGCGGCGGCCGGTGCGCGCGGCGTGTCGCCGGCGCGGCTGATGCTCGACTGCGGCGGCATCGCGTCCGCGCGCGCGCTGCACGAAGCGCGCTTCCTCGCCGAATTCTTCCCGCACGGCACCGGCTTCCCGCCGGTCGCCGTCGGCGCGCTGCCGGACGACCTGCCGCGCGCGGACGTCTCGGCGTTCTCGATCGACGACGTCACGACGACCGAAATCGACGACGCGTTCTCGGTCGAGCACCTGAGCGACGGCCGCGTGCGGATCGGCGTGCACATCGCGGCGCCGGCGCTGGGCATCGCGCGCGGCGACGCGGTCGACGCGATCGCGCGCACGCGCCTGTCGACCGTGTACATGCCCGGCGACAAGATCACGATGCTGCCGGACGACGTCGTCGACGTGTTCACGCTGAAGGAAGGCGACTACCGCCCGGCGCTGTCGCTGTACATCATCGTGAACCGCGACACGCAGGAGATCGTCGCGAACGAGACGCGCGCCGAACGCGTGTTCGTGAAGAACAACCTGCGCCACAACACGCTCGACGAGCTCGTCACCGAGGAGACGCTCGCCGACGGCAGCGGCGACTATCCGCACAAGGACGACATCGCGGTGCTGTGGCCGCTCGCGCAGGCGCTGTTCGAGAAGCGCCAGCTGGCGCGCGCGGGCTACGGCCTGAAGCGCGAAGTGCAGCGCAACACCGACTACAACTTCTACGTCGACGGCGAACACGTGACGATCACGCCGCGCCGGCGCGGCTCGCCGCTCGACCTGATCGTGTCGGAGCTCGCGATCCTCGCGAACTCGACGTGGGGCGCATTCCTGCACGACCACACGGTGCCGGGCATCTATCGCTCCCAGCGCGGCTTCGGCGCGCCGGGCCCGAAGCGCACGCGGATGCAGACGACGGCCGCGCCGCACGAAGGCCTCGGCGTTCCGCAGTACGCGTGGAGCACGTCGCCGCTGCGCCGCTACGTCGACCTCGTCAACCAGTGGCAGCTGCTCGCGTGCGTGCAGCACGGCGTCACCGCGAAGCTCGCCGCGCCGTTCAAGCCGAAGGATGCCGATCTCTACGCGGTCGTGCAGGGCTTCGACGACACCTATTCCGCGTACGCCGACTACCAGCGCCGGATGGAATATTTCTGGTGCCTGCGCTGGCTCGTCCAGGAAGGCAAGAAGCAGGTCGTCGCGAGCGTCGTGAAGGGTGACCTCGTGCGTCTCGAGGACGTGCCGCTGCTGCTGCACGTGCCGGCGCTCGGCGTGCATGCGCGCGGCACGCGCGTGCTGCTCGACGTGATGGCGATCGACGAGCTGACGATCGAGGCATCGGTGCGGCTGCTCAACGTGCTCGACGCGCCGGTCGTGTCGGGCGGCGAAGCGGCCGAGGAAGAGGAAGACGGCGAAAACGGCGACGACGTGCTGCTCGACGCGGGCGACGCGTCGGCGGAATCCGAAGCCGAGGCGCTTGCCGAGGCGGAAGCCGAAGGCGACGCCGGCGCGGCCGGCAGCGACGGCGCCGCGGAAAACAACGACAACGAGGAGGAGCGCGCATCATGACTTCGGCCGCGTCGGCGAGCGGGCCGGACCGCTACGTCGTGTTCGGTAACCCGGTGGCGCACAGCAAGTCGCCGTTCATTCATGCGCGGTTCGCCGCGCAGACCGGCGAGCCGGTCGTGTACGAACACCGGCTCGCGCCGGTCGGCGGTTTCGAGGCGGCCGTGCGCGCATTCATCGCCGAAGGCGGCCGCGGCGCGAACGTGACGGTGCCGTTCAAGCTCGACGCGCACGCGCTCGCCGACACGCTGTCGCCGCGCGCGGCGGCCGCGGGCGCGGTGAATACGCTGCGCTTCGACGCCGACGGCGGCATTCACGGCGACAACACCGACGGCGTCGGCCTCGTGCGCGACATCGAGGCCAACCTCGGCGTGCGTCTTGCCGGCATGCGCATCCTGCTGCTGGGCGCCGGCGGCGCCGCGCGCGGCGTCGTGCTGCCGATGCTCGAGCGCGCGCCGCTGTCGATCACGATCGTGAACCGCACCGCGAGCAAGGCGGAGGCGCTCGTCGGCCAGTTCACGCAGGCCGCGCACGACGCGGGCTGCACGCTGGCGGGCGGCGGCCCGGACACGGTGCGCGCGCAGCCGTACGACGTGATCGTCAATGCGACCGCGGGCAGCCTCGACGCGGCGCTGCCGGATTGCGACCCGGCCGCCTTCGGGCCGGGCACGCTCGCGTACGACATGATGTACGGCGCGCAGCCGACCGTGTTCATGCAGCATGCGGCGTCGCTCGGCGCGCGCACCGCCGACGGGCTCGGCATGCTCGTCGAGCAGGCAGCCGAATCGTTCTTCATCTGGCGCGGCGTGCGGCCGGACGGCGCGCCGGTGCTCGCGGCGCTGCGCCAGGCGCTCGCCGCGCACTGAGCGGGGCCGGCGGCAGGTGGTCGCGGTAAGCGGTGCGCAGCGGCGCGAGCGGGCGGTCGGCCCGGCGCGCTGGCTCGTCTACGCAGGCTCGGTGTTTGCGGGCGCATGGCTCGCGACGCAGCTCTACTACTTCGCGCAGATCGCGATCTGGTCGATCGTGAACCCGGGCTCGACCGCGTTCATGCGCACCGACGCATGGTGGCTGTCGCGCGACACTCCACCGGCGTCGATCCAGCACCAGTGGGTGCCGTACGACCAGATCTCGCGCAACCTGAAGCGCGCGCTGATCGCGTCGGAGGACGCGACCTTTGCGACCAACAACGGCTACGATGTCGACGCGATCCTGCAGGCGTGGGAGAAGAACAAGATGCGCGGGCGCATCGTCGCCGGCGGCTCGACGATCACGCAGCAGCTTGCGCGCAACCTGTTCCTGTCGCGCGAGAAGAGCTACATCCGCAAGGGGCAGGAGCTGATCATCACGTGGATGCTCGAGACGCTGCTCGACAAGGAGCGGATCTTCGAGATCTATCTGAATTCCGTCGAATGGGGGCGGGGCGTGTACGGCGCCGAGGCGGCCGCACGCTACTACTACCGGATCCCGGCCAGCCGGCTCGGCGCGTGGCAATCCGCGCGCCTCGCGGTGATGCTGCCGAAGCCGCGCTATTTCGACGCGCATCGCGGCACCGCTTACCAGGCGCAGCGCGCGGCGGTCATCGCCCGCCGGATGGGCGCGGCCGCGCTGCCGCAATCGGAGTGAGCACCCGGCGCGCCGTTCGGCGCGTTGCCGGTTTCGTCGCTGCAGCACGATGCCGGCGCGGCGGCGCGTGCATGCTGCAGCGCATCGTGCCCGCATTATTTAGATGAATTCGTCTATTTCGATTTCGTGGCCAATGCCTGGATCCGATGCGCATTGCCATGTCGATGTGGCCCGAAAAGCGTCGCTTTTTAGCCGAACCGGATAAACATGCGGATAGTTGAAAGCCGGGTGAAATTTGATGTTTCGGGATTCGAATCATTTCTGAAAGCTGGCCGTCACGCTGCACTTCCTTCGAATATTTCCAAATTTTTCAAAGCCGGACACGTCGCGTATATTGGCCGGCGCCTCGGCCTATCGGCCGCGCATTCGAGGCGGGGGGCGGCTTATCCGGCTGCTCGACACGACAACATTCGAGAGAAGGAAAACAACGATGCCAGCGAGCAAAGCGAAGCTGTTAGTTGGTGTGGTTCTCTCTTCGCTGATCCTGGCGGCGTGTAACGGAGACGACGTGACGTCGGCCTCCGGTTCCACCAGCGCCGACAGCTCAGCCGATCCCGCCGCTCGGGCGGACAAGCCGTACAACGATCCCAACAGTTATTCCTCGAGTCCGAGCGCGTCGCTCGCCGCGTCGGCCGCGCTCGAACGCGCGGCCGTCACGCATCACCAGATCACGCTGAACGGCAAGACGATCAGCTACACCGCCACCGCCGGCCACCTGACCGCGCGCAACCCGCAGACTGGCGCGCCGGAAGCGTCGTTCTTCTACGTCGCCTATACGGCCGACAACCAGCCCGCGGCGAACCGGCCGGTCACGTTCCTGTACAACGGCGGCCCCGGCTCCGCGTCGGTGTGGCTGCATCTCGGCTCGTTCGGCCCGCGGCGCGTCCAGACCGGCGACCCGAACGCAAACAATGCAACGTTCCCGTTCGTCGACAACGCGGAGAGCCTGCTCGACACGACCGACCTCGTGTTCGTCGACGCGATCGGCACGGGCTTTTCGGAAGCGATCGCGCCGAACACGAACCAGAGCTTCTGGGGCGTCGACCAGGACGGCGGCGCGTTCCGCGACTTCGTGGTCCGCTACCTGGCCGTGAACCAGCGCGGCGCGTCGCCGAAGTACCTGTTCGGCGAGTCGTACGGCACGCCGCGCACCGACGTGCTCGCGAACCTGCTCGAGACGGCCGGCGTGAATCTGTCCGGCATCGTGCTGCAGTCGTCGATCCTCGACTACAACGCGAACTGCGACATGGCGAGCAACAACGTCGGCAACTCGAACAACGGTTCGAGCCCGGTCAGCTGCGCGGGCTTCGTGCCGAGCTACGGCGCGGTCGGCGCGTATTACCAGCTCGACAACCCGAACCCGTCGAACCTGCCGCAGTATGCGGACCAGATGCGCCTGCTGACGGCCGGCACCTATGTGCCAGCGGTGAACGCGTACCTGGCGAGCCATGCGCAGCCGTCGAGCGGCCTCGTCACGACGATGGCCAACGCGACGGGCGCGAAGGCGTCGCTGTGGCATGCCGACTTCAACGTGATCCCGACCTTCTACGACAACAGCTACCAGCTGTCGTTGATCCCGGGCACGCTGATCGGTCGCTACGACGCGCGCGTGAACGTGCCGCTGTCGAGCCCGCTCGCGGCGGACGGCGATCCGTCGAGCTCGTTCATCACGAAGCCGTTCACCGACACGATCGGCCGCTATCTGCCGAACGAGCTGAAGTACTCGGCGCAGTCGGCCTATTCTGTAAGCAGCAATGCGATCCAGACGTGGGACTGGAGCCACGACGGCCTCGCGATGCCCGACACGATTCCCGATCTTGCCGCGGCGCTGACGCTGAATCCGGCGCTGAAGATCCTGTCGCTGAACGGGTACCACGACATCGCGACGCCGTTCTACCAGACGGAGCTCGATCTCGCGCGGCTCGGGTCGCAGCGGAACCTGACGATCAGGGACTATCAGGGTGGGCACATGGTCTATCTCGACGATACGTCGCGCCCGCAGGAGAAAGCCGACCTGGTGACCTTCTACAACGCGGCCGCGCATTGACGCCATGCGCGATTCCGGCGACGGACACCCGGCGGGCGTACGCCCGGGGGTGCCGCCGGCCGGTTGTCGACGACCTCATTCCAGACTGGAGCCTGACATGAAGAAGCGATTTATCGTCGTTGCCGCGGCGCTCGCGTGCGGGAGCCTCGTCACATCCCTGTCCGTGCTCGCGCAGGCGAGCGATGCCGCGCCGGTGCGTGCCCGCCAGGCACAGCTCGGCGATCCGTACGTGCCGCCGGCCGCGCGCAAGCCGACCGCCGGCACGCAGACCAGCGGCGCCGCGCTGCACGCGCAGGTGGTCGCCAAGCTCGCGCGGCAGTTCCGCGCGGCCGACACGCAGAACACCGGCTCGGTGACGGAAGCGCAGGCGCGCGCGGCCGGCCTCGGCTATGTCGCGAACCACTTCCGGCAGATCGATGCGACCGGCAGCGGACGCGTGTCGTTCAGCGACGTGCAGCGTTACATGCAGACGCAAAGCGCCACCCAGCAGTAAGCACCGCGCGCGGAAAACGGGGACGGGCCCGCGAAGCATGCGGGCGCGGCCCCGTTTTGCCGCTGCCGCTCGGCTTCGTGCCGCCTGTTCTCAGTATCTGGACAACGCATTCAAATATTGGAGATGAATGCGTGCGCTCCTACAATCCGAAGCACATCGACAAGCTTCGGACTCCCGCATCGCGTGGCGCCCGACGCATACGGAGACACTTTCCATGACGTTCGCCGGGCGCATTCCTCGGTGCATCGACCGCCGCTTCGCCGTGGTGCCGGACAGCGGTCCGGCGCGCGCGCCGCGGCCTGACCGATTCCGTTGAAGGCAGCCCGCCCCATGACCAAGATGCCCGTACCTCTTGCCCTCGACGGCCGCCGTCCGATAGTGGACGACGCGCCGGCGCTCACCGACAGCATCGGCGCGACCAGCACGCCGCTCGACCTCGCCGCGCAGCAGGCCGGCACGCAGACGCTGCTGCGCGGCCTCGCGATCCTCGAGGCGATCGCGAACGGCGCGCGCGACATGCGCTCGATCGGCGCGGCACTCGGCACGACGCGCAGCACCACGCACCGCCTCGTCAGCAGCCTCGTGCAGGCGCGCTACCTGCGCCAGGTGCAGGGCGGCTACCTGCTCGGCCCGAAGCTGATCGAACTCGGCACGATCGCGCTCGAGCAGATGCCGCTGACGGCCGTCGCGCGGCCGCATCTGGAAGCGCTCGCCGAAGCGACGCTCGACACGATCCATCTCGGCGTGCGCGACGGCGACGACGTGCTCTACATCGACAAGATTCCCGGCACGCGCGGCCTCGAGATGCGCTCGCGGGTCGGCCACCGGATGCCGCTCGCGTCGACCGGCATCGGCAAGGCGATGATGCTCGACCTCGAGCCCGACACGTGGCGCACGCTGTTCGAAGCCGCGAAGCGCGCGCTCGCCGGCGTGAATTTCAAGCCGGACAACCGGCCCGACACCAGCGCGTTCCTGCAGCGCATGGCGCACTACGCGGCGGGCGGCTACACGTTCGATCTCGAGGAAAACGAAGCATCGATCCGCTGCGTCGCGGCACCGATTCGCGATGCGTCCGGTGCGATCGTCGCGGCGGTGTCGGTCGCGAGCACGATTCCGTACATGCCGCACGACCGCATGGACGAACTGATTCCGCTCGTGCAGCGCGAAGCGCGAGCGATTTCCGCGGAACTGGGCTGGAGCCCGCCGCAGGGTACCCGCAGGATCAAACGATGACGAATTCGACCCGGACCGCTCCGGAAACCTTCACCGCCGCCCCGTCGCTGATCGCGCTCGACTGGGGCACCACGTCGCTGCGCGCGTACCTGTACGACGCGCACGGCGGCGTGCTCGCGACGCGCAGCCGCGCGGCGGGCGTGATGCACGTGCCGGCCGGCGGCGCGCGCGCGTTCGACGATGCGTTCGAGGACGCGTGCGGCGACTGGCTCGCGCGCGCGCCCGGCGTGCCGGTGCTCGCCGCCGGCATGGTCGGCAGCGCGCAGGGCTGGCGCGAGGCGCCGTATGTCGCGACGCCGGCGGGCGCCGACGCGCTCGTCGCCGGCCTTGTCACGGTCGAGACCGCGCGCGGCGCGATCGTGTCGATCGTGCCGGGCGTGATCGCGACGGGCGAGTTGCCCGACGTGATGCGCGGCGAAGAAACGCAGATCGTCGGCGCACTCGCCAGCGGCGCTTCGCTTGAAGCCGATCATTCAGGGGTACTGATCGGGTTGCCGGGCACACATGCGAAGTGGGCATGGGTGAAAGGCGGGCTGATCGAGCGCTTCCAGACCTTCATGACGGGCGAGCTGTTCGCCGTGCTGCGCGATCACACGATCCTCGGCCGCACGATGCGCGCGCCCGATGCGCCGGACCGCGCGGCATTCCTGCGCGGCGTGTCGATCGCGCGCGGCGCGCAGCGCGCCGGCATGCTCGCGACGATCTTCAGCACCCGCACGCTGGGCCTGACCGGCCGGCTCGCGCCGGACGCGCAGGGCGACTACCTGTCCGGCCTGCTGATCGGCCACGAGCTGAACGCGCTCGACACGATGCTCGCGGAGGAACGCGGCGTCGCGCTCGCGAGCCAGCCGCTGCTGCTGATCGGCGACGACCGCCTGTGCGCACGCTACGTCGATGCGTTGCACGCGTTCGGCAGCACGCACGCGCGGGTCGTCGCGCATGCGACCGAGCGCGGCCTGTGGCAGATCGCGGCGCGCGCGGGGCTCGTGCGCGCCGACGGCGTACCCGCCTGCGCCGTCCGATGAACCGAACCGTTTGAGGAGGAAAGTCCTTCATGTCGTCCGAACTCACGCTGCCCGCGCCGTACGTGCCGCATGCCGCGCTGATGCATGCGTTCGCCGCGTGCCCGCTGATCGCGATCCTGCGTGGCGTCACGCCCGCCGACGCCGCGGCGCACGGCCACGCGCTGTATGAAGCGGGCCTGCGCATCGTCGAGGTGCCGCTCAATTCGCCCGCGCCGTTCGACAGCATTGCCGCGCTGCGCCGCGCGCTGCCCGACGACGCGATCGTTGGCGCCGGCACGGTGCTGCGCCCGGAATACGTCAACCGCGTGCAGGACGCGGGCGGCACGCTGATCGTGATGCCGCACAGCGACGGCGCGGTGATCCGCCGCGCGCGCGAGCGCGGCCTCGCGAGCGCGCCCGGCGTCGCGACGCCGACCGAGGCGTTCGCCGCGCTCGCGAACGGTGCGGACGTGCTGAAGATGTTCCCGGCCGAGCAGCTCGGCGTGCACGTCGTGAAGGCGTGGCGCGCGGTGATCGATCGCGCGGTGCCGCTGATTCCGGTCGGCGGCGTCACACCCGACAACATGCAGCCGTTCCTCGCGGCCGGTGCGAACGGTTTCGGGCTCGGCTCGGCGCTGTACCGGCCCGGCCAGTCCGCCGACGCGACCGCGGCGAACGCGCGCGCGTTCGTGGCGGGCCTGCGCGCGGCGCGCGGCGGAGCGGCGTGATGGGCCGCCTCGCGGGCAAGGTCGCGATGGTGACGGGCGCGGGCCGCGGCATTGGCGCCGCGATCGCGCATGCGTTTGCGCGCGAAGGCGCGGCGGTGGCGCTCGTCGATCGCGATCTCCCGCAGGCGAGCGCGACCGCCGCCGCGATCGCCGGCGAGATCGACCACGCGCGCGTGCTGCCGCTGCATGCGGACGTCGCGCGGCAGGATGCGGTGCGCGACGCGCTCGCGCAGGCCGAAGCGGCATTCGGCGCGCTGGACGTGCTGGTCAACAACGCGGGCATCAACGTGTTCTGCGATCCGCTGACGATGACCGACGACGACTGGCGCCGCTGCTTCGCGGTCGATCTCGACGGCGTGTGGCACGGCTGCCGCGCGGTGTTGCCGGGCATGGTCGAGCGCGGGCGCGGCAGCATCGTGAACATCGCATCCACGCATGCGTTCCGCATCATCCCGGGCTGCTTTCCGTACCCGGTCGCGAAGCACGGCGTGCTGGGCCTCACGCGCGCGCTCGGCATCGAATACGCGGCGCGCAACGTGCGCGTGAACGCGATCGCGCCGGGCTACATCGAGACGCAGCTCACGCGCGACTGGTGGGACGCGCAACCGGACCCGGCCGCCGCGAAGGCCGACACGCTCGCGCTGCAGCCGATGAAGCGGATCGGCAAGCCGGACGAAGTCGCGATGACGGCCGTGTTCCTCGCGTCGGACGAGGCGCCGTTCATCAACGCGACCTGCATCACCGTCGATGGCGGGCGCGCGGCGCTGTACCACGACTGACGCAACGCATCGACAGACCGCAGCGTGCGACGGCCGCGCGCACGCTGCGTCGAAACAAATAAGCGGCCGTATTCCGATCGATGAAGACAAGGAGACACTGGAGATGAAACGCAGAACGTTCGTAACGCTGGCCGCCGCGACCGCGGTGCTGATGGGCAGCCCGCTCGCGCATGCGGCCGA
>LOZU01000004.1:0-1213 GCA_001527685.1 Burkholderia pyrrocinia
GGAATCACTGATTAAAAGGCGATCGCACGAGGTTGTCGGCGACGCCGGCGCGGAATGACCGGATACCGAAGCGAAGCGCCACCCATTCGGAGAAGTTTGACCCGGGGATGCGCCTCATTTCTCGCATTTCTCACGCGCATGACGGACTGCTCCCATGAATCGACCGCAGCCGGCGTCGCGCGATCACCAGATTCGCCAAGGCGAACAGACTGAACAATTGCGCCGTGTTCTTGAGCAGCCCCTTGTAGCGCACCTTGCGATGACCAAACAGGTTCTTGACGACATGAAACGGATGCTCAACCCGCGCGCGGATTTGCGCCTTGGTTCGCTCGAGCGCGAACATCAGATCCTTCTGCGCACCGTCCTGCATCGCCTTGATTTTTCCTCGCTTGGCCGCCACACGCCACTTCACCGACTTGCTTTTCATCTCATCGCGCTTGTCTACGCCGATGTAGCCCGCGTCGCCGAACGCTTCTCGTTCGTGACCGTGCAACAGCGCGTGTGCTTGCGAAACATCCGACACGTTGGCGGACGTGCCGACCACGCTGTGAACCAGCCCCGAATCCGCATCGACGCCGATGTGCGCCTTCATGCCGAAGTGCCACTCGTTGCCTTTCTTCGTTTGATGCATGTCCGGATCGCGACGCTTCTCGGCGTTCTTGGTCGACGGCGGCGCTTCGATGATCGTCGCATCGACCAGCGTGCCTTCCTTCATCATCAGCCCGCGTTCGCACAGCGAGATGCCAATTTCGTCAAACAGCTTGCGCGTCAGGTCATGTGCGAGAAGCAGGCGCCGGAACTTCAGCAGTGTGGTCGCATCCGGCACGTTCTCGACGGCCAGATCAATCGCGGCAAACGCCCGCATCGCAATGCTGTCGTACAGCGCATCCTCCAGCCCTTCGTCCGACAGGCTGTACCACTGCTGCAGGAAGTAGATTCGAAGCATCCGCTCCAGACCGATCGGCGGGCGGCCGCGAGCTCCTTTCGGGTAGTACGGCTCGATTGCCGTCAGCAATCGCGACCACGGCACGAGCTTGTCCATCTCGTCCAGGAAACGCTGACGCCGAGTCACGCGCTTCTTGCCCGCGCTTTCCGCTTCCGCAAAGCTCATTTGCCGTTTCATCGTCGTGGGTTCGTTCCGTGAACTATCTTCTACAACGTCCTCGGCTGCGTCAGCGATGACCACCGAGCCGGATAAATCAGTGTTTCCCTA
>LOZU01000005.1:0-1562 GCA_001527685.1 Burkholderia pyrrocinia
TCCGCATGGCGCATCACGCCCGTCGCCGGGTCGTTCAGCAGCACGCGGCCGAGGCGCTCGTGCGCTTCAGCGGTGCCGTCCGCGACGATCACGACGCCCGAGTGCTGCGAGAAGCCCATGCCCACGCCGCCGCCGTGGTGCAGCGACACCCACGATGCGCCGCCTGCCGTGTTCAGCAGTGCGTTCAGCAGCGGCCAGTCGCTCACTGCATCCGAGCCGTCCTTCATCGATTCCGTCTCGCGGTTCGGGCTGGCGACCGACCCCGTGTCGAGGTGATCGCGGCCGATCACGATCGGCGCCTTCAGCTCGCCGTTCTTGACCATCTCGTTGAACGCCTGGCCGAGGCGATAGCGATCCTTCACGCCGACCCAGCAGATCCGCGCCGGCAGGCCCTGGAACGCAATGCGTTCGCGCGCCATGTCGAGCCAGTTGTGCAGGTGCGGATCGTCGGGGATCAGCTCCTTCACCTTCTGGTCGGTCTTGTAGATGTCCTCAGGATCGCCGGACAGCGCGACCCAGCGGAACGGGCCCTTGCCTTCGCAGAACAGCGGGCGGATATACGCCGGCACGAAGCCCGGGAAATCGAACGCGTTCTCGACGCCCATTTCCAGCGCCATCTGGCGGATGTTGTTGCCGTAGTCGAGCGTCGCCGCGCCGCGCTGCTGCAGCGCCAGCATCGCGCGCACCTGCACCGCCATCGACTGCTTCGCGACCTTCACGATGCTCTGCGGATCGACCTTCTGCGCCTCGCGCCATTGCGCGACGGTCCAGCCCTGCGGCAGGTAGCCGTTGATCGGGTCGTGCGCGCTCGTCTGGTCGGTCACGCAGTCCGGCGTGATGCCGCGCTCGACGAGTTCCGTGAACACGTCGGCCGCGTTGCCGAGCAGGCCGATCGACACCGGCTTGCCGGCGCGCTTCGCTTCCTCGATCATGCCGAGCGCCTCGTCGAGCGTCGTCGCCTTCTTGTCGACGTAGCGCGTCTTCAGGCGGAAGTCGATGCGCGTCTCGTCGCATTCGACCGCGATCATCGAGAAGCCGGCCATCGTCGCCGCGAGCGGCTGCGCGCCGCCCATCCCGCCGAGGCCGCCCGTCAGGATCCAGCGGCCCGACGGGTCGCCGTTGAAGTGCTGGTTCGCGACCGAGAAGAAGGTTTCGTAGGTGCCCTGCACGATGCCCTGGCTGCCGATGTAGATCCAGCTGCCGGCCGTCATCTGGCCGTACATCATCAGGCCCTTGCGGTCGAGCTCGTTGAAGTGATCCCAGGTCGCCCAGTGCGGCACGAGGTTCGAGTTCGCGAGCAGCACGCGCGGCGCATCCTTGTGCGTGCGGAACACGCCGACCGGCTTGCCCGATTGCACGAGCAGCGTCTCATCCTCGTTCAGATCCTTCAGCGACGCGAGGATCTGGTCGTAGCACGCCCAGTTGCGCGCCGCGCGGCCGATGCCGCCGTACACGACGAGCGCATGCGGGTGCTCGGCGACTTCCGGATCCAGGTTGTTCTGGATCATCCGGTAGGCCGCTTCCGCGAGCCAGGTCTTGCAGGTCTTCTCGCTGCCGCGCGG
>LOZU01000006.1:0-1632 GCA_001527685.1 Burkholderia pyrrocinia
CGATTCGACGGCACCAGGTAGTTGAAGTCGCGCAGCGCAACGTTGTTCGGCCGCACCCGACGAATCTGCTGCAGCCGCTGCACCCCTTCGCGCCCCTGGATTGCCCGGGCTTCCTCGCCGTCCGGCAAGTACTGCAGTTGCCCGTACGGGGACGGCTGATCGCTAAATCGCTGGGTGTCCGACAGCACCACCACGTGACGGTCCGTCTCGTGCTCGATCCAGAAGTAGATCCCCTCGTCCTCCAGCAGCCGTTTGACGAAACTCAGATCGGTTTCCTGGAATTGCACGCAGTACTCGCGCACGTCATACGCGCCTTCCAGCTCGAAGCGGTAATCAGTGCGCTGATGCCCCTGGAACACCTGCTCGACAATCTGCGGCACCGTCAGGTTCTGGAAGATCCGGCTGTTCTGGTTCTCTTCCAGGAACGACAGCCAGCTTCCCAATTCCAGCGTGTAGGTGTACTGGCCACTCAGCTGACCGGTGTCGTAACCGCCGAACACGTAGGTACTGAAGGTTCGTACCGTGCCGTTGCCCAGGTCGATGTCGGCCGACAGCGGCGTGCCCAGCAGCGCGTCCAGGTCCAGCCCCGGATCGCTGCTCAACAGGTCCAGTTGATACGACGGCTCTTGCGAGAAGTTCTCGTGAACCGTCAGCGCGAGCGCCACGACGCTCGGGTCCAGTACGCCGCCGCGCAATTCGATCAGACGCATGCCGACTCTCCCATCAGCTCTTCACCTGCATGACTTTGAACTTTTCCTTCAGATCGACACCGAAAGCCGAATCGCTAGCACTCGAGTACGACAAGCCGAGCTCCGTGCGCGATACATCATTACCCGTAAATGAAAGGCTCGTTCCTGTCGCACTTGTCGAACTGCCGGTCGTCGACATGCTCGATCCGGTCACGCTCGTCGAAACGCCCTTGGTCGACATGGACACGCCCGTGACGCCGATCGACGTGCCGGTCTTCGAAATCGACGTGCCGGTAATACTCGTCGACGTACCCGTCACCGACGTTTTCGCGCCGGTCATGCTCGCCGACGTGCCCGTGTACGACAGCGAGACGCCCGTCATGCCCTGCGACTGCCCCGTCGCGGAGATGCTGACGCCCGTCATCGACGACGAAATGCCCGTCATGTCGTTTGATACGCCCGTTACAGAATTTTTTGACCCGGTCAGGCTCGTCGACATCCCCGTGAACGACGTGTCGACGCCCTTGAAACTGGTGCTGACACCCGTGAACGACGTGTCGACGCCCTTGAAACTCGTGCTGACGCCAGTGAAACTCGTGTCGACGCCCTTGAAACCCGTGCTGACACCGGTGAATGACGTGCTGAGCCCGGTGAACGATGCCGACACCGCGGTGAAGCTCGCCGACAGCCCCGTGTACGACACCGAGATGCCCGTATAGCTGACCGAGATCTCCATCACCTTGGTCGACGTGCCCTTCACCGACAGATTCAAGTCCTGGCCGACCGACTTCGAGCTGTTGCGCTCGACTGTCTGCTGCATGTCGCGCTCGGCGTGGAGCATCAGGCGTTCCGCGCCATACTGGTCGTCGAACGTGAGCTGGCTACCGTTCTGCGCCTGCCCCGCCTGCTTGATCGAGCGCGACACCAGCCCCGTATAGCGGGC
>LOZU01000007.1:0-1223082 GCA_001527685.1 Burkholderia pyrrocinia
AGAGACAGAAAACACACCACAAAACCGGACATTTCTATTGAGCTAACAAGCAGACATTTGAATCTGGCCTCGACATTTGGTTGTAGCGGCTAAGTTGTAATGTCCGCTTCTGGCTAAGTTCAAATGTCCGCTTTCGCGCCCCGTAAGCTATCCGGCCGCCGGTTGTCCGGCGCCGGGAGCTTCGATGGCTGCGACAGAACGGATCACGATGACGATGCGCGAGCTGGACAGATTCAAGGTCATTCAGGACGTGGCGGACGGCAAGCTCAAGCCGTGGCGCGCGGCCGAGCGACTGGAGCTGACGACGCGGCAGATTCGGCGACTGGTCGGCCGGCTGCGGGAGCATCGGCCGCAAGGTCTCGTGTCGCAGCGGCGCGCGAAGCCCAGCAACAACCGATTGGACCCGGTGACAGCCGACCAGGCACTCTCGATCATCCGAGATCGCTATGCGGATTTCGGCCCGACGCTGGCCTGCGAGAAGCTCTGGGAATGCCACGGCATTCAGCTGGCCAAGGAGACGGTCCGCAAGCTGATGACGGAGGCCGGCCTGTGGATTCCGCGCCGGCAACGCTCGCCGAAGGTCCACCAGCCGCGGGCACGGCGTGCATGCCTGGGCGAACTGATCCAGATCGACGGCAGCGAGCATAGGTGATTCGAGTCACCCTGCCCAACCCGACACCCCGCCATCACGCCCCCACCTCGATCCGATTCACGACCCCCTCGATCGCATCCAGGCACCACGCGTCCTGTTCGGCCATCAGCCTTTCCGCATCCGTCGCGACCCAGCCCGCCAGGGTGATCTGGTGATTCTTCACGCTGACGGTAATCTGGTCGGCTCGCACGCGGGGATCTGTTTCCAGCACGAGACGCATCACTTCGGAAATCTCCTCGTCGCCGTCGGCTTCGGCGGGGACCAGTTCCAGCAGGTTCACCACATCGCGGCAACTGCCTGCCCACCACGCGATCACGCCGGCAAGGCGCCGGTGAGACAGGCTGATCACCTGCCCTGTCAGCCTCACGACACCGTTTTCGACCGTCACCTCGATCGCGCCGCTACCCTCGTTGCCCGCCTGATCCATGGTGCTGCGCAGCACCTCGAGTTGCCCTTTGACGCGGGCACAAATCACGCAGTTGCGAAAATCGACCGCCTGCGCGAGCCGCTCGCAAATGCGCGTGCGAAGTTCGCCATCGCCCATCGGCGGATTGGCTGCCACAAGGAGCCGATCGACAAGCGGCATCCCGCCGCTATGCGCGTGGGTCAGCGAGAGCAGGCGCTTCTTCGATGCGATGTCCGGCACCTCGCCCGACACCGTCAGCGCGTCGCCGTCCAGGCTCATGTGAATGGGATGGTGGTGCAACTTCAGGTGAGATTCGCGTTCAAACGCCGCCATCACCTGCTTCAAGACCGTATCGCTGCGTTGCATGATCTGCCTCGCGCAAAGGTTGAATGAAGGAGCGCCGCCTGCCCAGCACTGAAAAGGCGTCTGCTGCATCCGGCGGTCGCTGTATCGTCAATTATAGGAACGGCGCCGCCAGCACAAGCGCCTGGCGGGACAGGTCGCGTGCCGGCCGCGTGCCTTCGCGACATAAGCGGCCGAGGCCGCTACCCATGGATGTTCTCCGCGCACATCGCCAGCGCCGCGCCCCCATTTCATGTTGGGCGAGAGAAAACAGCTGCCGGCGAAATTGTTTGGGAAAACCAGACATCGCGATTCTTCACGCTTGCTCGCCGGGCCATGTGAAATGGCAGCGACCAGGAAAAATGTCATTTGTTTTCATGACGTTAAGAAAAAATCCGCGCGCCCGAGCCGGGGCTGGCACGTCCTATGCATTTGTATCTGCGAGCGCAACGAAAAGTGCTCTTCTTTCAAACTGCAGCAAACTCAAGGAGATTTATCATGTCCGCACTGATGATCAACGACCTGTCCCGTGCCCACGAACTCAGCCGCAAGGATATGGCTTCGGTCAGCGGGGGTAGCGTGTTCCAGAACATGGGCATCAACAATATCGCTACCGGCGGCGGATTCTCGTTCGCCAGCCCCAATACCATTACGGCCCCGGTGACGCAGGTCGATGCGTCGACCCACCTGGATCTCACCAGCGTGACCAATTCGCTCAACAACCTTGGCGGCCTGGTTGTCGCGAAGATGGGCCTGTAAGTTTCACCCTGCTTCCTCGCAGTAGTAGCCGTGCTCGATAGCGTTGTACCGAAGTACGCCAGACCACCGCGGGCTTGCCCTCGCGGCGTTTAAAGCCCGCCAGGCCGTTCTCGCCTGGCGGGCTTCCTTGCATGGATCAAAACGAAGCCGGCATCGCCAGACCCCGGCGCACATCTCATCCCCTCGCCTCTACACGCAGATCCGCTCCACCCCGTTGACGTCGGGCGTCGCGGCGTTCCGATTCCAGTTGTACGCAGCGCATGATTCCCGAGCGTTGCGTCAATCCTGGCTGCGGCTGCCCGTCGGCACACCATCGCGTAGACGTCCGCCTGCGGTAACGGCATGTCGCTCAACTGCATCGCGAGCGCCATGCCCCACTCCCTGTTGGATGAGACAAGACAGCCGCCAGGGAAATTGTTTGGGAGTACCAGACATCGTGATTCTTCACGCTTGCCCGGCGGACCACGAGAATTGGCGGAAACCAGATTGGATTTCTTTTATTTTCATAAGGTTAGATGAAAATCCGCACGCACGGATCAGCGCTGGCACGTCCTGTGCGTTTGTATCTGCGAGCGCAACGAAACGTGCTCTTTTCCAAACTTCAGCAAACTCAAGGAGATTTACCATGTCCGCACTGATGATCAACGACCTGTCCCGCACCCACGAACTCAGCCGCACGGAAATGGCTTCCGTCAGCGGCGGTAGCGTGTTCCAGAACATGGGGATCAACAATATCGGCACCGGCGGCGGATTCTCGTTCGCCAGCCCCAACACCATTACGGCCCCGGTCACTCAGGTCGATGCATCGACGCACCAGGATGTCGTCAGCGTGACCAATTCGATCAACAACCTGGGCGGCCAGGTTCTTGCGAAGCTGGGCCTGTAAGCAGTCACCCTGCTTCCTCGCAGTGGTCGCCGTATTCGATAACGTTGTCCCGAAGCTCTCCGACCGCCGCGAGTTTGCTCTCGCGGCGTTTAAAGCCCGCCAAGCCGTTCTCGCCTGGCGGGCTTCTTTGCATCGACAAAAACGAAGCCAGCGCTTTCTCGCCGGCATTCACGGCGCATGAACCGCTGAGCTGCAATCCGATCGACGCACCGGGTCGCGCCACCCGATATCCAGCCCCGCATCCGCGTAACTCTTTGCCAGCACGGCTCGGTTGCGCTCGTAGCTTTGTGTCACCCAGTCGCAGTACAGCGCGGCCAGCACGCTCGCCCGATCGGGATGGCGCGTGACCTCGACGGCCAGGGCGCCCGCGCGCAGGCCGGAAGCAATGGCAAAACGCAAGCCGTCTCCAGTCGCGGGATCGAGATAGCCCGCCGCATCGCCGCACACGACATAGCCCGCCCCCGCAGCCTGGCGCAGGTACCGCCAGCGCCTGCACTCGCGCCATACCGGCCCGACTGGCGCGGTGTCCACTGGCCATGCGATATCGCCATCGCGCAGTGTCGATAGCGACGTCCAGATCTGAAACGTGGACGTTGCCCTCAACCATAGCCAGCCACCACGCGCGATTTCCCAGTGTGCGCCGATGCGCGCGCCGTGCGCACGCGCGTAGCCGCGGCGAAGCCAGAACGGCGAAGAGTCGGTCGCCACGTCGAGCCCAATCGCGCGACGCAGCCATCCGTTGATGCCGGTCGCGTCGATCACGACGCCTTCGCCGCCATCGTGCGCGATGCCGACGACCGTTCCGTGTTCGACGCGCGGCACAAGTCCGTCAGCGGGCGCGCTCGAATAGCGAACCCCCGCTGCCATCGCTTCGGCACGCAGGCCGTCGTCGAGGCGGCTGCGGATGACCGCGCGTCCCCGCTGCGCATCGGCCTGGCCATCGAGCCAGGTATCCGGTTGCCGGGCCAGATTCGGCGCCAGTCGATCGAGCAACGCGAGCGCCGCGCCGGACACGCATTCCGGCGCGGCGCGCGAACGCCCGCGACCCAGCATCCACACGTGGCCGCCCGCCCTCGCCGCAGCGATCGCCGCGGCACATCCGGCAGGCCCGTCGCCAACCACGAGCACGTCGCATGCATTCATCGCATCGCAATCACTCAGTAAAGCCCGAGCGCGTCAGGCCCCGGTGCGCAGCGCAACACGTGCCCGACCGCCCTCGCGTCGGTCGCATCGCAACGGATCGCCTGCCCGTAGCGCACGCGCAGCCGTCCCGGCGTGTGCTGCTCCGGCGCCGCATCGTCATCGGCAGGCAGGACGAAAAGAAAGCGATAGCGCCGGGCGTCGCCGGCTTCGCGAAGCGCCCGCGCGGATACCAGCCACAACTTCGTATGCGAAGGCGTTTGCCCGTCGTCGCAAGCGGCGACGGCATGGCGCAATGCACTGATCCGCCGGATCAGCTCGGTGGAATCGACGTGCTCGAATGCGCCATACAGCATCTCGCCGTGCAGCGCGTTTGCGACGTAGTCGGCGCGTTCGATGTCCGCGTAATCCACGCTGCCGTCGGGCGTCAGGTACGGGCCGTATTCGCCGTCCCATCCGCGCCGCGTATTCGATTCGTCGCCGCGCATGACCAGCGGATGGTACGGATGCAAGCCGAGTTCATGGTCGAGCATGGGGATGGCGGTCGGCGCGTCGGACCGATTGAAGGTTCTCGACGCATCCGGGCTCACGGCAGGCCAGAAGCTGTTCGAGGCCGCGCAGAGCTTGATGTCTTCGGCGAACGGGCTGCCCAACCCGAAGGTGGCGAGGAAGATACCCCGCCGGTTGCCCGCATAGGTGACGTCCCAGCCGGGCGCGAAGACACCCGAAGACGCGTCCGACAGGAACGAAGTCATGCGCGGCGTATGCACTGCCCTGTCCGGCCGCCGCGTTGCGCGTGCCGCCAGGCTGAACGCGACGGCGACCGTCCCGTCGTTCGGCGAAAACGCCCGCATGTTCGTGAACGGATCGACGTGACCGGGATTGGCCGCGAGCCGCTCGGCGCTGAGCGAGATCGGCGAGCCGCTTCTGAACTGCGACTTCGGATCGATCTGCCGGTCCGTGAACCAGCGCTGCAGTTCCGCCTGGTCGGCGTACGGATAGAAATCCGGCGCAGCGACGATCGAATAGGCCGGGAGCACGGCGTGTTCCGCCAGTTCCGCGATACGGATCGTCACGACCCCTTCGGTGCAGTGATCGAGAAACAACTGCGCGGGATAGCCGCCTTTACCGACTTCCCCGAGAAAGTCCTGCCGTTCGACGGGATGGGCGCGCATATCCGTGCAGGTGCCGTTCTCATGCACCTTGTGGCGGATGTTGATGAATTCCGGCGCATTGCGGGGTTCGGGAAATCGAAGCCATCCGGGCGCGAAGTGCGGAAAATATTGCTGCCTTGCCTCGTCGATCGCGGCCAGCACCAGCTTCCACAGGCTCGTGATGATTCTCATCGTCGTGAAGCGCCGGTTGGCGAGCGGCACCAGTGGCCATCGAGCCGGCACGCGAAAGTCGCGCACGCCGAAATTGGCAGGCGTCACGGGCTCGATCATCGGCCGCGCGGTCGGCATCAATAGCACGGCCGCGCCCGAGCGCTTCAGGGTGACGGCCGGTGCGTCCGGACCGGCAGGCGTTGCCGCGCCGGGGTCCTGGCAGCAGACCGCATACGGTGCGCCGTCCGGATCGCCCGATGGCGACGGCTGCACGCCCCAGCGCGCCGCGACGGCCCGCTTCAGCTTCTCGCCGACATGACGGTGGCCATATTCCAGCGTCAGCCGGCGTCCGGGCAGGCACGCGTCGGGAAACAGCTTGCGCACGGGTTCGATGAAGGTGCGCCGATCGTCGCCCGATTGCCTGCCTTCGATCAGCGCGAGCGCGTCGGGGCCGATGACCCGGCGGACGAGGAACGCGCCATAGCGCGCCGGCATCGCGCGGACATGCTCGATCCCGTCCCGCACGTGCGGGACGAAGCTGCGGGCCTGCGCGTCATAGTGCGCATCGACGTCGCCGTTGCGGGCAATGCCGAGCCGCGAGAACACGCGGTCCGCATGCTGCTGGTGTCCGGTGCGGCGTGCCGGTCGATACTGGTAGGCCAGCACCGCCACGTCGAGCGTCTGCCAGTCGGGCGGCAGCGGCGCCAGCGAATCGATGTAGTTCTCCAGCAAATCGATCGCCTCGAGACGCACGCCGGCATCCGGCGACGGGCACTCGGACAGGGCAAGCATGTGATAGATCAGGCTGCGCGCGGGGTCGCCGGGCTCGATCGCCCGCTCGGTGCTCGGGCAGAGATCGTGAATGCGGGGATCGTCCCAATCGATCGGCAGCGGTCGGCTCAGTCGATTCGCCGTCTCCTCGGGCGTGCCCGAATCGGACAGGTCGAGGCCATGACGCCTGAACGCGTCTTGCCACGGAGCCGGCAGGTCAAGCAGCAACGCGTGAACCTCGTCGACGAGCATCAACGACCTCCGGCGGGTGGTGCGTTCGAATCGGGCTGCACGATGCGCTTCGCGTCCCGCAAGCCCGGCCTGTCCTTCCGGCCGCAGCAGGCCGCGTTTTCAGCACGGGTTTCAAACGCGCATCACATTCAGGTTCGCAGTCGCCGATACCAGTGACTAATATAGGTGATTGCAGCAGCAATGAAGTGCTGGATTGTGTTTGAAACATTGAATGATCGAGGCGCGCGGCCCGGTTCATCGAAGGCGCAGTGACTCGATCGACACATCGCGGCGAACCACATCATGTTGAAGCGCAGAACCTTCCTGTTGGGCAGTGCGGGTGCGGCGGGCGGGCTGGTGATCGGCTGGGCATGGTGGCGCCCCGACGACCGGCTGGCCATCCCCGCGCAGTTGCAGATGTCGGGCGACGGTGTGCCGCTGAACGGCTGGGTGATGATCAGTTCGACTAACGACGTGACGATCGTCATGAGCAAATCCGAGATGGGCCAGGGGGTACACACCGGCGCGGCCATGCTGCTGGCGGAAGAGCTCGACGCGGATTGGTCCCGGGTTCGCATCGTCATGTCCCCGCTCGACACGATCTACAAGGACCGCGAAACCCTCGCCGACGGCCTTCCGTTTCGTCCCGATGACGATGGCCTGCTCGCTCGCGGGATGGAGGCGCTGGCGCGCCGCGGCGCACGCTATGTGGGTTCGATGGTGACGGGAGGCTCGACGAGCCTGATCGATCTGTGGGGGCCCATGCGCGAGGCGGGCGCCACGGCCCGCGTCATGCTGTGCAGCGCAGCGGCGAAGCTTTGGGGCGTGCCGGTTGCGGAGTGCGAGACGAAAGCCGGCCGGGTGCTGCATCGATCGGGACGCGCCGCGACGTATGGCGAACTCGTCCAGCTCGCGCGGGACATGCCGCGCCCGACGCATGTCGATCTCAAGGACCCGAAGGCGTTCACGCTCGTCGGGAAACGGCTGGGCCGCATCGAGGCGCGCTCGAAGCTCGATGGCAGCGCGCGTTTCGGCATCGACGCGCTGCCGGACACGCTGCTGTATGCGAGCGTCACGATGTGTCCGACACTCGGCGGACAGGCGCTGGATTTCGACCAGTCCAGGGTCGCGAGCCTGAAAGGCGTGACCGGCATCGTCAGGGTCGAGCCGTACCACGGCGGCACGGGAGGCGTTGCCGTCATCGCGGACAATCCGTTCATCGCGATGCGGACGTTGTGCCAGTTGTCGGTCACATGGGACCACGGGCCGGCCGCCGGCGTGAATTCAGCGGATGTCCGCGCGGCGTTGACGCGCGCCCTCGACGGCGACGCGGGCGGCCACGTCTTCTACGCCAACGGCGACGCCGATGCCGCGCTGAGCGGCGCGAAGCCGTTCGTCGCGCAATACGAAGCGCCCTATCTGGCTCACGGCGCGATGGAACCCATGAATTGCACGGTGCGGGTCGACGACGACGCGGCGACGATCTGGGTCGGGACGCAGGTTCCGATGCTGGCGCGCAAGGCAGTCGCGGCGCTGCTGGGTCTTGACGAAGACAAGGTGGTCGTGAATCAGCAATTGATCGGCGGCGCCTTCGGCCGGCGGCTCGAGGTCGACTTCATCGCGCAGGCCGCCGCCATCGCGCGCCATGCAAAGGGGCGGCCCGTGCAGACGATCTGGTCGCGCCCGCAGGACATGACGCACGACTTCTACCGCCCGGCCTGCGTGGCGCGATACAGCGGCGCCGTCGATGCGAACGGCAGGCTGGTCGCATGGAAAGGCATCTCGGCGAGCCAGTCGATCAGCGCGCAGGCGATGCCCCGAACCTTCGGCATCCCGAGTATCGCCGCGAAGCGGTTGACCGACGCCACCACGGCGGAAGGCGCATTCGACCAGCCCTATGAATGCGAGAACGTGCTCGTCCGGCACAACACGGTGGCGCTGCCGGTGCCCGTGGGCTACTGGCGCTCGGTCGGGCACTCGCATCAGGCCTTCTTCGTCGAGAGTTTCATCGACGAGATGGCGGCGCTCGCACGGCAAGACCCGATCCAGTTTCGCCTCGACATGCTGAAGCAGCCGGCGCACCAGCGCCATGCGGCCGTGTTGCGGGCGCTCGCCGCGCTGTCCGGCTGGCGTTCGCCGCTGGCATGGCGTGACGAGACCGGCGCACGACGCGCGCGCGGCATCGCGATGCACGAATCGTTCGGCAGCGTGGTCGCGCAAGTCGCCGAGCTCCGGCAGGAAGGCGACGGCTTTCGCGTGACGCGCGTGGTCTGCGTGATCGACTGCGGGCTGGCCGTGAATCCGAACCTCGTGGAGCAGCAGATGGAAAGCGGAATCATCTTCGGGTTGTCGGCCGCGCTGGAGCAGGCGATCACGATCGAGAAAGGACAAGTCGCGCAGCATTATTTCGACGACTACCCGCTGGTCAACATGGAAACCTGTCCCGAGATCGTCACGCAAGTCGTGGCAGGCGGGACCGAGCCGCACGGCGTTGGCGAAGCGGGCACGCCGCCGATTGCAGCGGCCGTGGCGAATGCGCTGTATGCGCTCACGGGCGTGCGCCATCGCACGCTGCCGCTCGCCAAGCCGCCCCTGCCCCAGCAAGGAGACGACCGATGGTGTCAGTCCGTATCAACGGGGAAACCGCTCACCTCGATGCCGAGCCCGACACCCCGCTGCTCTGGGTGATTCGGTGCGAACGGAAGCTGACCGGCACGAAGTTCGGCTGCGGCGTCGGGATCTGCGGGGCATGCACGGTGCTGCTGAACGATCAGGCCGTGCCGGCCTGCCAGATTCCGGTCGGTACGCTGGACGGCGCGCGCATCACGACCGTAGAAGGGCTGGACAGCCCTGAAGCGCGGGCATTGAAGGACGCGTGGGTCGCCGTCGACGTCGTGCAATGCGGCTATTGCCAGAGCGCCCAGCTGGTCGCCGCCACGGCCCTGCTCATGGGCTGCCCCCGCCCGGACGACCGCCAGATCGACGAGGCCATGAAGCACATCGGATGCCGGTGCGGCACGTTTCCCCGCATCCGCAAGGCGATTCACAAGGCGGCGGAATCGCTAGTCCGCTGACAGGGGCGATCATTTGCCGCCGGCATGCGTGGTGATCTGCACGAAATCGGCGGCAATGTGGTCCGCGCCGTACCTGGCCTCGAACAGTTTCAATTGCCGATCGACGGCCGCGAGATAGGCGGCGCGCGGCTCGGATGGCGGGCGAAGCCCGTCGAACAGCGGCGCCGGCGTGACGAGGAGCACGATCATCTCGGTGCCGAACGGCTTGCCGATCACCCAGTCGCCCATGCTGCCGATCGTGGCGGCGTAATTCGGCGGCGCCTGGTTGTCGCGTGCGTGGCTGCTCGGCACGAGGTGCACGACGCTCCCGTTCAGCACGTAGTAATCGACGTTCACGTACGCGTCGTAACCGGGTGTCGTGATGTCGATGACCAGCGGGTTGCCTTCCGCGAGCGGCGCATCGGGCGGCCGCGTGCGGATCGACGCGGCGTGCGACGACGCCCGATTCGATCGCCAGTAAGGCGCGAGCGCGCTCACGACCTCGCAATTGTGCGCATCGACCGGACGCACCTCGAGATTCGCCGCCTGCCCGCCCGGCATGCCGTTGAGCGCCGTGCGCAACCGCCCGATGCCGACACCGGATTCCACGTAGCCGCGCACCTGGAGCACATGATCCTGCACCGACGCATCCAGCGCCGAACAAGGGATGCGCGCCAGCGCAGCCATCACGGATGGCAGCGAGATGGCCGGCGGCGGTGCCGGCTCGCCGGCAGGAGCGGGTGTGGCGTTCGTGGCAGCCGCGGGCGAGCTGCCGGCTGCGGCCCCCGTCTTCGCGGCATCCCCACCGCCCGCAGGCGCCTGCGCGAGTGTGTCCGCTGCGGGGTGCCTTTCGCCGCTGAGCGAAAGCGCCTGGTAGCCGTACCAGAGCACGGCGACCGCCGCCAGCACGCAAGCGCCCACGGCCGCCCCGACGCGTACCCCCGATGCCGGCGTACGGCGCTCGAGCACGCCCATGCCGTCCAGGAACAGGTTGACGCCCGGCGTGCGCGTCGCGCGGTCGAACGACAACGCGGCGCTCAAGGTTCGCCATTGCGTGCGATCGAGGCCGGGCGGGCGCTCGGGCCGCAGGTGCTCGTGACGCGCCTGCGTAGCCGACAGCCGATTGTACGGATGGTGCCCGGTCAGCAATTCGTAGGTGACGCAGGCAAGCGCATAGACGTCGTCGCGCGGATCCGGTTCGCGATGCTCGAACATCTCCGGGCTCGCATAGGCCGGCGTGATGCCGCCGAGGCTCGCCGGGTCGAACACGGTCACGTCGGGATCCTCGTCGCGCCGCTGGAACGCACGCGCAATCCCGAAGTCGATCACCTTCACTTCGCCCCTGTCGGTGAGGAACACATTGGCGGGCTTGAAATCGCAGTGGACGAAGCCGCGTTCGTGCGCATACGCGAGCGCGTGGCCCATGCCGGCGATGATCGGCAATGCGGCATCGAGCGGCATGCCCGTGAAGCCCGGCGCGCGCAGCACCTTGCTGAGCGGCTTGCCCGACAGATATTCCATCGTGAGGTAGACGAGCGGGCCGTCCCGATCGAAGTCGTAGACGGTGACGATGTTGCGATGGGCGAGCGTCTGCGCCTTGCGGGCTTCGCGCTGAAGCGCGATCAGCGACGTCGGCTGGCCGCGAAACTGCACGTTGAGCACCTTGATCGCGATGTGCGGCTTGCGATCCGACGCCTCCAGCTTGCGGAGGTCGAGCGCCTTGTACACGGTGCCCATCCCACCGACACCGAGGCACTCCTCCAGCACGAAGCGCCCGTTCAGCGTATCGCCGATGCCTTTCACGCGCTCGCTGTCGACGAACATGGCGCCGTTCGACGGGCCGGGCTGGGTGCCCGGGCGGGCCTCCGCGTGAAGCGGGCTCTCCTGGATCCGGGTGGCGTCGCCGGCGGATGCCGTCCTGTCGCGACACCGTTCGATGCGCTTCAGCACTTCCGCATAGATCTCGTCCGACAGCGGCTGCGTGGTTTGCGTCTGGTCGAGCACTTCGCGCAGCTGCGCGCAATCGACCTGATCGGTCGCCAGCACCCGGTCGATCTCCGAGAAGAACGCGTCCTGCGACAGCGCCCCGCTCTGGAATGTCTGAATCAGCTGCGTAAAGCTCATCATTCGTATGCCGTCTACTCAGCTTCAGCTTGCCGACCCGCTTCGGCGCGTCACGGCGCCGCCACGTCATCGTCAGACGAATTCGGCTGCACCGCACCGGCCGCCGGCCTTCTGACAGGATGTCTAACAAATCATACTAGTCTGCGGTAAGGCCCTGCGCAATCGGTGCCGGAACTAGATGTCGGGCCGATCCGCTTCCGGCGCACGCGGCCATTCCACGAAACCTATACTGGACAGATTCCCGGTATGCGCGCATCTCGCGATGCTGCGCGGCGGCCCTCCTCCCATCCGATTTCGCGGAGCAAACCATGGGCGTGCTCGTCATCAACGATCTTCCCGAAAGCGTCGACCTCGACCGGCAGGCGATGGCCGCCATCACGGGGGGCGCGATGGTCCGCGCGCATCAGACGATGCTCGCGCCTCAGCCTTTCCCGTATCTGCATACGGATGCACACGGCGCTGCGTTGGCGCGCACCCCGGCGGCCGAGGCAGCGGCATCCCGGCCGCGTCCGACGCTGTTGCGTTGACGGGCACACTGCTCGGCCCGGCGCACACGGTCAGGCCGCCCGCGCCGTCATCGCGGGCCGCCGATCGGCCGGCGGGAACACGCACCACGAGCCGTCGTCGTGACGAAAGAAGAAGATCGCGATGGTGCCGGCCGGATGCGCGGCCTCGACGCAGACAAAGCGGCGGCGCTGCGCAGGCATGCGGCTGAAACGCACGACGCGCGCCGGAACAAAACTGCTCGGGGCGAGCCACTTGTCGACCTGCATGCGCAGGGAAGATCCGGTTCCGTTCATGTGAGCCCCCTGGTGGCCATGTCGAATGCATCGAGACGTCGCTCATGCGGCCGCGACACACCGCCCGCTCGCCCGCCGCGCCACGAGCAACGCGCGGCAGACGGACAGCGCGAACCGAAGTGCCGTGCGCGGATGCATGACGCATGTGCGAACCTGCTCGCTGTGCCCGGTGCCTTCCACGCACCACGTGCAGAAGTGCTCGCAGTTGTTCGTCAGCAGGCGATAGTGGTTTTCGCCGAGGCGGGAGCGCGCGCGCAGCACCGCGGTGCGCCCCGCATACGTCGCATACGGATGCGGCACGATGCGTACCGCGTGACCGGCGGCGAAGCGTTCGAGCGTGACTTCCTCGATCGGGCCGCGATGCAGCGATGCGCACAGCCCCGCGTAGTGGACGACACGCCCGTCGCCGACATAGATGCCGTGGTGGCTATAGCCGGCGCGATCGGAAACGAGGTGTGCGCCGAGCGGCAGTGCTTCGTCGCCGACGGGCAGCGAAGCCGCACACGCGATCGCTTCAGCCGCGCCAGCCGCCGTGCGGAACACGGTGCTGTTCACTGGTTGAAGGTCGAGTTTCATGACTGGCTCCGTCTGCGGGTTGGCGGCCGCCCGTGTTGCCGAAGGGTTAGCCGGTTGCCAACTCACCTGCATCAAGCGTGCCAGTCATCCGGAGCCCGTCGCGCAAGGCGTGACGGGACATGCCCGGCGAGCCGGGGGCCGCGCTGTCGCCGCGCGGCCAACCATTCGACGGGGAGTATGTTGGTGCGACGGCACCAGTTGGCGCGCCGGACAGCCTTCCGCGTCTGCCGGCGCACCTGTCGGTTTCGCGGCTACGGTCGCGGGCGCAACTGTTGGCTTGCGTACAACCATTGCAGGACCAGGCCGCGACGCACTAGCATGCAAGCAGCGCGGGTCGATCGCGCCGCGCCTTGCCGCGTGCGGCGCTCACCGGGTCGACGCACGCGCCCGCGCGATGCAAGCGGGTTGCGTCACGCATGGCACGCGGTTTGCACGTATCGGGTACCGGTCCGTCGGCAAGCCCCCATACGGAGACTCATCATGACCTCGCTCGCGATTACCGACCTTCACATGCAGCGCGACATCGATCGCAAGACGATGTCGTTCATTCGCGGCGCAGGCGCGCCGTGGGTATTCGGCTGGATCCAGCCCTATGCGCCGCCGGTTCCGGCGTTCGGGCCCGTCGTCAACCTCTATCAGACGTACAACACGTTCTACGCGAACCAGGTGCTCAACCAGATCCAGAACATCGACGTCGCGAACTCGGCGGCCGGCGCGAACATCGTGGTCGGGGTCGGTGCGGACGGCAGGAACCGGCTGGTCTAGATCCTGTTCACGCTAATGAAAGGAATGGCGCGCCGTGAGCGCAGAACTGCAATGGACTTCGGCTTCGCGCACTGACGTCGGCCGGGTTCGCGAGATCAACGAAGACGACTGCCTCGCGTTGCCGCACCGTGGCCTGTGGGCCGTTGCGGACGGCATGGGCGGCCATTCGGCCGGCGATCTCGCGAGCCGGACGATCGTGCAGGCGCTGGAGCGGCTGGCCACCCCGGCCACGCTGGCGGACTTCATCGAGGCCGCGCGCACCGCGCTCGACGCCGTCAACGCACGCCTGCGCGAATCGGCCGCCCAGCGCGGCGTACGCATGATCGGCAGCACGGTGGCGGTGCTGCTGGCGAGCGGCCGTCAATGCGGCTGGGTCTGGGCCGGCGACAGCCGGATCTACCTGTACCGCGACGCGCGCCTGACGCAGCTCACGCTCGATCACAGCCACGTCGCGGAACTGCAGGCGCAGGGCCACCTGAGCGCGCAGCAGGCGCGCCATCACCCGTCGCAGCACCTGATCACGCGCGCCGTCGGCGCCGCCGAGCGGCTGCATCTCGACGAACGGCGCATCGACGTGTGCGACGGCGACATGTTCCTGCTGTGCAGCGATGGCCTGAGCAACGAGCTGGACGAAGCCGACCTCTCGGCCGCCCTCGCGTGCGGCGATTGCGCGCGCGCAACGGAGGCGCTCGTTGACCTCGCGCTGCGCAAGGGCGGGCGGGACAACGTCACCGCCATCGTGATCCGCGCCGACGATCCCGATGCGTCGGACCGGACGCTCGCCAATCCTGCCGTGCGGCTCTGATCGACGCCGCTCGATCGGGCGGGCGCGGGTGACGCTCACGCCTCCTTGTCGGGCGTCGTGCCGTCCGGATGACGGAACGCTTTCGAACGGATGCCGTGCTTCTTGAGCAGCATCTGCAGGTGCGACCGGTTCATCTCGCAACGGCGCGCCAGTTCGGCGACGGTGCCGCCGGTCTCCTGCAACCCGCGCTCGAGAAACGCGCGCTCGGCCTCGTCGCTGGCGGCCCGCTTCGCGTCGCTGAGCGACATCGGCCTGCCCGGCGTACCGTCTTCCGCCGAATGAACGATGCTCGACGCGGCTTTCGGACGGATGTCCTCGGGCAGGTGCTCGATATCCGCGACCTCGCCGGCCAGGCACGACAGGCGGTAGACCAGGTTGCGCAATTCGCGGATGTTGCCCGGATACGCGTAGGCCAGCAGGAAGTCGCGCAGCTTCGGCGTCGTCTTGATGGGCCGGCGCTTCAGCGCGCCTGCCGCCTCGTCGCCGAAGTACGCGAGCAGCAGCGGGATTTCGTCGCGCCGCTCGCGCAGCGCCGGCAACGTCAGATGAATGACGCTCAGGCGGTAGAACAGATCCTCGCGAAACAGCCCCTGCTCGCTCAATTTCCGCAGATTCTTGTTGGTGGCGGCGACGATGCGCGTATCGACGGTGATCGGCTCGTCCGAGCCGACCCGCTGGATCTCGTGCGATTCCAGCACGCGCAGCAGCTTGACCTGGCCCGACAGCGGCAGCTCGCCGATCTCGTCGAGGAAGATCGTGCCGGTGTGCGCGCTCTCGAACTTGCCCTTGCGATCGTTCGACGCGCCGGTGAACGCGCCGCGCCGATGCCCGAACAGCTCGGATTCGAGCAGGTTGTCGGGAATCGCGCCGCAGTTCACGGAGATGTACGGCCGGTCGGCGCGCGCCCCGTTCGCGTGGATGACTTTCGCCATCAGTTCCTTGCCGGTGCCGCTCTCGCCGTCGATCAGCACGGGCAGATCGGTCGGCGCGGCCTTCTCGGCAATTTCGAGCGCGGCGAGCAGCTTCGGATTGTCGCCGAAGATCCCCTCGAAGATGAAGCTGCGCTCGATCAGTGCCTGCCGGCGCCGGCGCGCCGCAGGCGCGGCCGGTTCCGGCGTGTCGGGCGTGTCGGGCGTGTCGGCGGTGTCCGGCGCGGCCACGGCCGCCTCGACGAAGCGCTCCTTGCGCGACATCTGCATCACTTCGTCGCGCAACACGTTCGCCTGGTTGAGCAGCTTCTCGATGTCGGCGCGCTCGAGCTTGGGCGCCCAGCGCAGCATCGAGCGCAGGATCTCGATCTTCTCGAGCAGGCCGCCATACGAGATCGCGGAGTTGCCGAATCCGTGCGGGTCGAAGAGCTTCATGATGCGCCCAGCTGTTTCTGCACGAGCTGGTAATACATGCCCTTGAGGGCGACCAGTTCGTCGTGCGAGCCCTGTTCGACGATCGCGCCTTCGTACAGGACCAGGATCTTGTCGGCACGCATGATGGTGCTGAGCCGGTGTGCGATGATCACCGCCGTGCGCCCTTGCAGGATCTCGTGCATGTTCGCGAGGATGTTGCTCTCCGACTGCGTGTCGAGCGACGACGTCGCCTCGTCGAACACGAGCAGGCGCGGGTCGTGATACAGCGCGCGCGCGATGCAAAGCCGCTGGATCTGGCCGCCCGACAGGCCCACGCCGCGCTCGCCCACCACCTGCTCGTAGCCGAGCGGCAACTTGCTGATGAACGCATGCGCGTCGGCCATCCGGGCGACCTCCTCCATGCGGCGCCAGTCGGGGCTCGCGTCGCCGCATGCGATGTTCTCGGCGATCGATCCGGAAAACACCAGGTTGGACTGCATCACGTAGCCGATCTGCGCGCGGTAGTAAGCCTTGTCGATCGCGCTCATGTCGTAACCGTCGACCATGATCTTGCCGTCGGTGGGCGCATAGAAGCCCACGAGCAGCTTCGCCAGCGTGGTTTTCCCCGAGCCGCTGCGCCCGACGATCGCCACCATCTCGCCGCGCTTGATCGTGCAGTTGATGTTCTCCAGCACGTAAGGCGTTTCGTTGCCGCCATAGCGGAAATACACGCCGTCGAAGCTGATATCGCCCTGCAGGTCGGGCAGCAGCACGCGCGACGCCAGTTCGGACGGCTGCTGCTCGGGCGCGATGTCGAGGACGTCGCCGAGCCGCTCCATCGCCACCGCCGCGTCGTTCATCAGGCTCCACATGCCGACGAGCCCCATCAGCGGCGCCAGCACGCTGCCCATGAACGCATTGAAGGCGATCAGCTGCCCGATGCTGAGTTCGTGCGCGAGCACGAGGTTCGCGCCGACCCACAGGATCACGATCGTCGTCGCCGCATTCAGCAGCTGGCTGCCCAGCGCCACCACGATATGGAATGCCTGCGCGCGGTACTGGACGTCGAGTGCCTTCGCATACTTGCGCTCCCACTTCAGCCGCACCGACCGCTCGATGCCCATGCCCTTCACGGTCTCGACGCCGCCGAGCGTTTCCATCAGCAGCGACTTTGCATCGGTGGACGCGGCAAACACCTCGCGCGCATAGCCTTTCAGCTTCGGTGTCGCGAGCGCGGTGAGCGCCATGATCGGGATCACGAAGGCGATCAGCACCAGCGTCATCTTCACGTTGTAGAGGAACATGATCGTGAAGTAGATGAAGATCATCAGAAGATTGAGCGCGGTGGTGACGGTGGACTCCGTCAGGAACGCCCGGATCGTCTGGTTTTCCTGGAAGCGCGCGAACACGTCGCCGCTCTTGCGGCGCGCGAAGAACGAATACGGCAGCGACATCGTGTGCTTGTAGAACTGCGACATCATCGCGAAGTCGAGACTGCGCACCATGAAGTTGGACAGATGCGCGCGGATCGTGGTCATCAGCTGGGTAAACACGTGCGAAATGACGAGCCCGGCGATCAGCAGGTGCAGCAGGCTGACGTTCTGGTGCACGATCACCCCGTCCAGCACGCTCTGGATGATCAGCGGCGGGATGACGCCCAGCACCTGGATCACGAAGGTCGCCAGGAACAGATGCGCGAGGATCTTCCGGTAAGGGCGCAGGTAGCCGATGAAGCGCACCCACGGCGAACGCGACTCGGCCTGCGGCGCCGCCTGCGGGTTCGCGGTGAACAGCAGGCAGGTGCCGCTCCAGCCGCGCTCGAACGCCTCGACGCTCAGCTTCCTGAAGCCGAGCGCCGGATCGGCGATCCGCACCCACGACTTCGACACGCCGTACACGACGACGTAGTGGTATCCCTCCCAGTGCACGATGAACGGCAGGTCGAAGCCGAGCAGCGCCTCGTACGTGCACTGCACGCCGCGCGTCGCGAAGCCGACCGCCTCGCCGGTGCGCGCGAGGCTGTCGAGCGTCGCGCCCTGCGTCGTCACGTTCGCGAGATCGCGCAGCTTGCCGAGCGTCATCGCGATGCCGTAGTGACGGCAGATCATCGCGAGGCATGCCGCCCCGCAATCCATTTCCTCGGCCTGCTCGACCAGCACGAACCGCTTGATCATGCGCTCGCCGAACGCGGCGTCGGCGCCGATATCGATCTGCAGCGGGCGGCGGCGCCGTTCGGCGAGCTTCTTCTGGCGCTGCAGTTCCTGGTCGACGAAACGGATGCGCTCCTCGAGCACCTCGCGCAATTTCGGGTTGCGCTCGAGCATCACGTGCACGGTCTTTTCCGGAATGACGAGCAGGCGCGTATCGGTGACGGCGGTGACGGTCGCGGCCTGCTCCTGCCGCAGCAGGCACGCGCGCTCGCCGAAGATCTCGCCAGCGCCGAGCGTCGCGAGCGGGTAGTCGTTGCCGTCCTCGTGGCACGACACGCTCACCTCGCCCTGGCGCACGACATACAGCCGCAGGTCGCCGCCCGGCCCCTGCCGGACGATCTCCTTGCCGGCCGCGACGCGCTTCACGCCGACGCTCGACACGTATTCCTCGAGCTCGGCGCGCGTCAGCTTGCCGCGCAGGTCGAACAGCCGCGTGACGAAACCGCCGGCCGAGCTGATCGCGACATAGCTCGTCACGAACGATTGCGCGGCGGGATTGTCGCGCAGGATCGGCTCGATCGCGCTGCGCGGGATGCACAGCACCTCGGTCTTGGTCGACGCGCGCACCGACACCTCGTGCCAGCAGTCGCGCAGCATCGCCATCTCGCCGAATACCTCGCGTTCCTTGCGCACGCCGACGCTGGTTTCCTTGCCGCGCTCGTCGGCGATCAGGCGCACGGCCCCGGATCGCAGCACGTACAGGCCCTCGGCCGGTTCGCCGCGGTGGCAGACGGTGTCGCCGAACGCGTAGGTGCGCACCTGCGCATGCGCGGCCATGCGATCGAGTTCCTCGCGCGAGAAGAGCGACAGCGGCTCCACCGACGCGAGAAACGCTGCGAGCGACGGGGTGCTGGCCGGAGCGGGGGCTTGGGCGTCCATCGTTGCGATTCTCCGTGGTCAGCGTGCCTCGATGATGTGTTCCTGCGCGCGCTCGGCGAGCCACTCCTCGCGCAGCAGGCGGCGCACTTCCGACGCGACGTCGGCGTCGAGCGCGGCCGGGTGTTTCGCGGTGACCGAGAAGATCTCGAAGAACGCGCCGTCGGGCGCCGCGAACGGCCCGAGCAGGTCGCCCACGTGCGCGTTGAACACCTTGGCCTCGATATCCGTCTTCAGCGAGCCGCGCAGCACCTTGCCGATCACCCCGCCCCGCTCGCTCGTGTCGGCGATCGAATGCTCGCGCGCCATGTCGCCGAAGCTGTCCGGGTCGTCCTCCAGGATCGCCATCATCTCGCGCGCCTTGCCTTCCGCATCCAGTACGATGTGACTGACCTCGATGCTGTCGAACTTCGGCGAATTGAGCTTGAAGTACGCTTCGACGGCCGCGTCGCTGCACACCGTGTCGAGCGTCTTCTCCTGGTACAGCGTGTCGGTGATGAACCGCTCGAACTCGTCGAGACTGATGCCGAACACGTCCAGGTAGCGGTTCATGTCCGCGGCGCGGTGCAGGCCGCGCACGCGGCGGAACTGGTCGGCGCGCTCCTGGATTTCCTCCGGGCTCACCTGCATGCCCATCTTCTTCGCCGCGTTCACCGTCAGCCGGTCGCGAACCTGCTGTTCGACGAGGCCCTCGAATTGCCCGGTGAGCTTCAGCACGCGGATGAAGTCATCGGTGCCGATCACCTCGTCGTCGATACGCACGATTGCCGTCATGTCGTTCCCCTTGCTCCTGTCCGTCAGCCCGCGATCTGCCTGAACGGGTCCAGCGCGAACCCGATCAGCCGGCGCTCGCGCACCACGATTTCCGCCGTGGCCGTCATCCCGTAGCGCAGCGGGTACTTCGTGCCGGCGATCACGTACGAATCGCGCGCCAGCGCCACGCGGCCTTCGTAGACGGGTTCCTTGGTCTGCGCCTGCGGCTTGGTCGCGGGCGAGATGTACTCGAGCGTGCCGTCGACCACGCCGTAGCGCTGGTACGGAAACGCATTGAACTTGAGCTTCACGGCCAGCCCTTCATGCAGGAACGCGCGATCCTGCTCCGCGATCGCGACCTTTACCACCGGCCGCGCGTCGGACGGCGCGATGCTGCCGAGCGGCGTGTTGGCGAGGATCTTGTCGCCGGGCTGCGTCGTGGTTACATCGGTGATCACGCCGGAGACCGGCGCCAGCACGAGCAGGAAATTGTCCTTGTCGATGTTCTCGAAGCGGATGCGCGCGGCGGCATCGGCGGCGAGGCGCGCCGTCTGCACCTGCAGGCGCAGCTTCTCCTCGGTGTTCGCGATGTCGCGCACCGTCGCGTCGTACTGGATGCGCAGGCCCGTCAGCGTCTCGCCGCTGCCTTCGAGCTGCGCCTTCGCCTGCGCGAAATCGTGGCTCTGCTGCGCCTCGAGCTGCGTGAGCCGCGCCTGCGCGACGCGGTAGCTGTCCTGGGCCTGCAGGTACGCGCTGCGCTTCTGCTCCACCTGGCTCTGCGACACGCCGCCACCGCCCGGCAGCGCGAACAGGCGCGCGTATTTGTCCTGTTCGTCCTTCGCGAGATCGAGCGCGTGGCGCGCGTTGTCGATGTTGCTGCGCGCTTCGTCGATCTGCGCGCGCTGCGATTGCGCGAGCTTGCTAGTGCCTTCGGCGATGCGGTTCTGGTGCACGTGCTCTTCCACCTCGATCTGCTGCTTCAGCGCGTCGGCCTTGCGCGCCATCAGCTGCTTCTTGTCCGGAAACTGCTTCCACTCGCGCTCCGCGTCGTCGAGCTTGAGCCGCGCATCGAGCGCGTTGGTCGCCGCCTCGATCGCGCCGCGCGCGTTGATCCGGCCGATCACGTCGTTCTTCTCGACCGGCTGGCCTTCGGCGATATAGATGTCCACGAGCTCGCCGTCGACCGGCGCATAGATGCGGCGCACCTCGGATTCCGGCGCGAGTGCGCCCTGCGCGGTCACGATGACGTCGGCGCGGCCGACGAACGACCACAGCAGCGCGCACACGACGAGCCCGACCAACGCGAGGATGGTCGCCTGCGTGAGCCGCCACGGCCGCGCCGTCAGGATCGCGATCCCTTCGGCGCTGTGATCCTCCAGCGCCTCGCCGAGCGGGCGCGGCGGCTCCGGCGGCGGCGCCTGCCGCGCGCGCTTAAGGAGACTGTCGAGCTTCACCGTGCCCTCCCGAGGAAGCGAGCCGTTCCAGCGTCGCGGCATGCGCCGCGAATGGCGGCGTCGCGAAATGGAACTGCCTGAGGCGATCGAGCACGGCCGGCCCGTGCCCGGCGCGCGCGTCGCTCTCGAACTGCGTGTACTGCTGCAGATCGGCCCGCACCGCGTCGAGGCCGCCGAGGCGCGGATAGCGCTGCTCGTAATCGGCGAGCAGCGCGGGGAGACCGTCGAGCCGGTCGTCGTCGAGCGCCGCCGCGATCGCGCGCTGCAAGCGTTCGAGCGCGGCCACGTAGACGGAGTTGTCGCTTTGCAGCTTGCGCAGCTGGCTGAGCGCGTCGGCATACCGCACGCCGAACGCGGGAACGTATGAAGAAATCCGGTCGAGCAGCCGCTGATGCGCGCCCGGGTCGTCGTTCCAGCGGCCGGTCAATGCCTTGATCGGCGCTTCGTCGCGGTAGATGCGGATCGGCGCGTCCGGCTCGCCGCGGCCGGCAACGAACGCCTGCAGCTCGCCGATCCACGCGATCTCGTCGACGAGCGGCCGTGCGTCGGCGTTGTGGCGGGCCAGCGTGCGCATGTCCTGCACGACGGCACGCGCGCGGTCGAACGCGCGCAGGTTCATCGCGGCGATCCAGTCCGGTACTTTCGACCGGACGAGCGCCTCGGTGCCCAGCGCGAGGAACGCCGTGTCGTCCGGATCGTTCGCGAGATGGCGGTCGGCGAGTTGCGCCGCATGCGCGGTGTCGCCGCGCGCCAGCAGCGCGCGCATCTCGCGCAGCGGCGCGTCCTGGAAATACAGCGTCGCGAGCAGCACGACGACCACCGCAAGCAGCCCGCCGCTCCACCCGCCGAGCCGGCGCAGGTTGACGTGCCCGCTGCCGCCGAACGCCTCGCTCAGCTCCGACAGGAACACTTCGAACCTGCCGCGCCGGCGGCGCGCGTCATGCGCGGTTTCGGCGGCGCCTTGCGCGGCGTGCGGGTTCACCTCGTCGTCCTGCTGAACGGCCGGAACCGTGCAGAAGATGTCGAGGAACGAATGCGCGGTATCGACGAAAGTCGTCCGGTCGGCGTCCTCGACGGCCGCATTCGCGCCGGCTCCGCTCGACGACGTGGCCGTCACGGTGGAGTCCGGCCCCGGCTCGCGCTGCACGCCGACCCGATAGACGAAGTGATCGCCGCCGAACGCGAGCATCGCGCCGTCGCCGAGCGGCACCGCATGCTCGTCGAGGCGCCGGCCGTCGACAAAGGTGCCGTTCGTACTCCCGAGATCTTCCACGAGGACGTCGCCGTCCTGCACGTAGATGTGCGCATGGCGCCGCGACAGGTAGTTGACCTGGTGCGGATACGCGTTCCGGTAACAGGCGAAGGTGTCGTCAGTCTTGCTGACGAGGAACGGGAAGGCGGTAATGATGACCGGTTGCAGGCCGAGATCGCCGCGCTCCGGCGACAGCGTGACGACGGCCGGCCGCGCCGGCGGGTGCGTCGCGCGCGGCACGAACGTGACGCGGTACGCCAGTGTGCCGGCGAAGCGCAGCTCGTCGCCGTCGCGCAGCAGGTGCGGCTTGTCGCCGACGTCGACGCCGTTGACGGCCGTTCCGTTCTTGCTGCCGAGATCGGCGACATAGGCCGCGCTGCCTTCGAAGAAGAGGCGCGCATGGCGGCGCGACAGGTCGGCCACGAGCTCGGGCCGCGCGGACGCGAACGGCGCGTTGGTCCGCCCGACGGCGAACAGCGCCTTGTCGATCCGGATCTCGCTCAGCTCCGGATGGGAAACCGGCTTCAGCACGATGTCGAACTGGCGATCGAGCGCGGCCTGTTTCTCGGCAATCGAAGCGGCGTCTGGAACCATGATTCGGCCAACGATCGACATGCGCCCGCCAATGGGTACGCGGCGCAGGGCACGCGACGCGCTTGCGAACCACCCTTGTGACGCCGCGCCGCCATGGCACATGGCAGCACGAGCGTGAAAAAAGTTTAGGCGACGGATGACGGTAGTCAATCGGCTGGCGCCGATCGCATGGCTGAGCAAGGCTGGCGTGTTCATTGCATCGCCTGGCCGGCGGGCTCGCTGCTTGCATTCGAGATTTCGACCGCGCGCCAGCCGCCGCCGATCGCCTTGTAGAGCGTGACCGTGTCGCTCAGAATCTGCTGATGATTGGCGAGCAGCGCGAGCTCCGCGGACGCCACCGAACGTTCCGATTCGAGCACCTCGAGCTGCGAGACAAGCCCTTCCTTGAGTTGTGCCTCGACCTGCGCGGCGACGGTACGCAGGCGCTCGCCCTGCTGCTGAAGCTGGACGCGCTGCCGCTTGTGCGCGTCGAGATCGACGAGTGCATTTTCCACCTCCTTGAACGCGGTGAACACGGTCTGCCGGTACTGCTGCTCGGCGACCTTCGTCTGCGCCTCGGTCGTCTTGATGTGTGCGCGCACGCTCGGATCGAACATCGGCAGGTTGATGCTCGGCAGGAAGCTGAACGTGAACGCCTTGAACAGGTCCGACAGCGCGAACGCCGCCGTGCCGCCGCGCCCCGTCAGGCTGATCGACGGCAGTTGCGCCAGCTTCGCCGCGCCCACTTCGTCATACGATTCGAGCACGCGATACTGCGCGGCGACCACATCCGGCCGGCGCGCGAGCAGTTGCGCGGGCAGCCCCATCGGCACGTCGGGCAGCTTGACGCGCTGCCGGAGATGGCCGGCAGGCATCCGGAATTCGCCGGCCGGCACGCCCAATAGCGTCGCGAGCGCGTTCTCGGCCGTGTCGCGCGAACGGTGCAGCTCGATCAGATCGGTCGACAGCCGGTTGATCTCCGCGCTCTGCCGCAGCACTTCCGTCTGCGGCGCGATGCCGTTCGCCAGCATCGACTGGTAGATCGCGAGGATCCGCCGGTTCTTGTCGAGCGTGCGCTGTTCCTGCTCGATCTGGTCGTCGAACTGGAGGATCTGGAAGTACGTGCTCGACACGTCGGCGACGAGCGTCAGGTAGCCGGCGCGCCAGTCGGCCTCGGTCGCGTGGTATTCGGCCTTCTGCGCCTGCACGCCCTTCTCCACCTTGCCCCAGATATCGATTTCCCAGTTCACCTGGCTGCCGACGTTGTAGGTCTTCGACAGCGTCTGATGCGTGCTCTTCTCGAAATCCACGCCCGCGCCGAGGTCGACGGTCGGCAGTGCGCCCGCCTGGACTTCGCCGACCTGCGCGCCGGCCACGCCGATGCGGGCCGCCAGCACCTTGATATCGACGTTGCCCGCGATCGCCTTGTCGATCAGCGCGTCGAGAGTCGGATCGTCGAAGCTCTTCCACCATTCGGGGTTGACCGCGTCCGACGCGGATACCGGCCCGTGCGCGTGCGCCCACGTGGTCTTTGCCGGCATTTCCGGGCGCTGATAGACGGGCACGTTCAGGTCCATGCAGCCGGACAGCAACGCCGCGCATGCGCCGGCGGAACCGGCAATGCGGGCCAGCGAACGCATGAGGCCTCGGCGGTTGCGCGTGGCGGCAGGCGACAGGTGGGTGTTCACGATCGACTCCTTCGGAGGAACGCGGTGACGGTGCGGGATCGGGTGGAGTGTTGGTGTTCGTGCAGCAGCGTGGCACGCTCGCGTCTCATACTGCATGGGGCGTGCCAGCCGCGCGCGGGTTCGGCGCGAATCACGCCGGGCGGCTTGCCGATGCGGCTCCGGGCGATGAACACGGGGGTTCGGGCGACGTGTGCGCGGCACACCGATCGATGCAGCGTGATGGGTCGCCGCCAACAGTTCCCGCTTGGAATGTACGGAACGCACAGACATTCAAGCGCTCGCGCACTGGGCGCGTGCGCGACGTCACTTCACGTAGATCGTGATCTTCTTCGAATAGACGGGGGGATTCTGCGGCACGTGGTTGGCATCGCCCATCAGCAGCTGCAACGTGTGCTTGCCCGGCGGAAGCTCCAGCGTGGTTTCGGTCTCGCCCGCGCCGAAATGCAGGTGATTCCGGTCGGACGGAATCGGCTGGTCCATCGGCGGCAGGTCCGTATCGACCAGCAGGTGGTGGTGGCCCGTGTTCGGAAACTGCACGTGCGACGGCGCGACGCCCATGTCCCGCAAGCCGAACCACACCCGGAACGGACGTCCGGCCGGCAGCACCTGGCCATCGTTGGGCCAGCCGATGTAGACGACGGCCTTCGGGGCGTGCGTGGCGGTTTCGGCGGTCGTCGCCCCCGTCCATAGCAGCATCACGGCAGCGGCGAAGAGGATGAGCTTGTTCATGGCATCAATTTCCGGTTCGTGCGGCAGGCGCGGCATGGCGCGCTACTTGACCGTGATCGTGATCTTCTTCGAATACACCGGCGGATCGTGCGGCACGTGATCGTGGTCGCCCATCAGCAGCTGCAGCGTGTGCTTGCCGGGAGGCAGCTCGATGCGCGCCTCGGTTTGACCGGCGCCGTAATGGAGGTGATTCCGGTCCGACGGTATCGGCTGGTCCAGCGGCGGGAGATCGGCATCGACGAGCAGGTGATGATGGCCCACGTTCGGCCGCTCGATGCCTTTCGGGCAGATGCCCATGTTGCGCAGGCCCATGCGCACCCAGAACTTGCCGCCCGTGATCGTCGCACCGTCCGACGGCCAGATGATGTACGCCTCGGCGCCGGGCGGCGACGGCGTACGCCCCGCGGCAAACACGATCCTTGGCACCAGGACGGTGGCGGCCATGGCCAACAGCGTTGCCCTTCTTCGCATCGTATTGCTCCTGGCGTGGGTGGCGGCGCGCGGCGTCGGACAGTGGAGCGTGTCTAACAGCTTAGGACGTAATCGGCGGGAAGGCATATATCGACGCGTGCGCGAGCATGTCTGTTTTTTTCAGGCCCCCCGGGTGGTTCCGGTGATCGCCGCTGAACGCACGTGCTATCTTGAATGTGTCCTGGCCGTGGCCGTGCCCGCCACGACCGGACACCCGGCAACGGCTGCGCTCCGCCTTCGGCCACCTGATCCGACGGCGCACCCTGGGGGGCCGAATATGTGGCGAATACTCTTGCCCGCATGCCTGTTTGCGTCGATCTCGATGACAACGAGCGTCTGCTCCGCCGAGGTCGCGCATCCGTTTGCCGCGCCGCCGCCGGCGTCCGCGCGCGCGCAGTCCGTCGAACCGGGGCGCGTCGCGCTCGTGATCGGCAACGGCGCCTATCGCGACCATGCACTTGCCAATCCCGTCCGTGACGCCGATGCGATGGGCGATGCGTTGCGGGCGCTCGGCTTCGACGTCATCACGCTGCGCAACGCCACCCGGCAGCAAATGCTCGACGGGCTTGCCGCATACGAGCGCCACGCGTCGGCCGGCGGCACCGGGCTCGTGTATTTCGCGGGCCACGGCGCGCGTGTCGGTGGAACGACATGGCTCGCGCCCGTCGATGCCGACGTCGGCTCTCCGGCCGGCCTGTCGCGAACGGGCATCGACCTGCAAACCGTGTTCGATGCGACGTCGCGGCGGCACGGCGACCGGATTGATCTGATCATTATGGATTCCTGCCTGAGTGCGCCGCCCGGCGCCGGCAACGTGGCGGCCCGCCGGCCGCCGCCGCATACGCTCGTCGCCTACGCGACTGCGCCTGGCGAAGACGCGGCCGACGGTGCAACGCATGGCGTCTACACGGCGGCGCTGCTGCAGACGCTCGCGTTGCCGGGGCTCGGCATCGCACAGGTCTTCGAGCGGGCCGGCGCGACGGTCGAAAGCGCCACCGGGCATCGGCAGGTGCCGTGGGTCGCCTCGTCCCTTTCCGATGCGGCAGCGACGCATGCGTTCACCGGGCTCCGTCGCGCGGGATCCGGCACGGGGCATTCCGGCGACGGCATCGGGAACGGCTTGGACCTGTTGGCCGACCTCGGCGTCGTCGCGCTCGACAGCCGTGGCGTGATGCCGAAAGACAGCGCCGAGCAGTACGAAATCACGTTCTGGGAGTCGATCAAGGACAGCAAGGAGGCGGGCGACTACGAAGCCTATCTGAAGACCTACCCGAACGGGCGCTTCGCGCAGTTGGCGCAGGCCCGTCTTGCGCGACTGCGCGCGGCTACGCCCAAGGCGCCTGCGGCGTTCGCGCCCGCACAGACGGCGAGCCCTGCCCCCGCCCCTGCTCCCGCGCCAGCGCCTGCCTCGACGTCTGCGCAGCCTGCGCACGCGCCAGCCTCGCCGACGAAAGCGCCACCTCCCGCTGCAGCGGCGGCCCCGCCGGCACCGCAGCAAAAAGCGACGGCCGCCAATGAAATCCGGGATTGCCCGGCATGCCCCGCCATGCTGACGGTCAGCCCCGGGACATTCGCGATGGGCAGCAATTCGGGCGATCCTTCGGAAAAACCCGCGCATCGCGTGACACTCGATCATTCCTTCGCGCTCGCGAAGGACGTGGTGACCGTCGCGCAGTGGAACGCGTGCCGCGATGCGGGTGCCTGCCCGCGCCTGTCCGGCGACAGCAACACGGTGCCGAACGCACCCGCGCGCGACCTGAGCTGGGACGATGCGCAACAGTACGTGAAGTGGCTGTCGAAAATCAGCGGCAAGTCTTACCGGCTGCCGACCGAGGCCGAATGGGAGTTCGCGGCCCGTGCCGGCACCACGACGCGCTACTGGTGGGGCAACGAGATGCGCCCCGGTAACGCGAACTGCAAGGACTGCGGCCCGCCGTGGCGGGCCGACGCACCGAACAGCGTCGGGTCGTTCGCGGCGAATCCGCTCGGCTTCCACGACATGGGCGGCGGCGTATGGGAATGGGTCAGCGATTGCTGGCACACCTCGTACAAGAATGCGCCTGCCGACGGCCGCTCGTGGGACGAGCCGAATTGCCAGGTACGCGTGATCCGCGGCGGCTCGTGGCGGGATGGGGCAAGCTACATGCCCGTGTCGACGCGCTTCAAGTACGACAGCAGCGTGCGCTATTCGGCGAACGGGTTTCGCGTGGCGCGGGACATGAAGTAGATCAGCGCTCGAGCGCGGCCACGCGGCCGGCGGCGCCACCGCCTGACCTTGCACGGCCCGGTCGGCTGCGTGGCCTTGCCCGCCACCGGCGACGTCCCGGAATCGAACGGGATGTCCGCCCGGCATCCGGCCTTTGTCCGGAACCTTGTCCGGGCCGATATCACCCCAGCCCTCAACTCTTCCCGGAGCCTGCCGTTAACGCAAAATGGCGCTCCCGTGACATGTGTCATCCAATGTACGGATCAGATCGATCCGGGGTCGCCGAATGCGGCATCGTGGCCAGTGCGCCGCGTTCGCCGCCGCGACGCGCCAGTCCGCCGTTCGCCGGATCGATGTTCGCCTACGAGGCTTCACCGTCTTTGGTCTGAGAATGTATCCGAGTAGCTACGATATTCCCGTTGCGCGCCTCGTCGCGCGCCAGATACTGTCCTGCACGCGAACCACGCCGGTGCGCGAGGTCGCCCGCCGCATCTTCGCCGAGCGCTGCAGTTCGATCGTCGTGATGGACGAAGGCCAGCCCGTCGGCATCTGGACCGAACAGGACGCGCTCGCTGCCGGAGACAGCCCCGAGGCGCTCGACCAGCCGGTCGGCGACGTGATGAGCAGCCCGGTGCTGACGCTGGAGGCCAGTACGCCGCTCGGCGAAGCCGCGACGAAGTTCAAGCAGTCCGGCGTCCGTCACTTCGTGATCGTCAGGGACGGCGCGGCGATCGGCGTATTGACCCAGACCGACGTCATCGTGAACCAGGGCGCGGAATTCTTCCTGCGCCTGAAGTCGATCGATTCGATCCCCGTCCATGAGCCCGTCACGGTTCCCGAGCATGTCGCGCTGCGTGACGTCGTCGCGCGGATGCGCGCGGAAAAGCGCGACGCCGTCCTCGTCGCGTACGACGACGGCGCGCACGGCATCCTGACCGAGCGCGACATCGTCCGGCTGATCGCGGGAGACGGCGTGCAGGGCGCCGTCGGCACGCACGCCAGCAAGCCGCTGCAAATGCTGGCCGCGAAGCAGAGCCTGTACGCGGCCCAGCGCTACATGATGCAGCTGAACATCCGCCATGTCGGCATCCACGACGACCGCGGCGCCCTCACCGGGCTGCTCGGCTTCGCGGACGTGCTGCAGAGCATCGAGCACGAATACGTGAACGAACTCCGCAGCGCATTGCGCGAACGCGACGAAGCGCTCGGCCTCGCGCGCTTCAGCCTGCGCATGGCGGATCGGGTCTTCGAGTCGGCGCTCGAGGGCATCATGGTGACCGACCGGCACGCGAAAATCGAGCGCGTGAACCAGGCGTTCACGCGCCTGACCGGGTACACGGAAGACGAAGTGATCGGGCGCGACCCGAGCATGCTGAGCTCCGGCCGCCAGACGCCGGAGTTCTACCGGAAGCTCTGGCAGGCGCTCACGACCGACGGCCACTGGCAAGGCGAAATCTGGAACCGGCGCAAAACCGGCGAGCTGTTCCTCGAATACCTGACGATCACCAGCATTCGCGACAACGACGGCCAGATCTCGCATTACGCCGCGATCTTCTCCGATATCACCCAGCGACGCCAGGCCGAGGAACGGCTGGCCTACCTCGCCACGCACGATGTCCTCACGGGCCTCGCGAACCGCACGCTGTTCGAGGAGCGGCTCGCGCACGCGATCGTCCAGGCGAAGCGGCGCGGCAGCAAGGTCGCGGTGATGTATCTGGATCTCGACCGCTTCAAGCTCGTCAACGACACCCTCGGCCACAACGCCGGCGACGAAGTGCTGAAGGTGGTGGCCGGCCGGATCGCGTCGGGCGTGCGCGCAAGCGACACGGTGGCGCGCATGGGCGGCGACGAATTCGCGCTGGTGCTCGAGGAAATCGACGACGTGCGCGATGTCGGGCGGATTGCGCGCCAGCTGCTGGATGACGTGGGGTGCGCGATCGATATCGGCGGCCGCGAGATCTTCGTGACGCCGAGCATCGGCATCAGCATCTATCCCGACGACGGCGCGGAGACCGAGCAATTGATGCTGCTCGCGGATCAGGCGATGTACGGCGCGAAGAGCCGCGGCAGGAACGTGTTCCAGTTCTTCGAGAGCAAGATGACGTCGTCGGCGCTGGAGCAGCTCGAGACGCTCGGCGAACTGCATCGCGCGCTCGAGCAGAACGAATTCCGCCTCTTTTACCAACCGCAATACGACCTGTCGAGCGGCAGGATCGTCGGCGTCGAGGCGCTGCTGCGCTGGCTGCACCCGCGCCGGGGGCTCGTCGCGCCGGGCGAGTTCATCGCGCTCGCGGAACGCTCGGCGCTGATCGTGCCGATCGGCCGATGGGTGCTGCGCGAAGCGTGCCGGCAGGCGCGCAGGTGGCTCGACGACGGCTACGCGTTCGGCCGCATTGCGGTGAACGTGTCGGCCAGGCAGTGTTTCGCCGACGGCTTCCTCACCGATCTCACGTCCATCCTCAGCGAAACCGCCCTGCCGCCCGAGCACCTGCAGCTCGAATTGCTCGAAAGCATGGCCATGAACACGCGCGAGGAGATCGGGATCCTGCTCCGGGAACTGGCGACCCGGGGGATCAGCCTCGCGATCGACGATTTCGGCACCGGCTATTCGTCGCTGGTGTATCTGAAGGATCTGCCGGTCGATACGCTGAAGATCGACCGGTCATTTCTCGCGGATTGCGGCTCGGGCGGCGCGGACGGCCCGATCGTGCGGGCGATCGTCGCGATGGGGCGCGCGCTCGGTCTCGACGTCATCATGGAAGGCGTCGAAACCGAGCAGCAGCTGGCGTTCGTGCAGGAGATCGGCTGTCACCAGGCGCAGGGGTTCCTGCTGGCACGGCCGCAGCCGCCCGAACAGCTGACCGAGTTTTCGCGCAGCCGCGGCGATGGCGAAACGGCGGCCGGAGACGATTGCGGGGCGGAACTGCTGGCCGAGTGAAGGTTCGCACCCGGCGTCGGCCGTGGTCGCTCCTTTGCGTTCATGCGGGCGTTGCCGCGGGCCGCTGCGCGGGCGGCGCGCCCAGCGCCGCGCGAATGCGTTGCAGCGCGTCCCACTGCCGCTCGCTCACCGATTCGCTTTGCACGCGCGCATCGCCCAGCAGCTTGTCCAGCAGGGTCAGCAGCCGCGTGCGGTCTTCCGGCCGGGCAAGCAGCGCCGGAAGCGTCGCGATGGCCTGCTGCGGCTCGTAAGTCGCGATGATCTCCTGTTCGCCATACACGCGCCGCCACTGATCGGGCGGCAGGTTCGGCAGATACTCGGCGTAGGTCTCGATGAGCGCGCGCTCCGTCGCCAGCTGCGCAAGCGGCAACGGCTCGCCGCTGCGCTCGAGCAGGAACGCCGCGCGCGCCACCGCTTCGGTGTAGCCGCCCTCGCCGATCGACGCGAGCGCATCCTTCACGAACGGCAGTTCGCGGGGATCCGCCGCCTCGGGCGATGCGGGTTGACGGTCGCGATGCCGGTCCGCGGCATGCAGCATGAAGGGATGGGTGTACAGCGTGAAGAACAGCGACTCGACGCTCGCATCGCGCATGGCCCTGAAGCAATCGAGCGACGCGCTCACGATGTCCGACCCGCGGCGTTCGAGTTCGCGCCACGGCGCGATATCGTCCGCGTGCAGGCGGTTGGCCCTGATCGTGTCGGCGGCGGGCTTCAGCCACTGCAGCCACGGGTTCAAGTCCGAAAACGCCCAGCGCTGGAAGCGCAGCGGATGAAAATCGCGCAGCAGGCGTGCGGTGGTCTCGTTCGATGCCTGCTGCACGCAGGGCTGCATGAACAGCTCATACGCGCGCTGCGTGAAGTCGGAAAGCTCGGCGACGGCCTCGAAGGCGGCTTCGTCCCTGCGCCCGAAGCGGTTGAAATGCGTCGCGATCTCTTCGAGACGATGCTCGGCGAGCGTGACCTCGTAGGCGGCTTTCCCGTCGGCGCCCCTGACTTCTTCGATCGACATCGCGTAGAGGCCGGGCGGAAGCGTTTCGATCGCATCCAGCACGTTGACGATCTGCGCGTGCTCCTTCTTCGCGACCTTGCCCGACACGAAGATGCCGAGATGGCCCACCTCCTCTTCCATCAAGCCGATGATCACCTGCCCGCGCGACTTGATCTCCTCCGTGCTGCCGTAGATGTCCGCGACCCAGTTGAATGCCTGCTGCGGCGGCGTGATGTTGTCGCCCATCGACGCGAACAGGATGATCGGCGAGCGGATCTTGCGCAGGTCGAATGCCTCGCCCGAGCCGTCGCGCACTTCGCCGGACCAGAGTTTGTTGCCGATGAACAGGTTGCGCGTGATCCATTCGATCTCCTCGCGGTTCATCAGGTAGTAGCCGCCCCACCAGCGCTCGAAGTCGAGGAAGCGCGGCGGCTCGGTGTCGATGTTGGCGTACACGTGGTAGTACTTGTCCCACAACGTATTCGCCGGGTTCAGGTACTCGAAGTTCTGCACGAGATAGGCGCCGTCGAACTTGCCGTGGCCGAGGTCCGACGCGAACGACGCGAGCCAGGTGCCGCCCAGTATCCCGCCCGCATAGCGCATCGGATTATCGCTCGGGCCTTCGCTCCACGCGCCGCTCCAGTACGACATCGGCGCGCCGTTGATGACGATCGGGCCGGTATCGTCCGCCGACGAGCTGGCGAGCATCATCGCCGCCCAGCCGCCCTGGCAGTTGCCGACGATCGCCGGCTTCGGGCTGTCCGGATGCAGCGCGCGCACCTTCCTGACGAATTCCTGCTCGGCCGCGCACACGTCGAGCAGGGTCTGGCCGGGTTCGGGATCCTGGAAAAACACGACGAAGTACACGGGATGCCCCGCGCGCAACGCGACGCCGACTTGCGAATCGTCCTTGAAGCCGCCGATGCCGGGCCCATGCCCCGCGCGCGGATCGATGATCAGGTAAGGCCGCTTGTGATCGTCGACGATCACGCCGTCCGGCGGCTGGATGTGAACGAGCGCGTAATTGACGGGCCGCGCGAAATGCCTGCCGTCGAGCACGACGTCGTAGTCGAAATGGAGCACGGGCTTCAGCCCCTGAGCCACGCGCTCGACGTATTGCGTGCCGCGCTCGCGCAGCGTGTCCCAGAACAGCAGCGTGCGCTGCACGGCGTCGGCCGCATAGTGCCATGCGCTCAACGGCGAGAACGGCGCGGCGAAGGGCGCGGCGCCCGCGGCGCTGCTGTCGAGCGCTTCGCTCAACCGTTTTCCGTACTGCTCGAGCGCGTTCCCGGTGCGCTTTTGCAGGACGTAGGCAATTTCCGTGGCAATCGCATGACTGCGCGCCAGTTGCGTGGCTGCATCCATCACACTCTTCTCCAAAGGGGGCAAGGTCGATCTCGACGCATGTCGGGGGCGGCCGCCTCGTCCTAGCCGAGCACGTGCATCCCCGCGTCGATATAGTGAATGCCGCCGGTCATCGCGCGTGCCGCCTGGCTGGCGAGAAAGGTGCACAATGCGCCGACGTCGTCGATGTCGAGCGGCCGGCGCAACGGTGCGCGCCGTGCGGCGTCGTCGAGCAGGCGATCGAAGTTCGGCAGCCCGGACGCCGCCCGCGTCGGCAATGCGCCCGGCGAAATGGCGTTCACGCGAATGCCCGCCGGCCCCAGCTCGACGGCCAGGTATCGGACGGTGGCTTCCAACGCGGCCTTGACCGGCCCCATCACGCCGTACTCGGCGATCACCTGGTCCGCGCCGACATAGGTCATCGCCATCAGGCAGCCGCCGGCCGTCATCAACGGCTCGGCACGCTTGGCCATCCGGATGAACGAGTGACACGACGTATCCATCGCGAGCGCGAACCCTTCCGGGGAACTGTCGACGACGCGCCCATGCAAATCGGATTTGGGTGCGTAGGCAACGGCATGCAGCAGAAAGTCGAGGCCGCCCCACTTCGCTTCGATGGTGTCGAACACCGCGTCCATTTGATCCGCGCGACCCACGTCGAGCGGCATCGCAATGGCCGGCTCGAGCTGCTCCAGCAGCGGCTCGACATGGGGCAGCGCCCGGTCGGACTGCCACGTCACGGCGAGTTCGGCACCCGCTGCGCGAAATGCGCGCGCGCAGCCCCACGCGATGCTGTTTTCGTTCGCGAGGCCGACGACGATTCCCCTTCGACCTTGAAGCGGCAGCGCATCGTTGTTCGTCATCGCGAAACCTCCGGTCGTATTCTTTCACGCGGCGAACCCGTGAAAAGGCCGATGTGTCTGATCCGTCCGCGCATGCCATGCGCGGTCGGGGCTCATTTTAGGGTTGACGCGATGACGTCAGGAGACGCGAACACGGCATGTTTGACTTAGGGCAAATCTTTGCGGAGACCGGGCCCTTGACCGGCTTCGATCGTCAAGCGGACACAGGGGTGCGTCATGCTGCCGCACCCCTGTAGGAATTACCCTACAACGCTTCCGCGACCCCTACCGCAACTTCAAGCACGGCTGATTTCACCCGCGCGCGCCGACGTCCATACTGTCTGTCGAGAATACCGGACAACTGCGTGCCCGCCGGCCCCGGACCGCCCTCTCCGTCTCATGACGGTCGCGTGAATGGATCGTTCCGCCCCGGCATCGGCAGCATGTTCGACAAGACGACCCGTGCCTCGACATGGCATGAAGGCCCGTCGACAGCGCCGCGCATCGGCGCGGCTCACCGATACCCCATCGAACTGGAGCAGACCATGTTGAGCGATGCCCAACGCCCGGCAGCGATGCCGCGGCACGCTGTTTTCCCCCTGCACCCGGTTGCGCGCGAGGACCAGCCGAAGCGCACCGCGTCGCGTTGCTCGTCGTGCTCGATGCGCGCCGTGTGCATGCCGAGCAATCTGAGCCCCGAGGATTTCGCGCGTCTCGACGCGATGATCTGCACGACGCGCCACGTGCGGCGCGGCGAGGCCCTTTATCGTTCGGGCGACACGTTCCACAGCATCTATGCGGTGCGCACCGGTTCGTTCAAGACCGTGATGGTGCACCGCGACGGCAACGAGCAGGTGACCGGCTTCCAGATCGTCGGCGAGGCGCTCGGCCTCGACGGCCTGCATGGCGGCCATCACAACGGCGACGCGATCGCGCTCGAGGACAGCACGGTCTGCATCATTCCGTTCGGCCAGCTCGAACAGCTCTGCCGCGAGGTGCGGCCGATGCAGCAGCACATCTATCAGATGATGGGTGGCGAGATCGTCCGCGAATCGGCGTTGATGCTGCTGCTCGGCACGATGACGGCCGAACAGCGCGTCGCGGCGTTCCTGCTGAACCTGTCCGCGCGCTTCAAGGCGCGCGGCTACTCGTCCGCCGAGTTCGTGCTGCGGATGACACGCGATGAAATCGGCGAGTATCTCGGGATGAAGCTCGAAACCGTCAGCCGGATGCTGTCGAAGTTCCAGCGCAGCGGGATGGTCGCGGCGCGCGGCAAGCAGATCCGCATCGTCGATGCGGACGGCCTGGCGCGCATCTGAAATCCGAAGGCCGCGCGGGCGAAACGCCGAAGGCGGCCGGCAGCCGTGTTGCACCCGGCATGCCGGCGCCTTCATCTGCGTGACTAGGCTGCTGCGGCGGCAGCGGGCGCGTCGTTGCTGCGCACGAGCAGCACCGGGCAGCGCGAGCCGCGCAGGAAGCGTTCCGCGACGCTGCCGACCATCATGCGCCGGATGCCGCGCCGGCCGTGCGTGCCGACCACCGCCAGGTCGACCGCATGCTCGTCGACATAGCGCTGCAGGCGTTCCGCGATGTCCTCGCCGATGCTTTCCGTTTCGATCAGCTCGGTATCGCCGTTCACCGCCGCGTGCGCAATGGTGCGCTCGGCGTCGCGCAGCACGGCCACGCCGTCGCGCCGGATCTCCTCGATCAGCGTATGCGGATCGACGCGCCCGGCATAGGTGAACAGCACCGACTTGTCGGCGACGTAAACCGCGACCAGGCGCGCGCCGCTGGCCTTGGCCACTTTCAGGCCTTCGTCGAGCGCCAGTCTGGACGATGCGCTGCCGTCTACCGCAACCATGATCTTCGTGTACATGTCGTGAGCCTCGCTGGGTGGATTGCCGCGCATTCTCGTTGCGCGCGGCTTCAATTACCATCATCGACGCCTGGCGGGCCGGCACGTTGATGCCGCTCAAGATTGGCGGTGTGCACGCGCGCGACAAACCGCCGCGCCCGGCGCATTCGCACGCGGCGTCATCCTCCCGCTCCCCGCCCGAACCGCGATGAAACCGCTATCATCGATTCCTTTACCGTCGGCCGGCGCACACGCGCGGGCCGACAACGACTGACGGAGACGACATGACGACCCTATTCGAACGCGTGGACGGTGCCGCGCAGCATCTGCTCGCCGCCCGTCATGCCGGCGTGGCCGGCCCGCTGCTGCCGGAGGCGTTCCGGCCCGACGACATCGAGACGGCCCTGGCGATCCAGCGCCGCGTCGTCGAGCTGTCCGGCGAGGCGATCGGCGGCTGGAAATGCTCGGTGCCGCCGCCCGAGCGCCTGATCGTCGCGCCGATCTTCGCGTCGACGATCCATCCGGCGGGCGGCCTGTTCCCGGTCGTCGGCGACACGCTGACCGTCCGGATCGAGCCGGAAATCGCGTTTGTGATCGACCGCGACCTGCCGCCGCGCGAGCGGCCCTATGACGAGGACGAGGTGCGCGGCGCGATCCGCGAAGTCCGCGTCGTGCTCGAAGTGCTCGGCTGCCGCTATGCGGACCCGTCGAAGGCGAGCGTGCCGGAACTGCTGGCGGACGCGCAGTTCAACCAGGGGCTGTGTGTCGGGCCGGTCGTGCCCGACGGCCTGAACGTCCCGCTCGACGCCATCGCGCTCGAGTTCGGCGGCGGCCTGAACCGCTCGATCGACGGCCGTCATTCGGACGGGCATCCGCTCAAGCCGCTGCTGTGGCTCGTGAATTTCCTTGCCGCGCGCGGCGACGCCGTCCGCGCGGGGCAGATCGTGACCACGGGTTCGTATGCCGGCGCGATCGAGGTGCCGCTCGGCCAGGCGCTGACCGTGCGATTCGGCGAACTCGGCAGCCTCACGGTGGAACTGGTCGCCTGACGCGCAAACCCCGCGCTAGGCGTCGAGCTCGGCGTAGTGCCGGAAGATCCCTTCCTCGTTGAACGGAATGCGCCGGTCTGACGCGAGGTAGCGCGCGATCGGCGGATGCTGCGCCACCCGGTCGTGCAGCGAGGTCAGCGCCGGATGCTGCGGCTCGATGCGGGCCATCGCATTCGGGAACGCGTAGCGCAGCCCTTCGATCACCTGGAAGATCGACAGGTCCGCGTAGGTCAGCGCATCGCCCACCATGCAGCCGCGCTTGTGCGGGTTGTGCACGAGCACCTTGCCGAAGTAGCCGAGGAATTTCGGCACGCGGTGCTTGAGGAAATCCCGGGCCCGCGCCTCGGCCTCCGGCATCTGGTCCTCGTAGTACAGGCTGCTCGCGATCGGATGATGGGTGTCGTGCACTTCGTCGACGAAATCGGCCACCGTCAGCTGCAGCTGGTGGACCCACAGGCGCCCGGCTTCGTCGCTCGGCGCCAGCCCGTGCCGGCTGCCGAGGAACAGCAGGATGTTGGCGGTCTGGCCGATCAGCTGGTCGCCGGCCTTGAGGAACGGCGGCGCGAACGGCAGGCAGGTCTCGGACGCGCTGTCCAGCAGCCGCGTCATCGCCGGCATGCCCATGCCGCGCCCGGAGCGGCGCGCCACATCCACGTAGTCGGCTTCGGCCGCTTCGAGCGCCAGTCGCACGAATTCGCCGCGGCCCTGGATGCCGGGCCAGTAGTAGAGCTCGTAACGCATGCTGCCCTCCCCGTTGCATGATGAACATCATGATGGATCCGGCCGCGGGCCTTGCGTCTTCCGGCCCGGCGGCGTCGCGTGTTGTTACCGACGGCGACTGACAGTCTAGGTGGAACCGGGATGGCCGTCATCCGGCCCTGCCGGCTAAAAAGTGCGCGCTTAAGCCTGGGTTAATCCACGCGACCTACGCTGCAAGTGTCGTACCGCGACGCGGCCGTTCCGGCCCCGCGCGTCATGCGCCGGCCGATACGGCCGCCGCGACGGTACGCACGACATCACGGCGCAAGCGTCGAAGCCGGCGCCCTCTCCAGACGTCCATCCCCGCCGGTCCGACCCCGCTCGATGCCGTGATTCGACCCGGCGCGGCGCATGCCGTCGCGCCGGTCTTCCGAAGCCGTCGCGACGGCCGTTTCGCGACCACGACAGAGGGAGGCAATCATGAAGACCTCGACCCCATTGACGCTGGGCATCGCCGCGCTGGTGCTCGGCATGGCTGCACAGCCGGCGCCGGCCGCGGACGCAGCCCAGCTGTCCACGCCCGATCACGCGGGCCAGGTCGCCTATCGATCCGGCGGCATCGGCACCGACCAGTCGACCGAGATGAAGCAGGACATGCGCCACTATTCGCTCACGCTCGAGTTTGCGGGGCGCGCCGGCGGCGGCAGCAACGAGTACCTCGCGGACATCCCGGTGAGCGTCACCGACGCACGCGGCCGCCAGGTGCTGTCGACGGTGACCGAAGGGCCGTTCCTGCTTGCGGCGCTGCCGGCCGGCCGCTATTCGGTGACGGCCACCTACAACGGCCAGACGCAGCGGCGCAGCGTGCAGGTGCAGGCGTCGTCGCACGTTCACGAAGTGTTCCTGTGGAACATGTGACGGGCGCTCGAAGGGTCAGGCCTCGGGTGCGTGGCAGACCACTTCGATGTTGTGCCCGTCGGGACCGATGACGAATGCCGCGTAGTAGTTCGCGTGGTAGTGCGGGCGCAGGCCGGGCGCGCCGTTGTCCCGGGCGCCCGCCGCCAGCGCCGCGCGATGGAACGCGTCGACCTGCCCGCGGTTGTCGGCCGTGAACGCGAGATGAAGATGCGCCGGCTTCTCGTCGGTCTGGAACAGGCACAGGGAAGGCTTGCCCTTCGGGCAGAGCTCGACGCCATACGCCGGCGGCCCCTCCGAGGCAACCTCTACACCGAGCGGTTCGAGTGCCTTGAGGAAGAACGTCTTGCTCGCGGCATAGTCGCTGACGCCGAATTTGACGTGGTCGAACATGGCTTCTCCTGAAGGGTGTGGCCGGCGGTCCGCCGTCCGCGACGAACCCGCGGTCAGCCCGGCACGTCGGCCGATCGGGTTGCCGGAGGCAGCGCATGCGACACATCGCGGGCCGTGTCGCGTCGTGCGAACCGCCGATGCAACCATGCCGACAGCACGCCCGATGTGATGAACGCATCGGCGGTCGCGATCACGTCGATTCCGCCGAAACCGTCGCGTATGTTCAGCATCTCATTGCGCAGGATGACGTAGCCGATCATCGACGCCGTGCCCACGCCCATGCCGAGCAGCACGAACCACCTGCGGCGCATGCGCGCGCCAATGGCGGTCATGATGCCGCCGGCGAACGCGGATGGCAGGAAATAGCCGAAGAAGAACGACCCGAAGAACGCCATCGGGATCATCTCGCCGCAGAGCTTCAGCGTGTCCCACGACGGCCCGTTGATCACGGACCACGCGACCAGCATGACGGCGGGCCAGATGAGCGCCGCGACGAGCGGCCCGCCGATGGCGAACGACACGCAGCCGAAGAGGAAGCGGCTGGACAGGCGCAGCAGCGTGCGCGGCGGGTTGGGCGCGGCAGTTGTCATGTTTGTTGTCGGTAATCGGAATGGCGGCCCGCCGAAGTGTATCAAGCCCGCGCCGCGGCCGGAAACGCCGGAAACGCGCGCACGCCACGCGACATCCAATTGAATGAGCGGCCACCGGGGCCGCGTCCGCGTGGCGGCGCGATGCCGCCCGTCAATGTCCGGAGGCATTCAGATGAACACGCTCATCGATGCGGCGCTATGCAGCGCGCTGCTCGCCGTTGCCCTGCCCGTGTCCGCCCAGCAGGCGGGCCCGACCGATCCGCAGATCGCGGCGATCGTCGTGACCGCCAACCAGGTCAACATCGACGCCGGCAAGCTGGCCGAATCGAAAACCCGCAACAAGGACGTCAAGGCGTTCGCCGACCTCATGGTGCAGGATCACACCGGCGTCAACAAGGCGGCGGTCGACCTCGTGCACAAGCTGGGCGTGACGCCCGAGGACAACCCGACCAGCATGGAGCTGAAGCACGGCGGCACCATCAATCTGCAGACCCTCGGCAAGCTCGACGGCGCGCGTTTCGATCGCGCGTACATCGACCATGAGGTGGCCTATCATCAAGCCGTGCTCGACGCGATGGATCACACGCTGATCCCGTCCGCGCAGAATGCCGAGCTGAAGGCGCTGCTCGTGAAGGTCCAGCCGGCGTTCGTCGCGCACCTCGACCATGCGCGGCATCTGCAATCGACACTGGGGAAAGGCGGTGGCACGGCGCAATGACCACAGGCGCTCAATCGGCGCGGCATGGCTGCTGTGCGCGTTGCTCGCCGCCCCAGCGGTGTTCGCCGGCACGCACGTGATCGTCGTCGAGCAGATGCGCTTCACGCCGGCCGAGCTGACCGTGCAGCGCGGCGACGAGGTCGTGTGGATCAACCGCGACCTGTTTGCGCATACGGCGAGCGCCGACGGTCACGCGTTCGATTCCGGCAGTATTGCGCCACAGGCGTCGTGGCATTACGTGGCGCGCGAGCGCGGCCGGTTTCCGTACTCGTGCACGTTCCATTCGACGATGCACGGCACGTTGAACGTCAGATAAACCGCTGAAGAGGTGTCGTTCATGGCGACCACGGTCGATACGCACGGGCTTTCGCCTCCCGACGATGAAACTGCCCTCGTGCGCCGCGTGGTCGCCGGCGAACCGGGCGCATTCGAGCTGGTGATGCGCCGGTACAACCGGCGGCTGTACCGGCTGGCCCGCGCCGTGCTGCGCGACGACGCGGAAGCCGAGGATGCGCTGCAGGCCGCCTACCTCGCCGCTTACCGCGCGATCGCACGGTTTCGCGGCGACGCGGCGCTCGGCACCTGGCTGTCGCGGCTGGTGCTGAACGAATGCTTCGGCCGCGTCCGGCGCGCGAGGCGGCGTGCCGGCGCGATGCCGATGCTCGACATCGACGACGCGTTCGACGAGGCAGACATGATCGATTTCTCGTCCGATTCCCCCGAGCGCTCGGCCTCGCGCGCCGAGCTGCGCGACCTGCTGGAGCGGCGGATCGATGCACTGCCGCCGGCGTTCCGGATCGTGTTCGTGATGCGCTCGGTCGAGGAAATGAGCGTCGAGGAGACCGCGCAGTGCCTGGCGCTGCCGGAGGCGACGGTGCGCAGCCGGCATCATCGCGCAAGGCGGATGCTGCGCGAATCGCTGGCGCTCGATCTCGACCTGGCCGAGCGCGACGCGTTCGATTTTCGGGGCGCGCAATGCGACCGGGTGGTCGCGCGCGTGCTGGCGCAACTGGCGGGGAGCAAGCCGGCGCGGCCGGCTGAGGACTGAAGCGCATCCGCATGTCGCGGCGCAACATGGAATAAGCGGCCGCCGCGGAACGTTTCGTGTTCGCTCGGGCGCCCGCCCGTCGACAGGAGGCTCAAATGAAATCGACAACGCTGGTCGCAGCCGTGCTCGCGGCGCTGGCGCTCGTGCTGTCCGCGGGCTGCATGTCGCAGCCGGACAGCGGCGCTTCGTCGAACCATGCAGTCGGCCGCTATGGCGGCGGTTCGGGTGGAGGCGGTGGAGGTGGCGGGGGCGGCGGCTACTGACCGCGCGCCACCCATCTGGCGTGCCGCCGCGCGCGAGCGCCGGAAACCGGCCGTCTCGCGCGGCGGCGCCCCGCCGTCGCGCGTCAGCGCATCGCCTTCACGTCGGCCGGCGTCACGCTCGCCGGCTGCCCGCCCCACGTCGCGCGCAGGTAGTTCGACAACTGCGCGAGCTCGTCGTCGCTCAGCGTCCCGGCGAAGCCCGGCATCGGCTGCAGGTTCTCGACGCCCGCGAATTTCTGCTCGTCGATGCCGTCGAGCAGCGCGACGAGCAGGTTGCGCGGGTCGCCCTGGCGCAGCGTCGAATTGCCGTTCATCGCCACCGCGACGTGCGGCTTGCCCTCGCCGTTCAGCCCATGACAGCCCGCGCACACCGCGAGATACACCGAGCGGCCCGCCGCGAGCTGTGCGGCATCGGCCGACACCGGCTTGACCGGCTGCGGCGCCGGTGGCTTGTCGCCGAGCAGGTACACGGACAGCCCGCGCAGGTCGTCCTGCGTCAGGTACTGCGTGCTCAGGTGCACGACCGGATACATCTCGCCGAACGCGGAGCCTTGCGGCGCGATGCCGACCGCGAAGAACGCCTGCAGGTCCGTGCCCGTCCAGCCCCGCGCGGCGAGGCCCGCCGGCGTGATGTCGGGCGCGGCCACCCGGCCGAGTGCCGCGCCCGCGAACGGCTTCGCGCCGTCGAGCTGGCCCGTGAAGCTGCGCGGCGTATGGCATTCCGCGCAGTGGCCGAGCGCGTTCGCGACATAGCGGCCGCGCCGCCAGTCGGCCGACTGGCCGGCCGATGCGTCGGGCAGGCTGTCCTTCAGGAAGAACAGGTCCCACACGGCCATCCCGAACCGCAGGTTGTACGGGAACGTCAGTTCGTGCTCGCGGTTGGCGACGGCGACGGGCTTCACCGACATCAGGTACGCATACATCGCGTCGGCGTCGGCGCGCGTGAGCTGCCGGTACGACGTGTACGGCATCGACGGATACAGGCGCTTGCCCGGCGCCTTGCCGTCGTGCAGCGCCGCGTAGAAGTCGGCGGCGCTCCAGCTGCCGATCCCGTGGTCCTTGTCCGGCGTGACGTTCGAGCCGTAGAACGTGCCGTACGGCGAATCGAGCTTCGCGCCGCCGGCGAACGGCGCGCCGTCCCTGGCGGTGTGGCACGCGGCGCAGTCGGCGGCGCGCACCAGGTAGCGGCCGCGCGCGATCTGCTCGGGCGTCGGCGCGGCGCCGGCCGTGGCCGGCGCATCGCGGCCGCCGCAGGCGGCCAGCAGCAGCGCGCAGGCGGCCGCGAGCGCGGGCACGCACGCGAGGCGCGCGACGCGATGGGCGAATGTGCGTGTCATGCGGCGTCCTTCACGAGTCCCGGCGTGTTCAACACGACGTCCTTCACCGCTTGGTAGTAGCGGACGTAGCCCGTGCAGCGGCACAGGTGCGCGTCGAGCACGTCGGTGATCGTGCGCTCGACGTCGGCCTTCGCGACCGGCTGGCGCTTCAGCCGCTCGATCAGCACGGTGGCCGCGTTCACGAAGCCCGGCGTGCAGTAGCCGCACTGGAAGCTGAAATGCTCGAGGAACTTCTGCTGGATCGGCGACAGCTCGACCACCTCGCCCGCGTCGTCGCGCTTCGCGTGGCCCTCGATCGTGCGGATCGCACGGCCGTGGAAGAAGTGCGCGCCGGTGATGCAGCTGCGCACTTCCTCGCTGGTGCCGTCGGGCTTGTCGAGGATCACCACGCACGCGTGGCAGATGCCCTGCCCGCAGCCGAGCCGCGAGCCGGTGAGCCCCGCGTACTCGTGCAGGAACTCGATCATCATCAGCCCTTCGGGCACCTGCATCGGGCCGACGGACTTGCCGTTGATGGTCACCGACAGCGGCTTCGGCTGGAACCGGACGAGCGGACGCTCGACCGGCGCGGCCGGCTGGGCCGGCACGGTGGCGGGCGCCGGCGCAGGCGCGCTGGCGCCGGTGGCGGCCGGGGCGGCCGGCGTGACGACGCCGGCGGCGCTCGCGGCCGACGCGGCGGTTTGGGCGGTCGTCATGCGAGCACCTCCTGGATCTTTTGCGGGGTCACCGGCAAGTCGGTGAAACGATGGCCGATCGCGTGCGCGATGCCGTTCACGATCGCGCCGACGACCGGGATCATCACCACCTCGGCGACGCCCTTCGGCGGATCGGTTTCGGACAGCGGCGGCAGCACGTCGCCCGTCTGCGTCCACACGGCGACGTCGGACGCGCGCGGCAGCGTGTAGCGGTTGAAGTTCCACGTGCCGTTGCCGGGGCCGTCCTCGTACAGCGGCAGGTATTCGTGCAGCGCGTGGCCGATGCCCATCGCGAGGCCGCCCTGCAACTGGCCCGACACGAGCTGCGGCGAAATCTGGTTGCCGCACTCCATGATCGAGTGGTGCGTGAGCAGCTCGACCTTGCCGGTCGCTTCATGCACGGCCAGCTCGACGAGCGTGCCGACCGCGGTGTAGTACGTGACGGCCGCGTTGTTGCGGCTCGTCGGCGGGATGAACACGCGCTTGCGGTCGAGCACGCGGTAGCCGTTCGCGGTCGGCGGCAGCGTGGCGCGGATCGCGGTCGCGCCGGCCGGCGCGGCGGTGCCGGGCACCGGCCCGTTCGCGTCGCCCGTCCGCGGCGCGCCGATGCGCAGCGACAGCCCGTCGATCGGCAGACGCTCGACGGTGCCGCCGATCTCGAACTCGGCGTCGGTCCACTGCCAGCGGTTGAACACGTGCACGACCGCGCCGGTCGGCAGGCCGAGCGCATATGCCTGCTTCGCGAGCTGCTCGAAGGTCAGCGGCTCGAGGCCGTCGGCGGTCAGCTTGCCGTCGACCCAGCGCGCATCCTCGATGCGGATCGCGTACGGCGCGGCCTGGCCGCCGCCGAGGCCGCGGCGCCAGATCGACATCGCCGCCGGCCACAGCCCGTAGCGGAACACCGCGCGCGCGGCTTCGCGCGTGCTGTGCGTGAAGTAGTACGCGGAGTTCGTCGCGCTCGACGGCGACGCGTAGCTCGGCGACCAGCGCGGGTTCGCGCTCAGCCGGTCCTGGTCGGCCTGCGACATCAGGTACGGATCGCCGCTCGTCTCGACCGGCAGGTCCGGCCACTCCGTCAGCGCGACGCGCACGTCGGTCGCCGGCCGGCCGAGCCATTTCGCGACCGCGACCGCCTGCGACGTCGACATCCCGGTGCCGATCTCGGCCGCCGTGTGATGCAGCGTGACCTTGCCGGTCTCGTCGAATTCGACCTTCGCGAACGATGCCTCCGCGCCGGTGCCGAAATCCTTCTGCACGCACGCGAAGCCGACACCGTAGCGCCGCCCCGGATGCGCGGCCTCGAACTCGGCCTTGCGCGCGGCGCGGCGCGTCCACAGCGGATGCCGCCGCGCGCGTTCGAGCACTTCGTCGACGCGCAGCGCGCCGGCCGGAATCGCGCCCTGGGTGTTCTTCATCCCCGAGCGCAGCGCGTTCTTCAGGCGGAACTCGATCGGGTCGAGCTGCAGCTGCGCGGCGATCTCGTCGATCGCCATTTCGGTCGCCGCCATGCTCTGCAGCGTGCCGTAGCCGCGCGCGGAACCGGCGTCGATCGCGCGCGACGCGATCGCCACCGCGGCGAGATCGCTCTTCGGGAAGTAGTAGATCGATTGCGCGGCCGTCGCGCCGACCATCGCGACCGACGGCGAGAAGTTGCTGCGGCCGCCGCCGTTCGCCTCGAAGTCGCCCTTGAACGACTGCAGCAGGCCCGTGTCGCGGTCGACCGCGATCCGGTAGCGCATCCTGAATGCATGGCGCTTCAGCGACGTCTGGAACTGTTCGTAGCGGTCGTTCGCGAAGCGCACCGGGCGGCCGTCGGCGTACAGCGCGCAGACGAGCCCGTAGAACGGCACGTTGAAGTGGTCCTTCGACCCGTAGCCGACCGTGTAGCACGGATGCAAGAACAGCTTCTTCACCGGGAAGCGGCATTTCGCGACCATCGCGGCGGCGTTCTCGGCGACTTCGAGCGGCGACTGGGTCGGCACGACGAGGTGCAGCGCCTGCGTCGCGGCGTCGTACCAGCAGTTCGCGTTGTCGGGCTCGAGCGCGGCGGTGTCGACCGACTGCGTGTTGTATTCGCGGTCGAACACGAGCCAGTTCGCGGCCGGATGGTCGAGCTCGTCGGCGATCCGCGCCGCATGGAACATCCCCTGCTCGTCGAGCTTGCCGTGCTCCTTGCCGTCCGGCCACACCGGCAGGTGCTTGCGCATCATGCTCGGGAAGATCGGCGCGTCCTTCAGGCTCGAATACGCGTCGTCGTCGTAGGCCGTCTTGCCGCCCACGCGCACGTAGCGGAAGGTGCCCCACGGGTCGCGCTCGAGCGGGCCCGTGACCGCGCCGTAGCGGATCACGTCGTCGCGGAACTTGAGCAGGTTCTTCGCGAAGCGGAAGCGCGCGAAATCGTGGTAGATCAGGATCGCGACCGCATGGCCGAGATACGCGGGCGTCTTGCCGGCGGGCAGCAGCATGTCGTCGCCGTAGAACGCCGGGAACGCGACGCCGTCGCGCGCGAGATCGTCGGCGGTGACGACGCGGTCGGGCTTCAGGTCGTCGCCGAGCAGCGCCAGGTCGAAGCCTTCGTAGACGCGGTCGGCCTGCGCGACGCGCAGGATCAGCGCATGCGACTGCTGTTGCGGCCAGTGCGGCATGTCGGCCGCGCGCACGTCGCGGGCGAACACTTTCGCGCCCGTGACCTTCGCGATGCCGTCGATGCGGAATTGCGGGATGCCGGTGACGCTATCCCATTTGACGGGGGTGAGGAGTTTTTCTTCGAAGAGCGCCGCGAATGCGCGGCTGCCCATGGGCGCGACATAGACTGCGACGCCCGCCAGCACGCTGGCTTTCAGAAAACCCCGCCGTGACAGGCCGTGGTTTTGCATTGGGGGAACCTCCTGATGCGGCTCGTACGGCGATCGGGTGTCTGTCGCGGCGTTCGGAGCGGCGCGCATTCTGTCATCTTTCCGTGTATGGCGGCTATAGCATTTCCCGCATGTATTACTTATTGGAATGCATATAACGGTGACGGACCGCCCCTTCCGCGCGATCCTGCCCGCAGCGCGTCGCGCGCGCAAGACGCGCTCGCCCCGATGGCGGCCGGATCGCCCGCCGGGCGGTCGCCGCGGCACGCTTCACCCGACCGGCCGGCGATATTTCGTGATAAGGTCATACGCATCCGGCCACCGGTTTCGCCCGCAACCATGCCGTGCGGGCGCCGCCAGCCCGCTTCGTGTCGAGGTTATCGATCATGACAGTCAGGGCGTCACTCCTGTACTCCGTTCTCGCTACCCCGCCTTCCGGTCATTACCGCGTCACGGCCGCGCTTCGCCCGGCCCTGCTTTCCACCCTGTTCGAAGACATCCGGCCGATGTTCCTGTCGGGCCTCGCGAGCGGCTTCATCGCGGCCGTCGCGCTGGTGCGGCTGCAGCAGACCTGGTGCATCGTGTGGCTGCTCGCCGAGCTCGGCTTGCTGTCCGCACGGGTTGCGATCGCGCGCGCATATGTCGTGCACCGAGACGCGGGCGTGGACTGCGCCGAATTCTGGGCGATACGCTACGCGCCGGTGTCGCTCGTCGCGTGCTTCGTGCTCGGCCTCGGCACGATGGCCTGCGTGGAGGCCGCCGACGTCGAGATGGGCACGCTGTCGGTGCTGGTCGCGGGCGGCGTGTTCGGCGGGATCGCATCGCGTAACTCGGCGCTGCCGCGTCTCGCGATGACGCAGATCACGCTCGGCGTGCTGCCGATCGGCATCGGCGCGCTGTTCGCCCAGCGCAGCGGCGCATGGCTGCTGCTGCCGCCGCTGGCGATCTACCTGGTGGCGATGCGCACGGTCGTGCAGCGCCACTACAAGGTGCTGGTCGCGCTGATCGCCGAGCGGCAGCGCAATGCGGCGCTCGCCGCGCGTTTCGATGCCGCGCTCACCTACATGCCGCACGGCCTGTGCATGGTCGACGCCGAGGATCGCGTGATCGTCGCGAACCGGCGCACCGCGCAGCTGTTCGGCTCGCCGCGCGAGATCATGCTGAACATGCCGTTTCCGGACGTCGTCGCGGCGCTGGGCGCGGGCGTGGCCGCCGAGCCGGACGAGACCGAGCTCGCCGCGCACTGCCGCAACTGGCTGAACCGCGAGCCCGCGCCGCTCGAGGTCACGCTGGCCGACGGGCGGCAGCTCGAGATGACGCGCCATCAGGTGCCGGACGGCAATGCGGTGGTGATCGTCGAGGACGTCACCGCGCGCCGCCGCGCGGAGCGGCATATTCGCCACCTCGCGCGGCACGACGCGCTGACGGGCCTGCCGAACCGCCACGAGCTGCACGCGGAGCTGAAGCGCATGCTCGCGCGGCGCCACGGGCAGGCGCTCGGCGTGATGTATCTCGACCTCGACGGCTTCAAGTCGATCAACGACCGGTTCGGCCATCACGCGGGCGACGAGGTGCTGACGCAGGTCGCCGCGCGGCTCGGCGCGATGCTGCCGCCCGGCGAGCTGGCCGCGCGCATCGGCGGCGACGAGTTCGTCGTCGTGATCGGCGACACCACGATGCAGGCGTGCTCGCTCCTCGCCGCCCAGATCATCCGGCAGATCTCCGCGCCCTATGCGCTGTCGATCGGCGAGACCGTGACCCTCGGCATCAGCATCGGGATCTCGCTCGACGGCGACGGCGACACGCCCGACGACCTGATCCGGCAGGCGGACAGCGCGCTGTACGACGCGAAGACGTCCGGCAAGGGCATGTACCGGTTCTACTCGAACGGCAGCCGGAGCATCGCGCCCGCGGCCGCGGGCTGACGGCCTCGACCTGCTTTCCCCCTTCACCCCCCTTCACCCCGCTTCAACCGGCGGCGGTTTCATCCGCGCAGCATTTCGCGCGGCGCACGCGCGCCGGGCCGCCGGCGTCACGTTACATGTTCCGTAACATCGGCCGGTGTGGGCCGCGCAGTTCGCTGCAGAAGGCGGCACGATCGATGCAGCGACGGGGTTTCATGACCTGGCACCGTTATTGCTCTTCATCGGGTAACGAAGAACATGCCCGGGGAGACCAACATGGATATCGTCGAAGTCATCAGCCGCAGCGAGGCGATCAACGAAGCCAGCGTGATCGACGGCACGACGCTGATCAGGCGTCTCACCTCGTTTCGCCGTCCCGACGCGCGCGAAGCCGCGTGCGTGACGAACCCGCCGCTGACCGCGTACGGCGCGTACCGCCAGGGCGTCGACGACTACACTGCGCGGCGCGCGAATCCGTATCGCGCGGGCAGCCGTTTCTGGGCGCTGTGGGAAGAAGGACGTATCGAGGCTGAAACAGACGGACGTTGAGGCCGCGCACCCGGCGGAGCGGCGTCGCGGCAGGCGGCGCCGGGCGCTGCAACCAGATCGATGCCGTTGCCGGCCGTGCGGCCGGTTTCATCGATGCAACCGCGGGCGCGGCCGGGCGAAATCCCGGCTGATGCCCGGACTGATCCCGACGCGGACTGCCCCTCGGTTGCGCCCCCTCCCGTCGATCCCCGTCTTGACCAATCCCGTTCGGCGCGCAGCCCGCCGCGCCGCGCGATCGCCGTTTCCCGATAAGATGGCGCATCCTTTCGCTCGATGTCCGCCCCTCGATCCGAACATGACCGCCACCTTTTCCCCCCGCAACCCGATCCACTGCGAAATCGATCTCGACGCGCCGGGCAAGCATGCCGGCTACCTGCGCCTGCCGCATTCCGTGCACCGTTCCGCGTACGGCTGGCTGCCGATTCCGATCGCATCGATCCGCAACGGCGACGGGCCGGTCGCGCTGGTGATGGCCGGCAACCACGGCGACGAATACGAAGGCCAGATCATCGTGTCGCAACTGATGCGCGAGATCGTGCCGGAGATGGTCAACGGCCAGCTGATCCTGCTGCCGATGGCGAACTTCCCCGCGGCAGCCGCGGGGCTGCGCGTGTCGCCGCTCGACGAAGGCAACCTGAACCGCAGCTTCCCCGGCGATCCGGCCGGCACGCCGACGCAGATGATCGCCCACTACATCGAGCACGCGCTGCTGTCCCGCGCGCAGTACCTGGTCGACCTGCATTCGGGCGGCAGCTCGCTGCTGTATCACGGCGGCAACATGCTCGCGATCGATCCGCTCGATGCGGACGAGGCCGCTCGCCTCAACGGGCTGCTGGCTGCGTTCGGGCTGCCGAACGCGCTGCTGCATGCGCCGAATCCCGTGCATTCGGCGTCGGCCGCGCGGCGCCAAGGCGCGATCTCGATCGTCACCGAACTGGGCGGTGCGGGCATGGCCGACCCGGCGCTGATCCGGCTCGGCCGCCACGGCCTGCTGCATTACCTCGGCTTCATCGGCCTGCTGCGCGGCGCGCTGGTGCCCGACGCGCCGCCGGCCGTCACGCGCTTCATGCGCGTCGACGGCGATCGTCACTTCGTCTACGCGTACGAGCAGGGCCTGTACGAACCGCTCGCCGAACTCGGCGACCAGGTGCGCGCCGGCCAGCCGGCCGCGTGGGTGCACTTCCCGGATACGCCGCTGCGCGAGCCCGTGCTGCACCGATTCGCGGGCGACGGCGAAGTGGTCTGCAAGCGCGTGCCCGCGCAGGTGCGGCGCGGCGACTGCCTGTTCCAGCTCGCGGAGCCGACCGACCCGCCAGCGTGACGCGCGGTCTTCGCCGTTCACCGATCTCCCCTGACTCCCCTTTGCCTGCCCCCGCCCGGCCGCCTGCCACGCGCCGGGCACCGCCGCGCATCGCGCGCCACGTGAAAGTCTTCTGACGCGCGCGACGAAATCCTTATCGAAATTCCTTCGTTCGCCCCGGTCCGCGCCGGCGGTAACGTGTTCGTCACAGCAGCGGCCGCTCGCATGCGTCGCAGGACCTGCGTTCGCCGCTATCGAAACGACCACCGCGCCGCGATAGCGGACAGGCCGCACGCCCGAGCGTCAACCTGCCTGCCCGCGTCGCGCGCCACCCGTGCCGCCCATCGCCATGACCGACCGCATCATCGACACCACGACGCTCGACGTCCGCGCCCAGCCGCTGATCGACGCGCTGATCGACGAATACGCGACCCGCTACCACGCATATCGCCCCGACAGCCTCGGGTCGGCCCGCGAGGAACTGGCGCGCTACCCGGCCGAGCGGTTCGCGCCGCCGGAAGGCGCGTTCGTGCTGCTGCTGCGCGACGGCGAGACGATCGGCGGCGGCGCATTCAAGCGCTATGACGCGCACACGGCCGAGCTGAAGCGCATCTGGACGCATGCGGACCTGCGCCGCCAGGGGCTCGCGCGCCGCATCGTCGAGGCGCTCGAGGTGCGCGCCGCGCAGCAGGGTTACCGCCGCATCTACCTGACCACGGGCTTTCGCCAGCCCGAGGCATGGGCGCTCTACGACCGCACGGGCTACACGCGGCTGTTCGATTCGTCGATCGATCCCGAGCTGTATTTCCATCTGCCGTTCGGCAAGGATCTCGTCGAGCCGTCGCGCACGACGACGCTCGCCGATTTGTGGGCGCCCGAGCCGGCGCTGCCGCGCTGAGCAAGCTTTCTACCCCCGACATCTCCTCCCGGATCCGACCGACACAGGACGCCTTCATGCAACGAGCCGCACCCATCGTTTCCCATGCGCTGCGCGCGCTGAGCGCCGCGCTGATCGGCCTGACGGCCGTGGCCGCCACAGCCGCGACGTTCGACCTGAGCCCCGGGCAGCACGGCCGCCCGCGCGCTTCCACCGACCCGGCCGTGGTGGCCGCGGTGCCGGCCGCGTTCAAGTTCGCGGAGCCGGATACGCTGACCATCGGCATCGCGCCGAGCCTGCCGCCGATCAGCACCTATGCGACGGACGCGCGCACGGTCGTCGGCTTCGACGCCGACGTCGGCCAGCTCGCGGCCGACAGCCTCGGGCGCAAGCTGAAGATCGTTGCGCTCTCATGGCCCGACTGGCCGCTCGCGCTCGCGTCGGGCAAGGTCGACGCGGTGATCTCGAACGTCACCGTCACCGAGGAGCGCAAGCAGAAGTTCGATTTCTCGTCGTACCGCCGCGACCTGGTCGGCTTCTACGTGCGCAACGACAGCAAGATCACGGCGATCCGCGAGCCGAAGGACGTCGCCGGGCTGCGCATCGTGACCGATGCGGGCACCAACCAGGAAAAGATCCTGCTCGAGTGGGACCGCCAGAACGTCGCGCAGGGGCTCAAGCCGGTGGCCGTCCAGTACTACGACGACCAGGCGATGCGGGTCGTCGCGGTGCAGTCGGGCCGCGCCGACGCGGTGTTGAGCGTGAACTCGGTGCTCGCGTACCAGAGCGCGCAACAGGGCAAGACGCGGCTGGTCGGCGCGATCAGCGGCGGCTGGCCGCGCACCGCCGATATCGCGATCGCGACGCGCAAGGGCAGCGGCCTCGCCGAGCCGCTGACGATCGCGCTGAACGGGCTGATCCGCAACGGCCGCTATCGGCAGATTCTCGAGCGCTGGAACCTCGGTTCCGAGGCGATCGACCAGTCGCGCACCAATCCGCCGGGCCTGCCGAAGACCTGATCCCCCAACCGAACTCCACCTCACGCCACGCAGGAGCGCCGCTCGACATGGCCTATTCGCTTTCATTGCTGGACAAGAGCCCGATCGCCGACGGCACGAGCGCGGCCGACGCGCTGCGCGCGACCGTCGTGCTCGCGCAGCGCGCCGAGCAGCTCGGCTACCGACGTTTTTGGGTGGCCGAGCACCATGGCGCGCCGGGCTTCGCGAGCTCCGCGCCGGAGATCGTCGTGGCGCACCTGCTCGCGCATACGTCGCGCATCCGCGTCGGCTCGGGCGGCGTGATGCTGCAGCACTACAGCCCGTTCAAGGTCGCCGAGACCTTCAAGCTGCTGGCGTCGCTCGCGCCGGGCCGCGTCGATCTCGGCATCGGCAAGGCGCCCGGCGGGCTGCCGCTGACCACCCGCGCGCTGCAGTGGATTCACGACAAGGCGAAAAAGCCCGGCTTCGCCGCCCAGCTCGAGGAGCTCGACGCGTTTCTCGGCTGGGGCGTCGCCGAGGATCACCCGCTCGCGGGCGCCCTCGCGATGCCCGTGCCGCCGCAGCCGCCGGAACGCATCCTGCTCGGCGGCTCGCCGGACAGCGCCGCGCTCGCCGCACGCCACGGCTGGCGCTTCTGCTACGCGGGCCATTTCAACGGCGACGAGGCGAACATCGAACGCTCGCTCGACGCGTATCGCAGCGCCGGCGGCATGCGGCCGCTCGTCGCGCTGTACGCGGTGGCCGCGCCGACGCGCGACGAGGCCGAGCAGCTGATCGGGCCGCTGCGGATCTTCAAGCTGCAGATCGCGGGCGGCCCGAGTTTCAACCTCGGCAGCGCGCAGGCGGCGGCCGACTTCGCGCGGCAGAGCGGCGCGACCGACTACCGGGTCGACGAGCTGCGCCCGACCGTGCTCGCCGATACGCCCGACGCGGTGCACCGCGCGCTCGACGCGCTGAGCCGGCGGCTCGACGTCGACGAGTTCGTGGTCGATTCGCCGCTGACCAACTATGCGGCGCGGCTCGCGTCGGTCGAACGGCTCGGCGGCGCGCTGTCGACGACGCCCGCGCACGCGGCCGACGCCGCAGGTTCCGCCCTTCTCCCCGAAACCAACCCGTGACCCGCCCATGACCCGACGATCCATCCCCTTCGGCCTGATGCTGCAAGGCGCCGGCAGCCACATGAACGCGTGGCGCCACCCGAGCAACCCGCCGGACGCCAGCATCAACCTCGACTTCGTCACCGGCATCGCGCGCAAGGCCGAGGCCCACGGCATCGCGTTCGCGTTCGTCGCGGACGGCCTGTACATCAACGAGAAGTCGATTCCGCACTTCCTGAACCGCTTCGAGCCGCTCACGGTGCTGTCCGCGCTCGCGGCCGCGACGCGCAAGATCGGCCTGGCCGGCACGATCTCGACGTCGTACAGCGAGCCGTTCACGGTCGCGCGCCAGCTCGCGTCGCTCGACGTGATCAGCGGCGGCCGCGCGGGCTGGAACGTCGTGACGACGCCGCTCGAAGGCACCGCGAAGAACTTCGGCAAGACGCACCCCGATCACGAGCTGCGCTACGAGATCGCCGACGAATACCTGAGCGTCGTGCAGGGGCTGTGGGACAGCTGGGACGACGACGCATTCATCCGCGACCGCGCGAGCGGCCAGTTCTTCGCGCGCGACCGGCTCCATACGCTCGACCACCAGGGCCGCTTCTTCCAGGTTGCAGGCCCGCTGAACATCCAGCGCTCGCCGCAGGGCCAGCCGGTGATCTTCCAGGCCGGCTCGTCCGATGCGGGGATCGGGCTCGCGGGCAAGTATGCGGACGCGGTGTTCACGCATTCGCCGTCGCTCGACGACACGCGCGCGTTCACGCAGCGCGTGAAGCAGAGCGCGGTCGAGCACGGCCGCCGCGCCGACGACGTGAAGGTGTTCCCGGGCATCGGGCCGATCGTCGGGCGCACCGCCGCCGAGGCCGAGGAGAAATACCAGGCGATCCGCGACCTGCTGACGATCGACGAGGCGCTCGCGTTCCTCGGCCGCTTCTTCGATCACCACGACTTCACGCAATACCCGCTCGATGCGCCGTTCCCCGAGCTCGGCGAGGTCGGCCGCAACAGCTTCCGCTCGGTCACCGACCGGATCAAGGCCGACGCGAAGCGGCACGGCTGGACGCTGCGCGACACCGCGCTCGCGGTCGCGACGCCCCGGCCGAACTTCATCGGCACCCCCGAGCACGTCGCCGACGAGCTGATCCGCTGGATCGACGCAGGCGCGGCCGACGGCTTCATCCTCGGTTTCGCGGTGCAGGCGCAGGGCGTCGACGATTTCTTCGAGCTCGTGCTGCCGGTGCTGGAGGCGCGCGGCCGCTACAGCCGCGAGCTGCCGGGGCACACGCTGCGCGACCACCTCGGCCTGCCGCGCAAGGCCAGCCGCCATGCGACGGCCGCCGCGCCGCGCGAAACGGCGGCCGAAACCGCGCAGGCCTGACGCCCGGCCCGCCGGCGCTACCGACCGACTCGAGGAACCGCAACGACATGAGTGACACCACCCACCTCCGCGGCGCACTGCCGCCGCTTTCTCCCGCCGCCGCGCGCGATGCCGGCGCACGCTTCCGGGTCGTGCCGGCGCGGCATCGCGCGAGCACCGCCGGCACCGCGCTCGCGGTCGTGCTGATCGGGCTCGTGGCCTATTCGCTGCTCGGCAATCCGCAATGGGGCTGGCCGGTGTTCGCCGAGTGGTTCTTCGCGCCGCCGGTGCTGTCGGGGCTGGCCCGCACGCTGCTGCTGACGGCGCTCGGCGCGGTGTTCGGCCTCGTGCTCGGCGGGTTCGTCGCGCTGGCACGGCTGTCGCGCTCGCGGCTGCTGGCGGCGAGCGCGTGGGCGTTCATCTGGCTGTTCCGCTCGATCCCGCTGATCGTGCTGCTGCTGATCCTGAACAACCTCGGCTACCTGTACGAGCACGTGCGGCTCGGCGTGCCGCTGACCGGCATCACGTTCGTCGACATCGCGACGACCGACCTGATCAGCCCGTTCCTCGCGGCCGTGCTCGGCCTGTCGCTGCACCATGCGGCGTTTTCCGCCGAGGTGATCCGCGGCGGCATCCTCGCGGTCGACCAGGGCCAGCTCGAGGCCGCGGCAGCGCTCGGCCTGCCGCGCGCGCACCAGACGACGCGCATCGTGCTGCCGCAGGCGATGCGCGCGATCCTGCCGACCGCGTTCAACGACCTGATCATGCTCGCGAAGGGCACGTCGATGGTGTACGTGCTCGCGATGCCCGAGCTGTTCTATACGGTGCAGGTGATCTACCGGCGCAATCTCGAGGTGATTCCGCTGCTGATGGTCGCGACTGTCTGGTACCTGATCATCCTCACCGTGCTGTCGGCGATCCAGGTGCAGGTGGAGCGGCACTATGCGCGCGGCGCGCTGCGCAACCCGCCGCCGTCCGCCGTCACTTTCGTGCTCGAACGGGTGCGTGCGGCGTGGCGGCGTGCGGGGGGCCGCCGCGCAGCCACGGCAGCGACGGCGACTGTGGCGGCCGGCGACGACGCGCCTGCGCCGCGTGCGGGCGGCGAGATCGCGGTGCATGCGGTGTCGAAGCAGTTCGGCACGCAGCGCGTGCTCGACCGCGTGTCGTTCGTCGCGCCGCGCGGCAGCGTGACGGTGATCGTCGGGCCGTCGGGCTCGGGCAAGTCGACGCTGCTGCGCACGATCAACCATCTGGAGCGCGTCGACGACGGCTTCATCGACATCGACGGCGAGCTGGTCGGCTACCGGCGCGACGGCGACACGCTCTACGAGCTGAAGGAACGCGACGTGCTGACGCGCCGCATCGCCGTCGGCATGGTGTTCCAGAACTTCAACCTGTTCCCGCACCTGACCGTGCTCGAGAACCTCGTCGAGGCGCCGGTCGCCGTGGGCGGCGTGACCCGCGCGGCCGCCGAGCGCAGCGCGCGTGCGCTGCTCGCGCGCGTCGGGCTCGCGGACAAGGCCGACGCGTATCCGCGCCAGCTGTCCGGCGGCCAGCAGCAGCGCGTCGCGATCGCGCGGGCCCTCGCGCTGCGGCCGAAGGTGCTGCTGTTCGACGAGCCGACTTCCGCGCTCGACCCGGAGCTCGTCAACGAAGTGCTCGACGTGATCAAGGAGCTGGCCCGCTCCGGCACGACGCTCGTGATCGTCACGCACGAGATCGGCTTCGCGCGCGAGGTCGCGGACAACGTGCTGTTCATGGAGCGCGGCCGCATCGTCGAGGCGGGGCCGCCGGCGATCGTGCTCGACGCGCCGGCGCATCCGCGCACGCGAGAATTCCTGTCGCGGGTGCTTTGACGCGTGCCCGCCTGCCCTGCCGAACCCGACTCGCGAGACACGCAACGATGATCGACCGACGCCTGTTCATGACGGCCGCCCTCGCCGCGGCCGCGGGCCTGCCGCTGCACACGGCGCTCGCCACCGCCGCGATCGCGGATCTCGACCCGCGCCAGGCGGGCCGCGTGCGCGCGCCGCGCGATGCGGCCGCGATCCGTGCGGCAAGCGGCTACCGCTGGGTGCGCGACGGCGCGTTCACGGTGGCAATCGCGCCGCATGCGCCGCCGGTCTCGACCTACGCGACCGACGCGCGCACCGTGGTGGGCGCCGATCCCGACTATGCGCAGCTGGTGGCCGACGCGTTCGGCCGCACGCTCGCGCTGGTGCCGATCGCGTGGGCCGACTGGCCGCTGGGCCTGAGCTCGGGCAAGTACGACGCGGTGATCTCCAACGTCGGCGTGACCGAAAAGCGCAAGGAAAAATACGATTTCACGACCTACCGGCTCGGGCTGCACGGCTTCTACGTGCGCACCGCGAGCCCGATTGCGCGGATCGCCGAGCCGAAGGACGTCGCCGGGCTGCGCATCATCACGGGCGCGGGCACGAGCCAGGAGCGAATCCTGCTCGAATGGAGCCGGCGCAACGTCGCGCAGGGGCTGAAGGCGACCGAGCTGCAGTACTTCGACGACGACGCGGCCGCGCGCGTCGCGCTGCTGTCGGGGCGCGCCGATGCGGAGTTGAACCCGAACGCTGCGCTCGCGTACGCAGCGGCGCGCGATGGCCGGCTGCGGCGTGTCGGGCTCGTCAACGCGGGCTGGCCGGCGAACGCGGATGTCGCGATCGCGACGCGCCGGGGCAGCGGCCTGGCCGATGCGCTGACGCTCGCGACCAATACGCTGATCGCGAATGGGCGCTATGGGCAGGCGCTCGCGCGCTGGGGATTGCAGAGCGAGGCGGTGGCGCGCGCGGAGACGAATCCGCCGGGGTTGCCGGCGTTTTGACGGGCGGGCGCGGCGGTGCGCCCGCTTATGCGGTGTTTATGCAGTGACCGCCGCGCCCTGCCGGTCGAGCTCGGCGATATGCGCGTGGATCGCCGGAATCAGCGCATTGCCATACGCGCACGCGTCGTCGAGCGGATCGAAGCCACGAATCAGGAACGTCGTCACGCCGAGCCGGTAATACGCGCCGAGCGCGCGTGCGACCTGCTCCGGCGTGCCGACGAGCGCGGTCGAATTCCAGCGCGCGCCGGTCAGGTTCGCGACCCCCATCCACAGCCGTTCGTCGAGCACGTCGCCCTGCGCGGCCGCGGCCATCAGCCGCTGCGATCCGGCGTTCTGCGGCGCGTGGCCCGCGATCGGCTGGCCGTTCGCGAGCCGCGCCGCGCGCACGCGCTCGCGGATCGCGTCGGCCTTCGCCCACGCGGCGGCTTCCGTATCCGCGACGATCGGCCGGAACGACACGCTGATGCGCGGCACGCGCCCGTGCGGCGCGGCGGCCGCGCGCACCCGTTCGACCTGTTCGCGGATCGACGCGAGCGGCTCGCCCCACGTCATATACACGTCCGCATGCTGCCCGGCCACCGCCAGCGCCGCCGACGACGAACCGCCGACATAGATCGGCACGTGCGGCCGCTGCGCGCCCTTCACGAGCGGCGACGCGCCGCGCAGCCGGTAGAACGGGCCGTCGTGATCGACGGGCGCGTCGGCGAGCCAGATCCGCTTCAGCACGTCGAGGTATTCGGCGGTGCGCCGATAGCGCGCGTCGTGCGGCACGAAATCGCCGTCGCGCCGCAGGTCCGCATCGTCGCCGCCCGACACGATGTTGAGCGACAGCCGCCCGCCGCTGAACACGTCGAGCGTCGCGATCTGCCGGGCGGCGGCCGACGGCGCGATCACGCCCGGCCGGTGCGCGAGCAGGATGCGGATCCGCTCGGTCGCGGCGGCCGCGAACGCGCTGACGATGAAGCCGTCCGCCGCATTGCTGAAATTGCCGACCAGTATCTGGTCGAAGCCCGCGGTTTCGTGCGCCTGCGCGAAACGCCGCACGTAATCGGGCTGCACGGCGGCGCCGCCGGGCACGTCGACCTCCGCGCCCGGTGTCGCGGTGATCATTCCGATGATGTCGACTGGCATGTCGGCAGGTCCTTCAGGAAAACGGAATAGGCGCGCGGCTGACGCACCGCGCGTTCATCGCGCAGCAGCGGCCTTCTGCGCCGGCGCGGCGAACGCGCCCGCATACGAGCGGTCGAGCAGCTTCGCGGTGTCGTACGGGGCCGGGATCACGCCGGCCTTGTGCAGGAAATCGGCGGTGTTCTGCGCGTCCTTCGCGGCCGCGTCGTCGACCGGGCCGACGCGCTGGTGCGCGTCGTTGAGCCAGCGGTACGCGACGTCCGGTTCGAGCTTTGCGCGCTTCGCCCACCGGTCCGCGTATTCGCGCGGATGCCTGTCGACCCATTGGCGCGCGGCCACCACGCGGCGCAGGAAGTCGCCGATCTCCGCGCGCTTGCCGGCGGCCGCCTGCTCGTTCGCCGCGACGAAGCTGAGCGCGGGCATCAGCCCCTGCGCGGTGACGATCGGCCGCGCGCCCTGGCGCAGCGCGAGCGTGCTGACGAACGGCTCCCACAGCGACACCGCATCGACCGAGCCGTTCGCGAGCGCATTGGTCGCGTCGATCGGCATCAGGTACGCGTACTTCACCGCGTCGGCGCGCAGGCCCGCGCGTTCGAGCGCGCGCAGCACGAGCTGCTGGCTCCACGCGCCGCGCCACACGGCGATCGTCTTGCCCCGCAGGTCGGCGACCGTGCGCACCGGCGAGTTCTTCGGCACGAGGATCGCGACGCCGTCGAGGTTCTGCCGCGACACCGCGACGACCTTCACCGGCGCGCCGCGTGCGGCGAGCGTGAGCAGCGGGGAATCGCCGAGGAAGCCGACGTCGATCGCATTGCCGTTCAGGCTCTCGGCGACCGGCGCGGCCGCCTGGAAGTGCTTCCACTCGATCGTGTAAGGCAGGCCCTCGAGCACGCCGGACGCCTCCATCGACGCCTGGATGTTGAAGTAATTCTGTTCACCGACGCGCAGCGTGACGGTGTCTTTCGCGATGCCCGGCTGCGCGGCAAGCGCCAGCACGAGCGCCGTGACGATTCGGCTCAGCAACGTGATCTCCCGGATAGATGGTCGAATGGGGTTCAGGACCGGAGACGATACGTCGCCACACTGCATAAGACAAACGCAATATTCTGCTAAGTAAAGATGCGCAAATTTTATGAAGCAGGTGCCGCGCGGCGATGCCGCCGGCCAGCACATTCGAGCCCTTCCTCGACATATATTTCGCACGCGAAATACATCCCGAACTATATTTCGCATGCGAAACAACTCCCCGAGCGAGGGCCGCGATGACATCCCAACCCATCCTGTTTTCCGCCGCCGACGGCTATGCGCTGCACGGCACGCTGTGGTCGCCGGACGCCGCGCCGCGGGCGCTGGTGCTGATCCATCCGGCGACGGCGGTGCCGGAGCGGCTGTATGCCGGCTTCGCGCGCTACCTGACCGAACGCGGCTTCGCGGCGCTGACCTACAACTATCGCGGCATCGACGCGTCGCGTCCGGCACGGATGGCGCGCCTGCGCGCCCGCATGCGCGACTGGGTCGACCTCGACGTCGAAGCGGCGACCGCATGGGGGCGGCACGCGTTCGCCGGCATGCCGCTGCTCGCGGTCGGGCACAGCGTCGGCGGCCATGCGATCGGCCTGAGCGCGGGGTCGCGCCACCTGCGCGCGGCGGTGATGATCGCGTCGCACGCGGGCAGCACGCGGCTGATCGCGCAGGCGGCCGAACGCCTGAAGGTGCGGCTGATCCTGCGCGTGCTCGGCCCGCTGATGTCGGCGCTGCTCGGTTACGTGCCGGGCAAGCGGCTCGGGCTCGGCGAGGATCTGCCGGCCGGCGTGTTCCGCGAATGGAGCGGCTGGACCACGCTGCCGCGCTACTTCTTCGACGACCCGACGCTCGGCGCGGCCGAGCGGTTCGCGCAGCAGCGGCTGCCGATCCTCGCGCTCGGCTTCGACGACGATCCGTGGGCGAACCCGGTCGCGATCGACCTGCTGGTAAGCTATCTGACCCAGGCAGCCGTCGAACGCCGCCAGATCGATCCGCGCGTCGCCGGCAGCGGGCCGGTCGGGCACATGGGCTTCTTCCGCAGCCGGCCCGGCGCGGTGCTGTGGCCGGGCGTCGCGGACTGGCTCGCGCAGGCGCTCGACGGGCCGCGCGACACGGGCCGCGTCTATTCCACCCTCCCAGCCGGACACCGAGCTTGAGCGACGCACGACGACTGTTTTTCCTGTTGAACCTCGCGCAGCGGCGCGTGCAGCGCTGGGTCGACCGCCGGGCCGAGACCGATGCGCGCGCGAGCGCCGCGCAGGCCGGCGTGCTCTTCCATCTTGCGAAGCACGACGGCGCGCTCGTCGGCGAAGTCGGCGCGGCGCTGCAGATCGCACCGTCCGCGATGACGGGCCTCGCCGACCGCATGGCGAAAACGGGCCTGCTCACGCGCCATCACGATTCGGACGACGGCCGCGCAACCCGCCTGTTCCTCACCGACAGCGGCCATGCGGCGCTGAAGCAGGCGCGCGTGCTGTTGCGCGAGCTGAACGGCAAGCTGTGCGACGGCTTCTCCGACGACGAGCTCGACGTCGTCGCGCGCTGGCTCGGCACGATGCAGGCGCGCTTTCCGGCGGATCGCTGAACATCGGCGCGCGCCGATACGAACACCCAGCACAACCAGCACAACACGATACGAAGCGATTTCCATTCGCGCTTCAATTCGGCTTTCCGCTCGCAATACGGCATCAATCCCTGCCCGCGAGCTGCAAATTTTTCTGCTTGCGCTCACGCACTCCGGCAACGCTTGCCGGCTACACACCGTTACAAAAAACTGTCTGCAGCGCGCGGTTTTGTTCGCCTACATTGCAATCCACTTCGATGCATTCGTCGTATCCAAGAGACTTGGGGGTACCCGCGCGCGACGGCCATGACGCGCGGGAAATGCACGGCAACGAGAAACAAACAAAGGAAGTCTTGACCGATACGCTGGCGGAACCCAGCGAAGGCGGATTGCGATGACTGACGCGACGCACTGAACGGCACGAATCGACGCGATACCGGCCGGTCGCCCGTGCGCTCGCACTCCGGCGCCCTGACTATTCGCGCACCCACGCGCGCGGCGCCAGCGTGTCCGGCCACCGCAGCCGCATGTTCACGAGGAGCAGTCCATGCGACGTACTACCCTGCCTCATCCGCTCGTCACTCGCCTGTCCGCCGCCGTTGCGCTCGCGCTCGCAGCCTCCGCCTACGCGGAGCCGGTACGCGTGTCCGGCCCGAGCCCGTTCGCCGCCTGCACGATCGGCGGCCCCGGCACCGTCTACGTGAACGCCGAGGTCGAGCCGTGGCTCGCGGTGAACCCGGCGAACCAGCAGAACATGATCGGCGTGTGGCAGCAGGACCGCTGGTCGAACGGCGGCGCGCACGGGCTCGTCGCCGGCTACACGTTCGACGGCGGCGCCACCTGGGCGCAGACGACGCAGCCGTTCAGCGCCTGTGCGCCGGGCGGGCTGGCGTACGAGCGCGCGTCCGATCCGTGGGTGTCGATCGGGCCGGACGGCACCGCGTACTCGGTGTCGATCTCGTTCAACCAGTCGAACAACAGCAATGCGGTGGCGGCATCGGTGTCGACCGACGGCGGCCAGACATGGAGCAGCCCGGCGCTGCTGATGGCCGACAACGAGCCGACCACGCAGTTCTTCAACGACAAGGAATCGGTCACCGCGAACCCGGTGAAGGCCGGCACCGCGTATGCAGTGTGGGACCGCCTCGAGCAGCCGAACGGCAACCCGCGCGCGAACCTGCATACGCAGGCATTCCGCGGGCCGACGCTGTTTTCGAAGACGGTCGACGGCGGCAAGACGTGGAAAAAGGCGAGAGTCATCGTCCACGTGCCGTCGCGGCAGCAGACGATCGGCAACCAGATCGTCGTCGATCCGAAGAGCGGCACGCTCTACAACTTCTTCAACCTGATCAAGCCGCCGTTCAGCAAGGCAGCCGGCAAGGTCGCGTTCATCAAGTCGACCGACGACGGCGCGACGTGGACGCAGCCGCAGGTGATCGCCGGGCTGCAGACGGTCGGCGTGACCGATCCGATTACCGGCGAGCCGGTGCGCACCGGCGACATCATTCCGGAGCCCGCGATCGATCCCGCGTCGGGGCAGCTGTACGTGGTGTGGCAGGACAGCCGCTTCAACGGCGGCCTCTACGACGAGGTCGCGCTGTCGACGTCGACCGACGGCGGCGCGACCTGGAGCGCGCCGCTGCAGGTCAACACGCCGACCGGCCGCGCGGCGTTCAACCCGTCGGTGCGCGTCAACGAAGGCGGCGCGGTGATGGTCACCCACTACGACTTCCGCGACCTGCCGGCCGGCGACACGACCACGCTGCCCACCGGCTTCTGGCGCAAGATCTCGCTCGACGGCGGCCGCACGTTCGTCGCCGAGCGGCGCGTCGGCGGGCCGTTCGACCTGAAGGTCGCGCCGAATGCGGAGGGCTTCTTCATCGGCGACTACCAGGGCCTCGCTACGGGCCCGTCGTCGTCGTTCCATCCGTTCTTCGTGCAGACCAACCCGAATCTCGCGAACCGCACGGACGTGTTCTTCGCGCCGTGACCGCCGGCCGGCCGCCTGCGCGGCGGCCGGCCAGGTTCTCCCGATGATGCCCGCGCGCCGGCACCCGCCGGCGCCGCGTGCGTGTCAAGCGAGGAAACGCTCGACACGCCCTTCCATCCGCCTCTGACCCAGATCAACGGGCATCACCGCACTCGTCGGCTATAAGTGGACGCGTTCCGGCGAACGGGCGCGCGCATCGGCCATGCGCGCCCCGCTCGCTCGGGATGCCCCAGCCATGGCGGCGTCACGCACGTCCGCCGACCGACAACGAGGAAAGCCATGCGCCACGTCGCGCTCCCCGATCCGCCGCCGGTTCGCGCGCGCGCCGCCCTTGCACGGGCCGCGCGCGTGGCGATCGCGCTGGCCTGCGGCGGCCTGCTGTCGGGTTGCCTGTCGCTCGCGCCGCACTATGCGCGTCCGGCGCAGCCCGTTCCCGCCGCCTATCCCGACGTCAACGCTGCCGAAGCGGCGCCCGCGACGGCCGCGCCCGACTGGCGCGCGTACTTCACCGACACGCGGCTGCGCGCGCTGATCGAGCAGGCGCTCGCGAACAACCGCGACCTGCGGGTGGCCGTCGCGCGGGTCGACGAGGCGCGCGCCGTCTACGGCATCCGCCGCGCGGATCAATGGCCGTCGATCAATGCCGGCGCCGCGTACGCGCGCTTTCGCACGCCGGGCGGCCTGCTCGCACCGGCGCCGTTCATCGGCCGGCTCTACGACGTGCAGCTCGCGGAAACGCAATGGGAGATCGATTTCTGGGGCCGCGTGCGCAACCTGAAGGACGCGGCGCGCGAACGCTACCTGGCGAGCGATGCCGCGCGCCGCGCGGTGTCGTTGAGCCTGATCACGCAGGTGGCCGACGCGTATCTGGCCGTGTGCGCGTACGACGAGCGCCTCGCGCTGACGCGCGCGACGATCGACAGCCGGCGCGAGTCGCTGCGGATTTTCCGGCGGCGGCACGACGAAGGCGCGATCTCGCGGCTGGACCTGACGCAATCGGAAATCCTGCTGCAGCAGGCGGAATCGCTCGGCGCGCAGCTGGGCCAGGCGCGCGCGACCGCCGCGGACGCGCTGATGCTGCTGGTCGGCGCGTCGCCCGACCTGCCCGCCGCGTCGCTCTCGCTCGACGACCAGGCCGTGATGCCGGCGCTCGCGCCGGGGCTGCCGTCCGCGCTGCTCGAAAACCGTCCGGACGTGATCGCGGCCGAGCACCAGCTGCGCGCCGCGCACGCGAACATCGGCGCGGCGCGCGCGGCGTTCTTCCCGCGCATCGCGCTGACGAGCGCGATCGGTTCGGGCAGCAGCGAGCTGCACAAGCTGTTCTCGTCCGGCACCGGCACGTGGAGCGTGATTCCGAACCTGGCGATGCCGATCTTCGACGCCGGGCGCAATCGCGCCAATCTCGCGCTGACGCTGGCGCAGCGCGACGAGGCCGTCGCGCAGTACGAGAAAGCCGTGCAAAACGCATTCCGCGACGTGTCCGACGCGCTCGCGGCGCGCGACTGGCAGGCCGAGCAGCTGCGCGTCGAACGCGCGACGCTCGCGTCGCAGACGGAACGCGCGCGGCTCGCGAAGCTGCGCTACGACAGCGGCGCGGTGCGCTTTCTCGAAGTGCTCGACGCGCAGCGCGACCTGCTGAATGCCGAGCAGCAGCTCGTGCAGACGCGCCGCGCACTGCTGTCGAGCCGCGTCGCGCTGTACGGCGCGCTCGGCGGCGCCCCGCTGGCCGGCGGCAACGATGCGCCGGCTGCCTCCCCTCACGATTCGACCGATTCGGGTTCCATGAAATGAAGATGCCCAACCGCCACTATCTGATCGGGTTCGGCGCGGCCGCGCTCGCCCTCGGCGCCGCCTGGTACGGCTGGACCCTCTGGCGCGACGGCCGGGCCGACGCGGGGTTCGTGAATGGCAACGGCCGCATCGAGGCGACCGAGATCGATGTCGCGACCAAGCTGCCCGGGCGCGTCAGCGCGATGCTGGTCGACGAAGGCGATTTCGTGAAGGCGGGCCAGCCGCTCGCCAGCATGGACGTGCTGGTGCTGCACGCGCAGCTCGACGAGGCGCGCGCGAAAGAACAGCAGGCGTTGAACACGGCCGCGAGCGTCGACGCGCAGGTCGCGCAGCGCCGCAGCGACAAGGCGGCGGCCGAAGCCGCCGTGGTGCAGCGGGAAAGCGAGCTCGACGCCGCCCGGCGCCGGCTCGCGCGCTCCGAGACGCTGTCGCGCGAAGGCGCGTCGTCGCTGCAGGAGCTCGACGACGATCGCGCCCGCGCGCGCAGCATGGAGGCGACCGTGCGCGCCGCCCGCGCGCAGGTCGACGCGGCGCAGGCCGCGATCGACGCGACCAAGGCGCAGCTGGTCGCCGCCCGCTCCGCCGTCACGGCCGCGCAGGCAACCGTCGCGCGGGTGCAGGCGGACATCTCGGACAGCGAACTCACCTCGCCGCGCGACGGCCGCGTGCAGTACCGGGTGGCCGAGGCCGGCGAAGTGCTGCCGGCCGGTGGCAAGGTGCTCAACGTGGTCGACCTGGCCGACGTCTACATGACGTTCTTCCTGCCGGAAACCGTGGTCGGCAAGGTGCCGCTCGGCGCCGACGTGCGGATCGTGCTCGATGCCGCGCCGCAGTACGTGATCCCCGCACGGGTGTCGTTCGTGTCGAGCACCGCGCAGTTCACGCCGAAGACGGTCGAGACGGCCAACGAACGGCAGAAGCTGATGTTCCGCGTGAAGGCGCGCATCGACCGCGACCTGCTGCAGCGCCATCTCCGGCTCGTGAAGACCGGGCTGCCGGGCGTCGCATGGCTGAAGGTCGATGCGCACGCGAGCTGGCCGGATACGCTCGCGGTGAAGGTGCCGAAGTGACGCCCGAGCAGGAAGCCACCAGCCTCGCCGAGCGCCCGCTGACTCCGGCCGGTGGCGCCGCCGGCGCTGTCATCAGCCTGGCCGGCGTGACGCTGCGCTATGGCGCGACCTGCGCGCTCGACGCCGTGACGCTCGACGTGCCCGCCGGGCGCATGATCGGGCTGATCGGCCCGGACGGCGTCGGCAAGTCGAGCCTGCTTGCGCTCGCATCGGGTGCGCGGGCGATCCAGCAAGGCCGGGTGACGGTGCTCGGCGGCGACATGGCGTCGGCCGCGCACCGCGATCGCGTATGCGGCCGCATCGCGTACATGCCGCAGGGGCTCGGCAAGAACCTGTATGCGACGCTGTCGGTCGAGGAAAACCTGCAGTTCTTCGCGCGGCTGTTCGGCCACGACGCGGCCGAGCGGCGGCGCCGGATCGACAGCCTGACGCGCAGCACCGGCCTCGATCCGTTCCTCGCGCGCCCGGCCGGCAAGCTGTCGGGTGGGATGAAACAGAAGCTCGGGCTGTGCTGCGCGCTGATCCACGATCCCGACCTGCTGATCCTCGACGAGCCGACCACCGGCGTCGATCCGCTCGCCCGCGCGCAGTTCTGGGAGCTGATCGGCCGGATCCGCGCGGCGCGCCCGTCGATGAGCGTGGTGGTCGCGACCGCGTACATGGACGAGGCGCAGCGCTTCGACTGGCTGATCGCGATGGACGCCGGCCGCGTGCTGGCGACGGGCACGCCGGACGAGCTGCTCGCGCGCACCGGCTGCGACCGGCTGGAATCGGCGTTTATCGCGCTGCTGCCGGACGAGCGCCGGCGCGGCTACGTGCCGGTGCGGGTGACGCCGCTGCAGGTCGACGAAGCCGCCGGCTATGCGATCGAGGCGCACGACCTGACGATGCGGTTCGGCGATTTCGTCGCGGTCGATCACGTGAGCTTCCGGATCCGGCGCGGGGAGATCTTCGGCTTTCTCGGCTCGAACGGCTGCGGCAAGTCGACGACGATGAAGATGCTGACCGGCCTGCTGCCTGCCACCGAGGGCGACGCGAAACTGTTCGGCCGGCCCGTCGCGGCCGGCGACATCAACACGCGCCGCCGGGTCGGCTACATGTCGCAGGGCTTCTCGCTGTACGGCGAGCTGACCGTGCGGCAGAACCTCGTGCTGCATGCGCGCCTGTTCGGCGTGCCGGAGGCGGAGGTCGCCGCGCGCGTGGCCGAGATGACCGCGCGCTTCGGCCTGGCCGGCGCGCTCGACACGCTGCCCGACAGCCTGCCGCTCGGCATGCGGCAGCGGCTGTCGCTGGCGGTCGCGATGGTGCACAAGCCGGAACTGCTGATCCTCGACGAGCCGACTTCCGGCGTCGATCCGGTGGCGCGCGACAGTTTCTGGCAGCTGATGATCGAGCTGGCCCGGCGCGATCGCGTGACGATCTTCATCTCGACGCACTTCATGAACGAAGCCGAGCGTTGCGACCGGATCTCGCTGATGCACGCGGGCCGCGTGCTCGCGAGCGATACGCCCGCCGGGCTGGTGCGCCAACGCGGCGCGCACACGCTCGAGGAAGCGTTCATCGGCTACCTCGTCGACGCGCAGCGCGCGGGCGACGCGCCGCCGGCCGCACCGGACGATGCGTCATGGGATGCCGGCGGGGAGGCCGGCGCGCCGTCGTCCAGCGCCGCCGCGCGGCCCGCGCCGCGCTTCAGTGTCGCGCGCGCCGGCAGCTACATGTGGCGCGAAATCCTGGAGCTGCGCCGCGACCCGGTGCGCGCGACGCTCGCGCTGCTCGGCTCGCTCGTGCTGATGTGCGTGATCAGCATCGGCATCAGCCTCGACGTCGACAACCTCACGTTCGCGGTGCTGGACCGGGACCAGACGATCCTGAGCCAGGGCTACGCGCAGAACCTCGCCGGTTCGCGCTACTTCGTGCAGCGCGCGCCGCTCATGGGCTACGACGACCTCGACCGGCGCATGCGCCGCGGGCAGCTGTCGCTCGCGATCGAGATCCCGCCCGATTTCGCGCGGGACGTCGCGCGCGGCCGGCGCGTGCAGATCGGCATGTGGATCGACGGCGCGATGCCGCTGCGCGCGGAGACGATCCGCGGCTACGTGGCCGGCATGCACGAGAACTGGCTGCGCGACGAGGCGAAACGCCGGCTCGGCGCGTCGCTCGCGACGCCGGTCGACATCGCCGTGCGCTATCGCTACAACCCCGACGTGAAGAGCCTGCCCGCGATGATCCCGGCCATCATGCCGATGCTGCTGCTGATGCTGCCGGCGATGCTGACCGCGCTTGCCGTGGTGCGCGAACGCGAGCTCGGCTCGATCGTCAACCTGTACGTGACGCCCGTCACGCGCACCGAATTCCTGATCGGCAAGCAGGCGCCGTACATCGTGCTCGCGATGCTGAACTTCCTGCTGATGGTGGTGCTCGCCGATCTCGCGTTCGGCGTGCGGATCAAGGGCAGCTTCGCGACGCTGCTCGTCGCCGTGCTGATCTTCAACGTGGTGGCGACCGGCGTCGGCCTGCTCGCGTCCACCTTCACGCGCAGCCAGATCGCGGCGATCTTCATGACGATCATCGGCACGCTGATTCCGGTCGTGCAGTTCTCGGGGCTGCTCACGCCGCTGTCGTCGCTCGAAGGCGCGGGCAAGTGGATCGGCACGCTCTACCCGGCCACCTACATGCTCGCGATCAGCCGCGGCGTGTACAACAAGGGGCTCGGCCTCGGCGACCTGTGGCCGCAGTTCTGGCCGATGCTCGCGTCGGTGCCGGTGGTGCTGGCGGCCACCGTCGCGTTGCTCAGAAAGCAGGAAACCTGACCATGCAGCGTCTGCTCACGATCTACCGGCTCGGCGTGAAGGAACTGTGGAGCCTCGCGCGCGACCCGATCATGCTCGTGCTGATCGTCTACACGTTCAGCGCGTCGATCTACGCGGCCGCCACCGCGCGGCCCGACACGCTGCACAAGGCGCCCGTCGCGATCGTCGACGAGGACGCGTCGCCGCTGTCGGCGCGCATCGCGTCGGCGCTCTTTCCACCGCAGTTCACGCTGCCCGCGATGGTCGACGCCGCGTCGGCCGATCGCGGCCTGGACGACGGCGACTACACGTTCGTGCTCGATATCCCGCCGAACCTGCAGCGCGACGTGCTCGCCGGGCGCCCCGCGACGATCCGGCTCGACGTCGACGCGACGCGGATGAGCCAGGCGTTCACCGGCAGCGGCTACGTGCAGCAGATCGTGTCGGGCGAGATCGACACGTTCGTGCGCCGCCATCGCGGCGGCCCCGACCTGCCGGTCGATCTCGCGCTGCACATGCGCTTCAATCCGAATCTCGACGAGATCTGGTTCGGCGCGCTGATGGAAGTCATCAACAACGTGACGATGCTGTCGATGATCCTCACGGGCGCGGCGCTGATTCGCGAGCGCGAGCACGGGACGATCGAGCACCTGCTCGTGATGCCGGTCACGCCCGCAGAAATCATGCTGGCGAAGGTGTGGTCGATGGGGCTCGTCGTGACGGTCGCGGCGTTCGCGTCGCTCGTGTTCGTCGTGCGCGGCGCGCTCGGGGTGCCGATCCCGGGGTCGCTCGCGCTGTTCGTCGCCGGCATGGCGCTGCACCTGTTCGCGACCACGTCGATGGGGATCTTTCTCGCGACGCTCGTGCGCAGCATGCCGCAGTTCGGGATGCTGCTCGTGCTGGTGCTGCTGCCGCTGCAGCTGCTGTCCGGCGGGCTCACGCCGCGCGAGAGCATGCCACAGGTCGTGCAGGACATCATGCTCGCGGCGCCGACCACCCATTTCGTCGAGCTCGCGCAGCGCATCCTCTATCGCGGCGCGGGCCTCGACGCGGTGTGGCCGCAGTTCGCGATCCTGCTGGTGATCGGGGGCGTGCTGTTCCTGCTGTCGCTGAAGCGGTTCCGCCTGACCATCGGCCAGATGGCGTGACGGCCGGGCGGCGGGCGCGGCACGGCGCACCCGCCGCGCGTGGCCGTCAGCGCATCTCGGTCAGCACGATGCGCCCGTCGACCTGCCCCGCGCGCAGCTCCGCGAAGATGTCGTTGATGTTGCCGAGCCGGTCGCGATGGATGTGCGCGCGCACGAGCCCGTCGGCCGCGAACTCGAGCGATTCCTGCAGGTCGCGCCGCGTGCCGACGATCGAGCCGCGCACCGTGATGCCGTTCAGCACGGTCGAGAAGATCGGCAGCGGGAAATCGCCCGGCGGCAGCCCGTTGAGCGCGACGGTGCCGCCCCGCCGCACCATCCCGAGCGCCTGCGCGAATGCGCTTCGCGACACCGCGGTAACGAGCACGCCGTGCGCGCCGCCGATTTCCTTCTGGATGATCGCGGCCGGATCGCCGCTCGACGCGTCGATCGTCAGTTCCGCGCCGAGCTGTTTCGCGAGCGCGAGCTTGTCCGGTGCGATGTCGATTGCCGCGACGTGCAGCCCCATCGCGCGCGCATATTGCACGGCGACGTGCCCGAGCCCGCCGATGCCGGAAATCGCGATCCATTGGCCGGGCCGCGTGTCGGTCACGCGAATCCCCTTGTAGACGGTCACGCCCGCGCACAGGATCGGCGCGATCTCGTCGAATTCGACCCGCGCCGGCAGGTGGCCGACATAGTCCGGATCGGCGAGCACGTATTCCGCGTAGCTGCCGTTCACCGAGTAGCCGGTGTTCTGCTGCCGGTGGCACAGCGTCTCCCAGCCCGAGTAGCAGTGTTCGCAATGCCCGCAGGCCGTGTACAGCCACGGCACGCCGACCCGGTCGCCCTCGCGCACGTGCGTGACGCCCGCGCCGACCGCCGCGACCACGCCCACCCCTTCGTGGCCGGGAATGAACGGCAGCGACGGCTTCACGGGCCAGTCGCCGTCGGCCGCGTGCAGGTCGGTGTGGCAGACCCCGGAAGCCTTGATGTTGACGAGGATCTGGCCGGGGCCCGGCGCGGGTACCGGCACCTCCTCGATGCGCAGCGGCTCGCCGAAGGCGTGCACCACCGCCGCTTTCATGGTCTGGGTCATGGGTCGCTCCTGTCTGGTCGTTGAACGTTCCAGTATCCGGAAGCGGGATCGGCGACAGTTGACGCGCGTCAACGCGGCCGGTGGCGCGCGGCGGCCGCGCGTGGCGCAAAACGTCGCAGTGGCGCACCTGGCGGGCCCTGTTTTCGTCGCGTCGTGCCGCTCGCCTGCCGGTGGCTGGTTTTGAATTTGCGATGATATAACATATCATTTCGCCTGATCGGCAGCCTGCCGGTGGTCGACGCGCACGCGCGAACACTGGCACCGAGCCGATTCCGACGGGTCATTGCGCGCCACGAATGCAACAATATATCGTATCGAAATCGCGCGCAGCGACCCGGTTTGACCACAACCGAATGACCACACCGATCATGCGCGACCTGCCTCGCTTCCCCCTTCGCCCGCTTTCCCTGATGCTGCTCGCGTCCTTCGCGCACGCGCAGGCCGACGCGCCCGCCGATGCCGCGCCGGCCGCCGGCCAGCCGCTCGCCCCGATCTTCGTGACCGCCAACCCGCTCGGCGACGCGCTCGTGCGCCGCCAGGCCGATTCGCTCGGCGAGACCTTGAACGGCCTGCCCGGCGTGTCGACGACCACCTACGGGCCGATGGTCGGCCGCCCGATCATCCGCGGGATGGACGGCGACCGGATCCGGCTGCTGCAGAACGGCGTCGCCGCATACGACGCGTCGTCGCTGTCCTACGATCACGCGGTGCCGCAGGACCCGCTGACGATCGAGCGTGTCGAGATCGTGCGCGGCCCGGCCGCGCTGCTGTACGGCGGCAACGCGGTCGGCGGCGTCGTCAACACGATCGACAACCGCATCCCGCGCGAGGCGATCGAAGGCGTGACGGGCGCGCTCGATGCGCGCTACGGCGGCGCCAACTCGGTGCGCGCGGGCGCCGCGCAGGTCGAGGGCGGCAACGGCCGCTTCGCGTTCCACGTCGACGCGTTCGACCGCGAGACGAGCAAGCTGCGGATTCCCGGCTACGCGCGCAGCGCCGCGCAGCGCACGCTCGACGGCCCCGATGCGCCGCAGCCGTACGGCAGCGTGCCGAACAGCGACGGCCGGGCGCACGGCGGCGCAGTGGGCGCGTCCTACACGTGGGCGGACGGCTTCACCGGGCTGTCGTACAGCGGCTCCGAATCGAACTACGGATCGGTCGCCGAGAACGACGTGCGCCTGAAGATGCGCCAGGAGCGCCTCGCGGTCGCATCCGAGGTGCGCAACCTGAGCGGCCCGTTCTCGCAGCTGAAGTTCGACTTCGCGTACACCGACTACCGGCACAAGGAAGTCGACGACGGCACGACCGCGACGATGTTCCGCAATCGCGGCTACGAGGCGCGCATCGAGGCGCGCCACCGCAAGTTCGGCCCGTTCGAGGGCGCGCTCGGCGTGCAGTTCGGCCAGAACCGGTTCTCCGCGCTGGGCGAGGAAACGCTCGTGCCGAGCACGCGCACCACGAGCGTCGCGCTGTTCGGGCTCGAGGAATGGAAGGTCAGCGATGCGCTGAAGCTGAGCGTCGGCGGGCGCTACGAGCACGTGAAGCTCCAGCCCGATCCGGCCGGCGTCGACAAATTCGCGGGCGCGCAGCCGCGCGACTTCAACGCGGGCAGCGTGTCGGCCGGCGCGCTGTTCTCGCTCACCCCGGTGTGGTCGGTCGCGGCGAACGTCGCGTACACCGAGCGCGCGCCGACCTTCTACGAGCTGTATTCGAACGGCCCGCACGACGCGACCGGCCACTTCCTGATCGGCAACCCGAACGCGTCGAAGGAAAAGGCGGTGTCGACCGACCTGTCGCTGCGCTACGCCAGCGGCCCGAACCGCGGCAGCGTCGGCGTGTTCTACAACCGCTTCGCGAACTACCTGACCGAGTACAACACCGGCCGCGTCGTCGACGACGACGGCGAGCCGGTCGCGCGCGGCGCCGACGGCGCGCTGGCGGAGGCCGTCTACCGCGGCGTGCGCGCGGAGTTCTACGGCGTCGAGCTCGACGGCAAGTGGCGCGTGTTCGCGCGGCGCGGCCACACGGTCGACGTCGAGCTGGGCGCCGACTACACGCATGCGCGCAACGTCGACACGGGCCAGCCGCTGCCGCGCATCGCGCCGCTGCGCGCGACGCTCGCGGCCGACTACGGCTACGGCCCGTTCGGCGCGCGCGCGCAGGTCACGCACGCATGGGCGCAGCACCGGGTGCCCGACAACGACGTGTCGACCGACGGCTACACGTCGCTCGGCGTGATGCTGACCTACAGGTTCCGGATGGGCGCGACGCGCTGGCTCGCGTATCTGCGCGGCGACAACCTGACGAACCAGGACATCCGCTACGCGAGCTCGGTGGTGCGCGGGTTCGCGCCGCAAGGCGGCCGCAGCGTGCTGGCCGGCGTGCGCACGACGTTCTGACGCGGCAGCGCGCGGCCCTGCCCGGTCGGGTTCGGGCGGGGCCGCAAAAGACAGGCGCGAACGGTCATGCCGGAAAATGCGCCCGACAAACATCTGACGAATCATGCGAAATTTACTGGTGATTATTTAATTCGAACCGATGCCATTGAATCATCTGCAAAACATTATTTCGATTATTCGAATATGAACGCTTGAATCACGAATGATCACACCCCATTCGAAAGATTGGAAAACGCCAAGAAATCGATGTGGATCAATGGCTTCCGAGACGAAATACGGCAAGAAATTCAGTGGAAAATCAGGGTTTTGGAAGGGTAAATATTTATCCGGTAAACCCGTTAAAGCCGGCACGACCTGAATTGCCGGTCGAATAATCATTCCACCGCCATCCATTCGTCCAAGAGGCCTAACGTGAAAATCGCCAGAACAAGCATCAAAACAAAATTGCTTGGCGGCTTCGGCCTGCTCGCCGCGATCGTCGTGATCGTGTCGGGCATGGCACTCAACGCGTTGTCCGATACGAACAACGAGTTTTCGCGGTACATGAACGGTGTCAACGCGCGCGCTACCCTCTCCGCGCAGGTTCGCACCGCGGTCGACCGGCGTGCGATCGCGGCGCGCAACCTCGTGCTGGTGACGAAGCCGGACGACGTCGCGCACGAGCTGGCCGAGGTGCAGCGCGCGCACAAGGACGTGCAGGACCGGCTCGGCAGGCTCAAGGACATGATGGCGAATGCGACCGACACGACCGAGCGCGCGCGCGAGATGATCGCCGAGATCGCGCGCATCGAAGCCAGCTACGGGCCGGTCGCGCTCAACATCGTCGGCCTCGCGCAGAGCGGCAGGCGCGACGATGCGATCGCGGAAATGAACCAGCACTGCCGGCCGCTGCTCGCGGAACTGGTGCGCGCGACCAGCGCATACGCGGCCTACACGCATGAGCGCGAACGCGCGATCGCGCAGGCGTTCGCGGATCGCTACGAGACCGGGCGCAACATCCTCGCGGGGGTCAGCCTGCTTGCGATCGCACTCGCCGCCGCCGGCGGGCTGTGGCTGACGCGCTCGATCACCGCGCCGATCGTCACGGCGGTGGGCGTCGCGCGCACGGTTGCCGAAGGCGATCTCGGCAGCCGCATCGACGTGCACGGCAACGACGAGACGCGCGACCTGCTCGACGCGCTGCATACGATGAATGCGCGGCTGATCGACATCGTGGGCCGCGTGCGCGACTCGTCGGGCAGCATCGCGACTGCCGTCGGCGAGATCGCGTCGGGCAACCTCGACCTGAGCCAGCGCACCGAGGAACAGGCCGCGTCGCTGCAGGAAACGGCGTCGACGATGGAGCAGTTCACGTCGACGGTGCGCCTGAACGCGGAAAACGCGCAGCAGGCCAGCACGCTCGCCGCGAATGCGTCCGAGGTCGCGCAGCGCGGCAGCGACGTGGTCGGCCGCGTGGTCGACACGATGACGGAGATCGGCGACAGCTCGTCGAAGATCGCCGACATCACCGGCATCATCGAAGGCATCGCGTTCCAGACCAACATCCTCGCGCTGAACGCGGCCGTCGAGGCCGCGCGCGCGGGCGAACAGGGCCGCGGCTTCGCGGTCGTGGCAAGCGAGGTGCGCAGCCTCGCGCAGCGTTCGTCGACGGCGGCCAAGGAGATCAAGGCGCTGATCTCCGCGTCGGTGCAGACGATTCGCGACGGCTCGACGCTCGCGGGCGAAGCCGGCAAGACGATGCGCGACGTCACGCAGGCGGTCGCGCGCGTGACCGACATCATGGGCGAGATCGCGGCGGCCTCCGCCGAACAGAGCCGCGGCATCGACCAGGTGAACCTGACGATTACGCAGATGGATCAGACGACGCAGCAGAACGCGGCGCTCGTCGAGCAGGCCGCGGCGGCATCGAAGTCGCTCGAGCAGCAGGGGCACGCGCTGAGCGAAACGGTCGCCGCGTTCCGGGTGCCGGCCGGCGAGCGTGCGCAAGTTGCCGCGCATGCGCCGGCCGCCGGCGCGCGCGGCGCATGGCGGCCTGCCGCTGCGTGAGATGACGTGACGACGAGACGCGCCCCGTCGCGCACGCCTGCACCACATGCGTGCGCGATCGTCACATCCGTCGCACGCGATGCTCACGTAAACACGCATGCGCGGAAGCGCCATCGACCGGCATATCCGCGCAAGCGCAATCCCCGCCGGGGTCTGCGCATGTCACGCGCCGAAGCGCGCCGCGCATCGGCATTCGTCCTACCGTGGGCGAATTGCGTTTGATCAAAATCGATCGCCGCACGCTTCTTACAGTGTGTTGATCGCTGCAACGAAAGCGCCGCCATGGACGAACAACCGGTATGCGCAGCCGTGCTCGCCGATCGCTATGCGCGCGCGGGCGAGACGACGCGCGCGGCGATTTTCCATCGGGTCGCGCATGCGCTCGCGCTCGCGGAGCCGATGACGTCACGCGTGCGCGTCGAGCAGGTCTTCTACCGGAACATGCAGCGCGGCGCGATCGGCGCCGGCCGCATCATGGCCAACGCGGGCGCCGGCGCGGAAGGCACGATGGTCAACTGCTTCGTGCATCCGATCGCGATGCCGGGCGCGGCGTCGCTCGCCGCCGTGCACGCGGCGCTCGCACGCGCGCTCGACGAAGCGCGCATCACGCTGCTGATGGGCGGCGGCGTCGGCTACGACTTCTCCGCGCTGCCGCCGCTCGCGGCCTACGAGCGGAGCGGCGCGGACACGCCCGACGTGTGCGCGGCGATCGACCGCTTCGACCTCGTATGCCGCGCGCTGCCGTTCACGGGCCCGCGCCGCGGCGCGCAGATGGCGGTCCTGCGCTGCGACCATCCGGACGTCGCCGCGTTCGTCGAAGCGACGCGCGGGCGGCGGCGCTGGCCGACGTTCAACCTGTCGGTGGGCGTGACCGACGCCTTCATGCAGGCCGTCGAGAACAACCTGCCGTGGACGCTGCGGCATCGCGTGCCGCCCTGCTCGCCCGCGTGCACGCAAACGGCGCTGCCCGACGGCAACTGGACCTACGCGACGCTGCCGGCGCGCGCGCTGTGGCACGTGATCGTCAACGAGGCGCGCGACAGCTCCGAGCCGGGCCTGCTGTTTCTCGACACGATCGGCGCGGCCGATTCGCTGCGTGCGCACGAGCGCATCGACGCGACGAACCCGTGCGGCGAGCAGCCGCTGCCCGCCTACGGCAGCTGTGTGCTCGGGCCGGTCGACCTGAGCCGCTTCGTGCGCCATCCGTTCGGCGTCGACGGCGAGCCGCGCTTCGATTTCGCGTCGTTCGCCGAAGCCGTGCGCGTGCAGGTGCGCATGCTCGACAACGCGATCGACCTGACCGTGTGGCCGCTCGCCGAGCATGCGCGAGAAGCGCACGACAAGCGGCGCATCGGCGTCGGCGTGACGGGCCTGGCCGACGCGCTGACGATGCTGCGGCTGCGCTACGACAGCGGCGCCGCGCGCATGGTGGCGCGCGAGATCGCGCTGACGATGCGCCATCACGCGTTCTCCGCATCGGCATTGCTCGCGGCCGAGCGCGGCGTGTTTCCCGCCTACGATGCGGCCGACTATCTCGACGGCCCGTCGCAACGCGCGCCGCTGCCGATGCCTGTGCGCGAAGTGATCGCGCGGCACGGGCTGCGCAACAGCCACCTGCTGTCGTTCGCGCCGGCGGGCAGCGTGAGCCTCGCGTTCGGCGACAACTGCTCGCACGGCATCGAGCCCGCGACCGAATGGGTCGAGCGCCGCAAGGTGCGCATCGGCGACGATCACGTGCATGCGATTCGTGCGGAGAATCACGCGTACCGGCTGTTTCGGCAGCTGCATGGCGAACACGCGCCGCTGCCCGACTACTTCGTGAAGGCCGCCGACATCGCGCCGGCCGATCACGTGTCGATGCTCGCTGCATTGCAGCCCTGTGTCGACGCTGCAATCTCGAAAACGGTCAACGTCGACCGGCGCTGCTCGCTCGCGCAAGTCGACGCGCTGTTCTTCGCCGCCTGGCGCGAACGCCTGAAAGGCATCACGATCTTTCGCTCCGATCCGGCGCTGGCGCCCGCCGCCTTCAACGGTGCGCTCGGGCACGCACCGATGCATGCCGGCTGAGGGCCGCGATCGTTCGAGCCGAACGGTGCAGACTTTTAAAACCGACGAATGGCGAGTATCCTGAAAAAAGCACTCCCGGCCGGGCAACGGGTCACGTGCGTCGACACCTGCCCGGTCATTGCGGCTCCATCTCGCGCTTCGCGCGGATGGCGGCGCGTGTCGCGCGCCGTGGCCGCACGATCTTCCCCCACCATTCGTCAGGAGAGCTGGTGAGCCGTCTCGTCGTCGTATCGAATCGCATCGCAGATCCTCGTAAAGCCGCCGCGGGCGGTCTCGCCGTCGCAGTGCGGGACAGCCTGATGGAAACGGGCGGCGTCTGGTTCGGCTGGAGCGGCCGCTTGCGCGGCGACGACACTCAACCGCCGCGCGGCGACGACGTGCAGGTGCAGAACGTCGGCGGCATCCAGCTCGCGACGATCGATCTCGATCCGCAAGACTACGACGCGTACTACCTCGGCTATTCGAACAACGTGCTGTGGCCGGTGTTTCACTACCGGCTCGATCTCGCGCAATTCGACCGACGTTTCGCGGACGGCTATCGCCGCGTGAACCAGCTGTTCGCGCGCAAGCTGCGCACGCTGCTGCGGCCCGACGATGTCGTGTGGGTGCACGACTACCAGCTGATCCCGCTCGCCGCCGAGCTGCGCGCGATGGGCTGCACGAACCCGATCGGCTTCTTCCTGCATATCCCGATGCCGCCGCAGCCGATCATGGCGGCGATCCCGGAGCACGAATGGCTGATGCGCTCGCTGTTCGCGTACGACCTCGTCGGCTTCCAGACGGAAGGCGACCTGCTGCACTTCGAGCATTACGTCGAGGCGGAAGCCGGCGCGGCGCGCCTGCCCGACGGGCGGCTGCATGCATTCGGCCGCACGCTGGCGGCTGGCGCGTTTCCGATCGGCATCAACGTCGACGAATTCGCGGCGCTCGCGGGCGACCGCGACGGCATCGACATGTTCGAGCGGATGCGCGACGAGTATTCGCGCCGCCAGCTGCTCGTCGGCGTCGACCGGCTCGACTACACGAAAGGCCTGCCGCAGCGCGTGCACGCGTTCCGGCAACTGCTCGAACAGTATCCGGAGAACCGCAACCGCGCGACGCTGATCCAGATCGCCGCGCCGAGCCGCGAGGATCTTGGTGCCTACGACGACCTGCGGCGCGAGATGGACAGCCTGTGCGGCGCGATCAACGGCGACTACGGCGAGCTCGAATGGATGCCGATGCGCTACATCCATCGCACCGTCGCGCGGCGCCGGCTGCCGGGGCTCTACCGCGCGAGCCGCGTCGCCCTCGTCACGCCGCTGCGCGACGGGATGAATCTCGTCGCGAAGGAATTCCTCGCCGCGCAGGACGAAGCCGATCCGGGCGTGCTCGTGCTGTCGCGCTTCGCGGGCGCGGCCGAGCAGTTGAGGGATGCGCTGCTCGTCAACCCGTACGACACGCAGGGCACCGCGCAGGCGATCCAGCGCGCGCTGGCGATGCCGATCGACGAGCGCCGCCAGCGTCACGCGGCGCTGATGGCGACCGTGCGCAAGTACGACGTGCACTGGTGGCGCACGCGCTTTCTCGACGCGCTCGCCAATGCGGCCGAGGTCGCGGCCGTGCATCCGTGACGTGCGCGTGACGGGCGTCGGGCGGGCGGCGCATGCCCTCGCCTGCTGCACGCCCGCAGCGCGTCACCGCCGGGAACGAAGCTCGATGGCGCGCCAGAAGGCATCGCGCCGCGCCTGCAGCGTCGACGGAATCCCGTGCGGCAGGAACGCCGGCCCCGTATCGGGCTGCACGACCGCGCCGATGTAGAGCGCCTCTCTCGCGTGCGGCGGCACGTAGCGCGTGTCGCGGCTGAAACCGAGGATGAGGCAGCCGAGATCGCGATCGTAGAAGCGGCTTCGCGACCACATGTTCAACGTCGTCAGCATCCGGCCGGGCACGGCGACCTCCTCGGTCGGCGCACCCGGCAGGTCGGTGCGGTTCCACAGGGTCTTGCGGCTGCCGTCGTCGAGAATGAGCGTGAGTGCCAGCGGAATGCTGCCGCTCGTGACGACGGCTTTCTCGACGTTGAATCGCCTGTCCGGCGCGGGTGCGGGAAAATCGACCGTGTACTTCTCGACGCCGCCCAGCGGGTCGGCGATGATGCCGGTCGCATCGGTGCGCTGCCCGCTCCACTGTTTCGGCCCCTTGCCGGCCGGATAGCGGACATTAACGACGCGCGGCGTCCGGTTGAACAGTTCGACGTCGATCGCGGAAAAGCCGGCGAGCGGCGCGCTAAACGGCGTCGCGACGCCGTTGGCCGCCCATTGCGCGCAGGTGCGATCCCAATCGTCGGCGGTGCCGTATGCCCGGCTGTAGACGTCCTTGAACGGAAACTCCCGCGTGGCTTCCGGATGCGCGACCGGATCGAGATACACCAGCAGCACGCGGAAATCGTCGACGAGCAGCGTCAGCCTTTGCTCGAACGGCTGCCAGTAGTTGTAGATGGCCGTCCGATGCTGGCCCGGGGTCGACGGCGCGCGTTTCGCGAGCTCGGCGCGCTGCGTCGCGGTGACGCGATCGATATGCGCGAGATAGGCCTGCGTCGTGCGCGTGGCCTGGTTCGCGATGTCGGCGAACGACGCGGCGCTCCAGCCCCAGTCCTTGCCGTGCAGCACGCAGTCGCGCAGCAGCGCCAGGTGGAATTGCGTGAAGATCGCGAACAGCGGGAGGAGCGTCCACGCATACGCAGGATTCTGGAACTCCGGCGCGGCCGCGACGAACTGCGTGTTCGTCGCGACGAACTGCATGCGGATCGTCTCGCGGTCCTGCGCGGCGACCGCCTGCAGGTACAGCTTCAGCGCATCGCCGAGGCCGTTCAGCTTCGCCTGCAGCAGATTGAAGACTGCGCTGTCGATCTTTTCGTCGATCAACGCTTCGACCTGACGGCGTATCTCGCCCCACACGTCGCGCGTGGGCTCCGGCCACAGCATCGACACGATCGCGCCGAGGATGCCGCCGACTTCGGGAATCATCGACACGGCCGTGACGACCACGGTTTTCAGCTTGTCGAGCAGATCGTCGACGTCCACGCCGACGGGGGCCGCATGGACATACGGCAGCGTCATCGCCAGCCCTGCCGCGGGGATCGTCTTGAGTAATGCGCGTCGTGTCAACATGCTTGCATCCGTCCTGTCTGAATATTCATCACATTCAGTAGACGAATCGCAGCGCAAAATGTTTAACGATTTCCCGTCCGACGTCACAAGCGCGTCTGCACGGCCTCGAGCACCGCGCCGTTCACGTCGCACACGTCGATCGACACGGGGATGCCGGTGCGCACGCTTTCCGTGACGACGCAGTACGCATCGAACTGTTCGAGCGCGCGCGACGCATCCGCGAGTTCGGCCCACGCCTTGCCGATCGACAGCCGCACCGCCATCGCGCCCACCCGCACGCGCCCGGTTTCATTCTGCACCATCTCGACGTCGATATGCGCGGCCACGGGCCGGGAATCCATCTGATGTTTGTCGAGCGCGAACAGCAGGCTGGCCGCGAGACAATGCGCGACCGACGCCGCCAGCAGGCGCACCGGATTCGGCCCGCCGCCCTGCCCGAGCGGCGGAGGTTCGTCGGTGAGCATCACGGGCAGGTCCGTGCCCGTGAAACGGACTTCGAAGCGGAAGCGTTCGCGTTGCGCGACGTCGACCGACACACGCTCTTCGCTCATGGCGACTCCGTCGGTAGAAAAGGGATGGACGCGGCGGGATTGCGCCGGGTGTCGATCGATTGTTCGCCCGGCAGCCTGCGGGTGGCAATCGGCATTTCCCGGACTTGAAGCGGCGCGCCGAAGCTGGCGATCCGTCAGCGATCCGGTTTGCGCGGCGCGTCGTAGGTCATGAAGTCGTGCACGTCGGCGGTTGCGTCACCGCGCCCGCTCGCGGACGAGGCGCCCTGCTTCGGCTGCTCCGCGCGCTGCGCGGGCGCGTCGTCCGGCGGCGGCGCGATCAAGGCCTGCAGCGCGTCGTGTTCGAGCACTTCGCATTCGAGCAGGCGCTGCGCGATCCGTTCGAGCGCGTCGCGATGCTCGGCGAGCGTCGCGGCCACCCGCGCATGCGCATCGGCGAGCAGCGAGCGCACTTCGTCGTCGATCAGCTTCGCGGTGGATTCGCTGCAGCGCCCTTCGCCGCCGTGCCACGCGGGCATGCCCGCGCGCGGCGCGCCGTCGTCGAAGGTCGCGAGGCCGATGCTCTCGCTCATCCCGTATTGCGTGACCATGTGGCGCACCATCGCGGTCGCGCGTTCGAGATCGTTCTGCGCGCCGGTCGACACGTCGGCGAACACCAGCTCCTCGGCCACCCGCCCGCCGAGCAGCGCGTCGAGCCGGTCGAGCAGCTCGCTCTTTCGCAGCACGTAGCGATCCTCGGTCGGCACCTGCTGCGTGTAGCCGAGCGCCGCGACGCCGCGCGGAATGATCGACACCTTCTTCACCGGGTCGCAATGCGCGCGGCATTGCGCGACGAGCGCATGGCCGGCCTCGTGATACGCGATCGTCACTTTCTCCTGCTCGTTCATCACGCGGCTCTTGCGCTCCATGCCCGTCATCGCGCGGTCGATCGCCTCGTCGAAGTCGGCCATCTCGATCGCCGGCTTGCCGAGTTCGGCCGCGTGCAGCGCGGCTTCGTTGACGACGTTCGCGAGATCCGCGCCAACGAAGCCCGGCGTGCGCGACGCCAGCTCGGTGAGATCGACGCCGGCCGCGAGCTTCACCCGCTTCACGTGCACGCCGAGAATCTGCTTGCGGCCGATCTGGTCGGGCCGGTCGATCGCGATGTGCCGGTCGAAGCGGCCCGGGCGCAGCAGCGCGGGATCGAGGATCTCCGGCCGGTTGGTCGCGGCCATGATGATCACGCCGGAATTGGCCTGGAAGCCGTCCATCTCGACGAGCAGCTGGTTCAGCGTCTGCTCGCGCTCGTCGTTGCCCGACATCACGCCGACGCCGCGCACCTTGCCAAGCGCATCGAGCTCGTCGACGAACACGATGCATGGGGCCTTCTGCTGCGCCTGCTCGAACAGGTCGCGCACGCGCGCGGCGCCGACGCCGACGAACATCTCGACGAACGCCGAGCCGCTGATCGAGAAGAACGGCACGGCCGCCTCGCCGGCCACCGCGCGCGCGAGCAGCGTCTTGCCGGTGCCCGGCGCGCCGACGATCAGCACGCCCTTCGGAATCTTGCCGCCGAGCCGGCTGTAGCGCTCCGGGTTGCGCAGGAACGCGACGAGCTGCTGCAGCTCGGCCTTCGCCTCGTCGATGCCGGCGATGTCGTCGAACGTGATGCCGGTGGCCTGCTGCACGTATACGCGCGCCTGGCTCTTGCCCATCCCGCTGAAGTCCTGCAGCCCGCCCCGCCTGCGCAGCATCATGTTCCAGATGAAGATGAAGCCGATCAGCGGCAGCACCCACGATGCGAGCGCGGCGAGCCAGCTCGCGTCCGGCGTGCCGTGATAGCGGATGCCGGCGGCGGTGAGCGTCTCGATCAGGTGCTCGTCGGTGACGCGGTTGGTCGTGAAGCGCCACGGCGTGCCGGCTTCCTTGACGACGGCCACCTCCGACGCCGGCAGCAGCGTGCCCGCTTCGGGCATCCGCAGCGTGCCCGAGATCGACGACGGGCCGATCTCGAGATCGTCGACGAGCCTGGAGGCCACCAGCCGGTGGAAATCGCTGTACGCGATCTGGGTCGACGTCGGATGCAGCATCAGCAGTTGCACCGCGAACAGCACGAAGAAACCGATCGCGATCAGTACGCCGGGATAGTCGAACTTCTTGTCCATGGCATCGGGCCGGCCGCGCGGGCGCGGCGGTTCGCTACGCGTCCGCGCGCTGCCATTCGGCGCGCAGCATGCCTTCGCCGTCCGGATAGTGCAGCGTCAGCTTGCCGTGGTGCGCGCGCACCATCGCCTTGCCGAGGCGCCGCAGCAGGTGCACGCCGGTCGTGCGGATCGTCAGTGCCGCCTCGTCCTCGTCGTCGATTTCCATGATCCGTTCGAGCGGGTGCTCGCGGGTTTCGTCGTCCGCCTGGTGATTCAGCAGCGCGAGGATGTCCGCGCGGCGGCGCGCGAGGTAGGCGCCGCTCAGGATCAGTTCGCCGGCCGGCGCGTGATCCTCGGTGCGCTTGCAGGCCGGGCACTGCTGCGCTTTCGCGTCGTCGGACGCCGCATGCCAGGTCCAGCGGCCGTCGTCGTAGGATGCGCCGCACGTGGTGCAACGGGTCGCGGCCTTCAGCCGCTTCGGCGCGTGATAGCTGTCATCGGTATGCGCGGGCGGCCGCTGGTCGCGCCGCATCGCCGACTGCACGGGAGTGGAGTTCGAGTGGTTCATCGTCGCCTCGTTTCGTCAAAGGAATGGGCGCTGGCGCGTTCGCGCGGCGACGCACCGGCCGGCGGTGGCGCGCGCCCCTGACCGACTCATTCCGCGCCGCATGCCGCGGCCTGTCCGTGCGGCCGATCCATCCGGCCTGGCCCGGTGGTGGCGGCCGGCGGCATCACCGGCACGCGCGTGCATGCAGCTCGTAAATCCAGTCTAGTTCGCGCCCGCCCGTCGCGCGACCGGGGCGATTTGTCCGATCAACCCTTTCAACCCCGACCCTCGTCGCGTTATAGTCGCGTTCGTGACATTTTTATGACAAATCGTCATGCGCCGATGCGCGATGTCCACGCGCGGCCGCCGCGCCGCCGCCGATCGCAAGACGATATCCACCCGCCTATCCGAGGAGCACACGACGTGAACGACACCCCCGACCGGCCCGACGACCTTCCCGACGACCTCGACCGCCGCCGCGTGCTCGGCGGCATCGCCGCGCTCGGCGCGAGCGTCGCGCTCGCCGGCTGCGAGACGCAGCCGCAGGCCGGCGCCGCGCCGCGTTCCGCCGCCGACGTGCGGCTCGACGACGCGCTGCGCCACCACGTGCGCAACATCGTCGTGATCTACGCGGAAAACCGCAGCTTCGCGAACCTGTACGGCGATTTCCCCGGCGTGCAGTACCCGCTGAGCGCGGTGCCGCACGACCACGCGCAGCAGCTCGACCGCGACGGCAAGACGCCGCTGCGCGAGCTGCCGAAGATCTGGGGCGGCCTCGTGCCGCAGGCGCAGGAGATCGACGGCACGCGCTACATGATCGGCGAGCGCGATATCCAGAACCTGCCGAACGCGCCGTTCCTGATCCGCGACGCACAGGGCACGCCGCTGCCGAACAGCGTGATCACGCGCGACCTGTGGCACCGCTTCTACCAGAACCAGATGCAGATCAACGCGGGCCGCAACGACCAGTTCGCCGCGTGGGCGGATTCCGGCGGCCTCGTGATGGGCCACTACCGCAATTCCGCCGACACGCTGCGGCTGTGGAACCTCGCGCGGCAGTACACGCTGTGCGACAACTTCTTCATGGCGGCGTTCGGCGGCTCGTGGCTCAACCACATGTACCTGATTTCCGCGCAGGCGCCGCTGTATCCGGATGCGCACAAGCACCCGCAGGCGAAGAAGCTGCTGTCGGTGGTCGAAGGCGACGACCCGACCGGCACGCGCCTGAAGGTCGCGGACGATTCGCCGGCATCCGCGCTCGACGGCCCGCCGAAGTTCGTGAGCGACGCTTCGCTGACGCCGGACGGCTATGGGGTGAACACGATGGCGCCGCCGTACCAGCCGAGCTACGTGCCGCCGCCCGAAGGCGGCAACCCTGCGTACGCGGACCCGGCCGACCATCGCGTGCTGCCGCCGCAGGGCTACGCGACGATCGGCGACCGCCTGTCGGACAAGGGCGTCGACTGGGCGTGGTACAGCGGCGCGTGGCAATACGCGCTCGAGCATCGCGACACCGGCGACGTGCCCGATTTCCAGTACCACCACCAGCCGTTCAACTACTTCGTCAAGTACGCGCCGGGCACCGACGCGCGCCGCCGCCACCTGCGCGACGCGGGGCTCGGCGACGAGCCGTCGACCAACCACCTGCTCGCAGACATCGACGCGGGCCGCCTGCCCGCGGTCACGTTCTACAAGCCGCAGGGCAACCTGAACATGCATGCGGGCTACGCGGACATCGCGTCGGGCGACCGCCACATCGCGACCGTGATCGAGCATATCCAGCGCGGGCCGCAGTGGGCGAACACGGTGATCATCATGACGCACGACGAGAACGGCGGCTGGTGGGATCCGGTCGCGCCGCCGCTCGGCGACCGCTGGGGCCCCGGCTCGCGGATTCCGGCGCTGGTGATCGCGCCGTTCGCGAAGAAGGGCTACGTCGACCACACGCTGTACGACACGAACTCGATCCTGCGCTTCATCAGCCGCGTGCACGGGCTCGTGCCGCTCGACGGCGTGGCGTCGCGCAACCAGGCGTTCGCCGCGCGCGGCCAGACACCGCCGGGGGACCTGACGAACGCGCTCGACATCGGTTGAGTCGACGCGCCAGCGGAACGACGGCGAGCCTCGTGCTCGCCGTTGTTTCTTCAGGTCATTGCGTTGGCACGGCTAGGCGGCATCCCGCAGCGCGCCGCGCTCCGCCCGTGCCGCATGGCGCCCCGCCTGCCGGCCGAAGAACGTCGCATCGGCAAGCGACAGCCCCGAGCTGTACCCCGCGCCCCAGCGCGGCAAGCCGCAGGTCGTGCGGCCGGCCGCATACAGCCCCGGCACCGGCGCGCGTGCGGCATCGACGACTTGCCCGGTCGGCAGCGTATCGAGCCCGCCGAGCGTGAAGTGCGGATAGAACGCGTAGTCGATCCGGCAGTCGAGCGCGACGAACGGCGGCTCGTTCAGCGGCTTCAGCCATTTCGCGGCCTTGTGGAACAGCGGATCGACGCCTTGCGCGGCGTAGCGGTTATAGGTGTCGACGGTCGCGGCCAGCGTGCCGGCCGGCATCTGCAGGTCGCGCTCGACCTCCTCCCAGGTCTCGCCGGCCGCCGCGATGCCGATCCGCGCGATCGCGGGCGGCGGTTCGTAGGTCGCCTGGTCGACCAGCAGGTAGATCCGGTCGTCGGCCTGCTGGAACGCGTGGTGGCCCGTGCGGCCGTGATAGCCGTCCTCGTTGATGAAGCGCTGCCCGCGCGCGTTCACGAAAATCCCCTTGATCAGCGCTTCCGGCGCATAGAACGGCAGGCTGACGAACGCCTCGCCCATGTGGATCGCCGCGCCGCCCGCGCTGACGCCCAGCAGGATGCCCGCGCCGTCGTCGCCGGGGCTGCCGATCGGTTCGGCCGAGCGCAGCAGGTGCGGCGCATGCCGGCGCACCATGTCGCGGTTCATCGCGAAGCCGCCCGCGCACAGGATCACCGCGCGGCGCGCGCGCACGAACGCGGTCTCGCCGTAGGCGCGCAGCACCGAGCCGCACACGGCGCCGGCGTCGTCGACGATCAGCGCGAGCGCGCGCGTGTCGTAGCGCGTCGCGACGCCGAGCGCCGCGACGCGTTCGGCCAGCACCCGCATCAGCAGCTGGCCACCGCCCCAGCCCGGCCATTGCGGCGTGTGGCCGCGCGGGCACGGCTTCGCGGCCTCGCTGAACGGCCAGGCCTCCTCGCTGCCGGACCAGATCAGGCAGTCGTCGGTTTCCGGCTCGACGATCCGCTCGGCGATGAAGGTGTTCTTGTACACGAGCCCCTGCGCGACGAGCCAGTCGTGGTGCGCGAGGCTCTCGTTCGCGTAGAGCCGCACCTTGGCCTCGTCGGCGTCGCGGCCGCCCGCGAGCATCAGGTAGCGGTACAGGTCGTCCGTCTCGTCGCGAAAGCCGGCCTGCCGCTGCGCGGGCGTGCCGCCGCTGCCGCCGAGGTAGATCTCGCCGCCCGACAGCGCGCTCGTGCCGCCGTAGCTCGACGCGCGCTCGACGATCAGCGTGTCCGCGCCGGCGCGCGCGGCTTCGATCGCCGCGCACGCGCCGGCCGCGCCGAAGCCGACGATCACGACGTCGTGTTCGGCGTCCCAGCGCGGGACGTCGCGACAGTTCAGGGGGCGGGTCAATGCATAGTCGGATGGCATGGGGAGAGGGGCTGGTTGGATGGAGTCGACGGGGAATGGGTATGGCGGTGATGCAGGCGTGACGCCGGGCGCGGGGGGCCTGGCGTCATATGGCTGGCCACGCGCCGGAAAGCGCATGCAACGTGATAGCGATGCGACCGCGATGGCGGGACGCCGCCGCGTGCATCGCCTGCGCCGCGAGCCAGAACGTGCCCGCGTGCTACATGCCGCGCAACGCGGCAAATCCGAAGCGCGTCGGGTCGATCGGCACGCAGCCGGTCGGCAGCCCGTTCGCATCGACCGAGCGGCATTGCAGGATGCCGGGCGCATACGGCGGCGCCACCGGATCGGCTGCGTAGCGCGCGATCGCAAAGGCGGCGAGCGTGCCCGCCGCGAGTACGCCCAGCTTGCGATTCGTCAGTCTCATGATCGTCCCCTCCGGATGCGCCGCTCGTGCGGTCGGTGTCCGGCGCGGCAGGAAGCGCCCCGGATGACTGCACGGTAGCGACGCGCCCGGCGCGGGCCATCGTCCATTTCGACTAGGGGCAAACGCGAAGCGGTCGGTGCCGCGCGTGATGCGACGCAGCATCGCCGACGGAACGCGTGCGCTTCCGGTGCGTGAACGTCGCGCAAAGGCTTGACGAGGCTTGCCGTCCGCCAAGCGCGTCACGCCCCATCCCATTGCTGCGCCGCACGAACGCACGATCGCGCATTCGTGTCCGCCCTCGCCCGGTGTTTTCCCCGATCCTGCACCTGCTCCGTATGGGTGATGAGGGCCTTCCGGATGGATGCGAACCTCCGCATCGCATTGCCGCCGCGCCCGCTTCGCGGCGCGGCCGACCTTCTCCGTCCTTATACGGGAGCCCGGCATGACCGATCCGAATCCCCGCCACGCGCTGTACGAGCTTGCGTGCCGTTACGCGCAGGCCGTCGACCGGCGCGACTGGCGGCAGCTTTCCGCCCTCTTCACCGCCGATGCGCGCCTCGCGGGCCCCGGCTTCGCGTTCGACGACCGCGACGCGATCGTGGCCGGCATGGGCGCGATCGCGCGCTACGAGACGACCCAGCATCACGTGCACAACCAGCTCGTCACGCTCGACGGCGGCGAAGCGGCGGTCGAGACCTACGGCGTCGCGTGCCACGTGTACGTGCGCGACGGCGTGAAACGCAAGCTCGACTGGGGGCTGCGCTATCACGACCGCTGCGTGTTCGACGGCAGCGCATGGCGCTACGCCGCGCGCACGCTGCACGTCGATTGGGCGCAGGACTTGCCGCTGGAGGGCTGACCGATGCGCACCCCGCTTCCTCTCGACGGCAAGACCGCGCTGGTGACGGGCGGCTCCGCCGGCATCGGCGCGGCCAGCGCGCACGCGCTGCTCGCCGACGGCGCCGCCGTGGTGCTGATGGGCCGCCGCCGCGATGCGCTCGAACGCACGCAGCGCCAACTGAGCGACGCGGTGCCGGGCGGCCGCGTCGCGATCCACGCGGGCGACGCGGGCGTCGAAGCCGACCTGCACGGCGCGCTGGCGCTCGCGTGGTCGCTGAACCGGCGGCTCGACATCGTCGTGCCGGCGGTCGGCGGCGCCGCGTTCCGGCCGCTGCTGATGCACGACGCCGACAGCTTCCGCGCCGAGCTCGACCTGAACGTGACCAGCGCGTTCCTCGCGATCCGCCATGCTGCGCCGCTGCTCGCGGATAGCGGCGGCGGCGCGATCGTCTGCATCTCGTCGACGGCCGCGAAGATCAACTTCCGCTGGTTGTCCGGGTACTGCAGCGCGAAGGCCGCGCTCGAGGCGCTGGTTCGCGCGGCGGCCGAGGAACTGGCCGGCGCGCGCATTCGCGTGAACGCGGTGCGCCCGGGCCTCACGCGTTCGGAAGCCACCGGGCCGATGTTCGACAACCATGCGCTGGTCGCCAGCTTTCTCGATCAGATCCCGCTCGGCACGCTTGGCGAGCCGGACTTCATCGCGCATGCGGTGCGCTACCTCGCCGGCCCCGAATCGGGCTGGGTGACGGGCCAGAGCTTCGCGGTCGACGGCGGCCACGAGCTGCGCGCGAACCCGCGCGTCGACGACACGATCGCGCACATCCATGGCGCGGCCGCGCTCGACGCAGTGAAGGCGGGCCGTGCGCCGGGCGACGCGTGAGCGGCCCTTTCATCACACGAACCGGAACCGATACAGGAAGCCAACCCACCATGAATCGAGTCGCAAACAAGGTCGCGCTGATCACCGGCGCGGCGAGCGGCGTCGGCCGCGCGGACGCACTGCTGCTCGCCGCCGAAGGCGCGCGCGTGGTGCTCACCGACGTCAACGAGGACGCAGGCCACGCGCTGGCGCGCGAGATCGGCGATGCGGCGCTGTTCGTGCGCCACGACATCGCCGACGAGGACGGCTGGCGGCACGCGATCGCGGCAACGCTCGCGCGCTTCGGCCAGCTCGACGTGCTCGTCAACAACGCGGCGATCTGCCCGGTCGGCACGATCGAGGAGACGAGCCTCGACACGTGGCGGCGCGTGATGCGCACCAATGCCGACGGCTATTTCCTCGGCTGCAAGCACGGGATCGACGCGATGAAGGGCAACGCGACGCAGGGCTCGATCGTGATGATGTCGTCGGTGGCCGCGCTCGGCGGCCTGCCGATGATGTGCGCATACACGGGTTCGAAAGGCGCGGTGACCGCGCTGATGCGCAGCGTCGCGATGCACTGCAAGCGCAGCGGCTACCGGATCCGCTGCAATTCGATCCACCCCGACGGCATCTGGACGCCGATGACGCAGGCGCTCGTGCCCGATCTCGATCCGGCGACGCTCGGCATCGGTAGCGACCCGATGGCGCGGATGTGCGATCCGCAGGACGTCGCGAATCTCGTGCTGTTCCTCGCATCGGACGAATCGCGCTTCGTGAACGGCGCGGAACTGCGGATCGACAACGCGCAACTGATCGCGTCGCTGTGAGGCGGCGCGGCGAATTTTCCCCGAAAGGAGTGCCTCGATGATGGATTTCAAAGGCAGGACCGTGCTGGTGACGGGTGGCGGCGCGGGCATCGGCCGCGCGTGCGCGGAAGCGTTCGGCGCGGCGGGCGCGCGCGTTGCGGTGGCGGAGCGCGATGCGACGCGCGCGCAGGACGTGCGGCAGGCGCTCGAAGCGGCGGGCGTGGATGCGCTCGTCGAGATCGTCGACGTCACGCGGCGCGACCAGGTCGACGCGTTCGCGCGCGCGCTCGACGCGCGCTTCGGCGGCCTCGACGTGCTGGTCAACAACGTCGGCGACTTCCTGCAGATCGCGAAACCGTTCGACGACTACGGCGACGACGACATCGCGCGGCTGTTCGACGTGAACCTGCGCCAGGTGTTCGTCGTCACGCGCGCGATGCTGCCGCTGCTGCGCCGGCGCGGCGCGGGCGGCAGCATCGTGGGCGTGTCGTCGATCGAGGGCTTCCGCGCGATTCCGAACTGCGCGGTGTACGCGTCGTTCAAGGCCGCGCTGACCGGCTTCACGAAAAGCCTCGCGCTCGAGCTCGGGCCGGCCGGCATCCGCGTGAACCAGATCGCGCCCGAAACCACCGAGACGCCGCAGGTGCCGGTGAGCGCGATGATCGCCGCCGAGCATCGCGCGCAGATCCCGCGCTGGATTCCGCTCGGCCGCTTCGGCGCGGCGGGCGACATCGCGGGCGCCGCGCTGTTCCTCGCGAGCCCGCTCGCCGCGTGGGTCACGGGCACGACGCTGCACGTCGACGGCGGCGCGCTCGCCGCGGCCGGGTGGTATCGCGATCCGAACGGCTTCTGGACCAACCTGCCGGTCGTCACGGGCAACGGCTTCAACTTCTGAACGGGCGCACGCGGTAACGCGTGCGCTTCGACAGTCCACCTCATCACGCGATTCGCGAATGAATCGCCAAGGAGACACCATGAAGATCCTCGTCATCGGTGGCACCGGCCTCATCGGCGGCCACGCCGCGCTGCACCTGCGCGCGCAGGGCAACGACGTCACCCTCGCCGCGCGCAAGCCGCCCGCGGCCGGCAGCGCGCTCGCGTCGTTCGACGTGCTGCTGCGCGACTACGTCGCCGGCGATTTCACGCGCGACGATCTCGCGCGCTTCGACGCGGTCGTGTTCGCGGCCGGCAACGACATCCGCCACCTGCCGCCGGGCACCGACGAAGCCGCGCACTGGGAGCGCGCGAACGTCGAGGCCGTGCCGCGCTTCTTCGCACTCGCGCGCGATGCGGGCGTGCCGCGCGCGGTGCTGGTCGGCAGCTTCTATCCGCAGGTCGCGCCCGAACTCGTCGACACGATTCCGTACGTGCGCTCGCGTCATCTCGCCGACCAGCGCGTGCGCGCGCTCGCGACGCCATCGTTTTCGGTATGCAGCGTCAATGCGCCGTTCGTCGTCGGTTCGGTGCCGGGGCTGCGCAACGAGATGTTCGTCGCGTATACGAATTATGCGGAAGGCAAGCTGGCGGGATTGCCCGTCTACGGGCCGACGGGCGGCAGCAACTTCATCTCGACGCAGTCGCTGTCGGAGGCGATCTGGGGCGCGCTGCAGCGCGGCGCGTCGGGCAAGGCCTATCTGGTCGGCGACGAGAACCTGGGCTTCGCCGACTACTTCGCGGCGTTCTTCCGCGCGGCCGGCAATGCGCAGGACGTGCCGTCGCTCGATCAGGAACATCCGCTGCTGCCGGACCTCGCGATCTACACGGGGCGCGGCAACGTCGTGTCGTACGAGCCGGACCCGGCGGATGTCGCGGTGCTGCGCTACCGGCGCGGCGACGTGCAGCGCGCGGTCGACGAAGTCGTCGCGCATTGCCGCGCGCTGTGAGCGGCGTCATGCGCGTCGTGGCGTGCGCACCCCGCGCATGAAAAACGTCCCGCGCCAGCCAGAGCGGCCAGCGCGGGACGTCGTGGGCCAGGCGCCGGCTAACCGGCGCACGCGTTTACTCGCCGACGCGTTCCTCGATCTTCTTCATCGTATCGAGCAGCGCGGCCGGCAGACGCAGCTTCAGCGTATCGAACAGCTCCGCATGCAGCTTCAGTTCGTCGCGCCATTCGGCAGCGTCCATCGACGTGACCGCATCGAACTGCGCGCGCGTGAAGTCGAGCCCGTCCCAATGCAGGTCGTCATACGCGGGCGACACGCCGAACGCATGCTCGGCGCCGCCGCCCTGCCCTTCGAGACGGTCGAGCATCCACTTCAGCACGCGCATGTTCTCGCCGAAGCCCGGCCACACGAACTTGCCGTTGCCGTCCTTGCGGAACCAGTTCACGCAGTAGATCTTCGGCGGCGTCGCGCCGCTCGCGGCGAGCTGCTCGCCCATCTTCAGCCAGTGGCCGAAATAATCGCTCATGTTGTAGCCGCAGAACGGCAGCATCGCGAACGGGTCGCGGCGCACGATGCCCTGCTGGCCGACCGCCGCGGCAGTGGTTTCCGAGCCCATCGTCGCGGCCATGTACACGCCTTCGACCCAGTCGCGCGCCTCGGTGACGAGCGGCACGGTGGTCGAACGGCGCCCGCCGAAGATGAACGCGTCGATCGGCACGCCGGCCGGGTTCTCCCAGTCGCCGTCGATCGACGGGCACTGCGCGGCCGGCGCGGTGAAGCGCGAGTTCGGATGCGCGGCCTTGCGGCCGGTTTCCTTGCCGATCTCGGGCGTCCACGGGTTGCCCTGCCAGTCGGTGAGCTTCGCGGGCGGCGTGTCGGTCAGCCCTTCCCACCACACGTCGCCGTCATCGGTCAGCGCGACGTTCGTGAAGATCACGTTTTCCTTCAGCGTCGAGATCGCGTTCGGGTTGGTCTTCACGCCGGTGCCGGGCGCGACGCCGAAGAAGCCGGCTTCCGGGTTGATCGCGTACAGGCGGCCGTCGCGGCCGGGCTTCAGCCACGCGATGTCGTCGCCGATCGTCGTGACCTGCCAGCCGTCGAAGCCCTTCGGCGGGATCAGCATCGCGAAGTTGGTCTTGCCGCACGCGGACGGGAAGGCCGCCGCGACGTGGTACTTCCTGCCGGCCGGCGACGTCACGCCGAGGATCAGCATGTGCTCGGCGAGCCAGCCCTGGTCGCGGCCCATCGTCGACGCGATGCGCAGCGCGAAGCATTTCTTGCCGAGCAGCGCATTGCCGCCGTAGCCGGAGCCGAAGCTCCAGATCTCGCGCGATTCGGGGAAATGCACAATGTACTTGACCGGGTTGCACGGCCACGGCACGTCCTGCTGGCCGGCTGCGAGCGGATGGCCGACGCTGTGCACGCACGGCACGAACGGGCCGTCTTCGCCGAGCACGTCATACACGTCGCGGCCCATGCGCGTCATGATCCGCATGTTCACCGCGACGTACGGGCTGTCGGACAACTCGACGCCCACATGTGCGATCGGCGAGCCGAGCGGGCCCATCGAAAACGGCACGACGTACAGCGTGCGGCCGCGCATCGCGCCGCGGAACAGGCCGTCGAGCGTCTCGCGCATTTCGTCGGGCGCGACCCAGTGGTTGGTCGGGCCGACGTCGTCGCGCGACGCGGCGCAGATGAACGTGCGATCCTCGACGCGCGCGACGTCCGACGGGTCGGACAGCGCCAGATACGAATTGGGACGCTTCACGGGGTCGAGCCGCTTGAGCGTCCCCTGGTCGACCATTGCCTGGCACAGCGCGTCGTATTCGGCCTGCGAGCCGTCGCACCAGACGACGCGGTCGGGTTCGGTGAGTTCGGCGATGCGCGTCACCCAGTCGATCAGCCCGCGATGCTTGACGAATGCGGGCGGTGCGATCGTCGGGCCGTGTGTGACTTCGGCCATGGTGTTTCGCTGCATGAGAGTGTCTCCAGAATTATCGGCTAGGGATGGGGGAAGCGGGCCGGGCCCGCGAGATGGGGAAGCGATTCGGGAGGCAGGTTGCAGCGTTCACGGCGCGCAGGACGACACGCGCGAGCGGGGCGCGTGCCGGAGCCGTGATGCGAGCGAGAGGGCTGGATGTCTCTTTGGAATATGCGAACGCGTGTTTCGCCATGCATGCAACCTGACGTACGACTACATGCGGGTCAGGATACCATCGCAAAAGTCGCACTGGCGTTGCGCTGCAGCAAGGCAGCCATGCGAAAACGGCCGGGCACGCACGTTGCATGCGCGTAATTCTTACTGGCACTGTTTCGGCGCCGCGCGGGCCAGATTGGTGCACAGGGCCGTCCGGCAAGGGTTTCGCGGAAAACGAAAATCCGGCGCGAAACGGCGGAACGCAATGAACGTGCCCGCATCGGCCGCATATTCGCGTTTTCGCTACTGCGGCAAACCCTGAATTAGGTTGCGGACACAACTTGGCGCCCGAGCACGCCCGGAACGCTGGTCGAGGATGCCTGGCTAGGGTTGGGAGTCCGCTGGTTTCGACAGTCGGCTCGTCGGCTTCTTGACGTACATCAGGGCCACACGGAAAAACAATACTGCGAGTGCAATTCCGCCAGCGCGGCTCGGAAGCGACTCATGATCGGCCAGCCAACCGAACGCCATGAGCAATCCACAGAAGCAAAGCACGACGCATCCCGACAATCCGATGCAGTCGTAAAGGCGCAATCGTGTGAACTGTTGCATGGTGTCGCTCGGTTGGGCTGATGAAGAATCGGATTCGTCAGTGGCCGTGAGTCAGCACGACCAGACACGGCGCACGATATTGAGAGTGAGATTTGTTGTCAATTATCGAGATGAACGGTCCAATACGGGCAGCCGGTGCGCGCCCTTCGCTCAAAACGGCGCCCCCGGCAATCCGGGGTAATACGCGCCCGCTGCCATCCCGCCGTCGACCGACAATTCCGCCCCGTTGCAATACGACGCGTCGTCGCTCGCAAGAAACAGCGTCGCGCGTGCGATTTCCTCCGGCAGCCCGACCCGCTGCAACGGCACATGGGCGTAGTGCTTGTTGACTTCGTCGAGCGGCGCGCCGGTCGGGTTCGACATCGCGGTGTTCACGCCGCCCGGGTGGACCGAGTTCACGCGCACGCCCTGGTGGCCGAGTTCGAGCGCGGCGACTTTCGTGAGCCCGCGCACGCCCCACTTGCTCGACACGTAGGCGGCCAGCGCGTTGACGCCGCGCAGCCCGTCGACCGACGAGATGTTGACGATCGAGCCGCTGCGCTGCGCGACCATGCGCGGTGCGATCGTGCGGATGCCGACGAACGTGCCGACCAGGTTGATCGACACCGCGCGTTCGAAATCGCGCTTCGACAACGCGGTGATGCCGCCGAACACCAGCACCGCCGCATTGTTGACGAGCACGTCGATGCGGCCGAACTGCTCGACCGTCGCGTCGGCGACGCGCGCCCAGTTCGCTTCGTCGGCGACGTCGAGCCGCATGAAGCGCGCCGCCTCGCCGAGTTCCCGTGCGAGCGCCTCGCCTTCCGTGTCGAGCACGTCGGCGATCACCACGCGAGCGCCTTCCGCGACGAACAGCCGGCAGGTTTCCGCACCCATCCCGCGCGCGCCGCCGGTGACGATCGCCACCTTTCCTTCCAGTCGAGCCATCCTTCCCTCCGTTCAGTTCAGTTTTCAGGCATGGCGCACATCGCATCGCGCGCCGCCCGTCATCCCCAGTAAGCCTGCCCGCCATCGAGCGGCAGCGTCGCACCCGTCAGATACGCGGCATCGCGGCTCGCGAGAAACACGATCGCGCGGCCGATGTCGTGCTCGCAGTCGCCGATGCGGCCGAGCGGAATCGTCCGGAAGAACGCGGCCGCCTCCTGCGGATTCGCATCGACCCAGCCCTTCAGCCCCGGCGACAGCGCATGCGGCGCGACCGCGTTCACGCGGATGCCGTCCGCGCCCCATTCGCAGGCCGCGGCGCGCGTGAGCGCGCGGATCGCCTCCTTGGTCGCCGCATACGCGCCGTAGCCCGACGCATCCCAGCGCACCGCGGCCGACGACGCGAAGTTGACGATCACGCCGTCGCCCTTCAGGTGCGGATGGCACGCGCGCATCATCCGCAGCGTCGCGAGCGGGCCCGATTCGAGCCCGGCGAGAAACGCGTCGTCGGTCACGTCGAGCAGGCGGCCGAGCGGCACCACCTGCGCGTTGTTGACGAGGATCTGCACGCCGCCGAAACGCGCGACGACGCCGTCGACGCAGCGCGCGATCTGCGCGCCATCCATCACGTCGCAGACGAACGGCTCGGCGATGCCGCCGCGTCCACGGATGGCTTCGCAGGTCGCGAGCAGCTTGTCGCGCGTGCGGCCGACCACCGCGACTCGCGCGCCTTCGGCCGCGAGCGCGTGTGCAACGCCCTCGCCCACGCCCTGCCCCGCGCCGGTCACGAGCGCGACCTTGTCGTTCAGGATGCCCATGCGCGCCCCTTACGCGACGATCGCCGGATGCGCCTGCACGGGCCCGCCGAGCAGGTCGCGATACGACGGCGGCTGCTTGCCGTCGAGATCGGCGACGCCGTACTTCAGTGCGGCTTCCGCGCCGACCAGCACCTGGCCGGACAGCGCCATGCGGTCCGGGTCCGCATGCAGCGCGTGAATCACGCGGCCGGTGAACTCGGGGCTTTCGGCGACGAGCGAGAATTCCTTGTACAGATCGGGGTGCGCCTCCCACACCCGCGTCGTGCGCTCGGTGCGCAGCGGCCCCATCCAGATCGACACGGCCGCGACGTCGAACGGCTTCAGGTCGACGGCCATGTCCTTCGCGAACTTGTCGACGCCGGCCTTCTGCGCGCCGTACGCGGCGCCGTGCATGTAGCAGCTCGCGCCGAACGACGACGTGAACGCGATCAGCCCGCTGCGGCGCTTCGCCATCAGCGGCGCCGCGTGCCAGCTCGCGACGTACGCGGACCGCAGGCCGACGTCGAGGATGTTCACGAGGTCGAGCGACTTCTCCCAGAACGGGCCCGGCTGGATCAGCTGGTCGTGCAGATACGTGGCGTTGTTGACGAGGATGTCGAGCCGGCCGCTGTCGCGCTCGACGCGTTCGAACAGCGCCTTCACCTGTGCGTCGTCCGCGTGGTCGCACGGCACCGCGATCCCGCGGCCGCCGAGCGCGTCGATCTCGCGCGCCGTCGCGTGGATCGTGCCGGGCAGCGGCGCGTCGCCTTCGCGCTGCGAGCGGCCGGTCACGTAGACGGTCGCGCCCGCCGCCCCGAGCGCGCGCGCGATGCCCCGGCCCGCGCCGCGCGATGCGCCGGTCACCACCGCGACCAGGGTGTCGTGGTTCTGAGTCATGTTCGTTGTCTCCTGACCGGCGCCGTGCGCCGGAACGTACGTCGTTGAAGCCCGCGTCGCGCGGGAGGGTCAGGCAGCCGGCGGCTGCGCGCCGGCGAACAGCACGCCCGGCGCGTCGCCTTCGTAGCGCGCGCTCAGCGTCGACGTGACCACGCAGCGCGTCGCGGCGATCTTCCATTCGCCGTCGGCCTTCCGGTATTCGTCTTCGTAGTACGCGCCGAGCTGCGTGAGCGTGCGCGCGTGCGTGTCGATCATCTGGTAGTGCAGGCCCCAGGTGCCGCGTGCGTGCGTGTCGTCGAGCACGGCGATCTCGGGGTTCACGCCGTGATGCATCTCGACGATGTGCGGATGACAGCCGAGCCGCTCGAACACGTCGACGAGCGCATCGCGATGCTCGAACACGCCGATCCGGCCGTAGTCGATGCGCACGGCGCCGGGCGCGAAGCAATCGCGCATCCCTTGCGGTCGCAGCACGTGAAATAGCGCGCCTTCAGGCGGCGGATCGCGTCGGCGTCCTCGAGCCTGCGCAGCCGCGTCTCCAGCGATTCGATGAGCGTCATGCCGTCTCCTTGGTGTCGACGCAGGCGAGTGCGGTGCGTCGGTCGAAGCCAAGGTACAGGCGCGCCGGCGGACGGCCATCACCCGTTCGGACGAAACGGCGACCGCCCGTGCGAGCGTTCATCCGATCGGACGATGCGATGCGGCGGCGTTCGTTCCTACCATCCGTCGACACCACCACGAGGCGCGGCGATGGACGACACGACCCGGACGCTCCACGAATTCGAGCAGATCCGCCAGCTGAAATACCGCTACTTCCGCGCGGTCGACACGCACGACTGGGCGCTGCTCGCGCAGTGCCTGACGGCCGATTGCCGCGTGCGCCTGCAGGGCGGCAAGTACGCGTACGACGGCCGCGACGCGTTCGTGTCGAGCCTGCGGGCGCTGATCGGCAAGCCGACCTTCCTGACGATGCATCACGGCCATCATCCGGAGCTCGCGCTCGTCACGACCGATCGCGCGCGCGGCACCTGGTTCCTCGAGGATCACGCAATCAACCTCGACGAAAACTGGCTGCTGCACGGCACCGCGTTCTACGACGACGACTACCTGAAGCAGGACGGCGTGTGGCGCATCGACGCGACGCGCCACGAGCGGCTGTTCGAGAGCGTGACCGCGCCGATCCCGCCGTCGTTCACGCTTACCGCGAACCGATTCGCGTCCGCGGAATTCGTCAACTGAGTCATTCCCACTGGAGGACACCGAGCAATGGAGAAAGTCATTTACGTGTTGTGGCGCGACCCGCAGGTGGCGGCCGAGCCATGGAGCCGCACGGTGCGCGCGCAGCTCGCGGACACGCTGCTGTCGCTCGGCGCGCACGGCGTGCAGGTCAACGTCGCCGACGCGGACGTCGCGCCGGCCGCCGCGCTGAAGCAGGTCAACACGCATCCGGGCATCGACGGCATCGCCGCGGTGTGGATCGACAGCGCGACCCCGATGTTCCGCCAGCCGTTCGACGACGCGGTGCGTGCGGTCGTGCCGCACATGGCCGCGTATCTCGTCACCGAATCGCAGCCGATCCCGAACACGCGCTTCCCCGCGCAGCCCGGCGAGCGCACCAGCGGGTTTTCGCAGCTCGCGTTCCTGAAGCGGCCGCCGCGCCTCACGCACGAAGCCTGGCTCGACGTGTGGCACGGCCATCACACGCGCGTCGCGATCGACACGCAGGACAACTTCCAGTACGTGCAGAACGTCGTCGTGCGCGCGCTCACGCATGCGGCGCCCGGCTATGACGCGATCGTCGAGGAATGCTTCCCGGCCGCCGCGATGACCGATCCGCATGCGTTCTTCGACGCGGTGGGCGACGACGAGACATTCCAGCGCAACGTCGCCGAGATGATGGACAGCTGCGCGCGCTTCATCGATTTCGACAAGATCGACGTGGTGCCGACGAGCCAGTACGTGGTGAAGGCCATTCACGGCTGACTGCAGGCGATCCGGGCGCGCGAGCGTTGCCGGATCGCCCTTTCCCCTGTCGAATGCCCCCCGTCGCGCATCGGCCGCCCGGCCGACAGTTGATTCGACAACCCGCCTCCTCCCGACAGCAATCGCACGCCCGGCCGGCCTTTCGTCACACTAAAGACGAAACGTCTAGAATTATACAAACCATCGATATATACTCGTGGGCATCTTCCCTCCTCGATGGGCGCATCGGATATGAGCGACTACCCGGTTTTCGAGCGGCTTTGCACGTTGTTGAACACGTCCGGCGCGCGGTTTCGCGTGCTGGAACATCCCGCGGAGGGGAAATCCGACGCGATCGCCGCGCTGCGCGGCACGGCCCCCGGCCAGGGCGCGAAGGCGATGCTCTGCACGTTCAAGGACGGCGCCGACACCACGGTGCTCGCCGTGATTCCCGGCGACCGCAAGGTGGATTTCCGCAAGATCAGCGACGTCGTCGGCCGCCGGAAGGCCACGCTCGCGCCGCCCGAACTGGCCGCCGAGATCACGAACTGCGTGATGGGCGCCGTGCCGCCGTTCGTGTTCGACGATCGCGTGACGCTCGTCGTCGACCCGGCGCTGATCGAACGCAACGCCGAAATCGCGTTCAACGCGGGCCGGCTCGACCGCTCGGTCGTCCTCGACGCATCCGACTATGTGCGCATCGCGCAGCCGCTGCTGGCCGACATCACGCGGCCGGATGCCGAGTGCTGACATCCACCCCGAACCGACCCTCGACCATGGCCAAGCCCAACGTCAAATCGGAGCAGGCATCGCTGCTCGAGCAGGTGCAGCAGATCGCGCAGGGGCTCGGCGAGATGTTCGCGCCGTTCACCGAAATCGTGGTGCACGACCTGCGCACGCCCGAGCACGCGATCCTCGCGATCCACAACAACCTGTCCGCGCGCGCGGTCGGCGATCCGGCCACCGAGCTCGGCCTCGCACGCATCGCCGACGACGACTATCCGCAGGTGCTCGCGAACTACCCGAACCGGCTCGCCGACGGCCGCACCGCGAAAAGCACGTCGATCGGCATCAAGGATTCCAGCGGCCGCTACATCGCCGCGCTGTGCCTGAACGCCGACGTCACGCTGCTGCGCGGAATCCAGGGCATGCTGAGCCAGTTCTGCGCCACCGACGGCGCGCCGGCGCGCGAAACGCTGGACCCGGCCAATGCGGACGCGATCCGCGAGCGCATCGACGCGTTCGCGATGAACCTCGCGACCACACCGCAATCGCTGAAGACCGAGCAGCGCCGCGAACTGATGCAGGCGCTGAAGGCGGACGGCTATCTGGAAGTGCGGCGCTCGATGGAGATCGTCGCGCAGCATCTCGGCGTGTCGCGCGCGACGGTGTACAACGATGCGAAATGACGCCCGCCTGCTGCTGCTCGACAAGGACGACGTCGAGCGCCTGCTCGTCGCCGACGACGTGCTGACCGCCGTCGGGCATGCATTCGAACTGCATCGGCGGCGCGACGGCCGCGTGTTCCCGGTGATCCGCGAGCGGCTCGCGACCGGCGGCGTATTCGGCATCAAGGCCGGCGACGTGCAATCCGAAGCGCTGCTGGGGTTCAAGGCGGCGGGCTTCTGGCCGTCGAACCGTGCCGTGGGTGGCGAGCCGCACCAGGCGACCGTGATGCTGATCGATCCGGCCACGGGCCGCCCGCGCTGCGTGATCGACGGCAACGCGATCACGACGATGCGCACCGGCGCGGCCGGCGGCCTCGGGCTGCGCGCGCTGGCGCGCCCCGACAGCCGCAGCCTGTGCGTGTTCGGCACCGGCGTGCAGGCGCGGATCCAGGTGACGTTCGCGCTGCGCATGCTTCCCGCGATCGCGACCGTGCGCTACCTCACCGCGAGCGGCGCCGCCGATGCACGCTTCGACGCGCTGTTCCGCGACCGCTGCGCGGTGTCGCACGCGACGAACGCGGACGACGCGGTGGCGGCGAGCGACGTCGTGATCACCGCGACGCCGGGCGGCGGGCCGCTGTTCGGTGCGGACGCTGTGCAGCCCGGCACGCACGTCAATTGCGTCGGCGCCGATACGGCGGGCAAGCGCGAGTTGCCCGACCGCCTGCTCGAACGCGTGCGGCTGTTCGTCGACGATCGCCTCCAGGCACGCCTGATCGGCGAAGCGCAATGGGCGCCCGGCGTCGACTGCGTCGAACTCGGCGACGTGCTCGCCGCGCCCGGCGCGGTGCAGCGCGGGCCGCGCGACATCACCGTGTTCGACATGACCGGCCTCGCGCTGCAGGATCTCGCGGTCGCGCGGATGCTGGTCGAGCGGGCCGACCAGACCGGCGTCGGCACGCGCGTGCCGTGGCCGTGGTGAAGCCGCCTTCCGCCGCGCCGCGCGGCGCCTCAGAACCTGTCGGGGCGGGCAGCCTGCCCCGATGCGTGCACGACGTGCGTTACGTGCGTTGTGCACGCGCAACCGCTGGCGGCCTGCGCTGCGCAGGCCGCCCTTCCTGATCGATTTCCTTGAGCGAGTGTTCGATGAATCAGTTGCCTCTCCCCACTTACGCCGATGTCGCCGCCGCCGCGGCCCGCCTCGAAGGCCATGCGCACCGCACGCCGGTGATGACGTCGCGGACGATCAACGAGGAACTCGGCGCGCAAGTGTTCTTCAAGTGCGAGAACCTCCAGCGCATGGGGGCATTCAAGTTCCGCGGCGCGTTCAACGCGCTGTCCCGCTTCAGCGACGAGCAGCGCCGCAACGGCGTGGTCGCGTTCTCGTCCGGCAACCATGCGCAGGCGATCGCGCTGTCGGCGCGGCTGCTCGGGATGCCGGCGACGATCGTGATGCCGAGCGACGCGCCGGCCGCGAAGGTCGAGGCCACCCGCGGCTACGGCGGCAACGTCGTGATGTACGACCGCTATACGGAAGATCGCGAGCAGATCGGCCGCGATCTCGCCGAACGTCACGGGCTCACGCTGGTCCCGCCGTACGATCACCCGGACGTGATCGCGGGCCAGGGCACCGCGGCGGCCGAGCTATACGCGGAAGTCGGGCCGCTCGATGCGCTGTTCATGCCGCTCGGCGGCGGCGGCCTGTTGTCCGGCTCGGCGCTGGCGACGCGCGAGCTGTCGCCGAACGCACGGCTGTACGGCGTGGAGCCCGAGGCCGGCAACGACGCGCAGCAGTCGTTCCGCTCCGGCACGATCGTGCACATCGACACGCCGAAGACCATCGCGGACGGCGCGCAGACCCAGCACCTCGGCAACCTGACCTTCCCGATCATCCGGCGCGACGTCGACGACATCCTGACGGCCAGCGACGCGCAGCTGATCGACTGCATGCGTTTCTTCGCATTGCGTATGAAGATTATCGTCGAGCCAACCGGCTGCCTCGGCCTGGCCGCCGCGCGGCAGATGAAGGACCAGCTCGCGGGCAAGCGCGTCGGCGTGATCATCAGCGGCGGCAACGTCGATCTCGAGAAGTTCTGCTCGCTGGTGGCGCAGCCGGTTTAACGGCTCGGGCGTGCTGTCATGCGCACGACGCCGCGTCGTCACGCGGCGTTAAGTTTCGCGACCTAGACTGATTGAGTTGTCTCGCGGTTTTGTCGCGCAAGGAGTCGCCATGAACACGCACGCGATCGCCGCCGCCCTGGCGGCCGTTTCCGTTTCGGCGTTCGCTCAACCGGGCGCGTTGCCGTCCGGTTCCCCGTCCTCCGCTCCATCACACACCGTCGTGCCGCGCACGGCAGCGAACCTGCCCGGCACCCTGCCTTCCACCGGCAGTGTCGTGCTCGCGAAGATCGATCAGAACAATACGCCGCCCGATCGCGGCGGCGATCCGAGCGGCCGGCAGCACGCCGGCACGCGGATGTAAGCGCGCGACGGGCGCGGGCTGCGCCCGTCAGAACGCCGGCAGTGCAGGATCGCGCGCGGCGAGGATATCCGCCGTGCGGCGCTGCAGCGCGCCGTCGATCGTCTCGGGCTGCGGAATCAGCCAGTAGCGCCCGTCGCGGATGCCGTCGAACACACGCTCGGCGAACGCGTCGGGCGTGAGTCCGTGCGCGCCTAGCATCGTGCGCATCGTGTCGACGAAGCCGCGCACCTCGGGGCGGTCGAGCGTGTCGCCGAACGGATCGCTGAAGATCGCGCTCTGCACGGGCCCCGGCGCGAGCAGCGACACGCCGACCGGCGCGCCGAGCATCTTCAGTTCTCCGTACAGCGATTCGGTGAGCGCGACTACGGCGAACTTGCTCGCCGAATAAGGCGACATCAGCGGGCTCGGCAGGAAGCCGCCGACCGATGCCGTGTTGACGATGTGCGCGCGCACGTTGCGTTCGAGCATCCTCGGCACGAAGCTGCGGATCCCGTTCAGCACGCCGTGCACGTTGATCGCGAAACTGCGTTCGAAGCGTTCCGGCGTGATTTCCCAGCTGAAGCCGGTCGCCATCACGCCCGCGTTGTTGAACAGCAGGTCGACGCCGCCGAAGCGCCGCCAGGCGGCGTCGGCGAGCGCGTCGACCGCGTCCGGGCGGCTGACGTCGGTCGGCACGCACAGCACGTCGGTGTCGAGCGTCGCGGCGAACGCGTCGAGTCTGGCCGGGTCGAGATCGGCCAGCACGACGCGCATGCCGAGCGCGGCCGCGCGGCGCGCGAGCCCGCTGCCGATGCCGCTGGCCGCGCCGGTGATCACGGCGGTGCCGCCGTCGAAGCGAAGCGATGAAGTCATGGTCAAAGTCCTGTCGGGTTGATGTGCGGATGCGCGTAGGCCGGAATCGACGGCGGCGGCAGCGGCGTGCGCCCGTCGAGGGTGCGCACCTCGATCCCGTGCGCGAGCGGAAAGTGCAGGCTGTGCGCGATCACGCCGGTGCGTTCGCGCGCCGGCAGCCGGCACAGCGCGAGCGCGGTTTCGGCGAGGTACGCGACGTCCTCGGTCGGATAGCCTTCGGGGATGTAGCGCGCCGCGCCCGGCGTGCGGATCGCGGTGCTCGGCGCGACGAGGTTCACCGCGATCCCGTGCGGCTCGAGTTCGGCGGCGAGCCCCTGCGTGAAGCGCGACAGCGCGGCCTTCGCCGCCGCGTAGACGGTCGCGCCGCCGGCCTGCGCGAACGCGTCGAACGGCCGCAGCGGCGGCAGCGCGGTGACCGAGCCGACGTTGACGATCCACCCGGCGCCGCGTGCGCGCATCAGCGGAATCGCCGCCTGGGCGAGTGCGAACGGGATGCGCAGGTAGTGCTCGATCGTCGTGTCGAACATCGCCATCGGCATCGTCTCGACGCTCGCGTAATCGGCCACGCCCGCGTTGTTGACGAGGATGTCGAGCCCGCCGGCGGCTTCGGCCGCGCGCGGCACGAGCGCCGCGCGGTCGGCTGCGTCTGACAGGTCCGCCGCGAGCGCGATCGCGCGGCCGCCCGCCTGCTCGATCAGCGCGACGGTTTCGGCGAGCGTGCCGGCAACGGTCACCGAGTGCGCGAGGCTGCGCGCGGTGACCACGACGGTCGCGCCTTCGGCGGCGAGCCGCTGCGCGATCGCGCGGCCGATGCCGCGGCTCGCGCCGGTCACGAGCGCGCATTTGCCCGCGAGGGCCGGGGTTTGGGGGGCGGTCATCGTGTCTCCTCCTTGTATCGGTAGTTGGGTCGTTACGTCGTTCGACTCGGTCAGCCGGCGATATCCGCAACATGCAGCACCAGCTTGGTTTTCGCGTCGCCCGATTGAACGAGGTCGAGCGCGCGCGCCGCGAGTTCGAGCGGCATGGATTCGAAACGCGGCACGCGCAGCCCGCCTTGCGCGAGCTGCGCGGCGATCCGGCCGAGCCGCTCGCCGCTCGGCATGCGGCTGTAGGTCATCGCGGTGCGCAGCCCGCGCCGCTCTGCTTCGGCGACGGTTGCGGACAGCCGTGCCGTGTCCTCGGCGACGAGCGTCATGATGCTGACGAGCGTGCCGCCCGGCGCAAGCAGGTCGAGCCCGCCGGGCAGCGTGCCGCAGCCGACCGCGTCGAGCACGAGGTCGACGCCGCCGGGCGCCCAGGCGTGCACGGCGTCGCGCACCGGTTGCGCGCGGTAATCGATGCTCGCCGCGCAGCCGAGCGATTCGACATAGGCGCGGTTGGCCGCGCTGCAGGTCGCGGCCACGCGCGCGCCCGCGCTCGCCGCGAGCTGGATCGCGAACGTGCCGACCGCGCCGGCGCCGCCGTGAATCAACACCGTCTGGCCCGCGCGCAACCCGCCGTCGTCGAACAGGCCGGCCCACGCGGCGAGCGCCGGCGTCGGCACGGTGGCTGCTTGGGCGAAGCTCACGGTGTCGGGCAGGCGCACGATCGAGTCGTGGCGCACCGCGACGTATTCCGCATACGCGCCCCACTTGCCCGCGCCGACGTCGGTCTGCGCGAACACGCGCATGCCGGGCGCGAAGCCGTCGACGCCCTCGCCCGTCGCCTCGACGACGCCGGCCACGTCGAAGCCGATCACGAACGGGAACGTGTACTGCATGAACGCGCCGAGGTAGCCTTCGCGGCATTTCCAGTCGGCCGGGTTGACGCCCGCGTACGCGACGCGGATCAGTACATCGCCGGGGGCTGGCGTCGGCGTCGGCACGTCGGCCAGACGCAGGCCGTCCGATGGGCCGGTGCGGTCGAGCAGGACTGCGCGCATGGTGGTGTCTCCTTGCAGGGCTTGATGATGGGTTGGAGGGTTGGCGCTACGCCACGTCGTTCAGCAGGCTCGACGCCAGCGGGCAGAACGCATGCGAGATCGCGTCGACCGTCCAGTCGGGATGCTCGGCGTCGAAGCGGCGATCGACCCAGCCCCAGTGGAACGGATGCAGCAGGTATTCGCCGAGCAGGTCGTCGAGCCGGGCGAATTCCTGTTGCCAGATGTGGGTCCACGCGCCGGGCGATGCGACCCGGTTCAGACGCCAGTTGCGGATGCCGGGCATGCAGGCCGGCATTTGCAGCAGCTCGCGTTCGAGGGCGGCGACCTGTGAGGCGGTGGCCTGCGTGCGAGTGCGCAGCATCAGCGTGCGCCAGATGCCGTCGCGCAGGTTCGGTTCGCGTGCGCCGCCGGCGATCGCGCGGCAGGTGGCGGTGTCGATGCGCGTGACACCGGGCACGCGGGCGAGATCGGCGGCGACCGATTCGGGCTCGCGGGGGCCGTCGTCGGCAAGCAGGTCGAGCGTGTAGTCGCCCGCGCCCCAACTGCCTTCGAAGTTGCGTGATAAATGCACTCGGCGGACACCCGGCAGCGCTTGCGCAGCGGCGAGCAGCGTGCTTTCGAAAGCGTCGGCATTGCCCGGCGCCGAAACGAATACCTGAGCCGTGTCATGCCGCATGGCCGGCCTCCGGTACGAACGCCAGCGGCGCATCGGCGTCGGTCATCACGTGGCGGCGGCGTGCGTCGCACAGCGCGTCGACGCCGGCCCAGAACGCGACCACATCCGCATCCGTCATCGCACGCATCCGGTAGTAGGCCGGCGCGTCCGCCACGCGCCACGACAGCCACATCGTGTTGGGCTGCCCCGGCACCGCCACCGGCGGCGACACCCAGCGGCCGAGCAGCGTCAGGCCGCGCGCCGCATGCGTCGGCAGGTAGCGCTCGCGCAGCAATGCGAGCAGGTCCGGTATGCGGGCCGGTGCGAGCGTGATTTCATCGAGGATCTGGATCATTCGCGGGTTTTCCGTGGGAGATCGTTGCCGTTCGCGCGTACGCCGTTCGTGCGAGGCGGCGAATGGCGGGCGTGGATAGGATTCTTGCGTGTCGCCGGTGCGGCCACCCCTACCGGCGCGCTCAATCACCACGACCGCGGCGCTCACGACAGAAGCCGCGTTGCCTGAGGATTCGCATGAATGAACGGACCTTGCCAGCGCAAAGCCGGCTGTTGCCGGGGCTTGGCACGCGCCTGCTGAACGAACTGGCGCGCAACGGTGCCGCGCGACCCGATCTCGACACGGAAGTGCACACGCGCGGGATGACGCCGGGCGGCTTCGTCGCGCTCTACCGCGACGCGATCGAACGGCTCGAAATGCAGGTCGCGCGCGGCGACGGCCATCCGCCGATGCGCAAGCAGGAGGTCGACCTGATGTGCCGCTGCCTGCTGAGCTGCGCGACGCTGGCCGACGCGATCCGTTGCGCGGGCGAATTCTGCACGATGCTGTATCCGAGGGCCGGCGCACTGACGCTCACGGTGCATGGCGACGGATGCGCGGCGTTCCGGATGGACTCGCTGCGCCGCACGCGCAGCCCGGCCGCGTGTCTCGTCGATCTGACGGGCCTGTTCTGCTACCTGCAATTGTTTGGCTGGCTGATCGGGCAATCCGTGCGGCCGAGCGCGGTCTGGCTCGGCCATCCGCACCGCGACGATGCGGTGCCGCTCCTCGGGTTGTTCAATGCGCCGGTCGAGGTCGGCGAAAAGACTTACGGGTTCGCGTTCGATGCCGCGCGGCTCGATTGCCGTGTGGTGCGGCAGCCGGCGGAGCTGGACGCGTTCCTCGTCGATTTCCCGTTTCGTCTGATCGATGCGGCACCGACGGTCGTGTCATGGGCGCAGCAGGTGCGCGGGTTTTTCGACGCGACACTCGCGCGCGAGCAGGCGCTGCCCGGGTTGCCGGAGCTGGCCGCGTGGCTCGGCGTCAGCGACGCGACGCTGCGGCGCCGGCTGGCCGACGAAGGCACGGGCTACCACGCGTTGCGCGAGCAATGCCTGGGCGACGCGGCCCGGCGTTGCCTGCGCGACACCGACTGGCCGATCGCACGGGTCGCCGCATCCCTCGGGTTCGGCGGCGAGGAAGCGTTTCGCCGCGCGTTCGTGCGCTGGACCGGTGAGGCGCCCAGCCGTTTCCGGCACCGCAGGCGAAAGGCCGAAGCCCCGCGCGCGCGCGATTGAAGTGCTTGGCCAACGTCGCACACGGTGACGCCGAACACGTTCGTCCGGCAACGCTCGCGCAGCACCGTCAAATCCGGCATCGCCCCTTCGCCGGCGATCTGACCGAGGGTCGCGCGGCCGTTACGACTCGACGAACACATGCGGCGCCGGGCCGGACCAGTTGGGCATCACATAGCTGTTCACCATGTTGGGCGGCCGATATTCCTGTCCGCCACCTTTTTCGACCGGAACAACGCCTGCCAGAAGCCGTTGCACCGCGCGCTGGCTCAGGCGCAATCCGGGCGGGAAGTGGCGAACCGCCGAGATGTAGTTGGAAGACGCCCACGGCCGATGCTGGATGGCGAGCGGATTCGCCGTCACCGGCGGGATCCGCTCGAACAGCACGCCCACCGACGTGAGCCGGTAGCTCATCCAGAGCAACGCCCCGTAGGGCAGGCCCGATTCGCCCGATACGTAGCCTCCGCCGACATCAGCGTGCGCACCGGGAAACAGGACCTGTATCACGCCATCGCGCGGAGCCCAGATCGACGGCGTGAAATCGACGCGCTGCTCGTCGATCGCGAACGCCTGGAAGCCGTTCGCGACGCGGTCGCTCAGCGTGTTGTCCGCAAACTTGAATGCATCCAGCCGTTCCATCGTGCCGTCCTCTTTCTTGATGTCCGGAATGCCGAGCGCACCGACGGTATCCCACACGCCGACCGTGCAAATATCCACGTCGGACACGAAGCTGAGCGGCGGCGATGGCCGCAAGCCCAGCTCAAAGCGGTCGTACAGGCTGGTGATGCCGTCGGCCAACGCATGCAGGATCCCGGACGCGCCGGAATGGAGCGACGACTTGTATTGCTGCCACGCGGCAAGGCCCGCGCTGTAGCTGGCTTCGGACTCTGCGGACAGTTGCATCGCGTCCCAGTCGAGCAGCCCCTGCCGCGCCACGAAGCCCGCCAGCGCCCGGGCGGTATACGCGCCGCGGCTGAAGCCGACGATGTAGATACGGTCGCCGGGTTGATACTGGCGGGAAAGGTACGTATAGCCGCGCACGATGCGCGCAATCAACCCGAGTCCGACCGCGCCCTGAACCATCCTGGCCAAAACGTTGCTCGTATCGCCCACGCCGTGAATGTACTTCGCGGCCTGCGCGCCATTGTTCGGCCCCGCCGGCGCCGACACTTCCCTTTCATCGTCGCTCGGTCCCAACGGCCCTGAGCCTTTCAGGTTTTCAAACACCAGTTGCACGTTGGTCGGCGTGCCGCTTCCATCCGCGCTTCTGGCATCCGGACCGTTCCAGGTTCCGTCCAGACACAGAACGATGTTCTTGCTCATGATTTCCCCCGAACCGTAGCGATTGATCCTGTCGGTCAATCTGTTTGAACAAAGTCGATCCCGCCGCACGGCGCGAAACGCTCATGCATGAGTTGCGCTGCCGTGCGGTTTGCGTTTATCCGGATCGGCAGGCAGCGTGCCGCTCATCCGGAGATTGACGATCTTGCTCAATGTCGCGAACCAGAACGGCGCGCCCAGCGACACCGCGACGATCGTCAGCAAGAGCCCGACCAGTTTCTTGACCAATACGGTCGGTTGCTTCAGTTTTTCCAACTTGGCCGGCGTCCATCCAAGCACCGTCTCCAGGTCGGCGAGCGAATGGCGGCTTGCATCCGCGGCGCCATTGTCCGGAGCGGCGATCGGACGCGACACGGGCACCATGCCGTCCGCGCCGGACTTCGGGTTCGGTTGAACCACCTCGACGGCCATGGCCGACATCTCGGCGCGCAGCGCGTCGTTGTTCGCGAGCGTCGAGGCAAGCAAAATCGTGTCGACGTTTGCCACGGCGACAATCGCAAACGCGATCGAAGCCAGCACAATTTGCGACCAGCGCTTGTACCATCCGCTGACGCGATGCATGACACTGACGTACCAGGCATCGACGTGGGCGATGAATGCCGCGACATGCTGCTCGGCCAGGACGGATTCCTGCCGCATGAGCGCGACGTCACGGCGGGCATTCGCCAGCAGGAGCAACAGCGATTCGCGCGTGTGGCTGACCGGCAGGCTGCGAACGGCCGCCTCGATGTCCGCCAGCGGATCGGGGCCGGCCGCCGCCAGCCTGCGCCCTGCTTCCAGCGCTTTCGACAACGCATCGGTCGCGGCCTGTATTTGCGTGACGTGAGCGGGCGAAACGACGTCTTTTGCAAGACGATCGGCGACGTCGAATGCTGCCTTGGCAGCGTGTGCGTCCTGTAGCCGCGCATTTGCCTCCTGCAACTCGGCGCGGGCCTGGGCCACCGCCGCCTGCCTGGCGGCCGGATCGGCTTCCTGCTGCGCCGCGTGGAGCACTTCCTTGCAGCGCTCCGCCTGCCCCTGCAAGTCCGGCGAGATCGCCGCGCCTCGCGACGACAGCATGTCGACGAGCGCGTGTGCGAACGTTCCCGACGACATATAGGACGGCCACCGATTCCGCCGAGCCGGAATGGCCGCATATTGCGAAATGCTGCAGACCAGTCCGTGCGAATACAGCTGCTGCGCGAGACTCTTATACGACGGATCGTTAAGCAGGTTTTTAATGCCGGCGCAAAGCGTTTTTCCGCGATGATTCAGAAACCACGCAATGGCCTCGGTGATCGACGAGCAAACCAGGCTGATCGACAAATAAATGAATACCAGCCCTGTCGCAATCTCGAGGGAATTGGAGCCAAACATGTCGGCCACCATCTGTCTAGTTGTTTGCGCTGAATGACGATTTCGGCGTTTATCCCCGCGCCGCATGGAAGAAGAATAGTGTGGCGGCGCAGCCTGGGAATGATGGTTATCCCGAATTCTTCAATACCGGGCAGTAATTTTACAGACGGTAATAATAACGTATCGCGATTGAATGGTTTGATAATTAAATCGCGAATTAATTGAGCGAAATGCTCCGCCGCCCGCTCGAATATATCGGCACGGTCGTTCTCAGGCAATAATGCGGATCGATCGAATGCAATCCTCCGCAAGCTGCTGATAAATGCGCGTGCCATGCGCCTTCGCCGCGATCTCGGCGTCGCTCAAACGGCGCACCACCCGCCCCGGCACGCCCGCCAGCAGCACGCCGGACGGCACGTCGTAGCCGGCCTTCACGAATGCACACGCGGCGACGATCGTGCGCGCACCGATCGTCGCGCCGTCCATCACGACGGCGTTCATCCCGATCATCGTGTCGGGCGCGAGGGTCGCGCCATGCACGATCGCGCCGTGGCCGACGTGGCTGTTCACGCCGAGCCGGCAGGTCTCGCCGATGCCGACGTGCAGCACGCAGCCGTCCTGCACGTTGCTGCCCGCTTCGATGACGATCGCGCCGAAATCCCCACGCAGGCTCGCGTGCGGACCGATATAGCAGCGCGCGCCGATCGTCACGTCGCCGATCACGACGGCGCTCGGGTGCACATACGCGGACGCGTCGATGCGCGGTTGCATGCCGTTGAATTCGAAGCGCGCCATCGGTCGGTTGCCGCTCAGAGCGCAGCGGCCGCTTCCGGCACGAGCGTGAACAAATCGCCGACGAGGCCGTAGTCGGCCACGCTGAAGATCGGCGCTTCCGGATCCTTGTTGATCGCGACGATCACCTTCGAATCCTTCATGCCGGCCAGATGCTGGATCGCACCCGAGATGCCGACCGCGATGTACAGCTGCGGTGCGACGATCTTGCCGGTCTGGCCGACCTGGTAGTCGTTCGGCACGTAGCCCGCGTCGACCGCAGCGCGCGATGCGCCGAGTGCAGCCGACAGCTTGTCCGCCAGCGGCTCCAGCACCTTCGTGTAGTTCTCGCCGCTGCCCAGGCCCCGGCCGCCCGACACGATGATGCTCGCGCTCGTCAGTTCCGGACGGTCCAGCTTCGTCACCTCACGGCTCACGAATTGCGACACGCCCGCATCAGCCGCCGCTTCGATCTTCTCGACCGCTGCACTGCCGCCTTCGTCAGCAACCGGATCGAAGCCCGTGGCGCGCACCGTGATCACCTTGATCGGGTCGCTCGATTGCACCGTCGCGATTGCGTTGCCCGCGTAGATCGGGCGCTCGAAGGTATCAAAACTGACAACGGCTGTGATGTCCGAAACCTGCGCGACATCCAGCTTCGCGGCGATGCGCGGCGCGATGTTCTTGCCGTAGGCTGTCGCCGGAAACAGGATGTGCGAGTAATCCTTCGCGATGTCCAGCGCGGTCGCCTCGACGTTTTCAGCAAGACCATCAGCCAGTTGCGGCGCGTCGGCCAGGAACACCTTCGACACGCCTGCAATCTTCGCTGCCGCATCCGCCGCGCCCTGCGCGTCGTGGCCTGCAACCAGCACATGAATATCGCCGCCGATCTTCTGCGCCGCCGCCACCGTGTTCAGCGTGGCCGCCTTGATCGACGCGTTGTCGTGTTCTGCAATTACCAGAATCGTCATTTCTTTCCGCTCCCCTTACAGCACCTTGGCTTCGGTCTTCAGCTTCTCGACCAGCGTCTTCACGTCCGGCACCTTCACGCCGGCCGCACGCTTCGGCGGCTCCACCACCTTCAGCGTCTTCAGACGCGGCGTCACGTCGACGCCCAGGTCTTCCGGCTTCACGGTTTCCAGCGGCTTCTTCTTCGCCTTCATGATGTTCGGCAGCGTCACGTAGCGCGGCTCGTTCAGGCGCAGGTCGGTCGTGACGACAGCAGGCAACTGAAGCGACAGCGTTTCCGCACCGCCGTCCACCTCACGCGAAACGGTCGCCCTGCCGTCGACAACGACCATCTTCGACGCAAAAGTCGCCTGCGGCAGACCTGCCAGCGCAGCGAGCATCTGCCCGGTCTGATTCGAATCGTCGTCGATCGCCTGCTTGCCGAGGATCACGAGCGAAGGTTGTTCCCGGTCGACCAGCGCCTTCAACACCTTCGCGACCCCAAGCGGCTCGACACCCGCATTCGACTCGACGAGGATCGCGCGATCCGCGCCGATCGCGAGCGCCGTGCGCAGCGTTTCCTGCGCTTGCGCAACGCCAACCGACACCGCGACCACTTCACTCGCGACACCCGCCTCCTTCAGCCGCACCGCTTCTTCAACGGCGATCTCGTCGAACGGGTTCATCGACATCTTCACGTTCGCAATGTCGACGCCCGTGTTGTCCGACTTCACGCCGACCTTCACATTTGCATCGACCACCCGTTTCACCGCCACCAGCACTTTCAACTGCGTGTCTCCTGTTCCGTTGCGTGACCGCGCCGCGTCAGCGCGCCGTGTACCCGCCATCGATCACGAGCTCCGCGCCCGTCACGTAGCGGCCCGCCGGCGACACGAGATACAGGATCCCGGCCGCGATGTCGCGCGGGCTGCCGATCCTGCCGAGCGGCACGTGCGTCTGCATGTAGGCGAACGCGGCGTCCGGGTCCTGTCCCATGTGCCGGAACGCTTCCTCGAGCATCGGCGTGCGGATATAGCCGGGGTGCACCGAGTTCGCGCGGATGTTCTTCGCCGCATACAGCATCGCGTCGACCTTCGCCATCATCCGCACCGCGGCCTTCGACGCGTGGTACGCGGGCACGTCGGGGCCGCCGACGATCCCGTACATCGACGACAGGTTCACCACCGAGCCGCCGCCCGCCGCCTCGAGGTGCGGAATCGCCGCGCGCGTGCACAGGAACACGCCGTTCACGTTCACGTCCTGCACGCGCTGCCACTGTTCGAGCGTGAGCTCGTGCGTCGGCCGGTTCGGGCCGTCGATGCCCGCGTTGTTGACGAGCACGTCGAGCCGGCCGAAGCGGCTCGCGATCTCGCCGAACACGCGCGCGACGTCCGCCTCGCGCGTCACGTCGAGCCACCAGTACACGGCCTCGCCGCCCTGCGCGCGGATCTCCGCGACCAGCGCCTCGGCTTCCTGCGACAGCACGTCGAGGATCGCGACCGTCGCGCCGGCGGCCGCCAGCGTGCGGGCCGTCTCCGCGCCGATGCCGCGCGCGCCGCCGGTGATCGCGGCGACCTTGCCGCGCAGGTCGAACAGTTCTTCGATCAGCTTCATCACGTCTCCAATCCAATATTGTCAGTATGTGCAACCCGCGTTATCGCGCGTTCAGCGTCGCGAGGAAATCGAGGCATTCCCGATTGAAGTAATCGGCATGCTCGACCATCACCCAGTGCCCGCAGCGGTTCATCAGCACGAAGCGCGCATCGCGGCAGTGCTCGAGAAACTTCTGCGCGCCGGCCACCGGGTTGAAGCGGTCGTCCGTGCCCCAGAAACCGAGCACCGGGCAGCGCACGTCGCCGAGCGCGCCGGTCAGGTTCGGCACGCTCATCGTCGACAGCACCTCGGTGGGCTGTTCGACGCACACCTTCATCCGCTCGTCGACCAGCGCGTCGGTGACGATCGCCGGATCGTGCACCAGCAGCGTCAGCAGCTCGCGCATCGTGTCGCGATTCATCTGCCGATTGGTGAACAGCTGCACCATCCGCTGGATCCCCTCCATCCGGAAATAGGTGTCGCGCTCCTCGACGCCGCCGGGCGCCATCATGATCAGCCCGTCGACGCGCGCCGGGTGATCGAGTGCGTATTTCAGCGCGATCGCGCCGCCCAGCGAGTTGCCGAGCAGCACGGCCGGGCCGATGCCGAGCGCGTCGAGCTGCGCATGCAGCGCGTCGACGAAGAAATCGAGCGTATATGCGACATCGGACGGCTTCGACGATTGCCCGTAGCCCGGCAGGTCGACGACGATCGCGCGATGACCGGCCGCCGCGAACGCGGGGACGTTGTGCTTGAAGTTGCTGAAGCCGCTCGCGCCGGGCCCGCTGCCGTGGATGAACACCACGGGCCGGCCCGCGCCCGCTTCGAAATGGTGGAGCCGCAAGCCGCCGCGCACGTCGGTGAAGACGCCGCGCGGCGGGGTCGTGGGGGTGGTCATCGGTGCCTGTCTCCTTCGTCGGTCGCGGGATGCGTATCCGGATGATTGCGTCCCCGGCTGCGGCCGGCATCATCCTTTCAGACTACGAAGCCCGGCGTGGATCTTCCTATCATCGGCTCCACCTGAGATGGAGACAGACCCATGAACGGATTCGACTACAGCGGCAAGACGGTGCTCGTGACGGGCGGCACCAAGGGCATCGGGCGGCGCATCGCCGAACGCTTCCTCGCGGCGGGCGCGCGGGTATTCGTCTGCGGACGCAGCGCGCCCGACACGCCGCCCGCGGCCGGCGGCCGCGAAGCGGCATTCATCGCGGCCGACCTGCGCGACATCGAGCAGGTCGACGCGATGCTCGACACGATCCGCCGCGCCGCCGGCGGCCTCGACGTGCTCGTCAACAACGCGGGCGGCGCGCCGTTCGCGCTCGCGGCCGACGCGTCGCCGCGCTTCACCGAGTCGATCGTGCGCCTGAACCTGATCGCGCCGCTGCAACTCGCGCAGCGCGTGAACGCATTGATGCAGCCGCAGCCGGGCGGTGGCGTGATGCTGTTCATCGCGAGCGTCAGCGCGTCGCGGCCGTCGCCGGGCACGGCCGCCTACGGCGCCGCGAAAGCGGGCCTCGTCAACGCGGTGAGCTCGCTCGCGGTCGAATGGGCGCCGCGCGTGCGCGTCTGCGCGATCAGCCCGAGCCTCGTGCACACCGACGCCGCCGCCAGCGGCCACTACGGCGACGCCGACGCGCTCGCCGCGATCTGCGCGACGATTCCCGCCGGCCGGCTCGCGACGCCCGACGACGTCGCGTCCGCGTGCCTGTTCCTCGCGTCGCCCGACGCCGCCTATGCGTCCGGCGCGAACCTGCGCCTCGACGGCGGCGGCGAGCGGCCGGCGTTCCTTTCCGCCGCGCAGGCTGCACCACGCTGAACGCCCTAGGGAAGTCATCTAGTTCATTTTGACGATTCCCTGCTACCGCGATCTCCCTACTCTGCCTCTCACGACCACACACAGAGTCGACCGTCGTCGATACCCCAGAGGAGACACCATGCATCAACGGATTTCGCGCCGTACCGACACGCGGGCCACCGCCCGGCTGTCGACGCTGGCCGCCGCGCTGCTCGCATGCGCCCCCGCGGCCCATGCAGGCAACACGATCGAGCTCGGCGCCGACACGACGCTGGACTACATGGTCCAGCTTCAGTACAGCCTCGGGATGCGCACCCGCGCGCCGAGCGGCAACCTGCTCGTGCCGGCGAACGTCAACGGCGACGACGGCGATCGCAACTTCGCGAAGAACAAGCTGATCCAGAACCAGGTCAGCGTGCTCGGCGAAGTGAACCTGAAGCATGACGACTGGGGGGTGTTCGTCCGCGCGGATACGTTCTACGACCAGGCGTACCACCGCCCGAACTACAACGACTCGCCCGGCACGGTCAATCACACGGGGCAATTCAACAACTTCACGAGCGACGCGCGCTACTGGTCGGGCGGCCACACGACGCTGCTCGCCGCGTATGCGTACAACACCTTCAAGATCGGCGCGACGAGCCTGAACGTGAAGGTCGGCGACCAGGTGGTCGCGTGGGGCGAAAGCCTGTTCTTCCCGAACATCGCGGGCGCGCAGGGCCCCGCCGATGCGACCAAGTCGTACGTCGCGGGCGCCGAGGTGAAGGACATCCTGCTGCCGGTGCCGCAGATCTCGACGCAATGGCAGATCACGCCGAACTTCAGCCTGCTCGCGTACTACCAGTTCGCGTTCAAGGAGAACCGCCTCACCGCGCCGGGCACCTACTGGAGCTATTCCGATGTGGTCGGCCCGGGCGCGCAGTTCATCATCGGCCCGGGCGGAATGATCATTCCGCGCGGCCCCGACGAGAAGCCGAGCGCGCGCAACCAGTGGGGGATCGGCGCGCGCTTCCGCGTGTTCGGCGACACCGAGCTGGGCGTGTATCACCTGCACTACAACGACATGAACCCGAGCGTCGTCACGTCGTTCTACCCGACGCTGCAGTACCAGCAGACCTACTTCAGCAACGTCAAGCTGACCGGCGTGAGCTTCTCGACGCAGGTCGGCCCGGTCAATGTCGCGGGCGAAGCGTCGTACCGCCAGGGCGCGGCCGTGCTCGTCAACACGCCCACCGGCGCGCAGGCGACGCGCGCGAACGTCACGCAGGTCAACCTGTCCGGCATCTACTCGATCGGGCCGAGCTTCCTCGCGAATTCGCAGTCGCTGATCGGCGAAATCACCTACGTGCACGCCGGCGGCATCTCCGACGTCGGCGGCTCGACCACGCTCACGAACTCGCGCAACGCGCTCGCGCTCGAGGTGGCCTGGACGCTCAGCTACAAGAACGTGTTCAACGGCTGGGATCTCGACGTGCCGCTGACCTACACGCACAACCTGGCCGGCACGTCGCCGCTCGCGGGCGCGCTCGGCTCGCTGACCGGCCAGGGCGACCACCGCGTGACCGCGGGCGTCACCTTCACGCGGCTCAGCAACCTGTCGCTGTCGCTCGTCTACGCGAAGTTCCTCGGTTCGCCGAACCCTGTCACCCGCCCGCTCGCCGATCGCGACTACGTGCTGGCGACGGCGACCTACCACTTCTGAGCGGCCCGGCCGCTCGTTCTCCAGCAAGAGGATTTGTCATGAAGCGAATTCGTCTCCCCCTCCTTCGCGCCACGGCGATGGCCACCTGCGCGCTCGTTGCGACGGCGTCGTTCTCGAAGATCACGCCGGACGACCTGAAGGCGCTCGACGGCCAGCTCACGCCGATGGGCGCGGTGCGCGCCGCGAGCAAGGACAGCGGCGTGCCCGAGTGGTCGGGCAAGTGGCTCGGCACGCCGACCGACGTGCAGTACAAGCGCGGCGGCCGCTACCCCGATCCGTTCGCGAGCGAGAAGCCGCTGTTCACGATCACCGCCGAGAACATGGCGCAGTATGCGGAGCGCCTGACCGACGGCCAGAAGGCGATGCTCAAGCGCTATCCGGCCACGTTCAAGCTCAACGTCTATCCGAGCCATCGCGATTTCCGCTACTCGGACACCGTCTACAAGGACATCCGCGCGTACGCGCCGGATTCGACGATGACGGCCGACGCGAACGGCCTCACGAACGCGCCGCCGCAGGTGCCGTACCCGATCCCGAAGACCGCGGCCGAACTGCTGTGGAACCAGCGCTTCTCGTCGGCGATCGGCACCGAGCAGGCCACCTACGACCAGGCGGTGGTGTATTCCGACGGCAACATCGCGTGGGGCAAGGTGCGCTATGACATCTACTCGCCGCGCAACGTCGGCAAGTACGACGTGAAGAGCGACCTGAACAACCGCACGTTCTACCGCAACGCGACCGAGCTGCCGCTGTCCGACCGCGGTTCGCTGATCGTCGGCTTCACCAACTGGGACAAGGCCGGCGCGGACAACTCGTCGCGCACGTGGATGTACAACCCCGGCACGCGGCGCGTGCGCCAGGCGCCGGAGTACGGCTACGACCAGCCGCAGGGCCCGGGCGGCTTCCGCACGGTGGACGACGACCGCCTGTACAACGGGCCCGGCGACCGTTACGACTGGAAGATCGTCGGCAAGCGCGAGGTGTACGTGCCGTACGACAACTACAAGGCGATGGACAGCGCGGTGAAGTACAACGACCTGCTGACCAAGGGCCACGAGAACCCGTCCTATGTGCGCTACGAGCTGCATCGCGTGTGGGTGCTGCAGGCGACGCTGAAGAACGGCTATCGCCACCAGTATGCGAAGCGCGTGCTGTACATCGACGAGGATTCGTGGATGACGCTGCTCGCCGACAACTACGACGCGCGCGGCCAGCTGTGGCGCACCAACGTCGCGACGACGCTGTACGCGTATGACGCGAAGACGTTCTACCCGGGCGTCGTGTTCTTCCACGACCTGATCTCGGGCGCGTACATGGCGGACCGCCTGACCAACGAGGGGCCGATGCCGAAGCTCGACAACAGCCCGCAGTTCACCGAAGCGTATTTCTCGCCGGACGCGATCCGCAGCTCGGGCAACTGAGCGCCGCCCCGTCACCCACGCGCCGGGGCCCCGCTCCGGCGCACGACGCCGCCCGCGACGGCGGTCTTTTCCATTTCGAGGGCCTTCCATGTCTTCCCGCTTGCATACGGCGCTCGGCGACGAGCTGTACGCCGCGTGGCGCACCCGCGCGCCGGTCGCGCCGCTGTCGGCCCGCCCGCGCCGGCTGTCGCTCGACGACGCGTACCGGATCCAGCAGCACTTCGTCGAACGGCGCGTCACTCTCGGCGAATCGGTCGTCGGCAAGAAGATCGGCGTGACGAGCCAGGCCGTGCAGGACATGCTGAACGTGCGCCAGCCGGATTTCGGGATCCTGCTGTCCGGCATGCACTACGCGGCGGGCGAAGCGATTCCGACGGATTCGCTGATCGCGCCGCGCGCCGAGGGTGAGATCGCGTTCATTCTCGCGCGCGACCTGCGCGGCCCCGGCATCGACCGCACCGACGTGATCGCCGCCACCGCCGCCGTCGCGCCGTGCTTCGAGATCGTCGATTCGCGGATCCGCGACTGGGCGATCCGCATCGAGGACACCGTCGCCGACAACGCGTCGTGCGGCGTGTACGTGCTCGGCGACGCGCGCGTCGATCCGCGCACGCTCGACCTCGCCGCGTGCGAGATGACGATCGAGAAGAACGGCGAACCCGTCGCGCACGGCCGCGGCGATGCGGCGCTCGGCCACCCGGCCGACGCGGTCGCGTGGCTCGCCAACACGCTCGCCGCGTATGACGTGCCGCTGCTCGCGGGCGAGATCGTGCTGTCCGGCTCGCTCGCGAAACTGATTCCGGTCGCGGCCGGCGATGCGCTGTCGATGCATATCGACGGCATCGGCGGCTGCGACGTCCGCTTTATCTAAAGGAAAAACCCAGATGAAGAAAATCAAATGCGCACTGATCGGGCCCGGCAACATCGGCACCGACCTGTTGTACAAGCTGCGCCGCTCGCCGGTGCTGGAGCCGGTGTGGATGGTCGGCGTCGATCCGGCGTCCGAGGGCCTCGCGCGGGCGCGCGAGCTCGGCCTGAAGACCACCGACCAGGGCGTCGACGGGCTGCTGCCGCACGTCGCCGCCGACGACATCCGCATCGCGTTCGACGCGACGTCCGCCTACGTGCACCGCGACAACTCGGACAAGCTCACCGCGCTCGGCGTGCGGATGATCGACCTGACGCCCGCCGCGATCGGCCCGTACTGCGTGCCGCCGGTGAACCTCGACACCCATCTCGGCACCGCGCAGATGAACGTCAACATGGTGACCTGCGGTGGCCAGGCGACGATTCCGATGGTGTACGCGGTGTCGCGCGTGCAGCCGGTTGCATACGGCGAGATCGTCGCGACGGTGTCGTCGAAGTCGGTCGGCCCCGGCACGCGCAAGAACATCGACGAATTCACCCGCACGACGGCCGGCGCGATCGAACAGGTGGGCGGCGCGCGCAAGGGCAAGGCGATCATCGTGATCAACCCGGCTGAGCCGCCGCTGATCATGCGCGACACGATCCACTGCCTGACCGACGGCCCGCCCGACGTCGACGCGATCACCGCGTCCGTGCACGCGATGGTCGAGGAAGTGCAGCGCTACGTGCCCGGCTACACGCTGAAGAACGGGCCGGTGTTCGACGGCAACCGCGTGTCGGTGTTCATGGAAGTCGAGGGGCTCGGCGACTACCTGCCGAAATACGCGGGCAACCTCGACATCATGACCGCCGCCGCGGCCGCCACGGCCGAGCGTTTCGCCGAACAGATGCTGGCCGCGACGGCCGCCACCGCTTGAGTTGAGGAGCCACGCGATGTCACTTGCAGGCAAGAAGATTACCGTCCACGACATGTCGCTGCGCGACGGGATGCACCCGAAGCGCCACCAGATCACGCTCGACCAGATGCGCGGCATCGCGCGCGGGCTCGACGCAGCCGGCGTGCCGCTGATCGAGGTCACGCACGGCGACGGGCTCGGCGGCGCGTCGGTCAACTACGGGTTTCCCGCGCACACCGACGAGGCGTACCTGAGCGCCGTGATTCCCGAGCTGAAACAGGCGAAGGTGTCGGCGCTGCTGCTGCCGGGCATCGGCACCGTCGAGCACCTGCGGATGGCGCATGAACTCGGCGTGAGCACGATCCGCGTTGCGACGCACTGCACCGAGGCCGACGTGTCGGAGCAGCACATCGGCCTCGCGCGCACGCTCGGGCTCGACACGGTCGGCTTCCTGATGATGGCGCACATGTCGACGCCCGAGCAGCTCGTCACGCAGGCGAAGCTGATGGAGTCGTACGGCGCGAACTGCATCTACATCACCGATTCGGCCGGCTACATGCTGCCCGACGACGTGACCGCGCGGATCGGCCAGGTGCGCGCCGCGCTGAAGCCGGAGACGGAGCTGGGTTTTCACGGGCACCACAATCTCGCGATGGGCGTCGCGAACTCGGTCGCGGCGATCGCCGCCGGCGCGAACCGCATCGACGCGGCCGCGGCAGGCCTCGGGGCCGGCGCGGGCAACACGCCGATGGAAGTGTTCGTCGCGGTGTGCGACCGGATGGGCATCGAGACCGGCGTCGACGTGTTCGGGATCTCCGATGTTGCCGAGGATCTGGTCGTGCCGATCATGGATACGCCGATCCGCCTCGACCGCGACGCGCTGACGCTCGGCTATGCGGGCGTGTACTCGTCGTTCCTGCTGTTCGCGAAGCGCGCGGAGGCGAAGTACAAGGTGCCGGCGCGCGATATCCTCGTCGAACTCGGCCGGCAGCGGCTCGTCGGCGGGCAGGAAGACATGATCGAGGATGCGGCGCTCACGATGGCGCGGGCGCGGGGTGTGGCGGCTTGAGCGTTCGGAAGCGGCTGCGGCGCGGGTGGATGGACCTCGTGCTTGCCGCAAAGCGGTTTCCGGAATCCGCGTGACGGCCCCGGGCCGCTGATTTCAATGTGACGACGCGGCGGGCTCCGCCGTCGCGTCGTGCGAATCCGGCGGGGATCGGCTCCCCGCTTTCATCGTGCCGCGTCGATCAGCGGCGCGGCGGGCCGCTGCGTGCCGGCGCGCGTTCGTCCTTGTGCCGGTAGTTGATACGGCCCTTGGTCAGGTCGTACACCGACAGCTCCAGCGTGACGCGGTCACCCGCGAGGATGCGGATATGGTTCTTGCGCATGCGGCCCGACGCATACGCGCCCACCACTGCACCATTTTCCAGCGTGACGCGATACTTGCTGTCCGGCAGCACTTCGTCGACGATTCCGTCCAATTCCAGCAGTTCTTCTTTTGCCAAACCAATTCCTCCAGACAAGGTGATTGAGATCGCAGCTGCAACGCTCCGCCGAGCGCCGCTCCCTCGCAGGAGGCCGACGATACGGCGGGATGCCGGGCGCATGCGCCCATGCAAACGCGCGCTCGAGCCGGCTCGCGATCGGAGCCCGGCGCGCCGCTGCGTGGTGCGATCCGGAAGGCGGTGCCAACGGTGCCGCCAAAATCAAGGCCGCGCCGGTGTCGGCATGGCCTCGGGCTGCTCGGGTTGCTGCGATTGTTCGATGCGACGCGACTGGCGCTTCGCAGAGGGTGTTCGTTGCGCGTCGCGCAAGCGCGCGCGATGGATGGAGCGCCTGGCGATGCGTGCGTCGCGAGTTTCGCGATGCGCCGTCTTGTTCGCCGGCGATACAGGCTATGGGCGCGCCCATGAGCACTGGACGCTCGATCGGAAGGCGATTGCCGTCGTGTACCGACCGCAATCGCCAGGCAGACAGGCGCCGCGAGGCGCATCTGCGGGCGCCGGCTCCGTTCCGGAGGCCGGCGCCGGTACGACTTACTGCGGCGTGATGTTCGACGCTTGCATGCCCTTCGGGCCGCGCTTCACTTCGTAGCTGACCTTCTGGCCTTCAGCCAGGGTCTTGAAGCCCGTGCCGCGGATTTCCGAGAAGTGTGCGAACAGGTCCTCGCCGCCCTTGTCCGGGGTGATGAAGCCGAAACCCTTGGTTTCGTTGAACCACTTGACGGTACCGGTATCCATGAAATATTTCCTTAAAACAAATAATCAAACTCGCGCCCTGTTCGGGCACGAACAAAGAGTCAAAGAGGGAGAGACCAACGACTGCCGCAAACAGCGGCCAATGATGAGCAATCGAGCATCTTGAAGACTTCGGTGTCGGACACTACCCGTCGCCGAGCATTCCGTCAAGCGGATTCGATGCGACGGGGGGCGCGCGGATACCCGCCGGGCCGGCGGCAAGGCCCCGACAAAAGGGCCAGGGCCCTTGCGCCGCCGCCCTCTGCGCCCCCGGCGCACCGCCGATCCGCCCCCTTACCGCTCGAACACATGATGCAGCGCCGGCGGCGCCTCGCCGTCCCGGATCCGCATCTCGAAGGCCTTGCGCGCGACGCTCGACGGCCGCACGTCCGCCGCGTCGAGATAGAACTGCGAATACCAGTCGCGCATCTGGTACAGCGGCCCGTCGCCCTCGCACAGCAGCGGGTTGTCGATGCGCGTCTTGCTGTGCCAGATGTCGACGTCCTCGTAGAACGCGCGCTGCGCTTCCTTCACGTACGCGTTGGCGATCTCCATGTTCTGCGCGTCGGTGAGGCCCGGCAGCTTCTTCACGATCACGCCGTAGCGCAGCTCGAAGCTGTTCATGTCGATCGGCACGTGGCAGTTGAGCAACACCGAATGGATCGGCTGCCCGTTGCTCTGCCCGGTCATTTGCGTGATGTGCACGGCCGGCCCGAAATAGGTCGACAGCGCGGTCAGGCTGTCGCCGCCGAGCTTCTCGCTGCGGCCGACCATCAGCTGCGTCGCCTTGTGATCCTCGAACAGGTTCGCGAAATAGTCGATCGGCGCGCGGTGGACGGTCGCGAAGTGCGCGACATCGGAAATGTTGTCGACGAGTTCGCGGCAATTCGCGTGGATCACCATCTTGTCGACGACCCAGTCCGACCATTCGTCCGAAAAACACACGTCGAGGCGCGGGATCGCGACGTCGGGCGGCGGCGGGTTGCCTTCCGGGTCGTTCCACACGAACAGCAGGTTGTTCTCCTCGCAGGTCGGCCACGCGCCGATCCGCGCCTTCGGCGGAATGCGCTTGCAGTACGGAATCGACGCGCACTGCCCTGCCCCGTTCCAGGCCCAGCCGTGGAACGGGCACACGAGCGTGTCGCCCTGCACCGTGCCGAGGCTCAGGTCCGCGCCCATGTGCGGGCAATACGCATCGACGACGTTCACCTTGCCGGTCGAATCGGCGAACGCGGCGAGCTTGCGGCCGAAGAGGTTCAGCGTGTGCGGCTTGCCGTCCTGGTAGTCGCGGGCGAGCCCGAGGCAGTGCCAGCCGCGCGCATAACGCTCGGCGAGCGGCTGGGCTTCGATCTTGTAAGGGCGTGCGGACATGTGGGTCGTCTCCTTCTGTTTCGTTGACGCGCGGCGGCCCGCCGCGCGCTCGGGGTGATCGGGGCGCGTGTCGCTCAGCGCAGCGTGTTGCCGTGCTCGAGCGCGCGCGCCGGTTGCCGCTGCGGCGCGGCAGCCGGTGCCGCCTGCGGCGCGCGGCGCTCCGCGCGCTCGACGCCGAGCCACGCGGCGAGCGCGGGCAGCAGGAACACCGCGCCGAACAGGTTCACGAGGAACATGAACGCGAGCAGCACGCCCATGTCGACCTGGAACTTCAGCGCGGAAAACGCCCAGGTGCCGACGCCGATGAACATCGTGACGGCGGTGAACAGCGCCGCGGTGCCGCGCTGGCGCATCGCGTCGGCGAATGCGTCGGGCAGCGCCGCGCCGTGCCGGATGTCATGCTGCAGGCGCTCGTACAGGTAGATGCCGTAGTCGACGCCGACCCCGACGCCGAGCGTGATCACCGGCAGCGTCGCGACCTTCAGGCCGATGCCGAGCCGCGCCATCACCGCGTTGCACAGGATCGACACCAGCGTGAGCGGCACGATGATGCACAGCACCGCGCGCCACGAGCGGAACGTGACCGCGCACAGCAGCGCGATCGCACCGAAGATCGACAGCAGCATCGCGACTTCCGCGTCGCCCACCGCCTCGTTGGTGGCCGCCATCACGCCGACGTTGCCGCCCGCGAGCCGGAACGCGACGTTCGGCGTCGGGTGCGCGGCCGCGAAGCGCTTGATCTCGTCGACGATGTGCGCGATGGTCGTGCCTTCGTGGTCGGCCGTGTAGATCAGCACCTGGATCGCCTTGCAGTTCGCGGTGTTCATCCCGTTGTCGGGGTCGAACGCGTTCGAGCCCTGCGTGAGCCCGTCGCTCGAGCGCGGCAGCGCGGACCAGCGCGGGTTGCCCTCGTTGAACGCGGAGATGAACACCTTGCCCTGCGATGCGACGCTCGTCACCGACTGCACGCCCGCGACGCCGCGCATGTGCATCTCGAACCGCTCGATCGCGCTCATCACCGGGTAATGCAGGCACGCGTCGTCGAAGCCGGTGGTCTCGACGATCACCGACAGCACGTCCACGCCGATGTTGTACTGGTGCGTGATCGCCGCGTTGTCGACGTTGTAGCGCGAGTTCGCGCGCAGCTCTGGCGCGCCGGTGCCGATGTCGCCGATCTCGAGGTTGCGCGATTCGAGCGTGCCGCCGGCGAGCAGCGCGAGCGCGACCGCGAACACGCCGAGCGCCGGCAGCGGCCGCGCGAACACCGCGAAGCCCGACCACAGGCGGCTGCCGCCCGCGGCCGCCGCGCGCTGCGCGCGGGCCAGCGTGCCGCGTTCGAGCCGCGTGTACGACAGCAGGATCGGCAGGAACACCTTGTTGGTGACGATCATCAGCAGCACGCCGAGGCACGCGGTGATGCCGAGCTCGCGCACGATGTCGATCTGGATCCGCATGATCACCATGAAGCCGAGCGCATTGGTCAGCAGCGCGACGGTGCCCGGCACGAACAGCTTGCGGAACGCGTCGCGCGCCGCGTCGGCCTGCGTCGCGCCGCGCACCAGCGCCTGCTTCCACGCGTTGGTCATCTGCACCGCGTGCGACACGCCGATCGAGAAGATCAGGAACGGCACGAGGATCGACATCGGGTCGATGCCGAGCCCGAGCAGCGGCAGCGCGCCGAGCAGCCAGACCACCGGCAGCAGCGCCACCAGCAGCGCGAGCACGGTGGTCTTCAGCGAGCGCGTATAGCAGAGCAGCAGCGCGGCCGTGACGAGGAACGCGAGCGCGAAGAACGCCATCACGCCGGCGATGCCCGCCTCGACGTCGCCCACCAGCTTCGCGAAGCCGATGATGTTCACGTCGACGTCCTGCTTCGCATAGCGCGCGCGGATCTCCTCGAGCTGGCGCGCGACCGCGCTGTAGTCGAGCCGCTTGCCGGTGGCCGGGTCGGTCTCGCGCAGCTCCGCGCGGATCAGCGCGGATTTCAAATCGTTGCCGACGAGGCGGCCGATCTGGCCGGAGCGCGCGACGTTGCGGCGCACTTTCGCGAGATCGTCGGGGTTCGCGCTCGAGAACTGGCCCGGCACGACCACGTCGCCGCGAAAGCCGGCCTCGGTCACTTCCGTGTAGTGCACGTTCGGCGTGAACAGCGAGAACACCCGCGAGCGGTTCACGCCCGAGATGAAGAACACGTCGTCGGTCGCGCGGCGCAGCGCGTCCATGAAGGTCTGGTTGTAGATGTCGCCGTCGCCCTTCCAGCGCAGGCTCACGAGCACCGTGTTCGCGCCCGGGAACGCGCCCGCGTAGCGGTTGAACACCTGCATGTACGCGTGCTGCATCGGGATCATCTTGTTGAAGCCCGGGTCGAGCTTCAGGCGCGTCGCCGACAGGCCGAGCGCGAGCGTCAGCGCGACGCACAGGAACATCAGCGCGCGGCGGCGGCGGATGATGACATCCGCGCAGCGTTCGACGAAGGCGGCGAGGCGCGTGGCGGGAACTGCGTCGGTGGGACGTGACAGGTCGTTCATGAGGATCTCGATTCGAAACGGGCAGGCGTGTGGCGGGACGGTCGAAGGCGGCCGCCGTTCGTCAGGACGGCGGCGCGGCGCGCGCGGCCGCAAGCGGCGCAAGTGGCACCACCCCGGCCTCGCCACCAAGCAGCAGCGCGCCGTGGCCCAGGTCGAGCACTGCTGCGACGCTCTGCACGCCGCCGAGCCTGCGCACGTCGAAGGTCAGCCCGCCGTCGCGCGACGCGACGATCGCCCCGCCCTGGCCCACCAGCACGAGTTCGCCGTCGGGCAACTGGGTCGCGCCGAAATACGACACCGGCACATGGCTGTCGACGTGCGTCCAGGTCTCGCCGCGATCGGTGCTGCGCAGCACGTTGCCGCGCATCCCGTACGCGATCCAGTCGCCGTTCGCGAGCATCAGCGCACCGAACAGCGAGCCCGGGTACGGCGACGGCCGCTTGTCCCAGGTCGCGCCGTTGTCGGTCGAGCGCAGCAGCGTGCCGCTCTCGCCCGCGATCAGCAGGTTGCCGTGGCCATCGCCCGCGACCGCGTTCAGGTGGCGGTCGCCCGCCGGCGTCTTCACCGGCTGCCAGGTCGCGCCGGCGTCGTTCGACCGCAGCAGCTGGCCGAAGCTGCCGGCCGCGAACAGCGGCCCGTTCGCGGTGCCCCATACCGACAGCAGCGGGTCGGAATGCGCGGTGTCCGCATGCACCTCGCGCCAGTGCGCGCCCGCGTCGTCGCTGCGCACGATGCGGCCGTCGTGGCCGACCGCGATGCCGAGCGACGGCGTGACGAACAGCACCTGCGTGAGCGTCGACGGCTGGTCCGGCGCGACCGCTGCCGGGCGCCAATGCTGGCCGTCGTCGTCGCTGAGCAGGATCACGCCGCGCTCGCCAACCGCGACGATGCGCGCGCCGGCTTTCGCGAGGCCGTTGATCTGCAGGCGGTCCGCGTGGATCGCGGTGGCCGCGAACGCCGGCAGCGGGCGCGGCGAGAACGCGAACAGCGCGGCGCCGAGCACGAGCGCCGACATCGCGAGTCCGGGCAGGCTTCGTTTCATGTTTTGTCTCCTGTCGGTCCGCGTTAGTGCTTCAGCACGTGCGCGGACCCCATGGCGCGGTTGGCCGGCGTTAGCGCTTCAGCACTTACTCCGGCCCCGCGGCGGTCGGCTCGCGTTCGTGCTTCAGCACTTACGCGACCCCATGCTTTACGGCGAACCCGAGCGCTGCTTCGGATCCCCCGCGAGTCTCCGGGCAGCGGTCGACGCCGCGGCCTCGTTTCGTCCTGAATGCCTGAATGCCTGAATGCCTGAATGGACGGCATCACGCCCGGCCGTTCCCGGCCCCCGCCGTCACGCGCCGACTTCGAACAACGCGGCCGCGCCCATCCCGCCGCCGATGCACATCGTCACGACCACGTGCCGCACGCCGCGGCGCGCACCTTCGAGCAGCGCATGCATCGTCATCCGCGTGCCGGACATGCCGAACGGGTGGCCGAGCGCGATCGCGCCGCCGTCGACGTTCAGCCGCTCGTCCGGAATGCCGAGCCGGTCGCGGCAATACAGCACCTGGCACGCGAACGCCTCGTTCAGCTCCCACAGGCCGATGTCGCGCACGGTCATCCCGTGGCACGCGAGCAGCTTCGGCACCGCGAATACCGGGCCGATGCCCATTTCGTCCGGCTCGCAGCCGGCCACGGCCAGCCCGCGGAACGTGCCGAGCGGCGCGAGGCCGCGGCGCGCCGCCTCGCCGCGCGTCATCACGACCACCGCCGCCGCGCCGTCGGACAGCTGCGACGCGTTGCCGGCCGTCACGAACTCGCCCTGCGCGACCGCGTCGCCGCCGCTCCACACCGGCTTCAGCACGGCCAGGCTCGCGGCCGACGTGTCGGCGCGCGCGCATTCGTCGCGCGCGGCGCGCACGTCCTCGTGGCCGGTGGCGTTGCCTTCCTTGTCGAACAGCGCGCGGCGCACGTCGAGCGGCGCGAGCTCGGCGTCGAAGCGCCCGGCCGCCTGCGCGGCGGCGGTGCGCTGCTGGCTCTGCAGCGCGTATGCGTCCTGGTCCGCGCGCGAGATGCCGTAGCGGCGCGACACGACCTCGGCCGTCTCGATCATCGCCATGTACGCGGCCGGGTGGTGCGCGAGCACCGCCTGCGAGCGCGCGCGGTACGCGTTCTTGTGCTTGTTCTGCGTGAGCGTGATCGACTCGACGCCGCCCGCGACGACGATCCGCGCATCGCCCGCGCTCACGCTGCGCGCGGCGCTCGCGATCGTCATCAGGCCCGACGAGCACATCCGGTCGAGCGCCATCCCGGGCACCGACGCCGGCAGGCCGGCCGCGGCGGCCGACAGCCGGCCGATGTTGTAGCCCTGCGTGCCCTGCTGCGCGGCGCAGCCGATCAGCACGTCGTCGACCTCGACCGGCGCGACGCCCGCGCGCGCGATCGCCGCGCGCACCACGTGGCCGCCGAGCGCGGGCGCCTCGGTATCGTTGAACACCCCGCGAAACGCCTTGCCGATCGGCGTGCGGGCGGCGGAAACAATCACTGAGTCTTCCATATACGGGCTCTTTAGAAGTAGTAGCGGCTGATCGTGTCGGCGACGCAGCCGGGCTTGTCGCTGCCTTCGATCTCGACGGTCACGCGAATCCAGGCTTGCACGCCGCCGTCCATCGGCTCGACGCGCAGCAGCTCGCCCACGCCGCGCACCCGTGCGCCGACCTTCACCGGCGCCGGAAAGCGGATGCGGTCGCAGCCGTAGTTGACGCCGAGCCGCGCACCGTCGATGCGCACGATCTGCGGCAGGAAATGATTGACGAGCGACAGCGTCAGGTAGCCGTGCGCGATGCACGCGCCGAACGGGCCGTCCTGCGCGCGCACGGGGTCGACGTGCACCCACTGGTGATCGCCGGTCGCGTCCGCGAAGCCGTCGATGCGGTGCTGGTCGATCGCAAGCCACGCGCTCGCGCCGAGCGTGTCGCCGACGGCGGCGGCCAGTTCGCCGGGATGCGCGAACACGCGGGGCGTCGCGCGCACGGGGTTGAGGGTCGCGGCCGTCATGCGTGCTGGCTGCTGACCGACAGGACTTCGCCCGTCATGTACGACGCGTAATCGCTTGCAAGGAACACCATCACGTTCGCGACCTCCCAGACTTCGGCGGCGCGCCCGAAGGCTTCGCGCGACGCCAGTTGATTCAGCAGGTCGGCCGGGGCCGACTTCTTCAGAAAATCGTGCATCGCGATGCTCGGCGCGACCGCGTTGATGCGCACGCCGTACGGCGCGGCTTCGAGCGCCGCGCAGCGCGTGAGCGCCATCACGCCCGCCTTCGCCGCCGCGTAGTGCGCCTGTTCCGCCTGCGCGCGCCAGCCGAGCACCGATGCGTTGTTGACGATCGCGCCACGGCCACGGGCCTGCATGTGCGGCAGCATCGCGCGCGTCATCCGGAACGTCCCGGTGAGGCTAATGTCGATCACCCGCGACCATTCGGCATCGTCCATTTCGACGATGCGGCGCGCGCCGCCGAGCCCGGCGTTGTTGATTAGCACGTCGACGCCGTCGAGCCGCGCCTGCGCGTCGGCGACGAGCGCCTGCACGTCGTCCTCGCTCGCGACATTGCACAGCCGGCCGTAGACCTGCTGCAGCCCCGTTTCCGCGCGCAGCGTGTCGACCGCCTGTTCCAGGCGTTTCTCGTGGATGTCGGAGATGAACAACGCGCGGCAGCCTTCCTCCGCGCAGCGGCGCGCGGCCGCGAAGCCGATGCCGGCGCCGGCCGCGGCCGTGATCAGCACCGATTTGCCGGCGAGCAGCTGGTGGCCCGGCACGTAGGCGGGGGCCGGACAAATCTGGGGTTCGGTCATGCGTTACCTCGGGGTTCTCTTGGCATGCCGAGCCCGCGCTCGGCCATGATGTTGAGCTGGATTTCGTTAGTGCCGGCGTAGATCGTGTCCGCGCGGGAGAACAGGAACACGCGCTGCAAATGGGTGAGCTTCTCGTCGGACGGATCGAGCACGTTCGCGCGCGGGCCGAGCACGTCCATCGCGAGCTGGCCGAGATCACGGTGCCAGTTCGACCAGAAGTACTTGTAGATCAGCGCCTCGCGGCGCAGCGGCGCGCCGGCGGCGTCATCCGCGCCGGACAGCATCCGCAGCGCGTTGCTGCGCATCACCCGCAGGCCGGCCCACGCGCGGCCGATGCGCTGGCGCAGCACCGGGTCGCGGTCCGCGCCCGATTCGCGCGCGGCGTCGATCACCCAGTCGAGCTCGCGCACGAACTGCATCTGCTGGCCGAGCGTCGACATCCCGCGCTCGAAGCCGAGCAGCGTCATCGCGATCCGCCAGCCGTCGTCCGGCGCGCCGACGAGGTCGCGGGCGTCCGCGCGCGCGCCGTCGAAGAACACTTCGTTGAACTCGGCGCCGCCGTTGAGCTGTTTGATCGGCCGAATCTCGATGCCGGGCTGGTCGAGCGGCATCAGCAGGAACGACAGCCCCTTGTTGCCCTTCGACGCCGGGTCGGTGCGCGCGAGCACGAAGATCCAGTCGGAATCGTGTGCGAGCGACGTCCACACCTTCTGGCCGTGGACGCGCCATGTGCCGTCCGCCTCCTGTTCGGCGCGCGTGCGCACGTTCGCGAGGTCGGAGCCCGCGCCCGGCTCCGAATACCCCTGGCACCAGAACTGCGTGCCGGCCAGGATGCCGGGCAGGAAGCGCGCGCGCTGGTCGTCGGTGCCGCACGCGACGAGCGTCGGGCCGAGCAGCCCTTCGCCGATGTGGCCCATCCGCCCGGGGCCGCCGGCGCGCGCGTATTCCTCGTGGAAGATCACCTGTTCGGCCACCGAGAAAGCGCGCCCGCCGGCCTCGGCCGGCCAGCCGAGCCCGGTCCAGCCGCCTTGGGCCAGTTCCCGCTCCCACGCCTTGCGCAGTTCGGGCCACGCTTCCTCGTCGCCGGGGCCGCCGCGGAATTTCAGGCATGCGAATTCCCCGGTCAGGTGCGATTGCACCCAGTCGGCCACTTCGTGCCGCAATTGCTGCTCGCGTGTTTCGCTGTTCATTGGAGGGCTCCTGCGCGGGCGGCCGACGGGCGCGCTGCCGGTGGTGCGGGGACGGCGCTGCACGCCCTCGCGCCGTCGATCGCGTGGCGTGCGATCCATTCGAGCAGGTGCGGCGTCGTGCCGAACTGCGCGCCCGATGCCTGCGCGCGCTTGAAATAGAGATGCGGGTCGTATTCCCACGTGAAGCCGACGCCGCCGTGCAGCTGGATCGCTTCCTGTGCGCAGAACGCGTACGCGTCGTTCGCCGCGGCCTTCGCGGCGGCGACGTCCGCGCGCAGCGCGGCGCCTGGCGCAATGCCGCGCTCCGCGTCCCATGCGTGCGCGGCGCCGAGCACCGCCGAGCGCGCCGCCTCGATCAGCACCATCATCTGCGCGCAGCGGTGCTTGACGGCCTGGAACGACGCGATCGCGCGGCCGAACTGCACGCGCTGGCCCGTGTAGTCGAGCGTCAGGTCGAGGCATTGCTGCGCACCGCCGAGCTGCTCGGCCGCCAGCGCGAGCGCCGCGAACCATGCGCTGCGTTCGAGGATCGGCACGGCGTCGCGGCACGCGAGCAACGCGTCGCGGCTCACGCGCACGTCGTCGAGCGCGACCCGCGCGAGCGGCCGTGTCGCGTCCAGCGTGTCGAGCGGCGTGCGTACGACGCCCGATGCATCGGCCAGGTCGATCGCGAACAGGCCGACCGACTGCGCTTCGTTCGCGATCCGCGCCGGCACCAGCAGCAGGTCGGCCCGCGCGCCGTCGAGCACCTGCGCGGCGACACCGGACAACGCATAGCCGCCCGCCGTTTCGTCGGCGACGAACGGCAGCGGCTGCGCGCCGGGCGACACGTCGAAACGCCAGTCGAGCGGCAGCGCGAGCGTCGCGCTGCACGCGCCTTCGGCCAGCTTCGCGAGCCACCCGAGCGCCGCCGGGGTGCCGCACCGCGCGAGCGCGCTCGCGGCCACGCACGCGGTCGGGAAATACGGCACGCACGCGACGCGCCGGCCGAGCTGCTCCATCAGCAGCACCTGCTCGAGCGCGCCGAGCCCCATGCCGCCCGCCGCTTCCGGCAGCGCGAGCGCGTTCCAGCCGAGCTCGCCGGCGAGCGCCGCCCACAGCGCGTCGTCGCGGCCGGCCGACTGCTCGATCGCGCGGCGCACGTCCGCGGACGCACTGCGCTCGGCGAGCACGTCGGCTGCCGCGTCGCGGATCATCGCCTGTTCGTCGGTGAGCGAGAGATCCATCGGTCAGCTCCCGTAGACAGGCTGCGCAGGGCGCGCGTCGGCGAGCAATCGCGCGACCGCCGGGCCGACCTCGCCCGCCGCCCAGCGCGCGCCGCGATCGACGCGCGGGCCCGTGCGCCACCCTTCCGCCACCGCGATCACGCCGCCCGCGGCCTCGAACACCTGGCCCGTCACGTCGGCCGACAGCGCGCTACCGAGCCACACGACGAGCGGCGCGACGTTGGCCGGGTCGAAATAGTCGAAGCCGCCGTCCTCGGGCTTCTTCATCATGTCGGCGAACACGCCCTCGGTCATCGACGTGCGCGCGGCCGGCGCGAGCGCGTTCACGCGCACGCCGTAGCGATGCAGCTCGGCGGCCTGCATCAGCGTGAGCGCCGCGATGCCGGCCTTCGCCGCGCCATAGTTCGACTGGCCGATCGAGCCCTGCAGCCCGGCGCCGGAGCTCGTGTTGATGATCCGCGCATCGACCGGGCTGCCGGCCTTCGCCGCGTCGCGCCATGCGCGCGCGAGCAGGCTCGACAGGCAGAAGTGGCCGCGCAGATGCACCCGCATCACGTCGTCCCAGTCCTGCTCGGTCATGCTGGTGAACATCTTGTCGCGGCAGATGCCCGCGTTGTTGACGAGCACGTGCACGTCGCCGAACGCGTCGCGCGCGGCGTCGACGATCCGCTGCGCGGTGTCGACGCGCGTGATGTCGTCCGCGTTCGCGAGCGCGCGGCCGCCGTCGCGCGCGATCTCGTCGCAGACGGCCTGCGCGGCGTCGTGCCGGATGTCGTTGACGACGACCGCCGCGCCTTCGGCCGCGAACGCGCGCGCGTATTCGCGCCCGAGCCCGCCGCCCGCGCCGGTGATGATGACGGTGCGTCCGTTGCAGATTCCCATGCTGATGCCTCGTGGATCGTGAAAGATGACGCGCTCACAGGCGCTCGATGATCGTGACGTTCGCGAGGCCGCCGCCTTCGCACATCGTCTGCAGCCCGTAGCGGCCGCCGGTGCGTTCCAGTTCGTGCAGCAGCGTCGTCATCAGCTTCGCGCCGGTCGCGCCGAGCGGATGGCCGAGTGCGATCGCGCCGCCGTTCGGGTTGGTCCTCTCGTGCGGGAAGCGCGTGTCGGCCAGCCACGCGAGCGCGACCGATGCGAACGCCTCGTTCAGTTCGACCACGTCGATCCGCGACCAGTCGAGCCCGGCCTTGCGCAGCGCGGCCTTGACCGCCGGGATCGGCGCGGTGAGCATCCACAGCGGATCGTCGCCGAGCACGCTCAGGTGGTGGATCCGTGCGCGCGGCGTGAGCCCGTAGCGCTTCAGCGCGTCCTCGGACACGATCAGCAGCGCGGCAGCCGCATCGCAGGTCTGGCTCGCGACCGCGGCCGTCAGCGATCCACCCGGCACGAGCGGCTCGAGCGTCGCCATCTTGTCGAGCGATGTGTCGGGGCGCGGCGTCTCGTCGTGCGTGACGCCTTCGAACGGCACGACCTCGCGCGCGAAATGCCCGGCCTCGATCGCCGCGATCGCGCGCCGGTGGCTTTCGAGCGCGTAACGCTCCATCGTGTCGCGCGACAGGTTCCAGTGATCGGCGATCCGCTGCGCGGCGACGAACTGAGATACGGGCGCGTCGCCGAAGCGCGCGCGCCAGCCCGTGCTGCCGGAGAACGGATCGGTGAAGCCGAGCGGCGCCGCGCAGGTCATCGCGGACGAGATCGGAATCTGCGTCATCGTCTGCACGCCGCCCGCGACGACGACGTCCTGCACGCCGCTCATCACCGCCTGCGCGGCGAAGTGCACGGCCTGCTGCGACGAGCCGCACTGGCGGTCGACGGTCACGCCCGGCACCTGCAGCGGCAGGCCGGCCGCGAGCCAGCAGCTGCGCGCGATGTTGCCGGCGAGCGGCCCGATCGTGTCGACGCAGCCGAAGATCACGTCGTCGTAGTCGTCGGCCGGAATCGCGTTGCGTTCGACGAGCGTCTTCAGCACGAAGCCGCCGAGGTCGGCCGCATGCACGTGCGCGAGCCCGCCCTTGCGACGGCCGGTCGGCGTGCGCAGCGCGTCGACGATATAGGCTTGTTTCATCAGCACTCCTCATTCAGGTCGAAGGTCTGCGCGGGGCCGATCGGCAGCGCGTCGTCGACGATCGCGGCGGCCACGCGGGCCTTGTGGAAAGCGGCGTCGCCCCAGCTGCCGGAAAGCGCCCAGATGCGCTTCATGAAGATCTGCAGGTCGAGCTCCCACGTGTAGCCGATCGCGCCGTGCACCTGCATCGTGTGGCGCGCGGCGAGCTGCGCGGCGGCGCTCGCCGCGAGCTTCGCGTGCGACACGAACACCGCGCGCTGCGGATGGTCGTCCGCGATCGCCTGCGCGGCGCGCGCGACCACCGGCCGCGCGAACTCGTAGCGGATCGCGACGTCGGCCAGCAGGTGCTTGAGCGCCTGGTACGAGCCGATCGCCTTGCCGAACTGCTTGCGCTGCGCGCTGTAGTCGATCGCGACGTCGAGCACCCTCTGCGTGAGGCCGAGCAGCTGCGCGGCCACCGCGAACGCGCCGTGGTCGAGCGCGCGGGCCAGCAGCGGCGCGGCTGCGTCGGCGCCGGCGATGCGGGTGGCCGCCGACGGCTCCCAGTCGAGCGTGAACAGGCGCCGCGACGGGTCGACGCTGTCGACCGCGCGCCACGCGCACTGCGCGGGATCGACGCGATGCAGCTCGCCGCGGTGCTCGCACAGCAGCGTGTGCGCGACGTGCACATCGGCCGCGTACGGGTTCACCGGGTGGACGAGCGCGACGCGCGCGCGGCCTTCGGCGATGTCGCGCAGCAGCGTGTCGCGCCAGCCGCTGGCCGGCAGCCGTTCGAGCACGCCGGCCGCGACGAGCGCGGTGTCGAGCAGCGGCTCCGGGCTGCCGAAGTAGCCGTAGGCCTGCGCGAGCAGCGCCCATTCGACCTCGCCGAGGCCGAGCCCGCCGTGCGTGTCGGGCACCGACACGGCGGTCAGCCCCTGCGTCGCGAACAGCGCCCACAGGTCGTCCGAGCGGCCGGTCGGCGTGGCCCACAGCTCGCGGATCAGCTCGGGCGTCATCTCGGTCATCAGCAGGCGCTTGACGGTGTCCGCCAGCGCCTCCTGGTCCTCATCGAATACGAAATCCATACGATGTCCGTTCAGTCGGGTAAGCGCGGTCAGGCGCGCGGCATGCCGAGCATCCGTTCGGCGACGATGTTGCGCTGGATCTCGTTGGTGCCCGCGTAGATCGGGCCGGCCTGCGCGAACAGGAAGCCGTCGAGCCAGTGGCCGAGCGCCGCGTGCTGCGCGGGCGTCTGCGGGACGACCTCGGCGTGCGCGCCGAGGATGTCGAGCGCGGTCTGGTGCATCCGCAGGTCGAGCTCCGACCAGAACACCTTGTTGGTGCTCGATTCCGCGCCGATATGGCCGCCCTTCTGCAGCCGGCTGGCGGTCGCGTAGGTCGACAGCGCGTAGGCCTGCGCATCCATCCATGCAGCCACCACGCGCTCGCGCAGCGTCGGATCGCGGTCGGCCGTGTCGCGGTGCGCGAGATACAGGTCGCGCAGCGCCTGCGCGGTGCGCTGGAAGCGCGCCGGCGAACGCAGCATCAGCCCGCGCTCGAAGCCGGCCGTCGCCATCGCGACCTGCCAGCCCGCGCCTTCGGCCGCGAGCCGGTTCCCGACCGGCACGCGCACGTCGTCGAAGAAGATCTCCGCGAAGCCGGTCTGGCCGTTCAGCTGGCGGATCGGCCGCACCGTGATGCCCGGCGCGGACAGCGGCACCATCAGGAACGTCAGCCCGTGGTGGCGCGTCGATTCCGGGTCGCTGCGGAACAGGCCGAACAGCCAGTCGGCCCACACCGCGCGGGTCGACCAGATCTTCTGGCCGTTCAGCACGTATTCGTCGCCGATGCGGATCGCGCTGGCGCGGATCGCGGCCATGTCCGAGCCCGCGTTCGGCTCCGACCAGCCCTGCGCCCACACGTGCTCGCCCGCCGCCATCGCGGGCAGGAAGCGCGCCTTCTGCTCCGGCGTGCCGAAATCCATCAGCGTCGGCCCGAGCAGGAAGATGCCGTTCTGGTTCACGCGCATCGGCGCGTCGGCGCGCCAGTATTCCTCCTCGAAGATCAGCCACTCGATCAGGTCGCAGCCGCGCCCGCCGAGTTCGCGCGGCCACGTGACCATGCTCCAGCGGCCCGAGTGCAGCGTGCGCTCCCATTCGCGGTGCGCGGCGAAACCGGCCTCGGTGTCGAAGCTCGGCAGCCGCTCGCGCGGCACGTGCGCGGCGAGCCAGTCGCGGATCTCCGCGCGGAAGGCCTTCTGCCGGGCGGTGTAGGTCAGGTTCATGCGCGTGCCTCCGGTGCCGACGCCATGGCCGCCTGTGCATCGAAGCGCGCATCGCGCTTCTCGACGAATGCCGCGCGCGCCTCGGTCGAGTCCTGCGTCATGTATGCCTGCAGCGTGAAGCCCTGCTCCCAGCGGTACTTGTCCTCGAGGTCGCCGTCCTCGACGCCGTTCAGCGCCTCCTTCGCGAGCCGCACCATCGCCAGGCTCTTCGCGGCAATCTTGCGGGCGATTGCGAGCGCTGCGTCACGCAGGTCGGCACGCGGCACGACCTGCTCGAGCGCGCCGAGCCGGTAAGCCTCGGCCGCGTCGATCATGTCGCCGGTGAAGTACATCGCGCGCACCTTCTGCACGCCGAACAGCCGCTGCAGGTGCGCGCCGCCGCCCATCGCGCCGCGGTCGATCTCCGGCACGCCGAAGCGCGCGCAGTCGGCCGCGACGACGATGTCCGCCGCGCCGCAGATGCCGATCCCCCCGCCGAGCACGAAGCCGTGCACGGCCGCGATCACCGGCTTCGGGTTGCGGTGCACCGCGCGGAAGGTCTCATAGTTGCCGGCGTTCACGCCGACGATGCGCGCCGGATGCGCGGCCAGTTCCTTGATGTCGACACCCGCGCAGAAGCCGCGCCCTTCGCCGCGCACGACGATCACGCGCACGTCGTCGTCGCGGCCGAGCGCGTCGAGCGCCTGCGCGAGCGCGTGCCAGCCGTGCGAATCGAGCGCGTTGACGGGCGGGTGGTCGATCACCAGTTCGGCGATGCCGTCGGCCGGGTTGTTCCGGTCGATCCGGAACGGCAGTGCGCCGGCCGGCTGATTGATTGCTGTCATCTCGTGTGCCTCGTTGTGATGTCGTTCACGCGGCCTGCGTGGCCGTCGCGCCGCGCAGCATGGCGAGCGCGTCGAGCCGCGCGGCGGCGTCGGCGACGATGCGCGCGATCAGCGCATCGCACGATTCGATCGCGCCGATCATCGCGGCCGCCTGCCCGCTCGGCAGCACGCCTTCGTCGGGCTGCCCGTCGACGATCGCGCGCTGGATCAGGTACGGCGCGTTCGCGGCCATCAGCGTCTGGCTTGCCGTGTAGTCGTGCTCGCGCAGCGCCTTGAACGCCAGCGCGAGCATCTGGCCCGCGCGCAGCCCGTTCTGGCGCCGCCACGCTTCGGCCGTCTTCAGCGCGAACAGCGTGCGGCGCAGCGGGCCGAAGCGTTCGAGCTTCAGCAGGTACGGGTTGTCGATCATCCGTTGCGGCAGCCCGTCGAGCGCGTCCGACACGCGGATGCGCGCCGGGTCGCCCACCGCGACGTAGCGGTCGAGCGTCGCGCGCGGCACCGGCGATTCGGCGCTCATCAGGAAGCGCGTGCCCATCGCGATGCCGGCCGCGCCGTACGCAAGCGCGGCCGCGAGCCCGCGCCCGTCGAAGAAGCCGCCCGCCGCGACCACCGGCACCTGCACCGCGTCGAGCACCTTCGGCAGCAGCAGCGTGGTCGGCACCGAGCCCGTATGGCCGCCGCCTTCCGCGCCCTGGACGGTGACGATGTCCGCGCCGAGCTCGACGGCCTTCACCGCGTGCTTCGGCGCGCCGACGGTCGGCATGCAGACGATGCCGGCATCCTTGAAGCGGCGGATCGTCTTCGCGTCCGGGCCGCGGCCGTAGCTGACCGCGCGCAGCCGGTGCTTGATCGCGAGCTCGACGACCTGTGCCGCATTCTTCTGGAACATGTGGAAGTTGATGCCGAACGGCTGGTCGGTCAGCGACTTCACCTTCAGGATCTCGGCCTCGACGTGCTCGGGTTCGAGCGTCGCGCCGGCCAGGAAGCCGAAGCCGCCCGCGTTGGCGGTGGCCGCGACGAGCCGCGCGTCGGCCACCCAGCCCATCGCGGTCTGCACGACCGGATAGCGGCAGCCGAGCAGGTCGCAGAGCGGCGTATGGAGCGGGCCTTGAAGCGTCGTGCTCATGCGGCGGCCCCGTTGACGGCGGCGTTCGCATGGCCGTTCGCGCGCTCGTTCGCGTCGTCCGGCGCGCGCTGCGAGCTGGCCATCCTGCGCGCGTCGTAGCCGCCGAGGCGGTCGCCGCTCACAAGCTCGTTGTGCGCATGCGCGAAGTGATGCCACGCGAACGCCGCGTCCATCGCCGAGCGCTTGCCCTGCAGTTCCTCGACGTGGTTCAGCGCCTGCTTGGTCAGCGCGAGGCCGAGGCGCGGCATCGTCGCGATCTTCGCGGCGATCGCGTAGGTGGCGTCGCGCAGCCGTTCGCGCGGCACCACGCGGTTCACCATCCCCATCTGGTACGCGCGCTCTGCCGGCATCCGCTCGCCGAGGAACAGGAATTCCTTCGCGATGCGCGGGTTCAGCTCGTACGCATGCGCGAAATACTCGACGCCCGGAATCCCCATCCGCACGACCGGATCCGCGAAGAACGCATCCTCCGACGCGACGATCAGGTCGCACACCCATGCGAGCATCAGCCCGCCCGCGATGCAGGCGCCCTGCACCATCGCGATGGTCGGCTTCGGCAGGTCGCGCCAGCGGCGGCACATGCCGAGATACACCTCCTGCTCGCGGGCGTACAGGAATTCGCCGCCGTCCTTGTCGACGTGGTCGTACCACAGCGATGCGCGCTCGAACGATTCGTGGATGTCGCGCCCCGGCGTGCCGATGTCGTGCCCGGCCGAGAAATGCTTGCCCGCGCCCGCCAGCACGATCGCCTTCACCGCGTCGTCGTGCGCGGCGCGCCGGAACGCGGCGTCGAGCGCATAGGTCATCTTCGAGTTCTGCGCGTTGTGATACTCGGGGCGGTTCATCGTGATCGTCGCGATGCCGCCGTCGACCGCGTAATCGACGACGCCGTCGCCGAATGAAACCTGGGTCGCTTCCATGTTGGGCCTCATCCCCGGCGCGGCGCCGGATTGTTGCGCACGATCGCCGCGCGCAGGTTGTGCGGGTCGAGCGCGCGGACGATGCGCAGGTCGTCCGCGTTCGGCGCGGGCGTCGTGCCGAGTTCCGGATGCGCGACGAGCGGGAAGCCGGTCGCGTCCTGCACCTCGTCGAAGCTCACGCCCGGGTGCAGCGAGCGCACGCGGATCGCATGGTCGGGCCCGCCGAAATCCATCACGCACAGGTCGGTGACGATGCTGCGCAGGTCGACGAACGTCTTCATCCCGGGCAGCCGGCGCGCCGGGTTGTAGCCGACCGTGCACACCATGTCGACTTCGCCGGAGACGAACGTGCGCTTGCCGTGGCCGCTGACGAAGAACGAGTTCGCGTGGTTCGTCGAGTTGCCGGGGAAGCCGCGCGCGCCGAGCAGCTGCGTCTTCGGCTGCGCGTAGTCGCTGCCGAGCCACGAGATGTTGGCCTGGCCGAAACGGTCGATCTGCGTCGGCATCACGAGCGCGTGGCGGCGGCCGTGCCACAGGCAGTCGAACACGCGCTCGTAGGTCATCCAGCCGCTCGCCTTCACGCGATAGCCGTCGGCGCGCGGCCCGAGCGGCACCGGCTCCTCGACGAGATACGCCTCGCCGTCGGTCAGCATCAGGCCGCTGTTGTACGCCAGCCGCGCGAGGCCGGCCGCGAGACGCGGGCCGGTGCCGATGCCGGTCGCCAGCACTTCGCCGTCGTCGCGCCAGAGCCGCGCGGCCGCGACGATCATCAATTCCGCGAGGGAATGGTCGAGAGATTCGCTCACAGGCGCTCCTTTACAGAATCGGCAACGGCAGCGCCGTCACATGCGACAGGCCGCCGACGCCCGCGAGGTACTGGCGTTCGTCCTGGCCCACCACGTCGCGCAGGTAGGCGGCGGTCTGCGCGTCGTCGTCCGCGCTCGCGCAGTACGCGCGCAGGTGCGGCAGGTCCCAGCCATAGGCCGGCCCGCACGAGGTCGGATGCGCGCCGCCCGGCGCGTGCACCACGCCGGTGACGAGCGAGCGCTCGAACGGGTTGCGGCGCACGGCGTCGAGGTCTTCGCTCGCGAGCGACGCGTCGACCGTTTCCGTGGACACGTAGCAGTGCTGCGCCGCCCGCGCCATCCACGCGTCGAAGAACGGATCGGGGCCGTCGATGCGCGTGTTGCCCATCCGGTCGGCCGCGTTCACGTGCAGCAGCGCGGCGTCGAGCGCGATGGCCGGCATCGCGAGCAGCGTCTCGCCGTCGTCGTACGGCGACTGCACGGTGCGCAGCTGCGGCGCGTGATCGAGCAGCGCGGTGCCGAGCCCGGCGCGGGTCGGCAGGAACGGCAGGCGCGCGGCGGCCGCGCGCAGGCCGAGCTGCAGCATCCCTTCGTCGAGTTCGAGCACGTCGATGCGGCCCTGCTCGCGGGCGCGGCGGAAGTGCGGTTCGAGCGGGATCACGTCGAGCGACACGAAGCCGAACACCACCTTGCGCACCTTGCCCGCCGCGCACAGCAGGCCGACGTCGGCGCCGCCGTACGCAACGACCGTCAGGTCCTTCAGGTTCGAGCGCGCGAGCTCGCGCACCAGCGCCATCGGCTTGCGCCGCGGCCCCCATCCGCCGATGCCGATCGTCATGCCGTCGGCGAGCTGCGCAACCACGTCGCGCGCGGACATCGTCTTGTCGAGAGGTTTCATCGTCATCGTGCTGGCTTACCGGTATCCGATGCTGAAGTCGTGGCCCCACTGGCTCACCTGGGTGGCCTCGAACACCGCGTGCTGCGACCAGTCGACGGTCAGGCCGCCGAAGCCGTATTCGAGATCGAAGCCGCCGGGGGTCTTCATGTAGAACGAGATCATCTGGTCGTTGCAGTGCCGGCCGAGCGTCGCGGACAGCTTCACGTCGTGCGCGGCGGCGCGGTCGAGCGCGCGGCCGACCTCGTCCATCGAATCGACTTCGGCCATCACGTGCACGCAGCCCGACGGCACGGCCATTTCGAACAGCGCGAGGCTGTGATGGCGCGCGTTGCGGCAGTGCATGAAGTGGATGCGCTTCTCCGGCTCGGCCGGATCGGGCGTGAATTTCACGCGGTAGATGTCGGACAGCTCGAAGCCGAGCACGCCGCGCACGAACGCGTCGGTCGCGTCGAACTGCGGCGCGGGCAGCACCGCGTGGCCGAGGCCCATGCTGCCGGTGACGAAGCGCGGCACGCCGAGCGGCGACACGAAGCGGCGGAAATCGCAGCGCGCGCCCCAGTACAGCTCGTGGCGGTTGCCGGACGGATCCTGGCACCACGCCATCGCCTGCACGCGGCGCAGCGCGGCTTCGTCGCGGGTCGCCCGGATCGGCTCGATGCCCGCGCGCTGCAGCGCCGCGCAGGCCGCGTCGAACGCGGCGGCGTCGGCCAGCTCCCAGCCCGATGCGTGATAGCGGTCCGCGTTGCCCGGAACGATCAGGTAGCGGAAATCGCGCTCGTCCATCTTCAGGTACAGCGCGCCGTCGGGCGCGTCGAGCGCCTGCATGCCCAGCACGTCTTGCGCGTAGCGGCGCCACGCGTCGACGCGCGTCGCCTCGACGACGACATAGCCGAGCGCACGGACATCGATCATGTCGGCCTCCTCCAGGTTCAGAATCCGTTGTTCGTGAAAGGATTCTGGCCGGTCGGGGGGCGCGTCACATCGTCTGTTGGGACGAGAGGCGGAGGGGGAACGGACGGGGCCGGACGGGCTGCCGGGGCGGTGCGCGTCGTTGGCCGCTCCCTGGATTCGGTTCGGGTGCGGTTTTCGAACCGATCCACTCGATTGAATCTCGTGGCGTGCATTTGAAACGATGCGCGGCGGAATTCGATTAATGCTTCCGGCCTTATTCTGCAAACAATTCAATTACATTGAAATTACAAAAAATAATAAAGCTTATTATGTAATATTATATTATCAATGCGATTTTCAGGATGTAGATTTGCATTGACGTTGTTTTCCAAATTTCACCGGGGACGACCTCGATAAATCAGATTGGCAAACGAGTCGAATCCCGGTCGACGCAAACCATTAAACAATCAATTAAAAAGGCGCCCATCTTCTCACTGACTCGATTAATCAGCAACAACAAAGAGTTCATTGGAAGCCTCTCCACGCAATGTCCTCGCAATGTATTTACTTCGCCCGGCATAGTTTTCATGCACGCTGAGGGGCGCCTAACCGTTCGACAGATATTTCGAATCTCAGAAAAATTCATAAGCCAGAAAGGAGATTCAAATGAGCAAACTGATCAATAAAATCGCCGTTGCCGCGTTTGGTTCGCTGATCGCAACCGGCGCGCTGGCCCAGCAGATCAAAACGCACGGAGGCGTGACGCAGATCACGCTACCCGAGCGCGCTCTGCAAGTTGCCGCGATCGATTTCAAGAACGCCAAGCCGATGCCGCTGCCACGGCCGGTCGTTGCGCCGCCTTCGATGCTGGATTCGCTGATGTACAACGCCAGGCCGGCGCTCGGCGTGCCGGGCTATGCGCAAGGCGGCGCCGGAGACGGCAGGCAACGGCCGATGCAACTGGTCGCGCCAGTCGATTTGAGCCAACCCGGGGTGCAGCCGCAGGAATTCGGATCGTCGAATCAGCCCTATACCACCAGCCAGGTGAATGCATACGGCAACAATACGCAGTATTACTATCCGTTCCGCGCAGCCGGCAAGCTGTTCTTCAACATCGGCTCGGCGACCTATCTGTGCTCTGCGTCGCTGATCAAACCGGGCGTGATCGTCACGGCCGCGCACTGTGTCGCGAATTTCGGTCAGAAGCAGTTCTACTCGAACTGGGTATTCGTTCCGGCCTATAGCAACGGAACCGCGCCCTATGGCACGTGGAACGGCGCATCCGCCACCGTCATGACGTCCTACTACGACGGCACCGATCCATGCGCAGTCGCCGGCGTCATCTGCCAGGACGACGTGGCCGTGATCGTGCTGTCGCCGCAAGGGGGATCGTATGCGGGCAATAGCGCCGGATGGTATGGCTATGGATGGAACGGCTATAGCTACAACCCGTCGGGGCTCGCGCTGATCGACCAGCTCGGCTACCCGGTGGCCCTCGATAGCGGCGTCTACATGGAGCGCAACGAATCGCAAGGTTTCGTGTCCGCCGGCAACTCGAACAACACGATCATCGGATCGCTGATGACCGGGGGGGCGAGCGGCGGCCCGTGGCTCGTCAATCTTGGCATGCCGCCGACACTCAACGGCACGGGCTTCGGCAATGCGGCCTCGCACAATGTCGTGGTGGGCGTGACGAGCTGGGGTTATACGGACACGACGGTGAAGCAGCAAGGCGCGTCGCCGTTCACGAGCAGCAACATCGTGACGCTCGTGAACACCGTATGCGGCAGCACGCCGGCAGCGTGTTGACGGCAGCCTGACGTAACGCGTCGCGCGTGGCATTGCGCTCGTCGTGCCGGTTCGGCACCGCCGGCCAACGCTTCGCGCGACGCTAATCGAACGGATTCACCAGCCGGACCCCCGTCTTCGCGAAATCGCCGACGTTGCGGGTCACGACCGTCAGGTCGTTGATCAGCGCCGTCGCGGCGATCAGCTTGTCGAGCGCGTGCTCCGGATGCGGGACGCGCAGATGGCCCCACAACTGGCCGACGTCGATGTCGATCGGCAGGATGTACGGCGCATAGTCGGACAGGATCGCCGCGAGCCATGCCTCGAGCGCCGACGCCTGCCTGAGATCGCCGCGATGACGGATCAGGTCGACGCCGCGCCGCAGCTCGGACACCGTCACGACGGAAAGATAGAGGGGGCTCGCGTCGGCTTCGGCTTGCCGAAAGAACGCTTGCACCCCTTTGTTGGTTCGCTTTCCCTTTCTGATTTCGCTGATGACGTTCGTATCAATCAAAAACACGCCTGACCTCGCCGGAATCCTGAACACGTTGGAAATCCGTGTCTTCGCCAACGTTCGGCATGCTCATCAGCGCTTCCGCGAAGGTCCTGCGCTTCGGCCGGCCGAGCACGCTCGCCAGGATGGCGCGATGCTCGGCCTCCGCACTCCGGCCATTCGCCGCGGCCTGCTCGCGCAGGCTTTGCACAATGCTGTCGTCCACGTTACGCACCAGTAGATTTGCCATATGCCCCTCCGTCCAGAACGCTATCAATGATAGCGCCTCCGCCATGAAATGCAAGCATTGCTATCATCGCGATGGCGAAGGGGGCGTGCCTGGGTTGGCGCCGGTGAGTCGCGGGAAACGGCGTGTAGCGGCCGGCCCCCGTACCCACCCGACACATCGAACTGCTGACAGGTAATGTAAGCCGCGTCGTCCGGTGCGAGGAAGACGGCCGATCGGCCAACGTCGCATGCAATGCCGGTGCCGGACGACGGGCATCGATTCGAGATTCCGTGGAGACGTCGACTTCCAGCGGGTGATCGCCTACAAGCCGTATCCGCCGGAGACATTCAACTGCTGACCCGTAATGTAGTCGGCCCGATCCGACGCCAGAAACACGGCGGCCCGGCCGATGTCCTCCGCCTTCCCCCAGCGCTTGAGCGCCAGCATCTTCATCGTCTCGTCGATCCACGCCGGGTCGAACTGCCCCTGTTCGAGCAGCACCGGGAACATCCCGGCCTCGATCACGCCGACGAGGATCGAATTCGCGCGAATGCCGTGCCGCCCCTCCTCGCGCGCGAGCCCCTTCACCAGCGCCTCGTTGGCCGCCTTCGGCGCGACCGACAGGCCGTCGCGGTCGGGCCAGCGCAGATGCCCGGCCGAGCCGAGCGTCACGAACGACCCGCCGCCCGCCGCGCGGAAATGCGGCAGCGCGGCCTTCGCCGCATGAAAGAACCCCATCGTCTCGACGTCGATCGCGCGCCGCCAGTCATCGTGCGTCATGTCGCCGATATGCCGCTGGTTGACGAACGGGCCGGCCGCCCACACCACCGTGTGCACGCGCCCGTGCGCGTCGATCGCCGCCGCGAGCGCGGCGTCGACCTGCGCGGGATCGGTGACGTCCACGGCGTGCGTGCTGGCCTTGACGCCCGTGTTTCGGATCTCGCGCGCGACGCGCTCCGCCACGTCGGCCTTGCTGCGATAACCGACCGCGACCGGCACGCCGGCCCGCCCGAATTCCAGCGCGACGCCCTGCCCGATCCCGCCGCTGCCGCCGAACACCAGCGCAGCGCCTTCCGGAAACGCCGTGTTGCGCATGCATTGCCCCCTGCGTTGAGATGTCGCCCCGCGCCGAATCAGCTCGCGGCTTCCGCGTCCGCCCGCAGCCGATACTTCAGCACCTTGCCCGCCGCGCTCGTCGGCAGCCGCTCGACGAACGAGAAACGGCGCGGCACCTTGTAATTGGCCATGTTGTGCCGCGCCCAGTCGTTCAGCTCGTCGGCGCCGGCCTGCATCCCCGGGCGCAGCACGACATACGCGTGCCCGACCTCGCCGAGCCGCGCGTCCGGCACGCCGATCAGCGCGACCTGCGCGATCGCCGGATGCGCGGCGAGCAATCGCTCGATCTCCGCCGGATAGCAGTTGAAGCCGCCGACGATGAACATGTCCTTGATCCGGTCGGTGATCTTCAGGTTGCCGCGCGCATCCACGCAGCCGAGATCGCCGGTGTGCAGCCAGCCGTCGGCGTCCACCGTCTCGCGCGTCGCGTCCGGCTGGTTGAAGTAGCCGCGCATCACGTTGTAGCCGCGCACCCAGATCTCGCCCGTCTCGTCGGGCCCGAGCGCGACGCCGCCCGGCCCGGCGATGCGCACCTCGACGTCCGGCATCGGCCGGCCCGACGTGCGGGCGACCGTCTCGGCGTCGTCGCCGTGCCGGCACAGCGTCGCGAAACCGCACGACTCCGTGAGCCCGTAGCCCGTCAGCACCGTCTCGAAGCCGAGCTCCGCGCGCATCCGCTCGACCAGGCTCGGCGCGATCGCCGCCGCGCCCGTCACCGCGATCCGCAGCGACGACAGGTCATGCGCGCCGCGCACCGGCGCATCGAGCAGCGCGTAGTACAGCGTCGGCGGCCCGGGCAGCACCGACACGCGCGCGTCGGCGATGCGGCGCAGCACGTCGTCGGGCTGGAACACCCGCTGCGGCAGCACCGTCGCGCCGCTCGACAGCGCGGCGAGCCAGCCGGCCTTGTAGCCGAACGTGTGGAAGAACGGGTTGACGATCAGGTAGCGGTCGTCCGGCCGCACGCCGGCGATGCGCGCCCAGGCCTGCGCGGCGCGCAGGTTCTGGCCGTGCGCGGTCATCACGCCTTTCGGGCGGCCGGTCGTGCCGGACGTGAACATCAGGTCCATCACGGTGTCCGGCGTCACGCCCGCCTCGCGCTCGCGCACCGCGTCGAGCGGCACGGCCGCGCCGCGCGCGACGAACGCGTGCCACGTCTCGTCATGCGCGCCGCGCGGCGGCTCGCCGTCGAACACGACCACGCGTTCGAGCGTCGCCGGCCGGTGCGGCCCGAGCATCGCCGGATACGACTCGCCGAGGAACGTGCCGCAGCAGAACAGCAGCCGCGCGCCGCTGTCGTGCAGGATGCCGCCGACCTCCATGCCCTTCATCCGCGTATTGACCGGCACGAGCACCGCGCCAACCGTCTGGATCGCGAGCGCGGCGACGATCCACAGCGGCAGGTTCGGCGCCCAGATCGCGACCCGGTCGCCCGCGTCGATGCCGCTCGCGAGCAGCGCGCGCGCCGCGTCGAGCCGCGCGGCGTCGAGCTCCGCATAGGTCAGCCGGCCCTGCTCCGTTTCGATCGCCGGGTGCGCGCCGTGACGCGCGGCGGCCCGCGCGATCAGCGCGGGGGTGGTCAAGGTTTCGTTGTCCGTCATCGTCGTTTCGCAAGGATTCGCAAGGAATGCCGTCCGCGCGCCCGGCGCGGCGCGGCTCAATCGGGAAACGCTACCCGCAGCGCGTCGCTCGCGGGCCTGGCGCAGCACGCGAGCGTCCAGCCCGCCGCCAGTTCGTCCTCGTCCAGCACGTGGTTGCCGTCGAGCGCGACCTCGCCGCGCTCGACCCGGCACATGCACGCGCCGCATTGCCCCATCCGGCACGAGTTCGGCGCGGGCACCCCCGCGCGCAGCATCGCGTCGAGCAGCGTCTCGCCGGGCGCGCTGTCGAACGCGAACGACGCACCGTCGAGCACCGTTTCGATCGCTGCGCCGAGGCCGTCAGCCGGGCCCTCGCCGGCGGCAGGCGCAGCCGTCGCGCCCGGCGCATCGGGCAGCGACGCAAAGCGCTCCACATGCACGCGCGCACGCGGCAGCCCGAGCCCGAGCATCGCGGCGAGCGCGTTCTCCATGAACAGCGCCGGCCCGCAGATGAACGTCTCCTGCTGGCTGAGCGGCCGCGCGAGCTCCTCCAGATGGCGCTGCTGCGGCACGCCCTGCACGCTGTCGAGCCAGTGGATCGCGCGCAGCCGGCCCGGGTGGCGCTGCGCGAGCTGCTGCAGCTCGTCGCGGAAGATCACCGAGCGCTCGTCGCGGTTCGCGTAGACGAGCGTCAGCATCCCGCGCCCGTGCACGAGCGCCGACTTGAGGATCGACAGCACCGGCGTGATGCCGCTGCCGCCCGCGAACAGCAGCAGGTCGCCGTCGAGCGTGCGCGGCGTGAACACGCCCGCCGGCGGCAGCACGTCGAGCCGGTCGCCCGCGCGCACGCGGTCGCACAGCCAGTTCGACGCGCGGCCGTCGCGCACGCGCTTGACGGTGATCTTCGGCGCGGCGTCGATGCCCGGCGCGCTCGACAGCGAATAGCAGCGCGCGAGCGCCGCATCGCCGCACGGCACGCTCAGCGTCAGGAACTGCCCCGGCCGATACGCGAACGCGTCGCGCAGCACGGCCGGCACGTCGAACACGAACGAGCACGCGTCGGCGCTTTCGGCAATCACTTCGGCGACGCTCAGCCGATGAAAACGCGAATCGTCCATGGCCGGCTTCCTCAGGCGACGCCCATCATCAGCTGGCCGTTGTCGATCCGGTATTCGCTGCCGTTGATGAAGCGCGCGTCGTCGGACGCAAGGAACAGCGTCAGGCGCGCGATGTCCTCGGGCAGCGCGAAGCGGCCCTGCGGGTCGATGCCCTGCTCGAGCGCGCGGCGCGTCGCCTCGGCGTCGCCGACGTACGGCGCGGTCATCGGCGTGAAGATGCCGTCCGGGTGGATCGTGTTGCAGCGGATCCGGTAGCCCTGCTGCTTGCAGTACGCGGCGATCGAGCGGGTCATCGCCGTCACCGCGCCCTTGCTGGCCGCGTACGCGCAGAACATGCCGATCCCGCCGAGCGCGGCCACCGACGACATGTTGACGATCGCGCCGCCGCCCGCCTTCATCGCCTGCACGGCCGCGCGGCAGCCGAGGTAATAGCCTTCCGCGTTGATGCGCAGCGTGCGCTGCCACACGTCGAGCGTGCCGTGCTCGATGTCGCCGGGAATCAGCACCGCCGCGTTGTTGACGAGGATGTCCGGCGTGCCGAAATGCGCGGCGGCCGCGCCGAACACGTCGTTCCAGCCGGCCTCCGACGCGATGTCGTGCCGCACGAACAACGCCGCGTCGCCGATCTCGCGGGCCACTTCGCGCCCGCCTTCCTCGTTGATGTCGGTCAGCACCACCCGCGCGCCTTCGCGCGCGAACAGCACCGCGTCCGCCTTGCCGACGCCGCTCGCGGCGCCCGTGATGATCGCGATTTTGCCGTTCAGTCTGCCTGTCATGGAAAGTCTCTTGCCTGTTTCGGGTCGATGGAAAGCGCGCATCACGCGGCCGCGCGGCTCAGCGGCGCGCCGGGCGTCGTGTAGGCGCCGTCGAGGTAGACGAGCGGATCGACGTCGCCGGTCATCAGCACCTCGTTGATGCGGCCGATGAACACCGTGTGCGTGCCGTATTCGAAGCGGCCGTCCTGCTCGCACACGAGGCTCGCCTGCGCGTCGCGCAGGTACGGCACGCCGAGCGAAGACGCTTCCCAGTCGCCGGTCGTGAAGCGCGCCTCGCCCTTGAGCCGCCCGCTGCAGTCGATCGCGATGCCTTCGTGGCGCGCGGACAGCACGTTCACGCAGAACGACGCGCCCGCGTCGAGCGGCGGATACAGCGACGCGCTGCGGTTGATGCAGATCAGCAGCGAAGGCGGTTCGGTCGACAGCGAATCGACCGCGGTCGCGGACATCGAGTAGCGCCGGCCGTCGTGCGCGCTGCTGATCACCGTGACCGAGCGCGCGAGGCGGCGCATCGCCAGCAGCATGTCCGTGCGCAGCGGATGGGTGGTGAAATCGGTCATGGTCTGACTCCGTGAAGTTCTGTCGTGGAGGGCCGGGCGTGCCGGCCGGCTGGGTCCGTCGGGCTGGCCGCCTGCGCGGCCAGGTGGTCGGCGGCGATGAAGCCGAAGGTCATCGCCGGCCCGAGTGTCGAGCCCGCGCCCGGATAGCTCGCGCCCATCATCGACGCGCTCGTGTTGCCGATCGCGTAGAGGCCGTCGATCGCGGTGCTGTCGTCGCGCAGCACGCGGGCCTGCGCGTCGGTGACGAGCCCGCCCTTCGTGCCGATGTCGCCCGCGTCGATCCGCACCGCGTAGAACGGCGCTTCGTCCACCGGCCCGAGGCACGGGTTGGGCTTGACCTGCGGATCGCCGTAGTAGGTGTCGAACAGGTTGTCGCCCTTGCCGAATGCCTCGTCGATGCCGGTCGCCGCATAGCGCGCGATGTCGCGCAGCGTGTCGCGCAGGCCCGCCGCATCGACGCCGATTTGCGCCGCGAGCGCGTCGACCGTGTCGGCCTTCACGAGCAGGCCGCGAAACGCGTCGGGAATCCGCGCGTCCGGCATCATCGACGCCGGCATGATCGGCCCGCACGGATACTTGCGGCGAAAGCGCGCGTCGAACACCATCCACGCGGGCACGTTCGCGCCGGTGCGCGCGTGGTCGCGGTACATCGCCGGCACGAACTCCGAATACGGCGCGGCCTCGTTGGCGAAGCGCTTGCCGAGGGCGTTGACGATCACGCAGCCCGGCAGGTTGCGCTCGACGAACAGCGCGCGCTGCTTCTCCTCGCCCGCGACGCCGACCGTCGGCGCGCCCCACACGTGCTCCATCAGCGCGAGCGCGCCGCCGAGCCGCTGGCCTTCGGCGATCGCGTCGCCGGTGTTCGCGGGCGGCGTCGCGCTCCACTGCGCGTGGGTCGGCTGCGGCAGGTAGCGCTCGCGCATCGGCTGGTTGCGCTCGAAGCCGCCCGCCGCGAGGATCACGCCGCGCCGCGCGACGAGCGTCACCGGCCGCCCCGCGCGCGCGACGCGCACGCCCGTCACGCGGCCGTCGACGTCGAGCAGGTCGCGCATCGGCGTGTCGAGCCACACCGGCACCTGGCGGTCGAGCAGCGCGCGCCGCAGCCCGCCCACCAGCGCGTTGCCGAGCGTCAGGCGCCGGTCGCGGCGCGTGCGGCCGCGCATCCTGACGTCGAGCCAGTAGCGGCCGAACTGCGCCAGCGCAAGCTTCACGAAGCCCGGCTCGCGCGCGAGCAGCGTGTGCGCCTCCTTCGACGTCACCGCGACGCGGCCGCCGACCAGCGTGCCGGGCGACGGCGGGCGCAGCTGCGCGAACGCGTCGCCGAGCTGCGCGCCGTCGAACGGCAGCGGGTCGAGCGCACGGAAGCCCGGCATCGCGCCCGGCAGCTTCTGGTAGTAGTCCGCATATTTCGGCAGCGCCTGGTAGCGCACCGGCGTGTTCGTCTCCAGGTAGCGCAGCATCTGCGGCGCGTGGTCCAGATACGCGTCGAGCTTGTCGGCAGGCGTAGCGCCTGCCGTGCAGGCATCGAGATAGCGGCGCGCCGCGTCGCGCGAATCGGTCGCGCCGAGTTCGGCGATATGGTGGTTGCACGGCACCCAGATGCCGCCGCCCGACACCGCCGACGTGCCGCCGTACAGCGCCGTCTTCTCGATCACGACTACCGACAGGCCGCGGTCCGCCGCGCGGCAGGCCGCGAGCAGGCCGCCCGCGCCGGAGCCGACGACGACGACGTCGAATTCTTCTTGCTGCGCTTGCGCGTCGTTCATCGCGGCCTCGTCAGATGAAGAAATCGGTGTTCTCGCGGCCGAGCATCACCGCGCCGAGGTTCTGGCCGAAGCGGTCGACGTTGTTCGCGTAGTGCGCGCGCGCGGCGTGCAGGTCGAGGAAGCGGCGCACCAGCGGATTGCGGTGATAGATGCCGTTGCCGCCTGCATAGCGCAGCAGCGCGTTGGCCGCCTGCGCGCAGCGCTCGGCGACCTGCGCCGACTGGTAGCGGAAATGCACGCGCCGCTCGATCGACACGGCCGGGCCGCCGTTCGCGGCCGCCATCAGCTCGGCGAAGTTGCGCTTGAGCAGCACGCGCATCTCGTCGATCGCGACCGCCGCGTTCGCGCACGCGCCCTGCGCGCCCGGATCGTCGGTGGTCTTCGCGCCGCTGTTCGCCGACACGCGGGTGGCCGCATACGACGTGAAATCGTCGAGCGCGCCCTGCAGCGCGCCGATGCACGACGTGCACACCGCCCGCACGAAGATCTGCGCGAACGGCAGCCGGAACAGCGGCGCGTCGTTCACGGCGAGGCCCGGGCTGGTGCCCATCATCCCGTCGACGGCCTTGTGCGTGCGGTACGCGGGCACGAACACGTCGTCGACGACGATGTCGTGGCTGCCGGTCGCGCGCAGGCCGAGCACGTCCCAGTCCTGCTCGATCCGGTAGTCGGCCTTCGGCAGCAGGAAGGTGCGGTACTCGGGCGGCTCGCCCGCCTTCGCCGGCGGCACCAGCGCGCCGAGGAACACCCAGTCGCACAGCTCGCTGCCGCTCGAGAACTTCCAGTGGCCCGACAGCCGGAAGCCGCCGTCGACCGGCGTCACGCGGCCGACCGGCATGTAGGTCGACGCGATCAGCGTCGACGCATCGTCGCCCCACACATCCCGCTGCGCCTGTTCGTCGAACAGCGCGAGCTGCCAGTTGTGCACGCCGACCACGCCGTACACCCACGCCGTCGACATGCAGCCGCGCGCCAGCGCCATCTGGATGTCGAAGAAGGCCTGCGGATCGAGTTCGTAGCCGCCGTAGCGCTTCGGCTGCAGCACCTTGAAGAAGCCCGCCGCCTGCATGTCGGCGACCGTCTCGGCGGGAATGCGGCCTTGCGCCTCCGCCTGCGCAGCGCGCGCGGCGAGCACCGGGGCCAGTTCCTCCGCCCGTGCGATCAGCGTGGCGGCCAATGCGTTCGAATCGTTGTCGCGATGCACTGATGTCTCCTGTCGACCGGAGCTGGCGCTTCAGCGCTTACTCCGGTCCCATACAAGGTTGTCGACCAGCGTTGGCTACGCTGGTCCCATACAAAGTTGTTCGGTTCGGCGCGGCCCCACCGCCCCGGTTGTTCTTGCGATCGATGTTCGTCGCCGGGCGGGCGCGCCGCATCGTCCGAAGAGACGACGCCCGCCGCCCGCGCGTCACGCGTACTTGCGCTGCGCGTCGTTGTTGAAGAACGGGATCACGTGCTCGCCGATGTTGCGGATCGTCTCCATCTGCGCGTCGTGCGGCACCGTGCCCATCTGGCACAGGAACAGCACCTCGTCGACGCCCGCTTCCTGCAGGCGGCCGACGTAGCCGATGCAGTCGTCCACCGTGCCGTACGCGTGGTTCGGGTTCATCATCGCGAGCGCCGGGTCCGCGAAATTGACGACCACTTCCTCGGACGCGAAGCGCGAGCGGATCACCATCTCGCCGCTGTCGGCCTGCACGAGGTCGTCGCCCCACTTCGACGGGTCCGGGCGCTCGCCGCCCGTGTACCAGTACGCGAGCGATTCCATGAAGTAGCGCTGGCCGCGGATGCCGATCTTGCGGGCCTTCTGGCCGTCGGCGAGCACGACCGTCGGGCACAGCGCCGCGAGGTGCTGGGTCGGGCGGAAGCCCACCTGGTCTTCCGGCTTGCGGTTCGCCCACGCTTCGCGATACACCGCGTTCTTCTTCGCGACTTCGTCCGGGCCGCCGAAGCCGAGCACCAGCGCGCCCATCCCGCGCTGGCCCGCGCGCAGCAGCGCGTCGGTGTTGGTGCATGCGAGATACATCGGCGGATGCGGATCCTGGAACGGCTTCGGGTGGATCGGGCGCTTCGGGATCTTGATGTACGTGCCGTCGTGCTCGATCTCGTCCTGCACGAACATCTTCGGCACGAGGTACATCGATTCGTCGATCATCGGCTGCAGCTCGTTGAGGTCGTAGCCGAACGCGCCCGCTTCCTGCTGGCTGCCGCCCTTGCCCACGCCGAAATGCACGCGGCCGCCGGACAGGATGTCGAGCAGCGCGACCCGCTCCGCCACCTTGATCGGGTGGTTCATCGCCGGCGGCAGGCACACGACGCCGTGCCCAAGGCCGATGCGCGTCGTGCGGCCGGCGAGATACGCGAGGAACGTCTCCGGCGCGCTCATGTGCGCGTAGTGGGTGAGCGACGTGTGCTCGACGCACCAGATCGTGTCGAAGCCGACCTGCTCGGCGAGCAGCGCCTGTTCGACCGTCTCCTTGAACACCTGGTGATCGCCCTCGCGCGACGCGTCGGTGGTCTGGGCTTCGTAGATGAGGGAAAACTTCATTGCGTGCGTCTCCATGTATGTTGGACGAGTCGGGGTCGCGCAGGCCGCCTGCGACAGCAGACGAATCGCGACGGTCCACGGATGGGAGTGTCGGCGCGCGCACCGGCGCGGGCATCGTCTGTTTGGAGTAACGGGTCGGATTCGCGGACAGAGGGCTTTCCCGTCATCCGATCGGACTGCGTGCCGCGTGAAGCGCCGCGCTAGGATCGACGGGCGGCGTCGTGCGCGCCGCGCCACGACAAGGGAGAGACGCGATATGAAGGTTTCGATGCTGCTGTATCCGGTTGACGACATCGATACGGCGTTGCCGCTGTTCGTCGACGGACTGGGCCTGAACGTGAAGTTTCGCGACGGCGACCGCTACTGCGCGCTCGACGGCGGGCCGCTGACGATCGCGCTGGTCGCGGGCGACGAGCAGATCGTCGAGCGCGCGGCGCTGACGCTGCGGGTCGATGAGGACGACGACCTCTATGCGGCGATGGCGCGGGTGGTCAAGGCGGGCGCGTCGGTGCGCGTGCCGGTGCAGGCGGGGCCGCACGAGTATCGCGCGGTGCTGGAAGACAGGAACGGCGCGCTGCTGGTGATTTCGCAGAAACGGGCCGCGTGAAGGCCATGCGGGGCGCCGCGATGGCGCCCCGCCCCCATCAACCGAGCGGCACCACGCTCCCGAGCAGGATCCGCACGAGCGTCGCCTGGCGCGTCACGCCCGTCTTCGAGAAGATCGCGCGCAAGTGCGTGCGGGCGGTGTTCTTGCTGATCCCCGATTCCTCCGCCGCCTCCTCGAGCGTGAGCCCGTTGGTCAGCAGCAGCGCGAGCGACGTCTCGGCGGGCGTCAGGTCGAACAGCTTGCGGATGATTTCCTGCGCGCCCTGCGGCTTGCGGTCCGGGTCGCGCAGCAGCAGCGCGACGGCCGGCCGCCGCTTGTTGTCCTCCGACCAGTCCGACAGCAGGATCGTGCGCACCAGCAGGCCGAGCCGCGGCTTGTCGTAGCTGCGCGTGACCGGCATCGCCTCGACGATGGCCGTCGCGGTGCCGTGATGGCCCATCACCGCGTGGCGGATCAGCCGCTGCAGCGCGCGGTTCTCCTGCGCATCGGTGGCCTCGATCGTGCCGCGCGCGAGGCACAGGCCGTTGCCCTGCTTGAGGATCTCGTCGGCCACGCCGTTCATGTCGATGACCGCGCCCTTCTCGTCGAGCGTGATCATCCCGACCTGCATCCGGTTGACCGCATTCGCGTAGATCGACCGCTCGACTTCGGCCGAGTCGAGCCGCGAATGCAGTTCGACCGCGCGCTTCAGGTGCGGCAGCAGCAGCCCGCAGATCGCCTTGTCGCGCGCGGAAAACGGCTTCGCCGCGTGGCCGCGGCACACGCGGAAGCGGCATTCGACGCCCGACGGCGTGCGCAGGTCCGCGCCGAGGATATGGCGCACGTCCGACGGCAACAGGAACTGCTTGTAGAACTCGCTCGACAGCCAGCCGGTTTCGCCGAACACTTCGTCGGCCGTCACGACGCGATCGGCCGGCAGGCCGATGAACGGATCGAGCGAATAGTAGTAGTTGTTGTACGACGCTTCGCCGTCGCCCGGCACCACTGGCCCGTGCTCCGACGCATGCACCGACAGCGGCGCGCGGCGGTCGCTCGCGGCCGCGCGCAGGATCAGCGTCACGTAGTTCGCGCCCAGCCAGCGCCGCACCAGCTCGAGCGCGCCCGCCCACGGCGGCGCCTCCATCGGTCCCTGGTAAATCCGCGCCATCAGCTCGCTGAACTCCGCGACGCCGAGGCCGGCCTCGTCACTCGTTGCCTGGCTCTCTTGCGGAACCCATCTCGTCTCCATCAACACGCTCCATCCTCCATGCGACCTGCTTCGATTGATTCAGCCGCGCCGCCAAGATTAAGACGCGTCTTAATCGGCGTCATCGGGAGATCTACTGAAGACGGAGCTTTCGCCATTCGGGCGTGCGAACCATCGTCCGATCGGATGATGTGACGCCCGCGCCGCTGCGCTGGAATGGCCGTCAGGCCGCGCCGGCAAGCATCCGGCGCACGCTCAGGGAAACCGCGATGCGGGTATACCTGATTCGTATACCTAGCCATTTACCTAGCCAGTTCACACAGGAGTTCCGATGCCGCTCGACCCTCAGGCGCAGGCGCTGCTCGCCGCGCTCGCCCAGGCGCCCGCGATCGATTTCGATCGACTGACCGTTTCCGCCTACCGCGCCAGCGTCGCGGCGGGCGGCGCGTTCGCCCCCGGCGACGCGATCGCCGCCGAGGAGGACTGGCGGATTCCCGCAGCGGCCGGCCATGTGCTGTCCGCGCGCCTTTACCGGCCGCACGCCAGCGGGCCGCTGCCGCTCACCGTGTTCTTCCACGGCGGCGGCTTCGTGTCGTGCGGGCTCGATACGCACGCGAACCTGTGCCGCAGCCTCGCGCAACGCGCGCGCACGCTCGTGCTGTCGGTCGACTACCGGCTCGCGCCCGAGGCGTGCTTTCCGGCCGCCGCGCACGACGCGTGCGACGCGGTGCGCTGGGCGGCGGCGAGCGCCCGCGATCTCGGCGCGCGCGACGGCGCGCTCGCAGTGGCCGGCGACAGCGCGGGCGGCAATCTCGCCGCCGTCGCCGCGCAGCAGCTGCACGGCTCGGGCATCCGGATCGCGCACCAGCTGCTGCTGTATCCGGTGGTCGATTGTGCGACCGAACATCCGTCATACGAATCGCTCGGCAACGGCTATTTCCTGACGGCGGACCTGATGCGTTGGTTCAAGCGCCAGTATCTCGGCGACGATGCCGACCGCGCGACGCCGCTCGCGAGCCCGCTCGCCGCACCGGATCTCGCCGGCCTGCCGCCCGCGACGATCGTCAGCGCCGAGTTCGATCCGCTGCGCGACGAAGCCGAAGCGTATGCGGCGCGGCTCGCCCAGGCCGGCACGCCCGCGACGCTCGTGCGCTGGCCGGGCCAGTTGCACGGCTTCGCGAGCATGCTCGGCGCGGTGGACGCCGCCGACCATGCGCTGACGTTCGCGGCCGACGCGTTGCGCCGCGCGTTCGACGCGCCGGAGGCGCGATGACGCTCGCCGGCACCCGCGAAATCGTCGACGAGCTGCGTGCGGGCCGGATGATCCTGCTCGTCGACGAGGAGGATCGCGAAAACGAAGGCGACCTCGTGATCGCGGCCGACCACGTCACGCCGGACGCGATCAACTTCATGGCCCGCTTCGGGCGCGGGCTGATCTGCCTGACGCTCACCGCCGAGCGCTGCGCGCAGCTCCGGCTGCCGCCGATGGCCGATCACAACGGCACGCCGTTCGGCACCGCGTTCACGGTGAGCATCGAGGCAGCCGAGGGCGTGACGACCGGCATCTCGGCCGCCGACCGCGCGCACACGATCCGCGCCGCGGTGCGGGCGGGCGCGCGGCCCGACGATCTGGTGCAGCCCGGCCACGTGTTCCCGATCGCCGCGCGCCCGGGCGGCGTGCTCGTGCGCGCGGGCCACACCGAGGCCGGCTGCGACCTCGCCGCGCTGGCGGGCCTCACGCCGGCGTCGGTGATCTGCGAGGTGATGAACGACGACGGCACGATGGCGCGGCTGCCCGAGCTGAAGGCGTTCGCCGCGCGCCATGGCCTGAAGATCGGCACGATCGCCGACCTGATCCACTACCGGCGCGCGCACGAATCGCTGGTCGAACGCGTCGGCGAGCGGCCGCTGCATACGCCGTGGGGGCGCTTCCGCGCGATCGAGTATCGCGACACCGTGCACCGCGCGCCGCATCTCGCACTGGTGCGCGGCGCGCCCGACCCGGCTACACCGGTGCTGACGCGCGTGCACGAATGCCATTCGCTGCTCGACCTGCTCGACGCGGAGCCGTCCGCGCATTCGTGGCCGCTGCACGCGGCGCTGCAGCGGATCGATGCGGCCGGCTGCGGCATTGCGGTGCTGCTCGATTGCGACATGCATGGCGACGCGACGCGAAGGCCGGCAGGCGGCGGACGGCACGACGGCCGCGCGACCGGGATCGGCTCGCAGATCCTGCGCGATCTCGGCGTGCGCAGGCTGAACGTGCTGTCGAGCCCGTTCCGGCTGCCGGCGCTGTCGGGGCATGACCTGGAGATCATGGCGTTCATTCCGCTGGGGGATGATGAACCGGAGGTGGAGCGGCTCGCGCAAATGGCCGATCACACGTAACAGCCTATCGGTTGTGTTCCGGGGAATACAGCCTATTGCTTGTTTTTTCGAAATACATGCATCTCGCATCTCGACACGCCGCACACGGCCTAGTCCGACCGGACGATGTGCGCGCCCGCCAGCGCCGCACAATGCAACGCGTGTCCGATCCCTTCCATCGCCCCGACATGCCCTTCACCGACCTCTCCTCCGCCTTCACCCCGCTGCGCATCGGCCCGCTGACGCTGCGCAACCGCTTGATCAAGTCCGCGACCAACGAAGGCATGACGCCGAACGGCGTGCCGTCGCAGGCGCTGGTCGGGTTTCACGAGCGCGTCGCGGCGGGCGGCGCGGCGCTCACGACCGTCGCGTATTGCGCGGTCAGCCCGGACGGCCGGACCTTCGTCGACCAGGCCCGGCTCGACGCGCCGACCGTGCGGCAGTTTCGCGCGCTGACCGACGCCGTCCACCGCCACGGCGCGGCGGCGTCCGCGCAGATCACGCACGGCGGCTGTTTCACGTTCCTGCCGTCGCTGACGACGAAGCGGCCGTTGAGCGCGTCGGGCGGCTTCAACAAGGTCGGCGTGATGAGCGGCCGGTTCCTGAAGCAGGCGATGACGCGCGACCAGATGGCGTGCGTCGCCGACGAGTTCGCGCAGGCGGCCCGCCGCGCGCGCGACGCGGGCTTCGACGCGGTCGAGATCCACATGGGTCATGGCTATCTGCTGAGCCAGTTCCTGTCGCCGCTCTACAACCGCCGCCGCGACGCGTATGGCGGCGATGCGGCGCGCCGCGCGGCGTTTCCGGTCGAGGTGCTGCGCCGCGTGCTCGACGCGGTGGGCCGCGATCTCGCGGTGGTGTGCAAGATCGGCGTGACCGAAGGCGTGCGCGGCGGCGGCACCGCCGACGACGCGTGCGAGGTCGCGCGGCAGCTCGAAGCCGAGGGCGCGCATCTGCTGGTGCTGAGCGGCGGGATGAACGTCGAATCGGTGTGGCAGCTGTTCGGCAGCCCGCTGCCGGCCGACGCGCGCGCGAACGCCGACAACGCGATCGTGCGCGCCGCAATGGTGCTGCAGAAGCTCGCCGAGCCGAAGCTCGGCGCGTTCCGCGAGCTGTACTTCCTCGAGCATTCGCGCAAGGTGCGGGCGGCCGTGCGGATGCCGCTCGCGTACCTCGGCGGCGTGCGCTCGCGCGAGAACGTCGCCCTTGCGCTGCACGACGGCTTCGACGCGGTGGCGATGGCGCGCGCGCTCGTGTTCGAGCCGGATTTCGTGAACCGGCTGCGGGACGGCCGGGCCGAGCGGTCGGGCTGCACGTCGTGCAACCGGTGCGTGGCGTCGATGTATACGCCGGGCGGCACGTCGTGCACGCTGCAGCCGCCGAACGACCCGGCGCCGAACCGGATGCCGGCCGCGCGCTGAGCCGCGTGCCCGTTCAGCCGACGGCGCGCGCCTGCGCGAGCGCGGCCAGGTTCCCTTCCCCGAACCCGTGATGCCCGTGGCGCTGGACGATCTCGAAGAAGATCTCGCCCGGCCGGCGCTTGACGAAGGTCTGGAAGAACAGCTTCGGCACGCCGTCGTCGCCGATCTCGCCGTCGATCAGCACCGCCCGGCTGCGCAGCGCGCCAAGATCGACGCCGTGCCCCGGCAGCCGGGCATCGACCGCGTCGTAGTAGCGCGCAGGCGGCTCGATGAATTCGACACCGTTCGCGCGCAGCCGGTCGACGCACGACAGGATGTCGTCCGTCGCGAGCGCGACGTGCTGCACGCCCTCGCCCGGATGGTCCGGCAGGTACGCGTGCATCAGCTCGGTGCGCCGCGTGCCTTCCTCGTAGACGGGAATCCGCAGCGCGCCGCACGGCGACACCATCACGCGCGATTCCTCCGACACGTGCCAGTGCGCGTCGATCTCGTGGATTTCGCGGAAATGCAGCAGGTCGTGGTAGAAATCCAGCCATTCCTGCATGCGCCCCGCGCCGACCGTCTGCGTGAAATGGTCGACCTGCTGCAGCCCGGTGCCCGCGAAATCGAGATCGGTATGCGCGGTGGCAACGTCGATCGGCCGGAAGTCGATATCGAAGATCGAGATGTCGCCGACGCCGCCGCGCTGGCCGTCCCGCCCGCGCCAGCGGTCGACGAAGTACAGGTGCGAATCGCCGATGCCCTGGATCGCCGGGATCTTCAGCTCGCCGACGCCCACCCGCTCGCCCTCGAACGCCCATGCGCCGAGCGAGATCGCCCGCTCGAACGCGCGCCGCGCATTGGCCACGCGCAGGCCGATCGCGCACACCCCCATCCCGTATTCCTCCGCGTAGCGCGCGGCGAACGATTCCGGCTCCGCATTGATCAGGAAATGCATCTGGCCCTGCCGGTACAGCGTGACGGCCTTGCTCACATGCCGGGCGATCGCCTTGAAGCCGAGCTGCTCGAAGCGCTGCGCGAGCGCCTGCGGCACGGGCGCCGCGAACTCGACGAATTCCAGGCCCGCCATCCCGAGCGGATTGGCGGCCGGATCGTCGACGGGCGGCGTATCGCTGGACAGGGGGGGATGAGTGCCGAGCATTCTAGTCTCCGGGGGCAAGCGGTCGTTGACGATTGCGCCGGGCGCAGTGCTGCCCGGCCTGCGCGGCATGCGGACCTTCGGCCCGTTCCGCGAATGTGTTCAATGGTGCCGATTTTAACCAGATCGTTCATGCCGGCGCACCTCGGCCGAACGGCCAGGGTGTTGCGTGCCGCTCAGTGCAAACCCCGAAATCGTTCGATAAACGCACGCACTTGAACGATAATCGCGCACTTTGGCCGTCCGGCCGATTGCCGCGCCGCCACGCCGGCCCTATGCTCCGTTCACCCATCGCTTTCAATGCAGCATCGGACGCGGCGCCGCCACGATTCCATGATGCGCCGTGCCAGGAGACATATCACCATGACCCCAGCCTTTGACACCCTCGACACCGCAGGCGCCGCGCGGGCGCGCAGCCAGGCCCGCAAGGCGGCGCTCGGCAGCTTCGTCGGCGCCGTCGTCGACTGGTACGACTTCCTGCTTTACGGGATCGTCGCCGCGCTCGTGTTCAATTCCGAGTTCTTCCCGAAAGTCAGCCCGACGATGGGCACGCTCGCGGCATTCGCCACGTTCGGCGTGGGCTTCCTGTTCCGCCCGCTCGGCGGCGTCGTGTTCGGCCATTACGGCGACCGGCTCGGCCGCAAGCGGATGCTGGTGCTGACCGTGATGCTGATGGGGCTGTCGACCGTCGCGATCGGCCTGCTGCCGACCTTCGCGACGATCGGCTGGTGGGCGCCGGTGCTGCTCGTCGCGATGCGTGCGCTGCAGGGCTTCGCGGTCGGCGGCGAATGGGGCGGCGCGGCGCTGATGGCCGTCGAGAGCGCGCCGCGCAAGAAGAAGGCGTTCTACAGCAGCGGCGTGCAGGTCGGCTACGGCGTCGGCCTCGTGCTCGCGACGGGCATCGTGTCGATCCTCGGCCACACGTTCGGCGACGCGGCGTTCAAGGCGTGGGCCTGGCGCCTGCCGTTCGTGTTCAGCATCGTGCTGGTGCTGATCGGCCTGTGGGTGCGCAAGAGCATGGACGAGTCGCAGGAGTTCGTCGAAAAGGTCGAGCACGCGAACCGCAAGGTGCGCATGCCGGTGCTCGAAGCGCTGACGCGCCACCCGAAGGCGTTCCTGCTGATCATCGCGCTGCGCCTGGCCGAGCTGTTCACGATGTATATCGTCACCGCGTTCGCGCTCAGCTATTCGACCACCAACCTCGGCATGTCGCGCGACCTGTTCCTGAACATCGGCCTGCTGGTCGGCGCGGTGAGCTGCGTGACGATCCCGTGCTTCGCGTGGCTCGCCGACCGTTTCGGCCTGCGCCGCATCTACCTGATCGGCGCGCTGATCGGCCTCGCGTCCGCGGTGCCGTTCTTCGTCGCGCTCGAGGCGCGGTCGATCGCGTGGATCGTGATCTTCTCGGTGCTGCTCGCAAACGTCGCGCACGACATGGTCGTGAGCGTCCAGCAGCCGCTCTTCACCGAGCTGTTCGGCGCGGCATACCGCTACAGCGGCGCGGGCGTCGGCTACCAGTTCGCGAGCGTCGTCGGCGGCGGCTTCACGCCGTTCATCGCGGTCGCCCTCACCAGCTTCGCCGGCGGTTCGTGGCACCTCGTCGCGGGCTACCTCGCGGCCGGCTGCCTGATCTCGCTGGTCGTTGCCGCGCGGATGCGGGCGGCGGGCTGATCCGCCCGCGCGTGGCCTGCCGTCGCACGGCCGGCCACGCCACCGCCGCCACCGCACGCGCGACGCGACGTCAAACACTGTCAATCGCGGCTCCGATCTCCCTATTTCCCGCACGCAGTCTCCACGGGCAGGTCCGACCAATGGCATCATATGGGCCTACGTCAGTCACCGATACGCCCCCATATCATGTCGAATCTCATCGTCCACGGCGGCACTCCGCTGCGCGGCGACATCAAGCCGTCCGCGAACAAGAACGCCGTCCTGCCGATCCTGTGCGCCACCCTGTTGACCGACCAGCCGCTGCGGCTCGTCGGCGTGCCCGACATCACCGACGTGCGCAAGATCCTCGACATCTTCCGCACGCTCGGCAGCGATGTGTCGATCGACTTCACCACCGGCATCCTCGAGCTCCATCACCGCGACACGTCGTTCGACCCGGCCGTGCACCGGCTGCCCGAGGCGATGCGCTCGTCGATCATGCTGATCCCGCCGCTGCTCGCGCGCTTCGGCGTCGCCCGCCTCGAGAACGACGTGAAGGGCTGCACGCTCGGCGTGCGCGAGATCGATCCGCACGTCGAGGTGTTCGAGCGCTTCGGCGCGCACATCGAGCGCACGCCCGATTCGCTGATCGTCCGCGCGGACGGCCCGCTGAAGGCCAACGATCACTGGCTCGACTACGCGTCGGTGACCACCACCGAGAACTTCGCACTGTGCGCGACCGCCGCGGCCGGCACGTCGACGCTGATGAACGCGGCATCCGAGCCGCACGTGCAGGAGTTCTCGCAATTCCTCGCGATGCTGGGCGTCGGCATCGAGGGCATCGGCACGTCGCGGCTGTGCGTCACCGGCGGTGCCAAGCTCGGCGGCGGCGAATTCCGCTTCGCCGAGGATTTCCACGAGATCGCGACGTTCCTCGCGCTCGGCGCGATCACCGGCGGCGACATCGCCGTGCGCAACTCGGTGCCCGAGCATTTCCCGCTGATCGACCGCACGTTCGCGAAGTTCGGCGTCAACGTCACGCACCGCGACGGCTGGTCGCGCGCGGAACGCGACGGCCCGCTGCGCGTGCGCCGGCCGTTCACGCAGAACATCCTGACCAAGATCGAAGCCGCGCCGTGGCCGTACCTGCCGGTCGACCTGCTGCCGATCTTCATCGCGCTCGGCGTGCAGGCCGAAGGCAGCGCGATGTTCTGGAACAAGGTCTACGACGGCGCGCTCGGCTGGTCGGGCGAACTGTCGAAGTTCGGCGCGCACGTGCTGCTGTCGGATCCGCACCGGCTGATCACGTTCGGCGGGCTGAAGCTCACGCCCGCACGCGTCGAGAGCCCGTACATCATCCGCGTCGCGATCGCGCTGCTGATGGTCGCCGCGAGCATCGAAGGCCGCTCGGAAATCATGAATGCATTGCCGATCCGCCGCGCGCATCCGCATTTCGTCGAGAACCTGCGCTCGGTCGGCGCGAACGTGGAGTGGACGAGCGGCGAGTAACGCCGCTGCGGAAGCCCCACACGTCAGCCCTTCCGCATCGTTACCCGGCCGCGTCCCGCGCGCGGCCGGGCAATCGCCGCATGCGTCCACGTCATCGCGACGCAATCGACGCGGCGAAAATCGCCATTCCAAACTTGTCCTATTGCGCGAGCGCGCCGCGAACCCTAGCCTGCCTTTCTTTTGGCTTGCACGGCATGGATCAGTCGAAACACGACGATCCGGCCCGTGCGTTCACGACGCATGAAGACAAAATACGACCTGATGCAGATGCGCGATGTCTGGCTCGATGCCTGCCGCAACGGCGACATCGATCAGCTGAACTTCGTCGAAAGCCCCCACTTCTTCATCAAGCACGGCGACGCGGTCCGCACGAAGCCGCAGCACCTCGCGCGCATGCGCGCGTATGCGGCCGAACATGCCGAGCGCCATGCGGGCATGGCGTACGAAGATGAAATCCGACACGTCGTGGAACGCGACGAATGGGCCGCCGTATCGGGGATCAGCGCGATGCGCAAGAACGGCAGGCTAGTCGCCCGGCAGGAATTCCTGGAGCTGTGGCTCGTCTGCGATGCCCGTTGGCGGATCGCGGCGTTCTGCTTCGAACACGAAGAGATCGACAACGCCTGACTGACGGGGGACGGCCGCCCACCCCCGATTTGCGCGATAATCGCCCACTCCCGCGCGCTCACCGCCCCACCCCACGTTTCCGCCCCCGATGAAAAAGGCCGAACTCAACAAGCGCGACTGGATCGCCGGTCTGGAAAAAGGCCTGATGATCCTCGAGGCGTTCGACAGCCAGCACGCGCGCATGACGCCGACCCAGGCCGCCGCCCGCACGGGCCTCACGCGCACCGCCGCGCGGCGCTATCTGCTGACGCTCGAATCGCTCGGCTACGTCTACACCGACGGCAAGCTGTACGGCCTCACGCCGCGCGTGCTGCGGGTCGGCTGGTCGTATTTCGATTCCGCGCGCCTGCCGCGCACCGTGCAGCCGTATCTGCAGCAGCTCAGCGCGACGCTCAGCGAATCCGCGTACGTGAGCGTGCTCGACGAATGGGAGCTGGTGTTCATCGCGCGCAACGGCGTGTCGCGCGTGATGACGACCGGCTTCGTGCTCGGCGCGCGCGTGCCGGCGCCGCTGACGTCGCCGGGCGTCGTGCTGCTCGCGCACCTGCCCGACCGCGACGCGGTGCGCGCGTGGCTCGACCGCGCCGAGCTGGCGCCGTTCACGCCGCATACGATCACCAACAAGGCCCGCCTGCTCGAACAGATCGACCGCGCGCGCGACGACGGCTTCGCGGTGATCGAGCAGCAATTGCAGGTCGGCGTGCGCGGCATCGCGGTGCCGCTGAAGAACCGTCACGGCGAAGTCGTCGCCGCGCTCAGCACCAACATGCCGATCGGCGCAGAAACCACCGAGGCCGCCGTGCGCCGCGTGCTGCCGTCGCTGCAGGAAACCGCGCTCGCGATGCTGAACGTGCTCTGAGCCGGGCGCCGCTCAGCCGATCCGCCACCAGCGCGGCAGCAGGTCGCGCACCTCGCGCCGCCGGTAGCGGTCGTCGATCAGGTGCACGACACCCTCGTCGTGCTCGGTGCGAATCACGCGCCCCGCCGCCTGCACGACCTTCTGCAACCCCGGATACAAGTAGATGTAGTCGTAGCCGTTGCCGAAGCGGGCTTCCATCGCGCGGCGCATCTGCTCGTTGACGTCGTTGACCTGCGGCAGCCCGAGCGTCGCGATGAACGCGCCGATCAGCCGCTCGCCCGCCAGGTCCACCCCTTCCGAAAACGCGCCGCCCAGCACCGCGAAGCCGACCCCGCGCCCGCCCGTGTCGAACCGCGCGAGGAACGCGTCCCGCTCGGCCTCGGCCATGCCGGGCGCCTGCGCCCACACGGGCACGTCCGGATGGCGCGCCTGCATCAGCGCGACGACGCGCTGCAGGTAATCGAAACTGCTCAGGAAGCTCAGGTAGTTGCCCGGACGCGCCGCGTACTGCCCGGCGATCAGGTCGACGATCGGCGCGAGCGAGCGGTCCCGGTCGCGCCAGCGCGTCGACACGTGGCTCGCGACGCGCACGGTCAGTTGCTCCGCGCGGAACGGCCCGTCGACGTCGAGCCAGCCGGTGTCCGTCGGCAGCCCGAGCGTGTCGCGATAAAAGTGGAACGGGCGCAGCGTGCCGGAGAACAGCACGGTCGCGCGGGCGGCCGAGAAGCGCGGTGCGAGGAACCCGGCCGGCACCACGTTGCGCACGCACAGCGTCGATTGCGCGCGGCGCCGCCGGCCGGCCGGCGCGACGCCGTCGATCCCCGGCTGGCGGGGCATCGGCTCGCCGTGCAGCGTCGCGTCGAAGATCGACGCATCGTCGAACGCGTCCGCGAGCGCGCCGAACGCGATCGCGTCGAAATGGAAGCGCAGCAGCGCGTCGCCGTTCGCGCGCGGCGCGTCGGCGAGATGCTCGCCGATCGCCGCGACCAGGTTCTGCACGGCCGACACGAGCGAACCGGGGATGTCCGGGTACGCGGCGTAGCGCGTCTCCTGCGCGCGATTCAGCGCGCCCCACGCGCGGCCGAGCCGCTCGAACGGCTTGCGCAGCGCGGCCGGCGCCGCGTCGCGCGCGGCTGCGAACGCGAACGGGTCGAGCGACGCGCTGTACATCTTGCGCGCGCGGTCGAGCAGGTTGTGCGCCTCGTCGACGAGCACGCCGATGCGCCACTGGTTCTGTTGCGCGAGCGTGTGCAGCATCGCGCTGCTGTCGTAGTAGTAGTTGTAGTCGCCGATCACCATGTCGGACCAGTGCGCCAGCTCCTGCGCGAGGTAGTACGGACAGACGTCGTGCGCGAGCGCCGCCGTACGCACCGTGTCGCGGTCGAGCAGCCCGCGGCCGATCGCGGCATCCCGCGCGGCGGCAAGGCGGTCGTAGAAGCCGCGCGCGAGCGGGCACGATTCGCCGTGGCACGCGTTGTCCGGGTGCTCGCACGCCTTGTCGCGCGCGACGAGCTCCAGCACCCGCAGCGGCAGCGCCGGCGTGCCCGCGCCGAGCGTCGTGGCCGCATCGAGCGCGAGCGCGCGGCCCGGCGTCTTCGCGGTCAGGAAAAACACCCGGTCGAGCTGATCCTCGCCGCATGCCTTCAGCATCGGGAACACCGTGCCGAGCGTCTTGCCGATGCCGGTCGGCGCCTGCGCCATCAGGCAGCGCTCGTCGCGCGCGGCGCGATAGACGGCGACCGCCAGCTCGCGCTGCCCGCTGCGGAACTGCGCGTGCGGAAACTGCAGCGCGCGCAGCGCCGCGTCGCGCGCGGCCCGGTGCGCGGTTTCGCGTTCGGCCCAGCCGACGAAGCACGCGCACTGCTCGGCGAAGAACGCCGCGAGCGCATCCGCGCCGAGCGTCTCGCTCAGCACGGTCTCGCGCTCGTGCACGATGTCGAAATACACGAGCGCGACCGCAACCTCCGCGAGCCCGCGCGTCGCGCACAGCAGATGCGCGTACACCTTCGCCTGCGCCCAATGCAGCGCGCGATGGTTGGCCGGCATCGCATCGAGGCTGCCGCGGTAGGTCTTGATTTCCTCGAGGCGGTTCGACACGGGGTCGTAGCCGTCCGCGCGGCCACGCACGGTCAGCGTGCCCCATGTGCCCATCAGCGGAATCTCGGTTTCATAGCGCGCGCCGCGGCGCGACGTCACCGCGCCGTGCCCGGCGATGCCTTCGAGCGCGGTCGGCGCGGGCGTGAAGCGCAGGTCGAGGTCGCCGCGCCGCGCGGTGAACTCGCACATCGCCCGCACCGCGACGACATAGCTCATGCGGAGTGCCCCGCCGCCTCGGCGCGCGCGACCGCGTCGCCGGCCCATTCGACGTCCACCACGCGCACGGGCATCCCGTGCGCGACGCAGTAGCCGAGCCAGCGCGTCTGGTTGTCCTGCAGCCGATCGCCGGGCCCCTTCACCTCGATCATTTCGTAGCGCCGCGCGTCCGGCCAGAACCGGATCAGGTCGGGGAATCCGGAGCGGTTGCTGCGGATGTCGGCGAGCAGCCGCGCGAACCAGAGCCGCAGATGCGCAGGCGGCAGGCACGCGAGCGCTTCGTCGAGCAGCGCGTCGCTCAGCACGCCCCAGAACACGAACGGCGACTGCAGGCCCGCCTTCGTCGCGAAGTGGCGGCGGATCGTCTCCTGATAGGCGCCGGAATCGAGCTGCGCGAAGCACGCGGCGAACGCGCCCGTGCGGCGCGCGGCGAAATCGGGCGCGTGCAGGTCGGCCGGCCCGCGCTGGAACGGATGGAAGAACGCGCCCGGCACCGCGGCGAACACGGGCTCCCAGCACAGCAGCCCGAACAGCGAGTTGATCAGCGTGTTCTCGACGTAATGGACCGGCGCATCCGGTTGCGCGAGGTGGTCGCGCACCGCGTACTCGACGCTGACGAACGCGTCCGGGCGCGCCAGCACCAGCGTGTCGCGCGGCACGTCCGGCGCGGCGGCCGCGCGCTCGGCCGCACGGCCGAGACGCCGCTGCAGGCGCGGCAGCATCCGTTCGACCCGCTGGCGCTCCTCGTCGCTTTCGAACGCGGTGCGCGCGTCGAGGGCGAGCGCGAGCGCGTCGTCGTCGCGGCCGCAGCGCTCGAGCACGCGGATCCGCCGGTGGCGGCTGCCGGGCCACGCACTGCGCGCATACGCGTCGAGCGCGAGCGGCCACGCGCCGCGCCGCTCGCCGGCCTGGCCCACCGCGAACAGCAGCTTCGCGCGGCGCGTCTCGAGCCACGGCTGCCCGCAGGCGACCGAGCCGATCGCGTCGACGAGCGGGTCGAGCGCGGTATCGTCGGGCCACGCGTCGAGCGCGTCGCGGCACGCATGCAGCGCGAGATACGCGTCGACGTCGCCGCGCCGCTGGAACGCGCGCGACGACGGCGCGAACGGCACGCTTTCGTACTGGAACACGCCGAGATCGGCGAGCACGAACTCGCTCCAGTCCTGATAGAGATTGCCGAAGAACATCAGCCGCAGCCGGTCGCACAGTGCGCCGACCGTCACGCGCAGCACGCGGTCGCCGGCCGCCGGATGCCATGCATCGAACGCCTGCGCCGTGTCGTGCGCGGGCCGCAGCCGGTCGAGCCAGTTGGCCTTGCGCTCGCCCGCATGCGCGGCGAGCGCCGGAAACATCCGCAGCAGCTCGGCCTTGGTGGACAGCGCGAACACGTCGTCGAGCGTCAGCGCCGGCGCCGCATCGACCCAGCCCAGCGCGACGAGCGGCGCGGCGGCCGCGAGCGGGCAGCCGATCTCGTCATAGGCGAGCTTGCTGGCGCGGAAATCGGGCCCGTTGCGCATCAGCATCCGCACGAGCAGCGCGCGCGACACCTGCGGCAGCGACGCAAAGGCATGCAGGAACGCGCGCTCGCCATCGTCGAACACGTCGTCGTAGCGCTCGCCGAGCCAGGCAAGCGCGCACTCGAAATTGGTCAGGTAGTAGAACGCCGGGGGCGTCGGCGAGGCAGGTGTCACGGAGATCGGTCACTGTACATTTGTACAGGTGCGAATCATAGCAAATGTGAAACCGGCGACGGGTGGGTCAGAACTGGTAATTGACCGACAGATCGAGCACGCCGTTCGTCGTCTGCTGCGTGACCGGGCTGTGCGCCGCGCGCCCGACGAGCTGCTCGATCGCGCCGTCCATCGTCAGGAACCAGTGCTTGTTCACGAACCAGACCATCGTCACGCCCGCGCCGACCGACTTGAGCCCGGCGCCCGATGAATAGCGCGGCAGCCCGGAGCGCGCGGCCGCGCCGTCGCTGACGCCGAACCAGCTGTTCATGTAGCGCGCGTCGGCGAACGACACGGTCGGCCCGGCGAACCAGAAGAAGTGTTCGTTGCTGCCGGGCAGCGGCATGTACGCGGACACATCGCCGACCCAGCCGTTCGAGCCGCCGAGGCTGCGCCGCACGTCCGCGCGCAGCACGAGCGGAAAATCCTTCGAGATCACGTAGTCGGCCGACAGCTTCATCACCGGCGCGGGGTTGATGTTGTCGAAGCCGTGCAGGTGGTCGAGATCGTCCGACGCGCGGCGCCCGAGGTCGTAGCCCACCGACAGGCTGACGCGCCAGTTCGGGCCGCGCAGCACGTTCGCGCCGAGGCCCTCGCCGGTCGACAGGAAGAACAGGTCGCGGTAGCGCACGTCGACGTTCGGCCCGCCGATCACGCGATAGCGATCGGAGCCCGCGTAGCGCGGCTGCAGCGCCATCCCGGCGCCGACGCTCACCTGCCAGGTCGGCTGGTTCGGTTCGAACATCGTCATCAGCGGCACGCCCGCCGAATACTGCCATTCGCCGAGCGGCGACGGTGTCTGCGCATGGGCGGCGGACGACATGGCCGCTGCGAGCGCCGCGGCCGCCGACGCGCCGGACAGGAACCGGCGTGTGCCGGACGACAGCAACGGGCGAGCGATGGCCATAAGCGGGTATCCGTCGGTTGCGCGCAAACCAGGGCAAACGCCGCACACCGCATGCCGTACCGGCGAGAGCCGCGAGCGGTACGAATGCAGTGTGCGCTGAATTAACGGACATCCTACGCGACGCGCGCGTGCGCGCCTAGCGCCCGCTGCATGCATGCGCCGGCCCCGCGATGCCGAGCGTCAATCGCCACGGCAGCGGCTCGCGGCGTAACGTAGACTTTCTGTGGATGCCTTCATCGCGATCCGCGTTCATCCGCATCGGGAGCGCGGTTTGCTGATACGCGCTCGTCAGACCGAAGGAGGTTCGACCATGACCGCCCACGCCACCGGCAGCCGCGCTTCGCGCGCATCGGCCGCCGGCCCATCCCGCCGGCTTGCGTCGCAACGCAAGCCCCCGTCCGACAAGACGGAAGAACGCATCGACGAAGGGTTAGAGGAAACGTTTCCCGCGAGCGATCCGCCCGCGATCGGCGGCGCCTCCCGGATCGATCCGGCGAAGCCCGCCGGCGAGCGCGGCAAGCACACGCCGGCCACGCCGTCGAAGCCGGACAATCGGGGCTAGCGCGACGGACATCGCCCGTCGGCCCGATCGTCCGGTCACGGGGGATGCATGAGAAATCGGCCGGAACGCGGAGTGCGCGCGCCGGCCGACTGGTGTTCGCTGTTCGTTGTTCGATGAGCGTCCGGACGGCAACGCGCCGGACGCATCCATGACGGCGACGATTCGCCGCGGCGCGTGCGGGCGCCACACGCCCCCGCACGACAACCGCCGCCGCAAGATTGCGACGGCTCGCCCCCGGCCGCGTCAGGCGACCTTGAACTGCCCGACCGTCGCCGCGAGCTGGTGCGCCTGCGTCTGCAGCGCGGATGCCGCGGCCGTCGACTGTTCGACCAGCGCCGCGTTCTGCTGCACCATCTCGTCGAGCTGCGTGACCGCGCGGTTGACTTCCTGGATCCCGCGCGTCTGCTCGTTCGCCGCGTGCGTGATCTCGGAGATGATGGTCGTCACGTTCGCGACATTGGTGACGATCTCGCTCATCGTCTCGCCGGCCTGGCGCACCTGCCCGGACCCGGCCTCGACGCTCGCGACCGTCGTTTCGACCAGCACCTTCACCTCGCGCGCGGCCTGCGCGCTGCGCTGCGCGAGGCTGCGCACTTCCTGCGCAACCACCGCGAAGCCGCGGCCCTGCTCGCCGGCGCGCGCGGCCTCGACGGCCGCGTTCAGCGCGAGGATGTTGGTCTGGAACGCGATGCCGTCGATCACGCCGATGATGTCGCCGATCCGGCCCGACGCTTCCTCGATCTTCTCCATCGTCGTGACCACGTCGGACACGACCGCGCCGCCGTGCGACGCGATCTTCGACGCGGCGGCCGCCCGTTGGTCGGCCTGGCCCGCCGCCGCGGCCGACTGGCCGACGGTCGCGGTAATTTCCTCCATCGACGCGGCCGTTTCCTCGAGGCTCGCGGCGGCGGCCTCGGTGCGCGACGACAGGTCCTGGTTGCCGGCCGCGATCTCGTTGGCCGCCGTGCGCACCGATTCGCTCGCGTCGCGAATCTGCTGCATCACCTGCTGCAGCTTGTTCACGAAGCTGTTGAACGAGCGGGCGATGTCCGCCACCTCGTCGCGGCCTTCGTCGGGCAGGCGCTGCGTCAGGTCACCATCGCCGGAGCCGATCGCGGCCATCGCCTCGCGCACCTGCGACAGGCGGCGGAACGCGGTCGCGGTGACCGCGCCGACGATCAGCGACGCCAGCACGATGATGATGACGAGCGTCACGACCGAGGTGACGAAGACCGAACGCATCGCCGCGTTCGCTTCGCTCTTGTCGAGCGCGACCAGCACGAACCAGTCGGTGCCGGGCACCGGCTGCGCGCGCACGAGCTTGTTCGCGCCGCCGGCGCTCACCTCGAGGGGCGCGCTGCCGGACGCGATCGATGCCGGGCTGACGCCGCCCAGATCGGCCGACACGTCGGTCACGGGCTTGAGCGTGAGCTTCGGATCGGCATGCGCGACGATGTGGCCCGCGCTGTCGATCAGCATGCCGAAGCTGGTCGGCGTCGGGTGGATCGACTTGACGTTGGCGATCACCGTATCCATCGCGACGTCCGCCGCCACGACCGCCTTGAGCGCGCCGTCGCGCATCACGGGCGCCGCGAACGTGACGACCAGCTTGCCCGAGCCCGCATCGATGTAAGGCGGCGTGACGACCGGCTTGCCGGCCTGCGCGGCCTGCTTGAACCAGGGCCGCCCGGTCGGGTCGTAGTCGGCCGGGATGCCGGTCGGGTCGGTGAACTTGAATGTCTTGTCCGCGTAGCCCACGTAGACGTTGATGAAGCCGCCGGCCGCGCCGATCTGCTTGAGCGCCGGCATGGCGTCGGGCGACAGCGTGGCCTCCTGCAGCGAGTCGATCATCTTCGATTTCGATGCGACCCACTCGCCGATCGCGCTCGCGTACAGGCTGGACGAGGACGACAGGCTGCTGTCGATATCACCATCGCTGTACGTCTTCGCGACGAAGGCGTTGATCAGGGCGCTCGCGACGAGCGCAAACGTGACGATGGCGACACTCACGGCAATAATCCGTGCGCGGATGGACGAGAACATTGGCAACGACTCTGTTGGGGAGCGCGAACGCCCGGTGGACGAATTCACCGTGTAAACGGCGCGCCGGGCGTTTTCTTGAGGGTCGCGTGCACAAAATTGATGCATTGACGGAAACGGCGCAAATCGGGGCACGAAGCGCAGGCCAACTCAGCGAGGCGACACCGTCAGCACATCGTCAGCGGATCGTCAGACCATCGTCAGCACGGCCGCGCCCGACACGCGTCCGGCGCGCAGGTCGTCGAGCGCCCGGTTCGCATCGGCGAGCGCGTAGCGCGTCGTCTCGATATCGAGCGGAATCCGCCCCGCCAGCGCCATGAACGCGTCGCCATCCGCGCGGGTCAGGTTCGCGACCGACAGCAGCCGGCGCTCCTCCCACAGCAGCGCGTACGGGAACGACGGGATATCCGTCATGTGAATGCCGGCGCAGACGACGGTGCCGCCCTTCACTATCGCGCCGAGCGCGAGCGGCACGAGCGCGCCGACCGGCGCGAAGATCAGCGCCGCGTCGAGCGGCTCCGGCGCCGGCTCGTCGCTGCCGCCGGCCCAGCATGCGCCGAGTCGCAACGCGAGCTGCTGCGCGACGGTGTCGCCCGGCCGCGTGAACGCGTGCACGCGGCGGCCCTGATGCCGCGCGACCTGCGCGACGATGTGCGCGGCCGCGCCGAATCCGTACAGGCCGAGCCGCCGCGCGTCGCCGGCCAGCGTCAGCGCGCGGTAGCCGATCAGCCCCGCGCACAGCAGCGGCGCGGCCTGGACGTCGTCGTAGCCCGGCGGGAGGCGCAGGCAGAAGCGCGCGTCGGCGACCGTGCGTTCCGCATAGCCGCCGTCGAGCGTGTAGCCGGTGAAGCCCGGCGTGTCGCACAGGTTCTCGCGGCCGCTCGCGCAGAACGCGCAATGGCCGCAGGTATGGCCGAGCCACGGCACGCCGACGCGCTCGCCGATCGCGAAGCCGCGCGTGCCCGGGCCCAGCGCCGCAACGGTGCCGACGATCTCGTGGCCGGGGATCACCGGGCGCTTCGGCGCGCGCAGGTCGCCGTCGACCACATGCAGATCGGTGCGGCAGACGCCGCACGCGCGGACGTCGATCAGGAGCTGGCCCGGCCCCGGCGACGGCTCGGGCAGCTCGCGCAGCGTCAGCTGCGGCGAATGGCCGTCATAGACGGTGGCTCGCATGCCGGGTGGGCTCCGTGGATGCGTGGCCGGGCGGCGCACTGCCCGCCTGCCCGGCTGGATCGGCCTGCGCGGCCTGGTCGTCGAGCTGGCGCATGCGGTCGCGCAGGTGGCGGATCGCAAACACGTGAACGTAGTCGTGCACGCGTGCGTCGGCGGCCAGCGCGCGCACCTCGTCATCGATCATCGTGCGCAACTGGTCTTCGCTGATCGCGCGCTGCGCGGCGAATTCCTTGAGGGATTCCAGCAAATTGTCCCGGGACATCGACGGACTCCTTACAGTCGAGGCAAGCAGAGAGGGAGGTATTGGCAGCGTATAGACAGACAGGCGATGCGACGGACCATGCATCGCCGCGCCCTTGCGCTGCGTCAACGACACGCCACGATGCGCGGGCATCGGGTGTCGCGACCCGTGAAGAATCGGCAGCGGCCGGGCTGGTGCGGACTTGCGCCGCACGGGCAATTCGATGAAAGACGCACTTACCCCGAAAGCGCGGCGCCGACGCGCTGGCACGTCACGGACATGCTTCAGCGGTCGGCGTAACGGCAAAAGTAGACCGGACGAAATGCATCGTCAAGCCGCGTGCGCTGTGTCTCGTTCGCTGAAAAAGGGCCGGCCCCGCGCATCGCACCACCACGCTGCGATGCCGAAGATGTGCACATACATCGAACGACGGCCTGACTCGGGTAAACAACGAGCATCGCGAGCCGCGCGCGCCGCGCCCCGCCACACCACGCGCGGCCGTCGATCGGCCGCGTGCATGTCAGGAAATTCCTATGGCCCGGCGGATTTCCTGACGCCGACTTCGGCATGCCCTGATTGGAAGCGTGCAATCCCCACACGATACTGATGCCATGGACAGACCGTTCATGCCGGGCCATCGCCCAGCCGGCCGCCGAGCCGGCACGCGGGTCAGGCGGAGGAGACCACTCATGTCATTCGGTACGTTTTTGAACGGCGACGGGCAACGGCGCACAAAAGCCGAACCCAAGCCGGCATCCGACGCCGCGTCGCGCGACGATCTGGAGGCGCTGCTCGCACTCGCCCGCCAGGCCGGGCTGCTCGTCACGCTCGACGGGCAGATCGGCCGGGAGAAGTACCAGAGCATCGCCGGGTCGGTGGCCGCGCTGCAGCGGTTTGCCGTGGCGCTGCGCCAGCAGGCCGCGCGCGAGGCGGCCACACCGCCGGCACCCCGGCGCGCGACGCGCCGCAGCCGCGCGCGCGTGCACCGGGGCCGCCACTTCTCGCCTTGCCGGGCCTGCCCGCTCGAGGCGGTGCGCCACCACGCGCACGCGCGCCACGGCGGGCGCCAGCGGCGCAGCGCGCGCCCGGGCTGCACGCCCTGAGCGCACGCGCGGCCGGCGCGTCACCTTCGGCCCCGCGCGGGCGCGGGTGACGCTCGCTCATTCTCCAATCGGGTGCAGGTCATCCGACTGGCGCGGGCCGTGTGCCGCCCCTTCACTGCACCGGCCCTGCACGACGCTATCTGCGCCCTCCGTTTGCGGCGACATCTAGCCTTGACGCACACGCTCGCCGTGCGCGGCGTCGAGCGCCAGGCCGGCGAGCGACTTCAATATCACCGCAGTGACGCCCCAGATGTCGTATTGCTGATCCGCCCAGTACCAGGATCCCGCGCGCTCTCCGTCGACATACTGCCGCGGCAGATCCGGATTCAGCAGCGTGGCAAACGGAAACTCGAATATCTCGTCGACTTCAGCCGGCGCGGCTTCCCAGTGGGTCGTATCCGGCACGATGCCGATAACCGGGAAAATGGCGTGATTGCGCTTTCTCGTTTTGTGAATCGGCAGGCTCCCGATAATCCGGACCGCGCCGGGTTCAAGGCGAATTTCCTCGAAAGCTTCACGCAATGCCGTCGCGCCTACCGTATCGTCGGATTCGGCCGGGCGTCCGCCGGGGAAACTGACGTGCGACGAATATTCGCTGAGCCCCGACGAGCGCTTGGTCAGCAAGATCGTCGGCTCGCGCCGCGCCACGATCGCCACCAGCACGGCAGAGAATTTCCACTGCCCGTCATTGTCCGCAAGGAGCAGTTTCGCGTCGGGCCACTCCGTCGACGCGGGGATCCGAAAGCGTTCCACGCCGCGGACTATCGATTCCAGCGCGACCTGCTGCGCTCCGATATCCGGGCGCGCCTTTGCGAGTGCGTCATGAGTCTCCAGGATAATTCTGTCGCTTCCCATGTCTTCCTCCGGCACGCCTGGGGCTACAGGCTTTGAGTGACACGAATCGGGAAATCTTGCTCTGGAACGGCGTCGTCGCCGTAAAACTGTTTGAGTATATGTTTGTACTCAGTCTGATGGCGGTTTGGTTCGTTTGAATTCAAAGCGCCATTATTCGGCCTATCCGGCCGTGACGTCGTCGAATGGCGATCTGCCGAAACATCAACCCCGGCATTCAATTGCAAGCGCGATCAAATGGCGCGGCCGTCACTCAGCGCCAGGAAAGCGGGCGGGGTATCACCCACCCACCCCCGCCCGTCCTCCAAGGCAGCCTGACGGCAGCCTACCCTCGTGCCAGAGAGTTCTGTCGGGGCCGAAGGCGGCACGCGCCTATTCGACCACCAGGTTGTCGATCACCGCGCGCACGCCGGGCGCGGACCATGCGGCGCCGCGCGCGACCTCGCGTTCCGCATACGAATCGACCTTGCCGTTGAGCGTCACCGTGCCGTCCTGCACGATCACCTCGATCCGGCTCGCCTCGCGCTCCACGTGACGCTGCATCGCCTTGCGGATCGTCGTGCCGATGTCGCCGGCCACGACGTCGCCGCCCACCTCGAGCGCATCGGACACGCCGGTGATCCCGCGCATCTCCGACACCGCACGCAGCGCGCGCAACCGCTGATAGCCCCAGTCGACCTTGCCGGTCAGCGTGACCCAGCCCTTCTCGACCTGTACATGGAGCGCGTCGTCGCGCAGGCCTTCCGTCCAGTGCAGCACCGCGCGCACCGCCTTCGCGACGTCTTCGTCGGTATGGCGGTTTTCGTGCGCTAGGTGCACAGCTAGGTCGACGACGACGGCGCGCACGCCCGCCACGCGATGCGCGGCATGCTCGGCGGCGACCTTCTCCGCGAAACTCGACGGCCGGCCGGACAGCGTGACGACCCGGTCCTCGACCTCGACGCCGATGCGCGTCGAGTCGACCGCCGGATCCCACGCGAGTTCCTCCTCGACGTCCTGCTTCACCTGCCTGTCGGTCTTCATTGCATGCTCCCGGGCAGCCGTGCGCTGGAACGCACGGAACCCCACTTGTCACTCGGCCCGCGTCGATTTCTGATGCGGGTCAATGCGCACGCCGATCCGCCGCCCCCCGGAGCCGGGCTCAATCCGCGCCGCGCACGAGCAGCACGGGCACCTCCGCGAGATGCGCGACGCGGCGCGCGACGCTGCCGATCAGCAGCGCGGCCAGCCCGCGCCGGCCATGCGTGCCGACCACCAGCATCTCCGCGTCCCAGCGCACGGCCTCGCGCATCAGCGCATGCGCGACGTCGTCGCTCGTCGGCAGCGTTTCGATCACGCCGCGCTTGGTCGGATTCGCGCAGGCCTGGAACAGCGCGTCGACCCGCGCCAGGGCCACCTCGCCTTCCGCGCGGTACGCATCCTCGAGCGCGCGCACCGGCACGATGTCCGTCAGACGAATCGCGCGATCGACGACGTAGGCCGCGTACAGCAGCGTGTTCGGCGTCGCGAACGCCATGCCGGTCTGCACCGCGTGCAGCGACGGCTCGCTGCCGTCGACCGCGAACATCATCCGCTGCGGCGGCCCGTCGATCGGCCGCGCATAGCTCGCCGGCACGATCAGCAGCGCGCAGCGTGCGCGCCGCGTCAGCGTGTCCGACACCGCGCCTTCGACGAGCCGCAGCAGGCCGTGATGCCCGCTCGCGCCGACCACGAGCGCATCGGCCTGCCACGCGGCCGTGTCGCCGACCAGCGCACCGGCGATCGTGCCGCCCGCGACCGACGCGTCGACGATGTCGTGCTCGACATCCGCGCCGCTGTCGGCGAACAGCGGCACGATCCGGTCGAGCACGGCCTGCGCGTCGTCCGTCATTTCCTTGCGGGCAGACGTGAGCAGCGCATCGATGCGCGGGATGTCGGGCAGCAGCAGGCGGGGATTGTCGATCACGCTGACGACACGCAACTGCATGCCGGGGCGCACCAGCGCGCGCGTGTATTGCGCGGCGCGCAGCGATTCGGGCGTCGGATCGACGGCAAGCGTGATCCGCGACAGTGACGGGACAGGCTGGGCAGGCTGCATGGCAAAGGCACTCCGGTCGTGCGCGTCGTCCTTGGCGGACGACGCCGGAGCTTCGCACGGGTGCAGTGCGGCGGACTGGCCGCCGCGTGCCTGGCCGCGGGGATCGGCTGGCAGCCGCGCGAAGCGCGGACAAGCGATGCCGACAGCATAGAACGTCCGGCCCGCCCGCGCATGATCGAAATCAAGCCGCGGGCCGCGGCCGGGAACGCTTTACGACTTCGTCGGCGCCGATACGGCCGGCCGGTTCGCGTAGAACACCGCATACGCGATGCCGAGCAGCACGATCCACAGCGGCCCGATTACCAGCGCGACGCGCGTATCGGGCGTGAATGCCATCAGCACGACCACGAGCGCGAGGAACGCGAGCGCGACATACGAGCCGAGCGGGAAGAACGGCACGCGGATCGGCAGGCGCGCGATCCGGTCGGCCGACAGCGTGCGGCGGAAGCGCAGCTGCGCGATCAGGATCACGCACCACGTCCAGATCGCGCCGAACGTCGACACCGACGTGAGCCACACGAACACGTGCTGCGGCGCCAGGTAGTTGAGCAGCACGCCGACCAGCAGCAGCGCGACCGACACGCTCACGCCGTATACCGGCACGCCGCTGCGGCTCACGCGCCCGAGCACGCGCGGCGCCTGGCCCTGCTGCGCGAGGTTGTAGAGCATCCGCGCGGTGCTGAACAGGCCGCTGTTGCACGACGACAGCGCGGCCGTCAGCACGACGAAGTTGATGATGCCGGCGGCGGCCGGGATGCCGAGCCGCGAGAACGTCATCACGAACGGGCTGCCCTGCGTGCCGATCTGGTTCCACGGGTAGATCGACATGATCACGAACAGCGCGCCGATGTAGAAGATCAGCACGCGCCAGAACACCGAGTTCACGGCCTTCGACAGCGATTTCTCCGGATTGCGCGCCTCGCCCGCGGTCAGGCCGAGCATTTCGACGCCGAGATACGCGAACATCACGATCGGCAGCGCGCCGATCACGCCCGACCAGCCGTTCGGCATGAAGCCGCCGTTCGTCCACAGGTTCGAGATGCCGGTCGCAACGCCGCCGTTGCCGAGGCCGAGCGTGATCATCAGGCCGCCGCCGATGATCATCAGCACGATCGTGACGATCTTGATCAGCGCGAACCAGAATTCGAACTCGCCGTACAGCTTCACCGCGACGAAGTTCACCGCGCCCATCGCCGTGAGGCCGAGCAGCGCCCAGATCCAGTTCGGCACGTCGGGGAACCACACGTGCATGTAGACCGCGACGCCCGTGACCTCCGCCATGCAGGTGACGATCCACACGAACCAGTAGGTCCAGCCGGTCACGTAGCCGGCGAACGGGCCGAGGTAGTCGCGCGCATAGCGGCTGAATGCGCCGGCGACCGGGTTGGTGATCGCCATTTCGCCGAGCGCGCGCATGATCAGGAAAATCACGATGCCGCCCAGCAGATAGGTCAGCAGAATCGCGGGGCCGGCGGTGCGGATCGCGGAGGCCGAGCCGAGGAACAGGCCGACGCCGATCGTCGCACCGAGCGCCATCAGGTTGATGTGCCGTTCTTCCAGCCGGCGGTGCAGTTGGTCTTCTTCTTGTCTCAAGTGCGTCTCCAGGCGGCCGCGTGCGGCTGCCGTCATTGTGTCAAGGTCATTGCGCGACAGGTCGGCACCGTATCCGGCTGCCGAAAACGAAACAATCTCCCGCTGCCGGTTTCCGGATCGGAAATAAAACCGATATCGCGCGAAACCGTTCGGAATGGCCGCGGATGATCGGGCGATTCCGGAACAATCCGGATAACAGCCGGGACTGTCGGGAAACACGCGGCACGTCAGGCTCAGCGCGCCGGCCCCACGCTTTCAACGGGGATTCAATCGAGTTCGGCGCGGCATGCCGCGCGTCGAATGTGCGCGATCACGCGCACGCAATATGCAGGCGCGATTATAGGAATGATCAGAGGATTTGCGCCAGTCGATTTTGACGGAAGGCGCGACCGGGAATGACAGGATGTTGATTTAAACGGCCGGCGAGCGCGGGTGCGCGCCGGTCATTTGGACAGCGTCGCGCGCACCGTGTACTCGCCTTGCGTCGCGTCGTGCTCGTGCCGCACGAAATAACGGGATGCGTCGACGTCGGCCGGCATCGGCTCGACCGGGTAGCCGTGCTTTTCCCACGCGTCGAGGCCGCCCTTCAGCGCCTTGATGTGATGCGCCATCTGCTTGCGCTGCAATTGCGCGACGATGCGCTTCGCCGTCGCCTCGTTCGGGCACACGCAATAGACGACGATCGGCCGCTTCAGCAGTTCGGGATCGAGCAGGTCCGGCGAATCGAGATCCAGCGGCACCGCGCCGGCGATCCGGTAAGGCTCGCGCTCGCGCACCCCGCGCGGCCGCGCGTCGAAGATCAGCGGCGGTTCGTCCGACGTCATCATCTCGACGAGCTGCGGCGGCGAGATGCGCACCTGCGCGAGCCAGCGGCGGAACTGCACGCGGCGCACCCAGCGGTACAGCAGGAACGTGATGAAGATCGCGAGGAACGCGTCGAGGATCGTCCCGCCGCTCGCGCGCACCCACAGCACGAACTGGACGATCTGGTCGTGAATCGCCGCGCCGCCGATGAGCCAGAACGCGGCCCACAGCGATGCACCGGCCAGGTCCCACAGCAGGAACACGCCGACGCCGATCGCCGTCGTGCCGAGCAGCGGCGCGGACACGAGGCCGAGCCCCGGCAGGAATTTGGCGAGCACGAGAAGCGGCGCGCCGTGGCGTTCAAACACGTTGCGCGCGAAGCGCAGCGTCGTGTCGAGCGACAGCGAGAAGCGCACCAGCGCGTTGATCAGGCGCCGGCCGCGGGTGCGGCCCATGAAGAACCACAGCGAATCGGCAAGCATCGTCGCGCCGACGGCCGCCACGAACATGCTCGCATACGACGCCTGCCCCATCGCCGCCATCGTGCCGCCGAGGATCAGCATCGGCACGGCCGGCACGGGCACGCCGAGCTGCGTGATCAGCACGCTCGCGAACACGGCCCACGGGCCGAGCGACGACGGAATCGCAACGGGAAAGTGCCACACGGCGGCGCTCCTGGATGACATGCGGGCCGAATCGGCGGAGCCGGCCATCGGCCGGCGGGGCAACGACTGCCGCGGCACTTCCGCAGCTGGAACGGCATGAGCGGCATTCTAAACGGGTTTGATGAACGCCGCGCGGCGGAGCCCTGCGCGCCGCGCGGGTTTTGCCGCGCGCCTGCCGCTGCCGCTGCCGCGGCGCGTCACGCGGCGGGCGCGGACGGCACCGACGGGCCGGCGGACGTGCCGCACGACGGGCAGAAGCGGCTGAACGCGTTCTTGCGCGTGCGGCACTGCCCGCAGGTGTTGAACACGCAGATCCCGCAATGCGGGCAGAAATTCGCGTTCGGATCGGCGGTGTCGAGCGGCCGCTCGCAGCCGGGGCACACCTTCTTCGCGATGCGCGCATACGCGGTCACGTAGTCGATCGCCTCGCGCCGCGACACGTCGGGCTGCTGTTCCTCGCGGCGCTTCTGTTCGAGGTAGCGCGACAGCGCGCGGATCGCGTACTGCCCGACCGCCACCGTCAGCACGATGCCGACGATATAGCGCACGTAGCCGCCGTAGCTCGGCAGGTACGGCACCAGCTCGACGAAGAACCCGTACAGCGCGAAGAAGATGAAGCCCCACACGAACGGCCAGTAGCGGCTGCCGCGCTGCTTCGCGAACAGCCAGCCGGCGGCCAGCAGCAGCGGCAGCGTGAACAGCAGCCGGATGCCGAACACGCGCAGTTCCTGCTTGCGCTGCGCCGCGTCGAGCTTGCGGTCGGCGGCGGTTTCGAGTTCCGCGAGCGCGAGCCGCGTGGCGCCCTGCTCCCGCTCAAGCCCTTGCGCGGCCTGCCTCAGCGTGCCGATGCGGGCCTGCGCATCGCGTTCACGCTGCGTCGCCGCCTCGAGCGCGCGCGCATGCGCGATCACGGCCGGATCCTGCTCGGCACGCTCGGTCGCATGGCGGGTCGCGATCTCCGCGCGGAACGCTTCGCGCGCCTGCCGCGTGTCCTGCTCGGCGGCGGTCAGCAGCAGCGACGCCTGCTCGGTCGCGTCGCGGTTCGCGTTCAGGTCGGCCTGCAGCTTCGTGAGGGTCTGGCGCAGCGGCACGGCCGCCTGCCGGTCGATGAACGCCTCGCGGTCGAGCGACACCTCGACGCGCGGCAGATCGCCGACGATCAGCCCACCGAGCCCGATCAGGAAGCCGGCGAACACCACGGCGATGATCCATAGCGCGCGCTGGAACCACACCTCGGCCAGTCGCAGTCCCTTTGTCGATATTGTCATGTCGGTTGGGTTCCATGAGCGCCGGCTGCACGCGCGACCGGCGGTGAGCGGGAGGGGCTACGGGGAGGATGCTGCCAGATGTGCGCGGCGCGGTGCAACTTCCGCGCCGCGCGCGCGGCCGCCGCTGCCGTCGATCCGGCAGGCGCGGCGCGGTGAATGAATCGCGGCAAATGCGCGTCCCGGGCGGCGCGCGCCGCGCCGCCCTGGCATGACTCACGCTGACCAGCGGCCGCCGCTCACGCGGGCGGCGTCACGACCTTCTCGTTGTGCCGCACCATCAGCACCGGCCGGTCCGCGGCGCGCAGCAGCGATTCCGCGACGCTGCCGACCAGCAGCCGGCGCAGCCCGTGCCGCCCGCTCGTGCCCATCACGATCAGGTCCGCGTCGGCCTCGGCCGCCGTGCGCATCAGCACCGCCGCGACGTCGTCGCCGTACGCGTCGAGCGCGCGCACCGTGCCCGGCACGCGGTTCGCGTCGAGCGTGGCTTTCGCGCCGTCGAGCACGGCGGTCGCGGCATCCGTCGACGTCGGCTCGACGTCCCGCGCGTCCGCGAAGCCCGCGTCGACGTCCACGAGCTGCTGCTTGTGCTCGACGACATACGCGCAGGTGATCGCGCCGCCGGACGCGGCCGCGATCCTGATCGCTTCATCCAGCGCCAGACGCGCACTGGGGCTATCGTCGAGCGCCACGAAAATCCGCTTGTACATGGTCCGACCCTCCCACAGGAAATCCGGTTCGAATCCGACGGCCGGCGCCGGCCCGTTCGCGCGAACATCACGCGCGCGAATCGGCCGCACCGGCCACCCGTTCAGTCTGGCCCCACGCGCCTCGGTCGCCGTTGACGCGGGTCAAGTACGATCCACGCCCGCGGCATCGGATGATTTGCAGCTTTTTCAGCCGACCCCATTACAAAAAACGCGCAAAACGCGCACAATTTCATCTTGAAAACAGATACCGCCAAACGTCGGGCGCCGGCCGCGCCCGATATTCCCACGCTGCCCACGTGCCAGGGCGGCCTCGGAGAGAGTGGCCCGTAGATGACCGCCAGCGGAACCCCGATGCGTGACGCCCGACCGTCCACGCGCTATCAGTCCATGTTACGCCAGCCGCTCGCGGCTGGCGTTGTCGCGCTCGTCGTCGGCGCAGTGCTGTCGCTGTGCGTCGCGCTGCTGGTGCGCGAGCAATGGCAAGGCACCGTCCATGCCCGCTTCGAACGCCGCACCTCGCACGTGACGGCGATGCTGCGCCACGAACTGCAGGCCGGCGTCGCCGTGCTCGAAAGCGCGCGCGGCGCGCTCCTCCTCACGCCGCAGATGACGCTGGAGCAGTGGCGCCAGTATGTCGACGCGCTCGATCTCGACAATGGCCGCTCGCCGGTCAGGCAGCTCGGCTATGCGCCGCTGTCGCCCGACACGCGCGTGCTGCTCGCGGGCGCCGGCGCCCCCCCGGTCGAGCCGCTCGCCGTCGCGACGCTGAGCGCGCCCGCGTCGGCAGCGCCCGTCGCGCGCTTCGGCGCGCCCGATGCGGCATCGCTGCGGCGCGCCGTGCAAACCGGCAATGCCGCGCTGGGCGTCCACCCCACCGATGACGACACCACCCGCGACGGGCGCACCGTCACGCTGTTCCTGCCCGTCGCCGACGAGCCGGCCCCAACCACGCCCGCCAAACCGGGCACGGTGCGGGACGCCGCGATCGACGGCGTGCTGTTCGCCGCGCTGAGCCCGCAACGGCTGATCGAGCGCGCGCTCGATTCGGAACGCGGGATCGACCTGCGCGTGAGTGCCGACGGCGACCCGCGGCCCATCTTCAGCGCGGAAACCTCCACCGAGGAAGCCGTCGCGTCGCCCGACCTGATGCGCCGGACCGACGTGCTGGTGTTCGGCGGCAGCACCCTGACGCTCGATTATTCGGCGGACGGCCGGCCCGGCGCGACCGGCGCGCAGCGCGCGGCGGGCACGGTGCTTACGGCGGGCCTGCTCGCGTCGCTCGCGCTCGCGGCGCTCGTGTTCGTGCTGCTGCGCAGCCGGCCGGGGTCCGCCGCGGACGTCCGCGCCCGCAGCAGCGGCATCCTCAACGAGGCGCGGATGATGGGCATCATCCGCTCGTCGATGGAGGCGATCATTACGATCGACGAGAATCAGACGGTCGTGATCTTCAATCCGATGGCCGAACAGGTGTTCGGCGTGTCCGCGATGGAGGCGATCGGCGCGCCGCTGTCGCGCTTCATCCCGGAGCGGTTCCGCGCCGCGCACGCGAAGCACGTCGACCAGTTCGGCGTGACGGGCGTGTCCGAGCGGCAGATGGGCCGGCAGCGCGTGCTGTTCGGGCTGCGCGGCAACGGCGAGGAATTCCCGATCGAGGCGTCGATCTCGCAGATCCGCGATGCGTCCGGCAAGCTCTACACGGTGATGCTGCGCGACATCACCGAGCGCGTGCGCGCCGAGAACGCGCTGAAGCAGTCGCGCGAGGAGCTGCGCGAACTGTCGGCGAACCTGCAGAACGTGCGTGAGGAAGAGAAGACGCGCATCGCGCGCGAGCTGCACGACGATCTCGGCCAGCAGCTCACCGCGCTGAAGATGGACTTGTCCGTCGTCGAGCACCAGTTGCGCGTGCCCGACGCGGTGCAGCCGCGCAACGACGTGCTCGTCCACCTGCAGGGCATGCGCCGGCTGATCGATGCGACGGTGGCATCGGTGCGGCGCATCGCGGCCGACCTGCGGCCGGTGATGCTCGACGATCTCGGCCTCGTGCCCGCGATCGAATGGCTCGCGAACGATTTCACGAACCGCTACGGGATCAATGTCGAGCGGAACATCGAGACCGGCGGCCTCGCCTTCACCAACGCCGGCGCGACGACGCTGTTCCGCATCGTCCAGGAGGCGCTGACCAACGTCGCGCGCCACGCGGACGCGACGCGGGTCGCGCTGACGCTCGACATCGAGAGCGGCTTCTGCGTGCTGCGCATCGCCGACAACGGCCGCGGCGCGGCGCCCGGCAACGGGCCGGCGACGCACGAGGAGAAGTCGTTCGGGCTGATCGGCATCCGCGAGCGCGCCCACATGCTCGGCGGCAGCGTGACGATCGACACCGCCCTCGCACGCGGCTTCTCGATCACGGTCGCATTTCCGCTGACCACGATCCAACAGGAAACTTCAACCATATGATCAAGGTGCTCATCGCCGACGACCATACGCTCGTACGCGACGGGTTGCGGCACATTCTGCAGAACGCCAGCGGCTTCGAGGTCGCCGGAGAGGCCTGGGACGGCCCGACGACGATCGCGCTCGTGCGCGCGACCCCCGCGCAGGTGCTGGTGCTCGACCTGTCGATGCCGGGGCGCAACGGCGTCGAGCTCATCAAGCAGATCAAGGACGAGAAGCCGGCGCTGCGCGTGCTCGTGCTGACGATGCACGCGGAACAGCAGTACGCGGTGCGCGCGTTCCGCGCGGGCGCGTCCGGCTATCTGACGAAGGAGAGCGCCAGCGCCGAGCTGGTCGGCGCGGTATCGAAGGTCGCGTCGGGCGGCGTCTACGTGAGCCTCGCGATGGCCGAGCAGTTCGCGCAGAGCCTGAACGAACCGGCCGAGACGCTGCCGCACCAGCGGCTATCCGACCGCGAGTTCGACGTGTTCCGGCGGATCGCCGCCGGGCAGACGCTGACCGAGATCGCGCAGGCGCTGTGCGTGAGCGCGAAGACGGTCAGCACCTACAAGACCCGGATTCTAGAAAAGATGCAGATGCCGCACGAAGCCGCGCTGGTGCGCTACGCGATGCGGCACAAGCTGCTCGACGAGACCGACGACGTCTAGCCGCGGCAGGCGGCAGGCAGCGCGCCGCCGCTGCGCCGCGCTGCCATCGCCCCGTCACTTCGCCGGCACCGGGCACGCGAGGTCGCCCTCCTCGCACGACAGGTAGCCCTGCAGGCTCTCGAGGCGCGCCTTCGTCAGATCGTCGAGGCACATCGACACCACCATCGGATAGACGCTGCCGCCCTCCACGCCCGCGCTGGAGAAGCCGCACTCGGCATCGCGGTACGCGAGCCACGCACGCTGCGCCGAGACGAGCTTGTCCGACAGCGGACGGTTGTCCCGCACGCGCGTGGTGACGGCCTGGTAGGCCCGGTTCAGTTCCGCGTCGGATTTCTTGTACGCGCGATCGGCGCACGCGCTCATCGCCGCCTGGTCGGGCGCATTCGCGCAGTTCGCCTGCGCATGGACGTTCGCCGCCATCGCCAGCGACAGCAGCAGACCGGTCAAGACACGCATGGATGCTCCTTGTTGTTCGTTGATGTGTGGAACCCGATGCCGGGGCTGCCGCCCCGCCGTGCCTCGGAGCACGGCGCCGCGCGCCGGGCCGGTGCGCTTGCGCGCGCAACGGCCGCCTCGGCGCGGCGACATCGACGGCGATGCTAGCGCACACCCGCGCGCTTGTCAGCCGCTGCCCGCACGCCGCGCGGCGCGCGCTTGAATATCGCCCTTGCCCGCCTACACTGGAAAATCGATACGCCGTTTCGGTCCCGATATCGCATCCATCCCGCGCTCCCCACACCCGCTGCATTCCTCAGCGCATTTCGCCATCGCACCGCCGTGGCGGCCCGACCTCGCGCCGGCCGCCCGTCGCTGCATCGCGCACGGCGCGCTTGCCCTAGCACAAAGGAGGCAACAATGAGCTATCACCTGGAAGGCCGTCTGCTGGAGGTCTGCAATTGCCGCGTGCTGTGTCCGTGCTGGATCGGCGAGGATCCCGATTTCGGCACCTGCGACACGATCGTCTCGTGGCACATGGACAAAGGCGCCATCGACGGCATCGACGTCAGCGGCTGCACGATCGCCGCCGTCTGCCACGTGCCCGGCAACATCCTGCAGGGCAATTGGACCGCCGCGATCTATATCAACGACACCGCGTCCGACGAGCAGGAAAAGGCGCTGCTGAAGGTCTACACGGGCCAGGCCGGCGGGCCGATCGCCGATCTCGCGAAGCTGATCGGCACCGTCGTGTCGGTCGAGCGCGCGCCGATCACGTTCGACGTCGTCGGCGCGAAGGGCACGCTGAAGATCGGCACCGATTATCACGCGGAACTCGAGCCGTACCTCGGCCCGAGCGGCGCGCAGACGACGCTGACGGATACCGTGTTCTCGACCGTGCCCGGCGCGCCCGTGTTCGTCGGCAAGGCGCCTGTCTATCGCTCGAAGAATGCGGCGATCGGCATCGACGTCAACCTGACGAACCACAACGCGCTGCAGAGCACCTTCCTGTTCGACGCCTGAACGGCGCCGCGCGCCGCGCGAACCGGCTGCGTTCGCGCGGCGGCGACGAAACCGGCCATGGCCGCGCTGCCGCATCGACGCGTATTCCCGCTCGTGCTCGCGAGCCTCGTCGCGCTCGCGTGGGCCGCGCTGTGGGCGTGGACGCGCAGCCCATACGGCCGCTACCTCGAGCACGACACGTGGACCGCCTCCGGGCCGGCCGCCGCGCTGTGCCGCGCGCTGCCCGGCGGCGCGATATGGCTGCCGGCCGTGTTCTCCGCGGCTGCGTGGACGCTGATGATTCTCGCGATGATGCTGCCGACCACGCTGTCGCTGTTCAACGCGTTCGCGCGCGTCGTCGCGGGCCGGCCGGACCGCGCGCGCCTGCTCGTGCTGGTGGGCGCCGGCTACGTCGCGGTGTGGAGCGCGTTCGGGCTGCTCGCGCATGCGCTGCACGCGCTGCTGCTGGCCGGCGTCGCGCAGGTGCCGGCGCTCGCGTGGCGCGGCTGGGTGATCGGCGCGGCCGTGTTCGCGCTCGCCGGCGCGTTCCAGTTCAGCGCGCTGAAGACGCGCTGCCTCGACCGCTGCCGCACGCCGCTCAGTTTCGTGATCAGCCACTGGCGCGGCCGCGCGCCGCAACGCCAGGCGTTCGCGCTCGGCGGGCGGCACGGGCTGTTCTGCGTCGGCTGCTGCTGGGCGCTGATGCTGCTGATGTTCGTCGTCGGCGCCGGCAGCGTCGGCTGGATGCTCGCGCTCGCGGCCGCGATGGCGGTCGAGAAGAACGCCGCGTGGGGGCGGCGGCTCACCGCGCCGCTCGGCTTCGCGCTGCTCGGCGGCGCGGCGCTGATCGCCGCCGGCCATCTGTGACGCCGCGATGCGCCCGCTCGCCACGTCCGATCCGGCCCGGCACGCGCAGCCGGTCGCGCGCACCGTGCTGCTGACGGCCGCCGCGATGCTCGCGTTCGCGTCGAATTCCCTGCTGTGCCGTCTCGCGCTGCACGACGCGCAGATCGACGCGGCCAGCTTCGGCAGCGTGCGCCTCGTCTCGGGCGCGCTGATGCTCGCGATCGTGGTCCGCGCGGGCGCGCGCCGCGCGCCGCCGCGCGTGGACTGGCTGGCCGCGACGATGCTGTTCGCGTATGTCGCGTGCTTCTCGTTCGCGTACCTGACGGTGAGCGCGGCGACCGGCGCGCTGATCCTGTTCGGCGCGGTCCAGCTGACGATGTTCGCGGCCGGGCTGCATGCCGGCGAGCGATTCGCCGCGTCGGGCTGGGTCGGGATGGGCGCCGCGGTCGCGGGGCTGCTGTACCTCGTATCGCCCGGCGTGTCCGCGCCGACGCCGGCCGGCGTCGTGCTGATGTCGGCCGCCGGCGTCGCGTGGGGCATTTATTCGCTGCGCGGGCGCGGGCTCGCCGATCCGCTCGCGGCCACCGCCGGCAACTTCCTGCGCGCCGCGCCGATGGCGCTGGCCCTGAGCGCGGTCGCGGCCGGGCGCTTTCACATGACGACGCGCGGCGCGCTGCTCGCGGTGGCGTCCGGCGCGCTGACGTCCGGCATCGGCTACGTGATCTGGTATGCGGCGTTGAGGCACCTCACCGCGATGCGCGCGGCCGCGGTCCAGTTGTCGGTGCCGCCGATCGCCGCGTGCGGCGCGGTGGTGTTTCTCGCGGAGCAGCCGACGTGGCGGCTCGCGATCGCGTCGGCGGCGATTCTTGGCGGTATTGCGCTCGTGCTTGTTGAGCGGGCGCGGGGAGGACCGGCGGCGCCGCAGGCGAATTCGCCGCCCGATGGGCGTAAATGAGCCAGCCTCACGCGTGCCCCGGCGATCAGGTTTCAAAAGGCTTCCACGCGCGGCTTCCAGACGCAAAAAAGCCCGCACTCAAACGAGTGCAGGCTTTTTCCTTCCGGCCCGGCGATCCAGCAGCCCTGAACGGGCCGCCGGCACACGGCGCTCAACGACCCTTGTAGATCTCCGACGTATCACCCGCAGCCGGCAAGACCACGCGCTGACCCGATTGCGACGCGGCGGCAGCGTTCGCGCCATACCCCGTCGTATCGGCTTGCGCGCCGGTGTTCCGCGCGGCGGCGATCTTGGCCTGCGCGGCCTGGATGTTTTCCGGGTAGTTGATCCAGTCGTTCGGGTTGTAGCCCGCCTTTTCGAGCTGGACCAGTTCGGCGCGTACTTGCGCGCGGGTCAGCGGCTGCTGGTTCGATTGGGCGAACGATGCCACCGGGGCGGCCACGATGACGGCCAGTGCAACTGCGTTGATCAGCGACTTCATGATTCAGAACCTCCGAGATTGTTTTTTCAAACGCATCGGACATTGGGTTCGGTGCGCATGAGTAGAAGTCTAGGAGGCTCGGTTATCAGGGTAAATACTTAAATCGCAAATTCACTGTTGTCTGGAATCGGACAATAAACGGGAATTTTTCACATTCATCAGATGATTGACGGCATCGACATACAGAATCCCGTCAGCCCCGCTCAGCCCGCCCCGCCCTCCGACGCCATCAGCCGGTCGAACAGCAAGGCCTTCAGGCGCAGCACATCGGCCGCCTCCATGTCGCCGTAAGCGACGTGATGCAGCACGAGCGTCGGCGCGGCCGGGTCCGCGCGCGTGTGGCGCACCGTGCCGTCCAGCGCCAGCAGCGCGACGCTGCCGCCCACTTCGTAAGGCAGCCGGATGCGCAACGGCTCGCCCGCCGGTGCGATCGTCCCGGTCGCGGCGATCGACAGCCCGCTCAGGCTGATGTCGTGAACGATGCCGAAGCTGCCGACGCCGTCCTGCCCGCTGCTGCAGCGGGCGGCGAGCCGCGCCGGCACACGCGGCTCCGAGCGGGCGCGCAGGCGCTCGACGAAGCCGGGCGGCGACAGGATCATGTACGGCGACGGCGCGGCCTGCAGCACGTCGACGGTTGCCGCGAAGCGGAACACCGCGGCGCGCCCGATCGCGATCACCTCGACGTCGTCGCCACGCGCGAACGCCAGCTCCGCCCCGTGCTGCGGCTCGACGAACAGCGACTGCGACGCGCCGTGGCCGATCACCCGGCAACGCTGCATCGCGCGCGTTTCGCCCACCCGCCGCCGGATGCCGACCACTTTGCCGATCGACAGCCCCATGCCCGCGACCGCGGGCACGCCGTCCGGCGGCGCCTGCCGGGCGACTTCGCCCCGTCGCGCGGGACGGAAATGGTCGAACAGGAACGCATGCTGCGCGTGGTCGTGCAACGTGGTGCCGGCCGGCAGCAGCGCGGCGCCGCCGATGTCGTAGACATCGAAGCCGACCGGCGTGCCGGCCGCGAAATCGTCGCGCTCGAGCGCGACGTAATCGTAGAAATTGCGCATCAGGGAACGCGGCGCGGCCGCGGGGCTGTCGTATTGGCGGTATTACGGCAGCCCCGCGCAAAACCTGAACGGGCGAATCAATACACGCTGCTGGCGCCGGTCGGCGGTTGCGTGTCGGGCGCCGCCGGCTCTGGCGCAGGCGGCGAGGCGGGCGATGGGGTTGCGACAGGCGGCGAACCGGCGGGCGGCGTCGCATTGCCCGCGCCATTCGACGGCGGCTGCGGCGCGCTGCCCGCGCTCGCCGCCAGCGCGGCCGCCGATGCGGCCACTTCGGAGGCCGGCACCCGTTCCTCGACGACGCCACCCGACGCGGCTTCCGGCGCGGACGCCGCCGACGCCGCTTCGGCCTCCGCTTCGTCCGGCTCCGGCGCACGCCGGATCTTCGCCACGGGCGGCGTCTTCGTCTCGGTCCTGAACCAGCTGCCGAACAGGCCGGTCACGCGCTCCTGCATCGATGCGAACCAGCCCGGCGCGGGCTCGGTGTCGAACTTCGCCTTGCCGTCGATCAGCCGCGCCCGCAGCGCCCGCTGGAACACGTCGCCGACGATCGGCAGCGCGCTGTGCGCGCCCTGCCCCCAGTAATCGCTGCGCAGCGTCACGCGGCCGTCGTCGAAGCCGACCCACGCGCCCGCGACGAGGTTCGGCTGCATCAGGATGAACCAGCCGTCCGCGTTGTCCTGCGTGGTGCCGGTCTTGCCCGCGACGTCGCCGCGAATCCCGAAGCGCGTGCGGATGCTCGTGCCGGTGCCGCGATCGACGACGTCGCGCATCACGTCGACGAGCGTCTTGTCGACCTCGGCGTCGAGCGCGCGCTCGGGCGGCGCCGGCGCGAACTCGGCGAGCACCTCGCCCTGGCGGGTCTCGATGCGCGTGACCATCTGCGGCTCGACGTACAGCCCGCCGTTGGCGATCGTCGCGTACGACGCCACCATTTCCTTCAGCGTCACCGGGCTCGTGCCGAGCGCGAGCGACGGCACGCGTTCGAGCGTGCTGTCGCGCACGCCCATCGCATACGCGAGCCGCGCGACCTTCGCCGGCCCGAGCTTGTCCATCACCTGCGCGGTGATCCGGTTGCGCGACAGCGCGATCGCGTCGCGCAGCGTCATCGGCTTGCCGGTCGGCGGCGCGTCGTCGTTCGGCCGCCAGATCTCGCCGCCCTTCAGCGCAATTTCCACCGGCTGGTCGATGAACGTGTCGTCGGGCGTCATCCCGCTCTCGAAGGCCGCGCCATAGACGAACGGCTTGAACGTCGAGCCCGGCTGGCGGCGCGCCTGCACGACGTGGTCGAACGGCTCGCTCGTGAAATCGCGGCTGCCGACCCACGCGCGGATCTGCCCGTTGCGCGGGTCGATCGCGAGAAAGCCCGCCTGCACGTCGGTCTTCGTCTTGCACAGCGCGCGCATGAAGCCGCGGTCGGCGGCAAGCGCCTTCATCGCGGCGGCGTCGCCCTTGCCGGCATCCTGCATCGCCTTGTATTCCGGCGCCTCGCGCATGAACATGCGGAACACCTCGTTGTCGGTCCCGCAGCCGTCGCGGCCGCTCCACGCGCCGTTCGCAATGCCCTGCAGCGCGTTCGCCTGCTGCTTCAGCGCCTGCGTCGCCATCGCCTGCAGGCGCGCGTCGATCGTCGTGCGCACGATCAGGCCGTCCGAGTAGATGTTGTAGTCGTTGCGGTCGGCCCACGCGATCAGCCACTTGCGCAACTGCTGCGCGAAATGCGGCGCGGGGCCCGGCGGCTCCTTCTGGCGCTCGAAGTCGATCCGCAACGGCCGGCGCTTGAGCTGCTCGAACTGGGCCGGCGCGAGCTTGCCGTACTTCACCATCTGGCCGAGCACCGTATTGCGCCGCTGCAGCGCGCGCTCCGGGTTCAGCACCGGGTTGTAATAGCTGTTGCCCTTCAGCATCCCGACCAGCGTCGCGCTGTCGAGCACGTCGAGCTCGTCGGCCGACTTGTCGAAATAGGTGCGCGCGGCCATCTCGACGCCGTACGCGTTGTACAGGAACGGCACCGTGTTCAGGTAGGTCTCGAGGATCTGCGCCTTGCTGTAGACCGCCTCGATCTTCAGCGCGGTGATCGCCTCCTTCAGCTTGCGGGTGAGCGTCGGCGCGCGGCCGATCTCGTCCGGGTACAGGTTGCGCGCGAGCTGCTGCGTGATCGTCGAGCCGCCCTGCCGGCTGCCCGAGAACGTATGCAGCGCGGCCCCCGCCGTGCGCCGCCAGTCGAGGCCGTGATGTTCGTAGAAGCGGTGATCCTCGGTCGCGATCAGCGCATCGACCATGTGCGGCGAAATCTGCTTGAGCGCGACCCACTCGCGGTTCGACGGCTTGAACTCGGCGAGCAGCTTGCCGTCGGCCGACAGCACCTGCGCGGGCTGGTCGACGCGCGCCTTGCGGATGTCGCCGATGCCCGGCGTGAACGGGACGAGCGCGAGCACGTACAGCAGGAACAGCGCCGGCACGGCGGCGACGGCGAACACGACGCCGCGGCGCGTCGGATGGCGCAGGCGGAACCAGGCGACGGCCAGGAGGCGCTTGACTGGCGCGGCGGCGGCGGCCGCGACGGGTTGGGCGCGCGCGATCCACTTGGCACAGAGGTCACGTACTGACGACACGTTTCGGCGATTCACGCGGATGGGGGATCTGCTGGAAAGGCAGCATCGTACCAAAACTCGCGCGGCCTTCCGGCGGGCCGGCGCCGGCCCGTCCGCCGCACGCGCCGGCGACGTGCGCAAAAAAGGCGCGCGCCCGGGAACCGGGAACGCGCGCCAAGCCTGGTACTACAAGCGGTTCAACGTGTGATCGGCTGTCGAACGGGCTGTCCGGCAGGCGAACGCGCCACGGGGTTGCGGGCCGCGTTCGACGCTGCGTGCACGCTCAGCGCACGAGGAAGCCGTAGGTTTGCGGATCGCGCTCGTCGATGATCCAGTTCGCGAAGCCGCAGATGTACGCGCGGCCCTCCACCTCCGGAATCACGGCCGGCAGGCCGCCGACCGTCGTCTCGCGCAGCACGCGCCCCTTGAAGATCGTGCCGACGATCGATTCGTTAACAAGCGTGTCGCCGGCCGCGAGCAACCCGCGCTGGTAGAGCTGCGCGACCCGGCCGCCGGTGCCGGAGCCGGTGGGCGAGCGGTCGACCTCGCGGTCGGCGAACACGCAGCAGTTCGCCTGCGTCGAGCCCGGATGGCGCGGCGCGTTCGCGATGATCGTGCCGTAGATGTGGTTGATCTCCGGAATCTCGGGATGCACGACCGGATACGCGGCGTTCGCCGCCGCCTTCACTTCCGCGCCGAAGCGGATCAGCTGCTCGACCGCGGCTTCGCGCACCGGCAGGTCGAACGGCGCGCCGTCGACATAGAAGTAGAACGCGCCGCCGTACGCGATGTCGCCCGTCACGGTGCCGAACGACGGCGTCTCGACCGATACGTCGCGCTTCCAGATGAACGACGGCACGTTGACGAAGCGCACCGGGCCCGCGTGCTCGCCGTCCCATGTCACGAACGCCTCGATAAAGCCGCACGGCGCATCGATGCCGACCCGCGTTTCCGGCGCGGTGCGCTGCACCCAGCCGAGCTCCACCGCGGCGGTCGCGAGCGCGATCACGCCGTGCCCGCAGTGGTCGCTGTAGCCCTCGTTGTGCAGGAAGATCACGCCGAAATCGGCCTGCGGCGACACCGGTTCGGTCAGGTAGCCGCCGTACATGTCGGCGTGGCCGCGCGGCTCGAACATCAGCGCGCGGCGGATCTCGTCGGCGTGCTCCTTCAGCCAGGCGCGGCGCTGGACGATCGTGTCGCCCGGCAGGCGCGGCAGCCCGCTCGTGACGATGCGGAACGCTTCGCCGCCGGTGTGGACTTCGACGGTGGACAGGGATCGGGTCAGTTTCATCGGGGGTTCAGGGAGGGGAAAAACGATGCGCGCGTCGCGGGACGCGCGCGCCTCAAGCAGGCCGACGGGGCCGTGCCGGTCAATCGCCGTAAGGCGCCGGCAGGCCGTTGCGGATCACATAGACGGTGGTCGGCGCGCCCTTCAGGTCGCCGTACGCATCGAACGAATAGGTGCCCGCGACGCCCTTGTAGTCCGATTTCGCGAGCTGCGCGATGAGCTTCGCCTTGTCGGTCGTCGTGCCGGCCTTGACCATCGCGTCGGCGAGCAGCTTCACGCCGTCGTAATAGTTGACGCCGTACACCTGCGTGTCGGTGTGATAGGTGTCGTGGTACTTCTTCAGGAACTCGCGCCCGGCGGGCGTCTTCTCGAGCGCGACGCCGCCCTGCGCGCAATAGACGATCGACGCGGCCTCGCCCGCCACCTTGCCCATGTCGGCCGAGCAGATCCCGTCGCCGCCGAGCAGCTTCGCGCGAAGGCCGCGCTGCTTCATCTGCTTGGCCATCGGCGCGCCTTGCGCCGCGTAGCCGCCGAAGAAGATCACGTCGGGGTTGCCGGCCTTGATCTTGGTGAGGATGCCGAGGAAATCGGTCGCCGACGAATTCGTGAATTCCTGGTCGACGATCCTGATCCCGTTCGCCTTCGCGATGTTCGCGAACTGCTCGGCGACACCCTGGCCGTACGCGGTGCGATCGTCGATGATCGCGGCGGTCTTCGCGTGGAGCGTCTTCGCGGCGAACACGGCCATCGTGCCGCCGAGCTGCTCGTCGCTCGCGCCGATCCGGAAGATGTTCTTGAAGCCCTGCTTCGTCAGCGCCGGGTTCGACGCGACCGGCAGGATCGGCACGCCTGCGGTGCTGTACACGCGCGACGCGGGAATCGCGACGCCGGAGTTGTACGGCCCGAGCACCGCCACGACGCCCTTGTCGACGAGGTTCTGCGCGACCTGCACGCCGGCTTTCGGGTCGGCCTGGTCGTCCTCGGAAACCAGTTTGAACGTAACGGCCTTGCCGGCGACCTTCAGGCCCTGCTTGTTGAGCTCGTCGATCGCGAGACGGACGCCGTTCTCGTTGTCCTTGCCGTTCGCGGCCTGCGGGCCGGTGAGCGGCGCCGAATGGCCGATCGTGACGACTTCCTGCGCGTGCGCGGAAGCCAGCGCGCCGGTGGCGGCAGCCACGGCGAGCACGATGAAGAGTTGACGCATCATGTGTCTCCAGATTGGTTTTTGTCAAACCAATGTAGGACACAAGTGGTCACTATGCAAGCACTTTCAAAATAGATTTCCGCGTTCTGGTCAAAAATCAGACCAGAACGCGAGCCGGCCGATCACTTCGGCGCGATGTCGCGCCGCACGCGGCGGATATGCTGCTCGACGTAGAACGCGGCTGCATCGGCGTCGCCGGAGACGATCGCCTCGTAGATCAGCCGGTGCTCGGACACGTAGAGCCGGATCCGGCCCGCGTCGTAGATCCCGTCGTCCTTCAGGCGCTTCCACAGCGGCTGGTCCATCGTCTTCGCGACCTCGTCGGCGATCTTCACGATCAGCGCGTCGCCCGTCATCAGCGCGAGCTGGCGGTGGAACAGCCGGTCGCTCTCGTTCCACAGCGCGCGCTGGTGCGGATCGTCGACGTCGGTGATCGTCTCCATCTGCGCGAGATAGCCTTCGGCGATCGGGTCCGGCCGGCCGTGCTCGGCCGCGCGGCGTGCGATCGCAGGCTCCAGGATCAGCCGCACGTCGAGCGTCGATGTCGGGCTGAAATCGGCTTCGGCCGCACCGGGCGCATCGCCGCGCTGCGTCAGCACGTCGAGCGGGGCCGACACCACGTAGGTGCCCGAGTTGCGCTTCGTGAACACGAGCCCCTCGTTCTGCAGCGCGCCCAGCGCCTCGCGCACGGCCGGGCGGCCGACCTGGAACAGCGCCGCGAGCTCGCGCTCCGACGGCAGGCGGGAATCGGGCGCGTAGCGGCCCGCGCGGATCTCCTCGCGGACTCGCTCCGCCACCTGCTCGTAGATTTGCAGCGGCCTGAAACCGCTTTCGACTGATTCGAGACGCGCGGACGACATCGTGATGCTCCTGCCGGATCGTGGGGGCGTGGATCGGAATGGGTTCGCACTATACCGGAGCGGCGCGGCCGGCTGGCCGGTTTGCGTACCGCAGCAGCCCTTTTGGACTGATATTAGAACCAAAATTACCGACCTGCTTGATTTTCTGGCTTGCCCTGCCCCGGTCAACTGGTATAAATTTGATCCAAACCGCCGGTGCCACGGTATCCGGCAGCCCCGTAGCGGGCGCGCGACGCGCCCGCCCTCCATGCTCACCGACGAAACGACGCACACGATGACCGCCCTTGCCCAGACTCCCGTTTTCGATGCGGCCGCCACAGCCGCGCTGCTCGACTATCCGGCGCTGCTCGCCACGCTCCGGCAAACCGTCGTCGAATACGCGACCGGCGGCATCGTCAGCCCCGAGCGGCTCGTCGTGCCGCTGCAGGCAGGCGGCGTGATGCTGTCGATGCCATCGAGCGCGAACGACCTCGCGATCCACAAGCTGGTGAACGTGTGCCCCGGCAACGGCGCGCGCGGGCTGCCAACGATCCTCGGGCAGGTGATCGCATGCGACGCCGTGACGGGCGAAATGCGCTTCGTGCTCGACGGCCCGACCGTCACCGGGCGGCGCACCGCCGCGATCACCGCGCTCGGCATCCAGGCGCTGCACGGCGACGCGCCGCGCGAGATCCTGCTGATCGGCACCGGCAAGCAGGCGGCCAATCACGCGGAAGCGCTCGCGGCGATCTTCCCCGGCGCGCGGCTGCACGTGCGCGGCTCCACCTCCGCGAGCGCCGCCGATTTCTGCGCGGCCCATCGCGCGCATGCGCCGCAGCTTGCGCCGCTCGACGGTGAACGGATTCCCGACGCGATCGACGTCGTCGTCACGCTGACGACGAGCCGCACGCCCGTATACCGCGAACCCGCGCGCGAAGGCCGGCTGGTGGTGGGTGTCGGCGCGTTCACGGCCGATGCGGCGGAAATCGACGCGGGCACCGTGCGCAACAGCCGGCTCGTGGTCGACGATCCGGCCGGCGCGCGCCACGAGGCGGGCGACCTGATCCTTGCGCAGGTCGACTGGCGCGACGTCGCGTCGCTCGCCGACGTGCTGCGCGGCACGTTCGAGCGCCGCGGGCCGCTGCTGTTCAAGAGCGTCGGCTGCGCCGCGTGGGATCTCGCCGCCTGCCGCACCGCGCGCGACGCGCTCGCCGCACGCGCGAACGCATGACCCGGCCGCCGCCGCGCGGCGGCGCACGACATCGCGCGGTGTAGGAAAAACCCTACACCGCGACGAACCGGCCTACGCAAACTTCCAACTCGGCCGATTTCAATTTGGGCGCCGCAACGGGATACTGGTTTACATGAATGCCAGCCTGTCGCCCGCCGCGCTCCGCGTGTTTCTCGTCGATCATGCCGCTGCCGTGCGGCGCCGGATCGCGCTGCTCGTCGGCGCGATTCGCGGCGTCGACGTCGTCGGCGAAGCGGAGGACGGACACGGCGCGTGGTCGCACATCCGCCGGTGCCAGGCGGATGTCGTGATCGTCGACCTGCGGCTCGCGGACGGCAGTGGCCTCGACCTGATCGGGATGCTGTCGAAGGCCGCGCCGCGCGTCGTGACCATCGTGCTGACGAATCATTCGGCGCCGGCATTCAGGGAGGCATGCGCGATGGCCGGGGCGGACTACTTCTTCGACAAGACCGCCGAATTCGACGCCGCATGCCACGTGATCGAATCGCTGGTGCGCTCGCGTCGCGCGCACCCCTCCTGAACGTGCCGGAGTGCATCATGTCCTCCCCAGCATCCGTTAGCGCAGCCGCCGCCGAGCCCGTCACGCCCGTCGCGCCGCGGCCCGTGACGCTCCACGCGATCGCCCGCGCCGACGCCCCGAAACATCCGTCCGCGCGCTGCTCGGTGTGCGCGATGCGATCGCTGTGCCTGCCGCCGCACCTGACCGCGGCCGAATACGGCCGGCTCGACGCGATCATCTGCACGACCCGCCACGTGCGCCAGGGCGACGCGCTGTTCCGCACCGACGATCCGTTCCAGAGCATCTACGCGGTGCGCGCGGGGTCCTTCAAGACGGTGATGGTGCATCGCGACGGCCGCGAACAGGTAACCGGCTTCCAGATCGCCGGCGAGACGCTCGGCATGGACGGCATCGGCGGCGGCCAGCACTGCTGCGACGCGATCGCGCTCGAGGACAGCGTCGTGTGCATCATCCCGTTCGGCCAGCTCGAGGCGGCCTGCCGCGAAATGAAGCCGATGCAGCACTTCCTGTACCAGATGCTGAGCAGCGAGATCGTCCGCGAATCGAGCCAGATGCTGCTGCTCGGCACGATGTCCGCCGAACAGCGCGTCGCGCATTTCCTGCTGAACCTGTCGTCGCGCTTCCAGGAGCGCGGCTATTCCGCATCCGAGTTCAATTTGCGGATGACGCGCGAGGAAATCGGCTGTTACCTCGGGATGAAGCTCGAGACCGTCAGCCGGATGTTCTCCCGCTTCCATCGCGACGCGCTCGTCGAGACGCACGGCAAGCGCGTGCGCATCATCGACGCCGAAGCGCTCGCGCGCGTCTGACGCGGCCGGGCCGCCCGCCGGCTCCCGCGCGCGCGGCTCAGCGCACCGCATGCGAGCCCTGCGCGAGCGCGCCGGGCGCTCCCGCCCCCTGCCCGACCTGCCACGCGAGCAGCGTGCGTTCCGCTTGCGCGAACGCCGTGCGCACGGCCTCGCCCGCGTCTTCGCCGACGCAGTGCGGAATCGGCCGCAACTCATTGCCGTGGGTAATCAAATCGAGCCGCACGTCGTATGCGCGCAGCCCCGCGTCGCCCGAGCGCGCCTCGATCGCCAGGTGGCAACCACTGATCAGCGAGCGGAACCGTTCGAGGCGCACCAGCTGCTCGCCCGCTTCCGCTTCCAGCGCGGCCGAACCTGCGAATCCGAAGTAGGCGATCTGCATGCTCACGCCCATATTGTTTCTCCTGACGGCGCCGCCCTCGTGCCGACCACCTTGTATGCGCCGTCCGCATTGCTGCGGCGCGGCGAAGATTCATCCGCGACTGCATGGCCGGTGCCCGCCGGCCGCAGTCCGACCGGCATCGTGCGCGGGTCCTGCCGCGCGTTGCCCGCACGCCCCCGCGTGCGGCGTTCGTGCCGTCCTACACGTTGAACACCTGCGAGCGCTTCAGCTCGATCCACGTCATGCCGGCCCGCAGGCCCGCCAGCACCGCCTCGCGCTCGGTCGGATACGCCAGCCCGTGCTCGAATTCATGGTGAAACCGGCCGGCGCCCTCGCCGTGCTCGACGCGAACCCTGCAGCGGAACCCGCCCGCGTCGTCCGGCCGCGTCTCGACCTCGACGGTCCAGTCGTGTTCCCGGATATTGCCCGACAGTGCCATGCCTCCTCCTGCAGCCATCCGGCCGCGTCCTGCCTGCCGCTTCATCCGGCGGACCGGAAATGCCCGCTGTGCAGCAGCACCGGCCGCCCGCCGATCTCCTCGAGCATCCTGCGCGCTTCACGTTCGATCGCCGTGCGATGCGCGTCGAATGCGCCGATCAGCTCCCGCTCGAGCAGCGACGCCGCGCCGAAATGATCCTCGAGCGCTTCGGCCGTGATCGCGCACTGCACGCAATCGCCATCGACGATCGCGGTAAACGCGACAACCAGATCCCGCCCGCAATATTCCGGCGGATCTGGCGGGAAATGAATCTGCATTGCCAGCCCGTCACCGTTTCGACGTATCCATGACGTGAGCATAGAGGCGCGGGCCGCTGCCCGCTTGACCCACGTCAAGCGAGTCGCCCGCGGCGGCGGCGCTCAACGCCGCGGCCGCGCGGCTGTCAAAGGAAGTGTAGACCCGCATGCTCGGGCCGGGAGTCGGGATCATTGCAGCGGGGACTTTGAACCGAACGGGACGCGAGATGGGATTGATTGCGAATCTGGATGGCGCGCGCGACCTCTACCGGCTGTGCTTCGTGCGCGCGCCGTGGGCGTACTTCACGTGCCTGCCGCTCGACGAGCAATGCGGCGAGCGCTGGGCGGAGGTGCCGTACCAGGACGCGGCGCAGCCGCCGTACAGCGATTCCCGCACGCAGGTGCTGAAGGTCGCGTTCGACGCGCCGCTGCTGCTGCCGCCTGAGGCAGGCCGCCATGCATGCACGTGCAGTGTCGAGCAGATTAATCGCGGCGCCGCGCCGTGGCTGCGCAGCGAGAATTTTCTCGACGCCAACACGCTGCGTGTGATGGGCGGTGCGACGCTGCAGGCATTCGTCGAGACGGTGGAATCGGCGGGCGTGACGGTTTATGGGCCGCTTGGGTGGGCGGAGTTGCCGCCGTGGGCGGCGCGCGGGGAGCCGGCGTGAGTGCGGCTCGCGTGCCCCACGCGCTTTAGCCTGCGTCCGGCTCGATTGCTGCGCCGCGCTCGGCGAGCAGCTCGCGCAGGATGCTGCGGTGGCAGCGCTGTTCGTTGTCGCAATAGCAGCCGATCGAGAAATGCGAGGTCGCCGACAGCGCGGCCAGCACGTCGAGCACCTTTGACGCGTCGCCGTGATTCATCTCCGCGCGGAACTTGCGGGCGAACGCGTGCCAGTCGGCGTCGGTTTCGGCGGCCTGCGCTTGCGTGACGAGTTCGGGGGTCGGCGACAGCGTCGGCAGCCACACGTCGTAATAGTCGCGCGACGCGAACTCGGCCTTCGGCACGCCGCGCGGCGGGCGCCGCACCGTGCCGATCCGCAGGCCTTCGCCGGGCGCGCGCGGGGATCCCAGTTGGACGATTCGGATGGTCATGCTTGGACTGTTCCTTTGATTCGGGGATAGCAATGCGCACATCGTACCGTCGCGCGCATGGGGGCGACAGGTGCTCGGGGCGGGATTGCGCGCCGCACGGGAAAGTTCATCGGGGTTTTATGGGAGCGCGGGGCTAACCGTCGGCGCTCGGCCATTTTGAGCCGTTCAGCGGAAGCTTTCGCGGGTCCGCTCAAAGCTCGACATCAGACGGTCGCCGGTCGCACTCAGAGCTTGCCGTCCACCCTTAAACAGCAACCGCGAACAGCTATCTGCAAAACTGGCTTCGCCTACGCCGAAGCGCGCCGACGTCCACCGACAAGCGGCTCAGATCACGCAGTCGGAACGGTTCCGCCGTCGATGACGTACTCGGTGCCGGTGATGGCGCTGGCGCGAAGTTCGAATGTAGCGCTCATCAGCGAATCTCCAGAGACGCGATCTTGCCGTCGGCCAAGACAAACGTGTAGGTCAGTTCGAGCGGGCTACCGGGGAAGGAACCGGTGAGCCTGGCGCGCATCGTGACGACGGCGCCATTCTGGGACAAGTCCAACGGCTCGACGCGGTACTGGTACTTGGCTTTGCTGTCTTTCTTCCAGGCCTGGATTGCTTCGAGCCCCTTGATCGTGCGTCCCTCGTCGTGCACAACGGCATCCGAAGCGAAGCAGTGGACGAGAGGCGCGGTGTCGCTATTGGCCTCCGCGTTCAGATAGACATCCAGCGGCGACGGCAAGGTCACGTTCATCATACTTTCCCTGAAGATCATGGCTTCAAGTCCCAATGATGTCGCTATACTTACCACATCGCAAGAACACACCAAAAAGTAAGTAAGTCGTGCCTAACCGAAAAGCCTACACCCCCACGACCGCCGCGATCGATGTCGAGGCCGCATTCAAGCTGCTGGAAGGACGCTGGAAGCTGGTCATCCTGTTTCACCTGTTCGGTGGCCAGGTGCGACGCTTTTCGGACCTCGGGAAGCTGATCCCCGGCATCACGCAAAAGATGCTTGCCCAACAGCTACGCCGCCTCGAAGAGGACGGCATTGTGACGCGCACGGTCTATCATGAGGTGCCACCCAAGGTGGACTATCGCCTGACTGACTGGGGACAGGCGCTGTGCCCGGCACTGGATGCGATCCTGAAATGGGCGGAGTGCCGTCAAGACTTTCCATCGGCTCCGTCGAGCGTGCGTGCCCAAGGCTGACTGACCTGTTTTATGTATTCGGATTCCGTGGGTCGTCGATGATGGCCGACGAACAAAGGCCGACGCGTTATCAGCGGTCGTCTCATGCGGCGCCGGGAGCGGACGGTGGTAGAACCTGCCCGAGCGGCTCGATAGGGTCGACAGCGGAAGTTGGGCGGTCGATGCCAGAGCGCGACTGGAGACCAATTTCAAACTTCTGGGTCCGGCCAGGATGCGGCGTCCGCTTCGAGCGTACGCTTGCCCCTCAGGTGTCGGCTTCGCACCAGCCACTAGCCGCCCGGGAAAACTGTGATAGTCCGAACCACCGCGCCCTTCGAAGCCGAAGTTTGTAGTTAGGGTGCCCCCTTTGGGCTCGATGAACCGAAAGTGCTCACGGCATAGGAGACGAAACTGCGTAGCCGGGGTGTCATTCGGCGATCACGGTAATACAGCAGCCACATTGGTCGTTCACCGACGTGCCAATCCGGGAACAGCTGGACGATAGCGCCTGTTTCCACATCGCGTTTCAGCAGAATCTCCGGTTGCATGACGATGCCCAGCCCCGCCAGGGCTGCAACCCGAACGGCCTGTCCGCTATTCACGACGATCGTTCGGCTGGGCGATACCCGGACCTCATTCTTGCCTTGGGTAAACTTCCACGGCGAGCGCCCCGACGGGGTAAAGGCGACCGCCTCGTAGTTCTCGAGTTCGCTGGGGTGCGCGGGACTACCCATGCGGGCAAGATAGGCTGGCGAAGCGCCAACGACCATGCGATACGGCATCAACGGGCGTGCGACCATGCGGCTGTCATGCAACGATCCGATGCGGAAGGCAATGTCGAACCCTTCTTCAACTAGATCAACGTTCCGATCGGTCAACGTGACATCGAGTTCTACGTGAGGCGCGATCGCGCGAAAGCCACACAATGCGGGCATCAAGGCCTCGGCGCCGAACGTCGAGGGTGCCGTGATACGCAAGCGTCCTTGAATCTGCGTGCGCTGGAATTCAGCCAGCTCTTCCGAAAGTGCCACCCGGTCGAGAATGTCTCGACATTGCTCAAAGTAGCTCGCCCCAAACTCGGTCAGGCTCTGGCGGCGAGTCGTCCGGTTGAGAAGCCGGGTGCCAAGGCGTTCTTCCAGTGCCGCAATGTGCTGACCAACCAAAGCGGGCGACTGACCGAGCTCGGTGGCCGCAGCACTCATTGACCCTGATTGCACCGTGATGACGAAGGCCCGCATTGCACGAAACAGGTCCATTTGATGGAATGGCTTTAAAGTGTTCCAAGATTCTCGCCAATTATCATCCAATGACCGGACTGGCACCATCTCCGTACAGTTTCCATCCAAGGAGGTATTACATGGTGCTTTCCCGGTTTGAAAAGAAGACGGTTGTCGTCACAGGTGCAGGTACCGGGATGGGGCGAGCCGCAGCGGTTCGCCTCGCGCAGGAAGGTGCTCGAACGATTCTTGTCGGACGGCGACCGGAGCCTCTTCAGCAGTTGGCCGGCGACATCAATGCCCAGGGCGGTTCGGCGTCGGCCTTCGCCTGTGACATAGCCAATGGTGAGGCGCTCGACGAAACGGTTCGGCACGCTGTTGGCGACCATGGCCGTATTGATGGCCTTTTCGCCAATGCCGGCGTCCTGGGAGAGTTCAAGCCACTGGCCGAAACCACGGTTGCCGACTTCGATGGCGTGATCGCTACCAACATCCTCGGGACGTTTCTCACGATCAAGCATTGCCTGCCCTTTCTCGAAGGCGGGGCCATCGTGATCAACGCATCATGGACGGTAAATGGCGTTATGCCCGGTGCGGGGGCGTACGCGGCTACCAAGGGTGCGCTGATCGCGATGATGCACACGCTCGCGGTAGAACAAGGGCCGAGAAATGTCCGCGTCAACGCAGTCAGCCCTGGAATCATCCTGACGCCGATGGCAGATGAGGCTCTCGATCCTGAAATCTCCGCCCGACTCGCGTCGCATGCACATTTGCGCCGGAATGGAACGCCGGAAGACGTGGCCGGCACTGTCGCATGGCTTCTGTCCGAGGACGCCCGGTTCGTCACAGGGCAAGATATCGTCGTGGACGGTGGTTTCACCCTTGGCGGCCCCCGCTTATGAGCAAGCGCAACGACCAGGCTTGTTGACCTGCCATCGATAGTGGCAGGAAAACCATGTTGCGCGCTGGGGCAGTCGGTACTCCATTTTGCGTAAGGCGGATCTGTCGCGCAGGGAATCGGATGCACTAACGGCTGTTGCTCCCTCGAAGCGGTCGTTGTCGGTTGGAGAGTCCGAACGGCGCCTCAGAGTCGACAGGCGCCGCCCTCAAGAACCACAAAAAACCGGCTGCCCCCGTGACGGGAACAGCCGGTTTCTTGTCAGCTCGCGCAGGCGTACTCAGACGCCGCTCTTCAACACCTTCCCGATCGCATCGGCAACAATACCAACATTCGAATCGTTCAACCCCGCGACGCACATCCGCCCCGAGCGCAGGATATACACGCCGTGCACTTCACGCAGGGCATCGACCTGCGATTCGCTCAGCCCCGTATACGTAAACATCCCCCGCTGCTTCACATACCGCGTGAGCGCCTCGCCGCTGACATGATCACGCAGGCCGTCGTGAATCGACTGACGCATCCGCGCGATACGGCGGCACATCGCCGACAGCTCTTCTTCCCACTGCTTGCGCAGCGCAGGCGTATTAAGCACCGTAGCCACGATCTTCGCGCCATGAATCGGCGGGTTGCTGTAATTCGAGCGCACCGCGCCAGCCAACTGACCAAGCACGCGATCAGCCGCGCCAGCATCCTCACAGACCACGCTCAAACCACCTACCCGCTCGCCATACAGCGAAAAGTTCTTCGAAAACGAGTTCGCGACCAGCGCCGGCAACCCGCGCCGAGCCAGCTCACGCACCGCGAACGCATCCGCATCGAGGCCCGCGCCGAAGCCCTGATAAGCCATGTCGACGAACGGCAGCAGCCCGCGCGTCTCGATCACGTCGATCAGCTTCTGCCACTGGCCTTCATCGAGGTCGACACCGGTCGGGTTATGGCAGCACGCATGCAGCAGCACGACGCTGCGCGCCGGCAGCGCGTCGATCGCCGCGAGCATCGCGTCGAACTTCAAGCCGCCCGTCGCCGCGTCGTAATACGGATACGTATTCACGGTGAAGCCCGCGCGCTCGAAGATGAAGCGGTGGTTTTCCCAGCTCGGATCGCTGAGCCACACCTGCGCATCCGGGAAGTAGCGCTTCAGGAAATCGGCGCCGACCTTCAGCGCGCCGGAGCCGCCGAGCGTCTGCACGGTCGCGATCCGGCCCGCCGCGCGCGTCGGGTGATCCGCGCCAAACACGAGCGCCTGCACGGCATCGCGGTACGGCGCCATGCCGACCATCGGCAGATACGGCTTCGGGCCGACGTCGCGCTGCTGCGCCGTCTCGGCTTCGCGCACGGCTTCCATCACGGGAATCCGGCCCTCGGCATCGAAATAGATGCCGATGCTCAGGTTGACCTTCTGCTCGCGCGGGTCTTTCTGGAAGTTCTCGTTGAGCGTCAGGATCGGATCGCCGGGATACGCGTCGATGTGTTCGAACATGGCTTTATCGGTCTGGTTGGATGAAAAATCGTGCTGTCTCCGGGCACACGGCCGGCATCGCCGCCTGCGTCACCGCGCCGATGCGCGGCTGCCCACTTCGTACCGGGCGTTCTTCTGGCGGAAACGGTACCCGATCGCGAGCACCGCAAGCCACACCGGGATCAGGTACACCGACAGCCGCAGGTCCGGCGTCAGGTACATCACGACGAGAATGGCGGCCATGAACACCAGGCACAGGTAATTCGTGAAAGGATAGCCCAGACTGCGGAAGCGCGTCTCCTGTCCCGCCGCGCGCTTGGCCTGGCGGAACTTCAGGTGGATCAGGCTGATCATCGCCCAGTTGATGATCAGCGCCGACACGACGAGCCCCATCAGCAGCTCGAACGCCTTGCCCGGCATGAAGTAGTTGACCAGCACGCACACGCCGGTCGCGAGCGCCGACGCGCCGAGCGCCGCGAGCGGGATGCCGCGCTTGTTCACGCGCATCAGCGCCTTCGGCGCATTGCCCTGCTGCGCAAGGCCGAACAGCATCCGGCTGTTGCAGTACACGCCGCTGTTGTAGACCGACAGCGCGGCCGTCAGCACGACGACGTTCAGCACGTTCGCGACGAGGTCGCTGCTGAGCGCGTGGAAGATCAGCACGAACGGGCTGCCGCCGGTGACGACCTTCTGCCACGGGTACAGCGACAGCAGCACGGCGAGCGCGCCGATGTAGAAAATCAGGATGCGGTAGATCACCTGGTTGGTCGCGCGCGGGATGCTGTGCTGCGGATCGTCCGCCTCGGCCGCGGTGATGCCGACCAGCTCCAGCCCGCCGAACGAGAACATGATCGCCGCCATCGACATCACGAGGCCCGATACGCCGTTCGGGAAGAAGCCGCCGTGCTGCCACAGGTTCGCGACGCTGGCCTCCGGGCCCGCATGGCCGCCCACGAGCAGCCAGCCGCCGAAGCCGATCATGCCGACGATCGCGGCAACCTTGATGATCGAGAACCAGAATTCCGTCTCGCCGTACGACTTGACGCTCGTCAGGTTGATCAGGTTGATCGCGACGAAGAACACGAGCGCGGACACCCAGGTCGGCACGCCCGGCCACCAGTACTGCACGTAGATCCCGACCGCCGACAGCTCGGCCATGCTGACGAGGATGTACAGCACCCAGTAGTTCCAGCCGGACAGGAAGCCGGTGAAGTGCCCGAAGTATTTGTCTGCGAAATAGCTGAACGAGCCCGCGACCGGCTCGTCGACGACCATCTCGCCGAGCTGCCGCATGATGAAAAACGCGACGACGCCGGCCACCGCGTAGCCGAGCAGCACCGACGGGCCCGCCATCTTGATCGTCTGTGCGATGCCGAGGAACAGCCCCGTGCCGAGCGCGCCACCTAGCGCGATCAGCTGGATATGGCGGTTCTTCAGCCCGCGCTTCAGGCCGTCCTTCTCATGTCCAGAAACCATGTCTTCTCCACTCTTTCCGCCTCCTGTGGAAGCGGTGCGCCTTCGGTGTGCCGGGCGCTGTGTTTTGCTGTGCCGGCGGCCGTTCGTGGAGCCGCCGAGTTGGGGACTGCAATCTTCGCGCCGGCCTCCGACCGCCTTCGGCGAGCCCGCCCAACCGGCCCGCCGATCGCCGTGCCTGCTGCCTTTTTGCAGCCGCACACGAAAATCGGCCGTCAGTTTAGCGTCGCGACGGCGAAATCGGGTTTCGTAACCCGTTCATGCAAACCCTACATTATGAGATAAGATTGCATCCGGGAGACACATGAGGAAACAAAAATGCCTGAACCGGTACTCGACCGCATCGATCGCCACTTGCTGTCGATCCTGCAGGAGCATGGCCGCGCATCGAATCTCGAACTGGCGAAGGCGGTCGGCCTGTCGCCCGCGCAGACCCTGCGCCGCCACCGGCGGCTCGAGGAAATCGGCGCGATCCGCCGCTACGAGACGCGCCTCTGCCCCGACACGCTCGGCTTCGGCGTTACCGCGTTCGTGCACGTGACGATGGAGCGCGGGCACATCCGCGACCTGTCCAAGTTTCAGAAGCTGGTGTCCGATCTCGCGCAGATCCAGGAATGCTTCTCGGTGACGGGCGACATCGATTACGTGCTGAAGGTGGTCGCGCACGACCTGAAGGGCCTGTCCCGGTTCCTGCTCGAAACGCTGATGCGCATTCCCGGCGTGAGCGGCGTGCATTCGAGCGTGTGTCTCGACGAGATCAAGTGCACGAGCGCGATGCCGGTCGAAAGCTGAGCGGCGCGGGCGGCGTATCGCCGATTGCGATTCGATACGCCGTTCAATTTGAATTCCCCGAATAAAAAATCGAAACAATGATCGCTCAGGTTTGCGGCCGCGCCTAAAAATACTCTTTTAAAAACAGACACATTCAGCACGACAGATACCCGAATCGAAATTCACGCGATTCAATCGGCGATTCATCCGGATTCAATTTCTTTTTCTGATTTTTCCGACTATGGTTCCAGTCGGCGAAAGCCGATTGTCATGATGCGCGGCGGCAAACAATCGCTGCCGCCATTACACGCGACGACGCGTCGGCCCCCACCGCTGCCACCGATCCCGCAGCGGGCTCGATGCGCACACAACCATTCCGACCGAGGGCTCATGAAACAGACCATCCGCAGATCCGTTGCTTCCGTGATGCTGCACGCGCTGGCCGGCGCGGCGCTGCTGAGCGCGATGGCCGGCGCGCACGCGCACGGCCGCCTGACCGAACCGCCGTCGCGCATCGTGCTGTGCACGCAAGGCCAGAACCCCAATTGCCCCGTCGACACGTGGCACGCGAACGCGATGGAAAACGGCAAGTTCTTCCCCGCGACGCAAAGCGGCCTGTCCGATTCGTTCGCGCCCGACGACGCGCAGAACGCCGCGCCGCCGAAGGACGGCGAGATCGCCAGCTCCAGCACGAACGGCCCGGTGCCGGTGCTGGACGAGCAAGCGCCGGACCGCTGGCAGAAGGTTCCGCTGCGCTCGGGCGCGCTGCAGAATTTCAAATGGGAATTCAGCGCCGTGCACAAGACGCGCCGCTGGAACTACTTCATCACGCGCGCCGACTGGAACCCGTCCGCGAAGCTGACCCGCGCGCAGTTCGAGCCCACGCCGTTCTGCACGATCCAGAACCCCGGCCAGCCGTACTGGAACCCGAACGCGAACCTCGTGCCGCAGCAGCCGACGATCCATCAATGCCGGCTGCCGGTGCGCACCGGCTATCACGTGATCCTCGCGGTGTGGGAAGTGGCCGACACGGCGATGGGCTTCTATCAGGTCGTCGACGCGACCTTCACCAACGGCGACACGACGCGCAGCCCGTTCTGACGCCGCCGCCGCATGACGCGCCGGGCACCGCCCGCGCGTCATGCAGTCGCCCATCTGCGCCGCCCCGTAAGACAGCAGACATTCCGGCGTAACGACCCCGAAAGCGCCCGGCCTCCATATCTTCATACTGAACTGTTCCAATGCGCGTGCCCGTCGCCGGCCCGCTACGATCGCGTTCATCGCACAGGCGTGCCGCATTCACTGACCCGCCCGCATGGAGCCCCCGAAGATGTTCCGTCAAGCCTTGCTCGTCACCGCCTGCGCAGGCGCCGCCCTTGCCCTGTTCGCCTGCGGCGGCAGCGACGACGTGACCGCCGTGTCATCGCAGAACGCGATGCAGACCACCACGCCGATCAAGCACCTCGTCGTGATTTACGGCGAAAACATTTCGTTCGACCACTACTTCGGCACCTACCCGAACGCGACGAACCCGCAGGGCGAGCCGGCATTTACCGCCGCCGCGAACACGCCGGCCGTCAACGGCCTGTCGGGCACGCTGCTCACCGCGAACCCGAACTTCACGAACACCGCGAACGGCGCCGACGCCGCGAACCCGTTCCGCCTCGACCGCACGCAGGCCGCGACCGCCGACCAGAACCACGCGTATACGGCCGAGCAGCAGGCCGAGGACAACGGCCTCGCCGACCTGTTCCCGAAATACACGGGCAAGGGCTCGTCCGGCGGCGCCGGCGCGTTCGGCACGAAGGGCCAGGTGATGGGCTACTTCGACGGCAACACCGTGACCGCGCTGTGGAACTATGCGCAGCGCTTCGCGATGAGCGACAACATGTACACGACGTCGTACGGCCCGTCGACGCCGGGCGCGCTGAACGTGATCTCCGGCCAGACCAACGGCATGCAGATCGTCAAGACGTCGAAGCAGCCGTCGACGCTCGCCGCCAGCTCGTACTACATCAACGACGGCCAGGGCGGCCTCACGATGATCAACGACGTCGACCCCGGCTACGACCTGTGCTCGAGCACGACCGACCAGGCGATGATGGCCGGCAAGAACATCGGCGACCTGCTGAACGGCGCGAAGATCACATGGGGCGGCTTCATGGGCGGCTTCAACCTGTCGACGGTGAACGGCAACGGCACGACGGGCTGCAGCCGCAGCACGGTCGCGACCGCGGTGAACGCCGCGACGGCCGACTACATCCCGCACCACAACTGGTTCCAGTACTACGCGTCGACCGCGAACCCGCAGCACACGCGGCCGAGCTCGCTCGCGGCGATCGGCTCGAGCGTGCAGGCCGACGGCAAGACAGCCGAACCAGCGAACCACCAGTACGACACCGACGATTTCTTCGCGGCGGTCAAATCCGGCAACTTCCCGTCGGTCAGCTTCCTGAAGGCGCCGGCCGCGCAGGACGGGCACGCGGGCTATTCGGATCCGCTCGACGAGCAGGCGTTCGTCACGAAGGTCGTCAACTTCCTGCAGCAGCAGCCCGACTGGCAGAACACCGCCGTGATCGTCACCTATGACGACTCGGACGGCTGGTACGACCACGTGTACGCGGCCCCGACGCACGCGTCGTTTGATACGGTCGATCAATTGAACGGCAGCGGCAAGTGCGGCACCGGCGCGGCCGGCGCGGGCGTGAACGGCCAGCCGGTCAACGGCCGCTGCGGCCCGGGCGTGCGGATTCCGCTCGTCGTGATCTCGCCGTACGCGAAGCAGAACTACGTCGACCACACGATGATCGACCAGGCATCGGTGGTCCGCTTCATCGAGGACAACTGGCTCGGCGGCCAGCGTATCGGCGGCGGCTCGTTCGATGCGTCGGCGGGCGACCTGCGCGGCCTGTTCGACTTCGCGTCGAAGCCGAACACGGCACCGCTGTATCTCGATCCGACGCTCGGCACCGCGCTCGGCTCGGCGCCGGCGATCTGAGCGCCGACATCATCGTCCGCCAGGCCGGCGCGCGACGCGCCGGCCTGTTCTGTTTCAACGCGCCGCCTTCACGATCGACCGCATGACCGCCCGCCCCGCCTTCCCGCCGCCCGGCCCCGCGTCGGCCACCGCGCCGCGCCGCCCGCTCCGCCTCCTGCGCCGCGCGGCGCTCGCGCTCGGCGCGGCCGCGCTCGGCTATGCCGCGTTCGCCGTCGCGTTTCCCGCGCACACGCCCGCCGCGATCGGCAACGCCGTCGCGGACTGGACCGGCGCGAACCCGCACCCGATCGTGCTGCAGCGCCCGGCCGCCGCGCCACTGTCGGCGGTCGCGCAGCTCGGGCGCGCGCTGTTCTTCGATCCGGCGCTGTCGGCCTCGGGCAAGCAGTCGTGCGCGTCGTGCCACAGCCCCGATCACGCGTACGGGCCGCCGAACGCACTCGAGGTGCAGCCCGGCGGCATCGCGATGACGCTGCACGGCTACCGGCCGCCGCCGTCGCTGATGTACCTGTACCGGCAGCCGAACTTCAGCATCGGCCCCGACGCCAGCGAAAACGACGACGCGGCGAGCGTCGCGCAGCAGGCCGCGTCGGCGGCCGGCGTCGTGAAGGCGCAGAAGGTGGCCGGCACCGCGGCCGCGCCGCAGCTCGTGCCGCAAGGCGGGCTGTTCTGGGACGGCCGCGCGGACACGCTGCAGCAGCAGGCGTTCGGCCCGCTGCTGAATCCGGTGGAGATGGCCAATACGAGCGTCGACGACGTCGCGCGCAAGCTCGCGCGCTCGCCGTACCGCATGCAGTTCACGCAGCTGTTCGGCGCGCGCATCTTCGACGATGCGCGGCTGTCGGTGGCCGAGGCGATGTTCGCGATCGCGCGCTACCAGGTCGAGGATCCGTCGTTCCACCCGTATAACAGCAAGTACGACCGCTGGCTCGAAGGCCGCGCGCGGCTCACGCAGGCGGAGCTGCGCGGCCTGCGGCTGTTCAACGATCCGGCGAAGGCGAATTGCGCGGGCTGCCACCTGTCGAAGCCTGGCGCCGACGGGCTGCCGCCGATGTTCACCGACTTCCAGTACGAGGCGCTCGGCGCGCCGCGCAACCGCCTGCTCGCGCAGAACCGCGATCCGGCGTTTCACGATCTCGGGGTGTGCGGGCCGTTCCGCGACGACCTGAAGGACCAGGCCCAGTACTGCGGGATGTTCCTGACGCCGACGCTGCGCAATGCGGCCACCCGCCACGTATTCTTCCACAACGGCGTGTTCCACTCGCTCGATCAGGTGATGGCGTTCTACAACGAGCGCAACACGGCGCCGGAGAAGTTCTATCCGCGCGGACCGGACGGCAAGGTTGATGCGTACGACGACCTGCCCGCGCAGTATCGCGGCAATATCGACGTGACCGATGCGCCGTTCGACCGCAAGCCGGGCGACACGCCCGCGATGTCGGCGCAGGATATCCAGGATATCGAAGCGTTCCTGCACGCGCTGACCGACGCGCCGGCGCGCTGAGCGCGGCGCTGCCGGTGTCGGATCGGGTGTAAGCGGATGATGCGAATGCGGCGGCGAAACCCGCCGCATCCGCGGAAGACAGTCAGCCGGCGCGCTGCGCGCGGATCGCGTCGATGCACGCGGCGAGCCGCCGGTTGCTTTCGTCGATGCCGAAGCTCGCCGCGCGGGCCTGCGCGCGTGCCGCGAGATCGGCACGCAGCGTGTCATCGGTCAGCAGCCGCGCCATCGCGTCGGCCAGCGCGTCGACGTCGCCGATCGGCACCAGCATGCCGGCCCGGCCGTCGTCGAGGATGTCGCGCGGCCCGGTCGGGCAGTCGGTCGACACGATCGCCTTGCCCAGCGCGAGCGCCTCGATCAGCACCATCGGCATCCCTTCGTTCTTCGAACTGAGCACGAGGATCGAGGCACCCGCCATCACCGGGTGCGGGTTGTGCATCTGCCCGGTGAAATGCACGCGCGCGCCGACACCGAGCGTGTCCGCCAGTTGCCGGAGTTCGTCGCGATACGCGCCGTCGCCGACCAGCACGAGATGCTCGGCCACCGCATGCCGCGCGACCAGCTGCGCGTATGCGCGCAGCAGCGTGCGGTGATCCTTCTGCAGTTCGTCGAGGCGCGCGACCGACACGATGTACGGCGCGCCGCCCGGCGTGACCGGCTGCTGGGCCGCCGCCGCGTTCGCGCGAATCGCGTCGATGTCGATCGCATTGGGCAGCACCGTCACGCGCGGCTGCCGTTCGCCGAACATCTGCCCGGCTTCGGCGGCCATGTGCGGATTCAGCGCAGCGAGGCTGTCGTAGCGGTTGTACTGGTTCATCAGGCGCCGCACCCGGCGGCCCTGGCCGCCGAGCCGTGCGATGAAGCTGAAGTGATTGACGCCGATCCACGGCACGCCGAAGCGGCCGGCGAGCCGCCGCAGCGACAGGTCGTAGTCGACGATCACGTCGACGTTGCGCGCCAGTTCCGCGACCCGCCGCGCGATGTGCGGGCGCACCGCGAGCGCGCCGTGGATGTCGCGTGCGATCCGCCCGGCCTTGCCGAGCCGGCTCGCATGGCGCCGGTCCTGGAAATACCGGAGCCAGCGCGGCTGCACGAGGATCTCGACCGGCACGTCGGCCGGAATCAGTGCGCGGAAGCGCTGGGCCAGCATCGGCGACGCGTACGTCACCGACAGCACGATCCGGAAACGCGTGCGGTCGAGAATCCGCAGCCACTGGATCAGCGACGACTCGATGCCGCCATTGCCGAAATCCGTCACATGGAACAGCACACGCACCCGCGTGTCCCGGCCTTCGTCGATACCCCGTTCAACCATGATTCTTATGCGAAAAACCGCTCAAATTTCGGAACGCGGCATCACCGCGGCGCGGCACTTTATAACACAGCCCCCCTGTGCCGCCAACCGGCGCCCCGGCGGGGTCGCGCCCGACATCCGCACCGCCGCTCAGAACAGGTACATCCCCGCGACGAACACCACGCCTGAAAACAGCAGCGTGGTCACGCAGTAGCCCATGATGTCGCGCACGCCGAGCCCCGCGATCGCGAGCGCCGGCAGCGCCCAGAACGGCTGCGCCATGTTGGTCCACGCCTCGCCGTACGCGATCGCCATCGCCGCCTTGCCGAGATCGGCGCCGAGCGCCTGCGCGGCCGGCATCACGAACGGCCCCTGCACGACCCAGTGGCCGCCGCCCGACGGCACCGCGAAATTGATCACCGCCGAGCTCAGGAACGCGAGCAGCGGGAACGTGTGGACGTTCGCGACGTCGACGAACCATTTCGTGATCACGCCCGCGAGGCCCGAGTGGTCCATCAGCGCCTGGATGCCCGCGTAGAACGGGAACTGGATCATGATCCCCGACGCGCCCCGCGCCGCGCCCGCCACCGCGCGCGCATAGGCCATCGGCGTGCGGTGCAGCAGGATGCCGGCCGCGAGGAACGCGAGGTTCACGGTATCGATGTCGAGCGCGAAGCCCTTCTGCACGAAGCGCAGCACGAGGAACACTGCGCACAGCATCGCGACGAGCACCGACAGCGCGCGGCTTTCCTCCAGCCGCTCGGCGAACGTGGCGTCCGGCCCGAGCTGGCGCTCGACGCTCGGCGGCTCCGCGAGCAGCGCCGGATCGACGCTGACGACGTCCTCCGGCTTCGGCATCATCATGCGCGCGAGAAACGGCAGCATCACGATCAGGCCGATCGTCACGAACGCGTTGTAGCCGGTGAACAGCGTCTGCGACACCGGGATCAGGCCGATGGTCTTCTCCATCGGGTTGCCCTTCGTCGCGGCCACGAGCGGAATCGAGCCCGACAGCCCGCCGTGCCAGCTCAGGAAGCCCATGTACGCGGACGCGACCAGCAGCCGGTAGTCGCTGCCGGCCACGCGCCGCGCGACCTCGCGCGCGAGCATCGCGCCGAGCACGAGGCCGAAGCCCCAGTTGATCGCGCACGCGAGCGCGGCGACGAAGGTGACGAGCATCACCCCTTGCCCCGGCGTGCGCGCGGCGCTCGCGAGCGCGACGAGCGCGCGCTTGACCGGCGGCGAGCTCGCGAGCGCGTGGCCGGTGACGAGGATCATCACCATCTGCATCGAGAACGCAAGCAGGTTCCAGAAGCCCGAGCCCCACATCGTCGTCAGTTGCGCGGGCGAATTCGGCGTGAGGCCGAACGCGAGCGCGAACGTGACGATCGTCAGCAGGATCGCGAAAATCAACGGGTCGGGCAGCACGCGGTGGACCACCTGCGTGAAAAAGCGGGAAATGCGCTGGATCAACTTGAGCTCCTCGTTTCCTGATATGAACGGCCGCACGGGTATGGTTGTTGGAGATGCGCGGGCCGCGCGGATTCTTGCACAGAACCGAAGTTCGCGCGTCGAACCGCATCGGGATGCCTGGGAAACGGGATGGGGCGTCCGGTCTTCCGGACTCGATTCGGATGATGCGTCGATACCGCGTGCCGAAGCGTCAGGACTGGCGAACCGCGACCGCCAGTTCCTGCACGGCCTCGCGCTGCGCGGCGGCACGGCGTTCGGCCAGCCGCTCGGCCCAGCGGTACGCGACGAGCGACCCGGCCACCGCGAACAGTGTCGGCACGAGGCTGTCATGGCTCGCACGCGTGAACTCGGCCAGCAGCACGACCGCGGTGATCGGCATCTGCATCGACGCCGCCAGGAACGCCGTCGCGCCGACCAGCGCGCATCCGCCGGCCGACGCGCCCGGCCACGCAAGGCTCCACACGCCGCCGAGCACGATGCCGAGCAGCGCGCCGTTCGCGAGGCCGGGCGTCAGCAGCCCGCCCTCCGCGCCCGCGCGCAGGCTGCTTGCGGTGACCAGCACCTTCAGCGCGAGCAGCGTCGCCGCGACGCCGATCGTCAGCGCGCCGTCGAAGCTCAGCGATGCCGCGCCCTTGCCGTTGCCGAGCAACTGCGGAAAGCGCATCGCGAGCCAGCCGATCGCCGCGAAGTTCAGCAGCGCGAGCACCGGCAGCCGCCCGTCCTTCGGCGCGGCCGCGCGCGCCCGGCTCGTGAGCCGCACGAAGCCGTACGCGGCCAGCCCGAACACCGGCCCGCACACCGCCGACCACGCCACCAGCGACGCGCTCAGCGCGAACGGCGGCACGCTGTACTGGTGTTCGTTGCCGAGGCCGAGCCACGCGAGCGCCGCCGCGATGGCCGACGTCGCGACGGCCGGCACGAGCGCGCGCAGTTCGAAGGTGCCGAGCAGCACTTCGAGCACGAACACCGCGCCGCCGAGCGGCACGTTGTAGACGGCCGCCAGCCCCGCGCCGGCGCCGCACGCGACCATCAGCCGGCAGTCGGCCGGCGTCAGCCCCGCGCGATGCGCGAGCCGGCCGGCCAGCAGCGCGCCGATCTCGCGCGGCGCGACCTCGCGGCCGAGCGGCGAGCCGAGCGCGACGGTGACGATCTGCAGCAGCGCGTGGATCGTCGTGCTGGCGGCCGGCATCCGCGGATCGTCCGCGCGAACCGCGCGCCGGATGCTGACGAGCGGGCGGCCGTAGCGGTACAGCGCCCACCAGCCGACGCCCGCGACGAGCCCGCAGCCGGTCAGCACGGCGAACCGGCGCAGCGGGTCGGCCGCACTCACACCGGCCAGGAAGCTTTCGTGGCCGACGAGCTGCGCGGTGCTGTAACCGTACGCGGCATGCTGGATCGCGTGCAGCAGCAGTGCGAGCAGCATGCCGCCGAGGCCGGCGCCGACGCCGGTCAGCACGGTGACGGCGGCGAGTTTGACGAGCGGGCTGCCGGACGAAGGCGGCAACGCGGAGGAAGCGGATGGGAGATCGGGACGCATGGAGTCGGCCAACGGAAGCAACGGGAGCGGAGCGGACGGCGCGCGTCGCGCACGCCGTGACCAGCCCGCATCCTAGGCTTCCGGCCTCCATGAGACAAACGCATTTTTCTGATCAACTCATGCGTTCCAAGAATGATTGATCGACCGGCGTCGACGCTCACGCCGGATAGTCGATCCGCTCCGGCGCGCGCCGCATGATCACCTTGCCGCCCCGGATCGACAGCGCGGCCTTCGCCTGGCGGCGCAGCGCGTCGTAGTCGCTGTCGGCGTCGAGCACGACGAGATTCGCCGGCCGGCCGACCTCGATCCCGTAGCCGTCGCCGAGCTGCATCGCCTTCGCGCTGTGGTCGGTCACGAAGTCGAGGCAGCGCTGCAGATCCTCGTAGCCCATCATGTGGCAGATGTGCAGCCCCGCGTCGAGCACGCGCAGGATGTTGCCGTTGCCGAGCGGGTACCACGGATCCTTGATCGAATCCTGCCCGAAGCACACGTTGATGCCCGCGCGGTCGAGTTCGGCGACGCGCGTGACGCCGCGCCGCTTCGGGAACGTGTCAAAGCGCCCCTGCAGGTGGATGCTCTCGGTCGGGCACGAGATGAAGTTGAGCCCCGCGCGCTTGAGCAGGCGGAACAGCTTCGAGCAATACGCGTTGTCGTACGAGCCCATCGCGGTGGTATGGCTCGCCGTCACCCGCGCGCCCATGCCGCGCACGCGCGCTTCCTCGGCGAGCACTTCGAGAAAGCGCGAATGCGGATCGTCGGTTTCGTCGCAGTGCACGTCGACGAGGCAGCCGGTGCGTTCGGCCAGGTCCATCAGGAAGCGGATCGAGCTGACGCCCTGCTCGCGCGTGTTCTCGAAATGCGGAATCCCGCCGACGACGTCCGCGCCCATCTCGATCGCCTGCGTCATCAGCGCGCGGCCGCCGTCGAACGATTCGATCCCCTCCTGCGGGAACGCGACGATCTGCAGGTCGATCACGTCGCGCGCCTCGTCCTTCACCTCGAGCAGCGCCTTCAGCGCGGCAAGAGACGGGTCGGTCACGTCGACATGGGTGCGCACGTGCTGGATGCCATGGTCGCGCAGCATGCCGATCGCCGCATGCGCGCGCGTCTTGGTGTCTTCGTTCGTGATCGTCGCCTTGCGCTCGGCCCAGCGCTCGATCCCCTCGAACAGCGTGCCGCTCATGTTCCAGGCGGGTTCGCCGGCGGTGAGCACCGCGTCGAGATGGATATGCGGCTCGACGAGCGGCGGGATCGCGAGGCGGCCGCCCGCGTCGGTGTCGTCTCCGTGCACGGCATCGATGCGGGCCGGCTGCGCGTCGATGCGGGCAATCCGGCCCGCGTCGATGCCGATCGTGAAGAGGCCGTCGCGGCCGCGCAAGCGTACGTTGAACAGGTTCATGTGAGGTCCTGGCATGAAGCGTCCGCGCGCCGGGCGCGGCGAACGCGTGACGTGAAATCGATGAAGGAAACGACTGGCGCGGCGGCGCCGCGCGTCACGACCAGCCTTCGATCCGGAGCCCGGTGGCAGCGGCCGCCTCGTCGCGCGACACCGCGCGCACCTGCTGGCCGAACGTCCACACGTGCTGCTCGGGATCGCGCGCGCGATAGGTGCGGTCGCCCCAGAACTGGTCGGCCGGCGCCTGCAGGATCACCGCGCCGGCCTGTCGCGCGCGCTCGCAATGCGCGTCGATGCCGTCGGCGAGCTGCACGTGCACGCATTGCGTGTTCTTGCCGCCGACGCCCAGCGGGCTCGCGACGAAGTCGGCCCATTCGCCGCCGATCATCACCGTGCCGCCGTCGCAGCTCAGCTCGGCATGCGCGAGCTGGCCGTCCGCCGTGCTGATCACGACGCTGCGCGCGAAGCCGAACGCGCGCTCGAGCCAATCGAGCGCGGCCCACGGATCGCGGTAGAACACGGCGGCACTGACGGACGGACGGCGGCTGGGCGTGGTCATCTTCGGTCTCCGGCGCGAGGGAATGAAACGCCCATTCTCCGCGCGCGCGGCGCGCCGATCAACCGCCGCGCGGCCGTCCACCTCGTGTTGCGACGGCGCGACAACAACGCGACATCCGCGCATCGGCCGCCGCCCGCGATCCCGCACGCGCGGCCTGCCTGCGGCGCATGCGTCGATGCATGTCAGTTTTGTGAAGCACTCTTGCTCGATCTGCAACGGAGCTGTCGCGCCGCCCCACCGAAATCGCCGTGCGTGCGTCCCTATACTTGCGCCGAACTTTTTGTCCGCAGTCCCACACGCAGGAGCCTTTACGTGAAAAAAACCCTTGTCGCCGGCGCAGCCGCCGCCGCCCTGTTCGCCCCGCTCGCGCACGCCCAGAGCTCGGTCACGCTGTACGGCCTGATCGACGCCGGCATCGTCTACACCAACAACGCGAACGGCGCGTCGCTGTGGCGCCTGAACAGCGGCACGATCAACGGCAACCGCTTCGGCCTGCGCGGCACCGAGGATCTCGGCGGCGGCCTCAAGGCGCTGTTCGTGCTCGAGAACGGCTTCAACGTCAACAACGGCGCGCTCGGCCAGGACGGCAAGCTGTTCGGCCGCCACGCGTACGTCGGCCTGAGCCAGAACGGCTTCGGCACGGTAACGCTCGGCCGCCAGTACGACACGATGGTCGACTTCGTCGCGCCGCTGTCGGCCACCGCCGGCGACTTCGGCGACGCGAGCTTCGCGCATCCGTTCGACAACGACAACCTGAACCACTCGCTGCGCATCAACAACGCAGTGAAGTACACGAGCGACACGATCGCGGGCTTCAAGGTCGGCGCGATGTACGCGTTCTCGAACGCGACGAACTTCGGCGCGAACCGTGCGTACAGCGTCGCCGCGAGCTACTCGAACGGCCCGCTGAAGCTGGCCGGCGCGTACCTGCAGATGAACGGCACGAAGGGCACGACGAGCGCGAGCCCGGGCGCCACGGACGCCGCCGAGGCAAAGGGCGTGAACCAGGGCGGCTGGTCGATCGGCTCGGATCGGATGCGCTCATACGGCGGCGGCATCAACTACGCGTTCGGCCCGGCCACCGTCGGCTTCGTGTACACGCGCTCGCAGTACGACAACACGGGCTCGTTCGGCTCGACCGGCCAGATCGCGTTCAACAACTACGACGTGAACGTGCGCTATGCGGTGACGCCGGCCTTCAGCCTCGGCGCCGCGTATGTGTACACGGACGCCAGCGTGTCGAACCCGGACAGCCGGCACGGCACCGATCCGAAGTGGCATCAGGTCGACCTGCAGGCCGTCTACAAGCTGTCGCGCCGCACCGACGTGTATGCGGAAGCGATCTACCAGCACGCGTCCGGCCGCGGCTACCAGGCGTTCATCAACGGCTCGGGCGGCGCATCGAGCACGCCGAACCAGGTCGTCGGCACGATCGGCATGCGCACGCGCTTCTGAGCGGCATCGCACGACGCGCCCACCGCACCACGAACCCGCCTGCGAAGGCGGGTTTTTCGTTTGGCGCGTGCGTGTCGGGCGCCGCTTCAATGTTGCTCGTTCTGGAAGGCTGCCTGCCTGGAATCGGGGTTTTTGCGCGCGCGGCCGCTGCGTAGACTTCGGTCAACGGTTCGGATCACTCGCTCATTGCCGGACCGCGTCGCATACCCAGGAGAAAATCGTGAAATCGCTCGTCGCCACCGCCGCCGCAGCCGCCGTGCTGCTCGCCTCGCCTGCCCTGTCGTTCGCGCAGTCGTCGCCGTCGCACGTCACGCGCGCACAGGTGCTGCAGGAACTGTACGACCTCGAATCCGTCGGCTACAACCCGTCGACCGGCGACTCCGGCAACTATCCGGACGACATCATGGCCGCGCAGGCGCGCCTCGACGCGAAGCGTCTCGCCGAGCACAAGGCCGCCACGGCCGCGTACGGCCCGGCCGGCACGCCGGCCGTGGAATCGGGCACGGCCGCGAAGCCGGCGCTGTAAGCACGAACGGCGCCGCGCGCATGCCTGTGGTCCGGGCATGCGCGCGGCGCCCGAGCGAATCGTTGTGGGGAAAACGTCCCGTTCCAGGGAATCAGGCCGCGACGCTACTCATTGCGCCCTCCGTCACGCCGCCTGTTGCGTGCTCCGGTCAAGCGCCATCAGCATCTCGACGTCGCGCGCGATCATGCCCGGCACTTCCGCACGCAGCATCTCGACCCAGGTCCGCACCTTCGCGTCGATGAAGCGGCGCGACGGATACAGCGCATAGACGTTCATCTTCTGCAGGATATGGTTCGGCAGCACGCGCACGAGCAAGCCATCGCGCAGCGCGTCGATCGCCGAATACAGCGGCAGCATGCCGATGCCGATGCCGTCGCGGATCGCGAGCGCAAGCGACTCGGCCGTGTTGGTCTGCACCGGCCCAGTGACGTGGATCTGTTCGACGCCGCCCGGCCCTTCGAGCAGCCATTCGTGCGTCGGGAACGCGGGCGTGCACAGGGTCAGGCACGCGTGCGCGCCGAGGTCCTGCGGCCGGGCCGGCGCGCCGTGCAGGCGCACGTACTCGGGCGACGCGCACAGGATGCTGAACGTCGAGCCGAGCAGGTGCGACACGAGCTCCGAATCGGGCAGCGACGACGCGGTCACGACCGCCATGTCGCTCGTGCCGTCGAACAGGTCCGGCATCCGCTGCGACAGCGACAGCTCGATCGACACGTCCGGATACTGCGCGTGATAGCGCGTGAGCGCCGGCAGCACGTAATGGTGGCCGACACTCGCGAAGCTATGCATGCGCAGCACGCCGGCCGGCCGCTCGTGCGCGCAGCTCGCTTCCTCTTCCGCGCGATCGACGTCGGCGAGGATCTGCCGGCAGCGCCGCAGATAGCTTTCGCCGGCGGAGGTCAGCGCGAGACGGCGCGTCGAGCGGTTCATCAGGCGGGTGCGCAGCCGCGCCTCGAGCTCCGACACCGCGCGCGACATCGCGCCCGTCGTCGAATTCAGCGATTGCGCGGCGGCGGTGAAACTGCCCGTCTCGACGACGCGCGTGAACACCCGCATGTTTTGAAGCGTATCCATTACCGTGAACCTGTGAAGCCCCTGTGCAGGAGCGCTATTTTCCTCCACGGAATGCGATGCATTGTTACGCCGCCTGCAACTATCGTTTCCCCGGGGCTGCGTTAATGTGCGCGCGCCACGCTCCTACAATCGGCGCCTAACCAGTCGAACGGGCGCGTTCGGCCGAGCCCGGGCGTCCCGCCCGGCGCGGGCTGCGCCACCTCTTGTCATGAAGCCACAACCTGTGATCGAGCCCCCTCCCGTCGGTATCCAACGATGGGGACGACGGCTCGATCCGCTCGGCAAGGCGGCGCGCGACTGGGCCGCGAGCGACGGGCTGATCTGGCTGCACCTCGCGAAAACCGTGTTCGCGGCGCTGCTCGCGATGGGCATCGCGATGCGGCTCGAGATGTCGCAGCCGCGCACCGCGATGACGACCGTGTTCGTGCTGATGCAACCGCTGTCCGGGATGGTGTTCGCCAAGAGCTTCTACCGCGTGCTCGGCACGGCGGCCGGCCTCGTCGCCGCGCTCGCGCTCGGCGGCCTGTTCGCGCAGCAGCCCGAGCTCTACATGGCCGGCATCACGCTGTGGGTGGGCGGCTGCATCGCGCTCGCGGTGCGCAACCGCCACTTCCGCTGGTACGGCTTCGTGCTGGCCGGCTACACGGCCGCGCTGATCGGGCTGCCCTCGGTGATGACCCCACAGACGCTGTTCCAGTCCGCGCTGACGCGCGCCGCCGAGGTGGCGCTCGGCATCGTGTGCTCCGGCGTCGTCAGCGCACTCGTCCTGCCGCTCAGCTCCGCGAAGGCGCTGATGCGATCGCTGAGCGCGCGCCACACGAAGTTCGCCGCGTTCGCGGCCGGAGCGCTGGGCGGCGACGTCGAGCGCGGTGCGTTCGAGCGCCAGTTCGCCGATTTCGTCGACGAGATCGTCGGCTTCGAGGCGAACCGCGCGTTCGCGTCGTTCGAGGATCCGCATATCCGCGCACGCAGCCGGCGCCTCGCGCGGCTGAACAGCGAATTCATGAATGCATGCACGCGGCTGCATGCGCTGCACCAGCTCGTCAAGCGCCTGCGGGCGGGCCACGCCGACGCCGTGCTCGCGGCGCTCACGCCGCACATCGACGCGCTCGCGCAACGGCTCGTCACGCTGCACGACGCGCTGCGCCGCGGGCCGGCGCGCGCGACCGGCGCGCTGCTCGACCTGCGCCGCTTCCATTCGGCGCTGCCGAAAGCCGCGCGGGCGTCGCGCCGCGACCTCGAGGACCATGCGGCCGGCGGCCTGCTCGACTACGACACCGCGATCGAGCTGATGGTTCGCTTCGCGGGCGAATTCATCGGCTATGCGGACACCTACGCGTCGCTCGACGACGACGACCATGCGTTCGAGCGCTCGGTCACGCACTACGCGGTGAAGACCAACGGCTTCTTCGTCGGCTTCACGTTCCTGCGCACCGTGGTCGCGGTGGGCGCGACGAGCTGCTTCTGGATCGCGTCGGAATGGCCGAGCGGCGCGCTCGCCGTGATCGGCGCCGCGATCGCGTGCGCGCTCAGTTCGACGTCGCCGCGCGCGCCGAAATTCGTCGCGCAGATGGCCGTCGGCGCGGGGTTCGCGACGCTCGTCGGCTATCTGTTCCTGTGCTACGTGTACCCGAACATCGACGGATTCCCGCTGCTGTGCGCGGTGCTCGCGCCGGTGCTCGGCTTCGGCGCGTTTCTCGCGATGCGGCCGGGCATGTCCGGCTACGGGATCGGCTTCGCGGTGTTCTTCTGCCTGCTCGCGGGCCCCGACAACGTGATCGCGTATACGCCCGAGGTGCTGATCAACAACGGCTTCGCGGTCGTCGTCGCGATGCTCGCGTGCGCGCTCGTGTTCGCGGTGGTGTTTCCCACCCATATGCCCTGGCTGACCGGGCGCATCGCGCACGACCTGCGCCGCCAGGTGACGCTCGCGTGCGAAGGCGCGCCCGACGGGCTCGCGCAGCGCTTCCAGTCGAGCACGCACGACCTGATGGCGCAGCTGCGCACGCTGCTGGTCAGGCGCACGCGCCAGCATCGCGACGCGCTGCGCTGGATGCTCGCGACGCTCGAGGTCGGCCACGCGGTGATCGACCTGCGCGACGAGGTGCACGCGTTCTCGGCATCGAAGCCGCCGCAGGCGCTGCGCTGGACCGCGTCGATCGAGCCCGTGCTCGACACGCTGCCGCGCTTCTTCGACGATCCGACGCCGGCCCATCACGTGCGCACGCTGAAATCCGTGAACCTCGCGATCCGCACAGCGCAGCACGTGCTGATCGCGTGGCACGCGGTGCCGGCAGAGCGGCGCCGGATGCAGCGCATCGTCGGCTGCCTGCACTTCGTGCGCAGCGCGCTGCTCGACAAGGATGCGCCGTTCAACCGGCATCGCCATTGAACCCGCGAACACATCATCCTTGTTCGGAATGCAAATAAGCTCTCCTCGCGCGGTGATTAATCTCTAAGCAGTGCGAGCCTATAGTTGGGTCACTGCCAGCGAAACTGGCCATCACCCAGGAGAAATCGAAATGAAGCCGCTGCACCTCGCCCTCGTTGCCCTGTCGCTCACCGCCGCTGTCGCGCACGCTCAGCCGGCGCCGGCCGAGCAGGCCCGGCAACAGGCGGCCCGCGCCGAAGCCGTGCAGGCCGCCGGACGCGCCGACCATGCGCAATCGAAGAAGGAAGACCCGAACGCGTGCGTCGGCCCGGTCAGCTTCTGCAACGTCTACTTCGGCAGCTGAGCATGACGCCGCGTCGCGACGCCCTTGCCCGCAGCGCCCGCATCGGGTGCGCGGGCGTGCGCCGGGCCGCCCGATCACCGCTTCGCCTCCTCAGCTCGCGCCGCTTCGCCTGAACCGGCGCGCACGGCATTTAAATCCCCCGCCCCGGCCGCCAGCCGACCTCGCGCAACGCGTCCAGCAAGCGCGCCCCGCCCAGCCCTTCCACCCGTACACCGCGCGATTCGACGTCACTGCCTGCGACGAGTGCATTCACGATCGCTTCCTCCACCGCTTCCGCCGCCGCGACGAACAGCGCGGACAGGTGATCGTTGTTGACCATCTTCACGCTCGTCGTCGGTGCGCCCTTGCGTCCGTAGTTCGCCGCCGGCAGCCCGTGATTGCCGGTCGCGAATGCCAGGAAGATGTCGCCGCTCGAATCCTCGGTGCCGCCGCCGACGCGCGCGAGCCCGACGCTCGCGCGCTGCGCGAGACGCGTGCACTGATGCGGCAGCAACGGCGCATCGGTCGCAAGCGTGACGACGATCGAGCCCATGCCCGCCTCGCCCTGCGCGGCCGGCGCGCGGAACGGCGAATGCACGTGCCCGAGCACCTCGCCGACCGGGTAGCCGGCCACGCGCAGCATGTCGCGCACGCCGTGGTTCGCCTGCACGAGCGCGCCGACCGTCCAGCCGCCGGCCTCCGCCCCCAGCACGCGCGACGCGGTGCCGATTCCGCCCTTGAACTCATGGCAGATCATCCCCGTGCCGCCGCCGACGCCGCCTTCGGCGACCACCCCCGAGCGCACGGCGGCCCGCGCCTGCTGCACATGCGACGCCGTCACGTGCTGCCCCCAGATGTCGTTCAGCAGGCCGTCGTAGGTTTCCATCACGACCGGCATGCACCAGTACACGCGATGGCGCGCGGCGTCGCGTTCGGCCGCGACGAGCGCGTCGCGCACGACGCCGACGCTGTGCGTGTTGGTGATCGCGATCGGCGTGGTCAGCAGGCCGGCTTCGCGAATCCATTCGAGGCCCGTCGCATCGCCGTTGCCGTTCAGCACGTGCACGCCGGCGAAGCACGGATCGTCGTGTGCGATGCCCGCGCGCGGCTCGATCACCGTCACGCCGGTGCGGATCGACGCGTCGCCGGCGTCGACATTCAGCGTGCAGTGCCCGACCCGCACGCCCACGACGTCGGTGATCGCGTTGAAACGGCCCGGCGTGCCGAGCCCGATGCGGATGCCGAGATCCCTCGTGCGCATGATGCCTGTCCTCCAGTAGTTGGTTCGATCTTCAGTCAGAGTGCGCGGAACGCGTCGCTGTGACGCGCCCACTTCACGTACATCGCGAGCGCGGCAACGAACAGCCCCGCGATGATGATCAGGTCGGTCGGCTTGGCCGCCGACGACAGGGTCGTATAGAGCGTATACGCGGCGCCGGCCACCGCGACGAGCGGCGTCACGGGCCACAGCGGCATCCGGTAATGATGCTCCACGTCGCGGCGCACGAAGCGGCTCGCGAGCGCGGCGAGACCGACGACGAGATAGATCAGCAGCAGCAGGTCGACCGTGAACGCGGTCAGCTCGTCGAGGCTCGACACGAACACGAGCCCGGCGGACGGCACCGCGAGCGCGAGCGTCGCGAGCCACGGCGACTGCAGGCGCGGATGGATCGACGAGAACGCGCGGTTGCACGCGCGCGGCCACAGCGCATGGCGGCCGCTGCTGTAGAGCAGGCGCCCCATCGTGATCACGATCGCGATGATCGCGTTGAACACCGACAGGAAGATTCCGCCGCTCACCACGCGCGACACGGCCGGATTGCTGAGCACACCCACCACGTAGCCGATCGGATCGGCGCTCTTCGTCAGCTCGGTCAGCGACGGCGCGCCGAGCACGATCGCGGTGAGCGGCACGAGTTCGACGACGAGGATCACCAGCAGCGAATAGATGACCGTCTTCGCGACGTTGCGGTTGCCGCCACGCAGGTCTTCCGCGAGGAACACCGCGGAGCCGAAGCCGTTGTAGCAGAAGATCGCGGTGCCGATCGCGGGCACGATCGCGGCCGCCGCGGCCGGCACCAGCACGCCGCCGCTTGCGACCACCGGATGAACCAGCGCGTCGGCGCCGCGATGCGGCGCGCCGAAGCCGAGCCCCGCGATCAGCATCAGCACGCCGATCTCGACAACCAGGAACGCGCCCGTGATCCACGCGTTGGTCTTGATGTTGAGCATGCCGAGCACGTAGCTGAGCAGCACGATCGTCAGCGCGACCGACTGGTTGCCGAAGTGCGTGCCGAGCGCGTTGTTCAGGTAGGGCGCGGCGCCGCTCGCGAGCACCGCCGGAATGAACACGCTGACGGACAGCACCGCGATGAAGGTCAGGTAGCCGGGCAGCGTGCCGAACACGCGCTTGGCCATCACGTACTCGCCGCCCGCGCTGCGGTGCGCGGCGCTGAGCTCCGCATAGCAAAGCGCGAACGCGAACGCGAATGCGAGCACGCCGCCGAGCAGGAACGACAGCACCGCGCCGCTGCCCGCCTGCTGGATCGCGAACGGCGCGATCACGAAGATCGAGCTCGCGGGCGTCACGCCCGACACGGTGATCATCACCACGTCGCGCACGCCGAGCGTCTGCGCGAGCGCGTGCGGCGCGTCCTCTGCTGCGGGCGCCGCTTGCATCGCGCCCGTCGATTCCGACATCATCGCCATCTTGCTCTCCTATGCTGCGTTTTTTTGAACGCCCATACTCGGGGCCACCTGATTGCGTGGCAGTCTAGGAAGCCAATTTCGGCGCCGCTATTCCCCCTTCGTGTTACGCCCTTCCGGTGGTGGTATGGATCGACTGTTTTCGGAAATCGCGATGCACCAGGCGCTCGGCCGCGCAATCGACCATCTCGGCCAGCCGCGGTTCTGGCGCTTCCTGGTGCTGCTGCTCAACGAGATGGTGCCGTTCGACAACGCGCTCGCGACCGCGATCGGCCGCGACGGCGTGCCGGCCGTGCTCGACGAGTACGACACCGGCGGCACGGATGCGCCGTCGCCGGTGCCGCTGTACCTGAACGGGCTGTATCTGCTCGACCCGTTCCTGCAGGCCGCTCACGACGGGCTCGCGGACGGCTGTTACCGGCTCGAGGAAGTCGCGCCGGACCTGTTCCGGCAGAGCGAGTATTTCCTGAGCTATTTCCGCGATGCGGTGGGCGAGGACGAGATCCAGATCCTGCTGCGGCCGCAGCCGGACCTGCTGCTGTCGCTGTCGCTCGGGGCCGCCGCGCGCTTCGACGTCGAGCCGCTCGGCAAGCTGACGGCCGCGATGCCGTGGGTGCTGGCGACGGTACGCCAGCACTGGCGGCTGGTCGGCGACGCCGCGCGCGCGGCACCCGACAGCGATCTCGGCGCGCGCGTCGAGCAGGCGCTCGCGCGCTTCGGCGCAGATCTGCTGACCGATCGCGAGATGTCGATCGCGCGGATGGTGCTGCGCGGCAATTCGTCGAAGGCAATTGCCGAGAAGCTGGCGATTTCGCCGGAAACCGTGAAGGTGCACCGGCGGCATCTGTATACGAAGCTCGGGATTTCGTCGCAGCCGGAGCTGTTTTCGCGGTTCATCCAGGCGCTGGGGCGCGACGAGATGCCGTGACGGAGGTGGCGGGCGGGCCGATGCCGATGAAACGGCGACCCGCCGCGCTCAGCACATGCCCTGCTCGATCGCCGCGATCCCGAGATGCAACGGCCGATCGGGCCGCAACGTGACGTTCAGCACCGGCTTTGGCGCGGCCACACCCGCCGGCGCCGACAGCACGAAGCGCTGCAGCACCATCGCCGCGATGACGGTCATCTCGGTCATCGCCAGATGCTGCCCGAGACACACGCGCGGCCCCGTGCCGAACGGCATGTAGGCACCGCGCGGCACCGCCGGCGCAGCGTCGGCGAAGCGCTCCGGCCGGAATGCGTCCGGCTCCGGAAACCACCGCGCGTCGCGATGCATCAGCTGGATCGGCAGCATGAACAGCGTGCGCGCCGGCAGTTGCCACCCGCCCAGCACGATCGGCCGCGACGCGCGCCGGCTGATCAGGATCGGCGCGGCCGGATACAGGCGCATCGTCTCCTCGAGCGTCTGCGTCAGGTAGCGCAGCGCGGGCCGCGTCTCCGTCGTCGGCGCGCGGCCGCCCAGCACCCGCGCCACCTCGTCGCGCGCGGCGTCCTGCGCCGCCGGATTCGACGCCATGCACCACGTGCACCACGTGAGCGTCGCCGCGGTCGTCTCGTGTCCGGCCAGGAACGCCGTCATGCATTCGTCGTGCACCGCCTGCAGCGGCCAGGTGCGCGCGTCGGCCCGGTGCAGCCGCAGCAGGCGGGTGAGCAGATCGTCCGGCCATGCGCTGTCCGGCTTGTCGAGGCGCGCGTGCAGTTGCCGGTCGATCAGGCCGTTCAGCACCGCCTGCGCCCGCGCCTTCGCCCGCTTCCACGGCATCCAGTCCGGCGCGATCGCCGGCTGGTAGAACGCCGCGTTGGCCGCCGCGCTCACCACGCGCACGGCCTGCTCGGCCACGCGCGCATCGTCGCCGATCACGTCGGAGAACATCGTCCGCACGATCACGTCCATCGCGAGCGAGGTCAACGCGCTTTCGATCGGCCAGTGCGGATCGTGCGCGGGCCACTGCGCGAGCGCATGGCCGGCCGTCGACGCGATCGTCGGCACGAACGACTGCACCGGCTTCGGCATGAAACCCGGCTGCAGCGCATGCCGCTTGCCGCGCCACGCGTCGCCCTCGGCGATCAGCACGCTGTGCCCGTGAACCTGCGAAAAAACGCGGATGCCGCGCTCCCAGCGCACCATCGCATCGTGGTGGGTCACCAGCAGTTCGCGGACGAGCTGCGGATCGGTGACCGACACCGCGTGCTCGGGCCACATGCGCAGATGCACGACGTCGCCGAATGCCCGTTGCCAGCCGCCGAGCGCGCCGAGCAGGTCGCGCGACATGTCGCGCAGCAAACCCCAACCCGTCAGGCCGGCGCGCGGCCCCGGCGGCCACACGCCGGGCGGGTGAAGCGCGGGCGCGGGCATCGGCGCCCCCGCATGGAATGGACATCGAGAGGAGGATCGCGGGTTCATGCGGCGCATTGTCCGCACGCGCGCGGCGCGCGTCTTGAACACAAACGACATCGACAGCTAAGGGGCGCGCACCTATACTCCGCCGTCATGTCCTCCGCCCCGCTCACGACGCTGCCGACGTGTCCCGACCCGCTGGCACGCGCACCGCGCGCGATGCAGCGCGGGCAGCCCCCTCACGCGCGGCTGTATCCCGCACCGCCCGCACTGCAGGGCGCGCTCGTCGCGATCGTGTGCCGCGACACGCGCGGCTTCACGCTGGACGACGCGCAGCGCCTGACGCATTGCCCGGCCACGCCGCTCGTGTCGCTGTCCTGGTATCGGAACTTCGATACGGGGCTCGTGGAGCGAACCGGGCACGGCCCGCGCTGGCAGCCGTTCGGCGCGCCGGTCATGGTGTCGGGCAGCCAGTCCGCACCACTCACGAGCTGGGCGCCGACGACGGGAAGCGGCGGCATGGCCTGCTTCACCGCCGACGCGGCACGCGCGCTGTTCGGCGTCGATCTCGCCGCGATCCACGACCGCTTCGTCGATGCGCACGCGTTGCTCGGCGACGCGTGGCGCCCGCTGCTGGATGCGCTGGTCGATGCCGACGACGACACGGCCGTACGGGATGCGCTCGCGCACCATCTCGCGCCGCGCTGGCGCGCGCTTCAGCGTCAAGGCGACGGCTCGGCCCTCGCGTCGCTGCGCGACGCCGGCCGCCACTGGGTCGGCCGCCTCGCATGGCAGGCGCGCGAATGGGGGCGCACGCACAGCCCGCGCCAGGTCGAGCGCCGCATCAAGTCGTGGAGCGGCCGATCGTTGCGCGACTGGCAGGCGCTCGTGCGCGCCGAAAGCCTGTTCTTCGCCGCGCGCGAACGCTACGAAACCGGCATGCCGTTCGACTGGGCTGGCCTCGCGCACGACGAAGGGTTCGCCGACCAGGCGCACCTGAGCCGCGTGGCCAAGCGCATCACCGGCTTCGCGCCGACCGAATTCGCGCAGCGGTTCGCCGACGACGAGTCATTCTGGCTTTACCGGCTGTGGGTGTGAACGCTACTTCCATTTCGCGCCGAGTTGCGCGAGCCCCGCTTTCCGGAGATCGTCCGGCAACATCACCACGCGAAACTCGCAGTCGGCATTGAACATCAGGAACCACGGCTCCGCGAGCGCCGGGATCTGCGACGGGTCGTTCAGGTCGACGATCACGACCGCGCCACGCGTGCCGTTCTGCTCCGTGAAATACACGGCCTCCGGCTTGATCTCGTCGAGTATTCGCGCGACCACGTCGCCGACGGTGCCGTCGCGCACCAGCGTGTTGAACGGCTCGTGTGGGATTCGTACGTTGAGAAGCATGCGCATGGTCATCCTCCTTGGGCGCCGCCCGGCATGGGCCCTTCAAGCATAGGTGCTGCGCGCCGCCGCGCCAGTGCGGCGCAGCGGCGCTAGCTCAACGCACCTTCGGCACCCACGCGCCATGGAATCCCGCCGGCACGCGCCTCGGCAAGTGCACCGTCGCCACCGGCCCGCGCTCGATGCAGCGCGCGTCGAGCACGACGAGATCGCTGGTGTCGGTCGCGTGCCGATACACCCAGGTCAGCACCCAGCCGTCATCCTCCTCGGCCGCGCCGGCGCGCGCGACGAACACGGGCTCGCTGTTCTGGTCGCCCGCGGGCACGTCGTAGCGCGCGATCGTTCCGTGCCGGAGGTCGTAACGAACCACGCCGCGCATCTCGGCATTCGACGGCTGTTCCACCGCATAGCAATACCGGTACGCGCGCCCCGTCCATGCGTCGTTGATCCGCGGCAGTTCGACGCCCGCGTCGCCAAGCGGCGCTTCCTCGACCGTCCCGTCGGCGGGATCGATCACGTAGCGCCACAACACGGCCAGCGGGTTGTCGTCGAACGTCCCGCGCCGCTCGCCCAGCCGCAGGAACCACGGGTAGCGGGCCACGTCCAGCACGATGGCGCCGTCGTCGCAGTCGTAGGCGTTGACCACGTGCTGGATGAAGCACGGCGCGATGTCGAACCAGCGCGGCGCGCCGCCGTGGCGCGGCAGCACGCCGATCCGCGCGCGACGTTCGTCGTGCCAGCGCAGCGGCATCCGGTGGCCGTCGGCGAGCATCGAGAAGTCGTATCCGACGTTGAGGTCGAACAGGAGGCTGCGGGTCGCGGTGACCGCCATGTCATGCATCATCGACGGCGCCGGCAGGTCGAGCTCGATGTCGACGGTCTGCACGCCCTGCGCATCGAGCACGCCGTAACGCAGCCACGGCGCCTGCCAGCCCGCGCGAAACAGCATCAGTTCGCCGGTGCGCGGATCGACCTTCGGATGCGCGGTCATGCCGCCGCCGAGCCCCGCATGCCGCCGCGGGTGATCGAACGCGTCGAGCGCGCCGACGATCGCGAGCGGCGCGCCGCCTTCGGCCAGCGCCAGCACCTCCCCCGCGTGCAGCAGCACGTTCACGTTCGGATTGGTGTCGGGCAGCGACGCCGCACGCTCCGGCGCATGCACGTCCGCCCAGCGCCGCGTGCGCGCCCAGCGGTTCCGGTAGCCCGTCACGCGGCCGTCCTCGAACGACAGCGCGTGCAGCATCGCGTCTTCGGGCCACCACGACAGCACGTCGTTGCCGGCGAAGCGGCCGCGCAATGGATTCGGGCCGTTGCGCAGCAGCATGCCGTTCAGCTCGCGCGGCACGCAGCCGGTGACGCGCAGATCGACGAGATCGGCCTCGTCCGCGACCGGCGCGATCGCGCCGCTGTTCAGGTCGAACGTGGTCATCCCGTCAGGCTCCCGACGATGCTTCGGCCGCCGGCATCGGCGGAATCTCGCCGAGCGCGAGGGCGAGCGCATGGTCGCGAACGTCGCCGGGCCACGCCGCAATCAGCTCGCCCATGCGCGGCCTGTCGCCCGCATACAGCGCGCGCACGGCTTCCTCGAAACCGGGCAGATCGCCCGCAATGGCCGACATGAAGTGATACGCGCGATCCCGCGCCGCGCGGCGCTGGTCTTCGGTCGCTCGCGCGCGCCGCGCTTCGTCGACGAGCTTGCGCAGCGCGACGGACGCACCGCCCGGCTGCGCGCCCAGCCATTCCCAGTGACGCGGCAGCAGCGTCACCTCGCGCGACACCACACCGAGTTTCGGACGCCCGCGGCCACGCGGCTCGTCGGCGCGCGCGTCGTCGTCCGCCTGCTCGGGCGCGGGTTCGGCGGGCGGCGCGAAGCGGGCCAGGACTTCGGCGTCCGAGCCGCGGATATCGATATCGATCGAGCGCCCGGTGCTGTCGTCGAAGATCAGCACCGCGCCGGCGGCGTTGGCGTCGAGCGCGCGCCGGATCGCGAGCGCCACCGTCGACAGCGGCCCGGTGGCCAGCCGCCGGTAGCCTTCGAATGCCGTGTAGGAACTGGGAATCATCTTGGTCTCTCCGTCAGTGAAGAATGCGTGACCGCATTTATACCCGGGTGTAAATGATCCGTCAATATTATCCGGGTATAAATCGGATTGCCCGATCCATACGGCGCAGGCATGATGTGGCCCGAACCGACAGGCGTGCGCACCGTGTCTCCACCGGCGCATGCCTCACCGGCGGATCGACCGCAGCCCGATCCGCCCTCGATCACCGATACGGCATTCACGCGCCCGGGATCGATCCATTCGGCTGTCATGTCAGCTTGCCCATGTCCTTACGCGCATTCAGAACGCTGGTCGCCATCGCCCGCTACGGCACCTTTGCCCGGGCCGGCGAAGCCATCGGGCTCACGCAGTCGGCGGTGAGCCTGCAGGTCAAGACGCTCGAAAGCGAATTCAGCGTGCAACTGTTCGACCGGTCGCGCCGGCAGCCCGTGCTGACGGAAGCCGGCCGCATCCTGGTCGCGCAGGCCGAGCAGGTGCTCGCGATGGTCGACCGGATCCCCGATGCGCTCAGCGACGAAAAGAAGCTGGTCGGCCGCTTGCGGATCGGCGCGATCCAGACCGCGCTCGCCGGCCCGCTGCCCGACGCGCTGCTCGCGTTGCGCGACGCGCATCCGTCGTTGCGCGTGCACGTTTCCGCGGGGATGTCGGCGGAGCTCGCGCAGCGCGTCGCCGCCGGCGAACTCGACGCCGCGATCACGACCCGGCCGGTGAAGCCGCATCCGGCCGAACTGACGTGGACCACGCTCTACGAGGATCGCTTCTGGCTGCTCGCGCCGCCGCAGTACGCGGAGCGCGATACCGGCGTGCTGCTGGCGGAACTGCCGTTCATCCGCTTCGACGCGCAGGCGTGGGCCGGCAGGATGATTGCCGCGGAACTGCGGCGCCTCGGCGTGCGGGTGCGCGAGGAAATGGTGCTGGACAGCACGGAGACGATCGTCCGCATGGTCGCGCGCGGCCTCGGCGCGGCGATCGTCGCGCTGTCCGATTCGACGCTCGCCCGCCTGCCGCCGGTGGCCCGCTTGCCGTTCGGCGAGCCGCAGATGGGCCGCGCCGTCGTGCTGCTCGAACACCAGTCGCGCCCGGCCGAGCGTTTCGCGCGCGCGCTCGCCACGGAAGTGATCGCGTCATCGATGAGAATTTCTCATTGAACGCACGATAATTAACAATTATTCCTGTTGTGCGGGCGTGTTAACTTGGCAGCGTCGCCACTCGTTCGATCGCTCGCAACCATGCCGCACGCCCGTTCCCTTTCCGCATGGCCCTGCCGCCGGGCCATATCGCTTTCGCGCGCGGCCGGCCCGCGCGCACGGCGATGATCCCGGCCATCCTGCTCGCGCTGGCGCCGGTCGCGCTGCTGGTCGCGCTCGGCCACGGGCTCCGGCGCAGCGGTTTCGTGGCCGACGCGTTCTGGCCGCAGGCCGAGCGCCTTTGCTATTACGTGCTGCTGCCCGCGCTGTTCGCGCACGGGCTCGCGAGCGCCCGGCTGCAATCGCTGGCCGTGCTGCCGCTCGCGGGCACGCTGGTGGGCGCCACCGTCGCCGTCGCCGCGGTGCTCGTGCTGGCGCGCCCGTTCGTGCGCGTGGACGGCGCCGGCTTCACGTCGGTGTTCCAGGGCGCGGTGCGCTTCAACAACTATGTCGGCACGTCGCTCGCGGCCGGCCTGTTCGGCGCCGGCGGCATCGCGCTGTCGGCCGTGTGCGTGGCCGCGATCGTGCCGACCGTCAACCTGATGTGCGTGCTGGTGTTCGCCCGCTACGGCGCGACGCGGCTGGGCGCCGCCGCGCTCGCGCGCCAGATCGTGTCGAATCCGCTGGTGGTCGCGTGCGCGCTCGGCATCGCGATGCAGGCCGGCGGCGTCACGTTCCCGGCCGCCGTCGAACCGGCCGTGCGCGCGCTCGGCGCCGCATCGATGCCGCTCGGGCTGCTGTGCGTCGGCGCCGCGCTGAAATTCGACGCCGCGCGCGCGTGGATGCAGCCGGTGTGCGTCGCGTCGGCGTTCAAGTTCCTCGCGATGCCGCTGCTCACGCTCGTCGCGGCGCGCGCGTTCGGCCTGAGCGACGCGGCGCTGACGGTCGCGCTGCTGTTCCAGGCGCTGCCGACCTCGTCCGCGTCGTACATCATGGCGCGCCAGCTCGGCGGCGATGCGGCGCTGATGGCCGGCATCACTGCGTTCCAGACGCTGTTCGCGACGATCGCGATGCCGGTCGTGATGACGATGCTCGTCGCGGCGCCGACGTTCCGCTGACGTTGCCCGGGCCTTCCCGGGCCCGCCTTTCCGCCTCACCTTGCCGAAACCATGAATGCTCCCGCCATCCCGGCCGCCACGGCCAAAGCGCCATCGCACACCGCGCTCTACATCAAGCTCACGCTGGTCGCCCTGTTCTGGGGCGGCACCTTCATCGCGGGCCGCGTGCTCGCCGGGTCGCTGCCCGCGACGAGCGCCGCCACCGGACGCTTCGCGATTGCCGCCTTGCTGCTGGCGGGCCTGACCTGGAAACTCGAAGGCGGCCTGCCGAGGTTGAGCCGCCGGCAGCTGCTGGCCACCTTCGGGCTCGGCGCGACCGGCATCTTCGTCTACAACATCAGCTTTTTCGCGGCGCTCGCGCGCATGCCGGCCGGGCGCACCGCGCTGTTCGTCGCGCTGAATCCGGTGGCGACCGCGCTGCTGCTGGCGATCGTGTTCCGCGAGCGGCTGTCGGCTGCCCGCTGGGCAGGCATCGTGCTGGCGCTGGTCGGCGCGCTGGTCGTGATCAGCCGCGGCGAGTTGCTGGCCGCCCTCACCGACCTGCGCAGCACGTTCGGCGACGGTGAGCGCGCCATGCTGTGCGCGGTCGCCAGCTGGGCTGCCTATACGGTAATCGGCCGCACCGCGCTCGAAGGGCTTTCGCCGCTCGCGTCGACCACCTGCGCCGCGCTGTGGGGGCTGGCGCTGCTGCTCGCCGCGAGCCTGTTCGACACGCACGCGAGCACGGGCTTTCACCTGACCTGGCAGGCGGCCGCCGCGATGGCCTACCTCGGTGCGATCGGCACGGTGGTCGCATTCGTCTGGTATTCGCAGGGCATCCGCGAACTGGGGCCGGCCCGCACCGCGGTGTTCACGAACCTGGTGCCGGTGTTCGGCGTGCTGCTGTCGATCGGCCTGCTCGGCGAAACGCTGACGCCGTCGATGGTCGCCGGCGGCGTGCTCGTGATTGCCGGCGTGATGCTGACGAATCGCGTCGGCCGCTGACGCGCGGCCGCGGTTTGAACGTCACGCGTCGGCGGCCAGCGCGCCGACATCGGCGACGAACCGCACCGTGCCGCCGCGCCGGCTCTCGTGCACGAACGCGCGCAACGCCTGGCTGCGCGCGAGCCAGCCGTCGATATCGCCGACGATCGCCAGCCCGATCCCGTAGTTCGCGAACTTCTGCACGATGCCGCCCAGCACGCGGGTTTCGAGCCGGAAGAAATCGGGGTGCACGGCCTCGACCGGCGCGGCGACCCAGCTTGCCTCGTGGCTCCACGCGTCGCCGATCAGCGTGACGGCATCCGCTTCGCTCGCCAGCGCGATCGCGTGGCGCGGGCAGACGAGCACGCGGCGCTCGCCAAGGGTCAGCACGTCAGCAGGCATCTTCGTTTCTCCGGGTTGCGTTGACGACAGTGCGCGGCACGCTCAGCCGCGAAACGACTGCAGCAGCGTGTCGAGTGTTTGAAGCAATGCGGCGGTGTCGCCAAGCGACGCGATGATGACGATCTTGATCCGCCCCAGTTCGGGATCGAGGATCGCTTCGAGATGCACGGCACTGTCCCGCTGCGTGCGGCTGTTCAGCACGGCCTGCAGGCTGCGCGCCACGTATTGATGAAGCGCGGGCCCGGCATCGGGCACGTCGACGGCGGTGGTGACGCGCACGGGCGCCGGTTCGGCCGCCTCGCCGGCGAGGCCCGCAAGATCGGCACGCCGGATGCGGTAGGCCTTGCCGACGCGGCTCGCGTTCAGCTTGCCGTCGCGGATGAAGCGAAGGATGGTTTTCGGGTGAACGCGCAGGATCCGCGCCGCTTCGTCGACCGTATGGAAATCGTCCAGCACGCCGGTTGGCCCTCAGGTTTATTCCTTATTGCTCCGCATCATAATTCAATTTGGGAACAATAAGGAATATCTTCAGCATGAATCGGCTGATTCATCCGCCCCCGAGCGACCTCAACGCACCGGCACGCGCATTCACGCCCCCGCCAAAAACCGCCTATCGTGAAGGCAGCACGCCCGTGACGAGCGGCCCGCTCCACCGTCGCTCGCGCGGCCGGCCGCGCGCCGCCGCGTCACGGCATGTGCGGAACGCGATCCCGCCCGTCGCGATCGCCCCCGCGAAACCGCTGAAGAACAAGGAGCCAACCATGAAAGCCGTGCTTCTCGCCAGTTCCGCCCTGCTCGCCGTCGCTTGCGCGTCGGCCTTTGGCCAAGGCGCCATCACCAAGGTCGAAAACGGCGCGCTGGTCGCCGCGAACGGGATGACCGTCTACGCGTTCGACAAGGACAAGCCCAACGCCGGCACCAGCGCGTGCACGTGCCAGTGCGAAAGCTTCTGGCCGCCGTACAAGGCCAGCGCGAACGACGTGCCCGCCGGGCCGTATACGATCGTCAAGCGCGACGACGGCACGCAGCAATGGGCGTACAAGGGCCGGCCGCTGTACTTCTTCTCGAAGGACATGAAACAGGGCGACCGCAACGGCGACAACTTCAAGGACATGTGGCACGTGGTCGCGCCGTAAGCGCCGGCCGCCCCCACAACCCCACAAACGCAAAAAAGCCTGGCCGGATCGCGCCGGCCAGGCTCTCGTCGATCGTTCGGGTCACGCGCCGCCCGGGCAGGCGCCGCGCACGCTCCCGCGCCGCGTCAGCGGCTCGACGGGAAACTGAACACCGTCCCCTCGCGCACGCCGGCCGACGGCCAGCGCTGCGTGATCGTCTTGCGCTTCGTGTAGAACCGCACCGCATCGGGGCCGTACGCGTGCAGGTCGCCGAACAGCGAGCGCTTCCAGCCGCCGAACGAGTGATACGCGACCGGCACCGGCAGCGGCACGTTGATGCCGACCATGCCGATCTGGATGTTGTCGCTGAAGTAGCGCGCCGCCTCGCCGTCGCGCGTGAACAGGCAGGTGCCGTTGCCGTATTCGTGCGCGTCGATCAGCGCCATCGCCTCGTCGAGCGACTTCACGCGGATCACGCCCAGCACCGGCCCGAAGATCTCGTGCTGGTAGATCGGCATGCCGGGCTTCACGTCGTCGAACAGGCACGGGCCGAGGTAGTAGCCGCCGTCGTGCCCGTCCACCTTCACGCCGCGGCCGTCCACCACCAGCTTCGCGCCGGCCGCGACGCCGGCCTCGACGAAGCCCGTCACCTTGTCGAAATGCTGCCGTGTGACGAGCGGGCCCATGTCGACACCCGCGCCGCTGCCCGGGCCGACCTTCATCTTCGCGATCTCGGCCTTCAGGCCCGCGACGACCTTGTCGCCCGTCTCGTCGCCGATCGCGACGACGAGCGGAATCGCCATGCAGCGCTCGCCGCACAAGCCGTACGCGGCGCCCATCAGTGCGTTTACCGCGTTGTCGATGTCGGCGTCCGGCATCACGACCGCGAAGTTCTTCGCGCCGCCGAGCGCCTGCACGCGCTTGCCGTGCGTGCAGCCGGTCGAGTAAATGTATTCGGCGATCGGCGTCGAGCCGACGAAGCTCACCGCCTTCACGCGCGGGTCGGTCAGGATCGTGTCGACCGCTTCCTTGTCGCCGTTCACGACGTTCAGCACGCCCGGCGGCAGGCCCGCCTCGAGCGCCAACTCGGCCATCCGCAGCGTCGACGACGGCGTGCGCTCCGACGGCTTCAGCACGAACGTGTTGCCGCACGCGACGGCCATCGGCCACATCCACAGCGGCACCATCACCGGGAAGTTGAACGGCGTGATGCCCGCGACAACGCCGAGCGCCTGGAACTCGCTCCACGAGTCGATCGCCGGGCCCACGTTCTTGCTGTGCTCGCCCTTCAGCAGCTCGGGCACGTAGCTGGCGTACTCGACGTTCTCGATGCCGCGCTGCAGTTCGCCCATCGCATCGGCGAGCACCTTGCCGTGCTCGGCCGTGATCAGCGCGCACAGCTCGTCCGCGTGTTCCTCGAGCAGCGTCTTGAAGCGGCTCATCACGCGTGCGCGCTTCAGCGGCGGCGTGTTGCGCCACGCCGGGAACGCGGCCTGCGCGGACGCGATCGCGGCCTCGACGGTCGGCTTGTCGGCGAGCGCGACGCTCTTGTCCGACGCGCCGGTCGCCGGATCGAACACCGGCTGCACGCGGCTGCCGCCGTCGACGCGCTTGCCGTCGATCAGGTGGCCGAGGGTGGAAGTGACGTTGCTATCGTGTTTCATCGTGAGGCTCGTTCGTGAATTCGGTCAGTCGTTCGGCAGGCCGGCGGCGCGGCTCAGTCCACTTCGTTCAGCGCGTCGGACAGCGCGTTCACGAGGTTGTCGATCTCGCGCTTCTCGGAGATGAACGGCGGCGCGAGCTGGATCGTGTCGCCGCCGTAGCGCACGTAGAAGCCCTTCGCCCAGCAGCGCATCGCGATCTCGTAGGGGCGGCGCGCCGGCTCGCCGGGCAGCGCCGCGATCGTCAGGCCGGCGGCGAGCCCGCAGTTGCGGATGTCCGCGATATGGCGCTGGCCCTTCAGCCTGTGCACGGCCGCCTCGAAATGCGGCGCGAGCTCGCGCACGCGGCCGATCGCATCCTCCTTCGCGAGCAGGTCGAGCGCCGCGACGCCGGCCGCGCACGCGACCGGGTGCGCCGAGTACGTGTAGCCGTGCGGGAACTCGAGCATGTACTCGGGGCCACCGGCGGCCATGAACGTGTCGTAGATGTCCTTCTTCGCGATCACGGCGCCGAGCGGCTGCGCGCCGTTGGTCACCTGCTTCGCGATGTTCATGATGTCCGGCGTCACGCCGAACGCTTCCGCGCCCGTCAGCGCGCCGGCACGGCCGAAGCCCGTGATGACCTCGTCGAAGATCAGCAGGATGTCGTGCGCGGTGCAGATCTCGCGCAGGCGCTGCAGATAGCCCTTCGGCGGCACGATGACGCCCGCCGAGCCCGCGAACGGCTCGACGATCACCGCCGCGACGTTCGACGCGTCGTGCAGCGCGATCAGGTCGAGCAGGCGATCGGCCAGCTCGGCGCCCTGTTCCGGCATGCCGCGCGAGAACGCGTTCTGCGCGAGCTGCGTGTGCGGCAGGAAATCGGCGTCGATGCCCTGGCCGAACAGCTTGCGGTTCGGCCCGATGCCGCCGACCGAGATGCCGCCGAAGTTCACGCCGTGGTAGCCCTTCTCGCGGCCGATCAGGCGCGTCTTGGTGCCCTTGCCCTTCGCGCGCCAGTACGCGCGCGCCAGCTTCAGCGACGTGTCGGCCGCCTCCGAACCCGAACTCGTGAAGAACACGTAGTCGAGGCCGGCCGGCGTCAGGTCCTTGATCTTGTTCGCGAGCTCGAACGATTTCGGATGGCCGTACTGGAATGCCGGCGCGTAGTCGAGCTGCGCGATCTGGCGGCTCACCGCTTCGGTGATCTCGGTGCGGCCGTGGCCGAGGCCCGTGCACCAGAGGCCCGACAGCCCGTCGTAGATCTTGCGGCCTTCGGCATCCGTGTAATACGCGCCCTTGGCCGACACGATCATGCGCGGATCGGCCTTGAACTGGCGGTTGGCGGTAAACGGCATCCAGTGCGCGTCGAGCCACGCGGCATCGGTGCGCAGGGTCGTGTCGTCCTGTTGTGCAGCGGTGAGGGTGTCGGTCATATGCGGTCGGCGCGGCGCGCCTCTCCTCCTGGGTAGATGTTGCGCATTGTCGGTACGCCAATTAGTCTTTTGAATATCGCAATATCAATGTTCACTTGCTCAACCATGCAAGCAAAGAAACCGAAGAGCCGCGCGCTGCTCGGCCAGCTCAGCGACATGGACCTGCGCCTCTTGCGGGTCTTCAAGGGCGTCGTGCAGTGCGGCGGGATGGCGGCGGCCGAGCTGGAGCTGAACATCGGCATCTCGACGATCAGCCGCCACGTGAAGGATCTCGAGACGCGCCTCGGCCTCGTGCTGTGCCGGCGCGGCCGCGCGGGCTTCACGCTGACGCCCGAGGGCCAGACGGTCTACGAGGAGACGCTGCGCCTGCTCGCGTCGGTGGAGGCGTTCCGCAGCCGGGTGGACGGGATCCACGACCGGATGGGCGGCGAGCTGCACATCGCGGTGTTCGACAAGACCGCGACCAACCCGAACGCGCGCCTCGGCGACGCGATCCGCCAGTTCGCCGACGAAGCGCCGGATGTCGCGCTGAACCTGCATGTCGCGTCGATCAACGAGGTCGAGCGCGGGATCATCGACGGTAGCTACCAGGTCGGGATCATCCCGGCGCACCGCAGTTCCGGCAGCCTCGTGTATGCCGAGCTGTTCGACGAGCGGATGCTGCTGTACTGCGGCCGCCAGCACCCGCTGTTCGAGGCGCCGCACGGCAAGCTCACGTGGACGACGATCCGCCACCACGCGTTCGCGGGGCTCGGCTTCCATTCGCCGAACATGGAGCTGAGCCACCGCGCGAAGCTCACGCGCAGCGCGACCGCGTCCGACCAGGAGTCGATCGCGACGCTGATCCTGTCCGGGCGGTATCTCGGCTTTTTGCCGGACCATTACGCGGAGAGCTTCGAGAACAAGGGACTGATGCAGGCGATCGCGCCGCATCGGTTCAACTACCGGTGCCGGTTCGTGAGCCTGCTGCGGCGCTCGCCGCGACCGTCGCGGGCCGCCCTGCTGTTCCAGTCGTGCCTGGAAGCCGCGCACGCGGCCGGGCCGCAAGGCGCCATGGGCGCATGACGGGCGCGAGCGGGCGCCGGTTAATCCTTGCGCGCGCAAGGATTTTCGCGTCAATTGGCCCGACTACAGGCACAATGTGTGCCGCTGATGGCGCCGGCCGCACACCCGTTCGAAATGCGAACGCAAGCCTGTCGTGCCGCCGGCGCCCGTTCCTCCGATGCCGTCATGAGCCACACGATTCCCGACCACGCCGCCGCGCCCGCGCGCGCCCCGAACGCCCCCCGCTTCCTGCTGTTCCTGATCTGCCTGTTCGCGTCCGCCGGGCAGCTCGCGATCGACATCTACGTGCCCGCGCTGCCCGCGATGGCGCGCTACTTCGCGACGTCGCCGCAGGCGATCCAGTCGAGCGTGTCCGGCTACATGGCCGCCTACGCGTTCGGCCAGCTCGTGTTCGGGCCGATTGCCGACGCCTACGGCCGCAAGCGCGTGCTGGCCTTCGGGCTGGTGGTCTACACGATCGGCTGCCTGCTGTCGCTCGGCGCGCAGAACCTGGAGACGTTCCTGCTGGCCCGCTGCCTGCAGGGCTTCGGCATCGCGACCACCAACCTGCTCGCGAAGGCCATCATCACCGATTCGTTCTCCGGCCAGGCGCTGCTGCACGCGTTCACCTACATGTCGATCGCGTGGGGGCTCGCGCCGATCGTCGCGCCCGTGATCGGCGCCCACCTGCAGACGTGGTTCGGCTGGCAGGCGTGCCTCGTGTTCCTGCTCGTCTATTCGCTGCTGATGTGGGCGGTGCTGTGGCGCTATCGCGAGACGCTACCGCGGCCGGTGCGGCTCGAACCGCGCACGCTGATCGCGAACACGGGCAAGGTGCTGTCGAGCCCCGTGTTCCAGAGCTGCTTCCTCGCGCAGGGGCTGTGCTACAGCATCCTGCTCGTGTTCAACATCGTCGGGCCGTTCATGGTGCAGAACACGCTGCACAAGCCGCCGACCTATTTCGGCTATCTCGCGCTCGGCATCGGCATGATGTATTTCCTCGGCGGCCTGTCGAACCGCCTGCACGGCCCGCGCCTGCCGTCCCCGGAGCGGCGGCTGCAGATCGGCGTGCGCGTGATGGCGGCCGCGGCGATCGCGATGCTCGTGCTCGCGCTGACGGTCGGCCTGCAGGTCTGGACGCTCGCCACGCCGGTGCTGGTGATGGGCTTCTGCGCCGGCGCGATGTATCCGACGCTGATGGCCAAGGGCAACTCGCTGTTCCCGCACATCGCGGGCCTGACGAGCGCGATCCTCGGCTGCGCGCTGCTGCTCGTGTCGTCGGCGATGATGGGGCTCGCGGGCTTCGTGTCGGTGCATGTGCTGACGCCGCTCGCGGTGTTCTTCGTGATTCTTGCGGTCACGGTGGTGGTGATGGTGACGAAGCTGCTGCGGCATCTTGCGCAGCAGGAGCAGGCGGGTGCGGCGGGGTGTGGGAGCGGCGAGGCTGCATAAGTTGCATGGGCGGCATAGGCGACGTCTGCGCGCCCCGCTCTGCGATAATGCCGGCTCCCCGATCTCCGCCTGCCGCCATGACGCTCCCGTCCGCCCCGTTCCCGACCGACCTGCCGCCGATTTCCTGCCTGCCCGGCGACGCGCTGCCGTGGCTGCCGATGAGCCCGGACCTGCCGGGCCTCGAGATCAAGTACCTGCACATCAACGCGGCCGAGGACACGCTGACCGCGCTGCTGAAGATGCCCGCCGGCGGCACGCTGCCGCGCCATCGCCACGACGGCCAGGTATTCGTCTACACGCTGCAGGGCGCGTGGCGCTACCGTGAGTACGACTGGGTCGCGCACGCCGGCTCGACGGTGCTCGAACCGGCCGGCTCGGTCCATACGCCGGAGACGCTCGGCGGCGACGGCGCCGACGTGATCACGTTCAACGTGATGCGCGGCGACCTCGTGCTGCTCGACGACGACGGCCGCGAAACCGCGCGGGAGAATTGCCGTGTCGCGCTGCTGCGGCAGCGCAAGCATGCGCGCACGGCACCCGATGCCGCGGCGCCGTTCGTCACCCGCTGAGCACGCGCCCGCCGAACGGCGGCCGGCACCGCGGGCCGCCCGCAGCCGCTTTGACTTCGCCCATCGCGTGCACTAGATTCCAACCACGCCGCGCCGCGGCGTGCAAGGAGCACCGCCATGACTTCGTGGGAAATCCAGGGCACCGAGCTGATGAACTGCAATTGCTCATACGGTTGCCCGTGCCAGTTCAACGCGCCGCCGACCCGCGGGTTTTGCGCGGCGATGGGCGCGATCTCGATCGACAGCGGCCATTACGGCGACGTGCGGCTCGATGGCGTCCGCGTCGCACTGGTCTACCAGTGGCCGGGGCCGGTGCATGAAGGCAACGGCCAGTTCCAGCCGATCGTCGACGAACGGGCCGGCGCCGCGCAACGCGATGCCGTGCTGAACATCATGACGGGCCAGGACACCGCGCCGTTCGCGACGATGTTCGCGGTCTACGCGTCGACGCTCGCGCGGACCTTCGATCCCGTGTTCGCGAAGATCGACTTCGACGTGGACGTCGACGCCCGGCGCGGCCGGATTCACGTCGACGGCGTGCTCGACGTCACCGGCGAGCCGATTCGCAATCCGGTGACCGGCGACGCGCATCGCGTGCGGATCGACCTGCCGCACGGCTTCGAATTCGAGCTGGCCGAAGTCGGCTCCGGCACCAGCCGTTCGCAGGGCCATCTCGCGCTGGATTTCACGGATACCTACGCGCAATTCGCGCGGCTGCACATGAACGGCCAGGGGCTGATCCGGCATCGCGCTGCGGCATGATCGGCATCGACACGCTCGTCAGGCACGAGCGCGCGATCACCGTGCTCGGCATCGCTGCAGTCGTCGCACTGGCGTGGGGCTATCTGTGGACGGGCGCCGGCATGGGCATGTCGGCGCGCGACATGACGGCCGTCGCGCTGTTCCCGCATCGGCTGCCGCACGGCGTCGGCAGCATGGATCCATCGCTCGCGACCGTGATCGTCATGTGGTGGACGATGATGATCGCGATGATGACGCCCGGCGCCGCGCCGCTCATCCTGCTGTACCGGCGCGTGCTGCGGCATCACGGCGCGGCCGGCCGCGCGTCGGCCGTGCCGTCGCTGGCGCTGCTGGCCGGCTACGTGGCCGCGTGGCTGGCGTTCTCGATCGGCGCGGCATGGCTGCAGAAGGCGCTGCAGCCGACCGGCCTCGTTTCGGCCATGATGCTGTGGTCGAAGAGCGCGCTGCTGTCCGCGATCGTGCTGGCCGCGGCCGGCATCTATCAGCTCTCGCCGCTCAAGCACGCGTGCCTCGCGCAATGCCGCTCCCCGGTGAAGTTCCTCACCGCGCATTGGCGGCCGGGCGTCGCCGGCAGCTTCATGCTCGGCGCGCGCCACGGCCTTTACTGCGTCGGCTGCTGCTGGCTGCTGATGGCGCTGCTGTTTGTCGGCGGCGTCATGAATCTCGTCTGGATCGCGGCGTTGTCGGGGGTCGTCTTCGTCGAGAAGATCCTGCCCCGCGGCGAACGCATCGGCCGCGCGCTGGGCGTCGTGCTGATCGCGTGGGCCGGCGCGACGCTGCTCGTGTAGCGGCTGCCATTCGAGCGACCGCTCAGCCGCCTTCGCCCGCCTGCCGCTCGCCTCGCGTCCCCACCAGCATCGCCACCGCGCACGCCGCGAGCAGCGCGGCGATCATCAGCATCGCCGGATCCATGCTGCCGGTGCGCGTGCGGATCGTGCCGACGATCCACGGCGTGATCATCCCGCTCGACACGCCGATGCTGCTGATCAGCGCGATCCCGCCGGCCGCGCCCGCGCCCGAGAAATACGCGGACGGCATCGCCCAGAACACCGGATGCGCGGCGAAGATCAGCATCGCGGCCAGCGACAGCAGCGCCATCATCGCGACGATGTTCGGCAGGTGCAGCGTCAGCAGCGCGAGCGCCACCGCGCCGCCGAGCGCGCAGGCGGCGAAATGCCTGCGCCGTTCGCGCTTGCGGTCCGAGCGCCGCGCGATCGCGATCAGGCCCGCCGCGCCGATCGCATTCGGCACGATCGACAGCAGGCTGATGTGCACGACGTCGTGGATGCCGAACTCGCGGATCATCAGCGGCATCCAGAACAGCAGCATCAGCAGCGCGGTGGTCAGCGAGAAATACACGAACGCGAACAGGTACGTGCGCGGCTCGGCGAGCACCGCGCGCAGCGATGCCGCCGCGCGCGCGGGCGCGTGTGCGCTGTCGGCGGCGAGATCGTCGGCGAGCCGGCGGCGGTCGTCCGGCGTCAGCCACGCGGCCTGTTCGGGCCGGTCGCACAGCCAGAACCATGCGATCACGCCGAGCAGGATCGCGGGCGCGCCCTCGATCGCGAACATCCATTGCCAGCCGTGCAGCCCGAGCACGCCCGACATGCCGCGCATGATCCAGCCCGACAGCAGCCCGCCGACCATCCCCGCCACCGCGACGCCCGCGTAGAAGATCGACAGCACCGATGCGCGCCGCCGCGCCGGGTACCAGTACGTCAGGTAGAACACGAGGCCCGGGAAGAAACCGGCCTCGAACACGCCGAGCAGGAAGCGCAGCGCGTAGAACTGCCGCGCGCTGTCGACGGTGATCATCGCGACCGACACCGCGCCCCACAGCACCAGGATCCGTGCGAACGTGCGGCGCGCGCCGAAGCGGCGCAGCAACGCATTGCTCGGCACCTCGAACAGCACGTAGCCGACGAAGAACAGCACCGCGCCGAGGCTGTACATCGCATCGGTCAGACCGAGATCCTGCCGCATCTGCAACTGCGCGAAGCCGATGTTGCTGCGGTCGAGGATCGACACGATGTAGCAGACGAACAGGAACGGCACGATGCGTGCGCCGATGCGGCGGTACAGCGCGTCGTCGGCGGGCGTGCCGGCGGCAGGCGCGGCGCCGCGCGCCGCTTCCGCTTGAAAGGGAGCAGACATCGGTTTGTCTCCTGAATGGTTTCCGTCCGGCCCGGCGCATTTCGCGGCGTCGGGCGGGCCGCCGTCGCTCACGCCTGCCGCGCGGGCTCCCCCTTCACCCCAAACATCAGCGCCGCGCCGCTCGCGACCAGCAGCGCAGCCAGCAGGTACACCGCGAGATCCATGCTGCCGGTGCGGGTGCGGATCAGGCCGATCACCCACGGGCTGACGATGCCGCTCGTGATGCCGATGCTGCTGATCAGCGCGATCCCGCCCGCCGCGGCCTTGCCGGACAGGTGGGCCGTCGGCACCGCCCAGAAGATCGGCAGCGCGGCGAAGATCAGCGTCGCCGCGATCGACAGGCACGCGAGCATCGCCGCGAAGCTGTGCAGGTGCAGCGTCAGCGCAGCCAGTGCGAGCCCGCCACCGACGGTGCAGAAAGCGAAATGCAGGCGGCGTTCGCCGGTGCGATCGGAGCGGCGCGCGATCAGGATCAGGCCGACCGCGCCGATCGCGTTCGGCACGACCGTATAGAGGCTCACCGCGACGACGTCGGTCACGCCGAAGTCGCGGATCATCAGCGGCATCCAGAAGTTGAGCGTCAGCGATGCGCAGGTCAGCGAGAAATAGATGAACGCGAACAGGTACACGCGCGGGTTCAGCAGCGCGGCCGCGAAGCTGCGCGAATCGTGCGCACCGTGCGCTCCGTGTGCCGTATTGCGGCCCTGCCCGCCCGAGCACAGTGCCGCGACGCGCGCCTTCTCGTCCGGCGTGAGCCACGCGGCATCCTGTGGCCGGTCGACCAGGTAGCCGAACGCGACGAACGCGAGCACGATCGCCGGCGCGCCTTCGATCGCGAACATCCATTGCCAGCCGTACAGGCCGAGCACGCCGCTCATGTCGCGCATGATCCAGCCCGACACCAGCCCGCCGAGCACGCCCGCGACCGCGACGCCCGCGAAGAACACCGAGATCGCCGCCGCGCGCCGGTTCGCCGGGAACCACCAGGTCAGGTACAGCACGATGCCGGGAAAGAAGCCGGCCTCGAACACGCCGAGCAGGAAGCGCAGCACGTAGAAATGCGACGGCGTCGACACGAACATCATCCCCGTCGACGCGAGGCCCCACAGCAGCATGATCCGCGTGAACGTGCGGCGCGCGCCGAAGCGCGCGAGCAGCAGGTTGCTCGGCACTTCGCAGAACACGTAGCCGACGTAGAACACGGCCGCGCCGAGGCCGTACATCGCATCGCTGAAGCCGAGATCGTGCTTCATCTGCAACTGCGCGAAGCCGATGTTGATGCGATCGAGGAACGACACGACGTAGCAGAGGAACAGGAACGGGATGATCCGCCACGCGATCTTGCGGAACAGCAATGCGTCGCCGGAAGCCGATGCGGACGCGGCTGCAACCGCCGCTTCGGCAGGAAGGGTCTGGGGCATGTCTCTCTCCAAACACTGCGCGAATCGAGCGCGCAGCAGTCTCCGAGGGCGTGCGTGCGCCCTGCTTTCTTGTGAGATCGAGGATCGCGGCGGCCTCGTTGCGGCCGCCGCTACGGAAAAGCGGGGCGTCCACCCGGACGCCCCGCCGTCAGCCGCCGCTCATTCCTGCAGCGCGGCCCACATTTCCTTGTCGCGCTGCGCGGTCCAGATGCGCGGATGCGCGATCCCGCTCGCCTCGTCGAACGCGCGCGACACGTCGAACGGCAAACAGTGCTCGTAGATGAACACATGGCCGAACTTCGGGTCCATCGCCTCGCGCGTGAGCGCCATCGCGGCCTTCAGGTCGAGCTTGCGCTCGACCGCCTTGCGGCCCTGCGCGAGCAGCGTCGTGACGAAATCCTTCGTGTAGTCGAGGCCCTGGTTCACTTCGGCCGGGTTCAGCAGCGCGGGGCCGCGGCCCGGCACGAGCTTGTCGGCGCCCAGCGCGCGCAGCGCCTCGAGCGTGGCCGGCCACTGCTCGAGCTGCGCGTCGCCGCAATAGCACGCGGCGTCGTATTCGACGAGGTCGCCGGAGAACAGCACCTTCTGCGACGGCAACCACACGACCGTGTCGCCCTTCGTGTGGCCCGAGCCGAGATGCATGATCTTCACTTCGAGCTTGCCGAGGAACAGCGTGATCTCGCGCTCGAACACGAGCGTCGGCCAAGTCAGGCCCGGCACCGTCTCGACGCCCGCGAACAGGCGCGGGAAGCGCTCGATCTCCGACTTCATGTCGGCCTCGCCGCGCTCGACGATCATCTCGTAGGTGCCGCGGCTCGCGATCACCTGCTGCGCGCCTTCCGCGAAATATGCGGACGCGCCGAGCACGCGCACCGCGTGGTAATGCGACAGCACGACATGCTTGATCGGCTTGTCGGTGACGCTGCGGATCTTCGCGATCAGGTCCTGCGCCATCGCGGGCGTCGCGGTCGTGTCGACGATCAGCACGCTGTCGTCGCCGATGATCACGCCCGAGTTCGGGTCGCCTTCGGCGGTGTACGCGTACGCGTTTTCGGAGAGCCGGGTCCAGGTGACTTTCTTCTCTTCCAGGTCGGCTTGGGAGGCGAATGCTTTGGCCATGTTGCGTTCCGTGGCTGCGAGCCATGTGTTGAGGGGTTGAGCGGATCATCGTCTCACCCGGATTATTTGTCAATGGCAAATCTGCTTGCTATTGTCTAATACGGGTAAACATGCGGGGCGGCGCGATAAATGGCGTCGGATACCATGCGGGATGTTTCGATTTCAGGTGAATGCAGTGCAGAACGACGAAGATCGCGCGGATGACGCGCCGCAGAAGGCGCAGCGCGGCATCCAGAGTGTCGAGGTGGGCAGCCGGCTGCTCGACGCGCTCGCGCGGCGGCGCAAGCCGCTCGGGCTGTCCGAGCTGGCGGCGGCCGCGGAGCTGTCGAGCGCACAGGCGCATACGTATCTCGTGAGCCTGACGCGCCTCGCGCTCGTGAAGCGCGACGCGATCACCGGCAATTACGAGCCGGGGCCGCTGTCGCTGCGGCTTGGCCTGATGTCGATCGAGCGCCAGCCGGCGTACCGGGCCGCGCTGCCGCATGCGGGGCGGCTCGCGGAACGCGTCGGGCACAGCGTCGCGCTGTCGGTGCCGGGCGCAACGGGGCCGACGATCGTGCGCATCGAGCATGGCGGCTATCCGCTGCACGTGAACCTGCACGTCGGCTCGGTGATGTCGCTCGACACCACGGCAACCGGCCGCGTGTTCCGCGCGTTCGGCGACCCCGCGCAGCTCGACGCGATGGCGGCCAGCCAGGCCGGTGCGGGCGATGCACTCGCGGGCGCCGGCGGCGCGCAGCCGGCCCCGGACGCCGCGGCGCGGCAGGCCGGCATCGACGCGATCCGGCGGCGCGGCATCGAACGCAGCGTCGACCTGCCGAGCCCTGGCGTCAGCGCGATGTGCGTGCCCGTGCTCGACGCCGACGGGCGCCTGCAGCTCGCGCTGACGGTGATCGGTTCGACGGGGTCGATCGACGTGGCCTGGGACGGCCCGATCGCGACCGCCTTGCTCGACGCCGCGCGGCAGGCGACCGCGGCGCTCGGCGCGGGAGACGGCGCATTGCCGCCCGCGCCGGTCACGGCGGCGTTGCGCATGCCGCCCGCGCTGGCCGACGACGCGAAGGCACAGCGCGGCATCAACGCGCTCGACAGCACCGGCGACCTGCTGCTTGCGCTCGTGTCGGCAGGCCGCGCGCTGCCGCTGCGCGATCTCGCGGCGGCGGCCGGAATGCCGGCCGCGAAGGCGTTTCCGCATCTCGTGAGCCTGCTGAAGGTCGGCCTGCTGAGCCGCGACGACGCGGGCTGCTTCGACACCGGCCCGCTCAGCCAGGCGCTCGGCCTGATCGCGATGCAGCGCGTGTCGCCGGCGCGCGACGCGGAAGCCGAGATCGTCGCGCTCGCCGAGGCGACCGACATGAGCGTCGCGACGGCAACGCTCGGGCCGCTCGGGCCGACCGTGATCCGCTTCGAGGAATCGGCGCGGCCGCAGCACGTGAGCCTGCGCATCGGCACGGTGATGTCGCTGGTCAACACGGCGATCGGCCGCACGTTCGCGGCCTGCGTGCCCGACGACGTGCTGGCCGACCTGCTCGCCGACGAACCCGTGCGCCTCGCGGGGCGCGCGGCGCATGCCGACGACGCGTTCCGCGCACAGCTCGCGCGGATCCGCGCGGACGGGCTCGACTTCGCGTTCGACGCGCCGGTGCCCGGCATCGCGACGGTCGCCGCGCCCGTGTTCGATCACACCGGCAGCATCCGGCTCGTGATCGCGATCATCGGCGCGTCGCGCGGCTTTCCGCGCGGCCCAGACAGCGCGCTCGCGCAGGCGCTGCTCGCCGCGACGCGGCGGCTGTCGTGGCGCTTCGGGTGGCTCGGCGGGCAGTGACCGCCGCCGGCGCCCCCGCGCTCAGGACCGGCCAACCCCTTTCGATTGATTTTTCCGGGCTCGGGATCGTGCTACGTCACGACCTCGTCGCGTTCGCACGTCAGACTGCCGCCGGCATGTTGCGCCGCGACAACAAAAGCGCCCAAGAATTACCATATTACAAAATGGCATTTCACAAAGCGGAGGTGATTCCCTATTATTAGGGTTATCCCTAACTCGCCACCTGAATGGGGCACCGTCATGCAAACGTCCACCGTCTCCAACCGTTCCAACGAATCCGCTGGCTGGCTCTCGCGCATGAGCGCGCTGCTGGCAGAAGCCTGGGCACTGCACCTCGAGAACTGCGCGATCATCGCTGAAGCCCACGCGCGCCTGCCGCGCTGAACGGAACGACACGACGCCGGCCGGCGCCCTGATCGCCGGCCTTGTCCTTCCGCCCGCCTGCGCTGCGCGCCTCGCGCGGCCACCCATCCCCCAGCACGTTCACACCTGTATCGAAGGCACGTCCTTCATGCAGCGCAACGCGAACATCGACCGGCTGTGACGGATGCTCGAGATCTTGTACAGCTTCTCGCGCAGGAACCGTTCGTACCCGGCCGTGCCGTCCACCGCGACCTTGATCCAGTAGTCGTAATCCCCCGACACCAGATACGCCTCGAGCACCTCGGGCAGCGCCGCGAGTTCCGCGCCGAAGCGCGCCAGCGCATCGTCCTCGTGGCGATCGAGCGTCACTTCGAGGATCACGATGTCCGCGTAGCCGAGCATGCGCTGGTTGATCAGCGCGACATAGCCATCGATATAGCCGTCGAGTTCGAGTTGCCGCGTGCGGTTCCAGCAGGCGGTGGTCGACATGCCGATCTGTTCGGCCAGTTCGGCGTTCGACAGGCGCGCGTTTTTCTGCAGCGCACCCAGGATTTTGCGGTCCTGGTTGTCGAGGGTTTTCGGTGTGCGTTCGCGGGTAGCCATGGAAGGAAGAATCTTCTACTGGAAATGCGCATTCTAGCTGAACAGCATTCCGGATTCCGGCCCGTTTCACTGGAAAACAGGAAGCCTTTTAAGTTGAGGGCCTGATACATTTTCTCCATGCCTGTGGCCCGGCACGCTCCCCGCGACAACCCCTTCGCATCGGGACGCAAGCACGCAATCACGAGTTGCGCTGCCGGGCACCCGGGCATTCGAAAACCGCCGCCCGCGCACCCAATCCACCGTGCGCGGCGCTGGCGCCCGTCTCCCCGTTACCGCGCCTTCCGTCATGTCGTTCCGGCTTTACCTGTCGTTTCTCGCCGCTTCCATCGTCCTCGTCTACGCCCCCGGCCCCGTCAACCTGCTCACCATGAACCACGCGCTGCGCGCCGGCTGGCGACGCGCGCTGCCCTGCGTGTGGGGCGGCACGCTCGCCGTGCTGCTGCAGCTCGCGCTGACCGCACTGTGCCTGAATTCGCTCGTGCATATCGACGAGCGCGCGCTCACCGTGCTGCGCTGGACCGGCGCCGCGTACCTGGTCTGGCTCGGCTGCAAGCAATGGCTCAACCGCGCGCCGGCGCAGGCACCCGCCGCATCGTCCGGCATCGCGCAGCCCGAATCCGGCACCGGGCGCGCGCTGTTCTGGCGCGGCGTCGCGACCTCGGGCCTGAATCCGAAGACGCTGCTGTTCTTCCCGTCGTTCTTTCCGCAATTCATCAGCGCGAACGCCGAGTGGAGCCTGAACCTCCAGTTCCTGCTGCTCGCGGCGACGTTCGCGCTGCTGTTCGCGGGCGGCGTCGCGTCGATGGCGCTGTTCTCGCACCGGCTGAGCCGCGCGATGCAGCGGCCCGCGCGGATGCGCGCGATGAACCGCGTGACGGGCGGCCTGCTGGTCGGGATGGGCGCGATCATGGTCGGCTGGAACTGAGCCGCCGAGCACGCCACCCTCACGCCGAACCCCTTCGCACCACGCATCGAAGCCGATCGCACTAAAGAACGCCCGCGCGCTGCCGTAATTCCTGTGACGAAATTGCGGTGACGCGTGCGTTCCGCCTCCTCTCCGTCCCCACGCAGGATTTTTATGAGCTTGATCCCCCTGGGCCGGGTGAGCGTTGGCGCTCGTCTGGCTGCATTGTCGTGCGCGACCGTCGCGCTGCTGTTCGCCGCCTTCGCATGGACCCTCGCCCATCTCGCCGGCGAGCAGATCGCCGATCAGGCGCATGCGCTCATCGCGGAAAAGGAACGCTCGATCGGCGCGATGATCGAGCTGTTCGACAAGGCGCTGTCGGCCGAAGCGAATCGCGCGATGACGCTGTTCGCGAGTTTCCTGCCGGCCGATTTCGCGCTCGACCCGGCACGCAGCTTCGACCTCGGCGGCGGCGTCTTGGCGCCGACGCTGTCCGCGGGCGGCAAGCCGCTCGATCTCGATTTCTCGATTCCCGACCAGTTCCTGCACAAGAGCGGCGCGATCGCGACGATCTTCGCGCGCGACGGCGACGACTTCGTGCGCATCACCACGTCGCTGAAGAAGCAGGACGGCGCGCGCGCGATCGGCACGCGCCTCGACCGCGCGAGCCCCGCGTATGCGCCGCTGGTCGCGGGCCGCAGCTACACGGGCCTCGCGAAGCTGTTCGGCAAGCCGTTCATCACCGAATACCGGCCCGTCACCGACGCCAGCGGCCGGGTGATCGGCGCGCTGTTCGTCGGCCTCGACGTCGGCAGCGAGATCAGCCTCGTCGAGGCCGGCATCCGCGAGCTGAAGATCGGCGAGCATGGCTACTACTTCGTGATCGACGCGTCGCCGGGCCCCGCGCGCGGCACCTTCGTCGTCCATCCGGACGCGGCCGGCAAGCGCGCCGACGGCGACGCGGCGCCCTACGCGCAGATGCTCGCGGCGGGCCGCGGCCAGCTTGCGTACACGTCGACCGACCCGGCCGCGCAGGATCGCGGCCCGAGCGCGAAATTCGTGTCGTTCTCGACGATCCCGCAGTGGCAGTGGCTGGTCGGCGGCATCGCGATCGACGACGAGATGCTGGCCGACATGCGCGCCACCCGCAACCGCTTCCTGCTGATCGCCGCCGTGCTCGTGCTCGCGTTCGCCGCGGTGTTCGTGGTCGTGGTGCGACGCGTCGTGAGCCGGCCGCTCGAAGCGGCCGCGCGGGCGTCCGAGCGCTTCGCCGCCGGCGACCTGAGCGCGCGCATCCGCGACGACGGCCACGCGCCGCGCGGCGCCGACGAGATCGGCCGCCTCGTGCAGGCAGTCGACGGCATCGGCGACGGCCTCGCGCGGATCGTCGCGCAGGTGCGGCGCGGCTCCGCCGAGATGGCGCAAGGCACCGTCGAGATCGCGGCCGGCAGCGGCGACATCGCCGCCCGCATCGCGACGCAGGCGAGCAGCGTCGAGCAAACGGCCGCGAGCATGGAGGAAATCACCGCCGCCGTGCAGCACAACGCCGAGCATGCGGCGCAGGCGAACGCGCTGGTCGCGGGCGCGTCCGACGCCGCGATGGGCGGCGGCGAAGCCGTGCAGCGGGTGGTCGCGACGATGGGCGAGATCGAGCGCGCGACGCGCAAGATCGCCGAGATCACGGGCGTGATCGAAGGCATCGCGTTCCAGACCAACATCCTCGCGCTGAACGCGGCCGTCGAGGCCGCGCGCGCGGGCGAGCACGGCAAGGGCTTCGCGGTGGTCGCCGCCGAAGTGCGCGCGCTCGCGCAGCGCAGCGCGGCGGCAGTCAAGGAAATCGACGCGCTGAGCAGCGAATCGGCGTCGACCGTCGGGCGCGGCTACCGGATCGCCGAGGCCGCGCACGGCACGATGCGCGACATCGTCACGCGCGTCGACCAGGTACGCACCATCATCGCCGAGATCAGCACGGCGTCGCGCGAGCAGTCGGCCGGCATCGAGCAGGTGAACCTCGCGGTCACGCAGATCGGCGAGGCGACGCAGCAGAACGCTGCGCTGATCGCGCATGCCGAACAGGCGGCCGTCGCGCTGCGCGACCAGGCGGCGGAACTCGCGGAAGCCGTCAGCGTGTTCAAGCTCGGCCGCACTGAATAGCGGCTCGCGTCGAAAAAGCGGCACCACGCTCAACGACGAGGCGATCGACAAGTCGGTGATCTCGCACCTGCCGTTCGGCACGGCCGAAGCGGCGTAATGCGGACGTGCTGCACGCCGGTCGCCACGCGGCCGCTACAATCGCGCGATGTCCGAATTGCTTACCGAATTTGCGTCCTACGGCGGCCTGTTCGCCGTGTCGCTGGTCGCCGCGACCCTGTTCCCGCTCCAGTCCGAAGCCGTGCTCGCCGGCCTGCTGATCGCCGGCCGCCAGCCGGCGTGGGCGCTCGTGCTGGTCGCGAGCATCGGCAACGTCGCCGGCTCGACGATCAACTGGGCGCTCGGCCGCGGGATCGAGCATTTCCGCGAGCGCCGCTGGTTTCCGGTGAAGCCCGCGGCGCTCGCGCGCGCCGAGCGCTGGTATGCGCGCTACGGCCACTGGTCGCTGCTGCTGAGCTGGGCGCCCGTGATCGGCGATCCGCTGACGATGATCGCCGGCGTGCTGCGCGAGCCGCTGCCTCGCTTTCTCGCGATCGTCACGCTCGCGAAGGTCGGCCGCTACCTCGTGATCGTGTGGCTCGTGCCGCACTGAGCGCACGCGCCACACCGCGGCCCGTCACTTCTTCCCGCTTCCCGCGAGGTCGATCGCCTGGTCCGAGCCGACCGCGTTGCGCAGCTGGAATTTCTGGATCTTGCCGGTCGACGTCTTCGGCAGCTCGCCGAAGCGCACGGCCTTCGGCACCTTGAAGCCCGCGAGCAGCTGCCGGCAGTGCGCGACGATCTCCTCCTCGGTCGCGCTCATCCCTTCGCGCAGCTCGACGAACGCGCACGGCACCTCGCCCCACTTCGGGTCGGGCATCGCGACCACCGCCGCGACCGCCACCGCCGGATGCCGGTACAGCGCATCCTCGACCTCGATGCTCGAGATGTTCTCGCCGCCCGAGATGATGATGTCCTTCTTGCGGTCCTTGATACGGATGTAGCCGTCCGGCGACAGCACCGCGAGGTCGCCGGTATGGAACCAGCCGCCATGGAACGCGTCGTCGGTCGCCTTCGGGTTCTTCAGGTAGCCCTTCATGCAGATGTTGCCGCGGAACATGATCTCGCCGAGCGTCTCGCCGTCGGCCGGCACCGGCGCCATCGTGTCCGGGTCGAGCACTGTCGCGCCCGCTTCCAGGTGGTAGCGCACGCCCTGCCGCGCGTTGAGCCGCGCGCGCTCGTCATCGGGCAGCGCGCCCCAGTGCGACTGCTGCGCACAGACCGTCGCCGGGCCATAGACCTCGGTCAGCCCGTACACGTGCAGCAGGTCGAAGCCGATCTCCTTCATCTTCGCGATCACGGCCGGCGCCGGCGCGGCGCCCGCGACCATCGCGTGCACGGTGTGGTCGATGCCTGCGCGCCATTCGGCCGGCGCATTCGCGATCGCGCTCTGCACGATCGGCGCACCGCTGTAGTGCGTGATGCGCTCCCGGCGAATCAGGTCGAACACGGTCTTCGCGTCGAACTTGCGCAGGCACACGTTCACGCCCGCGCGCGCCGCCATCGCCCACGGGAAGCACCAGCCGTTGCAGTGGAACAGCGGCAGCGTCCACAGGTAGACCGCGTGCTTCGGCATGTCCCATTCGAGGAGGTTGCTGATCGCGGCGAGGTACGCGCCGCGGTGGTGGTAGACCACGCCCTTCGGGTCGCCGGTCGTGCCGGACGTGTAGTTCAGCGCGATCGCGTCCCACTCGTCGGCGGGCGGCGTCCACGCGTAGTCGGGGTCGCCGCTGGCGACGAACGCCTCGTAGTCGGTCGCGCCCGCGAAGCGCGCGGGGTCGGCCGGCATCGCGTCGGCGACGCTGACGATCCGCAGCCCGGGGATTTCCAGCGCCGCACGGTGCGCGAGGTCCGCGTACTCGGTATCGACGATCAGCACCTTCGCTTCGCCATGACGCAGCATGAACAGCACCGACGGGATGTCGAGCCGCGTGTTGATCGTGTTCAGCACGGCGCCCGCCATCGGCACGCCGAAATGCGCCTCGACCATCGGCGGAATGTTCGGCAGCAGCGCCGCGACCGTGTCGCCGCGGCCGACGCCGGCCTGCGCAAGCGCGCTCGCCAACTGCTTCGCACGCGTGTAGGTCTCGCCCCAGGTGCGGCGCACGTCGCCGTGCACGATCGCCAGGCGCTCGCCGTACACCTCGGCCGAGCGCACGAGGAAATCGATCGGCGTGAGCGGTACGTAATTGGCATCGCGGCGCTCGAGGCCCGCTTCGAACATCTGCGTCATGGTGTTGTCTCCAGTCGGCCCGGCCTGGCGCGCGCGCGTCGGTCAGGTCCCGTGCAAAGCCGAGGCGCGCGCGCCTCGAATCGTTTTGATGTGGTTCAATTCTAGGGTCTGTTTACATATGGAACGTGCATGCGAATGCCCGAAATCGCTCGTAGGGCAAGAAGTGAGGAGCACCGTTTGGCCGAGCCAAACAAGCGACGAGCGACGCCGCCATGCGGGCGATTTCGGGCATTCCCCTGGAATGGTTTTTCAATTTGGGGTTGCCACGAGAACGGCCGCTCGCCGCGTTGCGCTCCTTGCGAATACGTCCAGTATTCGCGGCGTCGCGCGCCTCGCGAGCGGCCGTTCTCGTGGCAACGCATGCGCGTTCCATATGTAAACAGACCCTAGCCTAATGGGCGCTATTGTGGGCCGTCTGTCATCGAAGCGACAGAGTCCGCCCGGCGCGCCGCGTGTTATCCCTATCCTCGCAAACCCGCAGCCATGCACGACGACGTTCTCGCCCCCCGCACGCCCCTCGACGCGCCCGCCGCCGACGCGCTGCCCAAGCCCGGCCCGCTGTCCGTGCTGTTCGGCCAGTGCGCGTGGTTCCGCACGCTCGCCCCCGAACACCAGGCGCTGGTGCTCGCGCAGTCGCGCGTCGAGTGCCGCGAGGCCGGCGACGTGATCGCGCAGCGGCTCGCGCCGTCCGAGTACTGGATCGGCGTGCATCGCGGGCTGCTGAAGCTCGCGATCTTCAATGCGTCCGGGCGCGGCTGCACGTTCTCCGGCGTGCCGTCCGGCGGCTGGTTCGGCGAAGGCAGCGTGATCAAGCGCGAGCCGCGCAAGTACGAGGTGGTCGCGATCCAGCGCTCGACCGTGCTGTTCGTGCCGGCCGACACGTTCCACGCGCTGCTCGACAGCAGCCTGCCGTTCACGCGCTTCGTGATCCACCAGCTGAACAACCGCATGGGCGAATTCATCGCGTCGATCCAGAACAGCCGGCTGCTCGACGTCGATGCGCGCGTCGCGCAGGCGCTCGCGCAACTGTTCAACCCCGACCTGTACCCGGACACCGGGCCGGCACTGGCGATTTCGCAGGAGGAACTGGGGATGCTGGTCGGCGTGTCGCGGCAGCGGATCAACCAGGCGCTGCAGCAGCTCGAGAAGCGCGGCGTGCTGCGGCTCGCGTACAACCAGATCGAGGTCGTCGATCTCGCGGCGCTCGCGCGGTTCGGGATGGAGCAAATCTGAGCGATGAGCGGCACGGGGTGAGTCGCGATTCACGTCTGATGAATGCCCCGCAACCGGCCATCGCGCCGGCGCCGCCCGAAACTGACAATCCCGCCAGTTTCGCGTCAGTGACCCGTTCAGCCTGCTCGCCTATCATTCGAGTGCCCGTCATCAACGTCTGAACGCCGCCTGCCTCGCTGCCTCCATGTGGATCGTCAATCTCGCGCTCAGGCGCCCCTACACGTTCATCGTGATGGCCATCATGATCGTGCTGGCCACCCCGCTCGCGCTGATGCGCACGCCCGTCGACGTGCTGCCGTCGATCGACATCCCCGTGATCAGCGTGATCTGGAATTACAACGGGCTGTCGGCGAAGGAGATGACCAACCGCATCACCGCGGTGCATGAGCGAATCCTGACGACGACCGTCAACAATATCCAGCACATCGAATCGACGACGCTGCCCGGCACGGCCGTCGTCAAGGTGTTCCTGCAGCCGGGCGCGAACGTGCAGACCGCGATCGCGCAGACGGTCTCGTCCGCGCAGGCGATCGTCCGGCAGATGCCGCAGGGCGCCACGCCGCCGCTCGTGATCACCTATTCCGCGTCGAGCATCCCGGTGATCCAGCTCGGGCTGTCGAGCAAGACGCTGAGCGAGCAGTCGCTCGCCGACATCGCGCTGAACTTCCTGCGCCCGCAGCTGATCACGATCCCCGGCGCGCAGGTGCCGTTCCCGTACGGCGGCCGCACGCGCGTCGTCGCGGTCGACATCGATTCGAAGGCGCTGATGTCGAAGGGGCTCACGCCGGCCGACGTCGTCAGCGCGGTCAACGCGCAGAACCTCGTGCTGCCCACCGGCACCGCGAAGATGGGCCAGACCGAGTACCGGATCGACACCAACGCGTCGGCCGACACCATCGCCGACATCAGCCATATCCCGCTGCAGACCGTGAACGGCGCGACCACCTACCTCGGTGAAGTCGCGGCCGTGCGCGACGGCTTCTCGCCGCAGACCAACGTGGTGCGGCAGAACGGCCAGCGCGGCGTGCTGGTGTCGATCCTGAAGAGCGGCGACGCGTCGACGCTGAAGGTCGTGTCCGACCTGAAGGCACTGCTGCCGAAGGTCGAGCCGACGCTGCCCGAGGGCCTGACGATCACGCCGCTGTTCGACCAGTCGGTGTTCGTCGACGCCGCCGTGCAGGGCGTGATCCACGAGGCGCTGATCGCCGCCGTGCTGACCGCGCTGATGATCCTGCTGTTCCTCGGCAACTGGCGCAGCACGCTGATCATCGCGATCTCGATCCCGCTGTCGATCTTCACGTCGCTGATCGCGCTCGCCGCGCTCGGCGAGACGATCAACATCATGACGCTCGGCGGGCTCGCGCTCGCCGTGGGGATCCTGGTCGACGACGCGACCGTCACGATCGAGAACATCGAGCGCCACCTGCATCTCGGCACCGGCCTGCACGACGCGATCCTCGACGGCGCGGGCGAGATCGCGGTGCCGGCGTTCGTGTCGACGCTATGCATCTGCATCGTGTTCGTGCCGATGTTCTTCCTCACCGGCGTCGCGCGCTACCTGTTCGTGCCGCTCGCGGAAGCCGTGGTGTTCGCGATGCTCGCGTCGTACGTGCTGTCGCGCACGCTCGTGCCGACGCTCGCGATGCTGCTGTTCCGCCCGCAGCAGGCCACCGCCGGGCCCGATCATTCGACGTCGCGCTTCGCGCGCGTCCATCACCGCTTCAATCACGCGTTCGAGCGGCTGCGCGCGTCGTACATCGTGCTGCTCAGCCTGCTGCTGGTGCGCCGTCGCTTCTACGCGATGTGCTTCCTCGGCTTCTGCGTGCTGTCGACGGGCCTCGTGTTCGCGCTCGGCCGCGACTTCTTCCCGAACGCCGATTCCGGCAACATCCGGCTGCACATGCGCGCGCCGACCGGCTACCGGATCGAGGAAACCGCGCGCCTCGCCGACCAGGTCGAACGCGTGGTGCGCGAGGTCGTGCCGCCCGACGAGCTCGGCGCGATCGTCGACAACCTCGGGCAGCCGATCAGCGGCATCAACCTGTCGTACAGCAACGCGGGCACGATCGGCTCGCTCGACGGCGAGATCCTGATCGCGCTGAAGCCCGGCCACGCCGCGACCCAGCATTACGTCGAGCGGCTGCGCGCGCTGCTGCCCGAACGCTTCCCGGGCGCCGAGTTCTTCTTCCAGCCGTCGGACATCATCACGCAGATCCTGAACTTCGGGCAGCCGGCCGCGATCGACGTGCAGGTGCTCGGCAACGATCTCGCGAGTAACATGGCAATCGCAAGCCGCCTGATGAAACAGGTCAGGCACATCCCCGGCGCGGTCGACGCGCACGTGCTGCAGCGCAACGACCAGCCGACCCTGGTGGCCGACATGGACCGCACGCGCATGCAGCAGCTGAACCTCTCCGCGCAGAACGTCGCGCAGAACATGCTGATCTCGCTGTCGGGCAGCGCGCAGACGACGCCATCGTTCTGGGTCAACCCGAAGTCGGGGGTGCAGTACCCGCTCGCGATCCAGACCCCGCAGTACGACCTCGGCTCGGTCGGCGACCTGCTCGGCACGCCCGTGTCCGCCGGGCGCACCGGCGCGCCGCTGCAATTGCTCGGCAACCTCGTGCAGGTGCGCACCACGAGCGAGCCGGCGGTGATCACGCACTACAACATCCGTCCGGCGATCGACCTGTACGTGAGCGTCGAGGGCCGCGACCTCGGCTCGGTGGCGGGCCAGATCGACCGCATCGTGTCGGACGCGCGCGCGACGCTGCCGCGCGGCACCGAGCTGACGATGCGCGGCCAGATCGAGACGATGCGCACGTCGTACATCGGCCTCGGCGCCGGCGTCGCGATGGCGATCGTGCTCGTCTACCTGCTGATCGTCGTCAATTTCCAGTCGTGGCTCGACCCGCTGATCATCATCAGCGCGATGCCCGCCGCGCTCGCCGGCATCGCGTGGATGCTGTTCGTCACCGGCACCCACCTGAGCGTTCCCGCGCTGACGGGTGCGGTGATGACGGTGGGCGTCGCGACCGCGAACAGCATTCTCGTCGTGTCGTTCGCGCGCCAGCGCCTCGCGGCCGGCGCGCCGCCGCTCACCGCCGCGCTCGAGGCCGGCGCGACCCGCATCCGCCCGGTGCTGATGACCGCGCTCGCGATGATCATCGGCATGGTGCCGATGGCGCTGGGCCTCGGCGAAGGCGCCGAGCAGAACGCGCCGCTCGGCCGCGCGGTGATCGGCGGGCTGCTGTTCGCGACCGTCTCGACGCTGCTGTTCGTCCCGCTCGTGTTCGCCGGCGTGCATGCGCGGCTCGCGCGGCGGCGCGCGCGCAAGGCCGCCGGACATTGATTCCCGCTTCGCATATTGACCGGTTGATTTCATGGAAGAGAAACATCACAGCACCGTCGGCATCCAGGTAGACGAACACGGGCTCGACCTGCCCGCGCGGGCCGGCGTGTGGCGGCGCGCGCGGATCGTCGTGATCGTCGTCGGCGTGCTGCTGGCGGCCGGCGCGGCGCGCACGATCGTCAGCAACGTCACGAACCGCAACCGGCTCGACGCGCTCACCGCGCAGAACGCGCGCCAGTACGTGAGCGTCGTGCATCCGGCCGACGCCGCGTCCGGCGGCCGGCTGTCGCTGCCGGGCACGCTGCGCGGCTATGTCGAGGCGCCGATCTACGCGCGCGCGAGCGGCTACGTGCTGCGCTGGCAGGCCGACATCGGCGCGCACGTGAAGCAGGGGCAGCTGCTCGCCGAGCTCGACACGCCGGAGCTGAACCAGGAGCTCGCGCAGGCCACCGCGCAGCGCCAGCAGGCGCAGGCCGCGCTCGCGCTCGCGAAGACGTCGTTCGAGCGCGCGCAGCAGCTGCGCCAGCGCGACGCGGTGTCGCAACAGGAGCTCGACGACCGCCAAGGCGCGTACAACCAGGGCGCCGCGAACCTCGCGGCGGCCGACGCGAACATGCGCCGGCTCACCGAGCTGAAGGGCTTCCAGCGCATCGTCGCGCCGATCGACGGGATCGTCACGCAGCGCAACGTGGACGTCGGCGATCTCGTGAGCTCCGGCAACGCGGGCCGCGCGCTGTTCACCGTCGTGCAGGCCGACCGGCTGCGCCTGTACGTGCAGGTGCCGCAGGCGTACGCACAGCAGGTGAAGACCGGCCAGCACGTGAGCGTTGCGCAGGCCGAGCTGCCGGGGCAGACGTTCGACGGCACGATCACGCGCACGTCGGAGGCGATCGACGTCGCGACCCGCTCGCTGCAGATCGAGATCACGCTGCCGAACCCCGACGGCCGGCTGCTGCCCGGCGCCTACGTGCAGGCGACGCTGCCGATGACGCCGGTCGGCCGCCTGTCGATCCCCGCCAACACGCTGCTGTTCCGCGCCGAAGGGCCGACGGTCGCGACCGTCGACGCGCACGGCCAGATCCGCCTGAAACCGGTGACGGTGCTGCGCACCGTCGGGCAGACGCTCGAGATCGGCGGCGGCATCACGCCCGACGATCGCCTCGTCGTGAACCCGAGCGACGCGCTCGCGAACGGCGACCAGGTGGTCATCGCCAGGCCGCAGCAGCCGCAACCCGCGTCCGGCGCCGCGTCAGGAGCGAAAACGTGACGCGCGCCCGCCTCCCGCTGCGGCCGGTCGTGCTGGCCGCCGTGCTCACCACCGTCACCGCCGTCGCCGGCTGCGCGGTCGGCCCCGACTACCGGCGGCCCGACGTCGACACGCCCGCCGCGTGGCGGCTCGACCCGGCCGACGCGTACTGGCACCCGGCCGCGCCCGCGCATGCGCCGCTCGATCCGGCGTGGTGGCGCGCGTTCGGCGATCCGCAGCTCGACGCGCTCGAAGCCGACGCGCTGCGCAACAACCAGAGCCTGAAAGTCGTCGCCGCGCGCTACGACCAGGCGAAGGCGACGCTCGCGTCGGTCGCGTCCGCGCAGTATCCGGCCGTGAACCTCAACGCGAGCGGCCAGCGCTTCAAGATCTCCGCCGATCGGCCAAAGACCAACTACGCGACGACGAACGCGTCGACTGTGCAGAACGACATCCAGGTCGGCGCAAGCGTCAGCTACGAGCTCGACCTGTTCGGCCGCGTGCGGCGCAGCGTCGAATCCGCTCAGGCAGGCACCGAGCAGGCGCGCGACGATTTCGCGAACGCGCGCCTCGTGCTCACCGCCGATCTCGCGTCGAGCTACTTCGCGCTGCGTGAGCTCGATGCGGAGATCGACGTCGTCAAGCGCTCGATCGACCTGCAGCAGAAGGCGCTCGATTACGTCACCGCGCGCCACGATCTCGGCGCGGTGTCGGGCCTCGACCTGCTGCAGCAGCGCGCGCAGCTCGACGCGACGCGCACCCAGGCGCAGTTGCTGCTCCAGCAGCGCGCACAGGTCGAGGCGGCGATCGCGACGCTGGTCGGCACGCCCGCGCCGGCCTTCTCGCTGCCGCCGCGCGTGGTGCCGATCAACGCGCCCGCGCTGCCGACCGGCGTGCCGAGCGACGTGCTGCAGCGCCGCCCCGACGTCGCATCGGCCGAGCGCGCGATGGCCGCCGCGAACGCGCAGATCGGCGTCGCGCGCGCCGCGTATTTCCCGCGCGTCACGCTGACGCCCGGCATCGGCTGGGATGCGGCTCGCTTCTCCGGGCTGTTCACGGTGCCGGCGCTGCTGTGGTCGGTCGGCGCGTCGCTCAGCCAGCCGCTGTTCGAGGGCGGCCGGCTGAAGGCCGGCGTCGATTTCGCGCAGGCCGGCTACGTCGCCGCGCAGGCGAATTACCGGCAGGCCGTGCTCACCGCGTTCCAGGAGGTGCAAAATGCGGTCACCGGCCTGTCGGTGCTCGACGAGGCGGCGCGGCAGGCGGCGGCCGCGGTCGACGACGCGCGCAAGCTGGTGTCGCTCGCGCAGGACCGCTACGCGGGCGGGCTGACGCCGTTCATCGACGTGCTGACCGCCGAGCAGCAGCTGCTGACGAGCGAGCGGCAGGCCGTGCAGATCCAGGGCCAGCGCGCGGCGCTCGTGGTGTTTCTCGCGAAGGCGCTCGGCGGCGGCTGGGACGGCGGCGAGCCGGCCAACCCCGCACCGCCCGCCGTCGCGGCGGCGGCCCCCTGACCCGACAACGGACCCGACATGAAAGTGCTGATCGTCGACGACGAACTGAAGGTCGTCGAATACCTGAAGAGCGGCCTCACCGAGGAAGGCTGGGTGGTCGACACCGCGCTCGACGGCGAGGACGGCGCGTGGAAAGCCGTCGAATTCGACTACGACGTGGTGGTGCTCGACGTGATGCTGCCGAAGCTCGACGGCTTCGGCGTGCTGCGCGCGTTGCGCGCGCAGAAGCAGACGCCGGTGATCATGCTGACCGCGCGCGACCGCGTGGACGATCGTGTGCGCGGGCTGCGCGGCGGCGCCGACGACTACCTGACCAAGCCGTTCTCGTTCCTCGAGCTGATCGAGCGGCTGCGCGCGCTGACGCGCCGCGCGCGTGTGCAGGAATCGACGCTGATCTCGATCGGCGACCTGCGGGTCGACCTGATCGGCCGCCGCGCGACACGCGACGGCACGCGCCTCGACCTGACCGCGCAGGAATTCCAGCTGCTCGGCGTGCTCGCGCGGCGCAGCGGCGAGGTGCTGTCGAAGACGACGATCGCCGAGCTCGTGTGGGACGTGAACTTCGACAGCAACGCGAACGTCGTCGAGACCGCGATCAAGCGGCTGCGCGCGAAGCTCGACGGGCCGTTCGCCGACAAGCTGCTGCATACGATCCGCGGGATGGGCTATGTACTCGAGGAGCGCGAGGTGCGCGACGACGCCGACAGCGAGAGACGCGCATGAAACGCTCGATCGCCCTGCGCCTGTCCGCGATGTTCGGCATCGTGTCGTTCCTCGTGTTCACGCTGGTCGGCGTCGGCCTGTTCGTGATGATGGAGCGACAACTGTTCGCCGAGCTGCGCGCGACGCTCGACACGCGTGCGAAGGTGGTCGAGATGATCGTGTCGCATGCGACCACCGCCGCGCGCTGGCACATCACGCAGGACAAGCTCGCCGATCTCGAGCCGCCGGACGGCTCGACGCATTACCAGGTCGACAGCGCGAACCCGGCGTTCCGCTTCGGCCGCCCGCCGAACGGCACGCCGCACGGTGCGCCATTCGGTGCGTTCCAGCGCTACCGGCTCAACGACAGCAGCTACGACGTGATGACGAAGACCGTCACGGTGGCCGGCAGCGGCGAACGTCCCGAGCTGCAGCTGATCGTCGCGACGTCGTGCGAGCGCACGCAGCGGATGCTGCGCCGCTATGGCTGGACGCTCGCCGCGCTGATCACGCTCGCCACCGGCATCACGCTGCTGCTGGGCCGCGCGGTCGCGCGCTTCGGGCTCGCGCCGCTCGACCGGATGTCGCAGGACGCGGCGGCGATCGGCTCCGCGAACCGGCAGCAGCGGCTGCAGACCGACGCGCTGCCGGCCGAGCTGCGCGATCTCGCCGCGTCGTTCAACGGCGCGCTCGAACGCATCCAGCAGGCCTACGAACGCCTCGAGGCGTTCAACGCCGATGTCGCGCACGAGCTGCGCACGCCGGTCAGCATCCTGATCGGCCAGACCCAGGTCGCGCTGACGAGCCGCGACCGCTCGGTCGAGCGGATGCGCCAGACGCTGCAGTCGAACCTCGAGGAGTTCGAGCGGCTGCGCGTGATCGTCAACGACATGCTGTTCCTGTCGCGCAGCGATCGCGGCGAACGCGCGAGCGACCTGAAGGACGTGTCGCTCGCCGACGAAGTGCGGCGCATGCTCGATTTCCTCGAGATCCCGCTCGACGAGGCGCAGTTGCGCGCCGAGCTGCACGGCGACGCGCGCGCGAGCGTCGATCCGTCGCTGTTCCGCCGCGCGATGACGAACCTGCTGATCAATGCGATCCAGCACTCGGCGCCCGGCGCGATGCTGCAGGTGACGATCACGCGGCGCGACACGCTCGTCGAGGTGTCGGTCGCGAACCCCGGCGCGCCGATCGACGTCGCGCAGCGCGCGCACATGTTCGAACGCTTCTACCGGCTCGAGGAGGCGCGCGCGAACAGCACGGAAAACCACGGGCTCGGGCTGTCGATCGTCAAGGCGGTCGCGGAAATGCACGGCGGCAGCGTGTTCGTCGCGTGCGCGGGCGGGGTCAACACGTTCGGGCTCTCGGTCGCGGCGCAGCCCGTCGAGCCGGCGCGGGCGATCGACGCGGCGCCGGTTGCCGCTCCGGCAACGGCTCCCGCGCCACGCGCGCTGCACTGAGGCCCTGCGGGCGGCCCGTGCCGCCAAGGGCAGTTTTCTTCAATACACCCCCGCCCCGCGCCTTTAGCCTCGATGCGATTCTCAATCCGCATGGAGGCACCCGATGAGCATTCTGGTTTCAATGGCCGCGTTCGCGCTCGCGTCGTCGATCACGCCCGGCCCGGTCAACATCGTCGCGCTCAGTTCCGGCGCACGCTACGGCCTCGGCGCGAGCCTCAGGTACGCGGCCGGCGCGACGCTCGGCTTCGTCGCGCTGTTCCTGCTGATCGGGCTCGGCCTGCACGCGGCGCTCGTGCGCTGGCCGGTGCTCACCACGGCGACCCAATGGTCGGGCATCGCGTTCCTGCTGTACATGGCGCTGCGCCTCGCGCTCGACAACGGCCAGCTGTCGCCCGATGCGCGGGTCGCCGGCCCGTCGGCGGCCGCCGGGGCCGCGATGCAATGGCTGAACCCGAAAGCATGGCTCGCGTGCGTGGCCGCGATGGGCGCGTACGCCGCCGATGGCGACCGCGCGCTGGTCTGGCAATTCGCCGCGCTGTACCTGGTGATCTGTTTCGCGTCGATCGCGTGCTGGTCGTACGCGGGCGCGTCGCTGCGGCACCGGCTCGCGAACGCGCGCCGGATGCGTGCGTTCAACCGGCTGATGGCGCTGCTGCTGGCCGGCAGCGCACTCTACCTGCTCGACGCGTGACGCGTCGCTCAGCGGACGGCGCGCTCAGCCCGCCGCGCCGCGATATTGCCCCGGCGTCGCAGCCGCGATGCGCCGGAATGCGCGCTGGAAATGCGCCTGGTCGGCAAAGCCCGCATCGAGCGCGACGTCTGCGATCGGCCGCCCGCGGCGCAGCTCGGCGCGGCCGTACTGCACGCGGCGGTCGATCAGGAACGCATGCGGCGTCATCCCGTAGCGCGCGTTGAAGGCGCGGATCAGGTACGACGGCGACAGGTCGGCCGCCGCGCAGATCGCGTCGAGCGTCACCGCCTGCCGGCAGTGCGCGGCGATGTAGTCGGCCGCGCGCGCGAGCTTCGCGTTGTCGGCCGCGCACCGCGCGCGCGGCGCGGCCGGGTCGAGCGCGTCATGCAGGTGCGTGAAGAAGTCGACCGCCGCGCTCTCCTTGCCGAGCGGCTCGACGCCGCGCGCGACGAGCGTGCGGTAGAAGCCGCCGAACCGCGCGAACAGGTCGCGCCGCTCCGTCAACGTCGGCGAAAAACCGTGAAAATCCGCGTTCGGGCTGCGGCCGAGCGTGTGCTGCAGCCGCGCGAGCCACGCCACGTCGACATACACCATCCGGTAGGCCCACGCATCGGGCCCGTACGGGTTGCACGCATGCACCTGCGCGGGGTCGATGATCACGAGCGCGCCCTGCCCGATCCGCTGCTGGGTCGCACCGTTCAGGTAGGTGCTGGTGCCGCCGACCACCGCGCCGAGCGAGAACGTGTCGTGCGTGTGCTTCGCGTAGCAGATCGTGCGACCGTCGTCGACGGTGCGCGCCTCGATGAACGGCAGCGCGGCGTCGCGCCAGAACGGCGACGGCATGGCGGGTTTGGCGGAACGGCTCACGCGACGGGCTCCCGGGGGAAGGCGGCAAACGCATACCGTACAAGAGCGCACGGCCCGAAGCAACTAACCCGCCACGCTGGCGATTCGCGCGGATTCGCCTAAGCTTGGAATTCCGGCCGCCGCGCCCGTCCGGCGGCTCCCGTCCAACCACCGCTGCTCACACGTATGCACATCGATCTGAATGGGAAGACCGCGGTCGTGACCGCCTCCACCGCCGGCATCGGGCTGGCCATCGCCGAAGGGCTCGCGCGCGCCGGCGCGCGCATCGTCGTCAACGGGCGCAGCGAAGCGTCGGTGCAGTCCGCGCTCGCGCACCTGCGCACCGCCGCGCCGGGCGCGACCGTCGAGGGCATCGCCGCGGACCTGTCGGACGCCGACGGCGCGGCCCGCGTCACGCGCGCGGCGCCGCAGGCCGACATCCTCGTCAACAACGCGGGCGTCTATGGGCTGAAGCAGTTCTTCGACATCGACGACGCCGAATGGGCGCACTACTTCCAGATGAACGTGATGTCCGGCGTGCGGCTCGCGCGGCATTACATGCGGGGCATGCTCGAACGCAACTGGGGGCGCGTCGTGTTCATCTCGTCGGAATCGGGCCTGAACATCCCGGTCGACATGATTCACTACGGCTTCACGAAAACCGCGCAGCTGTCGATCGCGCGCGGGCTCGCAAAGCTCGCGGCCGGCAGCCGGGTCACCGTCAATTCGGTGCTGCCTGGGCCGACGCTGTCGGAAGGCGTGCGTACGCTGCTGAAGCAAACCGCCGACGAAACCGGCCGCAGCATCGACGAGGTCGCGGTGGACTTCGTGCGCACGCATCGCGCAAGCTCGATCATCCAGAGGCCGGCGACGCCGGCGGAAGTGGCGAATCTGGTGGTGTACGTGTGCTCGCCGCAGGCGTCGGCGACGACGGGCGCCGCGTTGCGCGTGGACGGCGGCGTGGTCGATACGATCGCCTGACGGCAACCGCGGCGCGCTATCGCTTGCCGACCTTCTGCGTCTGGAGCAGCCCCTTGCGATCCGCGTCGATGCACGTCTCGAAGCCGTGGCGCGTGACGCCGCCCGCCGGGTCGAACACGACGAAGTACGGCCGATGCTGGTCGCCGTGGTCGAGCTGGTAGTTGTAGCAGACACCGCTGCCGTTGCGGACCATCCATACGCTGCGCGGGTTGCCGCCCGCGCGGACGACATCGGCGCGCGTCGCGCCGCGCGCGGCGGCCGCCTTCGGCACCGGCAGGCGCGAATACGAAAAGGGCATCATCCAGTCGAACCACGCGCAACCGCTCATCATCAGGCAGCTCGCCGCCAGGGACAGGGTCGCCGCGGGCCGGGACATCGGAATCAATCGCATGCTGGGGTAGATCTGCTGCGCCGGGCAGCCGCGTTGAAAAGCCCTCATGCTACTCGACCTGCGGGGCCGGATCGAAAAGATTTGTAAAGCGCCGCGCAAAATTCCACGTCAGCTCAGGCTTGCCGCTTGCGCAAAACGTGAAGAACCCTTGCGGGGACCCTTTCGGGAACCCCTTCGGCACGGCCGCCGTCATGCGACCCACTCGGCCCACAGCATCGTCAGCACCGTCATCAGCGCGGGGCCGATGAACAGGCCGAGCAGGCCGAACGTCTCGGCGCCGCCGAGGATGCCGAACAGCACGAGCAGGAACGGCAGCCGCGCGGCGCCGCCGATCAGCACCGGCCGCACGAAGTGCTCGGCGACGAACACGACGACGAAGCCGGTCGCGGCCACCGCCACCGCCCACGTGGTCGCGCCCTGCACGAACAGCCACAGCGCCGCGCCGCAGAACACGACCGGCGCGCAGAACGGCAGCATCGCGGCGACCGCCGTGACGAGCCCGAGCAGCGCCGCGTGCGGCACGCCCGCGAGCACATAGGCGACGCCGAGCAGCGCGCCTTCGCCGAGCCCGACGACGACGAGGCCTGTCACCGTGCCGTGCACCGCGGCCGCCATCCGCTCGATCAGCTGCGCGCCGTTGCGGCCGAACGCCCGCTGCACGCCTTGCAGCAATGCGCCCGACAGCTTGTGGCCCGCGCGCAGGATCACGAACAGCGTAACCAGCATGAAGCCGAATTCGAGCACCGCGTGCGCGAGCTTCGAGCCGAACTGCCGCCCGACCGCGAGGAAGGTCTCGCTGTTGACGCCCTTCATCGCGGCCGACGCATGCAGCGGATGGCCGAGATGCGCCTGCCACCACGCGCTGGCCTGCGCCGCGCCGAACGGCAGCCGGCCGACGACGTCGGGCACCGGAATGCCGTTGTCCTGGATCGTGCGCAGCCACTCGCGCAGGTCGTGCGCCTGCCCGATCGCCTGGATCAGCGCGATCGCGACCGGCAGCACGACCAGCAGCGACACCGCGGCCGTCATCACGGTCGCGACGACGGTCGGCCGCTCGCGGAACAGCCGGTGCGACTCGAAGCGCTTCAGCAGCGGCCACAGCGCGATCGCGATCACGCAGGCCCACGCGATCGCAGGAATGAACGCACGGATCACCCACAGCGCGAGCGCCAGCAGCCCGGCATACAGCAGCGCGCGCGCGACCTGCTGCGCGCTCGGCCGCATGGTGGAATCGGTTGACGGCGGAACGTTTGCACCCATGGCCCCTCTGCCTGGTCGTTGAAAGGAAAATGGCGGCTCGGCAGGCCGTGGCCTGCGCGAACCGCCATTCTATCGGGGCCGGGGCGCGATCCGGTATGCCGGCCGCGCCGCATTCGCGCGGCGGGCCGGCTGGCGCCCGCGTCAGGCCGCCTTCGCGGCGACCTTGTAGCGCTCGAGCCAGTGCGCGTACGACGCGGGCAGCGTCCACGACGGCCGCTCGACGCCGAGCTGCTTCGCCGCGTAGTACGGCCAGTGCGGATCGGCCAGGTGCGCGCGGCCGACCATCACCAGGTCGAGCTGCTGGTCGGCGACGACGCGCTCGGCGAGCTGCGGCGTGTCGATGCCCCATGCGGACGCCACCGGCAGCCCCGCCTCGCGGCGCACCCGCTCGGCCACCGGCGCGAGGAACGCCGGGCCCCACGGAATCTGCGCGTCGGGCGTCGAGAAGCCGACCGACACGCTCAGCAGGTCGAGCCCTTCGGCCTTCAGGCGCCGCGTGAGCGCGATCGATTCGGCGAGCGTCTCGTCGTCGCGGCCGTCGTATTCGATCACGCCGAAGCGCGCGGTCAGCGGCAGGTGCTCGGGCCACACCTTGCGGACCGCCGCGAGCGTCTCGACGAGAAAGCGGCCGCGATGCTCGGCCGAGCCGCCGTATTCGTCGTCGCGCCGGTTCGCATGCACCGAGAAGAAGCTCTGGCCGAGATAGCCGTGCGCGAAATGCAGCTCGAGCCATTCGAAGCCGACGTCGCGCGCACGCTTGGCCGCCGCGACGAAATCGGCCTGCACGCGGGCGATGTCGTCGCGCGTCATCGCGCGCGGCACCTTCGGCAGGTGCGCGCCGAACGGCACCGCCGACGGCGCGATCGTCTGCCAGCCGCGCGGGTCGCCGTCGGCGATGTGGTCGTCGCCTTCCCACGGCCGGTTCGCGCTCGCCTTGCGGCCCGCGTGCGCGAGCTGGATGCCGGGCACCGCGCCGGCCGCCTTGATCGCGGCGACCGACGGCGCGAACGCGGCGGCCTGCGCATCGTTCCACAGCCCGGTACAGCCCGGCGTGATGCGGCCTTCCGGCGACACGGCGGTCGCCTCGGCGATCACGAGGCCCGCGCCGCCGCGCGCGATGCCGGCAAGGTGCACGTGGTGCCAGTCGTTGGCGACGCCGTCTTCGGCGACGTACTGGCACATCGGCGGCACCGCGATGCGGTTGCGCAGCGTGACATCCTTCAGTTTGAACGGTTCGAACAAAGCAGACATCCACGACTCCTTTGGTTGGTTCTGCAAAGCAAAGCAACAGGTCGGCCCGCCGCGCGCGTAGCGCGGTGGAACGAGATTCGGTGCGCCCGCCGGCGCGAACCGGCGGACGAAGGTGACAGGGCAGCGCCGGCACGACCGGCGCCGCGCAACGGTTACGCGCGCTTGAGGATCGCGAGCAGCGCGTCGGCCGCCGGCGCCGACGACGCCGGGTTCTGGCCGGTGATCAGCAGCCCGTCGGCCACGACGTGCGGCGCCCAGTCGGGGCCGCGCTCGAAGCGCGCGCCGTTGGTCTCGAGCATGTCCTGCACGAGGAACGGCACGACTTCGGTCAGCTCGACGGCGGCTTCCTCGCTGTTCGTGAAGCCCGTCACGCGCTTGCCGCGGACGACCGATTCGGCCGTCCGCGGGTCCTTCACGTGGCGCAGCACGCCCGGCGCGTGGCACACGAGCGCGACCGGCTTGCCGGCGCCGAGCGTGCGCTCGATCAGCGAGATCGAATGCAGGTCCTCGGCGAGATCCCACAGCGGGCCGTGGCCGCCCGGGTAGAACACCGCGTCGTAGTCGCCGGGCGAGACGTCGGCGAGCTTGCCCGTGGCGGCCAGCTGCGCCTTCGCGGCCGGGTCCGCGTCGAAGCGGCGGGTGGCGTCGGTCTGCGCGGACGGATCGCTGCTCTTCGGGTCGAGCGGCGGCTGGCCGCCGTTCGGCGACACGAGCGTCAGCTCGGCGCCCGCATCCTTGAACGCGTAGTACGGCGCGGCCAGCTCCTCGAGCCAGAAGCCGGTCTTCCTGCCGGTATCGCCGAGGGTGTCGTGCGAAGTCAGAACAACCAGAATCTTCATGATCGGTCACTCCTCAGAAAAGGTTGGAACGGGGCCGTGCGGCGCCCGGCCCGGTTCAAAGGCTCGCCTCGAGCACGCGGCGGCTGACGTCGAGCGTCACGTCGCCGTGCTCGCCGAGCGCCGTCATCCCGTGCGCGTCGAGCTGCGCGACGAGCCCGTCGATCGCGTCCGCGCCGATTCCGTAGTCGGCGAGGCGCGTCTTCACGTCGAGACTCTCGAAAAACGCGCGGGTTCGCTCGATCGCCGCGTCGATGCGCGCGTCGTTGCTGCCGCCGGTCAGGCCCCAGACGCGCGCCGCATACTGCAGCAGCTTGTCGCGCTTCGCGTCGCGGCGCGCCGCCAGCATCGACGGCAGCACGATCGCCAGCGTGCGCGCATGGTCGATGTCGTAGCGGGCGGTCAGTTCGTGCCCGACCATGTGCGTCGCCCAGTCCTGCGGCACGCCGGCGCCGATCAGGCCGTTCAGCGCGAGCGTCGCGACCCACATCAGGTTCGCGCGCACCGTGTAATCGTGCGGCTGAGCGAGCGCCTTCGGGCCGATCTCGATCAAGGTTTGCAGCAGCCCTTCGGCGAAGCGGTCCTGCGCGAGGCCGCCGGCCGGATACGTCAGATATTGCTCCACGATGTGCACGAATGCATCCACGATCCCGTTCGCGATCTGGCGCGCCGGCAGCGTGTAGGTCTTCACCGGATCGAGCACCGAAAAACGCGGGAACGTGTGCGGGCTGCGGAATGCGAGCTTCGCGCCGAGCGCCTTGCGGGTGATCACCCCGCCGTTGTTCATCTCCGAGCCCGTCGCGGGCAGCGTCAGCACGCTGCCGAGCGGCAGCGCGTCGCGCACGTCCGCGCCGTGCGTCTCGAGAATCCGCCACGGCTCGCCGGCGTAGCGCGCCGCCGCCGCGACGAACTTGGTGCCGTCGATCACCGAGCCGCCACCCACCGCCAGCAGGAAGTCGAGGCGCTCGCGACGCACCAGCGCGACGGCCTCCATCAGCGTCTCGTACGACGGGTTCGGCTCGATGCCGCCGAACGACGCGACGTGGCGGCCCGCGAGCGCGGCGCGCACCTCGGCGAGCGTGCCGCTCTTCTCCGCGCTCGCGCCGCCGTAGAGCACCAGCACGCGCGCGTCGGCCGGCACCAGGTCGGCGAGCCGGGCGATCGTGCCGTCGCCGAATACGATGCGGGTCGGGTTCGCGTAGTCGAAATTCTGCATGCCATCCTCAATCTAATAGACCAGTCGTCTAGTCGACGGCAATAAAAAAACGCGACGATGTCGCGTACCGCGCCGACCGACCGAGCGTCACGCCGGCCCGCAGCCTGCCGACCGTCGCCGTAGCGCTCATGGGGAGGGATGATAGACGCTTATTAGACCAGTCGTCTAGCGATCGGGATTCGACCTTACGGTCGTCATGGATTTCGTCTCACGATTGCGGCGGGCGGTCGACCGGCGCGGGCCACGCCGCCCCGCGCCGGCCGTTTCGCCCCGTCAGCCGCGCATCGGCCCGTCGGTATCGCCGGCGTCGATCACCGGCATTTCCAGCCGCTCGCCGCGCACGCCGCCGTCGATCATGCCGAGCATCAGTTCCGCGATCGAGCGCCCCGACGCGTGCCCGGTCGGCTGCGCGATCGCGGTCACGCGATGCGGGTGCGCGATGTCCGCGGGCACGCCGTCGTAGACGATCAGCGACAGGTCCTCGCCCAAACGCCGCCCGCTGGCGGCGATCGCGCGAAACGCGCCGCCGCCGGCGATGTTGTTGTCGACGAACACCGCGCTCGGCGGCGCGGCCTGCGCGAGCAGCGCCTGGGCCGCCTGCAGGCCGCCGTCTCGCGTGAGCGGGCACTCGACCAGCAAGGCCGGATCGGGCGCGATGCCGGCCTCGCGCAGCGCCGCCTCGAAACCGGCGCGCCGCTGCGCGGCGAAATTCAGCGTGAGCGGCGCGCTGATCATCGCGATGCGCCGGTGGCCGAACCCGATCAGCCGCTGCGCGGCCGCCTTCGCGCCGGCCTCGTTGTCGAAGTCGAACCACGCGTACGGCTCGGCCTGCCGGGTGCGCCCGTACGCGACATACGGAAACCCGCGCGACTGCAGGAATGCGATGCGCGGATCGTCGACCAGCGTGCGCGCGACGATCAGCCCGTCGACCAGCTTGCCGTCGACGAGCCGCCGGTAGCTCTCCAGTTCGGCATTCGGCCGCGCCGACACGATGATGAAATCGAGGTTGCGTTCGGCCAGCCGCTCGGTGATCCCCGCCACGACTTCGCCGAAGCGCGGATCGCCGAGATCGCCGGCGCCGAACGGATAGACGATCCCGATCGCGTCCGCGCGGCCGGTCGCGAGACGGCGCGCGGTCGGATCCGCGACGTAACCCATCTCGCGCGCCGCCCGCATCACCCGCTCGCGGGTCGCCTCGCTCACGTCGTCATAGCCGTTCAGCGCGCGGCTGACCGTCGTGCGCGACAGCCCGAGCGCATCCGATAGCGCCTTCAGATTCACCTTCACCGTCATTCCTCGCATTCTGGTGCCGCCCGACCGAACCGGTCTTCCCGGGCAATTATTTCCACCTGGTAAGCATTACCGTCAAATAAATATCTTTTGACGTCCAAACCGGTTTGAAATAGCATCCAAACCGGTTTGGACATCGATGCCACCCTCAGACGTTCCCTTTCACCCCATTTCGAAACAACGCCGAGATGACATACTTTCCCCTGTTCCGTTCGTTCCCGGGCAAACGTTTGCTGCTCGCAGGCGGCGCACTGGCCGCCTTCGCGGCCTGCGCGACCGTCGCGCACGCGCAGGCCGGCGGCGCCCCCGCGCCCACGCCGCATACGCAGCAGGCCTACGACCCCGAAGGCAATTTCACGATGCGCTGGACGCGCGCCGACATCCGCCAGATCGTCGCGCAGTCGCACACGCCCGGCGCCGACCGGAATTCGCTGCCGCAGGCCCTGTCGATGCCGAACATCCCGCAGGACTTCCCGCTGATCAACCCGAACGTGTGGGTGTGGGACACCTGGCCGCTCGCCGACCTGCGCGCGAACCAGCTCAGCTACAAGGGCTGGGAGGTGATCTTCTCGCTCACCGCCGACCCGCACGCGGGCTACACGTTCGACGACCGCCACGTGCATGCGCGGATCGGCTTCTTCTACCGCCGCGCGGGCATCCCGGCAGCGCAGCGGCCGGCCAACGGCGGCTGGACCTGGGGCGGCCACCTGTTCCCGGACGGCGCGAGCGTCAAGGTGTTCGGCACCGCGCCGATGACCAACAACGCCGAATGGTCGGGCTCGGCGCGCCTCACGCACGGCGACAACGTGAGCCTCTACTACACCGCGACGTCGTTCAACCGCTCGGCGCCCGGCGGCGCCGACATCACGCCGCCGCAGGCGATCATCACGCGCGCCGACGGCCACATCCACGCCGACGACAAGCACGTGTGGTTCAGCGGCTTCGACGATCACAAGGCGCTGCTGCAGCCGGACGGCAACTATTACCAGACGGGCCAGCAGAACACCTACTTCTCGTTCCGCGATCCGTTCGTGTTCACCGATCCGGCGCACCCGGGCAAGACCTACATGGTGTTCGAGGGCAACACGGGCGGCCCGCGCGGCGCGCGCACCTGCACCGAGGCCGACCTCGGCTACGCGCCGAACGACCCGTACCGGGAAGACCTCAACGCGGTGATGAATTCGGGCGCAGTGTATCAAAAGGCCAATGTCGGCCTTGCGGTCGCGACGAACCCGCAGCTGACCGAATGGAAGTTCCTGCCGCCGATCCTGTCGGCGAACTGCGTGGACGACCAGACCGAGCGCCCGCAGATCTACCTGAAGGACGGCAAGTACTACCTGTTCACGATCAGCCACCGCACGACGATGGCGGCGGGCGTCGACGGCCCGGACGGCGTGTACGGCTTCGTCGGCAACGGCATCCGCAGCGACTACCTGCCGCTGAACGGCGGCAGCGGCCTCGTGCTCGGCAACCCGACCGACTTCACGGCGCCGGCCGGCGCGCCGTACTCGCAGGATCCGAACCAGAACCCGCGCGAATTCCAGTCGTACTCGCACTACGTGATGCCGGGCGGGCTCGTCGAGTCGTTCATCGACGCGATCGGCCCGCGCCGCGGCGGCACGCTCGCGCCGACGGTGAAGGTCAACATCGGCGGCACGTCGACGGCGGTGGACCGCCAGTACGGCAGCGGCGGGCTCGGCGGCTACGGCGACATCCCCGCGAACCTGCCCGCGCAGGGCCCCGGCCACTGACGACGGCCGCGCGCAGTCATGCGCCGCGCGCGCGCATCGGGCGTGTCCCGTGCGCGCGCGTGCCGTCGCCCTTCGGCACACCCGCGCGCCGCGCCCTCTCCGGATCGCGCGGCGCGCGCTTCCCCCGCCTTCTTTCCGCTTCGCCCCGGCGAAGCCTGGCTGCACGCATGAAATTTCCGTCCGTACGCTATACGTTCCGCGCGGCGGCACTGCTTCTGGCATGTGCCGCGAACGCGCACGCATCGGCCGCGCCGTGCCCCGCGCCCGCCGCCGACGGCACGCCGCAGTGGCGGCCCGCGCTCCATTACACGCCGCAGCGCCACTGGATGAACGATCCGAACGGCCTCGTCTACGAGAACGACCGCTATCACCTGTTCTACCAGTTCAATCCGGCCGGCAACGACTGGGGCAACATGTCCTGGGGCCACGCGACCAGCACCGACCTCGTCCACTGGCGCGAGCAGCCGGTCGCGATGCGCGCGAACGCCACCGAGGAAATCTTCTCCGGCTCGATCGTCGCCGACACCCGCAACACGTCCGGCCTCGGCGCGCCCGGCCAGACGCCGCTGGTCGCGCTGTATACCAGCGTCTACCAGGCCGGCTCAGGGCACGCGCCCGGCACGCAGGCGCAGTCGCTCGCGTACAGCCTCGACCACGGCGCGACCTGGCAGCCGTACGCGCACAACCCCGTGCTCACGCTCGACCCGGAATCGAAGCAGTTCCGCGACCCGAAGGTGTCGTGGTATGCGCCGGGCGGCTACTGGCTGATGACGACCGTCGTCGCCGACGCGCAGGTCGTGAAGCTGTACCGCTCGAACGACCTGATCCACTGGGATTTCCTCAGCGACTTCACGCTGCCGGGCGTGCCGCACGACGGCGCGCTGTGGGAGATGCCCGACCTCGTGCCGCTGCCGCTCGACGACGATCCGCGCCGGATCAAATGGGTGATGATCGTCAACGTCAATCCGTGGTCGATCGCGGGCGGTTCGGGTGCGATGGCCTTCGTCGGCACGTTCGACGGCCGCGCCTTCACGCCCGACCGGATCGCGCCGGCCGGCTCGGATCCCGCGCAATTCCGCTGGGTCGATCACGGCGCCGATTTCTATGCGGCCGGCACGTTCTCGGGCGCGCCCGGCGCGCGGCCCGTCGCGATCGCGTGGATGAGCAACTGGGATTACGCGGCGAAGGTGCCCACGACGCCGTGGCGCGGCGCGATGACGCTGCCGCGCGCGTTCGCGCTGAAGACGATCGACGGCGAACCGCGGCTCGTCGTCACGCCGGCGCCCGCGTTCACCGCTTGGGCGGACGGGCGGCCCGCGACGCATCTCGGCGACCTGGGCGTCGCGTCGGCGCTGCGCGAACTGCCGGCCGCGACGCGCGGCACCGTGCAGCGCATCACGCTGACGCTCGCGCCGCAAACCGCCGCGCGCGCGGGAATCATCGTGCGGCGCTCGGCGGATGGCGCGATCGGCACGCGGATCGTCTACGACACCGCAAGGCAGATGCTGACGCTCGACCGCTCGGCATCGGGCGAGACGGATTTCTCGAACGCGTTCAGCCGACAGCACATCGTGAACCTGCCGCTGATCAACGGGCGCTTGCCGCTCGAGATCGTCGTCGATCGCGGCTCGGTCGAAGTGTTCGCCGGCCACGGCCGCGCCGCGATCACCGACCTCGTCTTCCCGCCCGGCGACGCAGACCGGATCGCCATATTCGCTGAGCATGGCCGTGCGACGTTCGGCGGGCTGACGGTGACGAACCTCGCGGAGCCGGACGGCGCCGGCCCCGCTTGCCGCGCCCGCTAGCGTCGCGGGCCGGATCGCGCGCGGGGCATGCGGCACGCCCCGCGCCACCGTCCGCTCAAAGCAGCCCCATCCCGCCCGACGCGATGATTTCCGCGCCGACGATGAACGCGGACTCCGGCGCGCTCAGGTGCAGCACGGTCGACGCGATTTCTTCCGGGGTGCCGAACCGGCCGATCGGCACGAGGCCCTTGATCTTGTCGGCGGTCGCCTCGAGCGTCGCGGCGTCGAGCCCGAGCTTGCCGTACAGCGGCGTCTGCACGGGCCCCGGGCTGACGACGTTCACGCGCACGCCGTTCGGCAGCAGCTCCGTCGACAGCGTCTTCGCGAACGAATTCACCGCGGCCTTGCTCGCCGCGTAGAGCGACGAACCGGGCATCCCGATGTGCGCGTTGATCGAGCCGTTGATCACGATCGACGCGCCGCGGTTCAGCAGCGGCACGAGCGACTGGATCTGGAAATACGCGCCCTTCACGTTGGTATTGAAGACCTGGTCCCACAGCGCCTCGTCGATATCCGCGAACGGCGCGAGCTTCGCCACGCCCGCGTTGACGAAGACCGCGTCGAGCCGCGCGCCGGCGGCGGCGATCGCGCTCGCGAGCTCGCGCGCCGCGGCGACGCTGCCCGTTTCGTTGCGGATCGCGAGCGCGTCGCCGCCGAGCGTGCGCTGCGCGGCAGCGAGCGCGTCCGCATCGCGGCCCGTGATGATCACGCGCGCGCCTTCCGACGCGAATGCCTGTGCGGCCGCGAGGCCGATGCCGCTGGTGCCGCCCGTGACGAGCACCGTCTTGCCTGTGAAGCGTTCCATGATGTTCTCCAGTGATTCCGGTGAGTGACCGTGAATGCATGGTGCGCGCGAAGCCGCGCGCTGCCGTGCCGCGCGCGTGACGAACATGTTCGAAATCGTCGAACGTTCGCCGCACCCCGGCGCGGTGCGCGGCAAGCTACGGCAGCACGTCGATCCCGTCGAGCAGCCGCTGCGCAAGGCGCGGCTCGCGCAGCCGGTCGAGCCACCACTGCAGCGCCCGGCCTTCGCGATCGCCGTGCCACCCGACATAAAGGATGTTCGGCTCGCGCGGATCGGCGGCCGGCATCTCGACCAGCTCGCCGCGTGCGAGCAGCGTCGCGGCGCGCCGCCGCGGCACCCAGCCGACGCCGAGCGCGTCGCGCTGCGCGAGGATCTTCGCGCGCATCGACGGCACGGCCAGCACCGGCTGCCCGCCCAGCACGCCGTACACGCGGCCCGCCGCGCCCCGCGACGAATCCGCGACCACCACCGCGCGATGCGCGCCGATCGCGTCGCGCGTCAGCGGGCCGCGCGCCGCCGCGAGCGGATGGCGCGGCGACACCGCGAACACCCAGTCGAGCGCGCCCAGCTCGAACCACTTCAGCCCCGGAATCGCCGGCGGCTCGTTGGTCGCGCCGACGATCAGGTCGGCGCGGCCGTCGCGCAGCGCTTCCCAGGTGCCGCCGAGCACCTCGTGCGTGAAGCGCAGCGACACGCCCGATTCGAGCGCGTCGAACGCGCGGATCACCGGCATCATCGAGTCGAATTCGAGCAGCTCGTCGCTGACGATCCACAGCCGGTCCTCCCAGCCGTTCGCGATCTGCCGCACCCGTTGCGTGAGCCGCCCGACGTCCAGCATCAGGCGCGCGGCCTCGTCGGCCAGCAACTGGCCGGCCGGCGTGAGCTGCAGCCGGTAGCGGCGCCGGTCGAACAGCAACGCGTCGAACCGCGCCTCAAGCTGGCGCGCCGCATGCGACACCGTCGACGGCGCCTTGCCGAGGCGCGCCGCCGCGCGCGACAGGCTGCCGGTCGCGCGGATCGCATCGAGCAGCGCGAGTTCTTCTTCTGACAACATGGCCACGCTCCGGTCCGGGGATTGACGTGCATCGTAAGGCCGCCGCGCGCGCCGGTCCAACCCCGGCGCGGCGCATCACGCGTCATACTCGCGGTATGCCGATTCCGGCGCAATCTCCGCACTCGAGGTAACCACCGCGATGGACATCGCGATCCACATCGAAGGCCGTCACGACCTGACGGGGCAAATCTACCGGCAGCTGCGCAGCGCGATCGTCGACGGACGCCTCGCGGGCGGCGCGCGGCTGCCGTCCACCCGCGATCTCGCCACGCAGCTCGGCGTGTCGCGCAAGACGACGCTCGACGTGTTCGAGCAGCTCGTCGCCGAAGGTTATCTGTGGACGCGACGCGGCGACGGCACGTTCGTTGCCGACGGCCTCGCGCGCGTGCCGCACGGGCCGGCCGCGGCGACGCCGGCGATCGCCGCGGAAGCGCGCCCCGCCGATGCGCCGGACATCCGCACCGTGTGGGCCGACCTGCCCGACGGGCTGGCAATGCCGGAGCCGCTGCCCGGGCCCGGCTTCGACTTCCGCGGCGGCGTGACCGACAAGACGCTGTTCCCGTTCGACGCGTGGCGCCGCTGCGTGCATCACGCGCTGCGCCTGCAGGCGCGCGGCCCCGGCCAGTACCACGACCCGGCCGGCGACCAGCAGCTACGGCTCGCGATCGCGCGCTATGTCGCGTTCAGCCGCGCGGTCGCCTGCAACTGGCAGGACGTGATCGTCACGCAAGGCGCGCAGCAGGCGCTCGACGTGCTCGCGCGCGTCGTCGTGCGGCCCGGCGACGTGGTCGCGGTCGAGGATCCCGGCTACCCGCCGGCGCGCGCCGCGTTCGCGTCGCTCGGCGCGACGGTGGCCAGCGTGCCGGTGGACGCGCACGGGCTCGTCGTCGACCGGCTGCCCGACGACGCGCGGCTCGTCTACGTGACGCCGTCGCACCAGTTCCCGCTCGGCATGCCGATGAGCCTCGAGCGGCGCGTCGCGCTGCTCGAATGGGCGCAGCGGCGGCGCGCGGTCGTCATCGAGGACGACTACGACGGCGAATTCCGCTTCGAGGGCCGGCCGATGGAATCGCTGAAGAGCCTCGACCGCGCGGGCCTCGTCGCGTACGTCGGCACGTTCTCGAAGACGATCTTTCCCGAGCTGCGGATCGGCTACGCGATCCCGCCCCGCGCGCTGCATGCGGCGCTCGCGAAGGCGAAGCAGGTCGTCGACTGGCATAGCTGCACGCTGACGCAAACCGCGCTCGCCCGCTTCATGCTCGACGGCGATTTCGCGCGGCACCTGCGCCGCGTGCAGAAGCACTACGACGCGCGCCGCAAGGTGCTGCTCGCGCACCTGCGCGGCAGCCTCGCGCCGTGGTTCGACGCGATCGTGCCGGTGGCCGGGATCCACCTCGCCGCGCGGCTCAGGCCGGGGCTCGACGAAGCCGCGCTGGTCGACACGGCGCGCGCGCACGACCTCGGGCTGTACGGCATCGCGGCGTTTCATGTCGACGTGCCGCGCGACGCGGGTTTGCTGTTCGGCTATGGCGGCATCGACGCGACGCGCATCGATACGGCGCTCGCCCGGCTCGCCGCGCTACTGCGGGCAGGTGTCTGACGCCACGACACTGGTTACCTCGATATACCTGAAATTGGTCATTCCGGAAGGCCAGCGCGATCGTTAATCTGGGTCCTGTCGCGCCACCGTGCGCATCAACCGAACGAGGACCTGCGATGCAACCCCGCATGAATTTCTACGCCGCCAGCCCGAACGCCATCAAGGTGATGCGCAACGCCGAGGAGTTTCTCGCCAAGAGCTCGATCGAAAAACCGCTCGCCGAACTCGTGCGCCTGCGCGCATCGCAGATCAACGGCTGCGCATTCTGCGTCGACATGCACACCACCGACGCGCGCAAGGGCGGAGAAACCGAGCGCCGGCTCGCGACCGTCGTCGTGTGGCGCGAAACGCCGTTCTTCACCGACCGCGAGCGCGCGGCGCTGGAATGGACCGAGGCGCTGACGCGGGTCGCGGACAACCACGTGCCGGACGCCGTCTGGGAAGCCGTGAAGCCGCATTTCAGCGACGAGGAGCTGTTCGACCTGTCGATGCTCATCGCGACGATCAATTCGTGGAATCGCTTCGCGATCGCGTTCCGCAAGATGCCCGAGTAAGGAGGTGGCGATGACCCGCAGCATGTATCTGCGCGCCGCCGCGTGCGTCGCGCTCGCGCTGGGCGCCGTCGCAACGGCCGCGCATGCGCATGACGGCGGCGCAAGCAACGACAACGTCCGGCCGGTCATGAAGCAGGCCGTGCCGGAAGCGCCCGGCAAGCTCGCCGTGGTCGCGACCGTCGACTACGCGCCCGGCCAGGCGTCCGAGCCGCATCGGCATCTCGGCTCGGTGTTCGCGGTCGTGTCGAAGGGCGAAGTGCTGTCGCAGGTCAACGACGGCCCGCTGCGCCGCTATCGCGCGGGCGAAGGCTGGTACGAGCCACCCGGCTCGCGGCACTTGGTGTCGCGCAACGGGAGCGATACCGAGCCGGCGCAAATCGTCGTGTTCGGGCTGACGGGCGAACATGATCCGCTGAAATCGCCGCTGGATCGCTAGCGGCCGTGCGCGGTGCCGGCGGCCGGACCGGCCCGCCGGTCCGCCGCTTCAGTAGGACTTGCCGCCGACCGTCGCCGATTCCAGCTCGCGCGTCACGATCTGGACCCCGCCGTTATTGGCGACCGACTTGACGAGGCCGACGCCCGGGGCCAGCCAGTCGTCCGCGGTCGCCGTGCTCGTCATCGCCGGATTGGTGAACTTCTCCGTCGTGTGATAGTGGCAGGCATTGTTGAACACCTTGCCGTTCTTCAGGCTCACCGTTTCACGCGCGACGTATGCACGGTCGATCGACACGCTCGTCGAGGCCCCGGCGGACGGCGCGACCGGCGTATCCACGTAATTCGCCGATTCGCTCCCCGATAGCCCGATCGTCTCGGCATACGGGGGCGAATTCACGTCCCTCAGCACCAGCGCACCCGAACTGAAAACCTCCCCGCCGTAGTACGTGCGCGCGCCGTTGCCGACCAGATAGTAGCGATTGGTCTGGATCGGCGAGCCGGGCGTGGTTTCGGCCTGCTGCGTCAGCGAGACGCCCTGGAACGTCGCCGGTGCGTAGGTCCGCGTGTAGATGCCGTTGTCGACGGCCGGGCCTTGCGGCGACGTCTGGAGATACACGTGCAGTTTCACTGTATCGGCCGGCTGATAGACCGGATCGCATTCGAGATTCGACGTCGGCGTCGGGCTCGCGCTGCCGGTCGCCGCGGTCGGCGCCGACGAATCGTCGCCGCCTCCGCAGCCGGCCAGAACCACGGCGGCCAGCACCGCCATCGACCACCCCGTCATGTGCTTTTTCTTCATTTTTTCCCTCGGAAATCACCGTGATCCATGCGCCCGGACGGCGCAGTGTTGCTGTGAGCCAAGAATATGATGATTCGCCCAGCTAACGGTATCCAGGCGTCTCGATCTGGTGCACGTCCGTCTCGCGAAGCATTCACCCTCCCCGAGTTTCTATAGGCGCTCCCTTCATTTCGGCGTCGCGCCGCCACGCACCCTGCAGCCCCCGGCCCGCCCACCCGCGCCATCATTCGCGCCCCGCCTGACGACCGTCAATTTCGTCGAAAACCCTTCCTTGAAATTAACTAACCCGTCAATTAGCGTCGACTGCATGAACGCGAAATCCGCCACACCGAAACCGCGCGGGCGCCGCCCGTCGGTGGACGATTTCGACCTGCGCAACCACATGCTCGACGTCGCGACCGCGCTGTTCGCCGAGCGCGGCATCGCGGCCACGACGGTCGCGCAGATCGCGGAAGCCGCCGGCGTCACGTCGGCGATGGTCCATTACTACTTCACGAATCGCGAGCAACTGCTCGACGCGATCGTCGAGGAACGGCTCGCGCAAGTGATCGCGTTCGTCTGGCGGCCGACCGAGCCGCAGGTCGAGAACGATCCGTTCGCGCTCGTCGGCGAACTCGTCGCGCGCTTCTTCGACGTGACCGCCCGGATGCCGTGGCTGCCATCGCTGTGGCTGCGCGAGATCGTCAACGAAGGCGGGCTGCTGCGCGAACGGATGGTCAAGCGGATCCCGCTCGAGCACATCGGCCGCTTCGCCGAGCGCATCCGGCGCGCGCAGCAGGCGGGCGTCGTGAATCCCGCGCTCGAACCGGCGCTGCTGTTCCAGTCGATCATCGCGCTCGTGATGCTGCCGCTCGCCACCGCGAAGCTGTGGCACAGCGCGCGCGGGATGCCGCCGATCGATCGCGACGGGCTGCAGCGACACGTCGGCGCGCTGCTCGGCTTCGGGATGCAGCCCCCGCCGCCCGCCCGCGCGGCCGGGAGGCGATCGTGACGACGAAGCGCGCCGCCGCGTCGTTCGCGCTCGCCGCCGGCATCGCGCTCGCCGCCGGCTGCGGGCAGCGCGCCGACGAACGCGCGACCTACCAGGGCTACGTCGAAGGCGAATTCGTGTACCTGTCGTCGTCGCAATCCGGCACGCTGACGCAGCTCGCGGTGCAGCGCGGCCAGACGGTCGCCGCGAACGCGCCCGCGTTCGCGCTCGAAGCCGTCAACGAAACGGCCGCGCTTCAGCAGGCGCAGCACCAGCTCGCCGCCGCGCAGGCGCAGCTCGCGGACCTGCAGACCGGCAAGCGCCCGCCGGAAGTAAACGTCGCGAAGGCGCAGCTCGCGCAGGCCACTGCGCAAGCCCGCAAGGCCGCCGAGCAACTGGCGCGCGACGAGCGGCAGTACCAGGCCGGCGGCATCGCGAAGCAGCAGCTCGACGATTCGCGCGCGGCCGCGCAGACGAGCGCCGCCCAGGTGCGCGAGCTGCGGAGCCAGGTCGACGTCGCGCGCCTGCCCGGCCGCGCGCAGCAGATCGCCGCGCAGGCCGCGCAGGTCGACGCGGCGCAGGCGGCGGTTGCCGAAGCGCAATGGAAACTCGACCAGAAGCGCGTCGCCGCGCCGGCGGCCGGGCGCGTGTACGACACGCTGTACCGGCTCGGCGAATGGGTGCAGGCCGGCAGCCCGGTCGTGCAGATGCTGCCGCCGCAGAACGTGAAGGTGCGCTTCTTCGTGCCCGAGGCCGCCGTCGCGACGCTCGCGCCCGGCCGCGCGATCGAGATCCGGTGCGACGGCTGTGCGGCCGACGTGCCCGCGCGCATCACCTACGTGTCGAGCCAGGCCGAATACACGCCGCCCGTCATCTACAGCAACGAAAGCCGCACGAAGCTCGTGTTCATGGTCGAGGCCCGGCCGGCCGCCGCCGACGCGCCGAAGCTGCACCCGGGCCAGCCGGTCGCCGTGAGGCTGCAATGAACGCCCCGAGCGCCCCTTACGCGATCGACGTCGACAAGCTGAACAAGCATTTCGGCGACAAGCACGTGGTGAAGGACGTGTCGCTGCGCGTCGCGCGCGGCGAGATCTTCGGCTTCCTCGGGCCGAACGGCAGCGGCAAGACGACGTCGATCCGGATGATGTGCGGGCTGCTCACGCCCGATTCGGGCAGCGGCACCTGCCTCGGCTACGACATCGTGCGCGACAGCGCGCAGATCAAGCGCCGCGTCGGCTACATGACGCAGCGTTTCTCGTACTGGGACGACCTGTCGATCCGCGAGAATCTCGACTTCGTCGCGCGCGTCTACCAGATGCCGGACCGCAAGGCGGCCGTCGAACGCGCGCTCGACGGCCTCGGCCTGACGAGCCGCGCGCGCCAGCTCACCGGCGCGCTGTCGGGCGGCTGGAAACAGCGGCTCGCGCTCGCCGCCTGCATGCTGCACGGCCCGGAACTGCTGCTGCTCGACGAGCCGACCGCCGGCGTCGATCCGGCCGCGCGCCGCGATTTCTGGGAGGAACTGCACCGGCTCGCCGCGCAGGGCATCTCGGTGCTCGTCAGCACGCACTACATGGACGAGGCCGAGCGCTGCCACAAGCTCGCGTACATCGCGTACGGCGAGTTGCTCGCGCAGGGCACGTCGGCGGAGATCGTCGCGTCCCAGGGGCTCGCGACCTGGGCGATCTCCGGCGAGCACCTGACGGCGCTGTCCGCGCGGCTGCGCGCGATGCCCGGCGTCGACCAGACGGTCGTGTTCGGCACCGCGCTGCACGTGAGCGGCCGCGACCGCCGCGCGCTCGACGCGAGCGTTGCGCAGGTCGCCGCCGACGCGTCGCTGCAGGTCGCGCCGATCGACACTGGCCTCGAGGACGTGTTCATCTACATGATGGGCCGCCACGCGGCCGGCCCGTCCGGAGGCGCGCCGTCATGAACATGCCGTCGTGGTGGCGCTGGTCGTTCTCGCTCGCGCGCTGGTGGAGCATCGTGCTGAAGGAATTCCTGCAGCTGCGCCGCGACCGCGTGACGTTCGCGATGATCGTCGGCGTGCCGATCATCCAGCTCACGCTGTTCGGCTTCGCGATCAACACCGACCCGAAACACCTGCCGACCGCGGTGATCGTCGCGGATGCGAGCCCGTTCACGCGCAGCTTCATCGCGGCGATGCGCAATTCGGCGTATTTCGACATCGTCGAGACGCTGCCCGACGAAGCCGCCGGCCGGCACGCGCTCGCGCGCGGCGACGTGCAGTTCGTGCTGACGGTGCCCGCCGATTTCTCGCGGCGGCTGCTGCGCGGCGAGCGGCCCGCGCTGCTCGTCGAGGCGGATGCGACCGACCCCGTCGCGACCGCGTCGGCGATCGGCGCGCTGCCGGGCCTCGTGCAGCCGGTCGCGGACAAGGACCTGACCGGCCCGCTCGCGCGCCTGAACGGCCGCCCGGCCGCGTTCGACGTGCGGCTGCATCGCCTGTACAACCCCGAGGGCATCACGCAGTACAACGTCGTGCCGGGGCTGATGGGCGTGATCCTGACCATGACGATGGTGATGATGACGGGCCTCGCGATCACGCGCGAACGCGAGCGCGGCACGATGGAGAACCTGCTCGCGACGCCCGTGCTGCCGCTCGAGGTGATGACGGGCAAGATCGTGCCGTACGTGTTCATCGGGCTGATCCAGGTGTCGATCATCCTCGCGGCGGCGCGCTTCGTGTTCCAGGTGCCGTTCGTCGGCGGCGTGCTCGCGATCTACCTGTCCGCGCTGCTGTTCATCGCCGCGAACCTGACGGTCGGCATCACGCTGTCGTCGCTCGCGCAGAACCAGTTGCAGGCGATGCAGCTCGCGGTGTTCTACTTCCTGCCGAACATCCTGCTGTCGGGCTTCATGTTCCCGTTCGCGGGGATGCCGAAATGGGCGCAGTTCATCGGCAACCTGCTGCCGCTCACCTACTTCAACCGCCTCGTGCGCGGCATCCTGCTCAAGGGCAACGGCTGGGTCGACCTGTGGCCGTCGGTGTGGCCGGTCGCCGTGTTCACCGTGGTCGTGATGGCCGTCGCGCTGCGCTTCTACCGGCGCACGCTGGATTAGGGGCGCCGCGATGCCGTCCGTCTGCCGCCGTGTTCGCGTCACCGCCTGCGTCGCGTCCGTCGTGGCGCTCGTCTCCGGCTGTGCGGTCGGGCCGGATTTCGGCACGCCGGCGCCGCCGTCGACACAAAGCTACACGCGCGGCGCGCCGCCCGCGACGACGGTGTCGGCAGGCGGCGCGGCCGGGAACCCGCAAACCTTCGCCACCGCCGGGCACGCGATGCCGCGCTGGTGGACGCAGTTCGGCTCCGAGCCGCTGAACCGGCTCGTCGACGACGCGCTGCGGCGCAGCCCCACCGTCGACGCGGCGCGCGCGAAGCTCGACGAAGCGCGGCAGAACTATGTCGCGCAGGCCGGCGCGACGCAGTGGCCGAGCGTCGATGCGAAGCTGTCCGGCACGCGCGAGCAAGTCGACACCACCGCGTTCGGGCTGCCGGTCAACGTGCCGAGCCCGGGGCCGTTCACGCTGTACAACGCGTCGGTCAGCGTGTCGTACGTGCTCGACGTGTTCGGCGGCAACCGGCGCGCGCTCGAAGCGCTGCGCGCGCAGGTCGACTACCAGTCGTACGAACTCGAGGCGGCACGGCTGACGCTGGCGGGCAACGTCGTCGCAACGGTCGTCCGGCGCGCGTCGCTCGCGCGGCAGGTCGCGCTGACGCAGCAGCTCGCCGATGCGCAGGCGCGCCAGTTGCGGATCGTCGAAGCGCGCCAGGCGGCGGGCGGCGTGTCGGTGGCGGACGTGCACGCGCAGCGCACGCTGCTCGCGCAGACGCAGGCGTCGCTGCCGCCGCTCGCGGCGCAGCGCGCACAGGCCGATCACCGGCTCGCGATCCTGATCGGCGTGCCGCCCGCGGAAGCGGACCTGCCGGACCTGCTGCTCGACGCGCTCGCGCTGCCCGGCACGCTGCCGGTCACGTTGCCGTCCACGCTCGCGCGCGAGCGGCCGGACATCCGCGCGGCCGAGGCGCTGCTGCATCAGGCGAGCGCGAACGTCGGCGTGGCGGCGGCGAACCTGTACCCGCGCTTCGCGATCTCGGCCGGCGCGGGCTCGGAGCGCACGCGCATCGCGGACATCGTGAGCGGCCTGAACGTCTGGAACGTCGGCCTGAACCTGACGCAGCCGCTGTTCCATGGCGGCGAATTGCGCGCGAAAAAACATGCGGCCGAGGCCGCGTACGACGCGGCGTTCGCGGATTACCGGCAAACCGTGTTGCAGGCGCTGCAGCAGGTCGCGGATGCGATGCGTGCGGTCGAACAGGATGCGGAAACGCTCCGGTCGCGCGACGAAGCGGCGCGCGAGGCGGATGCGAGCAATGCGATTTCCGCGGCGCGCTACGCGGCTGGCGGGCTCAGCGAATTCGGGCTGCTCGACGCGCAGCGGCAGGCGCTGCAGACGGCGCTCGACCGCACGCGTGCGCAGGCGGATCGGCTTGCTGATACGGCGGCACTGTTCCTGGCGTTGGGGGGAAGCTGGATGGCGCCTGTGGCGCCGTGACGCGCGTCGTGGGCCGGCATGAAAAAGATGGCCCCGCCGGGCCGGGCAGCGGAGCCACGAAAGACATGCCGGCGATACGCGGCTCGAAGGTCGCCGCATGGATTGGGGGAAATCGAGCGGGCTTCTCGGCCGGTATCGTCAAGAAGAAGCGTAGCGGGGTCGCACGGTCGCTTGAATGGACCGGACGTCACGCGTTCGGCCCGGGAAAGACGTATCGGGCCGCGCGCGCAAATAAAAAACCGGCCCGAAGGCCGGTTTTCATACCGCATGCTGCGAGCGGCGCTCGCGCGCCACGCGGAATCAGAAGCGGTGGATCAGGCCGACGCCGAGGCCGATCTGGTTCTGCTTCGAACCTGCGCCAACGCCGTCACCGATCGACGTCGTTGCTGCGATGATCTGGCCAGCCTTCAGCGTGTTGCCGCTTGCGTGCTGATATGCCTCAACCGCGTACAGGCCCGTGCGCTTCGACAGGCTGTAGTACTGCGACAGCGTGACCTGGTGGTACTTGGCCGAGCTCGTAATACCGTTCGACTGCGTTGCTGCCGTGTACGAGTAGCCTGCCGCGAAGTCCCACTGCGGGTTCGCCTTCCAGTGCAGCACTGCGCCGCCCGTGTTGAAGATCGCGGTGCCCGAGAAGCCCGAGTTCAAGCCCGGAATGTACTGGACATTCGAGTACGACACCGAGATGTCCCACGCCGGCGTGAACTGGTAGCCGGCCGTGACTGCCACGCGCTGCTGCGATTGCGCCTTCGAGTAGCCGTTGTTGATCGACGAAACGGCCGGCTCGTTGCCGTCGCCCGCCGCCGTCAGACCGTTCTGCACCGTGGAGTTCGCCCCCCACGTACCGCCGCCCAGCGTCGAGTTGTTGACGCGCTGGTAGCCGACTGCGATGCCTGCCGGACCGTTCAGGTACTGGATCGCCGCACTCCAGGTCGAACCGCGGTTGAAGCTGCCTGCCACGCCGCCCAGCGAGTACGAACCGCCGACCGTGAAGCCGTAGAACTTCGGCGACATGTAGACGAGCGAGTTGTTCGCACGGTAGCTTGTATCCAGCGAATCGATATCGCCCGGGTGCGCGCCGTAGTAGCCGGTCAGCCAGGTCGTCGGGCTGTACGGCGACAGCAGCGTGTAGTACGCGGTGTACTGGCGGCCAGCCGTCAGCGTACCGTACGTCTGGTTGGTCAGGCCGACCCATGCTTGACGGGTGAAGATACCGTTCGTCCACTGCGACGAGCCGTTCGCCGTGTTCACGCCGGCTTCCAACTGGAAGATCGCCTTCGTGCCACCACCCAGATCTTCAGAACCCTTCAGGCCGAAGCGGCTGCCTGCCCACACGCCCGTGGACATCTGCACCTTCGAATGACCGCCGGTGGTCGCGCCAACGCCCGACGAGTTGTTCTGGTAAGCGATACCGTTATCGACGATACCGTACAGGGTCACGCTGCTTTGAGCGTGGGCGGCGGTAGCGGCTGCAAGGCCGGCTGCCGTCATGGCGACAGCGACGCGCTTTTTCATTGATTCTCCGTCCTCAAAGAATGAATTCTTATCTGGTGTGGTTTTGACACATGTGCGAGTACATGCGGACGCAATTCTGACGGATTACCGATTGTTTCCCAACCCGCCGGGTCGGTCATCGTATGATCGACGCAACGCGAAGGTTCACTAAACAGTTACGCACTGCCCGCAGCGGCATAGCCGGCGCGGTTTTCAGGCATTTCCCAGTGAAAACCCTAGCTTTACATTTTTACGCATGCAACCGTTTCCATCCGGGGTCGTCATACGCCCGTGCGATGGATTCCATAGGTGAATCCGCGCCCGGGCGATGGCTTCCTTACGCCGCGACCGCGGAGGATGCAGGAGCGATATGACGGCAGTATTTCGGCAACCGAATCGTCGCACCGGCGCTGCTGCATGCAGCACAACAATCGCTTGGGATATCGAACGGGCGTCCTCGCCCGGGCCTCAGCGCGCGGCCGGCGCGTTGACCCGAATCAACGAATCGACGGATTCGATCAGCCGCGCCACCCGCGCCTCGATCGCCGCGTTCGAGCCAACGATCGCGAGCGACGACGCCATGATCCGGTAGATGCGCTTGCGCGGCACCTTGGCCGGCCGGGCCGGGTCGAGCCATCCGTCGTGGCCGGCCAGCAGCTCGAACGTCTCGAGGCCGATCAGGATCGGCCACAGGCACGCGAGGCGCAGCCGCACGAAGCGGCGCGGAATCGTGATGGTGTACAGGCAAGCGTCGCGATACTGCGCGAGCGCGACGCGCAGCAGGTCGACCAGCACGCCGCGCGCGCGCGACGACGCGTCCGGCGACAGCAGGTCGGCCACGCCGAGCCCGTGCGCGTCCAGCACTTCCTGCGGCAGGTAGCAGCGGCCGATCCGCAAGTCCTTCGCGCAATCGCGCAGGATGTTGGTCATCTGCAGCGCCTTGCCGAAGCGGATGCCCTTCTCGCGCATGTCCGGCAGGTTCCAGCGCCGCGCGGCCCGCGTGTGCATGCCGGTCATGTCGGTCCAGAATTCGCCGACGCAGCCGGCGACGAGATACGTGTAGCGGTCGAGCGCGTCGCGCGACGGCAGCGCGGCCACCTGCCCCGCCTGCTCGTCCGGGAACGTGCGCAGGTCGAACTCCATCCCCGATGTCAGCGTCGCGACGACCTTGCGGATCGCCGCGCTGTCGGCGTCCGTCTGCGCGCGCAGCAGCGCGAGCATCGGCGGCATCGCGCCGAGCAGCACGTGTTCGTGGGAATCCGTCTGCATCCGCGTCACGTCCTCGAGCGCGCGGGACAGCGCGACGCCGTCGTCGAGCCGCTCGACGTTCTCGCGCAATTGCGTCAGCAGCGCCGCGCGGCGGTCCGGCGCGACGAGCGCGGTGTCCGCGATCGTGTCGGCCGCGCGCGCGAGCAGGTATGCGAGGCCGACCGGGTTGCGCATGCCGTCCGGCAGCACGCGCAGCGTCAAGTAGAAGGAGCGGGAAACGTTCTTGAGGAGTTCGCCGAGCAGGTAGGCGGGATCGGTTTGGGTCGTCATGGGTCCGGGAAAATCGGCGGGACCGCGCGCCGGACGCGCGCGGCATCCTGCGCCCGCCCCCGCCCGGCGATGCAAAATTCCCGCCAGTTTAGTGCATCCGACGCAAGACCCGCCCAGGGATCGCGTCGCGGCAGCGGCCGGCGGCCGCCTCGGCCTGCCGCCCGCCGCCATCGAATCAACTGGAAAGCATCGAGTAATACATGTGTAATGATCGGATGAGACGATCGCGTCCCATTCGGGATCGTTTACATGCCCGCGCCCATCGCGCGCGGGCCGTCCCGAAACCATCCCATTCCACCCCAACCCGTTTCGAAGGTTCATCGACATGTTCTTCAAGCGCTCGTTCGCCCGCCGCTGCGTCCCGCTCGCCTGTGCCGCCACGTTCCTGCTCGCCGGCTGCGGCGGCGACGACGTCACGTCGGACCCCACGCAGCCGATTTCCGCCAAGGTGCAGGTGGTCGGCCACCGCGGCGCGAGCGCGCTGCGCCCCGAGCACACGCTGGCGTCGTACCGCAAGGCGATCGAGGACGGCGCGGACGTGATCGAGCCCGACCTCGTGTCCACGCGCGACGGCGTGCTGGTCGCGCGCCACGAGAACGAGATTTCCGGCACGACCAACGTGTCGGCGCTGCCGCAGTTCGCGAGCCGCAAGACGACCAAGACGATCGACGGCGCGCAGCTGACCGGCTGGTTCACCGAGGATTTCACGCTCGCCGAGCTGAAGACGCTGCGCGCCCGCGAGCGCATTCCGCTGATCCGTCCGGCGAACACCACGTACAACGACCAGTTCGAGATCCCGACGTTCGACGAGATCGTCGCGCTCGCGAAGCAGATGTCCGCGCAGGTCGGCCGCACGATCCACCTGTATCCGGAGACCAAGCACCCGACCTACTTCCAGTCGATCGGCCTGCCGCTCGAGGACCGCCTCGTCGATGCGCTGCTCAAGGATTCGTACACGGCGACCACCGCGACCGTCTACATCCAGTCGTTCGAGGTCGCGAACCTGAAGACGATCCGCAACCGGATCCGCGCGAACCAGCCGAACTGGAAGCTCGTGCAGCTGATGGACGACGCCGCGCAGCGCCCGTACGACTTCGTGAAGGCGAACGACAAGCGCACCTACGGCGACCTGTCGACGCGTGACGGCATGCGCGAGGTCGCGACGTACGCGAACGGCGTCGGGCCGTACAAGTCGTCGATCATCGCGGTGAACGCCGACGGCACGCTGCAGCCGCCGACGCAGTACGTGCGCTACGCGCACGAGGCCGGCCTCGTCGTGCACCCGTACACGTTCCGGCCTGAAAACAACTTCCTGCCGGCCTCGCTGAAGGACGGCGGCGCGGCGAGCGCGCGCAACACCGCCGGCTCGGTGCGCGAGATCCAGGCCTACCTGCGCGCGGGGATCGACGGCTTCTTCACCGACGATCCGGCGGTCGGCCGCACGGCGGTCGATACCTTCAAGCGCTGACCTTCCCGCGCCGACGCACGGCGGCGCATGCCGCCGTGCGTCAGATCACGCTGAAGTGGTGCGTGCCGTCCCGCTTCAGCTGATCGACGAGCCCGAACTCCCAATCCAGATACGCCTGCATCGCGGCCGCCGCGTTGTCGGTGCCTTCATACGGCCGCCGGTAGCGGTCGACGCGCGGCGACGCGAGCCGCGTCTCGCCCGTTTCGACCGGCAGGCCCGCGGCGATCCACGCGGCGGTGCCGCCGGCCAGCACCGCGACCTGCGCCGACGCCGGCAGCAGGCCGCGCGCGTCCGCCGCCACGAACCGTGCGAGCAGGCTCGAGCCGCAGGTGAACACGTAACGGTGCGCGGCCGGAATCGTCGCGAGCGCGTCGCGCAGTTGCGCGCGCACCGCAAACCACGCGCCCGGCAGATGGCGCTTCACGTAGTTCGCGCTGGCCGTCCCGTCGACGATCGCGAGTGAGTCCGGCGCCGCGTCGCGCAGCCAGCCCGCCAGCGTCGCGGGCGACACTTCCTCGACCTCGGGTGTCGCCGGCACGTCGCGCGGCGGCTCGCCGGTCTCGTCGAACGCATGCGCGCCGTCCGGCTCGACCACCCGCACGTCCCAGCCCATCTGCGCGAGCCACGACGCGGTCATGTCGGCGCGCACGCCGTCGTCGTCCGCGAGCACGATCCGCGCGCCGCGCACCGGCGCGTGATGGTCGGTCTCCTGCACGAGCTGGCCGCCCGGCGTGCTCAGGAAGCCCGGCAGATGGCCGGCCGCATATTCGTCGGGGGTGCGCACGTCGAAGCGGTACAGCGTGCGGCCCGGCGCCGCGAGCGCCGCCACGTCGGCGAGCGCGATGCGCGGCACGCCCGCCCGTTCGGCGACCTTGCGTGCGGCGCTGCGCGCGTCGGCGCGCAACGTTGAATCGATCTCGTCCGGGAAGCGCCGCGCCGCGCCGTGTTCGAGCGCCTGCCCGGCGAGCGTCCAGCCGATCGTGCCGTTGCGCAGCGCGGCGACCGGGTTCGGCAGGCCCGCGTTGACCAGCGACTGCGTGCCGATGATGCTGCGCGTGCGGCCCGCGCAGTTGACGATCACCTGCGTCGCCGGATCCGGCGCGAGCGTGCGCACGCGCAGCACGAGTTCCGCGCCCGGCACGCTGGTCGAGGTCGGGATGTTCATCGTCTGGTATTCGTCGAAGCGGCGCGCGTCGACGATCACGATGTCCGCGCGCGCGTCGATCAGCGCCTTGACCTCCTGCGCCGACAACGACGGCGTATGCCGCTCGGCCTCGACCCATTCGCCGAACGACTTGCTCGGCACGTTGACGTCGATGAACAGCTCGCCGCCCGCGTCGCGCCAGCCCGCGAGGCCGCCGTCGAGCAGCCGCACGTCGGTGTAGCCGAGCCGCGCGAGCGTCGCGGCCGCGCGCGGCACGAGATCCTCGCCGCCAGCGTCGCCATACACAACGATCGGCGTGTCGCGGCGCGGAATCCGCGTCCACGCGTCGAGCTCGAGCTTCGACAGCGGAAAATTGGCGGCCCACAGCGGATGGCCATGTGCGTACGGGTCTTCCTCGCGCACGTCGAGCAGCGCGATCTCGTCGCCGGCGAGCAGGCGGGCGCGCACGTCGTGATACGACGCGGCGGCGAAGCGTTGGGGGGAATCAGCGGGTTGCGTCACGATGTCCGGTGAAGTCGATGATGGAAGTGGATGGAATTGCGGGCTGTGCGTCATGCATTCGAATAACCCGACACGAACGGCTTCACGGTGCCGTCCTCGAGATAGACGGCGCGTTCGACCTGGCCGATGTTCGCGCCGTACACGTGGATGCTGATCGACACCTGGTCGGCGAACGCGTTGCTCACGCGATGGATGTCGCCGATGCGCGGCGACACGGCCTCGACCTGCCCCGGCCGCAGCCGCACCGCGTCGCCCGCCGGCACCGGCTGCCCGGCCGCGTCGAGCCGGTACGGCTGCGAGAATTCGCCGCCGCGCAGCATGCCGATCAGCCCCCACACCGTGTGGTCGTGGATCGGCGTGACCTGCCCGGGCCCCCACACGAAGCTGACGACGGAGAACCGTGCGTCCGGATCGAGATGCAGCAGGTACTGGCGGTAGCGTTCGGGGTCGGGCTGCGCGAACGCGTCGGGCAGCCAGTCGTCGTGCGCGACGAGCGCGGCCAGCAGCGCGCCGCCCTCGTCCAGGATGCGCGCCTCGTCCGCGCCGGACGCAAGCAGCGCGCCCAGGGCGTCGACGAACGGGTGCAGTGGAGATTGCCGCAAGGTAGCCGTATTCATGGGTCGTCTCTTCGAATAAGATTCAACGCGAATATGATGATTCATCATGATGCACCCGAAAGTCCATGCAGAAAAGACATGAAAATTAGCGATATCGACGCTTTTGCAGCGGTCGTCCGCTGCCAGACCCTCAGCCAGGCGGCGGCCGAGCTCGGGATGACGCAGCCGGCGATCACGCGGCGCGTGCAGAATCTCGAGGAAGCACTCGGCGTCGTGCTGCTCGACCGCAACACGAAGCCGCCGCGCCCGACCGACATCGGCCGGCAGGTGTTCGAGCAATGCCGCGCGATCCTGCGCGAGGTCGACGCGCTGCGCGAGCTGACCGCCGGCCAGCGGCCGCCCGCCGGCGAATTCCGCGTCGGGCTCACGCAAGGCCTCGGCGAGCTGATGCTGCCCGGCCTGATCGCGCAGCTCGGCGAGCACTGGCCCGCGCTCGCGCCGCTGGTCACGACCGCGTGGGGCGGCGCGCTCGTCGAGCGGGTCGCGCGGCGCGAGCTCGATGCGGCGCTCGTGTTCCTCGCACGCGAGATGGTGCTGCCGCCGCAGGTCGAAGGCGAGCGGCTGCTGACCACCCGGCTCGTCGCGGTCGGCCGCCGCGGCGACTGGCCGCGCCGCAGCTACCGGCTCGCCGACTGCCACGCGCGCGGCTGGGTGCTCAACCCGGACGGCTGCGGCTTCCGCGCGGGCCTGCGGCGCGCGCTCGACACGCACGGGCTGCCGCTGCGCGTCACGCTCGACACGTTCGGCCGCGACCTGCAGTTGCAGAGCGTCGCGAACGGCGTCGGGCTCGGGCTGATGCCGCTGCCGCTCGTCGAGCAAAGCCCGCTGCGCGACGCGCTCGACATCGTGCCGCTCGCCGATTTCAAGCCGCAGATCGACCTGTGGCTGCTCAGGCGGCACGACGCGGCACGCTTCGCCGCGCCGCTCGCGGCCATCGCCGGGCATGCGCGCGCGGCGTTCGACTTGCCGGCGCGCGCGAGCGACGCAGCCGCCGCGTAACGGCGGCGGCAACTGTGACGATCCACCGGGCCTGCGCGGCCCGGCCGCGCCGATGGCCGCGCCGCGCGGCTCACGCGCCATCGCCGCGCGCCGCGCCCAGCGCCGCGTCGAGCACCGCCCGCCCCGCCGCGACGGCGATCGCATCGTCCTGCGGCGTATGCACGCGGCTGCACAGCACGTCGCGGTAGTAACGTTCCAGCGGATTGCCGCGGCTCAGCCCGTGATTGCCCGACAGCTTCAACGCCTGCTCGACCGTGCGGATCGCGTGGTCGGTCACGGCGCGCTTGACGAGCCCGCTCGTCGTCACCGCGGGCGGCGCGCCGGCGTCGGTGCGCGACGTCGCGTCGTCGAGCAGCACGCGGTTCGCGTGCAGCCAACCTTCGATCTCGCCAACCGCCTCCTGCACGCGCGGCAGCGTCGCGAGCGGCGCGCCGAGCCCGCTCGGCGCACGCGTCGCGACAAATCCGATCAGCCAGTCGCGCGCCGCCCGCGCAATCGCGTCGTACAGGCTGCCGAGCAGCACGCCCATCCACGCCTGCTGGTCCGCGTGCGCGTCGAGATCCGCGTGGCTCGCCGCCGACACGGCCCACGCGTCGGGCGCGCGCAGGTCCGCCGCGTGCCCGGCCGGCAGCCGGACATCGTCGAACACGACTTCATGGCTGCCCGACGCGCGCAGGCCGAGATGATCCCAGCTCTCGATCACGCGAATGCCCGCGTCGCCGCCGCCGGAAACGCGCGGCACGAGAAACACGCCGACGCGCGGCTCGGGCTCATCGGTGCGCGCCCACACGGCGAGCCAGCGCAGCGCGGGGATGCCGGTGCTGTACAGCTTGTGGCCGGACAGCCGCCAGCCGTCGCCGTCGCGGCGCGCCACCGTCTCGGGCAGCCCGCCGCGCGCGGGCGAGCCGAGCGCCGGCTCGACCCGCAGCGCGTTGATCAGCGCGCCGTCGGCCACCGCGCTGTCGAACACCGCGCGCCGCAGCGGCGCGGGCCAGCGGCTGTCCGCGCGGCCGAGCGCGCGATGCTGCAGATAGGTCATCGTCAGGACCAGCGCGGTCGCCGGATCGGCCCGCGCGACCGCCGCGACGATCCGGCTCGCCTGCGCGAGCGTCGCGCCCGCGCCGCCATGCTCGCGCGGCACGACCTGCGCGATCAGCCCCGCGCGGTGCAGCCGCGCGAAGTTCTCGTGCGGGAAGCGGCCGTGCAGGTCGTTGCGCGCGGCGTCGGCGGCCAGTTCGGGCACGACGCGATCGAGCAGCGCGGCGACGCGTGCAGCGTCGGCCGGCAGGTGGCGCAGCGGCTGCGGCAGCGGCTGCGGCTGCGATGGCGGCGGGGAAACGGCAAGGCTGGCGGGCATCGGGACGGATTCCATCGGTCGGGCGAAAGCGGAGATCGACCGGTACGGCGCTGACGCGGGGCCCACGCGCATGCCCGTCGGACATGGCCCGGCCGACGCTGGCCTGCACGATGGGGCGCACTGCCGGACGCCCCGGCACGCACGCACGAAACACCTGCGGAACATGCGTCCGGCAGCGATCCCGATCGATCGCGAGCCCACAGCGTAGGCGCGCGGCCAGGCCGATCAAACCATGCAGATCTGATATTCAATTCGGTATTGATTATTTCCGTTTCGCATGATCGCAGCAGTAATCTGCGCTCCAGTCCCGCCCGGCCCGCGCCGGGCCGTCCTTGCATCGGAGACTCAGATGAGCGTCGAATTCATCGGCATGATCCAGAGCCAGAAGCAGTCGGAGATCCACCCGCCGTCCGGGCAGACGGTCGACCCCGACTACGTGCGCGACTTCGCCCGTGCGCACGAGACGGCCGGCTTCGACCGTATCCTCGTGCCGCACCACTCCACCGGGCCGTCGGCGACGCTGACGATCGCCTACGCGGCCGCCGCGACCGAGCGGATCCACTTCATGCTCGCGCATCGCCCAGGCTTCACCGCGCCGACGCTCGCCGCGCGCCAGATCGCGACGCTCGACCAGTTCAGCCGCGGCCGGCTCGCGGTGCACATCATCTCCGGCGGCTCCGATACCGAGCAGCAGGCCGACGGCGATTTCCTCGGCCACGACGCCCGCTACGCGCGCACCGACGAATACGTCGGCATCCTGCGCCGGATCTGGACCGAGGCGAAACCGTTCGATCATGAAGGCGCGCATTACCGCTTCCGCCAGGGATTTTCCGACGTGAAGCCGCATCAGCAGCCGCATGTGCCGATCTATTTCGGCGGCGCATCGGAAGCCGCGCTCGCGGTCGCCGGCAAGCACGCGGACGTCTACGCGCTGTGGGGCGAATCGCTCGACCAGGTGCGCGACCTGACCACGCGCGTACGCGCCGAGGCGGCGAAGCATGGCCGGCAGGTGCGCTTCTCGGTGTCGTTCCGCCCGATCCTCGCGGCGACCGAGGACGACGCATGGGCGCGCGCACACCGGATCCTCGACGAAGCGCGCCGGCTGCGCGACGCCGCCGGCCTCGGCGCGGGCACCCCGCTGCAGAGCGAAGGCGCGCGCCGCCTGCTTGCCGCCGCCGAACGCGGCTCCCGCGTCGACAAGCGGCTGTGGACCGAGATCGCGAAGCTGACCGGCGCGCGCTCGAACTCGACGGCGCTGGTCGGCACGCCCGAGCAGGTCGCCGATGCGCTGCTCGACTACTACGACCTCGGCGTGACGACCTTCCTGATCCGCGGCTTCGATCCGCTCGACGACGCGATCGACTACGGCCGCGAGCTGATCCCGCGCGTGCGCGCCGCCGTCGCCGCGCGCGATGCGGCCCGCCGCGCGGCGTGACCGGGAACGGAGACGCACGCATGTCCACCACCCTGCCCCCGCCCGTGCGCACCGCGTCCGGCCTCGCGCTCGCCGCGTCGCCGCGCCAGCATTTCTGGTTCGACCCGAGCGTACCGCGCGCGGACGTCGCCGCCGAGCGCCGTCATCGCCAGGCGCGCCTCGCGGCCGCGTTCCGCCTGTTCGCGCGCTTCGGCTTCGCGTCCGGCCTCGCCGGCCACATCACCGCGCGCGACCCGGAACTGCCCGATCACTTCTGGGTGAATCCGCTCGGCGTGCATTTCTCGCAGATCAAGGTGTCCGACCTGCTGCTCGTCAACGCGCGCGGCGAAACCGCGCTCGGCGAGCGGCCGCTGAACAAGGCCGCGTTCGCGATCCACGCGGCGATCCATGACGCGCATCCGCACGTCGTCGCGGCCGCGCACACGCATTCGACCTACGGCAAGGCGTGGTCGACGCTCGGCCGCCCGCTCGATCCGCTGACGCAGGACGCATGCGTGTTCTACGAGGATCACGCGTTGTTCGACGACTTCACCGGGATGGTGGTCGACACGCGCGAAGGCGCACGGATCGCGCAGGCGCTCGCGCGGCCCGGCGGCGGCACGCACAAGGGCGTGATCCTGAAGAACCACGGCATCCTCACCGCCGGCCCGTCCGTCGAGGCGGCCGCGTGGTGGTACATCGCGCTCGACAACGCTGCGCATACGCAGCTGCTCGCCGAAGCGGCCGGCACGCCGCAGCCGATCGATCCCGCCACCGCGCGCCATACGCACGGGCAGATCGGCGGCCCCGACGGCGCGCTGCACGCGTTCGACAGCCTGTATGCGCGCATCGTCGCCGACGAACCCGACCTGCTCGATTGACCACCCACACGCATGGCCCTGCTTCACGCAAATCTCTCGGAGACCTGACGATGACTCGCCCCACCGCCTCCGCGCCCGGCGCGCACGACACCCAACGGCGCCGCCTGCTGCGCGCGGCGGGCGCAGCCGCGCTTGCGGCGCCCGCGCTCACGCTCGGCCGCCGCGCGTGGTCCGCGGCGCCGCTGAAGAAGCTGACCTTCGCGTGGAACCAGAACGCGTTCTGCCTGACGCCGATCGTCGTCGCGCAGGAGCGCGGCTTCTTCGAGAAGAACGGGCTGAAGGTCGAGCTGATCAACTACAGCGGCTCGACCGACCAGTTGCTCGAATCGATCGCGACCGGCAAGGCCGATGCGGCGGTCGGGATGATCCACCGCTGGCTGAAGCCGCTCGAAGCGGGCTTCGACGTGAAGATCGTCGGCAGCTCGCACGGCGGCTGCGTGCGGCTGCTCGGCGCGAAGGCGGCCGGCGTCACGACGCTGCAGGCGCTGAAGGGCAAGACCGTCGGCGTCAGCGATCTCGCCGCGCCCGGCAAGCACTTCTTTTCGATCCTGCTCGCGAAGAACGGCGTCGATCCGGAACGTGACATCACGTGGCGGCAGTATCCGGCCGACCTGCTCGGCGTGGCGGTCGACAAGGGCGAGATCCACGCGATCGCCGACGGCGACCCGAACCTGTACCTGCTCGAGAAGCGCAGCAAGGGCGCCTATACGGAGCTCGCGACGAACCTGTCCGGCGAATACGCGCGCAAGGTGTGCTGCGTGATCGGCGCACGCGGCGCGCTCGTGCGCAACGACCGGCCGGCCGCCGCCGCGCTCGCGCGCGCGATCGTGCAGGCGACCGAGTTCACGCACGAGAACCCGAACGAGGCCGCGAAGGCGTTCGCGAAGTATTCGCCGAAGATCGATCCGGAAGACCTGCGCAAGCTGTATGCGACGCTCACGTACACGCACCATCCGACCAGCGTCGATCTGCAGCAGGAAATCGCGTTCTACGCGGACGACTTCCGCCGCATCGGCGTGATCAAGAAAAGCACCGACCCGCAGCGCTTCGCGCAGCAGGTCTATGCGAACGTGCTGGGGTGACGCGATGTCGACGCTCGAACACGTTTCCACGACGGCATCCGCCGCCACGGCCGCGGCAGCCGTGCCCGGCGCGTCGATCGCGCCCGCGCCCGCACCGCGCGTCGCGTGCACCGCCTGCGACGCGGCGCAGGCCGCCGCTGCGCACCGCTCACCGCTGTGGGCCACGGGGCTCGCCGCGGCCTTCGCGTGGGCCGCGCTCGGCGCGGTGACGCGGCTCTGGCCGAATCGCGTCGTCGGCTTCAGCGACTGGGCGTACACCGACACCTTCGGCACGGCCGCGTGGAGCGTCGCCGCGCTGCTGCTCGCGCTCGCGGCGCTCGGCCCCCGCGCGAGCGCACTGCGCACGCCGCTCGCGCGCCTGCACCCGGCCGGCCCGTGGCTGGCCGCGCTGCCGCTCGGGCTGGCCGCGTGGGAAATCGCGACCGCGAAAACCGGCTGGCTGCCGACGCCGTTCTTCGCGCCACCGCAGGCGCTGATCGAGGTCTACGTCGACGACTGGGCGCGCCTCGCCGGCAGCGCCGGCAACACGCTGAAGCTGCTCGGCCTCGGTTTCGCCTACGGCGTCGCGGCCGGTTTCGCGGTGGGCGTGTCGATCGGCTGGTCGCGCCGCATCGGCTACTGGGTGCACCCGGTGCTGCGCGTGATCGGGCCCGTGCCGGCCACCGCGCTGCTGCCGCTCACGTTCTACTTCTTCCCGTCGAGCTACTCGGCGGCGGCGTTCCTGATCGCGCTGTCGACCGGCTTCCCGGTCGCGGTGCTGACCTGGTCCGGCGTCGCGAGCGTCGACAAGCAGTACTACGACGTCGCCCGCACGCTCGGCGCGAACGCGCGCTTCCTGGTGCTGCGCGTCGCGATTCCGGCCGCGCTGCCGCATGTGTTCGTCGGCATCTTCATGGGCCTGAGCGCATCGTTCACGGTGCTCGTCGTCGCGGAGATGATGGGCGTCAAATCCGGGCTCGGCTGGTACCTGAGCTGGGCGCAGGGCTGGGCGTCGTACGTGAACATGTATGCGGCGCTGCTCGTGATGGCGCTGCTGTTCTCAGGCCTGATCGCGCTGCTGTTCGCGGTGCGCGACCGCACCCTCGCATGGCAGAAAGGAACCGTCAAATGGTAGGCGCCGCCGTCCTCGAATCCCCCGTTTCCGCGCCGTCGGCGCCGCGCGGCGCGCGTATCGACGTGCGCCACGTGAGCCATGCGTTCGACGCGCCCGGCAGCGAGCTGCCGGTGCTCGACGACGTCACGCTGTCGGTCGCCGCCGGCGAGTTCGTCGCGCTGCTCGGGCCCAGCGGCTGCGGGAAATCGACGCTGCTGCGGCTCGTCGCGGGTCTCGATGCCGCGCTGCAGGGCACGATCGCTCAGGATGGCGAACCGATCGTGCGACCGGACCCGTCGCGCATCGTCGTGTTCCAGGACCCGACACTCTACCCGTGGCGCCGCGTGCGCGCGAACGTCGCGCTCGGGCTCGAGGCGCGCGGCGTGGCGCGTACCGCGCAGCACCGCGTCGACGATGCGCTCGCGCGCGTCGGGCTGGAGGATTTCGTGCACGCGTTCCCGCATCAGCTGTCCGGCGGGATGGCGCAGCGCGTCGCGCTCGCCCGCGCGCTCGTCAACGATCCGCGCGTGCTGATCCTCGACGAGCCGCTCGGCAAGCTCGATTCCCTGACCCGGCTGACGATGCAGGCCGAGCTGACCGCGCTGTGGCGGCGCGACCGGTTCTCCGCGCTGCTCGTCACGCACGACGTCGAGGAGGCGCTGTTCCTCGCGCAGCGCGTGATCGTGTTCGGGCCGCGGCCCGCGCGGATCGTCGCGGAGCTGCAGGTCGACCTGCCCTATCCGCGCCATCGCGGCGACCCGCGTCTGGCCGCATTGCGACACGACGCGCTGCGCCACCTCGGGCTCGATGCGAGCTGGTAGATGCGCGGCATCGCATCGCCCCGGCGGCCCGGCCGATGAGCGTGCCGCCGTTCGCCGACTGGGCGCTCGCGTTCCTGCAAGCGCTGTATCGCGCGCAAGTCGCGCTCGCGCAGGTGCTGCGCGCGGTCGGCGTGACCGGCGACGCGGACGGCCAGGCCGCGTGGCCGTGGCCGCAGCGGATCGCGCTCGAAACATTGCGGATCGACGCGGGGCTGACGCGGCAACTCGCGCTTGCGTTCGTGTTGACGGCGCTCGCGGCGGCGCTCGCGCTTGCCGCGCTCGTGTTGCACAGGCGGCGTGTCGTCTGGGCCGGCGCGGCCGTGCTCGCAGCGGTGTGCGCGCCGTGGCCGCCTGCCGCGCTGTGGCTTGCGCCCGCCGTGCCGACGAGTTTCCAGCGCAGCCCCGCACCGTTGTCGGTGACGAACGTGACGCGCGGCGCGCAGTTGTACGGCCGCCATTGCGCGGCCTGCCACGGCGTGGACGGCCGCGGCGAAGGGCCGCTCGCCGCGTCGCTCGCGCACTGGCCGCCGACCTTCGCCGGCACGCTGCTCGCGCGGCGGCTCGACGGCGAGCTTTACTGGCGCGTGCGGCACGGCCTGCACGACACGCAGCGCACGGCGTCGATACCCGCCTTCGATGCGCGCGACACATGGGCCCTGCTCGATTACCTGAAAACGCTGGCGGCCGGCAGCGGCGTGCAGGCGAGCGGCGCGTGGCCCGCGCCGGTCGCGTTGCCGGCGCTCGACGTGCGCTGCGGCGAGCACGGTGCGACGCAGGCGCTCGAACGCTGGCGCGACGGCCAGCGCGTGCGCGTGGTCGCGCTCGCGCCGGGTGCACCGCCGCCCGCCGAAGACGCGCGCTGGCAGACGCTGCTCGTCACGCGGGACGCCGTCGCGCCGCCGGACGCCAACGGGCGCGCGAACTGCATCGCCGCGACGGCGGGCGCATGGCGGGTGTTTGCGACGATCGCCGGCCTCGCCCCCGATGCGCTTGGCGGCACGCAATTCCTCGCCGACCGCGCCGGCTGGCTGCGCGCTCGGGCGCTGCCGGGCCAGGCCGGATGGTCGGACGCCGACCTGCTGTGCCGTGCGGGCGACGCCGGCCTGGCAGCCGCCGCGCCCGGCATCGCGGCTCCGACCGTCGGCCGCGACCCGCTGACCGCGCTGTTGCTGCGATTCGACGCCGACCCGGTGCGCGACGTGCAGGCCGGCCTGCCGCATTGAGCACCGGCGTTCGCCCCTTCCCTGACTGACCGACTGGTAGAACTTCACGATGAATCAGATGCGACGCCACTTCCTCACCCAGGCCGCCGCCTTCGCGACGCTCGCCGCGGCCCCACTCACGCTGCGCGCGCAATCCGGCACGCGGCCGCTCCTGCGCGCCGGCGACCAGAAAGGCGGCCTGCGCGCGCTGCTCGAAGCGGCCGGCGAGCTGCACGGCCTCACCTACGACATCGCGTGGACCGAATTCCCGGCCGCCGCCCCGCTCGCCGAGGCGCTGAACGCGGGCGCGGTCGATTGCGGGCCGATCGGCGACGCGCCGGTGATTTTCGCGCTCGCGTCGGGCGCGCGGATCAAGGTGATCGGCGCGAACCGCTCCGATCCCTACGGCACCGCCGTGGTCGTGCGGCCCGACGCGCCGCTGAAGACCGCCGCCGACCTGAAGGGCAAGCGCGTCGGCACGACCCGCGGCTCGATCGGCCATTTCGTCACGCTGAAGGCGCTCGACGCCGCGGGCCTCGCACCCGACGACGTGTCGTTCCGCTTCCTGCCGCCCGCCGATACGATGCTCGCGCTCGCGAGCGGCTCGATCGACGCATGGGCGACCTGGGAGCCGTACACCGCGCTCGCGGAGACGAGCGGCCGCGCGCGCGTGCTCGTCAGCGGCCGCGGGCTGTGGTCGGGGCTCAGCTACCTCGCGGCGACCGACGCCGCGATCGCCGCGAAACGCGACGTGCTGCGCGATTTCCTGCAGCGCGTCGTGCGCGCGCAGGCCTGGTCATACCAGCATGCCGACGCATTCTCGGCGGCGCTCGCGCGGATCATCGGCATCCCGCAGCCGGCCGCGAAGCTGCAGTTCGAACGGCGCCGCACGCGCTGGCTGCCGATCGACGCCGCGCTGATCGCCGAGCAGCAGCGCACCGCCGACTTCGACCTGAAGGCCGGGCTGCTGCGCCAGCCGCTCGACGTGCGCGCGACGTTCGACCGCGGTTTCCCGCTGCCGGCGTGAGCGTCGCGCGCGAAGACCGGTTTCGGCGCGATCTGGCACAATCGCGCTTTGACTTTCCCTGTCATTCGAAGCCCCCGCCATGCCAGCCATCAGCGAACTTTTCGTCTATCCGATCAAATCCTGCGGCGGCATCGCGCTGCGCCGCGCGCAGTTGCTCGAGACCGGGCTGGCATACGACCGCCACTGGATGGTGACCGACGCCGCCGGCGCGATGATCACGCAGCGCACGCACGCGCGTCTCGCGCTCGTGCAAACCGCGTTCGACGGCGACGCGCTGGTGCTGAACGCGCCCGGCATGCCGGAAATTCGCACGCCGCTCGACGGCGAAGCGACGGCCGATACGCCGAAGATGGCGGCGACCGTCTGGCGCGACACCGTCGACGCGATCGATACGGGCGCCGCCACCGCCGCGTGGTTCACCCGCTACCTCGACACACCGGCGAAGCTCGCGCGCTTCGCGCCCGGCGCGCAGCGCCCGTGCAGCCGCAAATGGACCGGCGAGTTCGACGCGTCGACCCGGTTCGCCGACGGCTACCCGCTGCTCGTGATCGGCCAGTCGTCGCTCGACGACCTGAACGCGCGGCTCGTCGCGAAGGGCGCGCCGGCGATTCCGATGAACCGCTTCCGTCCGAACGTCGTCGTGTCGGGCCTCGACGCGTACGAAGAGGATTACGTCGAGCATCTCGACGCCGACGGCGACACGCCCGTGCGGCTGCGCTTCGTGAAGCTGTGCACGCGCTGCCCGGTGCCGACCATCGACCAGCGCACGGGCGCGCCCGATCCCGCGTGGCCGCACGAGCCGACCGACACGATGCAGACCTACCGCGCGCACCCGGGCTTCGACGGCGCGCTGACGTTCGGCAACAACGCGATCGTCGTGCGCGGCGCGGGGCGCTTTCTCGAGGTGGGACAGGAAGTCGAAGCGGAGATCGGGTTCGGCGATTAAAAATCGCGAACCCGCATAAGTGGCGCAACGCGCCGAACCGGAAGGCGGCGCATGCGATTATTTACCGCAATGCGCCACCGGATTCGATTTCAGACAATGCGCCGATTGGTTTCTGCTTAAATCACAATTCAGCAATCTTTGCGTCGCTTACCGTAATTTTTTCCTCCGGGTTTTGCGGATCGACAACCGTATAGTTGGCCGTTCCGGTTTTCGAATTCAGCGGAATAAGGGACGACAAATCCAGCACCGGAAACAGTGCCGGCGGGATGCCGTGATACTTGGTGACCGGAATGATCCCGCCGACGTAACCGTGCACGTGCAGCAGAAGCGACCGCACCGGAAGAACCGCCGCGTTTTCCCCTTCCTTCAACGGGAAGTGGGTATAGTTTCCGCCGATCGTGATTCGGGTGACGTTGTTGGGCCGATGGGTCCAGATGATCCTGCCGGAGCCCTGCAGCGAACCCGAGCCTTGCGGATGCTCGAATTCCGGGTGGAAAGAGGCGATAAAGTTGATGGTCGGCGCATTTCCCTTTCCCGACGTGACGTGCCCACCGCTGACCCTGAATCGCTTGACGAAAATCTCCGGCAGGACTTCTTCATCGATTGTCGTGGCCATGATATTGCCCTCAATTGATTTTGGAAAATTACGATTCATCCCTGAATAACCAAGGCGAAGCCGTATAGTGAACGGCTGATTTATCGTAGGTCGGAAAATGGGGTTTTCTAGCTGTCAGAAATCGCAGCATTCCGGAGCGATTTAAAACATTCAATTTTCGAATTAAATGTTTCGACTTTATCGAACCACTCGGTTGCGCATGACCGCGCGATAACCGCCTGTGTTTCTAGGGGCTGACCGGCAACGTCACCGTAACCACCAGCCCGCCGCCGGCCGCATCGGCCAACGCCACCCTGCCCTGATGCACGCGTGCGATCTCGCGCACGATCGACAGCCCGAGCCCCGTGCCTTCGACGGTCTGCGTCTTGCTGCCGCGATGGAAGCGCTCGAACACTGCGTCGCGCTCGTGTTCGGGAATCCCCGGCCCGTTGTCGATCACGTCGAGCCGCGCGTGCTCGCCGTCGCGCGACACCCGCACCGTGATCACCGCGCGGTCGCCCGAGTAGCGGATCGCGTTGTCGATCAGGTTGCCGATCATCTCGCCGAGCAGGTCGGGCCGGCCGGGCACGTCGACGTCCGCCTCGTGCTCGAAGCCCAGGTCGATGTCGCGCGCGCGCGCGACCGGCGACCAGTCGAGCGTCACGCTGCGCGCCAGCCGGTGCAGCGCCACCGGCTCGTGCGTGACGGCCTGCCCGCTGTCCGCGTCGAGCCGCGACAGCGCAAGCAATTGCTGGACGATCTTCGCCGCCTGCCGCACCGCGCCGTTCACGCGCCGCAGGTGCACGTTCACGCGCGGCTGCTCGTCGGGCCGCAGCGCGAGCTCGACGCCCGCCTGCACCGCGGCCAGCGGCGTCTTCAGCTGATGCGCGGCGTCCGCGAAGAAGCGCCGCCGCGCGACCTGCATCCGCTGCGTGCGGCCGATGTACTGGTTGATCGAATCGACGAGCGGCGCGAGCTCGCTCGGCATCGCGCCCGTATCGAGCGGTGTCGGATCGTCCTCGGTGCGCGCGGCGACCCGCGCCGACAGCCGGTTCAGCGGCCTCAGCCCGCGCCCGACGCCGAGCCACACGATGCCGAGCGCGAGCACGACGAGCAGCCCCTCCTGCAGCAGCGAGCCCATCAGGATCTCGCGCGCGAGCGCCTGGCGCGCCTCGATCGTCTCGCCGACCATCACCCACACGACGCGCGACTGCGCGCTCGGCACGTCGTGCACCGGCAGCCGCAGCGCGGCCATCCGCAGGCGTTCGCCGCGATAGACGGCGTCGTAGTAGCGCGTCGCGAACAGCGCGCCGTCGCCGTCTCCGGCGCCGCGCCCGCTGCTCGGCAGCGGCAGGTCCGGGTAGCCGGTGACCGCGCGGCCGTTGTCCTCGCGGATCAGGTAGTAGATCTTGCCGCCGTCGCTCGATTCGAACATCTCGAGCGCGAGATACGGCAGGTCGACCTCGATCTCGCCCTGGTTGAGCCGCACGCCTTCGCGGATCGACTTCAGCGACGACGACAGCGTGCGGTCGAACGCGACGTGCGCGGCGTTCATCGCGCGCTGGTAGGTCAGCCACGAATCGAGCGCGAGCAGGCCGAGCAGCGGCAGCAGCAACCACAGCGCGACCTGCATCCGCAGGTTCGGGCGCGTCATGCGGCTTTTGCTTCGAGCAGGTAGCCGAGCCCGCGCAGCGTGACGATCGCGACGCCGCTGTGCTCGAGCTTCTTGCGCAGCCGGTACACGTAGATCTCGATCGCATCGGCGTTGACCGATTCATCGAGCCCGAAGATCTTCTCCGACAGCGTGTCCTTGTTGATCGCGCGGCCGTTGCGCAGGATCAGCACCTCGAGCACCGAGCGCTCGCGCGGCGTGAGCGACAGCGGCTCGCCCGCGAGGCGGAAGCTGCGGTCGACGCTGTCGTACGCGAGCGGGCCGCACTCGACGCGCGAATGCTCGTGCCCGAGGCTGCGCCGGATCAGCGCGCGGGCGCGCGCCTCCAGCTCGGTCAGCTCGAACGGTTTCGCGAGATAGTCGTCGGCGCCGAGATCGAGCCCCTTCACGCGGTCCTCGACCGACCCGTGCGCGGTGAGGATCAGCACCGGCACCGGGTTGCGCCGCGCGCGCAGCCGCCGCAGCACCTCGAGCCCGTCGAGCTTCGGCAGCCCGAGGTCGAGGATCACCAGCGCGTAGTCCTGCGTGCGCAGCACGTGGTCCGCCGCCTCGCCGTCCGCCATGTGATCGACCGCGAAGCGCGCGGCGCTCAGCGCGTCGCCGAGCGATTGCGCGAGGATCGGGTTGTCTTCGACGAGCAGCACACGCATGGGGGAATCCGGTCAGGTCGGCAGGTAAGCGTCAAGGCCGCTACATTACACGATCCTTTCCGCGCTGACGCCCCGCGAAAACACCTGTTCCGCATTGCCCGCCGGCCCCCTCCGGCTGCCTTGCGTCATGCGCAATCGCCTGCGGCCATCCTTTCACCGCGCGCCGGCCCCGGCCGCGGCATTCCGCTCGCGCAGGCCATGGATCACGGCCAGGAACGCGACGCTCGCGCAGAGGGTCACGGCGGCCAGCGGGCGGGCCGTGCCGTCCGACAGCCATCCGAGCACCCCGCCGCACACGGCGGTGATCGCCATCTGGATAAAGAAGAACAGCCCGGAAGCCGTGCCGGCGATCTTCGTGTACGGCTGCATCACCGCGAACTGGCAAGCCGGAATCGCGATCCCGACGGCGATCATCACGAAGAACATCGGCACGACGATGGCCGCCGCGTGCGTGGGCGCGACGGCGTCGGCCCCGCACAGCGCAACGGCCCCGGCCAGGTTGACGAAGGCCGCCGACGCGATCACGGCATCGGTGTTCCAGCGGCCGCTGGCGCGCCGGAACACGCTCGAGCCGATCAGGTAGCCGAGCACGGTCAGGCCGAAGATCGCCGCATAGACGGGGCCGGATACGCCCATCTGCCGCTGGAACAGCGTCGACGATTCCGCGATGAACGGGAAGTACGTGCAATAGACGAAGCTGATCGCGAGCGAGTAGCGCAGGAAACGGCGCTCGCGCAGCAGCCCCGCGTACGTGCGCAGCAGGCCTGCGCCCGGCTCCGGCCGCGCGTCGCTTTCACGCGTCTCGGGCAGGTAGCGCAGCACCATCGCCGTCGCGATCACTCCGCCGGCCACGAGCCAGCCGAACACGCCGCGCCAGCCGAGCCATGCGGCGATCGCGCTGCCGGCGAGCGGCGCGATCACCGGCGACAGCGCCATGCCCGCCGAGATGCGGCTGAGCATCGTCGCCTGCATCGCGGTCGGAAAGCGCTCGCGCACGATCACGCGCCCGATCACCGTTCCGCTGCAACCGCCCAGCGCCTGAAAGATGCGCGCGCAGACGATCGCCGGGACGCTCGTCGCGAGCGCACAAGCCACGCTCGCGGCCACGTAGAGACACAGGCCGCCGAGCAGCACGGGACGGCGGCCGTACCGGTCGGACAACGGCCCCGACACCAGCATCGACAGCGCATAGCCGACCATGTACAGCGTCAGCGTGAGCTGGAGCTGCGCGTCGGTGCCGTGCAGCGCGTCCGCCATGGCGGGCAGCGACGGCAGGTAGGCATCGATCGTGACGCGCGGCAGGCAGACGACCAGCATCAACAGCAACAACCAGCCCCATTGGGGCAACGACCGGGTTTTCATACGGCGAATCCGTCTCCTTCAGGTTCAAACGCCCGCGCGAGCGTGACGATCGCTCGGACGCCACGCATGGGGCCGGCATCAATCTAGGGACAAAGTGATATAAGCTGAAGGGCCATTAAATCGACCTCTGACTAGACCACTATGACGCGAGGCAAAGCCGCGATTCCGCTCGATCTGCCGTGCCCTCCGGGGCTGTCGGCCGGAAGCCCGCAATCGAAGCAGGACTGCATTGCCGACGCGATTCGCGACGCGATCCTGAAACGCCTGCTCCCCGGCGACAGCGCGCTGCCGTCCAGCCGCACGCTGGCCGCCCGCTGGGGTGTCGCGCGCGGCACGGTCGAGGCCGCCTACGACCGGTTGGGCGCGGAAGGCTACATCGCGCGCACGCGCGGCGCCGGGTCGCGGGTGTGCGCGGTGGTGCCGGACAGCTATCTGCGCGCGTCCGCGCAATCGCGCGAGCGCGGCGGCGCTGCGCAGGGGCCGGATCCGGAGGCGCCGCAACCGGCCGGCGCAACGAGCACGGCCGCCCCGGAACACGCGGTACGCCCGGGCGTCCCCTTCATCGCGCGGCTCGCCGATCCCGACCTGCTGCCGATGCAGCAATGGAAGAAAGCGCTCGGCGCGAGCCTGCTCGCCGCGACCGCGAGCGACCTCTGTTCGACGCCGTCGCAAGGCGTCGCGGCCCTGCGCGACGAAATCGCCGGATACCTGCGCGAGTACCGCGGGATCCCGTGCGACGCCGACGACATCTTCATCACGACCGGCATCCGCCATTCGATCGACCTCGTCGCGCGCACCGTGCTCGGCCCGCACAGCACGGTGCTGATGGAAGACCCCGGCTACGCGTCGGCGGCGCACATCTTCGCGATGACGGGCGCGACCGTGGTCGACGTGCCGGTCGACCGGGAAGGGATCGACACGGCCGCGCTGGACCGGCACCCCGACGCGCGCGCCGCCTACGTGACGCCCGCGCATCAAGCGCCGCTCGGCGTCACGATGTCGGTGTCGCGCCGGCTCGAACTGCTCGACTGGGCGCAGCGCCATCGCGCGTGGATCATCGAGGACGACTACGACGGCGAGTTCAGCTACCAGGCCGCCCCGCTGCCCGCGCTGAAGTCGCTCGACGCCTGCGACCGGGTGATCTACTGCGGTTCGTTCAACAAGACGCTGTTCTCCGGGCTGCGCATCGGCTTCATGGTCGTGCCGGCGGCGCTGCGGCCGGCGCTCGCGGACGTGTGGCGCGTGACCGGGCGCTCGGTCGGCGTCGCGCCGCAGCTCGCGCTGGCCCGCTTCATCGGGCGTGGCGATTTCGCGAAGCACCTGCGCGCCAGCCGCCACGCGTATCGCCAGCGGCGCGACATCGTGCTCGAGCAGCTCGCGAAGCACGGCAACGGGCGGTACACGGTGTCCGGCGAGCATGCCGGCTTTCATTTCGTGCTGTGGCTGCCGCCCGGCATCGACGACGCGTCGTACGTCGCCAACGCACACGCGGCCGGCGTGTCGCTGCAGCCGCTGCGCGGCTTCTGCCGCAGCGCCACGCTCGCCGCGGGCGTCATCGTCGGGTATTCGGCGCTCACCGCCGCGCACGCGAAACATGGCGGGCGGATCCTCGGCACGCTGCTGTCGACCCCGGGAAATCCATGACACAAACGCATCGATTGCACACAAAAATGAAAGCAGGCTGAAAGTGCCCCCCACTTACCATCCGCCTCACTCGAACAACACCGACGCGTAATTGGAGGAAGACACATGCCGTTCGCACCGAAGCACCTCGCCACCGCCCTCACGCTCATCGCGGGCGCCGCCGCCAGCGCCGCGTGGGCGCAGGTTCCGGCCGGCTATCCGGGCAGCTACCAGGGCGTGGTCGATGCCGCGAAGAAGGAAGGCAAGCTGATCGTCTACTCGACGACCGACACGGGCCTCGTACGGCCGCTGATCAAGGATTTCGAAAGCCTGTACGGGATCAAGGTCGAATACAACGACATGAACAGCACCGAGCTGTACAACCGCTACATCAGCGAGAACGCGGCGAACAGCACCAGCGCCGACGTGCTGTGGAGCTCGGCGATGGACCTGCAGGTCAAGCTCGTCAACGACGGCCTGATGGCGTCGTACGAGTCGCCTGAAAGCACCCACGTGCCGCAATGGGCGCAGTACCAGAAACAGGCATACGGCACGACCTACGAGCCGCTCGCGATCGTCTACAACAAGCGGCTGATTCCGGACAACGAAGTGCCGAAGACCCGCGCCGACCTGATCAAGCTGCTCACCACGCAGCAGGACAAGTTCAAGGGCAAGGTCACGACCTACGACATCGAGAAATCGGGCGTCGGCTTCAACTACCTGACGCAGGACGCGCACGTGAACGAGAAGGTCACGTGGGAGCTCGTGAAGGCGATCGGCGCGACCGGCCCGAAACTGCAGTCGAGCACCGGCGCGATGATGGAGCGGATCTCGTCCGGCGAGAACCTGGTCGGCTACAACATCATCGGCTCGTATGCGTATGCCAAGGCGAAGAAGGACAAGTCGATCGGCTATGTGTTCCCGAAGGACTACACGCAGGTCGTGAGCCGCCTCGCGACGATCTCGAGGAAGGCGAAGAGCCCGAACGCCGCGAAGCTGTGGGTCGACTACCTGCTGTCGCAGCGCGGCCAGACGCTGATCGCGAACCAGGCGAACCTGTACGCGATCCGCGCGGACGTGACCGGCGAAACGTCGGCCGCGAGCCTCGCGAAGGAACTCGGCGATTCGCTGAAGCCGATCCAGATCGGCACCGGCCTGCTGGTCTACCTCGACCAGTCGAAGCGCCTCGCGTTCCTCAAGCAGTGGCAGCAGTCGATCAAGCGCTGATCGCCGGCTGACGCCTCGCCAGGCATTGCCCGCGCCGCGGGCGATGCCCCTCCCCCTTTTCGACGACTTCCTTTAGGCGGCCCGCGGGCCGCAGGGGCGAACTCATGCTTTCAACCAGCACACGCGGCGCGCCGCCGGCCGCCGCGCAACCCGCCGGCGGCGGCGCGATTCCCGCGCTGCCCGCCAACCCGCTGCAGCCGCTCGCCGGCATGCTGCGCTGGACCGTGATCGCGGTGCTCACCGTCGCGGTCGCGCTGCCGCTCGGCTTCATCCTGTTCCAGAGCCTGCTGTCCGCGCCGTTCTTCGACGCGAACCGCACGCTCGGCATCGACGGCTTCCGCTTCATCTTCAGCGATCCCGACTTCTGGTCGGCCGTGAAGAACTCGTTCATCATCGCCGGCGGGATGCTGTTCATCTCGATCCCGCTCGGCGGCATCCTCGCGTTCCTGATGGTGCGCACCGACCTGCCCGGCCGCCGCTGGCTCGAGCCGCTGCTGCTCACGCCGGTGTTCGTGTCGCCGATGGTGCTCGCGTTCGGCTACGTCGTCGCGGCCGGCCCGGTCGGCTTCTACTCGGTGTGGTTCAAGGAACTGCTCGGGGTGCAGAACGTGCCCTGGAACATCTACTCGATCCTCGCGATCACGCTGATCGTCGGCCTCACCCACGTGCCGCACGTGTACCTGTATTCGTCGGCGGCGCTGCGCAACCTTGGCTCCGACGTCGAGGAAGCGGCGCGCGTCGCGGGCGCGCGGCCGTTCCGCGTCGCGCTCGACGTGAGCCTGCCGATGACGATGCCCGCGCTGCTGTTCGCCGGCGTGCTGGTGTTCTTCCTCGGCTTCGAGGTGTTCGGGCTGCCGCTCGTGCTCGGCGATCCGGAAGGCCACCTCGTGCTCGCGACCTACCTGTACAAGCTGACCAACAAGCTCGGCGTGCCGTCGTATCACCTGATGGCCGCGGTCGCGGTGTGCATCGTCGCGATCACGTTCCCGCTCGTGCTGCTGCAGCGCCGCCTGCTGAAGACGGCGAACCGCTTCGTGACGGTGAAGGGCAAGGCCGGCCGCACGACGGTGCTGCCGCTCGGCGCGTGGCGCTGGGTCGCGCTCGCGATCGTCGTGCTGTGGCTCGCGCTCACGGTGATCGTGCCGATCTCCGGCATCGTGCTGCGCGCGTTCGTGACCAACTGGGGCGAAGGCGTGGCGCTCGGCGAAGTGCTGACGCTGTCGAACTTCACCGAGCTGTTCGAGCAGGACAACCTGGTGCGCGCGATCGTCAACACGCTCGGCATCGGCGTGATCGGCGGCGCGGTGGCGGTCGGCTTCTACTCGCTCGTCGCGTTCGCCGGCCACCGCCGCCACGACTGGGCGACGAAGCTGCTCGACTACCTCGTGCTGCTGCCGCGCGCGGTGCCGGGCCTGCTCGCCGGTCTCGCGTTCCTGTGGATCTTCCTGTTCGTGCCGGGCCTGCGCGAGATCAAGAACTCGATGTGGAGCATCTGGATCGCGTACACGGTCGTGTGGCTCGCATACGGGATGCGCCTGATCCAGAGCGCGCTGCTGCAGGTCGGGCCGGAGCTGGAGGAAGCCGGACGCAGCGTCGGCGCGACGCGCGGCCGCGTGTCGCTCGACGTGACGCTGCCGCTCGTGCGCTTCGGCCTGCTCGCCGCGTGGCTCCTGATCTTCATGATCTTCGAGCGCGAATACTCGACCGCCGTCTACCTGCTGTCGCCCGGCACCGAAGTGATCGGCGCGCTGCTCGTGTCGCTGTGGGCGACCGGCGCCGTCGACCAGGTCGCCGCGCTCTCTGTCATCAACATCGCGATGGTCGGCGCCGGTCTCGGCGTGGCCCTGCGCTTCGGAGTGAAACTTCATGGATAAGCTCATCGTCGACGATCTTCATCTCAGCTACGGCGCGAACCCGATCCTCAAGGGCGTGTCGTTCGAACTGAAAGCCGGCGAAGTCGTGTGCCTGCTCGGCGCGTCGGGCAGCGGCAAGACCACGCTGCTGCGCGCGGTGGCCGGCCTCGAACAGCCGTCCGACGGCCGCATCCAGCTCGACGACCGGGTGTTCTTCGACGGCGCGAAGCGCGTCGACCTGCCGGTCGAACAGCGCTCGCTCGGGCTCGTGTTCCAGTCGTACGCGCTGTGGCCGCACCGCACCGTCGCCGACAACGTCGGCTACGGCCTCAAGCTGCGCCGCGTCGCGCCGGCCGAACAGAAGCGCCGCGTGCAGAGCGCGCTCGACCAGCTCGGCCTCGGGCATCTCGCCGGGCGCTTGCCGCACCAGCTGTCGGGCGGCCAGCAGCAGCGCGTCGCGATCGCGCGCGCGCTGGTCTACAACCCGCCGGTGATCCTGCTCGACGAGCCGCTGTCGAACCTCGACGCGAAGCTGCGCGAGGAAGCGCGCGCGTGGCTGCGCGAGCTGATCGTGTCGCTCGGGCTGTCCGCGCTGTGCGTCACTCACGACCAGACCGAGGCGATGGCGATGTCCGACCGCATCCTGCTGCTGCGCAACGGCCGCATCGAGCAGGAAGGCACGCCGGCCGAGCTGTACGGCGCGCCGCGCTCGCTGTACACGGCCGAATTCATGGGCAGCAACAACCGGATCGACGCGCGCGTCGCGGCCGTCGACGGCGAATGCGTGACGCTCGCCGGCGACGGCTGGCAGCTGCGCGCGCTCGCCCGCGACACGTTCGCGCCGGGCCAGGACGCGCAGGCCGTGATCCGCCTCGAACGCGTGCAGGTTGCCGACGGCCCCGGCGCGAACCGGCTGCAGGCCGACCTCGTCACGTCGATGTATCTCGGCGACCGCTGGGAATACCTGTTCCACTGCGGCGAGCTGCGGCTGCGCGCGTTCGGCCACGTGCCGCGCGCGGCCGGCAAGCACTGGCTCGAATTCCCGACCAACGACTGCTGGGCGTTCGCGAAAGCGGGCTGACCCGTGCGGCGGCGCGCGCACCGCCGCCGCGGCGCCTTGCGCGCCACGTTTTTCCCTCACCCACAACAACCACGGAGACACCGTCAATGAAGTCTTGCGCAGAACGCTCCCTTCGCGCAGCAGTCCTAACCGGCTCGGCTGCTGCCGCCTGCCTTGCGGCCCCCGCCGCTCACGCACAGTCGTCGGTCACGATCTACGGGATCATGGACGCCGGCATCGAATACACGAACCACGCGGCGCCCGACGGCGGCAATGCGTTCAAGCTGAAGTCCGGCAACAAGAACACATCGCGCTGGGGCCTGCGCGGCGTCGAGGATCTCGGCGGCGGGCTGAAGGCCGTGTTCCGCCTCGAAAGCGGGATCGACCTCGCGAACGGCGCGTTCGACGACGGCCCCGACTCGATCTTCGCGCGCCGCGCGACCGTCGGCCTGAAAGGCAAGTGGGGCGAGCTCACGCTGGGCCGCAACTTCACCGTCACCTACGACTACATGCTGCCGTTCGACCCGATGGGCTACGCGCAGAACTACTCGTGGGCGACGTCGTCGATGGCCACCGGCGGACGCAAGGACGGCCTGTTCACGCGCTCGTCGAACGCCGTGCGCTACGACGGCGAATACGCGGGCTTCAAGTTCGGCGCGATGTACGGGTTCGGCAACGTGCCCGGCAGCGTGAAGACCAGCTCGAAGTACGACTTCGCGCTCGGCTACGAGAAGGGGCCGTTCGCGGCGGTCGTCACGTTCGACCGCCAGAACGGCGCGGCCGACAGCGTCACGCCGGCCGATCCGGTCAACTACATCCAGGGCATCCACGCGGGCCTCAGCTACGACTTCGGCAACCTGAAGACGATGGCCGGCTACCGCAATTACAAGCGCACGTTCCGCACGGCTGCGGCGAGCCAGTTGAGCGACATGTACTGGGTCGGCGGGTCGTACCAGTTCACGCCGGCGTTCTCGCTGATCGCGGCCGTGTATCACCAGAACATCAAGGGCGGCACCGATGCCGATCCGACGCTGGTCTCGGTGCGCGCGAACTACGCGCTGTCGAAGCGCACGGTGCTGTATGCGTCGGGTGGCTTCGCGATCGCGCAGCACGGGCAGAAGGTCGGCGTGTCGCGCGATGTCGCGGGGTATGGCACCACGCAGGTCGGGGCAACCGTCGGGATCCAGCAGCGGTTCTGATGCGCCGGCTGTGATGGCGCGGCGGGCGATGCGCGGCTCTCGTGCCGCGCCGCCCTTCGCTTCGCCGAACGCAATTCATCCTTCGCCGCGCATCGTGAACACGGGGCGAACGAGACTGTTCGCGTCGCCCCAGTGTTCACCGACGGCCGACAGCGGCACGGCGCGCGTATCGATCGCCAGGCCCGCCGGCCCGGCCGCGTCGAACACGCCGCGCGCCGCGGCCAGCAAACGCGGCAGCGACACGCTGCCGAGGCCGCTGCCCATCAGCTCGATGGCCGTCGCGCGCAATACGGCGCCGGGCAGCGGCACGTCCGCGCCGCCGATCGAGCCGATCTGCACGAAGCGCAGCGGCCGGCCATCGCGCGTCGCCTTCGCGGCTGCGATGAGCAGCGCCCGCGCGCTCGCACCCCACAGATAATCGAGCACGACGTCGACGCCCGCGCGGAAGTGCGGCTCCAGCGCGCGCGCCAGATGCGCGTCGTCCTGCTGCAGCGACACCACGACGTCCGCGCCGGCCGATTGCAACGCCGCCAGCACCGCCGCGTTGCGTCCGGTGGCGATCACCTTCGCCGCGCCCAGGTGCTTCGCGATCCGCACGGCCAGCCGCCCGGACGTGCCGGTCGCGCCGTTGACCAGCACGGTCTCCCCGGCCGCCAGGCGTGCCCGCTCGGTCAGCGCGGCCCATGACGACATCCCCGGAATCGCGATCGCGGCAGCCGTGATGTCGTCGAGCGCGGCGGGCAGCGGCACGCATTGCGCGTCGGGCACGACCGTGCGCTCGGCCATCGCGCCGAAGGGCGCGAGCGGGCCCAGGAAATAGACGCGCCGGCCGTCTTCGAGGCGCCCTGTGCCATCGACGCCGGCGACGAACGGAAAGCCGTCCGTCGACGAATAGTGCGAACCGGACGCCCGGGCCTGCGCGAGCCGGCTCAGTGCGGACGCGGTCACGTCGACCAGCCGGTGGCCCGGCAACGCACGCGGCGATTCGAATTCCGCATGAACGGGGCGCTCGCCCGCCCCGTTGACGATTGCTGCTTTCATCGGCGCTCCTTCAGACGACCCGCGCCATCACCGCGCGTCGACCCACGCCCGCAATGCGGCGTCGCGGATCTCGAACACGTCGAACAGCCCGAGCGCACGCAGCGCCGGCAGCACCTCGGCGGCATCGGCCGCCGCACGGGATCGCGCGGCCTCGTCCGCGTGCGGGTCGGTGAGCACCCGCGCATTCGCGAGAAAGGCGCCCACGCTGCCCTTGCGGATCGTCGTGCCGTTGAGGTCGAGCTGATTGAGGTGGTCGGGAAGCATTTCGTCGGCTCGCATCGCGCGGCCCTCCTGAAGTGTTGAACGAGCACCCAGTGTAGGGATGCGAACACGGCCGAACTCCGGTATAAATGCCATTCGATACCGAATTCCAGCCATGCCTGACGATCCGCTTCTTCCCACCGATCTCGTGACGTCTTCCGACGGCCCGTTCGTCGCCGCCGCCGAGCTGACGCAGCGCGACGCGCGCGTGACCGCGCCGCATCGCCATGCGCGCGGCCAGCTGGTCGGCGCGCTGACCGGCCTGCTGTCGATCGGGCTCGACGACCAGGACTGGGTCGTGCCGGCCGTCCATGCGATCTGGATTCCGCCGCATTGCGTGCATTCGCTGCGGTCGTTCGGGCCGTTCTCCGGCTGGAGCGTGTTCGTTGCGGAACCGCGCTGCGGATCGCTGCCGCAGGCGCCGCACGCGATCCGCGCCTCCGCGCTGTTGCGCGAGGCGGTACGGCGCGCGGCAAGCTGGCGCGGCGCCGCGCTCGACGCGGCACAAACGCGCGTGGCGGACGTGATCCTCGACGAGATCGCGGCATCGCCGCCGGTCACGCTCGGCCTGCCCCGCCCGCGCGATCCGCGGGTCGGACGGATCACCGACGCGCTGAGTGCCGATCTCGCGGACAACCGCCGCCTCGAGGAATGGGCCGCATGGGCGGGCATCGCGCCGCGCACGCTGAGCCGCCGCTTCGTCGCCGAAACGGGGCTGACTTTCGCGCAGTGGCGTCAGCAGGCGCGGCTGTTGCGCGCGTTGGAGAAGGTGGCCGACGGCGTGCCGGTGACGACGATCGCGCTCGATCTCGGCTACGACAACGTGAGCGCGTTCATCGACATGTTCCGGCGAGCGTTGGGGACGACGCCGGGGCGGTATCTCGAGACCGGACGGAAGGCGTCGAACGATGTGCAGTGACAGCACGCGTCCGGCCCAGGAACGGGAAACGAAACGCCCGGCACAGAGCACATGTCGGTCGCCCGGGTCCGGAAGCGTCAGCCCTTCGATCAAGGCCTCATGGCGAGGAGCTACATCAGGAAATCGCGTAGCGGCGCGGGGTAAAGCATGCAGGCATCGTAGACCGCCGCAATTGGCAAACTCGTCATTCGTAGCCCATCCCGAGCGCCTGCGCCTGCCGACTCAATGCCTCCATCGCATCAGCGCTCGCCTGATCGCGCTCCGCGTTGTAGCGCATCAGGTCGAAAAAGCGCACGCGGCGATGCTTGCCCGTCTTGTGGTACGGCAGCGCATTCGACTCCAGCAGCTTGATCGGGGACCCTGAATGCAAAAACGGGCGCCGCTTGCGCTCAGTACGTCCCATCCCCTCGCTTCTCGGCGTCACTGCCCTTCCCCTTGAACTGCGCCGCCAGCCGCTCCGCGCTTCTCGCCAGCAGCGTCGTATCGACCCCGACCGCGACGAACAACGCACCCGCGTCGAAATACCGCCGCGCCGCCGCCTCATCTGCGCTGAGAATCCCCGGCGCCTTGCCGGCCGCCTTGATCGCGCGGATCGCATGATCGATCGCCGCCTGCACGTCCGGATGCCCCGGATTGCCGAGATGCCCGAGATCCGCCGCGAGATCGGCCGGCCCGATGAACACGCCGTCGACGCCGTCCACCCGCGCGATCGCGTCGATCGCGTCGAGCCCCGCTCGCGTCTCGACCTGCACGAGCACCGCCATCTCGTCGTTCGCGCGGTGCAGGTAGTCGCCGACGCGATTCCAGCGCGACGCGCGCGCCAGCGCGCTGCCGACGCCGCGGATCCCGTGCGGCGGATAGCGTGTCGCGGCAACCGCCGCCTGCGCCTCGCCGGCGCTCTGCACCATCGGCACGAGCAGCGACTGCGCGCCGACGTCGAGCACCTGCTTGATCCGCACCGGATCGTTCCACGGCACCCGCACGACCGGATGCGACGGATACGGCGCGATCGCCTGCAATTGCGCGAGGATCGTCGGCACCGTGTTCGGCGCGTGCTCGCCGTCGATCAGCAGCCAGTCGAAGCCGGCGCCCGCGACCACCTCGGCGCCGTACGGATTCGCGAGCCCGAGCCACAGCCCGACCTGCGCGTCACCGCGCGCGAGCGCGGCCTTGAAGGAATTCGCCGGTATCTGCATCGTTCGTCACTCGAAATGGCACTGGATGGTCCCGAGCGGACCGTAGTCGACACTGAACGTGTCGCCCGAGCGCGCCGCGCACGGCCGCGTGAACGAGCCGCCGAGCACGATCTGCCCCGGCTCCAGCGCGACGTCGAAGCGCGCGAGCCGGTTCGCGAGCCACGCGACGCCGTTGGCCGGATGGTTCAGCACGCCGGCCGCGACGCCCGTCTCCTCGACCACGCCGTTGCGCGACATGATCGCGGCAACCCAGCGCAGGTCGACATCGGCCGGCCGCACGGGCCGGCCGCCGATCACGACGCCGGCGTTCGCCGCGTTGTCGGCGATCGTGTCGAACACCTTGCGCGGGCGCTGGGTGTCGGGGTCGATCGACTGGCTGCGCGCGTCGATGATCTCGAGCGCGGGCACCACGTAATCCACCGCGTCGTACACGTCGAAGATCGTGCAGTTCGGCCCGCTCAGGCGCTTGCCGAGCACGAACGCGAGCTCGACCTCGACGCGCGGCACGATGAAGCGCTGCGTCGGGATCGTGCCGCCGTCGTCGAAGAACATGTCGTCGAGCAGCGCGCCATAGTCGGGCTCGTCGATCTGCGACGTGTTCTGCATCGCCTTCGACGTGAGGCCGATCTTGTGGCCCTTCAGCGTGCGGCCTTCCGCGAGCTTCACGTTCACCCACGTGCGCTGGATCGCATAAGCGTCGTCGATCGTGATGTCCGGGTGGTCGAGCGAGATCTGGCGGATCTGCTTGCGCTCGCGCTCGGCGTCGTGCAGGCGCCGCGCGAGCTGGTCGATGGTGGCGGTATCGAGCATGGTGGAATCGGGATGGGGGTTCAGCCAGCCCGCTTGTAGCGGGCGTGGATGTTGTTGTGCTTGTACGAGCCGCTTTCGCTGAACTCGGTCAGCTCCATCGACAGCGCGAGGTAGCGCTTCGCATACAGCTCGGCGAAATGCGCCTTGATCGCGTCGAACAGCGCGTCGCATGCCGCTTTCTTCTGCACGTCGCTGCGGCCCGAGCCGATCTTCAGCGTCACGTGGACGAATGCATCGTCCCCGGTGCCGTCCGCGACGCAGTAGTCCTGCAGCTCGATCGCGCGCGAACGGATACCGCCGGTCGGAAACACGCCGCCCTGCGCGATCAGCGCCGCGTTGATCGTGCGCAGCAGCGCGGGAATGCGCGCGTCGTCGCGGATGTTCGACGTGTACTCGACGACGATGTGTGGCATGTCGGTTCTCCTGGAAAAACGCCGCGCGCAGGTCAGGCGAGCGGAAAGATCGCGTTGATCTGCCCGGTGCCCGAGCTCGCGAAGTAGTCGGTGACGATCTCGACGGGCTTGTCGTAACGGTCCCAGCCGAGCAGGCCGAGCAGCATCGCGGTGTCGTGCATGCCGCCTTCGCCGTGGCAATGGAGGTTGTACTCGGGCAGCATCGCGCAGAAGGTCTTGAAGTCGCCCTGCTTCCACAGGTCGACCACGCGCAGGTCGACCTGCCGGAAGAATTCGCGGCTGATCTCGTGGATCGATTCCTCGGGGCTGCCGTTGTCGTTGAAGCGGTGCGACAGCGAGCCGCTCGCGAGGAACGCGACGTTCGCATCGCTCCGCTCGATCGCGTCGAGCAGCGCCTCGCCGAAGCGGCGGCTCTCGTCGAGCGTGTGCCACATGCACCAGCCCGCGATCGACACGACCTTGAAATGCTGGTCGCCATTCATGTAGCGCATCGGCACCAGCGTGCCGTATTCGAGCTCGAGGCTGTCGATCTCGTGCGCGCGCGTCGCGATGCCGCGCGCCGTCGCCGTTTCGGCGATCAGCCGGCCGAGCGCCGGGTTGCCCGGATACGCGTACTGCATGTCGCGGATGAAATGCGGCAGCTCGTTGCTCGTATAGGTGCCGGCGAAACGCGCATTGCAGTTCACGTGATAGCCGGCGTTGACGAGCCAGTGCACGTCCGACACGACGATCGTGTCGACGCCGAGCGCGCGGCAACGCTCGCCGATCACCTGATGGCCGCGGATCGCCGCTGCCCGGCAGCCGTGATGCCTGCCGGGCAGCTCCGACAGGTACATCGACGGCACGTGCGTGATCTTCGCGGCAAGGGACAGTTTGCCCATCGTAAGCCTCCGTAAGTCTCCGTCTCGTTCTTTCACGCGCCGCTTACACGCCCCAGCGGGGAATGTGATGCGAACCCATCGAGATGCAGACGTTCTTGATCTCCGCGAACACCTCGAAGCTGTATTCGCCCCCCTCGCGCCCGGTGCCCGACTCCTTCACGCCGCCGAACGGCTGGCGCAGGTCGCGCACGTTCTGGCTGTTGACGAACACCATCCCGGCCTCGATGCCGCGCGCGAGGCGATGCACCTTGCCGACGTCCTGCGTCCAGATGTACGACGCAAGGCCGTAGCTCGTGTCGTTCGCGAGCCGCAGCCCGTCTTCTTCGGAGTCGAACGGAATCAGGCACGCGACCGGGCCGAAGATCTCTTCCTGCGCGACGCGCATCCGGTTGTCGACATCGGCGAACACGGTCGGCCGCACGAAGTTGCCGTTGCGCAGATGGTCGGGGAGCCCGGCCGGCTTGTCCGCGCCGCCCGCGACAATGCGCGCGCCTTCCTGCTCGCCGATGCGGATGTAGCCCGTCACCTTATCCCAGTGCTGCCGCGTGATCATCGCGCCGAGCTGGGTCGCCGGGTCGGACGGATCGCCGACCACCAGGTTGTTCGCGCGGCGCGCGAATTCCTGCACGAAGCGGTCGTAGATCGTGCGCTGCACGAAGATCCGCGAGCCGGCCGTGCAGCGTTCGCCGTTGATCGAGAAGATCGTGAACAGCGATGCGTCGAGCGCGCGGTCAAAATCGGCGTCGTCGAAGATCAACACCGGCGACTTGCCACCGAGCTCCATCGAGTATTTCTTCAGGCCCGCCCGCTCCATGATCCGCTTGCCGGTGACCGTGCCGCCGGTAAACGACACCGCGCGCACGTCCGGATGCCGCACGAGCGCGTCGCCGGCGGTCGCACCGTAGCCCTGCACGACGTTCAGCACGCCGGGCGGAATGCCGGCTTCGAGCGCGAGCCGGCCGAGCTGGTCGGCCGTCAGCGGCGACAGCTCGGACATCTTCAGCACCGCCGTGTTGCCGAGCGCGAGACACGGCGCCGTCTTCCACGTGGCGGTCATGAACGGCACGTTCCACGGCGACACCAGCGCGCACACGCCGACCGGCTGGTACAGCGTGTAGTTCAGCATCTGGTCGTCGACCGGATACGTGCGGCCGTTCATCTGCACGCACACTTCCGCGAAGAAATTGAAGTTCTCCGACGCGCGCGGAATCAGCTGCTTGCTCGTCTGCGCGATCGGCAGGCCCGTATCCTGCGTTTCGAGCGCCGCGAGCATCGGCACGTTCTTCTCGATCAGCTCGCCGAGCTTGCGCATCAGCTTCGCGCGCTCCTTCGCGGGCGTGCTCGCCCACTTCGGGAAGGCGTCCTTCGCCGCGCGCACCGCCGCGTCGACTTCCGCTTCGCCGCCCGACGCGACCTCGGTAATCACGTCGCCCGTCGCGGGATTCAGCGTGGTGAACGTCTCGCGGCTCTCGACTTCCCGGCCGTCGATCCAGTGCTTGATGGTCATCTGCTCTCCTTGTGCGGCGGGCTCAGCCGGCGCGATAGTAGTCGTGTTCGGCGACGATCGTGTTCACGAGCCGGCCGATGCCTTCGATTTCGGTGACGACCTCGTCGCCCGGCTGCGTATCCGCGAGCCCTTCGGGCGTGCCGGTGAGGATCAGGTCGCCCGGCGACAGCGTCATGAAGCCGCTGATGTGCTCGATCAGCGCCGGCACGTCGAAGATCATGTCGCGCGTGCTGCCGCGCTGCGTCTCCCGGCCGTTCACCGTCGTGCGCAGGGCCAGGTCGCCCGGGTCGCCGATCTCGTCGCGGCTGACGAGCCAGGGCCCGAGCGGCGTGCAGGTGTCGCGGTTCTTCACGCGCAGGTTCGGCCGGTAGTAGTTCTCGAGGTAATCGCGGATCGCGTAGTCGTTCGCGACCGTGTAGCCGGCCACGTAGTCGAGCGCCTGCGCGCGGCGCACGCCGCGCGCGGGGCGGCCGATCACGACCGCCAGCTCGCACTCGTAGTGCATGTGCGTCGCGTCGGCGGGCCGCACGGTGCGCGCGCGGTGGCCGACGAACGTGTTCGGCCCCTTCAGGAAGATCAGCGGCTCGCTCGGCGCCTTGAACGCGAGCTCCTTCGCATGGTCCGCGTAGTTGAGGCCGAGCGCGAACGTCGTGCGCGGCGCGACGGGCGGCAGCCAGCCCACCTCGCCTTCGGTGACGACGGTCCCGGTGTCGAGCCGGATCAGCCCGTCGCCGGCCGGCTCGGCGGCGTGCAATGCGCCGTTGTAGGTCACGCGTGCGGTTTTCATCGGGCGGCCTCCGCGATCAGGTCATGCCGCAACGTGCCGAGGCCGTCCGCGGCGATCTCGATGCGGCTGCCGGCCTTCGCGCGCGGCGCGCCGCCCGGCACGCCGAGCAGCAGCACGTCGCCGGCGTCGAACGACATGAACGCCGACACGTCGGCGATCAGCTGCCGCACCGGCCGGACCAGCGTGGCCGTCGACGCGGCCTGCGCGACGTGGCCGTCGATCCGCACGGTCACGCCGATCGCGTCGACATCGGCCAGCGCGCCGGGCGGCACGATCGCCGGCCCGAGCGGGCAGAACCCGTCGCGGCACTTGTAGCGCACGGAGGGACGGTAATAGTCGGGATGCGGGACGGACACGTCGCTCGCGAGCGTGAAGCCGTGCACGTAGTCGAGCGCGTGCGCCGCGGCCACCCGGGTCGCGCGGCGGCTGAACACCACCGCGACCGACGCGCCGATCTCCAGCGTGTCGACGCCGGCCGGCACGACGACCGCCGCGCCATCGGCGGCATGCGTGTTGGCGGGCTTGATGTACAGCACCGGCGCCTGCGGCGGCCGCCCGTAAGGCGGCTGGCGCACCGCATCGCCGAGCGCGTCGAGCGCCGCGCGCTCGTTGAGCAGCGCACCGTAGACGGTACCGATGGCGACCGGCAGCGGCGGTGCCGCGGCGGTCGTGCAAGACAGCTCCATGCGTCATTCCCCTGCCGCGCGTCGCGGCGCATCGTCAATACTTAACATCTTAAGTAAACAATCGTGCGCTGACAACCGCGATTACCCTGATACGCGAATTTCGTCGCGACCGCCTGTTAAGATTGGCACGTCCCCCGTCCATCCCTGCACCTCGATGAACCGTACGCTCGACCACCGCAATCTGGCCATGCTGTTGCTCGAAGCCCGAGAAACGCTGATGGGGCTGTTCCGCCCCATTCTCAAGGAATTTGCGTTGACCGAACAGCAATGGCGGATCATCCGCGTGCTCGACGGCGAAACATCGCACGCGCTCGAAGCGGGGCAGATCGCGCGGCGCTGCTGCATCCTGAGCCCGAGCCTCACGGGCGTGCTGGAACGGATGGAGCGCGACGGCCTGATCAAGCGCACGCGCGCGCAGGAAGATCAGCGCAGGCTGCTCGTGAGCCTGACGCCGCAAAGCCGGAAACTCGTGACGGAAATCGGCCCGCGGATCGACGAGCAGTACCGGCTGCTCGAGGAGCGCTTCGGCCCGGCCGCGCTCGACGACATCTACCGCGCGCTCGACCGGCTGATCGAACTCGGCGCCAGCACGCCGTAAGCCGCGCGCGGGGTCAGGCCGCGCCGCGCATCAGCTCGGTCACCGCGACGCCGCGCGAGGTGCGCATGCATTCTTCGACGTAGTCGACGAACGGCAGCGGTTCGAAATCGATTTCGTCGCGCACACGGCTGTTGTCGAACACGCGGTCCGCGGCCGAGAATTCCGCGAAGCGCTGCAGCGCCTTGCCGATCACGCGTTCGAGCGCCGGATCGTTGCGCCCCAGCACATCGCGCACGACGAACGGCAGTTCCGCCGCCGCGCATGCCGCGTAGCGCGGCGCGCCCGCCATCCCGGCCGCCTCGTCCATCGCGCGCACGATCTGCGCGACCATCGGCGCCTCGACGCCCGCGGACACGTGATAGACGTCGTGCGCGAGCGCCGGCTTGACCGCCAGCAGCATCGTCGCGCGCGCGACGTCGTCGACCGACACGATGTCGATGCGCGTCATCGGCCGCGCCGTGTAGCGGCGCGCCGCATGCACGAGGCGGAACATCCAGAACGAATTCGGCGACGGCCGCGTGCCGAGCACCGTGTGCCCGACGACGTGCGACGGGCGCACGATCACGAGCGGCAGCCCGAGCGCGCGCAGGCGCGCCTCCATCTCGCGCTTCGCCTGCAGGTAGTCGGCCGCCAGCACGGCGCCGGCCAGCGCCGCGCCCGAATCCCTGGCGTCGCAGCCCTGCGCGTCCTCCAGCACGATGCCGCCTCGGCCACCGCGCACGAACGCCGTGCCGACATAAGCGAAGCGCTGCAGCTGCGACGCCTGCGCGAAGCCCTCGGCAAAGCGCAGCGATGCGTCGAGGTCCGTCTGCAGGTGCATGCCGTCCGACACTGACGGGCGGCCCGCGCAGTGGATCACGTGGGTCGCCTGCGCGAGGCGGCCCGCCTCGGCGCCGTGCCAGACGTCGCCGAGCGAGCCGACGATCACATTCGCGTCGGTCAGGCGCGACGCCCAGTACGGCGCGAGCCCCGCGCGCAGCGCCGCCTCGCGCAGCCGCTCGACCGCATGGCCGCGATCCTGCGCACGCACGATGCACACCACGCGTTCGAGCAGCCCCGCGTTGACGAGCGCCGTCAGCACGGTGCTGCCGATGAAACCGGTCGCGCCCGTCAGCACCAGCCGCCCGACGTTCGCCGCGGCAACCGGCGCGCTGGACGGCGATACGAGGCTCGTGCGCCAGTTGAGCGACAGGGCGGTTTTCCAGTTCAGCACGGAACTCTCCTTCAAAAATCGTCGGGCGGCGGGATGTCGGGCGCATGGGCGCCGGGCATGGGACCTGTCTGACAGGTCGCGATTGGAATGCGCCCGGGGGTGCCCCGATCCGGGGCCCGCCCGCAAGGGTGTCGGCACGAGGGGGGAATGCAGGCGGCGCCGCGGACTGACGCCGCGGCGCTGGATCGGGACTGTGCCAGTGTGGGGCCGGACCGGCGCCGCGTCTGTCCTGAAAGTTTTGCGAAAGTGTGCGAATTTGTATGCGTTTGTCGGAGTGTGTCGCCCAGGCGGCCGCTGCCCCATTCCGCCTCAGCCGATCCGCCCCCGAAAAAAGATAACTGACCGGCGCGACACATCGACGCGCCCTCCGCGCCCCGGCATTTGCCCCGCCGCGACGCGCAACCGGCCGCCGCCGCCGCCGCCGCCGCGCCGCCTGCAGCGGGCGTCACGCGGCGTGCATATTGCGCAGCGTGTTTCATCGGACGTCATTTCATGCGAATTGCAAATGTGCGCGGCGTTCATTTATTGCGCACTGCGTCTTGCGTTTCAGCGCAGGATATCTAGACTTATCAGGTTCGTACGGTCGAATGCTCATTTTCTCAAGGAGACGATCTAATGCGCCTCACCATTCGAATTAATGGCAGCGAATCAGCGACCCGGCAGTCTTTTGCCGTGCTGTGGGTCGACACCGACGAAGGGCTCTGGTCTCGCGAGGCACATCAAGGCATCGATCTTCCGACCTGGGGCAAGGTCAAGGACGTCGAGGGCGCAATGGCGCTCTGTGCGGCTGACAGCGGCAAGGCCGTCTGCAAGCTGCAGGGTTTGTCGTTCGATGCGAAGCAGCGCGAACAAGGCACTGCCGAGCTCGCAGGCGAGCACGCAAAAGGTGCATGGCGCCTGCAGGAAGTCGACACTTGCACGATCCAGCCGGAATACAAGGAATTTATTTCCGTCGATCGATAGGTATTTTTGACACGTATTGTCTGCGGTTTTCGGGTTTATTCCAGTTTTATCGAATTTGTTTTTCCGTTCCGCGATTATCGACGCCCCCACGGGGGCGTTTTTAATTTCCAATTACCGGTATTAATCGGGGCCGGGTCGACTCACCGGTTCGCTGCATTCCGGTTCCGGTACACGAACCGCCTGTTGCCGAACCGTCTCCCTGCTTCCTGTCTTCCCGTCGACCGCCGAGCGGTCGCTGCGCGCCCCTTTCCGCCCCCGATCCGGCCTGGTTTTGCGATTGCTCACACACTTTCCCCACATGGCGATTACTCCTTCATTACAATCGCATTATTCATACTGCCCCGCCGCTGCGTCGCGGCCCGATCCTGCCCTCGCATGAGCGTGAAAAACAAGACCCATCCCGCCGATCCGTACGCATCGGCCACGAAGCACCCCATGCTCGCGTCGCGCCTGCCGATGTGGCGCTCGAAGCTGATCGTGATCATCGTGTTCCTCGCGTTCGCCGCGCTGGTCGCCCGCGCGTTCTGGGTGCAGGTCGCCAACCAGGATTTCTACGTCGGACAGGGCCAGAAGCGCTACCAGCGCACGATCGAGCTCGACGCGATGCGCGGCAGCATCGTCGATCGCAACGGCGCGATGCTCGCCGTCAGCCTGTCGACCTACGAAATCTGGGCGAACCCGAAACAGGTCGCCGAGGCCGACTATCCGCAAATCTCGAAGCTGCTCGACATGCCGCTCGCCGAGGTGAAGCGCCGCCTCGGCCACGACCGCACCTTCGTGCTGCTCAAGCGCCAGATCGACGCCGACACCGCGAGCCGGCTCGACAAGCTCGAGATCGGCGGCATCACGCAGATCGCGGATTCGAAGCGTTTCTACCCGGAAGGCGAATCGGCCGCGCACGTGGTCGGCTTCACGAACGTCGAGGACAAGGGCCAGGAAGGCGTCGAGCTCGCCGCCAACGCGCCGCTGTCGGGCACCGCCGGGCAGCGCGAGGTGATCCGCGACCGGCTCGGCCGCATCGTGTCGGACACGCGCCCGCTCGTGCCGGCGCAGCACGGCGCGACGATCGAGCTGACGATCGACCGGCGCATCCAGCAGCTCGCGTTCAGCCAGCTCAAGGCGGCAGTGGTCGCAAACAACGCGCAGGCCGGCAGCGTCGTCGTGCTCGACGCGCAGAACGGTGAAATCCTCGCGCTCGCCAACTACCCGACCTTCGACCCGAACGACCGCGCGCGCCTGACCGGCCAGCAATTGCGCAACCGCGCGGTGATCGACACGTTCGAGCCCGGCTCGACGATCAAGCCGCTCGTCGTCGCGCTGTCGATCGACGAGCGCAAGGTGACGCCGAACACGATCATCAACACCGGCCCCGGCACCTACAAGATCGGGCCGGCGGTGATCCACGACACGTCCAACCACGGCTCGCTGACGGTCGCACAGGCGCTGCAGAAGTCGAGCAACATCGCGCTCGCGAAGCTCGCGCTGAACCTGCCGGCCGAGACGATCTGGAACAAGTACCAGGAATACGGGATCGGCCGCGCGCCGGAACTGACCTTCCCCGGCGTCGCGTCGGGCCGGCTGCGGCCCCACAAGCGCTGGCGGCCGATCGAGCAGGCGACGATGGCGTACGGCTACGGGCTGTCGATGTCGCTGCTGCAGATCGCGCAGGTGTACACCGCGTACGCGGGCGACGGCACGCTCCACCCCGTGTCGCTGCTGAAGAACGGCAACGACAAGCAGACGCTCGACGCGCATCGCGGCCATCGCGTGACGTCGCCGCAGACGGCGGCGGCGATCCGCTCGATGCTCGAGATGGCGGTCGGCGAAGGCGGCACCGGCCGCCGCGCGCGCGTCGACGGCTACCGGATCGGCGGCAAGACCGGCACGGCCCGCAAGCAGGTCGGCGCGACCTACGCGAAGGGCAAGTACCGCGCGCTGTTCGCCGGCATGGCGCCGATGAGCAACCCGCGCCTGATCGTCGCGGTGATGATCGACGAGCCGCGCGGCCAGGGCTACTACGGCGGCACGGTGGCCGGGCCGGTGTTCTCGTCGGTCACGAGCGGCTCGCTGCAATTGCTCGGCGTGCCGCCGGACACGCCCGTCGAGCCGGACAAGCTCGCGCCGCCGAAGGCCAGCGCACAGGCACCGGCGTCGGCCGCGCCGCGCGCTTGACCGGCTGCGCCGCGCCGATCTCCCGCACATCCCACTCTCTAGGAACGCTTCGCAACATTTGAGCGTTCCCGCCGCGCCCTCCTACAATTTTCCGGACCGCGGGCGGCCCTGCCCGCGCGTACGAATACAACAAGGAGAGACGCATGCGATTCCGCTGGAACACGCTCGTACTGACCTGTGCGAGCCTCGCGCTGTTCGGCGGCGCGCCCGCCCGGGCCGCCGACTCCGCCGACGTGAAGATCGGCTTCCTCGTCAAGCAGCCCGACGATCCGTGGTTCCAGGATGAATGGCGCTTCGCCGAGCAGGCCGCCCGCGACAAGCATTTCACGCTGATCAAGATTGCCGCACCGAGCGGCGAGAAAGTATCGACCGCGCTCGACAGCCTCGCCGCGCAGAAGGCCCAGGGCGTGATCCTCTGCGCGCCCGACGTCAAGCTCGGCCCCGGCATCGCGGCGAAAGCGAAGCGCGCGGGGATCAAGCTGATGTCGGTCGACGACCAGCTCGTCGACGGCCGCGGCGCGCCGCTCGCGGGCGTGCCGCACATGGGCATCTCCGCGTACAAGATCGGCCAGCAGGTCGGCCAGGCGATCGCCGCCGAAACGAAACGGCGCGGCTGGAACCCCGCCGAGGTCGGCATCATCCGGCTCGCGTACGACCAGTTGCCGACCGCGCGCGAGCGCACCACCGGCGCCGTCGACGCGCTGAAGGCGGCGGGCTTCCCGGCCGCGAACGTGATCGACGCACCGGAGATGACGGCCGACACCGAAGGCGCGTTCAACGCGGCGAACATCGCGCTCACCAAGCATCCGAACTTCAAGCGCTGGGTCGCGTTCGGCTCGAACGACGATACGACGGTCGGCGCGGTGCGTGCGGCCGAGGGGCGCGGGATCGGCGCGGACGCGCTGGTCGCGGTCGGCATCAACGGCAGCCAGGTCGCGCTCAACGAATTCGCCAAGCCGAAGCCGACCGGCTTCTACGGTTCGATCCTGCTGAATCCGCGCCAGCACGGCTACGACACGTCCGTGAACATGTACGACTGGATCACGAAGAACCAGGCGCCGCCGCCGCTCGTGCTGACGTCCGGCACGCTGATCACGCGCGACAACGAGAAGCAGGCGCGCGCGGCGCTCGGCCTGTGAACCCGACGCAAGGAGCCGACATGACACGCACCACCCTCATCACCGGCGCGGCGGGCGGCATCGGCCAGGCGCTGTGCCGCGCGTTCGTCGCGGCCGGCGACCGCGTGCTCGCGCTCGACCGCGATCGCGCCGCGCTCGACGCGTTCATCGACGCGCTCGGCACGCCGCACGCGCTGCCCGTCGTCGACGACCTGACCGACCCGGCGCGGCTGCGCGCGCTGCTCGCGCCACACGCCGTCGACGTGCTCGTCGCGAATGCGGGCACGGCCGCGTCGACGACGCTGCGCGACACCACGCTCGAATCGTGGCGGCAGGATCTCGACGCGAACCTGACCGCCACCTACGCGAGCGTCGAGGCCGTCTTGCCGGGCATGCGCACGCGCCGGCGCGGCGCGATCGCGATCGTCGGCTCGGTGAACGGCGTCCAGGCGCTCGGCCACCCGGCCTACAGCGCGGCGAAAGCCGGGCTCGTCAGCTATGCGAAGTCGCTCGCGATCGAATACGGCCGCGACGGCGTGCGCGCGAACATCGTGCTGCCCGGAACGGTGAAGACGCCCGCGTGGGAAGCGCGCGTGCAGCGCAACCCGCAGGTATTCGAGCAACTGAGGAAGTGGTACCCGCTCGACGATTTCGCGACGCCCGACGACGTCGCGCAGGCCGCGTTGTTCCTGTGCTCGCCGGCCGCGCGGATCATCACCGGTGTCGCGCTGCCGGTGGACGGCGGCCTGCTGGCCGGCAACCGGGTGATGGCGCAGGAGCTGACGCTCGAGACGTTCTATTGAGCGGACGGCCCGGCGCGCGCGTCGACACGCGTGCGCCGGCGCCCTTCGTCAATGCGCGGGCGCGGGCATGGCCGGCATCGTCATCCGCGCGAGCACGTGGTCGGTCATCCCGCGCGCCAGCTCCGTCTCGCCCATGAACACCGTGCCGACGCCCTCGCTCGCGAGCAGCGCGGCCTCGTCGCCGCTGTTCGTGCACAGCGCGACTTCCAGCGACGGGTTCAGCGTGCGCGAGATCTCGACGATCTGCCGCACGTCGAACACGTCCGGCAGCGTGACGACGAGCATCCCCGCGCGCGCGATGTGCGCCTGCACGAGCACGATCGGCTCGACCGCATCGCCGGACACCGCCGCGACGCCGTCTTCGCGCAGCTTCTCGACGATCTCGCGGTTCTGCTCGACCACCACGTACGCGATCCGGCGCTCGTCGAGCGCCTGCGCGATCCGCGCGCCCACCTTGCCGTAGCCGACGATCACGACTTGCCCGGTCAGGTGGGTCTGCGGCGTAGACATCGGCAGCGCGGCGAGCGGATCGTCGCGCGCGTCGAGCCGCCGCGCGAACGCCGAATGCTTGCGGATCCATGCGAGCGCCGGATCGATCATCGCGAACGCGAGCGAATTCAGCGCGATCGAGATCAGCGCGACCGCGAGGATCAGGTTCTGCCCTTCCGGCGACAGCAAGCCGAGCGAATGGCCGAGCCCGGCGAGGATGAACGAGAACTCGCCGATCTGCGCGAGGCCCGCGCCGACGATCAGCGCCGTATTGAGTGGATAGCGGAACGCGAGCACCAGCGCGACCGCCGCGAGCGTCTTGCCGACCAGCACGATCGCCGCGACCTCGATCACGTGCAGCGGCTCGTCGAGCAGCACTTTCGGGTCGAACAGCATGCCGACCGAGATGAAGAACAGCACGGAGAACGCGTCGCGCAACGGCAGTGTCTCGTCGGCCGCGCGCCGGCTGAATTCGGATTCGCGCATCATCATCCCGGCGAAGAACGCGCCGAGCGCGAACGACACGTCGAACAGCTTCGCCGCGCCGAACGCGATGCCCACCGCCGCCGCGATCATGCACAGCGTGAACAGCTCGCGCGAGCCGGTGCGGGCCACGAGCCACAGGATGCGCGGAAACACCCGCTTGCCGACCACGAGCATCAGCGCGATGAACGCGGCCACCTTCAGCATCGTGACGCCGAGCGTGCCCCACACGGTGCCGCCGGCCGCGTGCGCGTCGCCGGGCGGCGTGCCGCCGAGCAGCCCCGCGACGGGCGGCAGCAGCACCAGCACGAGCACCATCACGAGATCCTCGACGACGAGCCAGCCGACCGCGATGCGCCCGTTCACCGATTCGACGAGCCCGCGCCCCTCGAGCGCGCGCAGCAGCACGACGGTGCTCGCGACCGACAGCGCGAGCCCGAACACGAGCGCCGCGCCGATGCTCCAGTCCCATGCGAGCGCGAGCCCGCCGCCGAGCAGCGTCGCCACCGTGATCTGCACGATCGCGCCCGGCAGCGCGATCTTGCGCACCGCGAGCAGATCGCCGAGCGAGAAATGCAGCCCGACCCCGAACATCAGCAGCATCACGCCGACCTCGGCGAGCTGCTGCGCGAGCGACAGATCGCCGACGAAGCCGGGCGTACCGGGGCCGATCACGACCCCGGCGAGCAGATAGCCGACCAGCGGCGGCATCTTCAGCAGCGACGCGAGATAACCGAAGATCATCGCGAGACCGAAACCGGCCGCGAGCAACGCAATCAGGCTGACGTCATGTGGCATCCCCCCTCCCTTGTCTGTGTAACCGTTTAGTAAGGTTCAAGGATAAGGGATGAGGCCGGGAAAATGGCGCGCCGCCGCGAAAAATTCACGGACGGCGGCGCGATGCGGGGCAATGCGGGGGATTTGGGGAGGAAATGCGTGGGGATTCGGCGAGATTCCGGCGACCGGCCGCGGCGTGCGCCGCGCTCGGCCGCCGAGGCCCGGTCAGCGGGCCGCTTGCGGATAACGCGCGCCCGGCGGCGGCTCCGGCCGCGTGCCCGGCGTCGCCTTGCGCACCTTCGCGACCTGCGCGGCCGTGACGGGCGAGCCCGTATTGCCCCAGCTCGTGCGCACGAAGTTCGCGACGTCTGCAACTTCCTGATCGGACAGGCGCCAGCCGAACGGCGGCATCGTGAACGTCGACGGCGCGGTGTGCGTGCCCTTCAGCGCGCTGCCCGCCAGCACGACGTGGATCACCGAGGTCGGATCGTCGCCCTGCAGGACCGGGTTGCCGCCGAGTGCCGGGAACACGCGCGTATAGCCGCGGCCGTCGCTGCGATGGCAGGCCATGCAGTTGTCGCGGTAGACCGCCGCACCCGGTTTGCTCGCGTCGCCGCTCTGTAGCGCATGCGCGGCCTCCGCGTCGTACGCGTGCGGCGTCTCGCCCCGCACCTTCGGCGGCAGCGTCTTCAGGTAGCGCGCGATCGCCGTGAGGTCGTCGTCGGTCAGGTGCTGCATGCTGTGGCCGACCACGTCCGTCATCCCGCCGAACGCGGCGGTGCGCGCCGTGCGGCCGGTCTTCAGGAACTGCACGATTTCCGCTTCCGTCCACGCGCCGAACCCGGTGCGCGGCTCGCCGCGCAGGCTCGTCGGCACCCAGCCGTCGATCGCCGCGCCGCCGGCCAGGAAGTCGGGGCCGTCCGCGTCGGTCAGCCCGCGCTCCTGCATCGTCGGCGCGCGCGGCGTATGGCACGCGCCGCAGTGGCCGAGCCCCTGCACGAGGTACGCGCCGCGCGCGAGCACCGGATCGGGGTACGGCGCGGCATCGAACGGCTTCGGCGTCGGCGCGAACAGCTTGCGCCAGAAGCCGAGCGGCCAGCGCATCGACAGCGGCCACACGATGTCGACCGGGCGGTTCTCCTGCTGCACCGGCGCGACGCCATGCATGAAGTACGCGTAGAGCGCCTTCACGTCGTCGGCGGTGAGCCGCGCGTACGACGGAAACGGCATCGCCGGGTACAGCGTGTCGCCGTTCTTGCGCACGCCCGCGCGCAGCGCGCGGTCGAACTCGTCGAGCGTCCAGCCGCCGAGGCCCGTCTTCGGGTCGGGCGTGATGTTCGTCGAGTAGATCGCGCCGATCGGCGTGTCGAACTTCAGCCCGCCCGCGAACGGCTTGCCGCCGCTCGCGGTGTGGCACGCGACGCAGTCGCCCGCGCGGGCGAGATACGCGCCGCGCGCGACGAGCGCATCCGCGGATGGCGGGGCGGCAGACGTTGCCGAAGCGGGCGCGGCCGATACGGATGCACCCGCCACCGGCGCGGCCGCCGGCTGCGCGAGGGCCGCACCGCTCGCCAGCCCGAACGCCAGCCAGGCCGTGCCGGCCGCCAGCGCGCGCGCCGTGCGGCGCGCGGCGTCGTGTCGTGTCGTGCTCTTCATGCGGTCACCAGCGGAGCGGGGTTTTTCAGGTATTGCTCGCGGATCGCCCGCGCCGACCAGTAGGCCAGCGCCGCGATGATCCCGGTCGGGTTGTAGCCGATGCCCTGCGGCAGCGCCGACGCGCCCATCACGAACACGTTGTGCACGTCCCAGCTCTGCAGGTAGCGGTTGAGGACGCTCGTCTTCGGATCGGTGCCCATCACCGCGCCGCCGACGAGGTGGGTCGTCTGGTACTGGCGCGAATCGAAGCGCTTGCCGAACTCGCGCGTCGACACGCCGATCGCCTTCGGCCCCATCGCCTCGGCGATCTTCTTCATCTGGCCGGTCACGTACTGCGCCATCCTGATGTCGTTGTCCTTCCAGTCGAACGTCATCCGCAGCAGCGGCTGGCCATACGAATCGCGATAGGTCGGATCGAGATCGAGGTACACGTCGCGGTACGACATGTTGGTGCCGTGCGCGTCCATCGAGATCGTGTGCGCGTAGTTGTCCTTGACCGCCTTCTTCCACGCCGAGCCCCACTGCGGCGTGCCGGGCGGCGTCGCGATGCCGCTGATCGGCTTCACGCCGGCCTGGTTCACCCACAGCGGCGAGCCGCCGACGAAGCCGAGCGGGCCGTGGTCGAAGTTGTCCGCGTTGAAATCGTCGACCGCGACGCCGTTGCCGCCCGCGCCGACGAACGGATTCGTGTAGGTGTCCTTGTCGAAGAACGCCTTGATCGTCGACAGGTTCTGGTACGCGAAATTGCGGCCGACGACGCCTTCGCCCGAGATCGGGTCGTACGGCTTGCCGATGCCCGACAGCAGCAGCAGGTGCACGTTGTGATACTGGAACGCGGCGAGGATCACGAGATCGGCCGGCTGGTGCACTTCACGGCCGGCCGGATCGACGTAGGTGACGCCCGTCGCGCGCTTCTTCGTGTCGTCAAGATCGACGCGCAGCACGTGGCACTTCGAGCGCAGCTCGAAGTTCGGCACCTGCTTCAGCGCGGGCAGGATGTTCAGGTTCGGCGACGCCTTCGAGTACATGTAGCACGCGTAGCCGCTGCAGTAGCCGCAGAAGTTGCACGGGCCCATCTGCACGCCGTACGGGTTCGTATACGGCCCGGACGTGTTCGCGGACGGCAGCCGGTACGGATGCAGGCCGAGCGATTTCGCCGCGTCGAAGAAGCGCTGCGCCGAATACGTGTTGAGCTGCGCAGGCAGCGGGAAGTTGTCGCTGCGATGCGCGTCGAACACGTTGCCGTCGCCGACCACCTTGCCGTTGACCTTGTACGCCTGCCCCGACGTGCCGAACACCTTCTCGGCGAAGTCGAAATACGGTTCGAGTTCGTCGTACGTAACGCCGGTATCCTGGATCGTCATCCCTTCGGGGATGAACTTCTTGCCGTAGCGCGCCTCGTAGTGGCTGCGCAGCCGCAGCTCTTCCGGCGCGATGCGGAAGTGCACGCCCGACCAGTGCAGCCCCGCGCCGCCGACGCCCTCGCCCGGCAGGAACGCCGCGAGCTGGCGGTACGGCAGCGCCGTATCCCGCACGCCGTGGCGGATCGACACGGTGGTCTTCGACAGGTCGAGGAACAGCTTCTTGCGGATGTTGTAGGTCAGCTCGTCGATCGTGTTCGGATACGCGCCGTCCGGATACGTGTCGCGATATTCGCCGCGCTCGAGCGCGACCACCTTCAGGCCCGCTTCGGTCAGTTCCTTCGCGAGAATCGCGCCGGTCCAGCCGAAGCCGACGATGACCGCATCGACGTGCGGCCTTTTCTCAGCGGCCATCAGCTACGCTCCCCGTTGATCGAGACCGGCCCGTACGGATACGGCTTGCCGTTCTGGTTGACGAAATCCATGAAGTCCGCGCGCGCACCGGGGAAGCCGATCATCTTCCAGGCGGCCATCCCGCTATTGCCGCCGTGGACCGGGTCGCAGAAATACCCTTCGCGCGTGTTCTGCAGCAGCTGGCCGAAGAACACGGCCGGCGGCACGTCGTCGATCGGCGCGCTGCCTTTCTCGAGTGCGCCGAGCACCGCGTCGCGCGTGGCCGCGTCGAGCTCCGCGAATGCCTTGCCGTGCGTCTTCGTACAGAAGCGCTCGACGGCCGCGATGCCAAGCCGGTACACGTCGCGCGGCACGAGCTTCAGCTGGTAGCCGAGCTCCGGCACGCCCTGCTGGAATGGCCCCTGCATGTACCACAGCGCGCCGTGCGCGTAAGGCGTTTCCATCTGGCGGTCGATGAACTCCGGCACGCCGGCGTCGAGCGCACCGGGGCCTTCGGCATCGGCGGGAATCAGGCGATCGACGGCCGCCTGGACGAACGCCCACTCCCTGGCGTCGAAGAAGGTCGGCTTGTACGGCGCGCGCGCGGCGTCGGCCGAGTCGGCGGGCGCGTTGCCGGCCGTCGTCGCGGGCGTCGACGACGGGCGCAGGTCGCAGCCGGCGAGCGACGCGATCGGCACGAGCGCGACCGACGAGCGCAGGAAATGACGGCGCGAGTTGGGTTTGTCGGGTGGCGTGGACATGGTCGGGTGATGATCGTTGGGGACAGCGCTTCGAACTCGCGCAGGCGGCATGCGCCTCGCACGGCACGCGTCGGCCGGGACGCAATGCGCCCGGCCGGCACTTTCTTTCGTTTTACTAACAAACATGATTCAGATGGCGAACCTGCGCAACGCGCGCAGCCGCCATCGTCATGCAACCGCTTTCGGCCCGATCTGTCGGAGTCCAAAGCATATCGACCTCTCGCGGGTCATTTCGTCGGACGAATTCGCGCCGGTCGGCCCGAATCCGCCCTTTGTCGCCATGGCCTCTATCAACTTAGCCGCCGCTCCTGCTGACAGCAAGAGAGGTATGCCCGGCCCTCTCGGCAGCCCGGTCGACGATCCGGCGAATTATAAATGGAACCGGTTCCATTTCGAGGCGTTTTGCCGCAATTCACTGAATCGAAAATTGCAATAATCGCGAAATCCGTACACGGTCTGCGCAACGATCAGGGATATCGTGTGCCGGCAACCGAAAGCTGGTACGCTCACGCCCCGATATGCACACACATAAGAAAACGCTGGACGACACCAGCAAATACCTGAGCTACCTGCTCCGTCACGAACCGCAGGCGATCGGCCTGCAGCTCGACCCGGAGGGCTGGGCCGATATCGACGCGCTCGTCGCCGGCGCCGCCCGCCACGGGCGCCAGCTCGACCGGGCCACGATCGAGGCCGTGGTCGCCAGCAACGACAAGAAGCGCTTTGCCCTTTCCGGCGACGGCCGGCGCATCCGCGCGGTGCAAGGCCATTCGACGCCGGCCGTACAGCGTCAGTATCCGGAGCGGCAACCGCCCGACGTGCTCTATCACGGCACCGCGACGCGCTTTCTCGACTCCATTCACGCGCAGGGGCTGAAGGCGGGCACCCGCCATCACGTGCATCTGTCGCAGGACGTGAGCACGGCGATCGCGGTCGGCCAGCGCTATGGCAAGCCGGGGGTGCTCGTGATCCGCGCGCGGCACATGCACGAACGCGGCTTCCGGTTCTTTCTGGCCGAGAACGGCGTATGGCTCACCGACGCCGTCCCGGCCGAGTTCCTGTCGCTGCTGGACACGTCCGCCGGCTGAAACACGGCTTCGGCCGTCGCACTGCAGCACACCCGCTCAACGCGCCCAGAGCACCCATGCAATGGACAGCGACAGCGCCGCGCACAGCGGCGAATAGCACAGCGTGTCGAGCCGCGCGAACCGCGAGCCGCGAATCCGCTTGAAGAACCCCACGTAGCGGAAATCGCCGACCGCCCGCACCGCGAAGATCAGTGCGAGCACGATCGTGCCGACGGCGATCGCGCCCGAATGCAGGGCCGGCAGCCAGCCGGCCTGCGCGGCCACCATGCATGCGCCGGCGGCGAGCGCCACCGCGACCGCGAACGTGCCGGCCCTGGACGGCCGCAGCACCGGCTCGCCGTCGCGTTCCGGAATCGCCGCGCGTTTGCCCAGGCGGCCGCCGCACGCCCAGTAGACATGGACAAGGGCCAGCACGCCCAGCGTCGGCACGCTGAAATAGGCAGCGGTCATGGCTCGTTCGACTCCTTGTTGTGTAGTGGACAGGCCGGCCCCGGCTCCGGAATGCGGCGGGCACGCCGCGCCGCACAAGACGATACCGAATTCGCCTGCCGCCTGCACTGAGACGCCCGGTCGCATTGCGCCGGCCCGCGCACCGCGACACCCGCCGCTTGACTTCCATCCGCGCACTACTACCCTTTTATTCCAGGACTGCAGTCGAGGCTTGAACGCGCACCGCGCCCACCTCCCTGCCGGAGGTACCGCATGAACGAAGCACTCGAACGCCGCGCGCTGCTGCTGCATCTCGGCAGCGTGATGCGCACGCTCAGCTGCCTGCTCGAAAGCGAGCGCGACGACGCCACCATCGGCGCGCTGATCGCGACCCGGCCGATGCTGGCCGACCTGCCGCTGCTCGAACACGTGTTCGATCACATGACCGTGCGCGAATTCGCGAGCGCCGTGCTGCATGCATTCTGCCTGTGGCCGCAGCAGCTGCTCGACGCGGAACTCGACCGCGACGCGCTCGCCGCACCCATCTGCGCGAAGCTGTTCGCCGGCAACCCGCGCGGCTGGACGCGCTACACCGCGGCGCTGTCGGCCGACGTGCCGTGGTTCGGCGCCGGCATCCAGCCCACGCAAGCGCTGCACGAATCTGCGGAGCGGGACGAGCAGGCGGATCCGGTCGAGAAGACCGCGTGATGCAATGCCGGCGGCGCATCCTGATATACGTGTGACGCGCGCTGCCGCAGCATACATATAACGAAGGCCCGTGGAGGTGACCCATGCTGATCGGTGTGCCGAAGGAGATCAAGAACCATGAATACCGCGTCGGGCTCACGCCGGCGGGCACGCGCGAGCTGACCCGCCACGGGCACCAGGTCCTGGTGCAGCGCAACGCGGGCACCGCGATCGGGCTGCACGACGCCGACTATGCGGCGGCCGGCGCGGCACTGTCCGACGACGCGGCCGACGTGTTCGCGCGGGCCGACATGATCATCAAGGTCAAGGAGCCGCAGCCCGCCGAATGCGCGATGCTGCGGCGCGGCCAGATCCTCTACACGTACCTGCATCTCGCGCCCGATCCGGAACAGGCGGCCGCGCTCGTCAAGTCGGGCGCGGTGTGCATCGCATACGAAACGGTGACCGGCCCCGGCGGCGGCCTGCCGCTGCTCGCGCCGATGAGCGAGGTCGCCGGGCGCATGTCGATCCAGGTCGCGGCCACGCACCTCGAAAGCCCGCGCGGCGGGCGGGGCCTGCTGATGGCGGGCGTGCCCGGCGTGCCGGCCGCGCACGTGGTCGTGCTCGGCGCGGGCGTCGTCGGCACCGGCGCGCTGCAGATGGCGGTCGGCATGGGCGCGCGCGTGACCGTGCTCGACAACAACGTCGGGCGCCTGCGGCAGCTCGACCTGATCTTCGGCAACCGGATCGGGACGGTCTGCTCGAACGCGCAGACGATCGAGGAAGCCGTAAACGACGCGGACGTCGTGATCGGCGCGGTGCTCGTGCCGGGCGCGTCGGCGCCGCGGCTCGTCACGCGCGACATGATCGCGCAGATGCGCGGCGGCGCGGTCGTCGTCGACGTCGCGATCGACCAGGGCGGCTGTTTCGAGACCTCTCACGCGACGACGCATGCGGACCCGACCTACGTGGTCGACGGCGTCGTCCACTATTGCGTCGCGAACATGCCCGGCGCGGTCGCGCGCACGTCGACGTTCGCGCTCAACAACGCGACGATCGGCCACGCGATCGCGCTGGCGGACAAGGGCTGGAAACGCGCGATGCGCGACGACGCACACCTGCGCGCCGGCCTGAACGTGTGCGACGGACACATCACCTACGAAGCGGTCGCACGCGCGCTCGGGCTGCCTTACGTGCCGGCCGAGGACGTGGTGGCCTGACGCGCGACGCCGCGCGCCGGATCGACGGCGGCCGGCCTCGCCGCCGCCGTCACCCGGCCTGTTCGTCAACCTGCGCGACGAGCCCGGCCAGCGCCGCGGAAATTTCGACGGCCACGGGCTCCGCCATCGTCAGCGCGCGCGTGCGCTCGGGCAGCATCGCGAGCTGCCGTGCCGCATGCGCACGGCTTGCGTCGAGCGACGGCAGCGGCAGCCGTGCGCCGTCGATCATCACCGGCGCCAGCAGCGCGATGCCCGGCTGCGTCTCGCCGTCCAGCGCAACACAGTCGGCGGCGATCCGCCCGTCCGCGCCCAGGCGACGGAACACCTGCTTGCGGCCCGGCCACGTCGCCTTGCCTTCCGAACGCTTGCGGCGCGGCACACCCGCGTATTCGACGAGCTTGTACGCGCAGTCGAGCGACGGCGCGTCCGCCGACGTGTTCATTCGCGTGCCGATGCCGAAGCCGTCGATCGGCGCGCCGCGCGCCAGCAGGTCATGCAGCCCGTATTCGTCGAGATTGCCGCTCGCGAAGATCGTCACGTTCGCGAGGCCGCCGCGGTCGAGGATCTTGCGCACGCGCCGCGCATGCGCGGCGAGCTCGCCGCTGTCGAGCCGCACGCCCTTGATCGCGATGCCTTCCGGCGCGAGCGCGCGCGCCGTTTCGACGACCGTCTGCGCGGCCCGATCGACGTCGTACGTGTCGATCAGCAGCACCGCGTTGTCGGGCTGCGAGCGCGCGAAATGCGCGAACGCGTGCGCTTCGTCGCCGTGCGCCTGCACATACGAATGCGCCATCGTGCCGAACGTCGGAATGCCGTATCGCACGCCCGCCAGCACCGTCGCCGTGCCGGAGAAGCCGGCGAGGTAGCTCGCGCGCGCCGACAGCAGGCCGGCCTCCGCGCCATGCGCGCGGCGCAGGCCGAAATCGACGAGCACGCGCCCCGGCGCCGCCAGCACCGAGCGCGCGGCCTTGCTGGCCGCGAGCGTCGCGTAATGCAGCAGGTTCATCACGCGGCTCTCGACGAGCTGCGCCTCGCGCAGCGGCGCGGTGATGCGCAGCAGCGGTTCGTCCGCGAAGCACACGGTGCCTTCGGGCATCGCATGCACCGTGCCGGTAAACCGCCAGCCCGCGAGCGACGCGAGGAACTCCGCGCGGAAACGATTGGTCCGCGCAAGACAGGCGAGATCGTCGTCGGTGAAACGCACCTGCTCCAGGTAATCGAGCACGGGCGCGAGCCCCGCCGCCATCAGGAAGTTGCGCTGCGGCGGCAACGCGCGCACGAAGAATTCGAAGCTCGCGACGTCGTTCATCCCGGCGTCGAAATACGCCTGCAGCATCGTCAGCTCGTACAGGTCGGTCAGCAGCACCTCGCCGCCGGATGCTTCGCCAGGCATCACGCCCCCTTCGCGCGGGCGCCGCTGCCCGCCCCGCTGCCCGCACCGCCCATCGTGCGCGCGAGCAGCGGCCGCAGTTGCGCGAGCGTGCGCGTGTTCAGCACGTCCGAGCGCGTCAGCCAGCCGCGGCGCGCCTGGTCGACGCCCAGCCCGAGATCGTCGAGTTCGTCCGCGCTGTGCGCGTCCGAGCCGATCGACACCAGCACGCCGGCCTGCGCGGCCTCGCGGCACCAGGTGTCCGCGAGGTCGAGCCGCTGCGGCTGCGCATCGAGCTCGAGGAAGCACCCGCGCGCATGCGCATGCTCGATCACGCGCGGCAGGTCGAGGTCGCAGCCGTCGTTCTCGTCGAGCACGCGGCCGGTCGGATGCGCAAGGATCGTGAAATGCGGGTGGTCCATCGCGCGCAGCACGCGCTTGGTCTGCACGGCGCGCGGCAGGTCGAGCCCGTCGCGCACCGCGCCGACGACGAGATCGAACCGGCCGAGCACATCGTCCGGCACGTCGAGGCTCCCATCTTCGAGGATCTCCGCCTCGACGCCCTTCAGCAGCACGACATCGTCGAACGACGCGTTCAGCCGATCGATCTCGTCGATCTGCCGCGCGAGGCGCGCGCGGTCGACCCCGCGCGCCGCGCCGGGCCGCCGCGCGGGGTCGGTGATCGCCAGATAGCCGAGCCCGCGGGCACGGGCCGCCTGCGCCATCATGCGCAGGCTATCGTGGCCGTCCGACGCATCGGTATGCGCATGCAGGTCGCCGCGCAGGTGCTTGCGCTCGACCAGCGCGGGCAGGTGGCCGGCGCGCGATGCGTCGATCTCGCCGTGATCCTCGCGCAGCTCGGGCGGCACCCAATGCAGGCCGATCGATTCGTAGACCGATGCTTCCGTCGCGCCCGCGATCCGGTCGCCGCCGCGGAACACGCCGTATTCGTTGATCTTCAGGCCGGCCGCCTGCGCAAGGCGGCGCAGCGCGATGTTGTGTGCCTTCGATCCGGTGAAGTAGACGAGCGCCGCGCCGAATGCGTCCGCGTCGACGACGCGCAGGTCGACCTGGATGCCGCTCGCCAGCACGACGCTCGAACGCGTTGCGCCGCTCGCGAGCACGCGCGCGACTTCGCCGTAGCCGACGAACGCCGCGGTCACCGCGGCCGGATCGCGCGCGGTGACGAGAATGTCGAGATCGCCGACGGTCTCGCGCCGGCGCCGGAAGCTGCCGGCCGGCATCGTGTCGCCTGCGCCCGGCACCGCGCGCAGGCGCTCGAGCAGCGGCGCGAGGCAGTGCTCGGCGAACGGCAGCAGGAAGCGCCGCTGCGCGTGCTTCAGGCGCTCATCGAGCGCATCGAGCAAATGCGCTTCGGTCTTCGCGCCAAAGCCCGGCAGTTCGCGCACGCGCCCTTCCTTCGCCGCGGCCTTCAGTTGTTCGAGCGTATCGACATGCAGCGCGTCGTGCAGCGCCTTCACGCGTTTCGCGCCGAGCCCCTGCACGTCGAGCAGCCCGACGATCGCGGCCGGCAGCGCGTGGCGCAGGGTTTGCTGCAGCTCGCAGGTGCCGGTTGCCGCGATCTCGCGCAGCTTCGACGCGAGATCGACGCCGATCGACGGAATGCGGCCGAGGTCGTCGCCGTTCGCGACCATCGTCGGAATGTCGCGGCCGTAGTCGGCGATCGTGCGTGCGGCGTTGCGGTAGGCGCGCACCCGAAACGGGTTGGCGCCCTGGATCTCGAGCATGTCGGCGATCTCGGCGAACACCGCCGCACACTCGGCATTGCGGATCGACATGATCGGCGTGGCTCCCTTCCGCGTGGATGGCGCCGCGCGCGATGCGCGGGCGCCTGCCCGCCCGGCGCGTCGCGTGAGCGATGCGCGCCGGACGCCCGATCCCATCCTACGCCGACGGCGCCGCCCGTGCTGGCGCCTGCTGCGGCACGCCGGCATGCAAAGGTCGTGCCGGAACGCGGGCGGCGGCGCCCGCCGGCCGGCGGCGTGACGATCGTCCGCACGACGCCCGGCACGACTCGATCAGTATGGATCGCAGCCGTGCCGTTGCGTTGCTCAGGATCAATTCGCGCGGCGCACGCGTGCGACGCCGGCGCGGGCGAAGGAATGCGTCAACGATGCGCAGCGTCAGAGCGACGCGCGCGGCTGGGTGCCGTAGCGCCGTTCGTGCAGTTGCTGGCAGTGCGCGCAGCGCTCGGCCGTCGGCCGCGCAAGCAGGCGTTCGTAGTCGACGGGCATGTCGCAGTCCGCACAGTCGCCGTAGCTGCCGTCGCGAATCCGCTGCAACGCGCGCGCGACCGCGCGCAACTCCGCGAGCCTCATCCCTATCAACGCATGATCGACGTCGACGAACAGATCGGCGTTCGCCTCGTCGCCTTCGTCCGGCGCGGCGCCGGCCAGATCCGCATACGATTCCGACGCGCGCTGCTGCTCGCTCGCACGGATCTCGGTGCGCAACGTCTGCTCGGACTCGTCCAGCCGTCGATGCAGTGTCTGCAATTGCCGTTCGTCCAGCGCCATCGTCGTTCTCCTTGTGCGGGTTTCGCCGACCGCCGACCGAGAGATGGCCGGCGCGACACCCGGGCGCGGCGGCATCGGCACGCTGCGTGCCGTCCGTCCGGTTCAGCACCTGCCCCGGCATGCGGTCAGGCGCTTTCGACGGAGCATAAACCCAACGCGCGAACGTGTGTTGGTCGTCCTCGCACCCGGCGATCTCACACGAACCGGGATTCGCTCGCGAAAACCGGGGACCGACGCGAAATCGTTTCGCACTGCCGTGCTGCACTGCGCGCGGCGAGCCGCCGCACTTCGCGGTCGGCGCCCTGTGCGAGCGTCGACGCACGGTGGGACATCTCGACGCCGATGCGCGCCAGCACGCAGCAACCCTGCGGCGTCAGGGCCGGCCGCGGCGCTTCGCCGGGTGCATCGGAGACCAGCTCGACATAGGCCTGCGCGACGAGCGCGTCGAAGTCGGGACTGAATCGATCGACATGCTGCGGTGCGTTCGCGACCAGCAGCAGCGTGGAAAATTCGTGCGGGGTCAGCATCGTGGCGAGCTCCTCGGGACGAATGGCGCGCCGCACCTTCTGGCACGAAAGAACCGGCGCGAACCGTGCTGCGCAGTGTGACGTGAATGATTTCCGCAGGCCAGTGAGTGGTTTCCACAACCCCGCGCTGGCCAGCGATGTGCTTGTCGCGACGCGCGCCGCATCCCGCATTCGATACGACCAATGCGCTCGCTTCGTTGCCCGTATCGATCCGTCGTGGCGCGCTAACGTTTGCCGTTGCGGGATGCGCCGTCGCGCCATTGCCGGCGCTCCAGCTCGTCGAGGCGCTCGACCAGTGTCCGGGTGAGCGTCGCCGCCCGTCCGCCCGCATGCAGCCGCACGCGAATCGCGTCGAGCCGCGCGCGCCAGTACGCGGGAAGCATCACGGCCGACGTCGCACGCTCGCGGGTGTCGACGCGGCACAGCGCGTCGATCATCGCCGCGACATGACGCAGCTCGCGCTCGTCTTCATCGTTGCATGCCATCGCCGGCTCCGGTGTCGACTCGACGGGAATCTGACAGCCCATGGTGCGCGCTGTGACCGGCCGCTTGCAATCATCTGACGCAGGGAAGCTTGAGATCGATCAATCTCCTGCGCAAACGTGTGCCATAGAGTGGGGCATACCGCACGCGCGTATCGTGCGTACGAGTGCGCGTGCGCGTGCGCTTCGCTCGACACTCGGGAGACAGCCATGGTATTCGGCGTAATCGTATGGGTCGCGCTCGCGGCCCTCTTTCCGACGATGGTCGTGCCGACGATCCAGCACGCCGTTGCCCCGTCCACCATGACCGTGGCGCCGGACGCACTGCCGAAGGATGCGTCCCCCGGCGCGCCGCATGCCGACGCCGGCGCCACGTCGGGTTGACGACGACAGTGTGCGCATCGGCCGTGCATGACGGACGATGCGCGCGTCGATGCCCGTCGATTCGGGCGTTCCCCCGCCGTCGCCGAGACGACGGGCCGACGCCCTGCGCTGGCGGCGTGCGCCGCCGCGTTCAACGCACGTCTTCGCCCAGCCACTTCCTGCTGATCGCGCCGTACTCGCCGTCGTTGAACATCGTGTCGAGTGCCGCATCGATCGCGGCGCGCAGCTTCGGGCTGTCCTTGCGCACCGCGATCCCCATCTTCTCCGGGTACAGCAGCGGCCCGGCCGGCTTCGCATCGACATGCTTGTCGCGGATCGTCAGGATGCCCGCGATGCGATCCGTCACGAACCCTTCGATGCGGCGGTTCTGCAGGTCGATCAGGATGTCGGGCAGCCCCTTGTAGGTTTTCACCTGCACGTCCGGCCGGTTCTTGCGCAGCCACGCTTCGTACGTTTCGCCGAGCGTGACGCCGATCACCTTGCCCTTCAGCTGCTCGATGCCCTGCACGCCGCTGGCCTTCGGCACGAACAGCTGCGCGCCGGAGCGATAGTAGGTCGTCGAGAAATCGACCGCCTTCAGCCGCTCGTCGGTGATCGCGAGGCTGCCGATGATCGCGTCGTACTTGCCGGCCAGCAGCCCGCCGACGATGCCGTCCCACGCGGTCATCACCGGCACCGGCTTCGCGTTGAGCCGCGCCGCGATGCGGGTGCCGACGTCGACGTCGAAGCCGTTCAGCTTGCCGGACTCGTCGATGAAGCTGAACGGCGGATACTTGCCGGTCAGCGCGAACGTGAGGTTGCCGGTCTGCCGGACCTTGTCGAGATCGTCCGCGTGGGCGGCCGCGCTCGCGGCGCCGATCAGCGCCGCGCACACGGCCGTGGTCAGTCGTTGCAGGAAAGTCATCTTCTGTCTCCAGGGTTGGCGTAGTCATGCGCCGGGCAGCGCGCCCGGCGTGCGGGTATCAGCGGGTCGCCGTCAGCGCGCGACCTCGAACAGCGCGGCGGCCCCCTGCCCGCCGCCGATGCACATCGTCACGACGACATGCCGGACGCCGCGCCGCGCGCCTTCCAGCAGCGCGTGGCCGACCATGCGCGTGCCGGTCATCCCGTACGGATGGCCGAGCGCGATGCCGCCGCCGTTGACGTTGACCGTTTCGTACGAGAGCCCGAGCGTGTCGACGCAATGAACCACCTGCGACGCGAACGCTTCGTTGAGCTCCCACAGGCCGATGTCGGCGACGGACAGCCCGGTGCGCGCGAGCAGCCTGCGCACCGCGGGCACCGGCCCGATGCCCATCTCGTCGGGGCGGCAGCCGGCCACCGTGCAGGCGATCATCCGCCCGAGCGGCGGCGCGGCGAGCGTGCGCAGCATCGCGCCGGACACGACCGCGCAGGCCGCCGAGCCGTCCGCGAGCGCGCACGCGTTGCCGGCCGTCACCGTGCCGCCGTCGCGCACGGCTTCCAGTGCGGCGAGCGCTTCAACCGTCGTGCCGGGCCGGCCGCATTCGTCGGCGCTCACGCGCAGCGCGCGCGGCGTCGCGGTGCCGTTCGCCCTGTCGTGCTCGAGCTTGCGGACGTCCACCGCGGCGACCTCGTCGCGCAGGCGCCCCGCTTGCGCGGCCTGCGCGGCGCGACGCTGGCTGAGCGCCGCGTAGTCGTCCTGCGCGCACCGCGACACCGCATAGCGGCGCGCGACGATGTCGGCCGTCTCGACCATCGGCATGTACGCGTCCGGATGGCGTTCGAGCAATGACGCATCCTGCTGCCGATGGCGATTCATGTGCGCGTTCTGCACGAGGCTGATCGATTCGACGCCGCCCGCGAGGATCGCGTCCGCTTCGCCGCCACTCACGCGCGCCGACGCGAACACGATCGACATCAGCCCCGACGCGCATTGCCGGTCGACGGTCATGCCCGGCGTGGTCACCGGCAGGTCCGCCGCCAGTGCGGCCAGCCGGCCGATGTTGTAGTACTGCGTGCCTTCCGGCAGCGCGCAGCCGAGGATCACGTCGTCGATGCGTTCCGGATCGACGCCGCTGCGCGCGACGGTGGCATGCAGCGACAGCGCGGCGAGCGTCGGCGCCGTCGTGTCGTTGAACGCGCCGCGAAACGCGCGCCCGATCGGCGTGCGCGCGTAACCGACGATCCATGCGTGGCGTTCCGGATGCGTCATGCGGCCCCCTCGTCCACCGCGCAGTCGACCGTGAAGTCTGCCTCCGTGATCGTGCGAAGCGCCGCGACGTCGAGCGCGCCGAGCCGCTCGACGAGCCGCAGCCCGTCGGCGCCACACGCGAACACCGCATGCTCGGTGATGATCGTCGCGACCCGCCGCCGCGCCGTGAGCGGCAGCGTGCAGCGCGCGACGATCTTCGGCCGGCCGCGCTTGTCGACGTGCGGCATCGTCACGATCACGCGGCGCGCCTTCTGGGCGAGCTCCGCGCCGCCGCCGATGCCGGCGACGAGGCTGCCCGGCACGAGCCAGTTCGCGAGATCGCCGTGCGCCGACACCTGCAGCGCGCCGAGGAACGTGATGTCGACCAGCCCGCGCCGGATCATGCCGAACGATGCCGCGCTGTCGACGATCGCGCCGCCCGGCACCACCGACACGTAGCCGCCGCCCGCGTCGATCAGCTGGCTGTCGAGCGCGTCCGGCCCCGCGAGCGCGCCGACGCCGACGATGCCGTTTTCAGAATGGACCCACGCCGCCGACGGATCGTCGAGATACGACGGAATCAGCGTCGGCAGGCCGATGCCGAGGTTGATCAGCTGGCCGCGCGCCACCTCGCGCGCGGCGCGCCGCGCGATCACGTGGCGCGGGTCAGCGCAGGATGGGCCGGTATTCATCGAGGTCTCCGTCGATCGGGATCAGGCCGTGCACGTGGATGCCCGGCGTATGGATGGTGTCGGGCGCGAGCGGCGTGTCGCTGACCGCGCGCGTTTCGACCAGCACGCGGTCGGCCGCCATCGCCATCAGCGGCGAAAAGTTGCGCGCGGCGCCGCGGTAGCCGAGGTTGCCGTAGACATCGGCGCGGTCCGCGCACAGCAGCGCGACATCCGCGCGCAGCGCCGGCTCGAAGAACAGCGTGCGCCCCGCGACCGTCACCGTCTCGCGCGATGCGCCCAGCTCGGGCGGCAGCTCGATGTCGGTCACGACGCCGGCGAGGCCGACGCCCGCGCAGCGAATCCGCTCCGCGAACAGCCCCTGCGAAAAGAACTCCACCTGCAGCGTGCCGGCCAGATGCGCGCGCCGCGCCGGCCCGCTGAGGCCCAGGTGCGTGGTCAGCAGGCGGCGCACGACGCCCGCTTCGATCAGGCGCGACACGCCGTAGCCGTCCTGGTTCGCATCGTTCTTGATGATCGTCAGGTCGCGCTTGCGCTGGCGCATCAGTTCCGCGAGCAGCGTGAACGGCGTGCCGGGCGAGCCGAAGCCGCCAACCATGATCGACGCGCCATCCGGAATCGGCGCGATCGCGTCGGCCAGTCGCATGAGTTTGCTCATCGCCGCCGCCTCACCGCGCGACCGCACGGAACGCGGCGTCGAGCCGCTCGACGATCTCGTCGCACTGCGCGCGCGTGGTGATCAGCGGCGGTGCGATCAGCGTATGGTCGCCGGTCTCGCCCATCAGCGACTTGCGCGGATAGATGATCACGCCGTGCTCGCGTGCGGCGCGCGTCACCTGCTCGCCGAATTTCAGCGACGGGTCGAACGGCGTTTTCGATGCGCGGTCGGCCACGTATTCGAGCGCGAGCAGGAAGCCGCGGCCGCGCACGTCGCCGATGAAATCGTGGCGCGATGCAAGCTGTTCGAGCAGGCCGCGCAGATACGCGCCGGTTGCCGCCGCGTGCTCGACCAGCCCGTCGCGCTCGATCACGCCGATCACCGCGAGCGCGGTGGCGCTCGCCAGCGGATTGCCCGCATAGGTGTAGCCGTGCTGGAAGCCGCCCGAGGCGAGGATCGGATCGGTCAGCTCGGCCCGCGTGACGATCGCGGACGTCGGGTAGTAGCCGGCGCCGAGCCCCTTCGCGAGACACAGGATGTCCGCGTCGACATCCCAGTGCTGGAAGCCGAACCAGCGGCCCGTACGGCCCACGCCCGTCATCACTTCGTCGAGGATCAGCAGGATGCCGTGCCGCGTGCAGATGTCGCGGATGCGCGCGAAATACGCATCGTGCGGCACTTCCGCGCCGGTGCTCGCGCCGCCGATCGGCTCCGCGACGAACGCGGCCACCTGGTCCGCGCCCACTTCGCGTATCGCCGCGTCGAGTTCGTCGGCGCAGTCGAGCGCATGCTGTTCCGCGCGCTTGCCGGCCGGCACGCGGTACTGCGTCGGCGACGCGATCTTCGGGTACAGCCGGAGCATCGGCTCGAACGGCTGCGTGAGCGGCGTGTAGCTCGTCATCGCGAGCGCGCCCATCGTCGAGCCGTGATACGACGGCTTGCGCGCGATGAACACGTTACGCTGCGGCTCGCCGCGGCACACCCAGTACTGGCGCGCGAGCTTCAGCGCCGATTCGACCGATTCCGAGCCGCCGCTCGAGAAGAACACGCGGTCGAAGCGGCCGCCGACGAGGCCGACCAGCTTCTCCGCGAGATCGAGCGCGGGCTGGTTCTCGAACTGGGTGCGATACGCGAACGCGACCTTGTCGAGCTGCGCCAGCATCGCGTCGCGGATCGCCGGGTGGCCGTGCCCGAGCTGCGCGACGATCGCGCCGGAACACGCGTCGATATGGCGCTTGCCGTCGGTATCCCATGCGTAGATGCCCTCGGCCCGCGCGATGGTCGGCAACTGCACCGCGGACTGGTAGAAAAGATGGTCGCTCATTGACGTCCTTTGCTTGATGAATGCGTGAATGCTTCGATGCGTCGCCGCGCGCTCAGCGGATATCGGCGAGAAACACCTGCGTGCGCACGTGCGACGGCTGGTGGAAGATCTCCGACGGCCGGCCCGCCTCGACCACGCGGCCATCCGCCATGAACACGACGCGGTCGGCGACGCGCTCCGCGAAACGCATCTCGTGCGTGACGACCATCATCGTCATGCCGGCCTTCGCGAGCCGCTCCATCACCGTGAGCACGCCGCCGACCATTTCCGGGTCGAGCGCCGATGTCGGTTCGTCGAACAGCATCGCGTCGGGCCTGAGCGCGAGCGCCCGCGCGATCGCGACGCGCTGCTTCTGCCCGCCGGACAGGTTGCCCGGATACACGTCCTGCTTGTCGAGCACGCCCACCTTGTCCAGCAGCTCGCGCGCTTCGTCGCGCGCCTGTGCCGCGCGCAGGCCGAGCAGCTGCATCGGCGCGAGCGTCAGGTTCTCGAGCACCGTCAGGTGCGGGAACAGGTTGAAGTGCTGGAACACCATCCCGACCTTCATGCGCATCGCGTTCAGGTAGCGTTCCTGCGCGCCGTAGCCGCGGCGCGGATCGTTGACGAGGCCGCCGAGCACGCGCACCTCGCCGCGCGTCGGCGTCTCGAGCTGGTTCACGCAGCGCAGCAGCGTGCTCTTGCCCGAGCCGCTCGGGCCGATCAGCACGACCACCTCGCCCTTGTGCACGTCGAGCGAAATGCCCTTGAGCACTTCCAGCGCGCCGTAGGTCTTGTGGATGTCGCGCAGCACGATCTGCGGTTCGGTGCGGTTCATGCGCGGCCTCCCTTCAGGATCAGGCGCTGTTCCATCTGGCGCAGCAGCAGGCTCGTGCCGGTCGTCAGCAATGCGTAGATCATCGCGCAGGCAAAGTAGAGTTCGAACGGCTTGAAGGTCGCGCCGACGAGCTGCTGCGTGCGCATGAACAGCTCCGCGAGCGTGATCGTCGACACGAGCGATGTGTCCTTGGTCAGGATGATCAGGTTGTTGCCGAGCGGCGGCACGATCAGCCGCAGCGCCTGCGGCAGCACGACGGCGCGCATCGTGCGCGCCGCGCCGAAGCCGAGCGAGCGCGCCGCCTCGATCTGCCCGCGCGGAATCGCGAGGATCCCCGCGCGGATCGTCTCCGCGTTGTACGCGCCGACGTTGAGCGCGAGGCCGATCACGCCGGACGTGAACGGCGACAGCTCGATGCCGAACTGCGGCAGGCCGAAATAGATGATGAACAGTTGCACCAGCAGCGGCGTCGAGCGGATCAGCCAGATGTACGCGCTCGTCGCGTCGCGCAGCACGCGGTGCCGCGACAGCCTGCCGAGCGCGGCGGCGAGCCCGATCACGAGCCCGATGACGGTGGCGAGCAGCGTCAGCGCCACCGTCGTGGCGGCCGCGTCGAACAGCAGCGGCAGGTACTTGAAAACGATAGGGATATCGAACATTGCATGACCGGCGGCGCGCTTCGCCGGACGGCGAAACGACGCTGACGGGTGTCTCCGTGTGAATAGTGACCGATTTGATTCATCACCTCGCGGCAGGCTGGAATGCTTGCCACAGAATGAACCGGCGCGTTGTTTGACTGGCTTGCAGTCTCGCTTTGAATTATTTTTCGGTCAATATATGATCTTTTTTGATCATTTGATTGACGGGGAAGAACATGCGAACCGACTTCAGCCTGCGCGACATCGAGATCTTTCACGCGATCGCCACGGCGGGGTCCACGCGGCAGGCGGCGGTGCAGCTCGGCATCACGCAGTCTGCCGTCAGCCATGCGCTCGCGCGGCTCGAGGACAGCCTGCGCATCCGGCTGTTCGCGCGCGAGAACCAGCGTCTGCAGATCTCGCCCGCGGGCCGCTACATGCTCGACGAAGCCGTGCAGCTGCTCGACCGGCTGAACCGCATCGAGGAGGAGATCTCGCTGCTGCAGGACAACGGCGTCGCGTCGCTGCGCATCGGCTGCGCGCCGGGGCTGTGCCACCGCTTCGGCCCGCAGCTCGCGCAGCAGTATGCGCACGCGCATCCGGGCACCGGCGTCGCGCTCGACGTCGCCGCGAGCGGCCGGCTGATCTCCGATGTCGACGGCGGCCGCCTCGACCTCGCGATCGTGTCGTACGAGATCCACGAGCCGGGCCTGATCTTCGTGCCGGTGTTCGGCGCGAAGATGGTCGCGCTGCTGACCCGCAAGAACCGGCTCGCCGCGCGCAAGCAGCTGACCTACGCGGATCTCGCCGACCAGCAGTACATCAAGCCGATCCAGTCCGACCACCTGATCTACGACGATTCGAGCGACCGCCGCCGGCTCGGCTACGAGCTGCGCGTCAGCATGAGTTCGCTCGGCGAGGTGATCCGGCTCACGAACGGCGTGAGCCTGCTCAATGCGCTGAGCGCGGCCGACCTGTGCGCGAACCGCGAGCTGGTCGCGCGCGAATTCGATTCGAGCCAGTGGTTCAACTTCTATCTCGTGCACCAGCACGCGCTGAAGGACAACCCCGCGGTGCAGGACGTGCTCGACATCGCACAGGCCTGCGTGCGGGAAACCGCGCAGGGCACGGCCTACCCGGATGCATTCGTGATCCGCTGACGGGCGCGCACCCTGCGCGCCGGTCGTTCTTACGCAATCCGGAACAACGAGCCGGGAAGGATGACCGCCTTCGGCGCGCGACGCTCGACGCCCCGGCACAAACATCGGACAGATCAGTATAAACACCGATGCTGTAGTCAAACTACATCCCTAGGATTAGTCGCAGCGGAGAATCGCTACACCCGACGCGACCACGCCTCACCGGCCCGCCGATTCCCCGCCCGGCATGGCCTTCGGCATCGCAGCCACCCTGCATCCGCGTGCCCTGCCGCATGCGCCCGGTGCGAATCCACCGGACGCCCGCAGCCCCTGATATCGCCCAGACAACCAGCAATACGTTCATGGAGACAGCAACATGCGGGTAACACTCTGGCCGGCCGCCGCATTGATGGCAGCCCTCTGCACCTGCGCGCGCGCGGATACGAGCACCGATTTCGCCGCCCTCCCCGGTGCGGCAGCCGACACGTTCGCGTCGGCCGCCGCGCACCGTCGCGCGGATGCGCTCATCCGCAGGATGACGCTCGACGAGAAGCTCCAGCTCATCCATTCGCAATACCAGATGTCGCAAGTGCCCGGCGGCGGCGCCGGCTATATCCAGGGCGTGCCGCGGCTCGGCATTCCCGACCTGAACATGGTCGATTCGGCGACCGGCTCCGGCAGCACGTCGCAGGCCAGCACGACCTTCCCCGCGACGATCGCCGTGGCCGCGAGCTGGGATCGCCGCCTGTCGTACGACTATGGCCGGCAGGTCGCGATCCAGTTGCGCGCGCAAGGATTCGGCATGGGCCTCGGCGGCGGCACCAACCTCGCGCGCGAGCCGCGCGGCGGCCGGCTGTTCGAGTATCTCGGCGAGGATCCGCTGCTCGCCGGCGACCTGCTCGCCGAGCGCACGCTCGCGACGCAGCGGCACAAGGTCATCGCGACCATCAAGCACTACGCGGCCAACGAGCAGGAGCACGGCCGGATGGGCGGCAACAGCCAGCTCGACGAGCGCACGCTGCGCGAGCTCTACCTGCTGCCGTTCGAGATCGCCGCGAAGCGCGCGCGGCCGGGCAGCGTGATGTGCAGCTACAACCGGCTGAACGGCGATTACGCGTGCGAGAACGCGCATCTGCTGAACGACGTGCTGAAGAACGAATGGGGCTTCGAAGGCCAGGTGCAGTCCGACTGGGGCGCGACGCACAGCACCGCGAAGGCGATCAATGCCGGTCTCGACGAGGAGGAAGACGTCGGACCGAGCGTGTACCTGACGCCGGCGGCGGTCCGGCAGGCGATCGCGAACGGCTCGGTGTCGACCGCGCGGCTCGACGACATGGTGCGGCGCAAGCTGGTCGCGATGATCCGCATCGGCGTGATGGACGATCCGCCCAAGGGCGGCGGCGCGATCGACTTCGCGTCGGCCAGGCGCTTCGCACAGGCGGCTGCCGAACAGTCGATCGTGCTGCTCAAGAACGACGGCAACCAGCTGCCGCTCGCGGCGCCCGCGCTGACGCGCGTCGCGGTGATCGGCGGGCACGCGGACGCAGCCGTGCTGTCCGGCGGCGGCTCCGGCAACACGCGCAATCCGGTCACGGGTTCGTTCGCGGGCTGCGGCGGCCTCGCGTTCGGCACGTCGACCGGCTGCAGCTGGTGGCGCAACCCGTGGCTGAAGGTCGACGTGCCGATCGTCGCGGCGATTCGCGCGCTCGCGCCTGCCGCGCAGGTGACGTTCGCCGGCAACAGCGACCAGCAGGCGCCGTTCCGCGCGTATACGCAGCAGGAGATCGATCAGGCGGCCGCACTCGCGGCGCGCTCGGATGTCGCGATCGTCGTGGTCGCGCAGCCGGCCGGCGAGGATTTCGGCGACCTGCAAAGCCTCGCCCTCGCGAATCCGTCGAACCAGGACGCGCTCGTCGACGCGGTCGCGCGCGCGAATCCGCACACCGTCGTCGTCGTCGAGAGCGGCAATCCGGTGCTGATGCCGTGGAAGGACCGCGTGTCCGCGATCGTCGCGGCGTGGTATCCGGGCGAAGGCGGCGGCACGGCGATCGCGAACGTGCTGTTCGGCAAGGTCAACCCGTCCGGCAAGCTGCCCGTCACGTTCCCCGCGCGCGACCAGGACACGCCGACCTGGGGGCAGAGCGGCGCGTTCGACAACGATCCCGTCTATGCGGAAAAGCTGAACATGGGCTACCGGTGGTACGACGCGAAGAACGTGAAGCCGATGTTCGAGTTCGGTTTCGGCCTGTCGTACACGCACTTCTCGTACTCCGGGCTCGCCGTGTCGCGGCAGCGCGACGGCTCGCTGGACGTCGCGTTCACCGTGCGCAACGACGGCACGGTGGCCGGCGCGGAAGTGCCGCAGGTGTATCTCGGCGTGCCGTACAAGGACGAGCCGCCGCGCCGCCTGGTCGGCTGGGACAAGATCGACCTGAAGCCGGGCGAAGCGCGGCGCGTGCACATCGGCGTGTCGGCGCGGCTGCAGAGCGTATGGGATACGTCGCGCCACGGCTGGCGCTACGTGCCGGGCGGCACCGTGTCCGTCGGCGCGTCGTCGCGCGACATCCGGCTGCAAGGCGGCTGAACGCCCACGCGCGGCGGTACCCGGCGCGTTTTCGCGCACGGTAATACACTTGCGTGAGTCCGCCGCGCGCGAATCTGCGCGCGCGGCGCACATCCCACCGGATCATCGCAAGGAGCAACAGCAATGGACTACGTCAGGCTCGGTTCGACAGGGCTGCAGGTGTCGCGCCTGTGTCTCGGCTGCATGACTTACGGCGCGCCCGATCGCGGCACGCACCCGTGGACGCTCGACGAAGACGCGAGCCGCCCGCTCATCCGCCAGGCACTCGACGCCGGCATCAATTTCTTCGACACCGCCAACATGTACTCGGAAGGCACGTCGGAAGAAATCGTCGGCCGCGCGCTGCGCGACTTCGCGAAGCGCGACGACGTCGTGATCGCGACCAAGGTGTTCCACCGCATGCGCCCCGGCCCGAACGGCGCGGGCCTGTCGCGCAAGGCCATCCTCACCGAGATCGACCACAGCCTCAAGCGGCTCGGCACCGATTACGTCGACCTCTACCAGATCCACCGCTGGGACTATCACACGCCGATCGAGGAAACGCTCGAAGCGCTGCACGATGTCGTGAAGGCCGGCAAGGCGCGCTACATCGGCGCATCGTCGATGCATGCATGGCAGTTCAGCAAGGCGCTGTATACGTCGAAACTGAACGGCTGGACGCCGTTCGTCAGCATGCAGGATCACCTGAACCTGCTGTATCGCGAGGAAGAGCGCGAGATGCTGCCGCTGTGCGACGACCAGGGCATCGCGGTGCTGCCGTGGAGCCCGCTCGCGCGCGGCCGGCTCACGCGCGACTGGGACGTGTCGAGCGAGCGGCTCGAGAGCGACGTGTTCGGCAAGACGCTTTACGAGGCGCATGCCGACAGCGATCGCGCGATCGTCGAAGCCGTCGCGGCGATTGCACATGCACGCGACGTGCCGCGCGCGCAGGTGGCGCTCGCGTGGCTGCTGCAGAAATCGGGGGTGACGGCGCCGATCATCGGGGCGTCGAAGCCGCGCCATCTGGAGGACGCCGTCGCGGCGCTCTCGCTCGAGCTGACCACCGAAGAGATCGCGGCGCTCGAAGCGCCGTACGTGCCGCACGCGGTCGCGGGGCACGAGTAAGCCACACGCGCGCGGCCGGCGACGACGCCCGATGTCGATGCCGGCCGCGTGCAGCCTGGCGCCAGCGACGCCTACCGTGTCGCTGCCCTCCGTTCTGGCCGTTCACGTGATTGCCCTGCGCACCTCGGTTTTTCTTGCCTGCATTTTCGGTCTTGTCCGATTGGACAGGAAGGCGTCAACCGGTATGCTTCCTTCGCTCGGTATCAGCGGCAATTTCCTTCGCGAGTTGGAAGCGCCCGGGTGAGTCGTCGCCCCCGCCTACCGCGCATCCTGCTTCCCGATACGGCTTAGGCGTGGGCGCTTGGCGATGGCCAGTGGGCGCGGCCATGTGTTTCATCAAGTGAGTTACAGTTCGAGAACGCTGCCATATGCGAGCGTCGAGCGTCCACACCTAAGCCCTGCTCCGTTTCTCCATCCGCTTCTTCCATGCGCCGAACGCTGACGAAATGCGTACGACGCACACCACGGTAGAATCATCCTCTTTCGACCCACGCACCGCGTGCAGCCAGCCGCTGCCCGCCCGCTTCCGCACCGATGCCGCTCGCCACGGCCGAACGGAAACGAACCATGCCGCCGAATCCATCCGGTTTCGCGGCATACGGAACATGACCTACTCACTCGCCACCACCTATACCCGCGAACTCGACATCCGCAAGAGCCGCTTCATCGCGTACGCAATGCCTGTCGAGGATCGCGACGCCGCGATGCAGGCGCTGCAGCGCCTGCGCAACGAGCACCCGACCGCGACGCACGTCTGCTGGGCGCTGCTTGCCGGCGGACAGTCGGGCATGTCGGACGACGGCGAGCCGTCGGGCACCGCCGGCCGGCCGATCCTCGAGGTGCTGCGCCACCACGATCTGGACGGCGTGCTGGGCGCGGTCGTGCGCTACTACGGCGGCGTCAAGCTCGGCGCCGGCGGGCTGGTGCGCGCGTACACCGATGCAATTGCGTCGGCGCTGCTCGACGCCGAACGCGTCGAGCGCATCCACTACACGCGGCTCGCGATCGAAATCGGCTACCCGGACGAGGCGCGCGTGCGCCGCTGGATCGAGCAGGCCGGCTATGAACTGGCCGACAGCGCATACACGATGACCGTGCGCCTCGTGATCCGCCTGCCGGTGACGGCCGAAGCCGACGCGCGCACCGTGCTGTTCGATCTCACGCAAGGCCGCTCGGGCTTTCCGGACCTGTAAACCGGCAGGCGCGGGCCCCCGCGCACCGCTGCATGCCCCCGGACGCACCGGAATCCCGGCGGTCGAACAGGCAATCGTCCGTAATATCTCGGCTATTTGCACGATTCTTCCGAAAAATCGGAAAAATCCCATAGAAAAATCATTCGCCGATATTTAATCTCATGCGGTTTTTCGGGCCGCCGCGCCGCAAACGTTTCACCGGCAGACCCTGCCGGCATGCACGCGGCGGCCCATCCCGGCCGGCGTGACGGGCTGCGCGCTTCAGCGGGCGGCCCGTCACGCGTCATCAATTCAAATATCAGCTACGGGATAACGGACGCATGCAAACCATTCAGCAATTGCAAATCCAGCTTGCGGAACTCGACAAGCGAATCAAGGCGGCGCGCCGCAGCGAGCGCGATGCGGCACTCACGAAGGTACGCGACCTGGTCACCAGCTATGCGCTGACCGCGCGCGAAATCTTCGGGCAGGGCTACAGCGAGCGCGCCAAACTGTTCACGGTCGGCGCGAAATACCGCGACCCTGTCACCGGCGCGACGTGGAGCGGGCGCGGCCGCGCGCCGTCGTGGATCGTCGGGCGCGACCGCGCCGCGTTCCTGATCCGGGAGTAACGGCCGCGCCGCCCGGCGTCGCTCAATAGACGTCCGGCACGTTCATGTCGTCCGGCACGGGCCGGCGGATGTAGTCTTCGTGATGCTCGCGCTGCGGCAGGTCGATCGGTGCGCGCGGAATCTCGTGATACGGCACCTGGCGCAGCAGATGGTGGATGCAGTTCAGGCGCGCGCGCTTCTTGTCGACCGCCTGCACGACCCACCACGGCGCTTCGGGAATGTGCGTGCGCTGAAGCATCTCCTCCTTCGCGACCGTATACGCCTCCCAGCGGCGCCGGCTTTCCAGGTCCATCGGGCTCAGCTTCCACTGTTTCAGCGGATCCTCGATGCGGCTCTGGAAGCGCCGTTCCTGCTCGGGGTCGGTGATCGAGAACCAGTACTTGACGATCTGGATGCCGCTGCGCACCAGCATCTTCTCGAACTCCGGCACCGACCGGAAAAATTCCTCGTACTCGTCGTCGGTACAGAAATTCATCACGCGCTCGACGCCCGCGCGGTTGTACCAGCTGCGGTCGAACAGCACGATTTCGCCGCCCGCCGGCAGATGCGCGACGTAGCGCTGGAAATACCACTGCGTGCGCTCGCGGTTGCTGGGCGCGGGCAGCGCCGCGACGCGGCACACGCGCGGGTTCAGCCGCTGCGTGATGCGCTTGATCGCGCCGCCCTTGCCCGCCGCGTCGCGCCCCTCGAAGAGCACGACAAGCCGGTGCCCGGTGCTCACGACCCAGTCCTGCAGCTTGACCAGTTCGCCCTGCATCCGGAACAGCTCGCGGAAGTACTGCTTGCGTGCCTCGCGCCGTTCCGGCGAAAACAGCAGGTCGTCGTCATCCTCATCGAAGCGACGGTCGTCGAGCTCCATCTCGAGCTCTTCGTCGTACGCGTCGACGAGATCCTCCTCGAGCCGGCGCTGGCGCGCCTCCATCGCTTCCATATCGATTCGGGTATCGTTGTCGCCCATGGGGCCTCCTTCAATGACGCGGCGAGTTCGCTGTACGAGTTCGCAGCATTATCGCAGGCAGGCCGACCGGAATGATGAAAGCAATATGTCAGTGGGCACGACGCCGGGTCAGAAGCGAAAATTGAGCAGCACGCTCGCGAGCACCGGGTTAGCCGAGATGTCGAACGTGTTCGACGCGAGCGTGCGGTTCGGCTGGCTGATGTTCAGCGTGATCGTCGTGCGCAGCGGGATGTAGGTAACCATCCCCGTGATCCAGAAACGGCGCGTGATCTGGTAGCTCGCGCCGACCGTGAACACCGGCTCCCATACGCTCTTCACCTTCGCCGACACGTTGGTGCGGCCCGACAGCAGCAGGTCGCCGCCGGCATTCCACACCCGCTGGAACCATGCGGGATCGAGCAGCAGCCCCTGCAGGCTGCCGACCTCCCCGCCTGCGGCGAGCAGCCCGCCGAGCGACGCGAGCTTGCGCTGGAACACCGGGCTCAGGTTGGTGTTCGTGAAGCGCGTATAGCTGACGCCGAGGCCGACGAACGGCCGGAACCGGTCTTCGCGATCGCCGAGGTAGTACTTGAACACGACGGAGCCGAGCCACGCGCGCGTGGTCGCGAGCGGGTTGCTGTCGGTATTCGCGAGATCGATCAGCGGCAGCCGCCCCTGGATGCCCGGAAAGACCCGGTCGAGCGGCAGCGCGATGCTGCCGTGCCCGCGCAGCGTCAGCACCGGCGGAATGCCGGCGCCGAGTTCGGCCGCCCAGTTCTCGGTGAAGAAATGCGTGAGCGTGAACGCGAGCGTGTTCGTGTTGCTGAGCGACAGCTGCGAGCCGCGGTTCTCGAAGCTGTTCAGGCCGAGCGCGTCGGTATGCGTCGTGACGGGCGTCGAGCGGCCCGTCGTCGCGACGAAGTGCCAGCCGAGGCCGACCATGTTGCGGTCGTCGCCCGCCAGCTGCTCGAGCAGCGGCGGCGCCTGCGCGGCCGGCAGGTCCGGCAGCCGCGACGGGTCGATCGGATGCAGTTCGTATGGCATGCGGTCCGCGCGGATGACGGCAGGCGCTTGCGTCACCTTCGCGGCGTCGCGCGCCGCCGCCGGGCCGCATGCGGCGGCGTCCGCGCCATCGGCATCGAAGCCGATGCCGTCCGCGCCGTTGTCTGCGCCTTCCCCAGCGCCATTGCCCGATGCCGGGCCGCATGCGCCACGGTCTTGCGCGGCCGCGCGCTGGCCGAGCGTGATCTTGCCCGCGCTCAGCGGCACGGGCGGCGGCAGCGGTGAGCCGTTCGCGCCCGCGCGCCGCGCGGCGCGCACCGGCACGCCGTCGGTGCGCCACGCGGTTGCGTCGAACCCGTCCGCATCGCCGCCCGGCCAGAAGCCGATGCCGTCCGCCCCCGCCTGCCAGCGCGCGTCGGCCGCATCGTCAGGCTGAGGCGCGGCGTGCGCGGCGGCGCCGCAAGCGAACAGCGTCGCGCCGAGCCAGCGCGACAGCGGACGCATCCAGCCATGCCGCCGGCGGCGGCGCTCGTTGCGCTTCGCCATCGGCTCAGGCCGGCGCGCCGAAGATGCGCTGGCGCATCCGGTACAGCGGCTCGAACAGCCATTCGAGCAGGCTGCGCTTCTCGAGCACGATGTCGGCCTTCAGCATCATCCCCGCCTTCAGCGCGAGCGCCTTGCCCTCGAACGACGGCGCGCGTTCCGCGAGCTCGACCCAGGTCTTGAAGTAGGTCTGCGGCGCGGCGGGTTCGCCGGGCAGGTTCAGCTCCTTCGCGGTGAACGCGACCGGCGAGATCGACAGCACCTTGCCGCGATACGTGCCGAACTTCTCGACCGGGTAGCTCGCGTAGGCCACCTTCACGTCCTGCCCCGGCTTGATGAAGCCGGCCTTCGACGACGGGATGTAGACCTCGGCGATCAGCCCGTCGGCCTTCGCCGGCAGGATCTCGACCACACGCGTGCCGGGCGGGTCGATCACGCCGCCCTGCACGACGTCGAGCCGCACGATCTGGCCGTCGGCCGGCGCATACAGCACCTGGTTGACGCTTTCGTCGATGTTGTATTCCTTCGAGTTCAGCTCCTCCTGCTTGATCTTCAGCTCGGCGTTCGCGCCGTCGTACTTGCTCTGCATCGTCTCCAGGTCGCCGCGCAGCTTCAACGCGTTCTTCGCGAGTTCCGCGCGGCGCAGCAGCAGGTCCTGGTACGCCTGGCTCGCCTGCAGGAATTGCGTGTTGACCTGGTTGTACTGCTCGAGCGTCACCACCTGCTCGTCGAGCAGCTGCTTCACGCGGCTGCGCCGCTCGCCGTACTCGTCGACGATGCGCTTCTGGTCCTGGATCTGCCGGTCGATCAGCGCGCGGCTCTCGCCCTGCGCCGCGATCTGCTGGTTGATCTGCTGCACCGACGAGCGGTATTCGAGCCGCGCCGCGTCGATCTGCTGCGTGACCTCGACGCGCTGGCGCGCGAGCGCCGCACGCATCCCCTGCACGTTGTTCGCCTGACTGACGAAGCTCGTGTCGCGCGTCACCGCGAGCAGGCGCTGGCCCGCCTTCACGTGCTGGTCCTTGCCGACGTACACCTCGCGCACCGCCCAGCCCTGCGGCGCGCCGACGCCGATCAGGCCCGTGCGCGGCGTCAGCATGCCCGGCACGCTCTCGGTGTTCGCGTAGCTCAGCTCGACGAGCGCGGTCACGAACATCGCGAACATCGCGAGCGACAGGTAGCAGAAGAACCGCAGCGACACCGGCACGTCGACGACGCCGTTGATCACGGTGCCGAACGACGTGCCGCGCGCGAGCTTGCGCGACGGCTTCTGTTCTCGGAGGGCGGAATACCAGGTCGGCATGGGGCGGGCTCGTCAGGGGCGGCGCCGCGCGCCGGCATCGAGCAGCGGCGACGGCATCAGGTAAGGCGCGAAGTGTTCCCAGAAATGCCACTGCTCAGGCTGGCGCACGAGCGCCTGCTCGAGGCGGTCGACGATCCGCTGGTGCGTCGCGCGCACCGGCGACGCGTCGTCGTCCGCGCCGAGCATCGGCGCGAGCGTGCCCGTTTCCAGTTCGGCGAAATGCACCGCGCAGCGGTCGCGGAACGGCACGCCGGTCGCATATGCGACGAGCATCGGAATGCCCTGCTCGACCGCGAGCTTCACGCCGCCGCCCGCCATCCGCACCCAGCGGCCGCCGAGCCGGCAGCGGTTGGTCCGGCCGAACTTGCCGTGCAGGTCGGAGAACAGCAGGAACACCGGCTGCTCGCGGCGCAGGCTCGTGAGCAGCCGCCGCAGCTGCACGCGCTCGTCGATGTCGATCATCTCGACCTGCCCCGCGCCGTATTCGCCGACGAGCCGCAGCGCGTCGTCGAAGAACGCGCCCGGCGCATCCTTGTGCAGGATCACGATCAGCTTGCGATCGTTCGGGATCAGGAAGCGCAGCTTGGTGACGAACAGCATCAGGTTGCCGAAATGAAGCCCGGCAAGCATCAGCGGGCCGCCGCGCGCGAGCGCCGTGCGCAGTGCCGGGTCGCCTTCGCACGCCATCGCGTCGATCAGCGCCTTCATCGAATCGAGGCTGTGCGTGCGCAGCGCGAGCCCCGCGAACTCCGCCTCGAACAGCTCGCGCACGATCGACGCCGCGACCTCGCGCACGCGCCGCGGATCGTCGTCCAGATGGCCGCTCAGCATGTGCGCGACCGTGCGTTCGATCGACTCGCGGATCGACGGGAAGCAGCGCAGGCACGCGGCCGAGCACCAGCGCATCAGCCGCAGGCCGCGCGCGGGCGACGTGCGCAGCGCCACCGCGCGCACGGTGCGCCGCGCCAGGTACGCGTACGAGAACGCGTTGAACAGGAACAGTCGCGCCAGCATCATGAGGTCTCCTGCATCGCACGCGACGCCGCCGTCGCATCGGTCAGCACGCCGTCGTGCATCTGGTAAATGCGCTCGGCCATCGACAGGATCGACGCGTCGTGCGTGACGAACACGATCGTGCACGGCAGCGTCAGCACGTTGCGGCAGATCTCGTGTGTCGTCGCCTGGTCGAGGTTCGACGAGAACTCGTCGAGGATCAGCAGACGCGGCTCGCAATACAGCGCCCGCGCGATCAGCAGCCGTTGCATCTGGCCGGCCGACAGGAATTTCTGCGTATCGCCGAGCGGCGTGTCGTAGCGGTGGTCGAGCTGCTCGATCTCGTCGTGGATGCACGCCAGCTTCGCGGCGTCGAACATCGCGCCGATGCGCGGCGCCGGCGCGAAGTTCGTGATGTTGTCGCGGATCGTGCCGCGAAACAGCAGGTCCGCCTGCGTGACGGCCGCGAGGTGCTTGCGATACTGCCGCAGGTTCACGTCCGCGAGATCGACGCCGTTCACGAACACCGTGCCGGGCTCGGGCCGGTAGAGCCCGCAAATCAGGTTCAGCAGCGTCGTCTTGCCGCTGCCGGTGCGCCCGACGATCGCGATCTTGCTACCGGCCGGCACGTCGAGGTCGATGCCGCGCAGGATCGGCCGGTTGCCGCCGCGCGGCGTGTACGACAGGCCGCGGATCGACAGCGCCCCGTCGAAGCCGTCGACCGGGCGCACCGCCGCGTCCGGGGCCGGCTCCTCGGTTTCGGTCTGCAGCACGTCGGCGACGCGGTCCATGTGCACCTGCAGCACCTTGCGGCGCACGTAGAGCTGGATCGAATCGATGAACTTGTCCGCGAACAGGTTCTTGTACTGGATGAACGCGTAGATCACGCCGATCGTGCTCTTGCCGTGCATCACGAGCCACGCGCCGTAGGTGACGATCACGAGCTGCTCGACATGCACGATGCCCTTCGAGATCGCGTCGAACGTCAGCTGCAGGCGCTCCTGCTGGCGGATCGCCTGCAGCTTCTGCGTGAACGCATTGATCCACAGGCTGCTGCGCGCGGTCTCGGCGGACAGCAGCTTGATCGAATGCGCGGAGCGGATGTTCTCGATCAGCAGCGCGTCGGCTTCCGCGCCGCGCGTGAGGATCTGCGACATCGCGTCCTGCAGCTGCGGCTGGATCGCGAGCCGGCTCAGCGCGAACAGCACCATGCCGGCCACGCTGATGCCGGCCAGCACCGGGCTGTAGTACAGCATCAGCACGAGCGTCAGCACGCAGGTGACGATATTCAGCAGCCCGCCGACGAGGCCGTCGACGAGAAAGCGGCCGATCTCCGACACCGACGCCACGCGCGAGATCGAATCGCCGGTGTTGTGGAACAGGTAATAGCCGATCGGCAGCCGCGCGAGATGGCCGACCATGTTCGACGACAGCTGCTGCGACACGATGTTGCGCAGGTAGCTCTTGATGTTGCCGACGAGGTTCGCGTACAGCGTGTCGAACAGGAACACGATCGCGAACAGGATCGTCAGCAGGTAAAGGATGTCGACGTCGGTCTTCTTCAGCGCCTCGTCGATCGTCAGCTGCACGTACGATGGGCCGAGCAACAGCAGGAGCTGCGCGGCCACGCCGCCCGCGATGCCGATCGCGAGGCTCTTGCGGATGCCGGTCAGCCCTTCGAGATAGTCGCGCAGGCGGATGCGGTCGGCCGGCCCCGCGTGCGTGAAGCCGATGTCCGGGTTCAGCTCGAGCGCGTAGCCGGTGATGTGCGTGAGCGCCTGCGCGAGCGGCAGCTTCGTCTCGCCGAGCGCGGGGTCGACGATGTGCACGCTGCCGTAGCCGACCTTCGTCAGCACGACATAGTGGTTCATCCCCCAGTGCAGGATGCACGGCGTCTTGAGCGCGTCGAGCTCGGCCGCGTCGAACTGCAGCCCGCGCGCGCGCAGGCCGAGATCGTTCGCGATCTCCATCAGGTCGAAGAACGACAGGCCGGAATCGATCCGCACCGGATAGCGGTTGCGCAGCGTGCGCAGCGTCGTGTCGCGGCCGTGCCACGACGCGATCATCGCGAGGCAGGCCAGGCCGCATTCCGTCACCTCGTCCTGCAGGAGCGGACGGACTTTACGCGTATTGAAGAGCATGGGTCGGGCAATCGCAGAACGCGGCGACACGGCGCCGGGGCCCGCCGAAGGCGGCCCGTGGCGCGTCGCGCGCAAGACGCTGGGGGTGCAACCGGGCGAGCCGGCTGCGGCGGCTGAACGGCGCTGCGGCCGCTCAGCGGCTGGAGCCGAGCGACATCCGGAACTGCTCGGTGACGCGGGCCTGGTATTGGTTCATCAGCCCCTGCACGGTGGAACCGATCGACTGGTTGACCATGTTGACCGTGTAGTCGGCCGAATTGGAGTACAACGACGCGCCGCCGCGGATCTGGCGGGCCTGCTCTTCCGTGATGTCTCGCATTTTTATGGCCTTCATGTTTTCGGAATGCCTTCAAGCCGCAAGTCGATCAAAAACATTCAATTGTTTTGATTCTTACAGCCTTACCCCGGCATCCGTTCCTCCTGATAATCGCCGAATCGAAAATCATGCATGGTGATTTCCGGTTTTATATCCTGCGGCGATCGCATTTTTACTTCTGATTGTTTATCCGAGCATCGCGCGGGGGGCGCCTCCCCGCGCACGGCAATTACTTGCCGGTGTTATTGAACGTCTTCGGGTTCTGCAGGTAATTGCCGAGGCTCGGCAGGAACTGGCCCAGCGCGGTCACTACCGGCGCAGCCGCTACCGCAAGGCTGCCCAGCGAGCTGATCGGACCGCCGCCGTGCACATTCCGAACCTGTTCCATCGTCATGACCTTCATCGTTCTCTCCTCGTAAAAAATAAAGATGACGCAAAGAACCTTGATTGACTTGAAAACGGCTTTTAATCACCGAGCGACTTTAAATGTAATAATCACCGCGATTACGAGCCGAAATCAGGCTATCATGCGGGCGCACCCGAACTCAATGGAGGACACACTCTTACGGCGCCGGATTTCCAATTACCCGAAACACCGGCAATTCACGCTGTTTGAATGTCATTTTTAAAACGTTTAAATTCGCCCGCAATGGCATTGCGCGGCGGGCACCGGACGGAGACGGCCATGTTTGAAACGCGGGTTGGGCGCGGCACATCGATTTTCACGAATAGGGGTATCTACCTATCAAGAAATCGAATCACGCGCAACATTCGAAGCGCGACCCTACCATTACTCACTGTAATCGTGCTAGGCAGCAGCCACGCGCAGGCGTTTTGCCTCGATCCCGCGTACCAGTATGCGGCCGTGCACGACCCGCGCTACCTGCAGGCGCAGAGCGAATACGACGCGGCGCGCCAGAAGTTTCCGCAGGCGCGCGCGCTGATGCTGCCGCAGGCCACGGCGCAGCTCGAATGGGGGCGCTACGGCACGCACGCGAACCTGTTCGGCGTCGACGTGAGCGGCACCAGCAAGGCCGCGTACGGCGCCGCGCAGGTCACGCAGGCCCTCTTCAACGTGCCGTACCTGTACGACATGCGCCGTGCGACCGAATTCGAGGAATCCGCGAAGCAGAAGCTCGAGGTCGCGAAGCAGGACCTGATCCTGCGCGTCGCGAACGCCTGCTTCGACCTGCTGAGCGCGCGCGAGAAGCTGCAGTCGGCCGACGACGAAGTGAGCGCGCTGACGCGCCTCGAAAGCGACACGCGGCGCATGGCGCAGCTCGGCATGAAGACCATCGGCGACACCGCGGAAATCGAGGCGCGGCGCAGCCTCGCGCAGTCGGACGAGGTGCTCGCGCAGACCGACGTCGATGCGCGCAGGGCGCGCTACGAGACGCTGCTCGGCGCGACGATCGATTTCGCGCGCTGGCCGCGCCTCGCGCTGCGCGGCACGTCGCCGCGCATCCCGGCCGGCGACTATGCGCCGCAGGACAACCCGGCCTACCGGCAGGCGTATCGCGACGTCGAGGTCGCACGGCTCGCGGCGAAGCGCATCGGCGCGGAGCACCTGCCGACCGTCGACCTGTTCGCCTCGTATTCGCGCGGGCTCAACCCGAACCTGCGCGGGCTGAGCGATCGCTCCGATTTCCACCAGAGCGCGGTCGGCGTGCAGGTGACGATCCCGATCTTCTCCGGCGGCAGCGTGTACTACCGGCAGGTCGAGGCCGAGCATACGACCACGCAATACCGCAACCGCCTGCGCGAGGTCGAGGAACAGCTGGGCACGGATCACCGCGAGGCGCTCTCCGCGCTCGAATCGATCGGCACGCGCATCCGCGCGCTGCAGCAGTCGCTGCAGGCGGCGAGGCTCGCGTATGACTCGTCGATGAAGGCGCATCAGCTCGGTTACAGCACGACCTATGAAACGCTGAACCTGCGGCGCGACATCTCCGGCATCCGGCAGAAGCTGTTCGACAGCTATCTCGACGCGCTCAAGCTGCAGTTGAAGCTGAAGAGCGTGCTGGGGACGCTCGACGAGCAGTCGCTGGCGGCGGTGGACGGGTTCCTGGAGAGCAATGCGGCGAGCGAGCCGCGCGTCAATTGAGCGGCCACGCGGCGCAGATGCGCCGATGCCGCCGGCAACAGCCCGGCGGCATCGGCGCATGCATCGGGCAAACGAGCGGCCGCTCGACGCAGCCGCCCGCCTTCCGTCAGTGAATCACCCGCGTGACCCCGCGCCCGCGCGGATCGGCAACCGCCTCCGGCGTCTTGCCGTTGATCTTGATCACCTGGATGTCGCCGCTGAAGTCCTGCCCCTTCAGCGTATAGCCGCGCGCCTCGATCTGCTTCGCGAGCTCGCCTTCGATCGGGTGGTACGGCTCCCAGAAGATCGTGTTCGGCGGCAGCAGCTGGTGGTGGAAGCGCATCGCGCCCACCGCTTCCTTCAACGGCATCTTGAAGTCGTAGATGTTGTTGATCACCTGGAAGATCGACGTGAAGATCCGCGAGCCGCCCGGCGTGCCGATCACGAGCGACACCTTGCCGTCCCGGGTCAGGATCGTCGGCGACATCGACGACAGCGGCCGCTTCTTCGGCTCGATCGCATTCGCGTCGCTGCCGACCACGCCGAACATGTTCGCGACGCCCGGCTTCGCGGAGAAGTCGTCCATCTCGTCGTTGAGCACGATGCCCGTGCCGTCGGCGATCACGCCCGAGCCGAAATAGCCGTTGATCGTGTAGGTGTTCGACACCGCGTTGCCCCACCGGTCGACCACCGAGAAGTGCGTCGTCTCCGCCTTCTCCGGCATCGTCGTGCCGAGGCCCGGCTGCACGCTCTTCGTGTCGGACGGCTCCTTCGGGTTGACCTCGGCCGCGCGCTTCGAGATGTAGGCGTCGGCAGTCAGCCTCGCGACGGGCACCTTGTAGAAGTCCGGATCGCCGAGGTATTGCGCGCGATCGGCGAACACGCGCTTCTCGATCTCGGCGATCAGGTGGATGTACTGCGGCGAATTGAGCGCGACGCCCTCGAAGTCCTGCTTGCGGTCCGCCTTCATCTTCAGCAGCTGCACGAGCCCGATCCCGCCCGAGCTCGGCGGCGGCGCGGTGATCACGCGATAGCCGTTCCAGTTCGCCTCGATCGGCTGGCGCCAGGTCGCGCGGTATTGCGCGAGATCCTCGGCCGTGATCAGCCCGTTGCCGTCGCCGGTCTTCATCGACGCGGCGATCAGCTCGGCCGTCTTGCCCTCGTAGAAGCCCTTCGCGCCGTCGTCCGAGATCCGCGTGAGGACGTCGGCGAGATCCGGCTGCTTGAAGTTCACGCCGGCCTTCATCCCGGCGAAGTACTTGTCGAAATTGGTCTTGCCCTCGAACTCCTTCGACGCATCGACGCCTCGCTGCGCGAGCTGCTCGTCGACGACGAAGCCGTCGCGCGCGTAGTGGATCGCCGGCGCGAGCACCTGCTTCCACTTCAGCTTGCCGAAGCGCTTCTGCGCTTCCCACATGCCTGCGACCGTGCCGGGCACGCCGACCGCGCGCGGGCCGTAGAGGCTCATGCCCTTGATCACGTTGCCGTCCTTGTCGAGGTACATGTCCTTCGTCGCCGCGAGCGGCGCGCGTTCGCGATAGTCGAGGAAGTACGGCTTGCCGTCCTTGTAGATCGTCATGAAGCCGCCGCCGCCGATGTTGCCGGCTTCCGGATACGTGACCGCCAGCGCGAACGCGATCGCCACCGCCGCGTCGATCGCGTTGCCGCCTTCCTTGAAGATCCGCTCCGCCGCATCCGCGCTGTACTTGTCGGCGACCGCGACCGCCGAGCCGGTCAGGACCGCGGGCTGCGGCCCCTTCGCATAGGCCGGCGCAGTCGGCAGGAAGCCGATGCCGGCGGCCGTCGCGAGCGCGACCGCGGATGATTTGAAGCGATTCAACGTGTTCATTGCGCGTCTCCCATGTGGATCTCCTGCGGGCTGAAAAATGCACCTGATCCGCTTATAACCGCCGCAGCGACGACGACCATAAGCCGGTTCCGTAGTATAGGAGCACAAAAAGGGTCAAACACGCATCCGGTTACGAAACGCCCGGAATCGGGCAACTTTCGGCTCAACGTGGCGTGGCGTGGCAGGTCGTGACATACCGCGCCGCAAAATCCGCAGACGAACCTCCGCAGCGCGCGCCGATCTGAGAAGATAGCGCCCCTTCGCGCCTGCGCCTCCTTCCCGCAACATCGTCGTTCTCGTCTCGTATGGCTTCACACAACGCTCATCACGCATCCGGCTTCGCGGCCGGCGTCATCGCGGCCCTGCTCGTCGCGCAATCCGGCGCGACCGGCCCGTGGCACGTGGGCATCCCCGCCGCGTTCGCGGCCGGCATCGCGGGCGGCACCGCGCCCGACTGGCTCGAGGTCGCCTGGTGGACCCGCAAGCGCCGCCTGTGGATCACGCACCGCACCGTCACGCACTGGGGCATCGGCTGGATCGCGCTGCTCGCGCTGGCGTGGCACGCGCTCACGCACGCGCCGCATCCGCTGTGGGCCGCGCCGCTGTTCGGCTTCGCGTGCGGCGGCCTGATGCACCTGCTCGCGGACTGGCCCAACCCGCTCGGCGTGCCGTGGATCTGGCGGCGCCATTCGCTGAACCTGTGGAACAGCGGGCACTGCGATCTGATCGTCGTCGCCGCGGCATGGGGCGGCGCGCTGTGGCTCGCGCAGTCGGTGTGGACGCGCGCGCCGGCACTGCATCACTGGCTCGGCTGGCTGCGCACGGTCTGACGGCCGGCGCGCTTCGGGCACGCATTCGGGTCCGGCGCCGGGACCTCGCCGCCGCTCCCGGCACACGCGCCCCTTCTCTGGCACACTGACCGTTCGCGCCACGCCGCCCGCCCCGCACCCGACCCCAGTTCGCCGCCCACGATGGACCTCGCCGCCACCCGCCCCGCAGCCGACGTGCTCGACGTGTTCCATCCCGCCGTCGCGGCCTGGTTCCGGCGCACGTTCGCCGCGCCGACCGGCGCGCAGGCGCTCGCGTGGCCGCACATCAAGGCCGGCCGCTCGACGCTCGTCGCCGCGCCGACCGGCTCCGGCAAGACGCTCACCGCGTTCCTGTGCGCGATCGACGAACTCGTGCGCGACGCGCTCGCGCACGACGGCACGCTGCCGGACGCCACGCTGACCGTCTACGTGTCGCCGCTGAAGGCGCTGTCGAACGACATCCACGTGAACCTCGACGCGCCGCTCGCCGGCATCGCCGCATCGCTCGCGCAGCTCGGCCTGCCGGTGCCGGCGATCCGCACCGCGGTGCGCACCGGCGACACCACGCAGGCCGAACGCGCGGCGCTGCGCAAGCGCGCGCCGCACATCCTCGTGACGACGCCGGAATCGCTGTACGTGCTGCTGTCTTCGACATCCGGCCGCCAGATGCTGTCGACCGTGCGCTCGGTGATCGTCGACGAGATCCATGCATTGGCCAACAGCAAGCGCGGCAGCCATCTCGCGCTGTCGCTCGAGCGGCTCGACGCGCTGGCGGGCCGCGCGCTGCCGCGCATCGGCCTGTCGGCGACGCAGAAGCCGATCGACGCGGTCGCGCGCTTCCTGGTGGGCGAGCATGCCGGCGCGCCGCGCGACTGCACGATCGTCGACACGGGCCATGCACGCGAGCGCGATCTCGCGCTGGAGCTGCCAAACGTGCCGCTCGAGCCGGTGATGGCGACCGACGTGTGGGAGCAGCTGTACGACCGGATCGCCGGGCTCGCGGCCGCGCACCGCACGACGCTCGTGTTCGTCAACACGCGGCGCACCGCCGAGCGCATGGCGCGCCATCTCGCCGACCGGCTCGGCAAGGACGCGATCGCCGCGCATCACGGCAGCCTCGCGAAAGAGCACCGCTTCGACGCCGAACAACGCCTGAAGCGCGGCGAGCTGAAGCTGCTGGTCGCGACGGCATCGCTGGAACTCGGCATCGACATCGGCGACGTCGACCTCGTCTGCCAGGTCGGCTCGCCGCGCGGCATCGCGCCGTTCCTGCAGCGCGTCGGGCGCTCGGGGCACCACGTCGGCGGCGTGCCGAAGGGGCGCCTGTTTCCGCTGTCGCGCGACGAACTCGTCGAATGCGCGGCGCTGCTCGATTGCGTGCGGCGCGGCGAGCTCGACACGCTGCGGATTCCCGACGCGCCGCTCGACGTGCTCGCGCAGCAGATCGTCGCCGAGGCCGCGTGCGCCGAATGGCACGAAGACGCGCTCTACCAAAGCTTCACGCAGGCGGCGCCGTATGCACGGCTGCCGCGCGCGCGCTTCGACGCGGTGCTGGCGATGCTCGCCGAAGGCTTCAGCAGCCGGCGCGGCGTGCGCGCCGCGTACCTGCACCGCGACGTGGTCGGCGGCACGGTGCGCGGGCGCCGCAATGCGATGATGACCGCGACGACGTCGGGCGGCACGATCCCCGACATGGCCGACTACGCGGTGCTGCTCGAGCCGCAGGGCATCCAGGTCGGCACCGTCAACGAGGATTTCGCGATCGAGAGCCTGGCCGGCGACGTGTTCCAGCTCGGCAACCAGTCGTACCGGATCATCCGCGTCGAGACGGGCCGGGTGCGCGTCGAGGATGCGCAGGGCCAGTCGCCGAACATCCCGTTCTGGCTCGGCGAGGCGCCGGGCCGCAGCGACGAGCTGTCGGCCGCGGTCGGCCGGCTGCGCGCGCGGCTCGACGCGCTGTTCGCGCAGGGCGATCGCGAGGCTGCATCACGCGGCGCGAAGCGCACCGACGCGGATGCCGCATCGAGCCGCCTCGCGCCGGCGCTGCGCTGGCTCGTCGACGACCTGCAGGTGTCGCCCGACGCCGCGCGCCAGATCGTCGACTACCTGGCGCGCACCCGCGCGGCGCTCGGCGCGCTGCCGACGCAGGACACGCTCGTGATGGAGCGCTTCTTCGACGAATCGGGCGGCACCCAGCTCGTGATCCACTCGCCGTTCGGCAGCCGCATCAACCGCGCATGGGGGCTCGCGCTGCGCAAGCGCTTCTGCCGCACGTTCAATTTCGAGCTGCAGGCCGCCGCGACCGACGACGCGATCATCCTGTCGCTGTCGCTCGCGCACAGCTTCGCGCTCGACGAAGTGTGGCGCTACCTGCGTTCGGCGAGCGCCGAGCACGTGCTGGTGCAGGCGCTGCTCGATGCGCCGCTGTTCGGCGTGCGCTGGCGCTGGAACGCGACCACCGCGCTCGCGCTGCCGCGCTTCACCGGCGGCAAGCGCACCGCGCCGCAACTGCAGCGGATGAAGAGCGAGGACCTGCTCGCGACCGTGTTCCCGGACCAGGTCGCGTGCCTCGAGAACATCGTCGGCGAGCGCGAGATTCCGTCACATCCGCTCGTCGACCAGACGCTCGACGATTGCCTGCACGACGCGATGGATACCGACGGCTGGCTCGCGCTGCTGCGCCGCATCGAGAGCGGCGCGATCGAGCTGGTCGCGCGCGACCTGCCGGCGCCGTCGCCGCTCGCGGCCGAGATCCTCAACGCGAAGCCGTACGCGTTCCTCGACGACGCGCCGCTCGAGGAGCGCCGCACGCAGGCCGTGCAGGCGCGCCGCTGGAGCGACCCCGAATCCGCGGACGATCTCGGCGCGCTCGACGCGGACGCGATCGCCGCGGTGCGCGACGAAGCGTGGCCGCTCGTGCGCGATGCGGACGAGATGCACGAGGCGCTGCTCACGCTCGCGTGCATTGCCGACGACGAGGCGCGTGCGCACGACGGCTGGCCCGCATGGCTCGCGGACCTCGCCGAACGCCGCCGCGCGACGAAGCTCGTCACGTCCGGCGGCGCGGCGCTGTGGGTGCCGGTCGAACGGCTCGTCTGCCTGCGCGCACTGCATCCGGACGCGCGCTGCGCGCCGGCGCTGAAGGTGCCGGCCGCGTGCGCCGCGCCGTGGGACGCGGACGCCGCGCGCGTCGACGTGATCCGCGCGCGCCTGACCGGCTTCGGCCCGCTCGCGCTCGACGCGATCGCCCGGCCGCTCGGCCTGCCCGCCGCGTCGGTGACGGCCGCGCTGGCCGCGCTCGAGCAGGAAGGCTATGTGATGCGCGGACGCTTCACGCCGGGTGCGACCGGCGTAAGTACGGCCGGCGAAGAATGGTGCGAGCGCCACCTGCTCGCGCGCATCCACCGCTACACGGTGAAGCGCCTGCGCCGCGAGATCGAGCCGGTCGAGCGCGCGGACTTCATGCGCTTCCTGTTCCACTGGCAGCACCTGACACCCGACACGCGCGGCGCCGGACGCGAAGCGCTGGCCGCCGTCGTCGAGCAACTCGAAGGCTACGAAGCCGCCGCGAGCGCGTGGGAGGACGCCCTGCTCCCCGCACGGCTCACCGACTACACGACGGGCGGGCTCGACGAGCTGTGCCGTTCCGGCAAGCTGGTGTGGGCCCGCATCGGCGCGCCGGCGCGCGCGGCCGGCACGCCCGTGAAGACGACGCCGATCGTGCTGTTGTCGCGCCGCGACCTCGCCGCGTGGCAGGCGCTGCGCGATCCCGCCGCGCAACCCGCGCTGTCCGCGCGCGCGACGCAGGTGCGCGATGCGCTCGCCAGGCATGGCGCGATGTTCTTCGACGAACTGCTCGGCGACCTGCACCTGCTGCCGGTCGAACTCGAACAGGCGCTCGGCGAGCTCGTGTCGGCGGGCCTTGTGAATGCCGACAGCTTCGCGGGCCTGCGCGCGCTGCTGAAGCCGACGGTCAAGCGTGGGCCGACCTATGCGCCGCGCACGCGGCGCGGCGGCGCGCTGATCGGCGGCATGGACGACGCCGGGCGCTGGGCGCTCGTGCAACGGCCCGCGCCGCGCGCCGACACGCAGCAGCCACCGGCGCGCATGCCCGCCGCAACCGATCCGGCTGCGCTCGAGCATGTCGCGTGGACGCTGCTGCGCCGCTACGGCGTGGTGTTCTGGCGGCTGCTCGAGCGCGAGGCCGACTGGCTGCCGGGCTGGCGCGAGCTGGTGCGCGTGCTGCAGCGCCTGGAAGCGCGCGGCGAGATCCGCGGCGGGCGCTTCGTCGCCGGGCTCGCGGGCGAGCAGTTCGCGCTGCCCGAGGCGATCCCGATCCTGCGCGAGCTGCGGCGGCAGCCGGGCAACGGGCAGTTCGTCTGCGTGACGGGTGCCGATCCGCTGAATCTCGCGGGCACGCTGCTGCCCGGCGACAAGGTGCCCGCGCTCGCGGGCAACCGCGTGCTGTTCCGCGACGGCGTGCCGGTGGCGTCGCTCGTCGCCGGTGCGTTCCACTATGCGCCCGACCTGCCGCCGGCCGCGCGCGAGGACGCGCGCCTGCGACTCGCGCGCCGCTCCTGACAGCGGCTGACACCGAACGCCGAACGGACTACTGAGCGACCGCACGCGCGCGCCCGGGCATTCCGCTACCATCGTGCCTTTCGCTGCGCGTACCGATGCGCGCACGCACATAACCGTCCGGAGACACCCGTTCATGCCCTCCTCGGCCGACCCGCGCGCCGCGTCGTCATCCCACGTTCATCACACCGGCTCGCTGACCATCTTCCAGGGCGCCGCGCTGTATATCGGCGCGGTGCTCGGCACCGGCGTCATCGCGCTGCCCGCGCTCGCCGCCGAAGTCGCGGGCCCCGCGTCGCTGCTCGCGTGGGCGGCGCTCGTCGTGCTGTCCGCGCCGCTCGCGGCGACGTTCGCGGCGCTGGGCGCGCGCTTTCCGGATGCCGGCGGCGTGTCGACCTACGCGCGCCGCGCGTTCGGGCCGAAGGCCGCGGCCATCGTCGGCTGGTGCTTCTACTTCGCGGTGCCGGCCGGCGCGCCGGCCGCGGCGATGTTCGGCGGCGCGTACGTCGCGGCCGTGACGGGCGGCGGCCATGCGACGGTGGTCGTCACCGCGGCCGCGCTGATCGCGATCGTGTCCGCGGCGAACGCGTTCGGCGTGACCGTATCGGGGCGGATGCAGCTCGTGTTGTCCGCGCTGCTCGTATCGCTGCTGGTCGCCGCCGTGCTCGCGTCCGCGCCGCACGCGCAGGTGTCGAATCTCCGGCCGTTCGCGCCGCACGGCTGGCTCGCGATCGGCCAGGCCGCCGGGCTGCTCGTCTGGAGCTTCGCCGGCTGGGAAGCGATCACCCATCTCGCGGCGGAATTCCGCCGGCCCGCACATGACATGCCGCGCTCGGCCGGCATCGCGGTCGTGGTGGTCGGGCTGCTGTACCTGGCGGTCGCGGCGGCCAGCGTGACGGTGCTCGGCCCGTCGGCCGGCGCGTCCGGCGCGCCGCTCGCGGAGCTGATCGCGCGCGGCATCGGCGGCCACGCGCAGGTGCTGGCGGCCGCGGCGGCCTTGCTGCTGACGCTCGGCACGATGAACGCGTATTTCGCGGGGGCGGCGAAGCTCGGCGCGGCGCTCGGCCGCGACGGCGCGTTGCCCGCGTGGCTCGCGCAGGGCAGCCAGGTCGGCGGCGTGCCGCGCCGCAGCCTCGGCGTGATCGCCGCGCTCGCGGCGCTCGCGCTGGTCGCGACGACGGTCGCCGACGTCGGGCCGAAGCCGCTCGTGCTCGTCACGTCCGGCTGTTTCGTGATGGTGTACGGGCTGGGCGCCGCGGCGGCGCTGAAGTTGCTGCCGCGCGGCGGCATCGCTCGACGTTGCGCGTGGATTTCGCTGGTCGCGGTCGCGGGGCTGTTCCTGACGACCGGATGGTATTTCGTGTGGCCGGCGCTGCTGGCCGGCGGCGCGCTGCTTTACTTGCGGGTAGCGGCGCGCGGCCGGTAACTCAGGCCGGCACCAGCTCGAAGCTCAGGCGCTTGCCGAGCGCCGCGGCCGCGCTCGCGAGCGTCGTCAGCGTGAGGCTCGTGTCGGTTTCGTCGAGCAGGCGGTTGAGCGCCGCGCGGCTGGTTTTCATGCGCGCGGCCATCGCGGTTTTCGTGATGTGCTGCGCCTTCATTTCCTGTTCGATCTGCCACGCGATCACCCGCTTGATGGCGGTCGCGGTGACTTCCTCGAGGATGCCTTCCTCTTCGAGGAAAGTGTCGAAGTCACTGCCGATGTGGCGGTTGTTCGTGGTCGTCATGTCGTACTCCATTGCTTTGCGTTGCTCACGGCTTTCAGTCGAGACCTTGCGACGTCGAGATCGTCTGGCGGTGTGGCCGGCGACTTCTTGATGAACCCGCGCAACAGGACCATCGCATCGTCGACGACGGTGAAGAAGACTCGCGCGATTCGCGTCGGAGGCGTCACCCGGATCTCCCAGAGATCCCTCGACATCTTCCGAACCAACGGCATGCCAAGCGGCCAGCCGAGTTGAACCGTCCTGATCTCCTCCCCGATTGCCTTCCGCTCGGCCGGCTCGAGCGCCTTGAGCCATTCGCGGACCGGTTCGTTTCCACCGGCCGTGCCGAAGAACCGCACGGCCAGCGTCGCCTGCAATTGCTGTCTCGCCATCGTCTTGCCGCCTATCGTACCAAAATTGATACGATAGGCCAAGTGCGACGAAAGCGAATCTCAGCCGTCCGGCCAGTCTCCGTGTCCGGGTCGTGCAGCGCGTCAGCGCGGCTTTGCCGCATGACTGCCGCGCGTGCGCCGCCGGCCGCGTTGCGAAACCTCCCCCGGTCGCCCGTCGCCCAGCCGCGCCCGCGCGATCTCCCGCACCGCGTCGATCAGCGTGCGCGCGACCGGCGACGGCTGCGCGTCGGTCCGCAGGACCAGCCCGACCGGCTCGTCGGTGCCGGCCACCGGCAGCGGCACGCGGGCGAGCGCGCCCGCCGACAGGTCGTATTCGGCCGCGTACAGCGGCACGAACCAGACCGCGTCGTTCTCGAGCGCGAGCGCGCGCGCGACCGACACGGACAGCACCTCGATGAACGCATCCAGCGGCGGCGCGCCGCACGCGCCCAGCAACTGCTCGGCCGATTGCCGGATCAGCGTGCCGTACGGCGGCAGCACGACCGGGTAGCGCGCCAGCTCGGCGGCGGGCGCAGCGCTCGCCAGCAGCGGATGCCCGGCGCGCACGACCGCGACCAGCGGCTCGTTGTACAACTGCTCGAACGCGAGCCCGACCATCCGCTCCGGCTCCGACAGACGCCCGATCGCGCATTCGATCGTGCCCGCCTTCAGGCGTTCGAGCAGTTCGGCATTCGCAGCGGTCGCGATCCGCACGACGACGCGCGGCCAGCGTGCGGCCAGCGCCTTCATCAGCGCCGGCGCAAGCGACGCGGCGACGGTCGGCAGCATGCCGATCTCGAGCGTCGCCGCCGCGCCGCCGCCTTCGCGCGCCAGCAGCCCGACGCCTTGCCGCAGCGCGAGCACGCACGCGTTCGCATGCGGCATGAACAGCTGCGCCTCGCGGGTCGGGCGCGCGCCCTGCCGGCCGCGTTCGAACAGCCGGACCCCGAGGATCGCCTCCAGCTCGGCGATCGTCTTCGAGACAGCCGGCTGCGTGATCGACAGGCTTTCGGCGGCCTTCTGCACGCCGCCGAGCTGCGCGACCGCGAGAAAGCACTGCAGGTGCCGGAACTTGACGCGGCCGTCGGCGATACGGTTATTCATAACGGGTGGTTATGCGAATGACGATGATGGGCCATTTTGCATAACTTTCCGGATAAGCCCAAGCGCCGCGCGCGTCACGGCGTGCGCCGCAACGCCTCGAAGCCGGCCGGCTCCCACACGCGCTTCGCGACCAGCAGCCCGGTGCCGTGCTTCTGCCCGAGCGGCGCGGCGGACGATTCCGCGTGCAGCGCGGCCGCCTTGCTGCGCAGCCGGCGCAACTCCTGGTCGAGTTCCGCGGCGGCCGCCGCCGTCAGCATCCCCTGCGAGAACGTCATCGTCTCGCCCGGGCCGTCGAAGCGGCTGTCGAGGAAATCGCCGAGCGCGTGCGCGTGGAAGTAGCGGCGGATCGGGCCGTCCGGCAGCCAGTCGAAATCGCGCGCGACGCGCACGCGGATCCGGTCGCCCGGCAGCAGCGCGACGACGTTCATCCGGTCGAGCATCAGCAGGTACTTCAGGCATTCGGCCTTGGTCACCCGATAGGCCGACACGATGTCGTCGACGGTCCAGTAGTTGATCGCGCAGACGGCGACCAGCAGCAGCTTCTCGTCCGACACCAGCAGCGCCTCCTGCTGCTCGCTCAACGTGTGCAGCCGCGGCGCGGACGCCGACGCCTCATGCACGAGCTCGGCAAGCGTGTAGCCGAGCACCTGGCCGATCTGCACGACACGCTCGAGCGTGAAGCGGCCGCTCGCGAACAGCCGCTTCACGCTCGTCTCGGAAACGTCCAGCTCGCGCGCGACGTCGCGGTAAGTCATGCCCTGCGCCTTCAACAGGCGCTTCAGCGTATCGATGAGTTGGGCGATTTCGGTCATATCCGGTATCGAAAGAAGGTACTGAATGGGCGATATTAGGCTACCAGCGCATGCTGCTGCACGTTTTTCAGTACTCGTCGGCATAATCCGCTCCGACCTGCCACCGATCGACGGAGCCGCGATGTCCACCCGAACCGAAACCGCCACCTGCGACCCGACCCGCGCCGCACCGCGCAACGCCCGCGACACCGCGCGCACGCTGCCGCTCGCCACCGTCCGCACGCTCGCCGCGAGCGCGCACATCGGGGATCTCGTGTTCATCCGCGTGACGGCGCGCCCGTTCCGCGAAGTGGCGGACGCGACGGGCAGCTGGACCAACCATGTCGGGATCGTCGTCGACACGTCGGGCGCGGAGCCGGTGGTGGCGGAAAGCACGTTCCCGTGGGCGAAGCTGACGCCGCTGTCGCGCTTCGTCGCGCGCTCCGAAGGCGGCCGCCTCGCGCTGGCACGGCTCGCGACGCCGCCCACCGCGGACGAACAGCGCCGCGTGCACGCCGCTGCCGAACGGCGGATCGGCACGCTGTACGACACCGGCTTCAACCTGCGCTCGCGGCGGCAGTTCTGCTCGCGCTACGTGCGCGAGGTGCTCGGCGACGCGACGGGCGTCGAGCTCGGCGACGTCGAGACCTTCGCGACGCTGCTCGAACGCCGCCCCGGCGCGAAGCTCGGCTTCTGGCGGCTGTGGTACTTCGGGCGCATCCCGTGGAGCCGCGAGACGGTGACGCCCGCGAGCCTGATCCGCAGCAGCAAGCTGACGCTCGAATTCGACGGGATCGTGTTCGATCCGGGCCGCGTGTGACGGGCGGCCCGACGGAGACCAGCAACAACCATAAAAACGAACAATAACCAGCGACGGGCTGGCTGGAGGGCCGTGCAACGTTCGTCACCGACGAAACGCGAGCCCGATCGCTTTAGCCGCCGGACAGGCTACCCTGTCCGGCGGCTTCTTTATTGGCGAGCGCTGTGCAATACATAACATATGGTTATGTTATCCGCGAAAAATCATCATTTTGCATAACCTGTCGGTTTGGCTAAAGTCGTGCCATCCCCTCTGCGAAAACCTATCAGGAGACGCCCGATGGATTCCCCCACGATCCTCACGCCGCGCGACTGGCCGTCGCATCCCGCGTACATCCACCCCGAATACCGCTCGTCGGTGAAGCGCGGCCCCACCCGCCCGCTGATTCCGCTGAAGGAGAAGCTGCGCGACCCGTACGCGCCCGTCTACGGCGCCGAAGACCTCGGCGCGCTCGACCACGACCTGACGCGCAATGCGGTAAAGAACGGCGAGCCGCTCGGCGAGCGCATCGTCGTCACGGGCCGCGTGCTCGACGAAGGCGGCAAGCCGGTGCGCAACACGCTCGTCGAGGTCTGGCAGGCGAACGCCGCCGGCCGCTACGTGCACAAGGTCGACCAGCACGACGCGCCGCTCGACCCGAACTTCCTCGGCGCCGGCCGCTGCCTGACCGACAACGAAGGCCGCTACCGCTTCCTGACGATCAAGCCGGGCGCGTATCCGTGGGGCAACCATCCGAACGCATGGCGCCCGAACCACATCCACTTCTCGCTGTTTGGCGACTACTTCGGCCAGCGCCTCGTCACGCAGATGTATTTCCCCGGCGATCCGCTGCTCGCGTACGACCCGATCTTCCAGGGCACGCCCGAGCAGGCACGCGACCGGCTGATCTCGCAGTTTTCGATGGACATCACCGAAGAAGGCTATGCGCTCGGCTACGAATTCGACATCGTGCTGCGCGGCCGTGACGCCACCCCGATGGAGCGCTGAACCATGACGACGCTGAAACAAACCCCTTCGCAGACGGTCGGCCCGTACTTCGCGTACGGCCTGAGCCCGCAGCAGTACAACTACGACCTGAAGAGCCTGTTCACGCCGGCGATCGCCGCGCCGCACGCGGCCGGCGAGCACGTGCTGCTGGTCGGCCAGGTGTTCGACGGCGACGGCAACGTCGTCGGCGACGCGCTGCTCGAATTCACGCAGGCGGACAGCACGGGCCAGTACCCGGCATCGCGCGACGACATCGCGAAGACCGGCTTCACCGGTTTCGCGCGGGTCGGCACCGGCACCGACGCGCAGCATCGCTTCGTCGTCGAGACCGTCAAGCCCGGCCGGATCGCCGCGGACGATGCGCCGCACATCAACGTGACGGTGATGATGCGCGGGATCCTCACGCATGCGTTCACGCGCGTGTATTTCGACGACGAAGCGGCAGCGAACGCAGCCGATCCGGTGCTGAACGCGGTGCCGGCCGAACGCCGCGCGACGCTCGTCGCCAAGCGCGACGCGCAGCCGGGTGGCCCGACCGTGTACCGCTTCGACATCCGCATGCAGGGCCCGGACGAAACCGTGTTCTTCGACGTCTGACCGGCGCACGGGCGGCGACCGACCGGCGGGGCCCGCACCGCGCGCCCCGCCGCGCGCATTTTTCGCTCGCCGCCGGCGCGCCGTGAGCAAAACGTTTCTCTCCCCCGCGCTTCACCGCTCGCTTTCCAGCCGGTTTGCACGAGCGCAAAAATAAATCAATGCGTTTTCGATTTCCTCTGCATATTCGCCTTGCATGTCCAAATGCGCGATCTATGATGAAGCGAGCCGGCATTAAAAGCCGATAAGAAATAAATATCGAATACGACATTAATTAAACAGTCACGGGGAATTCCGATGTCACGCACTCGACCCACCCGCATCCCGACCGGCCCCTGACGCCGGCCGTCGCACCGATCCTTGTGCCGTTTGTGCGCGCCGTTCCGTGGCTCGGCCGGCGCGCCCCTTTTCTCGCGGCGCGACGGATCACACCCGACTTGCCGTTACCGAATCGCTTCGTGCGGAAGCATGGCGCTCGCGCATGGCGAACGACATTGTTCCGCATCCCGGGGTATTGCCGCGCGGCGTCATGGAAGGTCGTTGCTTCGCCCTTCGTCACTGAATTTCCTTTGGAGACGGGAAATGAACTATCAGATCAGCATTGCAATCGATAATGCCGGCCTCAATAGCATTTATAGCAGCTGCCTTTACGTGACGCTGGTGAAGAGCGTCGTTGCGCAGCCGCTGGCGCAGGGCAACCTGCCGATTGCATGGATCGCGTTCCAGCCGCTGCAGCAGAACCAGATCACCTGGCAGGACCAGTACACGATGTTTGCGACCACCACCATCCCCCTGGCCGGCGCCATGATCCAGATGACGTCGCAATCGACCGCGCCGGTGCAGACCGGCTGGCTGTACACGTTCCAGAACGGCCAGTTCAACGGCGCTTCCGGCGGCGGAGCCAGCACGTTCAATCTGCAAAACGAGCAGCAGGGCAACTTCAGCTTCGGCCTCGCGCAAACCGCGGTCGTCAACAACGTACAGGTCAACGCGCCGATCAATGCCGTGTCGGTGCCGTACAACATGAGTGCGACGTTCGCGCCACAAGAACAGCTGTCACTGTTCCTCGCGTCGTACAGCAATAACGGCTCGGTGATCTCGCAGGTCGCGAGCAACGCGCTCGTGATCACGCTGTCGAGCCAGAGCCCTGTCGCTTCGGTCGGATTCAACGACGCCACCAACACGTTCTACCTGAAACAGACGGTGCTGCGCACCGGGCTCGACTACGCCACCAGCCTCCACGGCGTCAGCGCTCAGGGCGACGCTCGCAAGAGCCTGCACATCGCGTAAGCGACGGCGCAAAATCGGCACGCGGCGCACGCGTGCCGATTTTTCGTTCATGTCCGCGACCACCTTTCATATCGACATCGATTCCGCCGGGTTGAACACGATCTACGGCGCGCATCTCGTCGTGACGCTGGTGCGCGGGGTCGATGTCTACGTCGCGTCGCAAGCGCTCGCCAGCAGCACCGGCACGCCGGTCATCTGGCAGGCGTTCGCGCCGCTCGCCGGCAAGCGCGTGGTGATCGACGGCGGCTTCCGGCTGTTCATGACGACCACACCGCTCCAGCCGACCAACGTGCTGACGCTCAATGCGACCTCTCCGGACGATGTGCAGATCGCCAAGGGTTACGCGTTCCAGAACGGGCATCTCGATGCGGCGCCTATCGGCGACGGCCCGGACGGTGCGTACTCGATCGCCAATCTCGCGATCGGCACGACCTCCTCGCTCGGGCTCGCGCAGCAGGCGACGGTCAACGACGCGCCGTCGGTGTCGCCGCAGACGGCGGTACCGGTGCCGTGGAATACCCAGGCCGCGTTCTACGTGCAGGATCACGTGTCGCTGTTCCTGTCGTCGGGGCAGAACGGCATGGTGATTCCGTCCATGCCGAACGATCCGTTGGATGTGCCGCTCACGCCCGGCGACGTGCAGATCGTGTTCGACGACGCAACGAACCGGTTCGTGCTGGTCTGACGCGGGCGTTCGGGCAGGCGTCAGCGCGCTGGAAGGATTGCCGCAATGCAACACGCGCAGACCTGTAATTGCATTGATCTAACCCGTTGCTCTTGCGCTTTATGCGCCTTATGCTGTGCCAATCGAATTCAACTGCCGGAATTCCGTCGATACAGGAAGCAATCCCTCACGCCACGATGGCCGGACGGCTGCCGGTCGTGCCATGCGTGCCACACCGAGTGCCTTTGAGCGCGCCTGCCCATGATTCGGCGGTCGCGCATTTTTTTGCCTGCTTTCAGCCGGGAGTGCGTGCGCCAGCGCCGATCCTCGAACTCGATCGAACCTTGCAACCCTCGCGGGCAGGTGCCGCTCAATCATCCTGAGCGCCGCGTCGCGCCAAATCCTCACGAGTGCTTTTTCTGTCTGGCGATGGCGCGCCTGAGCGTTTGCACATGAATATCAAAATAACCGGCGACTATTGGCATCGAGTGGGTCTGCAGGAGCAAAAGTGCCTGAGCGACGTTGCTCGCGTCAAGTTTGGGGGGCCGTCCCAATCGGCTTCCGCGTGCTCGCGCGCTCGTCAATCCGGCACGCGTACGCTCGCTAATCAGCGAGCGTTCGAATTCTGCAAGGGCGGCCATCATGTGAAAAAACAAGCGGCCTGCTGACGACTGCGTGTCGATCGCTTCGGTCAGAGACATGAATCCAATGCCTTGCGCATTGAGCTGATCAATCAGCGCGATGAGCTCGGCAATCGAACGGCCGAGCCGGTCGAGACGCCAGACCACCAACGTCGCCCCGCTCGACAAGGCGGCGAGTGCAGCGGCAAGGCCTGGACGCTCGAAACATGCTCCCGAAACGCCTTGATCGGAGAAAATGGTTTCGCATCCGTGCTGACTCAATGCAGCGAATTGCAGGTCGAGATTTTGCTCTTCCGTTGAAACGCGAGCATATCCGACATATGGAAACATCACCTCCCTTTGCAAGCTTCTGTTCATGGTAATCTATTTATAAGGCCAACTAATAAAATCATGCGTAACTCGCCTCCGGCGATGCTTGCAATGAATCGCCGAGCCAGTGAGCATGTAGCGCACGAAACAAACTGACCTTGGTGTGATCTTTTCGACGAAGCGCCCCGGTTTGCCTTGGCACCAGTCCAATCCATGCCGCGAACGCTCGACCGGGCCTGAACGACTTCGCTTCACCCATCGTTGCGACCGCCGCCGTCGCCGGCAGCAGGCCAACGCCCAGCACGAACGCCTTCACAAACTTCGCCGGCATCAGCTTCACCTGATGGCCCATCGCCGCAAGCTTACGCGCCCAGTGCCGGGCGCCGCCGCAGGCTTCCATGTCGACCAGGCACGGCGACCGGTTCGCGAAATGTTCGAGAATCGCCGCTCGCTTCACCGGCTTGTCGATGTTTCCACGTCGACGTAATGGAGCTGCATCACGTTCTTTGCAAGATCCGCACGCACTGCCGTGTGCTTCATCTCGGAGCCTCCGGTTCGCCAGGAAAATCTCGATGGTCTTCCATCCGGGCACTCCGATGCCGTTGGCCCATGACGCTAAACCTTCCTGCTTGCCTCCGCCGCCCATGGGTGGGAGGCGTTCATATCATTCCTCCAGCTCGCATAGGGATTTCTCCGAAACACGAACACTCATTTCGTTCTACTATTCATCACGCAGCCGTAGTCCCGCATTCGTTCGACAACGCGATCGTCCCCGCCAGCGTTACCACGCCGGCCGTAAGGTGCGAACTACCGGAACAATGTGCGCGGGGCCACACATCAGGCGAATAACACATCGATCTGACGTATTGCTTATCGACCAGGGGCGCTTCAGAAAACGGAAAACAGAGCACGTTTAGCCCGCAGCGCCGTTCCCGCTGGTGGCGCCCAGGCCCTATGCGGGCAGATCACATTTCGGTCTGGGCAAACCGTCGACGGTTCGCAGCCGGACTCACACCGTTTTTCCGGCGAAAGTGGTGCCACGTGGTAGTTGCTGTTCCGAGCCCCACGCGCGTCGTCTTCCAGCGCATGATTCACCCGCTTCGGTCAATTTGTCTGTCGTCCCGACGCCACGCAGCCTGGAGCAGAAAGGTATTTTGCAGGACAGCCGAGATCCGGCACCCTAATCCGCAAGCTACGGACCCACATCGGCTGCGCGGCGCACCGCGAGGCGATGGCGGTTTGCGCCCCACTCCTGGCTGCGATCCGATCGCCTTGTGCCGATCAGGCCGCCGCTTCCTCCAGCACGACGAGATTGTCGTACGAGAAACCGAGCGAGACCTGCTGGCCGCGCTCCGGCAACTTCCGGGCCGGATCATTGAACACGTCGAGCGACACCACGGCGTCCTGCACGCGTGTCCGGATCCGGACGACCGCTCCATGGAAGTCGACGTCCTCGACGACCGCGCCGAGCGTATTGCGCCCAGGCGTCGGCGGCTCGAGGACGATGGCCTCGGGACGCACTGCGACGAGGCGTGCCTTACCTGCATCGCTCGCCGGCAACGACCGGCTCGTGACCAGCTCCTGATTGCCGACGGCCATCCGCCCGATCGCCGGATCGACGACTCGGCCGGACAGGATGTTCAGCGTGCCGACGAACGACGCGACGAACTGAGTGCGCGGGAAGTTGTAGATGTCGCCGGGGCCGCCGACCTGCTCGACGCGTCCGTCGTTCATCACGACAATGCGATCGGACATCGACAACGCTTCTTCCTGGTCGTGGGTGACGAAGATCGACGTGATACCAAGTTTGCGCTGCAGCGTCCGGATGTCCTGACGGAGCGAGATCCGGATCTTGGCGTCGAGCGCGGACAACGGCTCGTCAAGCAGCAGCACCTGGGGCTGTCCGGCCAGCGCGCGTGCCAGCGCGACACGCTGCTGCTGTCCGCCGGAGAGTTGCCACGGGTAACGTTCCGCGATGTGGGGGAGTTTGATCAGCTCAAGCATCTCGCCGACGCGGCGACGGATCTCGGTCGGCGTCGTGCGGTTCACGCGCAGCCCGAACCCGATGTTGTCGGCCACCGTCATGTTCGGGAACAGCGCATACGACTGGAAGACCATGCCGACGTTGCGGTCACGCGTCGGCGTGCGCGTCACGTCTCGGCCGTCCATGTGGATCGCACCGCGCGTCGGGGTCTCGAAGCCGGCGATCATCCGCAGCACGGTAGTCTTGCCGCAACCCGACGGACCGAGAAAGGTGACGAATTCGCCGCGCTCGATCTGCATGTCGAAGTGATGCAGCGCGACGTGCGCACCAAACGTCTTGTGAAGATTGTCGATCGATAGAAAAGCCATGGTGTCACGCCTCGGGTAGTCAGGACTTCGTGTTGAATTGCGCGCGGGCGGATTTTCGACCGGCCCCGAACACCTGGATCAGCCCCATCGAAGCCCAGGTGATCGCGAATGCGATAATCGCGAGCGCGGACGGCTCGTAGGCACGGTTTGCTCCGATCAGTTGCAGATACGGCCCGAACGCGGGACGATCGAGCAGGCTCGCAAACGTGAATTCGCCGATGACGACCGCGAAGGTCAGGAAAGCGCCGGACAGGATCGCGGAGCGAATGTTCGGCAGGATCACCTTGAACAGGATAGTCGCCCAGCCGGCGCCAAGGCACTCGGCCGCCTCCGTCAGGGAGCGCACGTCAATCGAGCGCAACCCGGCATCAATGGCCCGGTACATGTACGGGAGCGACAGCGTGACGTAGCCGAACACCAGCAGGCAGTCGGTCGCGCGCTCGTTGGCCGTCAGCGGCAGAAGCGAGCTGCTGTTGTAGATGTGCAGGTAACCGAACACGATCACGATGGCCGGAATGACGAGCGGCAGCAACGTGATGAACTCGACCACGGGCCGCAGCTTCGGCAGCTTCAGCTGTACCCAGTAGACGGTCGGCACGACAAGCAGGACACCCAAGATTATCGTCGCCACCGCCATCGCGATTGAATAGCCGAACGATGCCTGGAAGTTGGCGTCGCCGAGCACCACGCGATACGCCTCGAAGCTGTAGCCGTCGCGGCGCATCCGCAGACTGAATTCGAACGTCGCGGCGAGCGGAATCAGGAAATAGAGCGAGCCGATCGCCATCGCGATCCACGCGCCCAAGCGAGATTGTTTCATCGACGCCCCCTTTCAGCACGCGCACGAAGCCAGATATAGCCGCCATTCGACAGGCCGGTCACGAGAATCATCCCGAGCGCCAGCGCATAGCCGAGGTTCTGGTCATGCAGCACGTCCCCGCGCACCTGCGCATAGAGCAGGATCGTCACGATGTTCAGCGAACTGCCGGTGAGCGCATAGGCGGTCGCGACCGCGCCGAACGAGTTGGCGAACAGGAGCAGCATCGAGCCGAGGAGGCTCGGCCATAGCACGGGCAATGCAATGTGGCGCCAATATTGCAGCGCCGTGCCGCCGAGGCTGTCGCACGCCTCGCGCCACTCGCGCTTCAGGCCGTCGAGCGCCGGCGTGACGATCAGCACCATCAACGGAATCTGGAAGTACAGATAGGTCAGCGTGAGGCCCCAGAAGCTCAGAATGCTGAAGCCCGTCGAGTACAGGTTGATGTCGAGATACTTGTGCAGCAGCACGGTCACGAGGCCCACCCGGCCCAGCGTGCTGATGAACGCAAATGCAAGCGGGACACCGGCGAAGTTCGATGCAACGCCGGAAAACGTTGTCAACGTCGGCCGCACCCAACCTGGCAGACGCCCCTGAACGGCAGCCCAGGCGAGCAGCGAGCCGAACACCGCACCGCCCACGGCGGACGCTGCGCTGACCTTGAAGCTGATCCAGTACGCTTCCAGCACGCTCGGCTGCAGCAGCGCGCGGAAATTCGCGAGCGTGAAATGACCTTGCGCGTTCTGGAACGCGCCGACGATCAGGTAACCGGTCGGCAGGATCAGGAACAGCAAAGCGAACAGCAAGAACGGCAATACGCCGATCCAGGTCAGCATCGACGTTCCGACACCCGACCCGCGGGCATGCGGGGCCGGCTGGGTTAAATGGGGGGCTGCCGCTTCCGGCTTGCGCGCCCTGACATTTGATATGACACTCATGAAGGATTCCTGACGACTGAAGCGCGACAATGATCGATCCAGAAACGGTGCCGGCGGAGCGCCGGCCGACATCACTTGACCTTGGCACCCACGACGCGGTCCCACTGCTTCGTGATCGTTTCCTTGTAAGCGTCCTGTTGCGCGATCGTCGGGAACACGGCGTTCTTGTATGCGGTCGCCGGCGGCAGCTTGTCGAGCAGCGCCTGCGGCACCTTCTTCGCGTTCACGAGTTCGTCGTAGCGGATCGGATGACAGTAGCCCGCGAGCCAGCCCAACTGGCCTTCATCCGAATACAGATATTCCATCCACAGCTTCGCGGCATTCGGATGCGGCGCGTAGGCGCTGATCGCCTGGACATAGACACCCGCGACCACACCCGTCTTCGGCACGACGACCTGCACCTTCGGATTGCCCTTCAGCGTGTCGCGGTCGGCGAGCGCGTTGTAGTCCCAGCGAATGACGATCGGCGTCGTACCCTGCGCGAGCGACGCGGCCTTGCCGATGACCGGCACGAAGTTGCCGTTCTTGTTCAGATCCGAGAAGTACTTCAGGCCGGCCGTCGCTGCCTGGTTCATGTCACCCTTGGCCTGCAACACGCCCGCCGCGAAAACAGCCATGATCGCCTGGCTCGCGGAGCGCGGATCGCCGGCGAGCGCAACGGCATTGCGGTAATCGGATTTCAGCAGGTCCGGCCAGTCGCTCGGCACCTTGTCTATCATGTCGGCATTGACTTCGAACGCGAGCACGCCGTAGTAGTCGCCATACCAGTAGCCGTCGGCATCCTTTGCGCCGTCCGGAATCGACTTCCAGGTCGATACCTTGTAAGGCTGCAGCAGGCCGGCCGCCTTCGCGGCCGGGCCGAACGACAGGCCGACGTCAATTACATCGGGCGCCTGCGGCCCCTTGTTACCCTTGTTCGCCTTGATCGCTTCGATCTCGTCGCCCGAAGCCGCATCCGGATTCAGTTCGTTTATCTTGATGCCGTATTTCTTCTGGAAATTCGCCAGCATCGGGCCGTAGCCGCACCAGTCATGCGGCAGCGCAATGACCGTCAGCTGCCCTTCCTGCTTGGCTGCCTTGACAAGCGCATCCAATGGCTCGGCATGAGCCTGGCTGGCGAACATGGCCGCGCCATGGACGATAGGAAGCATGACGAAATAATTAGACAGATTGCGTTTCATGGTGCGACCTTCCTTTTACGAGGCTTGAAGTACTGAATTACCGAAAGTCGGCAACTCGCGCATGACGGGCGCAGATCCCGTCATCAGTGCCCGCCCGGATTCAGGCGAAATGCTCAGGTTTCAACAGGTCGAGCCGGTCCGTGCAGAGTAGATCCACGCCCCAGGCCGACAGCGTCGTGGCTCGCTCGGGATCGTTGACCGTATACGCCAGCACGCGCAGCCCTTCCGCATGACATTCGGCCACGAACGACTCGTCGAGTGTTTCGTGATCGGCATGCAGTGAGATGCAGTCGAGTTCCTTGACGATGTACCGCCAGTCCGACGGGATCGTTTCGAACAGCATGCCGCGCGGCAGGGACGGCGCTACATCGCGCGCAGCCGCCAGCGCATCAACGGAGAACGACGACAACAGCGGCGTGCGACCAGTCGCCCACATCTCGCGCGCGGCAAGCGCGACGGCGCGCCCGGTCTCCCGTTCCCCACCGGGACACGGCTTGATTTCGATATTCGCGGCCATGCCGAGCTGCGCGCAGCGCGCAGCGATCGCGTCGAATCGCGGCAGACGCTCGCCCGCGAATTCCGCCGAGAACCGGCTGCCGGCGTCGAGCTCGGCAAGCTGGGCCCAGGCCATCCCGCTCGCCGCGCCCTGGCCGTTGGTCGTGCGATCGAGCGTGTCGTCGTGCAACAGATAGACTTGCCCGTCAGCCGACAGCTTCGCGTCGAACTCCACCATCCGGTAGCCATGCAGCATCGCCGCGTCCAGGCCGGCCAGCGTGTTTTCCGGTGCCAGCGATCCGCCACAACGATGGGCTGCGAGCTTCGGATACCCCCACGAACCCGACGTCATGTGACCGAAAGCGTTTCTCATTTCAGCAATCCTTACTAAACGGATACCTTTTCCTCATCGGCCCTTACACCGTTCCCTCGCCTGAACATGTCTCCGATCACAGCGCCTGGACATCCAGACGTCGCCGGACCAGGGTGCCGGCGAACTGCGCTTGCCGTGTTCGTCCAACAAATTTCGTCTGGCGTCGTTCGTATTCGGAAACAAACGAGAAATGTTCGCAAAGGAACATTTTCAGGATCGGACGAAGGCTACGACCAAAGGATCGACTTTGCAAGTACCCAAAAATACCCTCGTATAAACCCGTAGAACGACATGCAACATCGGACACCGGTGCTGTGTCCATGCGCCGGATCCCGCTCCATTCGGCGATCCGTGCAGCATGACCGCCGTTCAGGACGTCGCTTGCGTATCGCCCGCCCGGTCGTGCACGGGACGCACCCCGGCGCCATCCATGACAGGGGCGATCGTAAATGAAACCGGTCTGGATTCCGTACTATCCGGGTCGCCTGCCGCTTGTCGGGCCCGCCGCGCCCGACCAGATGACGGGTTGATCCGGACAAACCCGAATGGCGGGCAGTCCTCATCACATCCGGCGCCGAAAACGAAAATAGAGAGCGTTCGGATCTGCGCGAAAACGAACTTTTTGTGACACGAGACGGAAAAAATGTGCAAGACTTGGCGCCACCTTCGGGTGCTTCGTCGAACGGCCGCCTTGGTTGCAACAGTGGCGGGGAGCGCCGTTCCAGTCGTAATCCAGTTGGGTGTCTGGGTGTCACCATGCTCTTCTTGCTAAATCTGCTGTCGGGTGTCGCGTTGCTCGTCTGGGGCTCGCATATCGTGCGCACGGGTATCCTCCGCGTCCTGGGTGCCGATTTGCGTACCGCGCTGGCCCGGAGCGCGAGCAATCGATGGCGCGCGTTCCTTTCCGGACTGCTGGTCACGAGCCTCGTACAGAGCAGCAATGCCACCGCCATGATCGCCACCTCCTATGCGGCTCAGGGCCTGCTGACGTTGACGAGCGGCCTCGCGATCATGCTGGGCGCCGATGTCGGCACGGCGCTGATGGCACGCGTGCTTACGCTCGACCTGTCCTGGCTCTGGCCGCTGCTGGTGCTCATCGGCGTGCCGTTGTTCCTGACACGCAAGGAGAACCGCATCGGCCAGCTCGGCCGCACCCTGATCGGGCTGGGGCTGATTCTTCTCGCGCTGCGCCTGATCGTCGAGGCGGTCGATCCGATCATGCATGGTGCGGGTGTCCGGGTCATGTTCTCCGCACTGACCGGGGACGCCCTGCTCGACGCGCTCGTCGGGGCCGCGTTCGCGATCCTGTCTTACTCGAGCCTCGCCGCCGTGCTGCTGACGGCAACGCTGGCGTCATCGGGCGTCATCTCGCTGAAGGTCGCGCTGTGCCTCGTCATCGGTTCGAATCTCGGCAGCGGCATGCTGGCGACGATGGGAGCGTGGCCGCAGAACGCCGCGGCGCGGCGGCTCGCGCTCGGCAGCATGCTGTTCAAGATCGTCGGTGCGGCCATCGCCCTGCCGTTCGCGAACTGGCTCACGCACATCTTGCCCGCGCTGGTGCCCAATCCGCGCGAAGCCGTGGTCGGATTCCATTTCGTCTACAACACCGTGCGCTGCTGCATCGCGATGCTGTTCATCGATCCGGTCGTCAGGCTGTCGAATCGGATACTGCGCGACACGCCGCAGTCCACCGACGAACTGCGTCCGCTGCATCTTGATCTGGCGGCACTGTCCACGCCGACGCTTGCGCTCGCGAACGCGTCACGCGAGGTGCTGCGCATCGGCGACATCATCCGGAAGATGCTGGACAACGTCGGCGAGTTGCTGAATCACAACTCGGCGGATCTTGCGCGCGCAACGATCCGCCTCGACGACGACGTCGATCAGCTGTACGCGCACATCAAGACGTATCTGTCGCATGTCTCCCGCGAACAGCTCGACGAAGCGGAAAGCCGTCGCTGGACCGATATCATTTCGCTGACGATCAACCTGGAGCACGCCGGCGACGTCATCGAGCGGATCGCGGCCGATCTCGCAGACAAGAAGGTCGCGCACCGGCTGGAATTCTCGCCGGCGGGCCTCGGCGAGCTGTCGGATCTACAGGTCCGGTTGATCAGCAACCTGCAGCTTGGGCTGTCCGTGTTCCTGAACAACGATCTGCAGTGCGCAAAGCAGCTGCTGACGGAAAAGGAGCATTTCCGGGATCTGGAACGGGTCTATTCGTACAGCCACCTCGATCGCCTTGCCGATCAGACGCCGCGCAGCCTCGAAACGAGCGCGCTGCATCTCGATCTCGTCAGCCACATGAAGCGGCTCAATTCGCTGTTCTGTTCGACGGCGTATCCCGTGCTCGAAGCGGCCGGCGTGTTGCACGACAGCCGCCTGCGCAAGCGCGCCCTCGACATGGCGTGACGAGTCCCGATGTGCAACCGTCGGGCGCCGATTCGCCAGCGCTCGGTCTGCCGCGAAATCCCACCGGATCTTGCCTCTCTCGGCGGTTTTGTCGCGATAACGATAGACGAACGAGCCTGGTCAATATAGTAAGGATGACTTAAATCTCCACCGAGGTGAACTGCGTGGCAACTGACGGGTAGGCGCCGTGTTCCACCTGCATCTGTCCTTTACGAATCGTATGCATGACCTCGATGCCGGACAAAATGATGCGCGCGCACCGAAAATCCCGAAGCCCAGCATCGGTTTCGCGATGCATTCGATGGCCCGATGACCCTGCTCGACAAGGTCGTTCAGGTAACGTCCTGCGTGCTTCATGAGTCAGCGCATCGAGTAACGCCGCCGGCACAGCTTCATTGGCGCGGAGCGAGCCGATCACGTGATGGCGCTTGCGGCCACCCTCCAGCGAGCGCCCTCCCGGGGCAAACTTCTGGTTCATCTCGGGATCCCGGGAGCACGCGCGCCGGGCCAGCCCTTCAGCGCAACATGAACGACATCGCCGACAGGCTGTTCAGCGTGCGCACCACATGCTCGACCGACGGCGCGTCGAACCGCAGCGTCACCGCATCCACCCGCTCGAGCGACGGCAGCATGCCGAACAGGTCCGCGAGCGCGGCCGTCTGCACGCGCAACGTGCAGGCCGCCGGCATGGCCCGGTGCACGTCGGCGTGCCAGCCGGCCGACCGCGCATGCTCGACGGTCTCGCGCGCCGCGGCCTCGATATGCGCGCACGCGGCCGCGGGCGTCAGCGTGTCGCCGGTCGCCGCGCCGCCGGCCGTCTTGACCGTCGCGAAGCGCGCGGCGGGAAACAGCGGCTGTGTTTCGTCGGCGAACACGTCGTCGCCGGACGCCAGCGCGACGTGCGCGCCGTATTCCCGCGCGAGCGCGCCATACAGCCCGGCCTCGCCAAGCTCGACGCCGTTCAGCCAGACCTGCGTGAACGCGAAGCTGTTGATCGTGTGCGCGAGCACGCCGCGCGTCTGCGACTTCGCGTGGTAGCCGATCATGAACACGAGGTCCGGCCGCTGCTCGAGCCCGGCCATCATGCCCAGCATCCGCGGCTTGCCGAGCACGACCCGCACCCGCGAATCGAGCGCATCCGGCAGCAGGTTGCGAAAGCCGCCATGCGAATCGTTGACCCAGACGGCCTGCGCGCCGCCCGCGAACGCGCCTTCGATCGCCGCGTTCGCCTCGGCGGTCATCCAGCGGCGCGCGCGCTCGTATTCGGGGTTGCCGGGCCGCGTCTGCTCGACGGCAAACACGCCGGCGACGCCTTCGATATCGGTCGAGATCAGGATCTTCATGTCCGGATGGGTCGTCTTTCGTTGAGCAGGCTGTCGAGGTCGGGCACGGCGTCGCGCAGCGACTGCCGCACGTGACCGTCGCGCCCCGCGACCGTCACCGCCTGCAGCAGCGCATCGGCGATCGCATGCTCGACGCTTTCGGCCGCGGCCAGGAACAGCGGATCGAGCATGCTGTCGGCGAGCAGCGCGGGCAGCGCTACGTGTTGTGCGTCGTGCGGCACCGTGTACGCGGTCGAGAACGCGAGCGCGATGTCGCCGCTGCCGTGGCCGTAGACCGACCCCGTGCGCGCGAGCCCCGCCGCCGCGCGGCGCGCGAGCCGCGTCAGTTGCCGCGCGTCGAGCGGCGCGTCGGTCGCGAGCAGCATGATGATCGAGCCTTGTTCGGGCGGCGCGGCCTGCCCGGCATCGTGCCGCGCGCTCACGACGCGGCCGATCTGCACGCCGCCGAGCGTCAGCATCGGCAGCCGGCCGAAGTTCGCGAGCACGAGCGCGCCGACCGTGTACGGCCGCTGCGCGACCACCGCGCGCCGCGACGCGGAGCCGATCCCGCCCTTCAGGTCGAAGCACGACATCCCGCGCCCGGCGCCGATCGCGCCGCGCAGCACATCGCGCGACGCGGCGCGGCACGCGTCGTCGTAGTGCGACGGCGCTACCGCGAACGCGTGCAGGTCGTTCAGGTAGCCGTCGTTGCATTCGAACACGAGCGGGTTGACGGTGGGCCAGTCGCGACCGATCGCCGGGTTCGCCGCAATCGCCGCGCGAATCTGCGCGTGCGCGACCATCCCGACGCCGAACGTGCCGGTCAGCGCGATCGGCGTCTCGATCACGCCGAGTTCGTCGACCTGCACGAGCCCGACGCTCTTGCCGAAACCGTTGATCACCGCCGCGCCGGCCGGCACCTTGCTGCGATACAGGTCGCCCGGGTGCGGCTTCACGACGGTGACGCCGGTCTGCACCGCGCCCGCGTCGAGCGTGCAGTGGCCGACCGTCACGCCGGGCACGTCGGCGATCGTGCCGCGCGGCCCCGCGGGCAGCACCGACATCCCCATCGATGCACCGGCCATCAGCGCCGCTCCAGCTTCGGATCGAGCGCGTCGCGCAGCCCGTCGCCGAGCAGGTTGAACGCGAGCACGGTCAGGAAGATCGCGAGGCTCGGAAAGATCGCGACGTGCGGCGCGGCGACCATGTCCGCGCGCGCTTCGTTGAGCATCGCGCCCCACTCCGGCGTCGGCGGCTGCGCGCCGAGCCCGAGGAACGACAGGCTCGCCGCGGTGATGATCGACGTGCCGATCCGCATCGTGAAGTAGACGACGACCGACGACACCGTGCCCGGCAGGATGTGCCGCATGATGATCGTCCGATCCGACGCGCCGATGCTGCGCGCGGCCTCGACATAGGTCATGTGCTTGAGCATCAGCGTATTGCCGCGCACGAGCCGCGCGAACGCCGGGATGCTGAAGATCGCGACCGCGCAGATCACGTTGATCATCCCGTTGCCGAGGATCGCGACGACGCCGATCGCGAGCAGGATGCCCGGGAATGCGAACAGCACGTCGGCGACGCGCATCGTGATGCGGTCCCACCAGCCTTCGTAATAACCGGCGAGCAGGCCGAACACGGTGCCGACGAACGCGCCGAGCGCGACCGAGAAGAAGCCCGCGGCCAGCGAGATGCGCGTGCCGGCGACGATCCGGCTGAAGATGTCGCGGCCGAGCGCATCGACGCCGAACCAGTGCGTGGCCGACGGCACCGCATTGAGCGCGTCGTAGTCGAAATAGTTCTCCGGGTCGAACGGCACGATGTGCGGGCCGACGAACGCCAGCACGACGAGCAGCAGCACGAAGCCGCCGGCGACGAGCGCGACGGTCTGCTTGCGGAACTTGCGCCAGAATTCGCGCCACGGCGTGCGGATCGCCGTGGATGCGGCCGGCGCCGAGGTCTGGACTGTCGCGTTCATGCTGGCCTCACTTGAACCGGATGGTCGGGTTGATGACCGCGTACAGCACGTCGACGGTCAGGTTGATCAGGATGAACTCGAGCGAGAACAGCAGCACGATCGCCTGGATCACCGGGTAGTCGCGCATCGTCACCGCATCGACCAGCAGGCGCCCGAGCCCCGGCCAGTTGAACACCGCCTCGACGACGATCGAGCCGCCGAGCAGGAAGCCGAACTGCAGCCCCATCATCGTGACGACCGGAATCATCGCGTTGCGCAGGCAGTGCTTGAGCACGACCATCGGCTCGTGCACGCCCTTCGCGCGCGCGGTGCGCACGAAATCCTCGTTCAGCACCTCGACGAACGACGCGCGCGTGAAGCGCGCCATCACCGCCGCCACGGCCGCGCCGAGCGTCAGCGACGGCAGCACGTAGCTCTTCCAGGTGCCGTCCGGCACGACCGGCAGCCAGCCGAGCTTCACCGAGAAGATCTCCATCAGCAGCATGCCGAGCGCGAACGCGGGAAACGAGATGCCGGACACTGCGAGCGTCATGCCGACGCGGTCCGGCCACTGGTTGCGCCACACTGCCGACACGATGCCGATCGCCATCCCGAACAGCGTCGCCCACCCCATGCTGACGATCGTCAGCATCAGCGTCGGCATGAAACGCTCGCCGATCTCGGTCGACACCGGCCGCTTGCTGCGCGTCGACTTGCCGAAGTCGCCGTGCGCGATCTTCACGAAGAAGTTCGCGAACTGCGCGGGCATCGGCTGGTCGAGGCCGAGATCCGCGCGCACCAGCGCGACCGTCGCGTCGTCGGCCTCCGGCCCCGCCGCGAGCCGCGCGGGGTCGCCCGGCAGCAGGTGCACGAACAGGAACACCAGCACCGCGACGATCGCGAGGGTCGGCAACAGGCCGGTCAGGCGCTTGACGATGAAGTTCAGCATGGGGACACCCAACGGTAGCGGCGCGCGAACGCGCTCATTTCACCGAAATCTCGTCGAAGTTGAACGAGCCGTCCGGCATCACGTACATGCCCTGCAGGCGCTTGCTGCGCGCATAGACGATCTTCTCCTGCACGAGGAAGATCCACGGCGCGTCGGCCCACACCTGCTTCTGCGCATCGGCGTAGAGCGCGGCCTTCTTCGTGCGGTCGGTGGTCTCGAGCGCCTTCGCGAGATCGTCGTCGACGAGGCCGTTCTTGTAGTACGCGGTGTTGTAGAGCTTCGGCGGCAGCGACGCCGACGCGAGCAGCGGCGACAGCGCCCAGTTCGCCTCGCCGGTCGACGCCGACCAGCCCGAGTAGTACATCCGCACCGGCGCGGTGGCCGGATCCTGCGCGCTCTCGACCTTGGCCACCCGCTCGCCGGCCTCGAGCGCCTGCACCTGCACCTTCACGCCGACCTGCGCGAGCTGCTGCTGCACGAACTGGATCAGCTTCTGCGCCGTGGTGTGGTTGTACGCGGACCACAGCGTCGATTCGAAGCCGTTCGGATAGCCGGCCTCCTTCAGCAGCGCGCGCGCCTTCGCCGGGTCGTACGGCCACGGGCCGAGCTTCGTCGCGAACTCGACGCCGGCCGGCGCGACGCCCGTCTGCGGCGTCGCGTAACCGGCGAACACGACCTTCGCGAGCGCCTCCTTGTTGACCGCGTAGTTCAGCGCTTCGCGCACCTTCGGATTGTCGAACGGCTTCTTCTGCGTGTTCAGCGAGATGTAGCGCTGGATGATCGACGGCCGCTCGATCAGGTCGACCTTCGGGTTGTTCTTCAGGTCGGCCGTCTGCTCGAACGGAATCGTGAACGCGAAATCGGCCTCGCCGGTCTTGATCAGCGCGGCGCGCGTATTGTTGTCGACCACCGGCTTCCAGTCGATCGTGTCGACCTTCGGATAACCCTTCTTCCAGTAGCCGGCGAACTTCTTCACCTTCATGTCGTCGGTCTGCTTCCATTCGACGAACTCGAACGGGCCCGTGCCGACCGGATGCAGCGACACGTCGCGCCCCCACTTCTTCAGCGCGGCCGGCGAAATCATCACCGCCGACGGGTGCGCGAGCGTGTTGATGAACGCGGAGAACGGCTCGCGCAGCGTGAATTTCACCGTGAGCGGATCGACCACCTCGGTCTTCTCGATCACGCGGAACAGCCCGTAGCGCTTCAGCTTGCTCGCCGGATCGGTCACGCGGTCGAAGTTCGCCTTCACCGCGGCGGCGTTGAAATCGGTGCCGTCTTGGAACTTCACACCCCCGCGCAGCTTGACCGTGTAGACCTTCGCGTCCGGCGACGCCTGGTAGCCCGTCGCGAGCACGTTGACGAGCTTCATGTCCTTGTCGAAGCCGAACAGCCCTTCGTAGAACGACTTGACGGCGGCCTGCGACACCGTGTCGTTCGCGTCGTACGGGTCCATCGTCGTGAACGTCGAATACACCGCGACCACCACATTCTGCTGCGCGAACGCGGGCAGCGCGGCCGACAGCGCGAATGCGCCTGCGCTCGCGACGACCAGCGCGCGGGGACGGAACGTCGGGAACGAAAGCGGCTTGTTCATGTTGCTGGGCTCCTGTGAATGGTTCGGTGACGCGTGGTGGGAATCGCGGAACGACTGTGCCCGCTCGGGAAAAAAGCGCCGCTGTCTGGCGCGTGCGCAACTGCGGTCCATCTGGCCTCCTCGTGCGTCAGTACGCGCCGCCGACGCGATGCGTCGCGACGAAGTGATCGGGGCCGACCGCGACGAGCGGCGCGACCGCCGGCTCGTCGCCGGCCGCGCGGATCGGGCTCGGCACCTCGTCCGCCGCGAGCTGGCGCGGCGCGTGGCGGCGCGCCGGGTCGGCGACGGGCACCGCGCTCATCAGCTTCTTCGTGTACGGATGCTGCGGCGCCTCGAACACCGCGCGGCGCGGGCCGATCTCGACGATCTGGCCGAGATACATCACCGCGACCCGATGGCTGATGCGCTCGACCACCGCCATGTCGTGCGAGATGAACAGGTACGCGACACCCAGCTCGCGCTGCAGGTCGAGCATCAGGTTGACGATCTGCGCCTGCACCGATACGTCGAGCGCGGACACCGACTCGTCGGCGATCACGACCTTCGGGTTCAGCGCGAGCGCGCGCGCGATCGCGATCCGCTGGCGCTGCCCGCCGGAGAATTCGTGCGGATAGCGGCGCGCGGCCTCGGCCGGCAGCCCGACCCGGTCGAGCAGCCAGTCGACCCGCGCCTGCGCGGCGCGGCCGCTCGCGACGCCGTGCACGAGCAGCGGCTCCATGATCGAGAAGCCGACCGTAAGCCGCGGGTTCAGCGACGCGAACGGATCCTGGAAGATGAACTGGATATTGCGGCGCAGCGCCTGCAGGTCGGCGCCCTTCATCGCGCTGATGTCGCGGCCGTCGAATTCGATCGAGCCGCTCTGCGATTCGACGAGGCGCAGCAGCGAGCGGCCCGTCGTCGACTTGCCGCAGCCCGACTCGCCGACGAGCGCGAGCGTCTCGCCCGGGCGCAGCTCGAAGCTGACGCGCTCGACCGCGTGCACGTATTGCGACACGCGGCCGAACAGCCCGCTCTTGACCGGAAAGCGCGTGACGAGGTCGCGCACGCGCAGCACCGGCGGCACGGCGTCATCGACCGGCGGCTGGGCAAGCGCGGCCAATGCGGCGGCATCATCATCCGCCACGGCCGGCACGGCTTCGGCTGCTGCGCCCTCCACCTTCAGCAGCGGGAATTTCTCCGGCACGTCGGTGCCCTGCATCGACCCGAGGCGCGGCACGGCCGCGAGCAGCGCGCGCGTGTAGCGGTGCTCGGGCGCGGCGAAGATGCGCGGCGCGTCGCCCTCCTCGACCTTCTCGCCGCGATACATGACGAGCACGCGATCGGCCACCTCGGCGACCACGCCCATGTCGTGCGTGATGAACACCACGCCCATGTTCATCTCGTCCTGCAGGCCGCGGATCAATTGCAGGATCTGCGCCTGGATCGTCACGTCGAGCGCGGTGGTCGGCTCGTCGGCGATCAGCAGCGCGGGTCGGCACGACAGCGCCATCGCGATCATCACGCGCTGGCGCATCCCGCCGGACAGTTGGTGCGGATAGCGCGCGAACACGCGGCGCGCCTCGGGGATGCGCACGAGGTCGAGCAGGCGCAGCGCCTCGGCGCGCGCGTCCGACGCGTGCTTCGACTGGTGCAGCGCGATCGCCTCGCTGATCTGGTCGCCGACCGTGAACACCGGGTTGAGCGACGTCATCGGCTCCTGGAAGATCATCGCGATGTCCGCGCCGCGCACGCCGCGCATCGTCGCGGCGCTCGCCTGCGCGAGGTCGAGCTGCGTGCCGTTGCGCCGCTGAAACGCGATCCGGCCGCGCGTGATCGTGCCGCCGCCGTGCTCGACGAGCCGCATCAGCGCGAGCGACGTGACCGACTTGCCGGAGCCGGATTCGCCGACGATCGCGAGCGTCTCGCCGCGGTCGACGTGGAAGGACACGCCGCGCACCGCGTCGAACGTCTCGCCTTCGCGGCTGAACGTCACCGACAGGTCGTCGACCGCGACGACGCGCCGTTCGGGCATGGCAAGCGCGGCCTGGGTTCGGTTCGATGTCATGCGGGCCTCTCCTGCGGGTGGCGCGACGCGGGCTCAGGCCGCGTCATCGCGATAGATCCCGACCACGGGCGCGGCGCCGACACGCGCGTAGCCGCGATACATCCCTTCGGTGTTGAACGGCATCGCGACATTGCCGTGCGCATCGACCGCGATGATCCCGCCGCGCCCCGCGATGCGCGACAGCTTGTTCATCACGACGTCATGCGCGGCGTCCTGCAGCGACGCGCCGCGGTACGCGATCTGCGCGGCGACGTCGTGCGCGGTGGCGAGGCGGATGAACATCTCGCCGGTGCCGGTCGACGACACCGCGCAGGTGGCGTCGTCCGCATAGCAGCCCGCGCCGATGATCGGCGAATCGCCGACCCGGCCCGGCTGCTTGTTGGTGATCCCGCCGGTCGACGTGGCCGCCGCGACGTGGCCGTGCAGGTCGCGCGCGACCGCGCCGACGGTGCCGTGCTTGCGGTCCGGGTCGAGCGGCTCGGGCGGGCGCGGCGCGCCGTCGCCGGACGCAAACGTCGCGGCGTCGTGATCGAGCAGCATGCCCGCGGCTTCGCGCGCCTTGAGCCACTGCGCATGGCGCGCGTCGGTACCGAAGTAGCCCGGCTCGACGAGTTCCAGGCCGTGCGCGGCCGCGAACGCGTCGGCGCCCGCGCCGGCGAACATCACGTGCTCGCTCGCTTCCATCACGCGCCGCGCGGCGAGCACCGGATTGCGCACGCGCGTCGCGCAGCACACCGCGCCGGCGGCGAGCGTCGCGCCGTCCATGATCGCGGCGTCCAGCTCGTGCGTGCCGTCGGCCGTGTACACCGCGCCGCGCCCCGCGTTGAACAGCGGGCAGTCCTCGAGCATCCGCACCGCGACGGTGACGGCGTCGAGCGCGCTGCCGCCGTCGGCGAGCACCGCCTGCGCGGCGCGCAGGATCGCCGCCAGCTCGGTGCGGTACTGCAGCTCGGTTTCGGTGTTCATCGCGTTGCGCAGGATCGTGCCTGCGCCGCCATGAATCGCCACGATCGCGGGTGAAGTCATGCTTTTCTCGTACGGGAGGATGAAGGTGAAGGGTGCGTGTCCGGCAGCGCGGCCTGCGGCTGCGTGAGCCAGGGCAACAGGAATTCGGTCATCTCGGCCGCGGCCTTCGCGGAACGGTGGGTGCGCAGCGCGACCGCGTCGATCAGCGCCTCGATCATCGCGAGCACGGCCGCTTCCGACGTGGCCGCGAAGCGCCGCTGCGCGGTCACGAATAGCGTCAGCGACGCGAACGGCGCGAGCGGCGAATCGGGGCCGTCGGTCAGCGCGAGCACCTGTGCGCCGCGCGCGGCCGCGCGGCGCGCCAGTTCCATCGTGTCCTCGACGTAGCGCGGAAACGCGATCGCGATCACCAGGTCGCGCGCATCGGCCGAATACAGGCGCCGCGCCGCGTGCGACGGGCCGCCGAGCAGCGCGAGCGACTGCACGTTGTCGTGGCAGACCGACAGGCCGTGCTCCATCAGCCCCGCGAGGAACGCGCTCGACCCCGCGCCGAGGATCAGCACCCGGCGCGCGGCGACGATCGCCTCGACCGCCGCCTCGACCTGCGTCGCGTTCAGCTGCGCGCGCGTGTGCTCGAGGTTCTCGACCGCCTGGTCGAACACCGCGTCGATCCAGGCGGCGCCGCGCACGCCGGCTTCCAGTTCCTGCGCGGAACGCAGCCGCTCGACCGGCCCGAGCGTCGCCTCGAAGCCGCGCACGAGCGCCGCGCGCATCGCCGGATAGCCGTCGAAGCCGAGCGCCTTCGCGAAGCGGTTCGCGGTGGCGATCGACGCGTTCACCGCCTGCGCGAGTTCGTCGATCCGCATCGTCGCCGCGCGGAACGGATTCGCGAGCACGTATTCGCCCATGCGCCGGTGAATCGGCGTGAGCACCGGCATCGCGGCCGCGATGCGCGCGGCAATCGAAGGTTCGGCGTCGGACAAGGCGGGCGGATGGAGCGGCGGCATGCGGGCGCGTCGGCAGTCGGGAGATTGAAAGTGAAAGTAAACTTACACGCACCACCGCAGGAAAAAAATAAATTTTCATCAACTCAGGGAATCCCCGATGCGCGGGCGCTTCGCCGGCGCGGTGGCATCCCCCTTCATCGCCCGGCCCGGCCGGCCAATCTGACGAATCACTTACAATGCACGGGTTTTGCTCCTGCATTGCCCTGCGTTGCAGCCCTTCCACCGGGTAACATCACACGACCCCGCCGCATTCGGGCGTGCCGCGCCCATGCGCGCGGCGGGCGGCGTTCCGTGTCGTGGCCCCTCCCTGGATGCCAACCATGTCAGCTTCCCCTCCGTCGCCCCGCACCACGTTCAGGCCGCAGGTCGTCCTGCCGTCGCTCGCGCTGATCGGCGCGCTGCTCGTCGTCTGCGCGCTGCGCCCCGCCGAAGCGGGCGCCTTCTTCCTCGCCGGCCAGCAATGGGTAATCGCGCACTTCGACTGGTTCTACGTGCTCGCGGTCACCACGTTCCTGATCTTTCTCGTGCTGATCGCCGCGAGCGACTTCGGCCACACCAAGCTCGGCCCGGACGACGCCGAGCCCGAATTCAGCTTCGTGTCGTGGACCGCGATGCTGTTCGCGGCCGGCATGGGCATCGGCCTGATGTACTTCGGCGTCGGCGAGCCGATGCAGCACTTCCTGAAGCCGCCGACCGTCGCGCCCGGCACGCCCGCCGCCGCGCGCGAGGCGATGCTGATGACGTTCTTCCACTGGGGCTTTCATGCGTGGGCGATCTACGGCGTGATGGGCCTCGTGCTCGCGTATTTCGGCTTCCGCTACAACCTGCCGCTGACGCTGCGCTCCGGGCTGTACCCGCTGCTGCGCGAGCGGATCGACGGCTGGATCGGTCACGCGGTCGACGCGTTCGCGCTGGTCGGCACGATCGCCGGCATCGCGGCGACGCTCGGCTACGGCGTGATGCAGCTCGGCGCGGGCCTGCATACGGTCGCCGGCTGGGATACGACCGGCCACGCGTTCCGCATCGGCCTCGTCGCGCTCGTCGTGGCGCTGGCCGGCCTGTCGGCCGCCACCGGCCTCGACAAGGGCGTGCGCCGGCTGTCCGAGCTGAACCTGCTGCTTGCGTTCCTGCTGCTGGCGTTCGTGGTCGTCGCGGGCCCGACGGCGTTCCTGCTGCGCGCGCTCGGCGACAACATCGGCCAGTACCTGTCGAACCTCGTCGAGCTGTCGTTCCGCACCTATGCGTATGCGTCGCCGCGCGAGGAAGGCTGGTTCGGCGGCTGGACGATCCTGTACTGGGCGTGGTGGGTGTCGTGGTCGCCGTTCGTCGGCATGTTCATCGCGCGCATCTCGCGCGGCCGCACGATCCGCCAGTTCGTGATCGGCGTGCTGCTCGTGCCGACCGCGTTCAACCTCGTGTGGATGACCGTGTTCGGCAACAGCGCGATCTGGCTCGACACGCACGGCGCGGCCGGCGCGCTCGCGCAGACGGCCACCAACGTCGACGCGCTGCTGTTCCGCTTCTTCGATTTCCTGCCGCTGTCGCAACTGCTGTCGATCGCCGCGATCGTGCTGATCGCGGTGTTCTTCGTCACGTCGGCCGATTCGGGCGCATACGTGATCGACCAGATCGCGACGCGCGGCGCCGCGGATTCGCCGGTCTGGCAGCGGCTGTTCTGGGCCGCGCTGCTCGGCGTGACCGCGGCGGTGCTGCTCGTCGCGGGCGGGCTGCGCGCGCTGCAGGCGCTGACGCTGATCGCCGCGCTGCCGGTCGCGCTGATCATGCTCGCGCTGTGCTACGGGCTGTGGCGCGGGCTCGCGGCCGACCGCGCGCACTACTCGCAGGACGTCGCGCCCGCGACGAGCTTCTGGACCGGCCAGCACTGGCGCCATCGTCTCGCGCACATCCTGCGCCAGACGACCGACGCGCAGGCCCGCCAGTTCGTCGACGAGACCGTGCTGCCGGCGCTGCGGAAGGTCGCGGACGAACTGCGCGCGGGCGGCGTCGACGCGAACGTGCAGCGCGACAGCGAGCATGCCGTGCGGCTGACGGTGCCGACCGCCGCGCAGCGCGATTTCGTCTACGGCGTGCGCGTGACGGACAAGCCAGCGCCGGCCTTCCTGATGCGCGCCGCGGCCGGGCCGCAAGCGCAGCGCGAGCAGGTGTGCGGGATCATCACGTTCTTCGAGGACGGGCGGCTCGGCTACGACATCGAATACCTGCGCGGCGACGAGGTGATCGCCGACGTGCTGCGGCAGTACGAGCGCTACGTGTCGCTCGCGGCCGACCGGCGCACGCACTTGCTGAGCCGCGCGCCGGGGCATGCAACGGAGGCGGATTGATGGACGGTTTTCTTTCGGCGGGCACGGCCGCCGGGCGGCGGCACGGAGGCGCGCGATGAGCGGCGTGTCGCATGATCTCGTCGGCGACACCATCGCGCTGGGCACGCTCGCGCTGCTGTATCTCGCCGGGCTCGGGCTCGCGCTGTGGCGGATCCGGGCGGCCGCGCGGCGCGGCAAGGTCTACTAGCTCGTCTGCGCGGCGCTGCTGCTCGGCGGCGCGGGCGCGATGTTCGCCGGGCAGTCGCCCGAGACGGACGTCGGCGAAATGCCGGCCGGCTTCGCGCTCGGCGTCGAAGCGGTGATGGCCGGGCTGGCGATGGTCGCGGCCGGATGCGCGTGGCTGATGCTGCGCGCGCGGCGGGGGCCGTAGGCGCGACGGGGCTGCGCTATGCCGGCGCGTCGGCCAGGAACGCCAGCAGCGCCGCATTGAAGCGGCCCGGCCGCTGCAGCGGCGCGAAATGGCTCACGCCCGGCAGGCGCGTCAGCACCGCGCCGGGAATCGAACGGGCCAGATACGCCGCATGCTCGGGCAGGATGAATTCGTCGTGCTCGCCCAGCACGATCGCGACGGGCACGGCGATCTCACCGAGATCGCGCGCGCTGTAGTTCGGCTGCGTGCGCATCATCTCGCTGACGGCGGCCACGAACGGCTCGAAGCCGTCCGGCGTCGCCGACAGGCTCGCGTAATCCTGCCGATGCCGCGCGAAGCAGCGGTCGATCACCGCGCTGGGCGCCATCTCCCGGGTGCCGCTCGGATCCATGTTGCAGGCAAAGAAGAACACGCGTTCGACGCGGGCCGGCACGCGCGCGGCGAGCACGAGCGCGATGCACGCGCCATCGCTCCAGCCGACGAAGCGCGCGCGCTCGATGCCGAGCGCATCCATCACCGCGAGCACGTCGGACGCCATCCGCTCGTAGGAATACGGCCGGCCGTCGCGCGTGCTGCGGCCGTGGCCGCGGCTGTCGATCAACACGGCGCGATAACCGGCCGCCACGATGGCCGGCACCTGATAGCCCCAGTTGCCGGCGTGGCCGAGGCCGCCGTGCAGCAGGATCACCGGCGGGCCGTCGCCGTACGACGCATGCCAGATGCGCGCGCCGTCGTGGTCCAGCCAACCTTCGAAGCCGGCCGCCGGCAACGGTGCGGCGCCCTGCCCGGCGAACCGGACGAGATCGTCATCCTCGATATCCTCGATCTTCGCGCTCATCGTTGTTCCTTTTGTCCGGCGAAGCTGAAAGAGGCGATTGTAGTGCGCATTCGCGGCGCGATCGTGTCGAGCGGCCGTCTACGCGGCACGCCGGCGCGCGCCGATCATCCAGCACGCCGCGTCGTAGCTCAGTTCGTCGCCGTGCACGTAAGGCGCGAACGCGGCGCACATCGCTTCGACCACACGCATGCGCGTCGCGTCGTCCACGTCGCGCAGCGCGATGCCGACGGGGCCGAGCCGCGACACGTAGTCGGCCAGCGCATGCGTCGGCAGCACGCATTGCACGTCGATCGCGCGGATGTCGATCTCGGCCCAGCCGCTGGCCTCGAGGATCGACGCAACCCGCGCCCGGTCGCCGAAGCCGAACTGCCCCGGCGCGCCGGGCACGCGGGGCGGCAGGCCCGGCAGCAGCGGCGCGGCGGCGCGCTCGGCGGTCGTCATGAACGGGTTGTCCGCCGCGCTGCGCCACGCGATCGCGCACAGCCGCGCGTCGTCGGCCGCCGCGTGCCGCAGGTTCGCAAACGCGCGCACCGGATCGTCGAAGAACATCACGCCAAGACGCGACACGATCAGGTCGAAGCGCGCGCCGTCGAACGCGTGCGTCTGCGCGTCCGCGCGGATGAAGTCGGCGTGAACGCATTCGCGCCCGGCGCGCAAGCGCGCCGCGTCGAGCATCGGCGCCGACACGTCGATGCCGGTGCAGCGCCCCTGCGCGCCGAGCCGGCGGGCAATGGCGACCGTGACCGCGCCGGTGCCGCAGCCGACATCGAGCACGTGCCGCGCCGACGTGGCGGCGGCCGCTTCGACGAGCAGTTGCTCGAACGGCTCGAACATCCGGTCGAGCACCGCTTGCGTGTCGACCCATGCGCGGCCGCTCGGGCCGTTCCAGAGTGCGGCCTGCTCGCCGTTGGTTGACTCGGTGTGGTTCATGATCGTTGTCCCGTGGATGCCCTCGGAAGGCGAATCGGCAGTGTGCTGCTTCAAGCCGGCTTGAAGTCAAGCGATGACGGGATGCCATCGACGCAATCGCCCGTCCATCGCCTCCGGCCATGACACGACATCGATAGCCGAATCGCGAGAAATGCGTCGACGGCGAGCCTTGAGCGCCGGAATTTTCGAAATATGACCGGGATGGAAACCTGGCCAGCCCGACGACAACCGTCCATCGATTTTGCAAGTGCCCTAAACCATGGCAGTTAGCTGCCGTTAATCTTCCTTGCTAATACCCTTCATGAATTGAAAGCAAGATCGACTGTCTGGCTGGCAGCCTCTGCATAAGCGGGCAGTCGAATTCGACATGAGGTAATGACGCCCGGAGTTGATGAAAATCCATCGACGCTATTGCGACAGTCCTGAGAGCACGTCGTCGGGCGCATATTCCAACAACGACGAGAGTTCCATGGCGATTTCAATCTCCAGCAACACCAGCAGCACGCCGCTGTACACGCAGCAAACCCAGGCTCAACCCGCTTCGAGTCTGGACAAGTCATCAGTCGAGTCATCAGTCGACGCCATGACCAAGTCTGGTTCCGTGACGGTCTCGTGGCGCGCTCAGCAATTGAATGACGCGGCATCGCGCGCTCGAACACGCAATGGCACACTCAGCCGACAGGCATTGCGCGCAAGGGCCGAAACCATCGTGGATCAAATCGCCGACCGGTCCTGGGCCGCGAACAGGGCCAAACACGATGCCGAGTTCCCGAAATCGGACCACCCGCACGCTTTGGCGCTGGCCAGGCAAGCAACGGATTTTTCCCATGGCATCGGCACCAACCCGTTCAAGGGCATGTCTCGCGAGCAGCTTGATGCCATTGCCTATGACGATAGCGGCTCGTTTACCGTCAACGAGCGCCAAGCGGCCTGGCACGAAGCCTACGATCAGGAACAGGCATGGCGCGTTCGGGTCATTGCGGAAGGGGATCTCGAATATCAAAGAACCGGGAAGCAGAACGACTTCTTTGCTGAAGTGCTCAAGCATTACAAGGGCCTGCCGGCGATCGAGCAAGCGCAATACCCCGACGACTACGCGTCGAAATTGCAGTACTGGATCTCTCTCGACTTCAACTTCCACACGAACCAGGCAGAAGGCAGCAGGACTTCCTACAAAAGCGTGGTCGAGACGCTGCTCGAGCAAGGCCCGCATGCCCGGAATGGCGCGAAGATCGCCGCGTCGGCAACTCAGGACACACAGGCTGCGCACTAGCGCTTCGCGGCGGACGCCACGCAGAGGATCGACGACACGCGCCGGCACGGTCGCACAATCGGCGCAACGCATGGACGCTCGCCCACGCGCGAGCCGCCCGTGCCTCGATCCTTCCGGCCGCCGCCCCGCCCGCGCCTTCTCGGTGCGGGACGCGATCCACGCCAGCCTCCTGTCTATACACAACACCACTCGCCGAATCGCGCACAATGCGTCGACGGCGAGCCGCATCGTCGCGCTCCGCTGAATCGTTTTCACATTTCTTACATTCGTGTTGCGTATGTTGACGGCTTTCCAACGGTGACCTCCATGCGACGACTCCTCCTGCGCGCCGTGCCCGCGCGCCTTGCCTCGCTCGCGGCGATCGCGGCCCTCGCGACGCTGTCCGCGTGCTCGAACCACATCGATACGCCCGCCGATCCGGCGAGCGCCGCGATCAACGTGCAGGCCGCGTGGGTCGAGATCGGCGACGCGAACCAGGCGATCGCCCGCGCGATCACGAACTTCAGCCCGGCGTCGGCCGGCGATCCGCTGTGCCCGCAGCTCGTCGTTGACGGCAAGCTGTCGCGGATGATGCTGCGCGCGGGCAGCGCCACCGCGCCGCAGCGCACGACCGCGAGCGACCCGGCGGACTCGAAGCCGTCGAGCTTCCCGGTGTCGGTCTGCGAGGCCGCGCTGCCGGCGGATGCGCAGGCCGCGAGCGTCGCGGGCCGTGCGCTGCCGCTGCCGAAGGCGCAGCCGCAACGCATCGCGATCCTCGCCGACACCGGCTGCCGGATGAAGAAGGCCGACAACGCATGGCAGGCGTGCAACGACGCGTCGGTCTGGCCGTTCGACACGATCGCCGCGAGCATCGCGAAGCTGTCGCCGGATCTCGTGCTGCACGTCGGCGACTATCACTACCGCGAGAACGCGTGCCCGCCGGACATTGCCGGCTGCAAGGACAGCCCGTGGGGCTACGGCTGGGATGCGTGGCAGGCCGACCTGTTCCGCCCGGCCGCGCCGCTGTTCGCGGCGGCGCCGTGGGTCGTCGTGCGCGGCAACCACGAGGAATGCGCGCGGGCGGGCCAGGGCTGGTTCCGCTTCCTCGACCCGCGCCCGTACAGCGACGCCCGCTCGTGCAACGACCCGGCCAACGACGGCGGCGCGAACTATTCGGAGCCGTATGCGGTATCGCTCGGCAGCGGCTCGCAGGTGATCGTGTTCGACACCGCGAAGGTCGGGCGCGCTGCGCTGAAGACGACCGACACGCAATTCCAGATCTACCAGAAGCAATTCCAGACGGTGGCCGCGCTCGCGTCGAAGGCCGGCATGACGACGACGATCTTCACCAACCATCACCCGATCCTCGCATTTGCGCCGATCGCGGGCAGCACGCCCGCGCCGGGCAACCTCGCGCTGCAATCGGTGATGTCGAGCCTCAACGCGCAGGCGTACTACCCGCCGGGCGTGCACGTCGCGCTGCACGGCCACGTGCACGACTTCCAGGCGATCAACTTCGCGTCCGGCCATCCGGCGACGATCGTGTCGGGCAATGGCGGCGACAACCTCGACGTCGCGCTGCCCGACCCGTTCCCGGCCGCGCTGACGCCCGCGCCCGGCGCGGTCATCGACAAGCTCTCGCACAACAACAGCTTCGGCTTCCTGATGATGGAGCGCCGCCCCGCGCCGGCAACGGGCTGGGTGTTCCGCGCATACTCGGCCGCCGGCAAGCTGCTCGCGTCGTGCACGCAGGCCGGCACGACGCTCGCCTGCGACAAGACGGGGTTCATCGCGCCGTGAGCACGGGTTCGATCGACGGCCGCCGTGCGTCGTACGCGCTTGGCGTGCGCGGGGCGTCACGTACGGGCCATGCGCGCCGCGTCGGCGCCCTTGCCCTCGCGCTCGCGGCGCTTGCCGGCGCCGCATCGCACGCGGCACGCGCCGCGCCAGTCGACACCACCGTGCTGCTGCCCGGCGCGCCGCCCGCGCGCGTGATCGACACGATCGGCAACGGCACGCCGCAGGTCACGTCCAAGATCGACGCGTCCGCCGCGCGCTTCGCGCCGGACCCGACGCTCGTCGCGCTCGGCCGCCGCATCTTCTTCGACACGCGCCTGTCCGAGCCGCGCGGGATGTCGTGTGCGGGCTGCCACGATCCGGGCCGCGCGTTCGCGCCGACGTTGTCCGCGGCGGCGCTCGCGGGCCCCGGCGTGCCGGAAGGCAGCCGGCCGGGGCGCTTCAGCCAGCGCAACGCGCCGTCGCTGCTCTACGTGCGCTACGTGCCGCGCCGCCACTTCTACCAGGACGACGACGCGCCCGCGCCGTCGCCGTTCGGCGGCCTGTTCAGCGACGGCCGCGCGGACACGCTCGCCGAGCAGATCCGCGGGCCGCTGTTCGATCCTAACGAGATGAACAACCGGTCGCCCGCCGCGCTGCTGCGCAAGGTCGATGCGACCGAACTCGCGCCGGCGCTCGCCGCGCGCTTCGGCGACGGCGTGCGGCGCGACCCGGCGCAGCTCGTGCGCGCGCTCGGCGCGTCGGTCGAGGCGTACCTGCAGAGCGACGAGATGGCGCCGTTCACGTCGCGCTTCGACGCATACCTGCGCCAGCGCACGCCGCTCGACGCGCAGCAGATGCGCGGCCTCGCGCTGTTCAAGAATCCCGACAAGGGCAACTGCATGAGCTGCCACACGCTGTCGGATACGTCGAGCCGCCCGGAACGGTCGCTGTTCACCGATTTCGGCTACGACGCGATCGCCGTGCCGCGCAACCGCGCGCTGCCGGCCAATCGCGACCCGCGCCATTTCGACAACGGGCTGTGCGATACCGCGCGCCGGCTGCGCTGGCCCGAGCCCGGCCAATGGTGCGGCTACCTGCGCACGCCGGGCCTGCGCAACGTCGCGCTCAAGCAGACCTTCATGCACAACGGCGTGTTCACGTCGCTGCGCGATGCGGTGGCGTTCTACAACACGCGCTCGACCGACCCGCGCCACTGGTATCACGGCGCCGCGACATTCGACGACGTGCCGGGCGCCTACCGCGGCAACATCAACGTGAACTCGACGCCGATGAACCGCCGCCCCGGCACGCCGCCCGCGCTGACCGAAGCCGAGATCGACGACATCGTCGCGTTCCTCGGCACGCTGACCGACGCGCGCTACGCCGCCGACACCCGCCCCGCCGCCCGCGCCCCCGCGCGCTGACCCTGTCCGGACGGCCAACGGCCGCCCGACTCGCTTGCGGCTGCTTGGAATACTGGTTATATTTACAGTACTGTATTTATAAACAGTGAGGTGCGCGATGGAACATCTGGTCCGGATCGTCAACGACACCGATCGCCAAGTGCTGGCCTGGCTCCGTACGCAAGTCAGCGATGCCCGCGTGGAACGCGCGGCACGGCAGCTCGGGCACACCCGCAAGCCGTATCCGTCGGCCCTGTGCCGGTACCTCGGCGTCAGCGCGCCCGCCACGCTGCGCCCTGTCGAGCGAGCGCGCCCGGTGCGCGACTTCTCGGTCGGCGATCGCTACCTGTCGCTGATCCGCCAGCACCTCGCCGCGCATTCGGCGGGCCGCTAGTCAGCGGATGGCGCGCATGGTTGGGGCGCAGGCGATCAGCGAGGCCGGGCCCATCGACGAGCGCGCCGCCCGCCCCGTCACCGCGCAGCCCGGCGCCGCTCGATCCATTCGAACGCGGCCATCCCCGCCAGCATCGCGACGACGAAGCCGATTCCCTTCGCCGATCCGAAGCCGATCGACACGATCGCCGGCCCCGGGCAAAAACCCGCGAGCCCCCACCCGGCGCCGAACGCCGCGCTGCCGGCGACAAGCCGCACGGTGACCGCGCGCGCCGTCGGCAACTGCATCGGCAGCCCGAGCCACGATTTCGCGCGGCGCCGTGCCCACGCGAACGCGAGCACGCCGACGCCGGTCGCACCGGCCATCACGAACGCGAGCGACGGATCCCAGCGGCCCGCGAGATCGAGAAACCCGAGCACTTTCTGCGGATTGGCCATGCCCGACACGACGAGCCCGCCGCCGAACACCAATCCCGCGATGAACGCGAACCACGTTGCCATGTCAGCCTCCCAGCAGGTGTCGCCACACGAACACCGTCAGGAAGCCGACGGCCATGAACGTCGCGGTCGCGACGAGCGAGCGCGGCGAGCCGCGCGACAGCCCGCACACGCCGTGGCCGCTCGTGCAGCCGCCGGCATAGCGGGTGCCGATGCCGACCAGGAAACCGGCGGCCAGCACCACCGGCCAGCCGGCATCGACCTGCGGCATCGCGCCGAATCCCGCCAGCCGCATGACGACCGGCGCCACCACCAGCCCCGCGACGAACGCGATGCGCCAGCCCCGCTCGCCGCCGCCCGGCGCGAGCAGGCCACCGACGATGCCGCTGATCCCGGCCACGCGCCCGTTGAACATCACGAGCCACGCGGCCGCCAGCCCGATCAGCACGCCGCCCGCGAGCGACAGCCATGGCGTGAAATGCGTCAGGTCAAGCTGCATCGCGAGCCTCCTTGGCGGCGGGGCCGCAGAACTGCGCGTACAGCACCGCCATCACCGCGATCGCGGCGGGGCTGTCGAGCGAGTAATGGACGTTCTTGCCTTCGCGGCGCGTGCGCACCAGCGCGTTGTCCCGCAGCACGCCGAGCTGCTGCGACAGCGTCGGCTGGCGGATGTCGAGCCGCGCCTCGAGCTCGCTCACGCAGCGTTCGCCCTGCGACAGCTCGCACATGAGCAGCAGGCGGTCGGGGTTCGACAGCACCTTCAGCAGCGCACAGGCCGATTCGGCGGCGGCACGCATCCGGTCCGGGTCGGGAAAGGGAGTGGCGGGATCAGGCTTCATCGAGGGCTCGGGACAATCTACTTCTCGACATTATATGAATTTATATAATGTTTGCCATCTCGAATCGCGGAGCCCGTTCGACGCGCGTCGTGGCCGCGCGCGCTTTCCGGCGTGCAGGCTTCCTCGCCCGCCGTCTTTGCCGCAGCCCACACCCCGTCACGCGTCGTCGCCGTTGCCGTTGCCGTCCAGCAGCAGCGTCCCCACCCGCGCCGGCACGAGCGGCGAACGCGGCGCGGGCGGCGTCCAGCCGAACAGCGCCTGCGCGGCCGCACCGCATACGCGGCCCTGGCACGCGCCCATCCCGCAGCGCGACTGCAGCTTCGCGGCCGTCCAGCCCGCGGCTCCCGCCACCGCGTCGTAACGCACGTCCTCGCAACGGCAGACGAGCGTATCGGGCCGCGCCAGCTGCCGGATCGGCTCGCGGATCGCGAACCGCTCCCGCACCGCATCGGCAAACGCCTGCCAGTGCGCGCGCCGCTCGACCAGCGCGGCGAGCCGCGCAATTTGCCCGGTGGCCGCGCAACCTGCAATCTCGCCTTCGACCATCGCCAGCTCGCTGCCGCCGACGCCCGTGCACTCGCCCGCCGCGAAATGCCCGGCGCGGCTCGTGCGCTGGTGCGCATCGACCGCCACCGCGCCGTTCTCAATCCGGCAGCCAAGGTGGCTCGGCAGCGCCGTGTTCGGCACCAGCCCGAAACCGCAGGCAAGCCGGTCGCACGCCACCTCGAATTCGCGGCCGCCCTGCCGGATCCGCACGCCTTCGAGCCGCGTGTCGCCGAACGCTTCGACCACGTGCGCATCGGCGCGATAGACGGCCGTGACCAGCCGCGCCGCCTGCGCGAGCTTCGAAGGCCAGCGCCACAGCCCCGCGCCGAAGCCGGCCACGTCCGCCCACGCGGCCTGTTCGAGCACGTGCAGCACCTGCGCCCCCCTGTCGCGCGCGGTCGCGGCGCTCGCGAGCAGCAGCGGCCCGCTGCCGGCGATTACCGTGCGCTGCCCGCGCACGTCGAGGCCGTGCTTGATCAGCGCCTGCAAGCCACCTGCGCCGGTGACGCCCGGCAGCGTCCAGCCGGGGAACGGCAGCAGCAGTTCGCGCGCGCCGCAGCACAGAATGAGCGTGCGGTATTCGAGCAGCAGCCCGCGTTCGTCGTCTTCCAGCAGCAGCGTGCCGGGGGCCGATTCAGCGACGATGCGGGTCGCCGCGAGATGCCGCACGCTCGGGTGTCGCAATACGGTGAAACGCTCCGCCGCGGCCGGCGGCGCCGCGACGCCCGGCCCCTGCCGCCAGATCTGCCCGCCGGCGCGCGGGTTGTCGTCGACGATCGCGACCGACGCGCCGCCCCGCACCGCCGCTTGCGCGGCCGACAGCCCGGCCGGGCCCGCGCCGACGATCGCAACGTCGACGCTCAGATGTTCGTGCTTCATCGCGTCCGCTCCACCTGCATGCCTTCGCGGCACAGCGTCTGGCACGCGAGCCGGCGGCGGCCATCGATCGTCATCCTGCACTCCTGGCAAATGCCCATCCCGCAAAACGGCGCGCGCGGCGCGCCCGTGCACGACGTGCGGGTCGTATCGTCGCCGCTCGACGCGACGGCGGCCGCGACGGTCACGCCGTCGGTCACCGTCAGCGCGCGGCCATCCAGATGAATGATCATGAAGTTGCTCCGGCGACTGGGGACGTCGACAGGAAACGTCCCGGCAAATACGGTTCGGCGTCGATCGGCGGCCGCTCGCCGAACATCAGCGCGGCGAGCAGCCGCGCGCTGCCCGGCGCGGTCGTGACGCCCAGCCCTTCGTGCCCGACCGCGAGCCACACGCCCGGGCGCGCCGGGTGCTCGCCGAGCAGCGGCAGCCCATCCGGGCTCGCGGCGCGGAAGCCCGTCCATGCGCGAATGCCGTTCAGGTCCGCCAGCTCGGGCAGGTAGCCGACCGCGCGGCGCAGCATGCGCGCGAGCACCGGCGGCTCGACGCGCGGATCCTCGGTGTCGAACTGCCGCGACGAGCCGATCAGCAGCTGGCCGGTCGGGCGCGGCTGCACGTTGAACGCGACCGACGTGCCGTCGCTCGCATGCGCGCTCGCCGCGTAGCCGAGCTCGACGAGCTGGTGCGATACGCGCCCCGGATAGCGGTCTGTGATCAGCAGGTGGCCCTTCTTCGGGCGCAACGGCAGTTCGGGCAGCAACGTCCGTGCGGCGACGCCGTTCGCAACAACCACGCGCTCCGCGCGCAGCATCTCGCCGTTCGCGAGCTTCACGCGCGGCCCGTCGACCTCGACCACCTTCTCGCGGCGCAACGTGACGCCCGGCGCGCGCTGAAGCAGCCAGCTCGCTGCCACCGGCGCGTAGAGAATGCCGTCGCCGGGAATCTTCAGCGCGCCGCCGAGGCCGGCGCGCAGCATCGGTTCGAGCGCGGCGAGCGCCGCGCCGTCGATCAGCTCGCCCGCCACGCCATGCGCGGCGAGCGTCGCCTGCTTCGCGCGCGCGAGGTCCATCTCGTTCGCATCGGCGGCGAGCCACAGCGTGCCGCAGTTGCGATACGCGCACCCGTCGGGCATCTGCGCGCTCAGCGCGCGCCACAATTCGATCGAGTAGTGGCTCAGCGCAAGCTCGGCGGCGTTGTCGTCCATCGCGACGAGGTGCCCCATGCCCGCGCCGGTCGCACCGCCGCTCGCGTCGTCGAGCACGAGCACGCGCAGCCCGCGCAGCGCGAACGCGTGCGCGCAGGCCGCGCCGACGATGCCGGCGCCGATCACGATAACGTCGGTCATCTCGTCGCTCACGACACGATGCCCCAGCCGAACGGATCGTCGTCCTCGATCAGCAGCGTCGCTTCCGCGCTCAGGTGCGCGCTGCCGCGAATCGTCGGCACGATGCCGCCGTCGGCGTTCGCGTAGCTCGCCTGGAACAGGCTGCCGATCACGCTCGCCTGGCGCCACACGGCACCCGGCGCGAGCTTGCCGTCGGCCGCGAGGCACGCGAGCTTCGCGCTCGTGCCGGTGCCGCACGGCGAGCGGTCGTACGCGAGGCCCGGGCACAGCACGAAGCTGCGGCTGTCGTGCTCGGGATCGTCGGCGAACAGCTCGATATGGTCGATCTCGCCGCCGTTCGCGCCGGTGATGCCCGCGCGTTCGAGCCCTTCGCGCACGGCCGACGCATAGGCCGTGAGCGCCGCGACGTTGTCGCCGGCGACGCGCTGCCCGTGGCCGCTGATCAGGAAGAACCAGTTGCCGCCCCACGCGATGTCGCCCTTCACGGGGCCATGGCCCGGCACGTCGACGATGACGTCCTTCGCGTGGCGATACGCGAGCACGTTGCGCACGCTGACCGACAGATCGTCGTGCAGCGTTGCCTCGACGGTGCCGACCGGCGTCTCGATCCGGTGCACGCCCGGCGCGATACGGCCCATGTGATGCAGCGTGCGCACGACGCCGATCGTGCCGTGCCCGCACATGCCGAGATAGCCGGAATTGTTGAAGAAGATCACGCCGGCGGCCGCGTCGGGCGCGACCGGCTCGCACAGCAGCGCGCCGACCAGCACGTCGCTGCCGCGCGGCTCGAGGATGCATGCGGTGCGCCAAGCGTCGTGCTCGCGCGCGAGCACGTCGCGCCGCTCGGCCATCGAGCCGTTGCCGAGCGCGGGAAAACCGGACACGACGAGCCGCGTGGGTTCGCCGCCGGTGTGCGAATCGATGATCTGGATGCGCTTCATCATGCGTCGTCCGAAAGTGGGGAAAGGAGCACAGCTTCCTCCGTCGCGCGTCCGCCCGCTTGTGGATTTTCGATGAGGACGACGACGAAATCGGCACAGCGCCGGGCGCCCTCCGCGGCGCTTTCGGCGACTATGCCGATTTCGTCATTTTGCTCCGGGAAACGACTCAAGCGCGACGGGGGTTTGCGCGGCGATACTGGTCACCACACCGACACCTGTCGGCCGACCGATACGAACCGTAGGAGATTTCAGTGAGCCGCAAAGCCATTCAATGGACCGGGGTTTTCCCGGCCGTCAGCACCCAGTTCAAGCCGGACTTTTCCCTCGACATCGACGCCACGCACCGCGTGGTGAAGAACCTGGTGAACGACGGCGTGTCGGGCCTCGTGGTCTGCGGCACGGTCGGCGAGAACACGTCGCTGTCCACGTCGGAAAAGCTCCAGGTGATCGAAGCGGCGCGCGACGCGGCCGGCGGCAAGATCCCGGTGATCGCCGGCATCGCCGAATTCACCACCGAATTCGCGCGCAACACCGTGCGTGAAGCGCAGCGCGTCGGCGTCGACGGCGTGATGGTGATGCCCGCGCTCGTCTACTCGGCGAAACCGCACGAGACCGCCGCGCACTTCCGCGCGGTCGCGACGAGCACCGACCTGCCGGTGATGGTCTACAACAACCCGCCGATCTACAAGAACGACGTGACGCCCGACGTGCTGATCGCGCTGCAGGATTGCGAGAACATCGTCTGCTTCAAGGATTCGTCGGGCGATACGCGCCGCTTCATCGACCTGCGCAACGCGGTCGGCGATCGCTTCGTGCTGTTCGCGGGCCTCGACGACGTGGTGGTCGAGAGCATTGCCGTGGGCGCCGAAGGCTGGGTGTCGGGCATGTCGAACGCGTTCCCGAAGGAAGGCGAGACGCTGTTCCGCCTCGCGAAGCAGAAGCGCTTCGACGAAGCGCTCGCGCTGTACCGCTGGTTCATGCCGCTGTTGCACCTCGACGCGCGCCCGGACCTCGTGCAGTGCATCAAGCTGTGCGAAGAGCTGGTCGGCCGCGGCAGCGCGGTCACGCGCCCGCCGCGCCTCGCGCTGCAGGGCGACACGCTTGCCGAGGTGAAGGCGATCGTCGCGAAGGCGCTGGAGAATCGCCCGACGCTGCCGGACGTCGGCCTCTGATCGACGCCCCCCGACGGCGGCGCGCAGGCTTCCCCGTCGCGCGCCGCCGCTTCCGGTCCGGCATGGCCCGCGCGGGCCCGTTCACGCCGACGCCAGCCCGCGTCGCGCCTGAACCGGCCCCGCGGCCCGCCCCGGTCGATCGAACCGGGCGCCGCCGGCCGACAGGCGCGTGCCGCTGCTCCTTGGGAGCGCGGCGCGATGTCCGCCTGTGCCGACATTCCCATAGGAGACACAGCCCATGCCAGGCCAAGGCAATGCACAACCGTCCGTGCCGCTTTCCCGTTCCGCGCACCCCGACGCGGGTCACGGGAAGTTCAAGAAACAGCTGTCGCTGACCGACCTCACGTTCATCGGTCTCGGCGCCATCTTTGGATCGGGGTGGCTGTTCGCCGCGAGTCACGTGTCGACGATCGCGGGCCCGGCCGGCATCTTCTCGTGGCTGCTCGGCGGCTTCGCGGTGCTGCTGCTCGGCATCGTCTACTGCGAGCTCGGCGCCGCGCTGCCGCGCGCGGGCGGCGTGGTGCGCTACCCGGTGTTCTCGCATGGCCCGCTGCTCGGCTACCTGATGGGCTTCATCACGCTGATCGCCTTTTCGAGCCTGATCGCGATCGAAGTCGTCGCCGCGCGCCAATATGCGGCCGCGTGGTTTCCGGGGCTGACAGCCGAAGGATCGAGCGACCCGACGACGCTCGGCTGGCTCGTGCAGGCAGCACTCCTCTGTTTCTTCTTCTACCTGAACTATTCGAGCGTGAAGACGTTCGCGAAGGCGAACAACATCATCAGCATCTTCAAGTTCATCGTGCCGCTCGCGGTGATCGCGGTGCTGTTCACGTTCTTCAAGCCCGCGAACCTGACCGTGCACGGCTTCGCGCCGTTCGGCATGCCGGGCATCGAGATGGCGGTGTCGGCGGGCGGCATCATCTTCGCGTACCTCGGGCTCACGCCGATCGTGTCGGTCGCGAGCGAGGTGCGCAATCCGCAGCGCACGATCCCGATCGCGCTGATCCTGTCGATCCTGCTGTCGACGCTGATCTACGTGCTGCTGCAGCTCGCGTTCATCGGCAGCATCCCGACGGCCATGCTCGCCGCCGGCTGGCACGACGTCAGCAAGGCGTTCTCGCTGCCGTACCGCGACATCGCGCTCGCGCTCGGCGTCGGCTGGCTCGCGGTGATGGTCGTCGCCGACGCGATGATCTCGCCGAGCGGCTGCGGCAACATCTACATGAACGCGACGCCGCGCGTCGTGTACGGCTGGGCGAAGACGGGCACGTTCTTCAAGGTGTTCACGCGCGTCGACGAAGCGTCCGGCATTCCGCGCGCGGGCCTGTGGCTCACCTTCGGCCTCGCGATCTTCTGGACGCTGCCGTTCCCGTCGTGGGAAGCGCTGATCAACATCGTGTCGGCCGCGCTGGTGCTCAGCTACGCGGTCGCGCCCGTGTCGGTCGCGGCGCTGCGCCGCACCGCGCCCGACCTGCCGCGGCCGTTCCGCGCGAGCGCGTTCGCGATCACCGGCCCCGCGTCGTTCGTGATCGCCGCGCTGATCGTCTACTGGTCGGGCTGGAGCACCGTGTCCTGGCTGCTCGGCCTGCAGATCGCGATGTTCGTCATCTATCTCGCGTGCCGGCGCTGGGTGCCGACCGCGCACCTGAGCCTCGCCGAGCAGGTGCGCTCGTCGGCGTGGCTGATCGCGTTCTATGCGGCGATGATCGTACTGTCGTATCTCGGCGGCTTCGGCGGTACCGGCGCGCTCGCGCATCCGTACGACACGGTCGTCGTCGCGGCCGTCGCGCTCGTCATCTACTACTGGGGGGCGAACACCGGCGTGCCTTCCGCGAAGCTGCAGCTCGACGACGACGAAGGCTGACGCCACCTTCCCCATTCCCCTTTTCCATCGGCCGGGCCGCGCGCCCGGCCCGCACTTTTTTCGAGGAGAACCATGCGACTCACTGGTCAGCTTTTGATCGGCTCCGCTGCCGTCACCGGACAGAACGGCACCCTCCACGCAATCGCCGCCGCAACCGGCGAGCGGCTCGAACCCGCGTTCGGCGGCGCGAGCCTGCGCGACCTGGAAACGGCCTGCGCGCTCGCCGACGACGCGTTCGACACCTATCGCGAAACCAGCCTCGCGGCACGCGCCGAGTTTCTCGACACGATCGGCCGCAACATCATGGCGCTCGGCGACGAACTGATCGAGCGCTGCGTCGCCGAATCGGGCCTGCCGCGCGCGCGCATCGAGGGCGAGCGCGGGCGCACCGTCGGCCAGCTCGGCCTGTTCGCGTCGATCGTGCGCGACGGCGGCTTCCTCGATGCGCGCATCGATCCCGCCCGCCCCGAGCGCAAGCCGCTGCCGCGCGTCGACCTGCGGCTGCGCAACGTCGCGATCGGCCCGGTCGCCGTGTTCGGCGCGTCGAACTTCCCGCTCGCGTTTTCCGTCGCGGGCGGCGACACGGCGTCCGCGCTCGCGGCCGGCTGCCCGGTGATCGTCAAGGCGCATTCCGCGCATCCGGGCACGTCGGAGCTCGTCGGCCGCGCGATCCAGCAGGCCGTGCGCGAATGCGGGCTGCCGGCCGGCGTGTTCTCGCTGCTGTTCGACGCGTCGCGCGAGATCGGCCAGGCGCTGGTCGCCGATCCGCGCATCAAGGCGGTCGGCTTCACCGGCTCGCGCCGCGGCGGCGTCGCGCTGATGCATATCGCAGCCGCGCGCGACGAGCCGATTCCCGTCTACGCGGAGATGAGCTCGATCAACCCGGTGCTGCTGCTGCCCGACGCGCTCGCCACGCGGCACGACGCGATCGCGCCGCAGTTCGTCGCGTCGCTGACGCTCGGCGCCGGCCAGTTCTGCACGAACCCGGGCCTCGTGCTCGCCATCGACGGGCCCGCGCTGCGCGCGCTCGAGGCCGCCACCGCGCGCACCGTGCGCGCCGCCGCGGCGCAGACGATGCTGACGCCGCACATCCATGCGAGCTATGCCGAAGGCGTTGCGAAACTGCGCGCGCACGGCGCGGTCGAGACGCTCGCCGAAGGCGTCGACGGCGAGCGCTACCAGGCGCGCGCCGCGCTGTTCGCGACGTCGGCGGACGCGTTCATCGCGCTGCCCGAGCTGCGCGAGGAGGTGTTCGGCCCGGCGTCGCTGATCGTGCGCTGCCCGGACGCCGACACGCTGCGTCGCGTGCTGAAGTCGCTCGAAGGCCAGCTGACGATCGCCGCGCATCTCGGCGACGGCGACGCGGCGCTGTTCGCGACGCTGCTGCCGACGCTCGAGCGCAAGGCCGGCCGCATTCTCGTAAACGGCTTCGGCACCGGCGTCGAGGTCGGCCATGCGATGGTGCACGGCGGCCCGTTCCCGGCAACGTCCGACACGCGCACGACGTCGGTCGGCGCGCGTGCGATCGAACGCTTCCTGCGGCCCGTTTCGTATCAGGACCTGCCGGCCGCGCTGCTGCCGGAAGCGCTCCGCGACGGCAACCCGCTGCGCATCGCGCAGCGCATCGACGGCGTGCTGGTCCTGCCGACGGAGGCGCGCGATGTCTGACGCGAACGAAGTCGTCCTGTCGCTCGACGACGTGCACGCGCTCGCGCTGCGCGTGCTGACCCGCCACGGCATGTCCGACGCGCATGCGCGCGCGATCGCGAACGTGATCACGCAGGGCCAGCGCGACGAGTGCCATTCGCACGGCGTCTACCGGCTGCTGGTCTGCGTGCGCTCGCTGCAGAAAGGCAAGGTCGATCCGCAGGCCGTGCCGACGCTGCGCCGGCTGTCGTCGTCGATCGTCGCGGTCGATGCGCATCGCGGCTTCTCGCTGCTGAGCTTCGAGACGGGCCTGCCGGTGCTCGTCGAAATGGCGAAGCAGCACGGCCTCGCGGCGATGGTGATCAACCGCTGCTATCACTTCTCCGCGCTGTGGCCGGAAGTCGAGGCGATCGCGGCCGAAGGCCTCGCGGGCATCGCGATGAACCCGAGCCACAGCTGGGTCGCGCCGGAAGGCGGCAACCGGCCGGTGTTCGGCACCAATCCGCTCGCGTTCGCGTGGCCGCGGCCGGGCGGCGTGCCGTTCGTGTTCGATTTCGCGACGAGCGCGATCGCGCGCGGCGACATCGAGCTGCACGCGAAGCAAGGCAAGCCGATTCCGCCGCACTGGGCGATCGACGCCGACGGCCAGCCGACCACCGACCCGAAGGCCGCGCTGCACGGCGCGATGCGCACCTTCGGCGGCCACAAGGGCTCGGCGCTCGCGGCGATGGTCGAGCTGCTCGGCGGCGCGCTGATCGGCGACATGACGAGCCAGGAGTCGATGGCGTTCGACGAAGGCGTCGGCGCGACGCCGTGCCATGGCGAGCTCGTGATCGCGTTGGATCCGAAGGTGTTCCTCGGCGACGATCTCGACGCGGGGCTCGCGCGCGGCGAGCGGATGCTCGAATCGATCGTCGCGCAGGGCGCGCGGCTGCCGTCGCAACGGCGCTTCGACGCCCGCGCGCGCAGCGTCGCGAACGGCATGCGGATTCCGAAGCCGCTGTACGAGGAAATCCTGGCGCTGCTCGATTGAGGCACGACACGCATCGTCCGCTCGCGCCACGCACGCGGGCGATGCGCATTCGCGCACTTTAAGGCAGCCATAAGGATCGCGCGGCGATGATCGCGTCAGCCGCGACACCGATCCCGGCGGGCCGCGCAACGCAGCACCGCCCTTCGCTCTCCGTGTCGCGCGGCCCGTTTCAACGAATCGCCCGAAGGAGTCGCGATGTCCGATACCCCACACCAGGCCGCTCGCCACGACCGGCTCACGCGCCTGTTCCACTGGAGCATGGCGCTGCTGGTCGCCGCCCAGTTCGCGATCGGCTGGACGATGCCGGACGTCCACGGCACCGCGCCGCCGCTCGGGCTGGTGCTGCTGCACGTGAACCTGGGCGTGCTGCTCCTGCTGATCGCGGTGCCGCGCCTGCTGTGGTCCGGCGCGCGCAGGCCCATCGCGCAGGTCGAGCAGCCCCACGCGCTCGCGTTCATTGCGAACGCCACGCACAAACTGCTTTACGCATCGTTGATCGTGGTGCCGGTGCTCGGCTGGCTGAACGCGAACGGCCGCACCTGGCACGTCGGGCTTGGGAGCGGGTTTTTGCTGCCGGCGATCGCCGCGCCGCACACGCTCGGTGCGACGATCGGCGAGTTGCACAGCGCCTGGGCCACCGCGCTGGCGATCCTGATCGGCCTGCATGCATGCGCGGCGCTCGCGCACCGCTTCGTCATGAAGGACGGCGTGCTCGCGCGGATGCTCTGACCTGCCGCAAGGCGGGCGCCGCGAGACGCGGGGTCGCGCCCGCCGGCGTTCGCCGTCGGATGAACGGACCGCCCGCTTTCAGCCTCGGGGCTTGCGGGCCACCTTTGCGTCGCGCCCCGGTCAGGCCGCGAGGCGGATCCCGTCAGTCGTGCCGGAAATCCCCGCCGTGTCCGCCGCTCCCGCCACCGCCACCCTGCCGGCCGCCGGAGCTGCCGCGCTCGCCGCCGCCACCGCTACCACCACCGCCGCCCTGATGCCCTTGCGGCGGCATCACGACGGCAGGCGCGGGCGCCTGCATCGTCGGCGCCGGTGCGTGCATGGGGGCTGCCGGCGCCGGCGCATGCATCGTGGCCGAAGGCGCCGGCGCGCGCATGTTCCCGCCGCCTTGCGGCATCGGCGCGGGCGCGGGCGCCGGCGTGCGGACGCCGCCGGTCCAGCCGCCACGCGTGGCCGACGGCCGCGCATCGTGTCCGCCCGCGCCCGGCATCACGGCCGCCGGCTCGCTCTGCTGCGGATGCCCGCGCCCGGGCGGCATGCCGCCCGGGCCGATACGCGGCTCGGCGCGGTGCGTGAAGCGGTCGCGGTCGTGGAACCACGGCCGGTTGCGATAGAAATGATCCCAGTACGGCCCGATCGCGAATACCACGACCGGGAAGCCGATTTCGGCGCCGTAGTCGAGCAGCGGCGCCGCGCCACCTTCGTACGGATAGTCGAGCAGCCCCGCGTACATCCAGCCGCGCACGCCCGGCAGCGCGACGTCGCACCACGTGTAGTCGCTGATGCAGCCGATCACGGAAACCATCGTGCCCTCCGGAATCTGCGCGACCAGCGGATAGTCCTCCGCCGGGCCGGCACGCAGGTTCGCCGGCGAATTCGTATAGGCGGCAGTCTGCGCATCGGCCGCACCCGGCATCGCCAGCAGGCCGAGGAAGACGATGCACAGGCATCGGACGATCGTGTTTCTCATGGTGCTCTCCCGCGCGGCGCAGGCCCGCGCTGTTCATTACTTCTTTGCTTCTTTGCTTCACGGCTTGCAGCGCCCGCCGTCGCCGCCCGCCGCTCAGTGCCGGTGCCCGCCGCCGAAGTGTCCGCCGCCCATGTGGGGGTGGAAATGACCGCCGCCGAAGTGGCCCCGGAAGCCGAAGCCGATCGCGATCGGCGGCCAGCAGCAGCCGTACCAGCCGGGGTAGTAATACGGGTACGGCGCGTAAACCGGCACTGGATAGACCGGCGCGACGTCGACCGGCGCAGCCGCCGACGACGCATCCGGCGTCGCGATCGTGCCGTCCGGCGCGACCGGCGCCTGCGACACCGTCGCCGGCGCATAGTAAGGCGTGTAGTACGGCGCGTAGCCGTACGGGCTCGAGTAATAGCAGCCGCCGAGCGCCAGTACGGCCAACGCGACGACGGCAGGCTTCATCGCGGAAATCGGGTTCATCACAAGCTCCAGCAAGATCGGCGCCACGGCACCTGACGTACACCCACGTATCTAGCTTACGTCTCCCACACATTTCGGGACGTATGATCGGTTACTGTTTGTTTCATGCGCCGGCCGGCGTCAGTCCCGCAGCGCCAGCATGCCGGCCGCCGTCACGTGCACATGCGTGCCGAACACCGCGCTTTCCCGTTCCAGCACATCGGCCAGCCACGCGACGCCGTCGTCCGGCGCGTGCCGCACGCTCAGCCGCCGGACCTGCATCGTCGCCATGGACAGGTCGCACAGCGCGCCGCTCGCCGTGTCGACCAGCGGGAAATACATCAGCGTGAGATCGGGCCGATACGCGCGGTAGCCCGCGATGCCTTCGTAGTCGTTCAGGAAGTCGCCGCAGCCGTAGAGGATCAGCCGGTCGCGATACCGTTCGATCCCGCGCACGTGATGCGACGAATGCCCGTACACGATGTCGACGCCGCCGGTATCGATCAGCCGGTGCGCGAACGCGCGCTCGTCGGCGCTTGCCGCATAGCCCCAGTTGCCGCCCCAATGGAGTGATACCACGTTGACGTCGCCGGTCGCGCGCCGCGCCTGGGCGAGACGCTCGCCGATCGCGTCGGCCCGCGCCGACGACAGGTCCGGCAGCAGGTTCACGCCGCCGTACGTGCCGCGCGCGGCCCACGCGTCGGGCACGCCCGCGCTCGCCGACGCGAACGCGTCGATGCGCACGCGCACGCCGCTCGCGCACTCGACGACGGCCGCCGCCGACGCCTCGGCCGCGTCGCGCCCCGCGCCAACCGGCCGGATGCTCGCGCGCTCGAGCGTCGCGAGCGTTTCGTCGAGGCCCGCGCGCCCCCAGTCCATCGTGTGGTTGTTCGCGAGCACGCAGCAGTCGACGCGCGCGCGCAGCAGGCAGCCGACATTGTCCGGATGCATCCGGTACAGCACCGTCTTGTCGGGCCAGCGGTCGTCGCTCGCGGTCACGGCCGTCTCGAGATTGACGATTCGCGCATCGGGTTGCACCCGCTCGAGCACGGCGAGCGCGTCGCCCCACGGATACGCATCGTCGCGCGGGAACGGCAGCGGCCCGTTCTCGCGCTCCGCGAGCCGCACGTAGTCGCACGCGGACCGGCATACGGGCTCGAACAGCCGCGGGTCGCCCGGGTGCGGCAGGATCTGGTCGATGCCGCGCCCCGTCATCACGTCGCCGCACAGAAACAGGCGCGCGCAGCCGGCGGGACGCGCGTCGCGCGAGCCGTTCATCGTCGCAGCAGCCAAACCAGCAGCGTCAGCGCAGCCGACAGCACCGCGCACGTCGCAAGCGGCATGTAGAAGCTGAAGCCGTCGCGCACGACGTGGATATCGCCCGGCAGGCGGCCGAACGGAATCCGTGCAAGCCAGCGCCAGCCGAGGCCCGCCGCGACCAGCAGCATTCCGCAGACCAGAAGCGTCCGTTGCATCGCCGCCCTCCCGCTATGCTGTCCTGACTACAGCGTAGTGCCGCGCGGCGCGTCCGGGGCATCGCGGCCGAGATGCAGGCCGTGCGCGTGTGCAACGTTTGCCATTGATGCGCGTCAATTTTTCGCGCATCGTGTTCCGGACAATCGGGGATGGCCCGACCGGCGCCCCGTGCGCCACGCCCCCACCGTTCGCCCCCCACGCGCGTCATCGCCCATGCAGACGACCGCCAGCCGAACCGACGAGGAAAACCGGCAGATCGCCAGTTGCCTGCGCGAGGCCGCGCAGCGCCTGGTCGACCAGGGCGCGAACCCGTACCGCGCCGGCGCCTACCGCGCCGGGGCCGACACGCTCGACGGGCTCGACCGCGGCGTCCGGGCGCTGTTCGACGCCGGCGGCATCGAGGCGCTCGACGCGCTGCCGCAGATCGGCCTCGGCGTCGCGCAGGCGATCGCCGAGCTGCTGCTCACCGGCCGCTGGCGCCAGCTCGAACGGCTGCGCGGCGACACGGCGTTCGCGTCCGCGTTCGAGGCCGTGCCGGGCATCGGCCGCGAACTGGCGATGCGCATCCACGACACGCTGCACATCGACACGCTCGAGGATCTCGAAGCGGCGGCGCGCACCGGCCGGCTCGAAACCGTGGCGGGCGTCGGGCCGCGGCGCGCGGCGGGCATCCGCGCCGCGCTCGACGAGGTGCTGAGCCGCCGGCGGCGCTGGCACGCGCACACGCGCAACGACGGCCTCGGCGCGGAGCCGCCGGTCGAGCTGCTGCTCCACATCGACCGCCTCTATCGCGCGCGGGCCGCCGCCGGCACGTTGCCGACGCTCGCGCCGAAGCGCCTGAACCCGGAAGGCAAGGCGTGGCTGCCCGTGCTGCACATCACGCGCGGCGGCTGGCACTTCACCGCGCTGTTCTCGAACACGGGGCGCGTCTACGAAGACAGCCCGATGGCCGACTGGGTCGCGCTGTTCTTCTACGACGACGTGCTGCGGGAAAGCGAGCGGATGGTCGTCACCGAGGCGCACGGCGAACTTGCCGGCAAGCGGATCGTGCGCGGCCGGGAGAGGGAGTGCCGCGTGTACTACGCCGGCTGATCAGGCGCATCGCGGCACACACGGTGCACACGGCACATCAGCCGGCGACGCCCGGGGCCGCGCCCGGTTCCGGCCGCCGCCCGGCCGCGCGCCGCGTATCGGCGACGACATGCCCGAACGCGGCGTCGCCATACGCGCGCTCGACCTTCGACACGATCACGTGATAGCCGCCGTACCACTTGCGGTACTGGCGCTTCGCGTCGAGATGCCGCGGATCGGCGGCGAACGCGCGCAGCGACGCTTCGTCGTGCCAGTAGTACGTCGCGTTGATCCGCTCGCCGTCGGCCGAGCGCCACGACTCCGCGCCGGCGAAACCGGGCAGGCTCGCGGCCACCGCGTCGATCGTCGCGCTCAGCGCGCGAAACGCGTCGTCGGTGTCGCCCGGCTCGTAAATGAAGGCTGCAATATACATTCGGTTTCCTTGACGATTCGAAGGGAAATCCGGCGTTCGTCCGCCGCGCTCACGCCGGCCGCGACATCACGGCCAGCCGCACCGCGAGCAGCACGAGCACGGCGGCCAGCCCGCGCGATTGCAGCATCGCCGCACGCGCGTGACGCGACACCAGGCGCTGCACCGTGCCGCCGGCCGCGCCGAGCAGCAGGTGAAACACCGTGCTGATCGCGGTGAGCACGCAGCCGAGTTCGACCAGTTGCGCCGCGACCGGGCCATGGCGCGGGTCGACGAACTGCGGCAGGAACACCACGAAGAACAGCAGCGCCTTCGGGTTCAGCAGGCTGTTCAGCATCGCCCGGCCGGCCACCGACGCCAGCGACCGCTGCGGCGCGCCGGCCGCGCCGAGCCGCCCCGGCTGCCGCAGCGCCTTGAGCGCCATCCACAGGAGATACGCGGCGCCCGCGTAGCGGATCACGTCGAACGAAGGCGGCCACGCGTTGACGGCCGCGGTCACGCCGGTGGCGGTCAACGCGGTCAGGATCAGGTCCGCCACGCCGATGCCGACCGCGGCTGCCGCGCCGCCGCGCATGCCGTACGTCACGCCGTGCGCGAGCACGAACGTCATGTTCGGTCCGGGTGACAGCAGCAACAGCAGCACGGCCGCCGAGAAAATCGAGAGGGTCGACAGTGCGATCATGGGGGAACGGGGTTTGCGTGAGCGACGTCGGCAGCGTAATCTTCCGATCCGATACAAACAAAGAATTGTTCCAGATACAAGCGATGCGCGAGCCCCGTTACCGATCGATCGTCGACGACTTCGCGGCACGGATCCACGCGGGCCGGCTGCCGCCCGGCGCGCAGTTGCCGACCGTGCGCGCGCTGATGAAGCAGCACGGCATCGCGCTCGCGACCGCCGCGCGCGTCTATGCGGAGCTCGAGGCGATCGGCCTCGTCGTCGGCGAGACCGGGCGCGGCACGTTCGTGCGCGATACGTCGCTGCCGCGCGGCCTCGGCCTCGAACAGCACCCGGCCCGCGCCGACGCGATCGACCTGACGTTCAACTATCCGTCGCTGCCCGGGCAGGTCGAGCTGCTGCGCAGCGGGCTCCGCAGCCTCGCCGCGTCGGGCGACCTCGACGCGCTGCTGCATTCGGCGCCGCAGGGCGGCCGGCCGCACGAACGACAGACCGTCGCGCGGCATCTGCGCAACCGCGGCATCCGCGTGCCCGGCGAGCAGGTGCTGATCGTCAATGGCGCGCAGCAGGGTCTTGCGATCGTCGCGATGGCCTTGCTGCAGCCGGGTGACGTCATCGCCGTCGACACGCTCACCTACCCCGGCATGAAGGCACTCGCCCATGCGCACCGGCTCGACCTTGCGCCGGTGCCGGCTCTGCCGGGCGGCAGCATGGATCTCGACCGGCTCGCGGCGCTGTGCGCCAGGCGGCCGGTGCGCGCGGTCTACACGATGCCGACGCTGCACAACCCGCTCGGCGCGGTCATGGGCGAGCCGGACCGCCGGCGCCTCGCGGCGCTGGCCGAGCGGCACGACCTGCTGATCGTCGAGGACGGCGCGTATGCGTTCCTCGCGGAGCCCGCGCCGAAACCGCTGTTCACGTTCGCGCCGGATCGCACGGTCTACGTGTCCGGCCTGTCGAAGAGCGTGGCGTCGGGGCTGCGGCTCGGCTTCGTTGCCGCGCCGCCGCGCTGGGTGCCGCTGCTCGAACGCGCGATCCGCGTATCGACGTGGAACACGCCGTCGCTGACGGTCGCGCTCGCGTGCCAGTGGATCGAGCAAGGCGTCGTCGATACGCTCGAGGAGCAAAAGCGCGACGATGCGCGCAGCAGGCAGGCGCTCGCGCGGCGGATGCTGCGCGGCGGTGCGCTGCTCGCGCATCCGTCGTCGTACTACGTGTGGCTGATGCTGCCCGACCATCTGCGCGCGGACGACGTCGCGGCCGCGCTCGAACGGGACGGCGTGCGCGTGACGACCGCCGAACCGTTCGCGACGACGGCCAGCACGCCGCAGGCGCTGCGCATCGCGCTGGGGTCGATTTCGATGGACGCGCTCGAAGCGGCGCTCGGGCGCGTGCGGCGCGTGGCGATCGGCTGACGCCGTATTCGCAAGCGGCCTAGATCAGCCCGTGCCCGCGCAGTTCATCGGCGAGCCGCACGGCATCGACGAAGCGATAGCCGAGCAGCCCCGCGTCGACCGCGCCGGCGACGTTCGCGTCGCTGTCGTCGATGAACAGCGTCGCGGCGGGCCGCGCGCCGAGCTGCGCGACGCAGCCGAGATACGCCTGGGCGGCCGGCTTGGCCGCGCCGAACGACGCCGACGCGAACACGTGCGCGCCGAACAGCCGCGCGACCGGCGAGTTCAGATAGTCGAGGTGATCGGTGACGAGCCGGCAGTTGTTGGTGAGCACCGCGATCGGGCGCCGCTCGGCCACCCGCGCGGCGAGCGCGAGCGTCTCGGCGTTCGGCGTGATCGACGCGCGGCGGGCATCGAGCCACGTGTCGCGGCTCACGCGGCACGCGAGCAGGCTGCCGAGCGCATCCAGATAGGCGGCCGGCGTGAGCTCGCCGGCATCGGCGCGCGCTTCGAGGCCCGAATCCCAGATCGCGTAGCGGATGGCGTCGGGCGGCCGGCCCGTGAGCGCCGACAGGCGCGCGACCCGCGCCGCGCGATCATAGTGCGTAAGCACCCCTTCCATGTCGAACACCACCCATGCGATCGGCAAGCTCATGGCGCCTCCTCGGGCCGCAAAGCGATCGAACGACAACCCTGCGCGGCGGCCGGCCGCGCGCCGCGCTCAGTCGCTGCCCGCGCCGGCCGGCTTCGCGCGGCGCGCGGGCGGGCGCTGCTCGACGACGCGCAGCAGCTTCCGGAACGTCGGACATTCCAGATGGCTCGGCGCCGGGCAGGCCGCCGCGTGCCGCAGGCCGTCGCGCACCGCGCTGAGCCGGCGGATCGTGCGGTCCAGCTCGTCGGCCTTCGCGTCGAGCTTCGCGCGGTCGATCGCGGGTGCGCCGCCCGCGCCGCCGAGCATCGTGCCGATCTCGTCGAGCGAGAAGCCGGCCTCGCGGCCGAGCGCGATCAGTGCGAGGCGCTGCAACACCGCCTGATCGTATTGCCGGCGCAGGCCGCGGCGACCGTTCGACACGATCAGCCCCATTTCCTCGTAGTAGCGCAGCGTCGACGCGGGCAACCCGGCCCGTTGCGTGACGTCGGCGATATCCAGACTGCTCATGCTTGACCTCAAGGGAACTTGAAGTTGCAAGATAGCCGCTCGCTCCCTTTGGAACAAGCTGGAAATACCATGACACCGATTCGAACCCTGCGGCGCGCGGGCCTGCCCTGCGCCTTTCACCTGGCGAACGTCGGAGGCGCGCGATGAACGGCACGGCCGATGCACTGTTCCGCCTGCTGCTGGTCGGCGCGGGCGGCACGCTCGTGATGGATCTGTGGGCGCTGTTCCGGCGGCGCGTGCTCGGCATTCCGTCGCTCGACTACGCGCTGGTCGGCCGCTGGCTCGGCCATATGCCGGCGGGCCGGTTCCGGCACGCGTCGATCGTCGCGGCGGCGCCGGTGCCGTACGAGCGCGTGGCCGGCTGGCTCGCGCATTACGCGATCGGCATCGCGTTCGCGGCCTTGCCCGTCGCGATCGCGGGAACCGGATGGCTGCGCACGCCGACGCTGCTGCCCGCGCTCGCCGCCGGCCTCGTCAGCGTGGCCGCGCCGTTCTTCGTGATGCAGCCGGCATTCGGCTTCGGCATCGCCGCCGCGCGCACGCCGCAGCCGGGCGTCGCGCGGCGCCGCAGCGTCGTCACGCACCTGACCTACGGGCTGGGGCTCTATCTGGCGGCGCGCGTGCTGGTCAACGTCATGCCGTGACGCGGGGCGCCGGCGCCGCATCGGCAGCCGGCGTGCCTGCCGTCACTCCCCGCTGCTGTCGATCAGGTTGCCGCGCACCCGCCCGAGCAGGCGAATCAGCGTGTCGCGCTCGTCCTGCGCGAGGCCGCGCAGCCCGTCATCGGCGACCGTGTCGCCCACTTCCAGCATCTGCGGAAACAGCTCGCGCGACTTGTCCGTCAGGCGGATCACGAACGCGCGCCGGTCGTCGTCGTTCGCGATGCGCTCGATCCAGCCGCAGCTTTCCATCCGGTCGAGCAGCCGCGTCAGCGTGATCGGCGCGATCTCCAGCCACTCGGCCAGCCGCGCCTGGTTCATTTCACCCTTCCACGTCAGGTACGCGAGCACGCGGCTTTGCGCGCGCGTGACCCCGAGGCGCTTCGCGCGCCGATCGTACAGGCGTCCGTACAGCCGGGCCACGTCGGAAATCAGGAAGCCGATCCGGCTCTCGTAAGTCTTGTCCATGCGCGGAATTATAGGGTCAAGCCGAAAGCGGACGCGCGCTGGCCAGGTCACCAATGAGCACAGATATAATAAGCACACTCATTATCTAAACGGCGCCCGACTTCGAGCGAGGCGCCGGCCCCCTCGGAGACACCCCGTTGAGCCACGCTCATGCCGCCCCCGCCCCGACGCCCGCGCTGAACCGGCCGATGCTGACGCTGTCGATCATGCTCGCGACGCTGATCCAGACCCTCGACAGCACGATCGCGAACGTCGCGCTGCCGCACATGCAGGGCAGCCTGTCCGCGTCGCAGGACGAGATCACCTGGGTGCTGACCTCGTATATCGTCGCCGCCGCGATCGCGACGCCGCTCACCGGCTGGCTGTCCGACCGGCTCGGCATGAAGCGGCTGCTGACGATCTCGATCGCCGGCTTCACGGTGGCGTCCGCGCTGTGCGGGCTGTCCGAATCGCTCGTGCAGATCGTCGCGTCGCGGCTGCTGCAGGGCGTGTTCGGCGCCGCGCTGGTGCCGCTGTCGCAGTCGATCCTGCTCGACATCAACCCGCGCGAGAAACAGGGCCAGGCGATGGCGATCTGGGGCATGGGCGTGATGGTCGGGCCGATCCTCGGCCCGACGCTCGGCGGCTGGCTCACCGACAGCTACGACTGGCGCTGGGTGTTCTTCATCAACGTGCCGATCGGCGCATTCGCGCTGGCCGGCGTGCTGACCTTCCTGCCGGCGCGGCCCGCGCAAGCGCACGTGAAGTTCGACGCATTCGGCTTCGCGACGCTCGCGCTGGCGATCGGCGCGTTCCAGGCGATGCTCGACCGCGGCGAGCAGCTCGACTGGTTCGGCTCGTACGAGATCCGGATCGAGGCGCTGGCCGCCGCGCTCGGCTTCGCGTTCTTCCTCGCGCACACGGCGACCGTCGGCAAGGCGTCGTTCTTCAAGTCGGAGCTGCTGCGCGACCCGAACTTCGCCACCGGCACGCTGTTCATCTTCGTGGTGGGCGCGGTGCTCTACGCGACCCGCGCGCTGCTGCCGCCGATGCTGCAGAACCTGATGGGCTACCCGGTCGCGACCACCGGGCTCGTCACCGCGCCGAGCGGCGCGGGCACGATGATCGCGATGCTGTTCGTCGGGCGGCTGCTGAAATATGTCGATGCGCGGCTGCTGCTGCTCGCGGGGCTGTCGATCTCCGCGCTCGCGCTGTGGCAGATGATGCAGTACACGGTCGTGCTGTCCGAGGCGGACATCGTGTGGCCCGGCGTGGTGCAGGGCTTCGGGCTGGGGCTCGTGTTCGTGCCGCTGAGCGCGCTGTCGTTCTCGACGCTCGCGCCCGAGCTGCGCGCGGACGGCACCGCGACCTACAGCCTGATGCGCAACATCGGCAGCAGCATCGGCATCTCGATCGTGCAGACGCTGATGACGCGCAACACGCAGGTCGCGCACGCCGATCTCGCGGCCCACATCACGCCGTTCGATCCGGCGGTGCAGGCGATCGTCGGCAGCGGCAGCCGCGTCGACATCGCGCTGCTCGACCGCACGATCAACCAGCAGGCGTCGATGATCGCGTACCTGAACGATTTCAAGCTGATGTTCGTCGCGACGCTGCTGATGATCCCGTTGCTGCTGCTGATCCGGCCGGCCGCGCCAGCCGGCGAAGACATCGCGCACGCGGCGATGGATTGACGCGCGGCGCGGGCGACGCGGCAGAGGCGCCCCGCCCGCCCCGCCGGGGTCAGCCCTTCATCGACCCGGTCCGCACGAACCGCTCGTGCCACGACAGCGCTTCGCCGAGCAGGTGCGGCGTCTGCTTGCCGAAGCTCTCGCGGCACGCGCGCTCGAAGTAATCCTCGAGCATCGGCCGGAAATCCGGATGCGCGCAGGTCGCGATGATCTTGCGCGCGCGCTGCTTCGGCGACAGGCCGCGCAGGTCGGCCAGCCCCTGCTCGGTGACGACCACCGCGACGTCGTGCTCGGTGTGGTCGACGTGGCTCGCCATCGGCACGATCCGCGAAATCGCGCCGCCCTTCGCGGTGCTTGCCGACATGAAGCACGACAGGTAGCCGTTGCGCGCGAAGTCGCCCGAGCCGCCGATGCCGTTCTGGATCTTCGTGCCCATCACGTGCGTGGAGTTCACGTTGCCGTAGATGTCGGCCTCGATCATCCCGTTCATCGCGATGCAGCCGAGCCGGCGCACGAGCTCCGGGTGGTTGCTGATCTCCTGCGGGCGCAGCACGATCTTCTCGCGGAACATCGCGATTTCATCGGCGAAGCGCTTCACCGCATCGGGGCTCAGCGACAGCGCGGTGGCCGACGCGAAGCTCAGCGTGCCGTCGGCGAGCAGGTCGAGCATGCCGTCCTGGATCACTTCCGTGTAGGCGGCGAGATTCGAGAAGCCGGCCGAGCTGAGTTCCGCGAGCACCGCGTTCGTGATGTTGCCGACGCCCGACTGCAGCGGCAGCAGGTTTTCCGGCAGGCGGCCGCGCTTCACTTCGTGGCGCAGGAAATCGATCAGCTGCCCGGCGATCTGCTTCGACGTCTCGTCCGGCGCGGAGAACGCGTTGCTGCGATCCGGCGCGTCGGTCTCGACGATCGCGACGATCTTGTCGGCCGGGCAGCGCAGGTACGGCTCGCCGATCCGGTCGTCGCTCTTCGTCAGCGGAATCGGCTTGCGGTGCGGCGGCAGCGCGGTGCCGTAATAGATGTCGTGCATCCCGTCGAGGCCGAGCGGCTGCCGCGCATTGACCTCGAGGATCACGTGCTTCGCCTGCTCGAGCCACGTCTTGTTGTTGCCGACCGACGCGGACGGGATCAGCAGCCCGTCCTCGCGAATGCCCGCGACTTCGATGATCGCGACGTCGAGCTCGCCGAACAGCCCGAACCACGCATATTGCGCGACGTGGCTCAGGTGGATGTCCTGGTACTCGACTTCGCCGGCGTTGATCTTGTCGCGCAGCGTCGGGTCGGACTGGTACGGCAGCCGCATCGAGATGCCGTTCGTGCGGGCGAGCGCGCCGTCGAGTTCCGGCGCGGTGGACGCGCCCGTCAGCACGTTGATGCGGAAGTCTTCGCCGCGTGCGTGCGACGCCTCGATGTGCGCGGCGAGCGCGGCCGGCACGGCTTTCGGGTAGCCCGAGCCGGTGAAGCCGCTCATGGCGACGGTCATGCCGGGACGGATCAGGGCGGCGGCTTCGTCGGCGGTGCGGACGAGCGAACGCAGGGCGGGGGCAAGAATGCGTGATGAGGACATGGCAGATTTCGAACGCGTTTTGGTCTGTCGTTGACGCCGCGGGGGGTGTCTCCTGAGCGGCGTGAAACCCTTGGGGCCGCGATCGGCGGCCGGCACCACAGGTACGGGTCGAGTATCGCAGAGGCCGCATCCGCGAAATGTCCGCCGGATGCAAAAGACCCTTCCTGAATTTGCCGGATATCGAACGGCCGTTCTGTGACAGGCGGCGCGCCAGCGCAGGCGGCGGATTGTCGGCCGACGAGCGGTGCGCCGGCATGATCCGCGTCAAGGTTTGCGAGATCCGCGATCGGAAAAAACGACATTGGACACGGCCCGCCACTTGCCGCCCGACGCCCCCCCATATGCATGGACAGCGCGCCTTGCGCAAGCGGGCCACGGCGACCACACTTGATCGTGTCGCGCAAGCGCGTTGCGCAAACCCGCTGTTTACCTGCCCGAAACGCCTGCGCGCCCCTTCTGCAACCCCCGGTAACACCGGATAATGTCAGGAGATTGAACGGAAAAAAGCAGCAACTTACAAATCCGTATATATTTCGCCGATGGACCAAAGAAAAACCGCCAAACACCCCGAGCCACCGCTACCCCGCACATGGGACGCGCGGCTCGCGCGCTCGCTTGTCCGGCCGCTCGTCGATACGCCGGTTACCCCGAATCACCTCACCACCGTCCGCCTGCTGATCGGCCTCGCCGGCGCGTGGTGCCTTGCGCAAGGCGGCTTCGCATGGAGCAACGCCGGCGCGTTCCTGATCGTGCTGTCCAACTTCGTCGACCATACCGACGGCGAACTCGCGCGCATCAGCGGCAAGTCCAGCAAGATCGGGCATTTTTACGACCTCGCGGCGGACGCGCTCGTCACGATCGCGCTGTTCGTCAGCATGGGCATGGGCATCGTCGCCCAGGGCGGCCAGATGGCCGCGTCGCCGGTGCTGCTCGGCGCAGCCGCCGGCGCGGCGGTCGCGCTGATCTTCTATCTGCGCATGCGCATCGAATCGTTCGCCGGCAAGGCCGGCACGAAGCAGGCATTCGTCGGCGGCTTCGAGACCGAAGACGTCCTCTACCTGCTGCCGCTCGTAACGCTCGCGGACAGCGTCGAGCCGTTCCTCCTCGCGGCGTCGATCGGCGCGCCGCTGTTCGCCGCATGGGTCGTGATCGACTGGTGGCGCATCGTCCGGCGCGGCGCCCTGCCGCCGAACCCAACCGAAATCCAGGCAAGCAAATGACTTCTGGCACGCGCGACGATTCCGTGCTGACCCCGGCACGCCCCGCGCCCGTGCGCGCGGCGGCCGATCCCGACCGCACCGTGGCCGACTCGGTCGGCCGGCTCGACGTCGGCCGCCTCCGCGACGACTACACGCGCCAGGGCTCGTTCCTGTACCTCGACGCGTTCCTGCCGCCCGATGCGCACGCGAAGCTCGCGGAAGCCGCGCGCACGCTGCAGGCCGACCTCAACCGCAATTACCTGCCCGGCCACAAGCAGGGCGGCAGCGTGAGCCGCCACACGATCGACGCGAAGGCGCCGTACATCGCCGAGCTGTACCGCTCGAAGGCGCTGATCGGCTTCCTCGAGAAACTCACCGGCGACACGCTGCTGCTGTCGCCGGACGACGATCCGCACGCGTACGCGCTGTATTACTACACGAAGCCGGGCGACCACATCGGCTGGCACTACGACACGTCGTACTACGATGGCCGCCGCTACACGCTGCTGATCGGCGTGATCGACGATTCGTCGTGCCGCCTCGATTACGAACTGCATACGCGCAACCCGGACGTCGCCGACGAGCCCGGCTCGGTTCAGATCGCCGACGGCGGCATCGTGCTGTTCGACGGCGACAAGCTGCGGCATCGCGTCACACCGATGGGCCAGGACGAGATTCGCGTGTCGCTCACGTTCGAATACGTAACCGACCCGGGCATGCGGCCGTGGAAGCGTTTCATCTCGAACATGAAGGACGCGATCGCGTATTTCGGTTTTCGCCAGGTGTTCAAGCAACTGGCGTCGCGACGCGCGACGGGCTCATGACACGCGCCGGCATGATCCTGCTGTCCCTCGGGACGGCGCTGTTCGTGGCCCTGCTCGCGTGGCAGGGTGTCGGCGCGGTCGCGTCGACGTTGCTCGCGGCCGGCTGGGGGCTCGCGCTCGTCGCGGCGTTCCACGTCGTGCCGCTCGTGATCGACGCGGCGGCGATCTCGGTGATGTTCCGCAAGGGCGAGCCCGGCGCCGCGCTCGGCACCGCGCTGCGCGCGCGCTGGGTCGGCGAATCGGTGAACAGCCTGCTGCCCGCCGGGCAGATCGGCGGGCCGGTGCTGATGGTGCGCCATCTCGCGCAGCGCGGTACCCGGATGGCGGATGCCGCCGCGGCGATCACCGTCAGCACGACGATGCAGGCGCTTGCACAAATGGCGTTCGCGCTGCTCGGCATCGCCGCGTTCAGCATGGTCGCGACGCACGAATCGGCCGCGCACCTGCGCACGCCGGCATTGATCGCCACCGGCGTGCTCGGCGGCTGCGCGCTGCTGTTCTATGCCGCGCAGCGGCGCGGGCTGTTCGGCCGCGGCCTGCGCCTCGCGTCGAAGCTGCTCGGCCCGCGCGACTGGTCGTCGCTCGCGACCCGCGCGGACGCGATCGACGAGGCGGTCGGCGCGCTGTACCGCGACCGCCGCAAGGTGGCGGCGACCTTCGCGCTGAGCCTCGTCGGCTGGATCGTCGGCACCGCCGAAGTGTGGCTCGCGCTCCATTTCCTCGGGCATCCGGTAAGCTGGCTCGACGCGCTGCTGCTCGAAAGCGTCGGCCAGGCGATCCGCGGTGCCGCCTTCGCGATCCCCGGATCGCTCGGCGCGCAGGAAGGCGGCTACCTGCTGCTCGCGCCGCTCGTCGGCCTGCCGCCCGATGCAGCGCTCGCGCTGTCGCTCGCGAAGCGTGCGCGCGAACTCGCGCTCGGCCTGCCCGGCCTGCTCTACCTGCATTTCAGTGAACGAAACTGGCAGCGGCGCCGTGCGCCGCAGCCCCTCGCCGACTGATCGGACACCCGTCGATCGGTCGTTTTTTTGGTTGGAGAACACATGCGAGCCATCATTCTTGCGGCAGGCCTCGGCTTGCGCCTGCAACAACCGCCCGAAGCGCAATACCCGAAGTGCCTGCTGCGCTTCGACGGCATCACGCTGCTCGAGCGCCACCTGCGCGTGCTCGACGCGGCGGGTGTCGACGAGATCGTGCTGGCGCTGGGCTTCCAGGCCGACAAGGTCGAGGCGGAAATGGAACGCCTCGGCCGCCGCGCGGAAATCGTGCTGAACGAGCGCTACGATCTCGGCAGCGTGCTGACCGTGCACACCGTCGCCGACGCGATGACGCGCGGCGGCGACGTGCTGCTGATGGACGCCGACGTGCTGTACGACGAAAGCATCCTGCACGCGCTCGTGGCCAACCCCGACCAGCCGGTCGATCGCCTGCTGATCGACCGCGATTTCGAGGCGGGCGACGAGCCCGTCAAGCTGTGCCTGAAGAACGGCGTGCCGGTCGAGCTGCGCAAGCAGCTCGCGGTCGACCTCGCGTACGACACGATCGGCGAATCGGTCGGCTTTTTCCGCTTCACCGAAGGCACCGCGCGCCGCCTCGCGGCGATCGTCGCGGGCTACGTCGACAGCGGCCGCGCGAACATGCCGCACGAGGAAGCCGTGCGCGACCTGCTGCTCGAAGGCGGCCATTCGTTCGACGTCGCCGACGTCACGGGCGCGCCGTGGATCGAGATCGACTTCCCGAACGACGTCGCGCGCGCCGCGCAGGACGTCCTCCCCCTGATTCAACGCACCACCGCCGGAGCGGCACGATGAACGCACGCGAACCCAACTTCACCGAATCGCGCAGCGCACGCCTGCGCCGCATGCTCGTCAGCAGCGACCTCGAATTCCTGATGGAAGCGCACAACGGCCTGTCCGCGCGGATCGTCCGCGAAGCGGGCTTCAAGGGCATCTGGGCGTCGGGCCTCGCGATCTCCGCGCAGTTCGGCGTGCGCGACAACAACGAGGCGAGCTGGACCCAGGTCGTCGACGTGCTCGAGTTCATGGCCGACGCGAGCGACCTGCCGATCCTGCTCGACGGCGACACCGGCTACGGCAACTTCAACAACGTGCGCCGCCTCGTGAAGAAGCTCGAGCAGCGCGGCATCGCCGGCGTGTGCATCGAGGACAAGCAGTTCCCGAAGACCAACAGCTTCATCGACGGCGAGCGCCAGCCGCTCGCCGAGATCGACGAGTTCTGCGGCAAGATCAAGGCCGGCAAGGATTCGCAGAGCGACCCCGACTTCTCGATCGTCGCGCGCGTCGAGGCGCTGATCGCGGGCTGGGGGATGGACGAGGCGCTGCGCCGCGCGAACGCGTACGCGGAAGCCGGCGCCGACGCGATCCTGATCCACAGCAAGCTGTCGCGCCCGGACGAGATCCTGCAGTTCGCACGCGAATGGAGCGGCAAGGCGCCGCTCGTGATCGTGCCGACCAAGTACTACAGCACGCCGACCGACGTGTTCCGCCAGGCCGGCATCAGCACCGTGATCTGGGCGAACCACCTGATCCGCGCATCGGCTTCCGCGATGCAGGCCGTCGCGCGCGAGATCCACGAGAACGAGACGCTGATCAACGTCGAGGACCGCGTCGCGTCGGTCAACGAGATCTTCCGCCTGCAGGACGCCGACGAATACTCGGCGGCCGAGCGCATCTACCTGTCGTCGTCGTCGCGCGCGTCGAACGCCGCGATCGTGCTCGCCGCGAGCCGCGGCAAGGGGCTGGAAGCCGTCACCGAGGATAAACCCAAGGTCATGCTGCCGGTGGCCGGCAAGCCGCTCTTGCGCTGGCTCGTCGACGGCTTCAAGAAGCACGGCGTGAACGACATCACCGTGGTGGGCGGCTATCGCGCCGACGCGATCGACACGTCGGGCATCAAGCTCGTCGTCAACGAGCGCCACGCGCAGACGGGCGAGCTCGCGTCGCTGGCGTGCGCGGCCGCGCGCCTGACCGGCGACACCGTGATCTCGTACGGCGACCTGCTGTTCCGCAGCTACATCCTGCGCGACCTCGCGGAGAGCGAGGCCGAGTTCAGCGTCGTCGTCGATTCGTCGCTGACGCAGCCGTCGAACCAGAGCGTGCGCGACTTCGCGCTCTGCTCGGCCGCCGACGACCGCGGCCTGTTCGGCCAGAAGACCTATCTCCAGCGCGTGTCGAGCGACGTCGCCGCAGGCACGCCGCACGGCCGCTGGATTGGCCTGCTGAACGTGCGCGGCGCCGGCGTCGACCGCCTGAAGGCGATGCTCGCGACGCTGCAGGCGCGCGCCGATTTCGACACGCTCGACATCCCCACGCTCCTCAACGAACTGATCGCCGCCGGCGAGAAGATCGAGGTGCAGTACGTGCACGGCCACTGGCGCGGCGTCAACGATCTGGAAGACTTCCGCCGCGCGGGCGACTTCGCGCACGGCCAGACGCCGCTGTCCGAACCGGGCGCCGGCAACGGAGGCGCGCAATGATCGAAGCGGCCCAGTTCGTCGAGGCCGCGCGCGAGCGCGGTTTCGACTGGTACGCGGGCGTGCCCTGCTCGTACCTGACGCCGTTCATCAACTATGTGCTGCAGGACCCGACGCTGCATTACCTGTCGGCCGCGAACGAAGGCGACGCGGTCGCGCTGATCGCTGGAGCTACGCTCGGCGGCAAGCGCGGCATCGCGATGATGCAGAACTCGGGGCTCGGCAACGCGGTGAGCCCGCTCACGTCGCTCACCTGGACGTTCCGCCTGCCGCAGCTGCTGATCGTCACGTGGCGCGGCCAGCCGGGCGTGGCCGACGAGCCGCAGCATGCGCTGATGGGCCCGATCACGCCCGCGATGCTCGACACGATGGAGATCCCGTGGGAGACCTTCCCGACCGACCCCGAACAGGTCGGCCCGGCGCTCGACCGCGCGATCGCGCACATGGACGCGACCGGCCGCCCGTACGCGCTCGTGATGCAGAAAGGCAGCGTCGCGCCGTATGAGCTGAAGGCGAACCCGGCGGCGCAGCCGCGCGCGCACGTTGCCGCGCAGTCGTCGTCGCGCGCCGCGTCTGCCGACGCGTGGCCGACCCGCCACGACGCGCTGCAGCGCGTGATCGCGCACACGCCGGTCGATTCGACCGTCGTGCTCGCGTCCACCGGCTTCTGCGGCCGCGAGCTGTATGCGCTCGACGATCGCGCGAACCAGCTGTACATGGTCGGCTCGATGGGCTGCGTGACGCCGCTCGCGCTCGGCCTCGCGCTCGCGCGCCCCGACCTCCACGTGGTCGCGGTCGACGGCGACGGCGCCGCGCTGATGCGCATGGGCGCGTTCGCGACGCTCGGTGCCTACGGCCCGGCGAACCTCACGCACGTGCTGCTCGACAACGGCGCGCACGAATCGACGGGCGGCCAGGCGACCGTGTCGCAGCACGTGTCGTTCGCCGGCGTCGCCGCCGCGTGCGGCTATGCGTCGGCGGTCGAAGGCGATACGCTCGACGTGCTCGACGCGGCTCTCTCCCACGCGTCGCGCGCGGACGGCGCACGGTTCGTGCGCATCGCGATCCGCACCGGCGTGCCCGACGGCCTGCCGCGCCCGACCGTCACGCCGGTCGAGGTCAAGACCCGCCTGATGCGGCACATCGGCGCCGCGCAGGCCGAAGCCCAAGCCGAAGGAGCCCAATGATGCTGTTGCTGAATCCCGGCCCGGTCACGCTGTCCGAACGCGTGCGCCGCAGCCTGCTGCAACCCGACCTGTGCCATCGCGAAAGCGAGTTCTTCGACCTGCAGGACGAAGCGCGCGCGCGGCTCGTCGCCGCGTACGAGCTCGATCCGGCCGAATGGACGGCCGTGCTGATGACGGGCTCGGGCACCGCCGCCGTCGAAAGCATGATCGCGGCGCTCGTGCCGCAGGGCGGCAAGCTGCTCGTGATCGAGAACGGCGTGTATGGCGAGCGGATCGCGCAGATCGCGACACAGTACGCGATTCCGCACGAAGTGCTCAAGCACGAGTGGATGCAGGCGCCCGATCTCGCGCAGGTTGCCGCACGGCTCGACGCGGGCGGCTTCTCGCATGTCGCGGTGATCCATCACGAAACGACGACCGGCCGCCTGAACGATCTCGGCGCGATCGCCGACCTGTGCCGCGCGCGTGGCGTGAAGCTGCTCGTCGACGGCGTCAGCAGCTTCGGCGCGGAGGCGATCGATTTTGCCGGCGGCGACATCGACGCGGTTGCCGCGACCGCGAACAAGTGCCTGCACGGCGTGCCGGGCGCGGCGTTCGTGATCGTGCGCCGCAGCGCGCTCGCGCAGGCCGCGAGCCGCACGTACTACCTCGACCTCGGCCGCCTCGCGAAGCTGCAGGACCAGCGCAACACGCCGTTCACGCCGTCGGTGCACGCGTATTACGCGCTCGTCGAGGCGCTGCGCGAATTCGACGAAGCCGGCGGCTGGCGCGCGCGCCATGCGCGCTACAAGGCGCTCGCCGACCAGGCGCAGGCCGGCCTTGCCGCGCGCGGGATGCCGCTCGTGCTGCCGGAAGGCGCATCGTCGGTCGTGCTGCGCGCGTACCGGCTGCCGCAGGGCGTCACGTACGAGCAGCTGCACGACGGGCTGAAGGCGCGCGGCTTCGTGATCTACGCGGGGCAAGGCGGGCTGTCGAAGGAACTGTTCCGCATCTCGACGATGGGCGCGATCGAAGCGGCCGACGTCGAGCGGCTGCTGGACGGGTTTACGGCGCTCACGCAGTAAGCCGCCGTTTCTCCGCCGACATGTCGACGAAAGGCCCGCAAGGGCCTTTTTTTCGTCATGAGAAAGCGCGTTTGCGCCCTGCCTCGCACGGGCGCGCCGCCCCGCCTACTCCGCCACTTTCGGCCCGATGCCGCCGCCCGGCGTGCGCCGCGCGGACCATTCCGAATAGCGATCCTTGAGCCGCAGGAACGGTTTTTCGACGAAGAAATAGCTGGCGGTCGCCGCCGCGAACGCTTCGAGGATGCCGAGCGGAAAACCATATGCGATCGGCAGGTTCGGATTCGCAAACGGCTGTTGCCACAGATACAGGCTGAATGAAATCGTGCCGACGAATACCATCGGCTTCGTCCGCAATAATCGCGCGCACCAGAAATCCTCGCGGAAGTTGAGCACGATAATCACGATGGCAATCAGCGCCGCTTCGATCGTCACGCCATAGGTGATGTTCCAGACGCCGCGCAGCGTCGCTTCGACCAGCGGCATCGCGAACAGCAGCACGCAGACGATCGCCGTCACCACGCGGGATTCGCCGCGCCACGACCGGATCCACGCGTCCAGCCGGTGCTGGTTGAGCGCGGCGTAGCAGCCGATCAGGATCGGATCGATGCCGGTATGGAGCATCATCCGCAACTGGCCGCGCAGGTCCGGCGCGGCGAAATAGGTGCCCGCGCGTATCAGCGGCACGACCAGGATCAGCGCCGCGAGCCAGCGCGTGCCGTTGCGCCGCGGGGCAACCAGCAGGAGCAGCAGCGGCCAGAACCAGTAGAACTGCTCTTCGAGCGCGAGCGACCAGAAATGGCCGAGATACCACGCGCCGTCGGGATGCAGCGCGCTGTCGGCAGTGAGGCCGAGCCCCATCGAGTAGTTCCACAGATGCAGCGCGGCAAACGCCCACTGGCGCTGGCTGACGTCGATCCACCCCGCGGCCGCCAGGATGGCGACGACGCCCAGGTATGCGTAGCAGGCCGGCCAGATTCGCAGCACACGCCGCACGTAGAACGGCACCAGCGCGATGCTGCCCGTGCGCTTCAGTTCACTCGTCAGCACGTTGGTGATCAGGAAGCCGCTGAGGACGAAGAAGATCAGCACGCCGAGCCGGCCGTCGGCGAACAGCCGCAACGGCGCAAGCCAGCCCGAGTAGCCGCCGGGGAGCACGTGCTCCGCATGGCCGACGACGACCATCGCCACCGCGACGGCGCGCAACCCGGTAAGCTGCTGGACGCGATGTGTCATGGATTGGTTTCCGTCGCAATGGCGAATAGCCGGTTTATTGATTGGTGTTTCTGAATGGCTGCCGAAATTCCGCCGTTAGTGTCCTGCAAAAATATCGAAATAAAATTGCTTAAAAAATGCCGGCGGAATGAGCCGTTGCAATCGATGATGCCGTGCGGCAGGCGAACGCCGGCCACGCGGATTCGGCATAATGCCGAGATGCCTCCGGTGCGGGCCGGCCGGAACCTATCGTCCATCATTCCAGGGAGTTTCCGTGTACCCCGCCATCGAACCCTACGCGCACGGCTACCTCGACACCGGCGACGGCCACAAGGTGTACTGGGAGCAATGCGGCAACCCCGACGGCAAGCCGGCCGTATTCCTGCACGGCGGCCCGGGCGGCGGCTGCAACGCCGACCATCGCCGGCTCTTCGACCCGTCGCGCTACAACATCCTGCTGTTCGACCAGCGCGGCTGCGGCCGCTCGACGCCGTACGCGAGCCTCGACAACAACACGACCTGGGATCTGGTCGCCGACATCGAGCGCCTGCGCGACATGGTCGGCGTCGAGCAATGGCTGGTGTTCGGCGGCTCGTGGGGCAGCGCGCTCGCGCTCGCGTACGCGGAAACCCACCCGGCGCGCGTGAGCGCGCTGGTCGTGCGCGGCATCTTCGCGCTGCGCCGCGCGGAACTGCTGTGGTACTACCAGGAAGGCGCGTCGTGGCTGTTTCCGGACTTGTGGGAGGAATTCCTCGCGCCGATCCCGGCCGACGAGCGCGACGACCTGATCGCCGCGTACCATCGCCGGCTGACCGGCGACGACGAAGCCGCGAAGCTCGAAGCCGCGCGCGCGTGGAGCACGTGGGAAGGCCGCACGATCCGGCTGCTGCCCGACCCCGCGCTCGCCGAGCACTTCACGGACGGGCACTTCGCACTCGCGTTCGCGCGCATCGAAAACCACTACTTCGTGAACCGCGGTTTCGTCGACGAGGGCCAGCTGCTGCGCGACGCGCATCGCCTGGCCGGCATTCCGGGCGTGATCGTGCAGGGCCGCTATGACGTCGCGACGCCCGCGCGCACCGCGTGGGATCTGTCGAAGGCGTGGCCCGACGCGTCGCTCGAGATCGTGGACGATGCGGGCCATGCGTACAACGAGCCGGGCATCCTGAAGGCGCTGATCGCCGCGACGGACCGGTTCGCGGGGTAGTCGGATCGCGCGGGCGCGGGGGCATCGCCGCCCTGCCGCCGCGCTTGGGCAAGACTGCTAGAGCGCGGCTTCGACGATCGCCCGCCCGCGGATGGCCTGCTCGACGAGCTGTTCGTCCTCGACCTTGCGGATTGCATCGTCGAGCAGGCCTTCCGGCGCCTCCGTCACCACTTTCAGCATGCCGGACAGCCCGCGTGCGTCGAGCACGACCAGCGTCTCCATCGAATCCGCACGGCTCACGAGCACCCGGCGCAGCGCCGGGCCCGCGCCGAAGCTCGCGCAGAGTGAAATCGTCTCGTCGCCGAGCGTGTAGTCGAATTGCTTGATCATGGTGTGCCGCCGTTGCGCTGGAATGCCGGCGCCGGATCGGAGGCCCGATCCGCTCGCCGGCATCACCATGCTAGGCGCGCAGTATTAATGAAGACTTAAGCCGGCGATGACGGTTTGGTCAACGCGGACTGATCCCGAACAGCACGCCGCCGGTGTCGCTCGCAACCGCGGAGTAATGCAGCTTGCCGACGCTTCGCTCGATCGTTTTGGATTCCTTGCGACTCTCCAGCGCGAGCTGGACCATGCTCACGACCGTCTCGGTATCGTCCTTTGAAGCGGTAGCGTCCGGATTGACAGCTGCCGCGATCCCGACGAGTGCTGAGAGGGCCTTGAGCATCACCGCGGGGTCGTCATTGCCGATCTGGATCATGAGTTCGCGAAGCGATCCGTCGGCCTTGTTGATTGTGCCGGCCAGCTCGATGCTGCGACCGACCGACTGTTGGAAACCGTCGTAGACGGTATCGTGAACGATCTCGAATTCAGAAAGTGCGTAATCGGTGTTCGCGCTGGAAAGCCCGCGATTGTACTTGCGGCGAAACTCTTCCGGCGTGATCTCGAGCGACACGCGCGGCGCTGCCTGGGTGGACGAGCCCGACACCGACGACACGGCTTCGCGCGAGCGATGGTCGGCAGCCTTCGCCGCGTCGTCCTCTCCCGCATGAACAATAGCGGCCAGGAGCACCACAATTCCCGCAAACGACATTAAGGTGACAAATACCCGTGCGCGCGTCGGCACTTTGCCCGTCTTCTTGTCCGCGAATTTCGACGGCCGGATCAAACCGACAACTGTCATCACGACAAACAGGAAGCCGATGAAGTTCAAAACCCCGGAGACAAAACCCATTATTTTCTGGCCCTATTTGGTTTAATAGAGCCGGATGATACCAATCCACTGAGCGGCGCGCATGGCGGTCGTCGGCGAAGCAACGCCGCATCACGTATCGCCTTCCCCCTCCAGCGGCTCCACCGTCACCCCGACCTTCAGCTCCTGATCCGCTCCGCCGCCGCGAATCACGCCGCGCAGCGGCGTCACGTCCGCGTAGTCGCGCCCGATCGACAGCATCACGTAGTCGTCGCCCGGCGCGCGATCGTTGGTCGGATCGAGCTGCAGCCAGCCGCCGTCTTCCGGCCACGCCGGGTCGTACACCTCGACCCACGCATGCGACGCATCCGCGCCGATCAGCCTCGGCTGCCCGGGCGGCGGCTGCGTCAGCAGATAGCCGCTCACGTAGCGCGCCGCGAGCCCGAGCGAACGCAGCGCGCCGATCATCACGTGCGCGAAATCCTGGCACACGCCCTGGCGCAGCGCGAGCGCATCGAGCGCGGTCGTCGTCACGTCGGTGCTGTTCGGCGCGTACGTGAATTCCGCGTGGATGCGCCGCATCAACTCCCACGCCGCCTGCACGAGCGGCCGGCCCGGCGTGAAGCTGGCCGCCGCGTACGCGGCCAGCTGCGGATCGCACGCGACGTGCGGCGACGCGAACACGAACTCGCTCGCCGCGTCGTACGGTTGCCCCGCTTGAAAACGGAAGCGCTCGCGCACCGCTTCCCATGCGCTCGCGTGCGCGGGCTCCGGCTGCGCGATCGCGGGCGGCGGCGCGCCGCGCGCGCCGGCCGACCAGACCGGCGGCGTCACCCGCACCACGCTGCGGCTGCGCACGAGCAGCGCATCGTGCGGCTGGTTCAGCGCGAACGACGCGCGCGCATTGCCGAACGCGTCGGTGTCGGTGCAGACGGCCTGCGGCGCCGGATCGATCTCGAGCGCGAACGACAGCCGCTGCTGGCGCGGCGTCGCGAGCGGCGTCAGGCGCGCCTGGTGCTGCGCGGATTCGACCCGCGCCGCATAGCGGTATTCGGTGTCGTGCGTGACGCGCAGCAGCCTGCCGCCGGCCGGCGCAGCGGCAGGCGGCGGATGCACCGCGGGCTTCCTCGTCACCATAGCGTCCTGCCCGCCTCGCGCACGTGGCTGAAATAGCGTTCGCCGATCCGGTTCGACAGGTCCCACACGGCCTTCGCGGTGGCGTCCAGGCTGTCGAGCAGCTGATCGTGGCGGCCATCCTCGCCGGTTTCGCACAACGCGTGCAGCGACCAGCCGGGCACGTCCGGAATCGCGTCGGCCAGTTCGGACAGCGCATAGCCTTCGCTGCGCTCGACCTTCGTCAAGCGGCCGCGCAGCGCCTGCACGACCCACCCGAGCGAGCGCGGGTTGTCGGTGTCGAGCACGACGAGCGACAGCAGCGGCGCGACGTCGAAGCCGCGCTGATAGCGCGAGCGGAACGTGATCGCGCTGTCGAACAGCTCGAGCACCAGCTCGAAGCCGTCCTGCTTGCGCACCGCGCCCTCCTCGAATGCGAACCGCAGCACGCTGCACAGGAAATCCAGCCGGTCGATCTGCCGGCCGATCGACAGCAGCCGCCAGCCGTCGTCGCGCGTCATGTTGTCGGTCTGCGCGCCGGTGATCGCGCCGAGCAGCAGGCCGAGCCGGTCGAGCAGCTGCAGCGCTTCGTTGCCGAGCTGCTCTTCCGCTTCCGGTTGGCCGGCGCTATCGGCGAACAGTTGCGTCGCGTCGTCGATCAGCCGCCATTGCTCGCTCGACAGCCGCTCGCGGATCGCGGCCGCCGCGCCGCGCATCCCGAACAGGCACGACGCGATGCCGGTCGCGCGATCCGCGCCGCGCGTCAGCGACGCGGCCAGCGCATGCTGGAACGCGCGCGGCGCGTCGACCGCGCCCGGCGTGTCCGGCGCGATCAGCCCCGTGTCGCGGCACAGCGTGTCGATCAGCTCCAGGTGCGCGGGGCTGTCCGTATCGTCCTCGCCGCGCAGCCGTTCGAGCGCCGCGCGCGCCAGGCGCATCAGGTTGGTCGCGCGCTCGGTGTAGCGGCCGAGCCAGAACAGGTTCTCGGCCGCACGGCTCGCGATCGCGCGCGGCGCGGCCAGGTCGTCCGGGCCGAGATGCGTCTGCAGCAGCGTCGTCGAATCGACGATGCCTTCCGTCATCACCCACGTATCGACCGTGCTGCCGCCGCGCGGCATCGGCGCGTTGAACAGCGTGTCGCGCGTGCCGACCCGCGACAGCCCGCCAGGCAGCACGCGCCAGCGCGCCGCGCCGTCCGCGAGCGCGAACACGCGCAGCAGCAGCGGCTTCGGCACGATCCGCGCGCCGCCGTGCCCGTGGCGATAGCCGTCGCCGTTCCCGTCCGGCTCGGCGCGGCCCGGCCAGGTCGGCGCCTGCGACAGCGGCAGGTCGGCCTGCACCGTGTAGTGCTCGGGATGCGCGAGAATCCGCGCGCGCCATTCGGCGAGCTGCGCATGCGTGAGCCGCGCGCCGATCACCGGCTCGAAGCCGCCGCCCGCCTGCACGTCCGGCGGGAACGCCGGCTTGATGATGCAGCGCGCAAGCTGCGGCAGCGCGTCGTCGCATGCGGCGGCCTCGCCGCACCACCACGAATGCACGGCCGGCAGCGTCAGCGTCTCGTCGAGCAGGTTTTCCGCGAGGCGTGGCAGGAAGCCGAGCACGCCCGGCGATTCGAGGAAGCCCGAGCCTGGCGCGTTCGCGAGCAGCACGTTGCCCGCGCGCACGGCCTGCAGCAGCCCCGGCACGCCGAGCAGCGAATCGGGGCGCAGCTCCAGCGGATCGAGCCACGCGTCGTCGACGCGCCGCAGGATCCCGTGCACCGGTTCGAGCCCGCGCAGCGTCTTCAGGAACACGCGGCTGTCGCGCGCGGTCAGGTCGCCGCCTTCGACGAGCGTCAGGCCGAGGTAGCGCGCGAGATACGCGTGCTCGAAATAGGTCGCGCTGTGCGGCCCCGGCGTCAGCAGCACGATCCGCGAATTCTTCCGCGCCGGGCTCAGCGCCTGCATGCTCTGCAGCAGCGCGCGGTAGCTCGCCGCGAGCCGCTGCACGCGCAGCCCGCGGAACGCGCGCGGGAACAGGCGCGACACGATCAGCCGGTTCTCCAGCAGATAGCCGAGCCCCGACGCGCCCTGCGTGTGATGCGCGATCATCCGCCACTGGCCGTCCGGCCCGCGCGCGAGATCGAATGCGACGACGTGCAGCCAGGTGTTGCCCGGCACTCGCGCGCCGCGCATCGCGCGCAGGTAGCCCGGATGCCCGGTGACGAGCGCGGGCGGCAGCAGCCCGCGCTGCAGGATCGTCTGCGGCCCGTACAGGTCCGCCATCATCGCGTTCAGCAGCCGGGTGCGCTGCAGCACGCCGCGCTCGATCGCCACCCAGTCCTCCGGCGTGACGATCAGCGGCAGCAGGTCGAGCGACCACGGGCCGGTCGCGCCGTCGCCGGCGCGCTGCTCGTGCAACTGGTAGAACAGGCCGTTCTCGCGCATGCGCCGCTGCAGCGCGTCCGCGCGGCGGTCGAGATCGGCCACGCCGTCGCTGCCGATCGACGTGAAGAAATCGCGCCATGCGGGGGCGAGCGCGGGCGCCTGCAGCCCGGCCGCGCTGCCGCGCAGTTCGTCGTAGCGGCCGGCGGCCGCCGGCGCGGCGAGCGCGGCGGCCAGTTCGGCCGCATCCGGCTGCGATCCGGTATCGAAGAGCGTGTGCATCGCGTCGGCGGCGAGATCGTCGGAGTGAGTGGGCTGCACGGTGTCGGTCCGTCGTGAATCAGGCGGCGGCCGCGCACGCGCGGCGCGCGGCCCCAAACTGCCGGCATCCTAACATTCCGGCGAGGCCGCCAGCGGCCGGCGCGTGTGCCCGCCCCGGCCGTGCGCACATCGTCATCGCGCCCTCCGTCATGCGGCGTTCACGGCCGCCGCAAGTCCAGCGTGAACGGAAACTCGCGGCTCGGCGCGGCCGCCGCGACGTCCATCCGGCCTGGCGTGTGGCCCATCGCGACGAAGCGCGCGAGCCGCCGGCTCTCGGCCTCGTACGCGTTGACCGGGAACGTCGCGTAGTTGCGCCCGCCCGGATGCGCGACGTGATACCGGCAGCCGCCGAGCGAACGCTGCAGCCATGTATCGACGATGTCGAACGTCAGCGGCGCGTGCACGCCGATCGTCGGATGCAGCGCGGACGGCGGCGCCCACGCCTTGTAGCGTACGCCCGCGACGTATTCGCCGGCGGTGCCGGTCGGCTGCAGCGGCAGCGCGCGGCCGTTGACGGTCACCACGTAGCGCTGGTCGTTCAGCCCCGTGACGCGCACCTCGAGCCGCTCGAGCGACGAATCGACGTAGCGCACCGTGCCGCCGGCCGCGCCCTCCTCGCCCATCACGTGCCACGGCTCCAGCGCGCCGCGCAGCGTGAGCTGCATCCCGTTCACCGCGATCTGCCCGAACGGCGGGAAGCGGAACTCGAAGTGCGGCGCGAACCACGCGGGATCGAAATCGAAGCCCGCGTCGCGCAGCTCGGTCAGCACGTCGTCGAAATCCATCTTCAGGAACGCCGGCAGCATGAAGCGGTCGTGCAGCGCGGTGCCCCAGCGCGTGAGCGGCGTCGTGTACGGCGCGGCCCAGAAGCGCGCGATCAGCGCGCGCAGCAGCAGTTGCTGCACGATGCTCATCCGCGCGTGCGGCGGCATCTCGAACGCGCGCAGCTCGAGCAGGCCGAGCCGGCCGGTCGGGGAATCCGGCGAATACAGCTTGTCGATGCAGAACTCGCTGCGGTGCGTGTTGCCCGTCACGTCGATCAGCAGGTTGCGCAGCACGCGGTCGACCAGCCACGGCGGCATGTCCTGCCCAAACAGCAGCGCGTTGCGCTGGATCTCCGCGAACGCGATGTCGAGTTCGTAGACCTGGTCGTTGCGCGCCTCGTCGACGCGCGGCGCCTGGCTCGTCGGCCCGATGAACAACCCCGAGAACAGGTACGACAGCGACGGATGGTTGTGCCAGTACGCGATCAGGCTCGCGAGCAGGTCGGGGCGCCGCAGGAACGGGCTGTCGGCCGGCGTCGCGCCGCCGAGCACGAAGTGGTTGCCGCCGCCCGTGCCGACGTGGCGGCCGTCGACCATGAACTTCTCGCTGCTGAGCCGCGACTGCCACGCGGCGTCGTAGAGGAATTCGGTGTGGCCGACGAGCTCGTCGAAACTGTGCGCCGGGTGGATGTTGACCTCGATCACGCCCGGGTCCGGCGTCACCTGCAGCAGCTTCAGGCGCGCGTCGCGCGGCGGCGCATAGCCTTCGAGCACGAGCTTCATGCCGAGCGCGCCGGCCGTCTGCTCGATCGCGCCCAGCAGGTCGAGATAATCGTCGAGCGCGGCGAGCGGCGGCATGAACAGGTACAGGATGCCGTTGCGCACTTCGGCGCACAGCGCGGTGCGCGTGATCCATGCGGCGGATTCGAAGCGTTCCGGCTGACGCTGCGCGTCGCGCGCGGCGCGGCCCTCGCCCGCCGGGCCGCCCGTCGCGCCCTCGTCGCTCCACTGCATCACGGTGCGCGCGGCTGCCTCGCGGTGCACGCCGGCCAGATAGCGCGGCGCATCGCCCTGCCCGCCGTGGCGAACGCGGAACGCGTCGGCGTCCGGCAGCGGCTCATGCGGCGCGAACGGGTCGCGCTCGATCTGGTACGGATAGTCGGCGCGGCTCACCCACGGCAGCGAATCGAGCGGCAGCCGGTAGCCCATCGGCGAATCGCCCGGCACGAGGTACATCCGCTCGTCGCGGAAGAACCACGGGCCGGTGGTCCAGCGCGGGCCCGCGAGGCCCGGCCCGCCGTCGGCGCGCTTGACCGGCAGCACGTAGCCCACCACGCTGTCGAGCTTCTGCTCGAACACCTTGCGCAGCCGCGCGCGCTCCAGCTCGTCGTCGAGCCGCGAGTCGAACGGGTCGACGTTGACCGGCAGCCGGCGCTCGCGCCACAGGTAGTACCAGACGTCTTCGTAACCGGGCCGGATGAACTCGCCGGTCAGGTTCAGCCGCGCGGCCAGCCCGTCGATGAAGCGCTTCGCGTCGTCGGTCGTGTACGCCGACGGCTCGCGCTCGTCCGCGAACAGCGACGGATCGCGCCACGCCGGCTGCCCGTCCGCGCGCCAGAAGATCGACAGCGCCCAGCGCGGCAACTGCTCGCCCGGATACCACTTGCCCTGCCCGAAATGCAGGAAGCCGCCGTGGCCGTACTCGGCGCGCAGCCGCTGCACGAGCTCGGTCGCGTAGCCGCGCTTGGTCGGCCCGAGCGCGTCGGTGTTCCATTCCGCGCCGTCGCGGTCGTCGATCGACACGAAGGTCGGCTCGCCGCCCTGCGTGAGCCGCACGTCGCCGGCCCGCAGTTCGGCGTCGACCCGCGCGCCGAGCGCGCGCACCGCGCCCCATTGCGCGTCGGTATACGGCTTCGTCGCGCGCGGCGATTCGTACACGCGCGTGACCGTCATCTCGTGCTCGAACTCGACCTCGCATTCGTCGATCAGCCCCTCGACCGGCGCGGCGCTGGTCGGCTGCGGCGTGCACGCGAGCGGAATGTGCCCTTCGCCGGCGAGCAGGCCCGACGTCGGGTCGAAGCCGATCCAGCCCGCGCCCGGCAGGTAGACCTCGCACCACGCGTGCAGGTCGGTGAAGTCGACCGCGGTGCCGCTCGGGCCGTCGAGCGATTTGACGTCCGGCGTGAGCTGGATCAGGTAGCCCGACACGAAGCGCGCGGCGATGCCGAGATGCCGGCACAGCTGCACCAGCAGCCAGCCGCTGTCGCGGCACGAGCCCGACGCGAGTTCGAGCGTCTGCGCAGGCGTCTGCACGCCCGGCTCCATGCGCACGAGGTAACGGATGTCGCGCTGCAGCTGCTGGTTCAGCGCGACGAGGAAGTCCACCGTGCCGGCCGGCGTGCGGTCGACGCGGTCGAGATACGCGCGAAACACGGGCGACGCGCTCGTCTGCGGATCGCAGGCGAGATACGGCGCGAGCTCGGTGCGCAGCGCGTCGGCGTACTCGAACGGGTACTGCCCGGCGCTCTCCTCGAGGAAGAAGTCGAACGGGTTGTAGACCGACATCTCGGCGACGAGGTCGATCGTGACCTCGAAGTGGCGCGTGCGCTCGGGGAACACGAGCCGCGCGAGGTAGTTCGAGAACGGGTCCTGCTGCCAGTTGATGAAGTGCTGCGCGGGCCAGACGGTCATCGAATACGCGACGATCGGCGTGCGGCAATGCGGCGCGGGACGCAGCCGCACGATCTGCGGGCCGACGTTGATCAGCCGGTCGTAGCGGTAACGGGTGGTGTGATGCAGCGCGACGTGTATGGGCATGGCGGGGCCGCTCGGTTCGGGTTGGGTCGGCGTGGCTGGTAAACGGGCGCGTCAGACCAGTTCCGGCGTCTGCACGACGCTGATGTCGACGCCGAGCGGCTGCGCGCCGAACCCGGTCACCGGCTGCGCGTCGCGGGCGTCGAGGCCGACCGCGATGCGCACGTAGCGCTCGTCCGGGCAGCGGTTCATGAACGGATCGAAGCCGACCCAGCCGAGCCCTTCGACATACGCCTCGGCCCACGCATGGCCGGCCGGCGGCTGCGTCAGCGCGGCCGCCTGGTGCTGCGCGCCGGGCGCGAGCTGCGGCATGCCCTGCGCCTGCGACGCGTGCGACGCGCCGAGCGCCTGCTGCATCCCGTCGCCGCTCTGCAGCGCGAGCGCTTCCTCCTCGTGCGCGCCGCCGCCGAGCTGCTTCGCATCGGCGATCCGCTGCATCGCGCTGTCGGCCAGCACGTAGCCGGAGATATAGCGGGCCGGCACCTTCAGCACCCGCGCGGCCGCGATGAACGCATGCGCATGATCGCGGCTCGTGCCCTCGCCGCTCTGCAGCGCGGTTTCCGCGTCGACGGGCGCGTCCGGCGCGTTCGGCGCATACGCGATGCGGCCGTGCACCTCGGTCATCAGCCAGTGCAGTGCGTCGAGGCTGCGCTGCTCGATCGGCAGCGCGTCGGCGAGCGCGCGGACGAGGTCGCCGGCCTTCGTGAGCGCCGTTTCGCGCTCGAAGATCCACGGCGGCGCATAGCCGTCGGTCTGGCCGAGGATGCCCGCGCGGTCCTGCGTCTCGACCACGCCCGCCGCGACGATCACGATTTCCGGCTTCGCGCCGCGGTCGTGCCGCACGAGGTCGATCCGGTTGCCGAGCCCGTCCGCATACGACAGCGTCGGCTCGACGCCGTCGATCGTGACCTGCCACGCACGCACCGTCTGCCCGGGCCCCGACTGCGGACGCAGACGCAACCGTTGCAGCACGTGGGTGACCTGGTCGTCGAACTGATAACGCGAGATATGTCGGATGGCGAGTCGCATGGCAAGTCTCAGTCGAAGTTGTAGGCCTGGGCGATTTCGAGCCCCAGGCTGTTGTTGCGGCCGATGAAGTCGGTCAGGAATTCGTGCAGGCCGCTCTTGAAGATCCGCTCGACGCTGGTGTCGGACAACATTTGCAGGATCTTCGTGGCGGTGTCGTGACACGGGTGCGTGACGCCGTAATCCTTCGCGAGCAGGTTCAGGCTCGATACGACGCGGCCGTAGCAATAGCGCAGCGAGCGCGGCATGCGGCCGTTCAGGATCAGGTAGTCGGCGATGTTCATCGGTTTGTACTGCACGTCGTACACCCAGCGGTACGAGCGGTGCGCGGCCACGCAGCGCAGGATCGTCTCCCACTGGTAGTTGTCGAGGATCGTGCCGACATGCGTGACCGACGGCAGCAGCAGGTGGTATTTCACGTCGAGGATCCGCGCGGTGTTGTCCGCGCGCTCGACGAACGCGCCGATCTGCGCGAAATCGAAGATCTCGTTGCGCAGCATCGTGCTGTAGAAGCTGCCGAGGATCAGCGCGGTTTCGCGCTTGACCTGGTCGAGCACGGCCGGCAGGTCGCTCTCCGGCACCGGCTGCGCGAGCGCGCGCCGCAGCGACAGCCACGCGCCGTTTACGCTCTCCCACGCCTCCCGCGTGAGCGCCGTGCGCACCATCCGCGCGTTCGAGCGCGCGGCCTCGATGCACGACAGCACGCTCGACGGGTTGTCGCGGTCGCGCAGCAGGTAGTCGGTCACGGTGTCGGCCGCGTACGCGTCGTACTTCTGCCGGTAGCCGTCGTCCGCGCCCGAGCTGACGAGCACCGACGACCATTCGGCCGGCGCGTCGGACGTGCGCGTCAGCGCCATCCGCAGCCCGGCATCGACGATGCGCGCGGTGTTCTCCGTGCGCTCGATATAGCGGTACATCCAGTAGAGACCGCTCGCAGTGCGTCCAAGAAGCATCTGTCCACTCCGTCTGTATTGCGTTCGCGCACCGGCGTTGCCGGCGCGCGCTGTCGCCGTGTTTCGCTCAGTCGGCCAGCACCCAGGTGTCCTTGGTGCCGCCGCCCTGGCTCGAGTTGACGACGAGCGAACCCTCCTTCAGCGCGACGCGCGTGAGCCCGCCCGGCGTGATGCGGATCCGGTCCGACACCAGCACGAACGGCCGCAGGTCGACGTGCCGCGGCGCGAGGCCCGCATCGGTCAGGATCGGCGTCGTGGACAACGCCAGCGTGGGTTGCGCGATGTAGTTCGCGGGGCGCGCGCGAAGCTTTGCCGAGAACGCCTCGAGTTCCGCCTTCGACGCGCACGGCCCGACCAGCATCCCGTAGCCGCCCGAGCCGTGCACCTCCTTCACGACCAGTTCGTCGAGATGCTCGAGCACGTACTTCAGGCTGTCGGCCTCGCCGCAGCGCCAGGTCGGCACGTTCTCGAGCAGCGCCTTGCGGCCCGTGTAGAACTCGACGATCTCCGGCATATAGGAATAGATCGCCTTGTCGTCGGCGATGCCGGTGCCGGGCGCGTTCGCGATCGTGATGTTGCCCGCGCGGTAGACGTCCATGATCCCCGCGACGCCGAGCACCGAGTCGGGGCGGAACGTGAGCGGATCGAGGAATGCGTCGTCGACGCGGCGGTACAGCACGTCGATCGGCCGGAAGCCTTCGGTCGTGCGCATCGCGACGCGATCGTCGAGCACCCGCAGGTCGCTGCCCTCGACGAGGTGCACGCCCATCTGGTCGGCGAGGAACGAATGTTCGTAGTACGCGGAATTGTGGATGCCGGGCGTGAGCACGGCGATCGTCGGGTTGTCGGCATTGCCGCCCGGCGGGCACACCGCCGCGAGCGACTGGCGCAGCATCTGCGGATAGGTCTCGACCGGCCGCACCTTGACCTGCTGGAACAGCTCGGGGAAGAGCTGCATCATCGTCTCGCGGTTTTCCAGCATGTACGACACGCCGGACGGCGTGCGCGCGTTGTCCTCGAGCACATAGAACTGGTTCTCGGCGGTGCGCACGATGTCGACGCCGATGATGTGCGTGTAAACGTTGCCGGGCGGCCGGAAGTCGATCATCTCCGGCAGGAAGGCTTCGTTGTGCGCGATCAGGTGCTTCGGCACGATCCCGGCGCGCACGATTTCCTGGCGGTGGTAGATGTCGTCGAGGAACGCGTTGAGCGCCATCACGCGCTGCTCGATGCCGAGCGACAGCCGGCTCCATTCCGCGCCCGAGATGATGCGCGGCACGATGTCGAACGGAATCAGCCGCTCGGCGGCCTCCACGTCGCCGTAAACGGCGAACGTGATGCCCGTCTTGCGGAACACGCCCTCCGCGTCGTGGGCTTTCTGGGCGAGGCTCGCGGGGTTCTGCGTGTCGAGCCACTGCTTCAGGCGCGCGTAAGGCGCCCTGACCATATCGCCGGATTGCAGCATCTCATCGAATGGCTTCATCGATTTTTTCTCCATCGTTTTTCCGGCATTGCGCATGCCGGACCGGCGTAATGAGACTGCTGAGCAAGGAACGTGCCTTGCGCTTCCCCCGTTTCGACGCGGCCACGCCACGCTCGCGCGGCGTGCCGCACCACGGCGGTGCACTGCGCGGCGCGATTCGCGGCATCGGTGCGCCACCGCCACGCACCGATGTTGTGCCGCACCTGTCGAACATAGTTCTCCCGCGTGTCATGAATGTGCAATCTGCACTGCAACATGCGCGACCGGCCGGCCCCCGCCCGCGTCGCAACCCGCGCTGCGGCACCGGCGCGATGCCCTGCGCACGGGATTGCTGCGGCGCGTCAACGAACGGGCGCGCGCCGGCCCCCCGCCTCCGGCGGGAGAAGTGGGCTCGACACGCGCAGCGCACGGCCGAGCCCGGGGGGAAGTACCGTCGGCGGCCGCGAGGAAAGTTCAGACGCGAGATGAACTAACCGGTTAGCCGTGTCCGGCATGACAACGTTATGTAGCCGAATTGTTCGCGACAACGCTCATGCATATTTCGACTGATACCCATCGAAAAAAAACATCGGTATGCTCAAAGCCAGGCGCGGTACGCTCAAAGGTTCGTGCAACGAAACGGCGCCGGCAACGGCCAGGCGCCCGACTATAAAAGACGACGATCGATATGGAAGCAAAGTGGCTGGAAGATTTCCTGAGCCTTGCGGATACCAGGAGCTTTTCCCGGGCGGCACGTCACCGGCATCTGACGCAATCGGCATTCAGCAGGCGGATTGCCGCGCTCGAGACCTGGATGGACGCGAAGCTGGTCGATCGCAGCATCACCCCGGTCGCGCTCACCCCGGCCGGACAGATGTTTCGCGGGCTGGCCGCGGACATCCTGCGCAGCATGTATGCGGCGCGCAACCTGGTGAACGGCTACGACCAGTTCGCGGCGAGCGACCAGGTCGTGCGCTTCGCGGTTGCGCATACGCTCGTGTTTACCCTGTTCCCGGAATGGCTGAAGCAGCTCAACGGTGAAGTCGGCCACGTGACCGCGCGCGTCAACGCCGTGAACGTGCCGGAAGGCGTGCAACAGCTCGTCGAAGGCGAATGCGACCTGCTGCTCGGCTATCACCATCCGCAGCTGCCGATCGTGCTCGATCCCAATCACTTCCCGTTCGTGGGCCTCGGCGTCGAACGGATCCTCCCCGTGTCGATACCCGACGCGAACGGCAAGCCGCTGTTCAAGCTGCCCGGCATGCCGGGCGAGCCGCTGCCGCTGCTCGCGTATTCGTCGGGCGCGTTCCTCGGCAACGTCGTCGAGATGCTGCTGCTGAACGCATCCGAGCCGTACGCGCTGCATCGCTGCTTCGAGACGCACATGTCCGAAGCGCTCAAGGGGATGGTGGTGGCCGGGCACGGCATCGGCTGGCTGCCGGAAAGCTGCATCGCGAAGGAACTGGCCGACGGCGCGCTCGTGTGCGCCGGGTCGGCGGACTGGATCACCGAGCTGGAAATCCGGCTGTACCGGTCCGCCCGCAAGCGCGGGCTGGCGGCCGAGCAACTGTGGACCTACCTGATGAACCGGCCGCGCAGCGCGGCTGCCGGCGCGGCCGAGCCATCCGCACCGGCGATGCGGATCGCGAGACGGACCGCGGGCGGCAGCGGGCGATAGTCCGGATCGGGGGCGCGCGGTGCCGCTCCCGATCAATATTCAGTCGATATCCACGCCTCGTGAGTCAATTCCCGGGGTAGCGTTATCACTGATATTCGCCGCTCGGCGCGAATCCGACTCGGGCGCGAATATCCCGCCTTCATGAAAATGACAAGACGTTTGCGTTCGCTCCATATTTCAAAATACCTTCATCAAATTCAAATAACCGACACCCCGATTATCAGACATGAAACTTCCGGACTGAAAAAATGTTTCCCTTTCGAAACCGAATGATCCATTCAGGCGAACATCCCGCTCCATAAAATACGCCACACCCAGTCGCGCGAAAATCCATTTATCACATGACGGGAAATCACGATTCGTCAGTCGTTTCGAATGGCGCAAATCAAGTGCAACCCCAATATCGCGACCCGCACTGCCGTCATGTCACGCGATGCAATACCTCACACGAATGCAGCGGAAAAACTTCCTTTTATCAGCCGTTTCCATCGGTACATGATGGACTGCGACGTTCCGTGGGCAGTCGGCTCCCGTGCGCCTCGATTCCCGCGCAGCACCGCATGCCGGGGGAATTCCGCATTTTTCATCCATCACCATCGTGGTGAATTTCGTCGCAATCCTATTTAAATATTATCTTTCAAAATCACCGACATTCCCGCGTCATGCATGGCTCTTGATTAATCGCCTTCGGACAATTAATAGCGTGTTGCGAAATAGCGAATGGTCGTTGCGTTTTTTGTCCGGAATGTATGCTTGCTATCAATTACGAACGGAGGGCACGATGTCTTCTTCGTTTCGAAACTCCACTCTCCCTGTTGCAACCATTGCCGGCTCGATGCTCTGGATGAGTCCGGCGGCAATCGCACAAACTCCCGCGCCCGATCCGGCCGCCCAGCGTTACGTGGTGTCATACATTTGCGGCGACGCCCGGATCGACGGCACGGCGCCGCTTCCGCCCGACGGGCGCCCCTACAACCTGGGCGTGTCGTTTGCGACCCAAACCGGGAGCCCGCTCCCCAACGTCCAGGTGCGGCTGAGGCGCCACGGCCGCGTCCTCGTCGAATTCAATGCCGCGGGGCCGCGGTGCCTGTTCAGCGTCCCGGATGCGAGCTACCGGATCGAGGGCACCTACCAGGGCGAGACGAAGTACGGGATCGTCGAAACAGGTTCGCTGAATACCCAACTGCGGTGGTAAGCGTTCCGCCCGGCAGCCTGCCGCGGATGCATTCGTTCAGATCGTTCACGGCAACGGCACGGAATCGAGGAGCAATGCATGACAACTGTGAATCGACCGAGTATCCACGCCACCCGCCCCCCGAAGCCGACCTGGGGCCCGGGCAGGAATGCGGCACTCAGCTTCGTCGCGTTCGCCCTGATCTTCGGACTGTTCGCGTACGTCGAGCGCGATGCCCGGGACGAGCGCGGGAGCGCGATACACGAAGCATCCGGCGTCGTCACCCGATCGATCAGTAAAACTGACAAATATGCGGCCGCCGCGAACATCCGGCCGGATATCGCTTCGGCCGAAAGCGCGACGCGTGCCGCATCGCCGCCCGCCATGACGTCCCCGGTGACGGTCGTAATCGAACCGGAGGCCGCGCCGCGCGCCGAGCATCAGGCCTCGGCCGCGCCCGCCGCGCCACCGCTGCCCGCGCCACCCGTGGTCGCGGCCCGCCGCGCGCATGCCGCGCCAGCCGCCGGCCCCGTCAACGGACGGGTTGCCGACGTGCACCGCCTCCATCAGCATCCGCGGCCGCACGCGCTTGCGAGCGCAAGACAACACGTGACCGTGGCGTCGAGGCCGCATCCATCCGGCGTCGGTACCGCGCGCATGCCGACGACCAGCGTCACGCGCCAGGAGCTGGAAGGCGCGCGGGCGCTCGCGCGGGCACGCTCGTGCGCGGTGCGCGACAACTGGGGATGTGTGGAACAAAACGCAAGCCGGGCGCTCGCGATCGATCCGCAGAACAGCGAATCGCGCGCGCTGCTGGGGCGAGCCGTCCGGAACCGCTCTTGAGAGGTGAATTCGGGGAAAAAGAATCACGCTGAGACTCGACGTTAGATCGAGCGCATTGATTGGCGCACGAACGACACAACCGTTTCGAAGTGAGGACACCCCGTGGCGAACATCAACAATCGCAGACTCACTGCCCCTCCGCCCAACCGGCGGATGCTGCTTCAGGCCCCGCTGATGCTGCTGCTCATGGCATCCGGGACATGCGTCGCCGCCGAAGGCGAAGCCGATGCAACCCAGCCGGCCCAAGTCGCCGCGACGCAGGCGCCGGCGAGCAGCCAGCCGGCCGACGCCTCCGCCGTGCGCGACGAAGTGTTCGGTCTCGCCACCGGCGGCGGCGCCGTCAAGGCGCTCGACGAGGCGAAAGCCCGGCCCGACATCTTCTCCGCCTTCGATCTCGCGCAGCTGGAAGAACTGTCGATCCGCCAGCAGGTGCGCGGCGGGCGCGACAAGGCGCGCGCGATGACGAGCGCCGACCGCTTCGACGGGCTCGACACCGCGCTGCGCGCTGCCGACGCACTCAACGCGAAATTGCCGATCACGCCCGAGTATTCGCCGGTCAGGACGGCGCTCGCCGGCGACCGCACGGTGGCCCACGCCGCACGCGGCGACATGAAGCAGGCGGTGGCATCGTTCGAAACGATCCCGCCCGACGCGGAGGTGTCGATCGATGCACTGGCAGGCGTCGGCGACGCCTACCTGTACCTCGGCGAGCCGGGCAAGGCCGAGGCCGTCTATCAGCGTGCGCTGAAGCAGGCGAGCGCGCCGGCGAGCGACCGTGCGACGCGCGGCTACCAGTACGGTGCGCGCACGCGCCCGATCGAGCTGCGCGAAGGCCTGTTCTGGTCGTATATCGACCAGGGGCGCACGGACGATGCCACGCGTGAGGTCAACGACATCGGCCAGTCGCTGCCGCCGGCGGCGCAGATTCATCCATGGGACCCGGCCAACGACGATTACCTGCGCTACTACCGGCTGCGCGCGCAACTCCTGCTCAACACCGGCCGGACCGAGGAAGGGATCGCCGAGCTGGAAAAGATCGAGAAGGAAGTGCCGTTCAACTCCGAGGTCAGCGCCGCCCATGCCGACGCGATCTCGAGCCAGGCGCATCCGCGCCAGGCCATCGCGATGTATCGCGGGACGCTCACCGACCACCCCGACAGCGTCGAGAACCTCGCGGGGCTCGGCCGTGCGGCGCTCGCCGCCGACGACTACGAAACCGCGCAGAAGGTCGACCAGACCGTCGACAACACGTTCCCGGACAACGGCGCGGTGCGGCAGTTCAAGCGCGACTACAACGCGTACCGCAGCCCGGTGCTGACCACGGAAATGAGCTTCGAGCACGGCAACAGCGCGCTGGCGGACAACAGCTTCGCGTCGGATACGTATCTGTATTCGCAGCCGTTCGCCAACAACTGGCGCGTGTTCGCCCATACGTTCTTCGGGCACGCGCAAACCGACATCGGCAGTATCAGCCGCACGCGCACGGGGGTCGGCGGCGACTACCGGCACGGGCCGCTGACCGTGCTGGGCGAAGTCACGCGCTCGTTCGGCGCGGACGGGCGCACCGGCGGCCGCGGTTCCGTCAGCTACGACTTCAACGATTACCTGTCGGTCTCCGGCGGGGTCGACAGCAACGACAACACGCTGCCGTGGAAGGCCTATGCCGCGCACGTGTGGGGCCGCTCCGCGAATGCCGAGGTGAAATATCGCCAGAACGATCGTCGCGAAGTCACGCTGAACTACGGCGTGAGCCGCTACAGCGATTCGAACTTCCACCAGGAAATTTCGGCGACCGGCACGCAGCGCGTGTTCACGGGCGCCAACCAGCTCGTCAACGTGTCGCTGAATCTCGGCACCGACAGCAACACGCGGCAGGGCGTCGCCTACTTCAGCCCGTCGCGCGACTATGCGGTCGCGGCAACGGTCATGCACCAATGGATGATCTGGAAGAAGAGCGACATGTCGATGCGGCAGCGCCTCTCCGCGTCCGGCGGCGCCTACAACCAGCGCGGCTTCGGCACCAGCGTGCTGTGGAGCGCGCGCCTCGAGCACGCGTGGACCTTCAAGCACGACATCACGCTGACCTACGGCGTCGAGGTCGCCAGCCATGCGTATGACGGCCAGCGCGAGCGCTCGGAAACGGGCTTCCTGGCGCTCAACGTGCCGTTCTAGAACCAGGAGCACACCGAATGCAATCCAGACGGACCTTCATGTGTGGCTGCCTCGGCACCTTTACCGCGTGTTCGCTGTTTCCGGGCGTGACGCAGGCGAAGATGATCGACCTGCTTCCGCCATCGGATCCCGCCGACGGCAAGACCTTCCGCGTGATCTGCATGCACGACGTGCGCGACAACCTGCTGTCGACGTTCGCGTCGGCCACGATGGTCGACCCGTATGCGGTCGACACCGGTACGCTGACCGCCATCTTTTCCTGGTTGCAGGCCAACAACTACCATACGATCACCGTCAGGCAGATCGAGGCGTCCCGGCACGGCGGCAAGCCGTTGCCGCCCCGCTCCGTGCTCCTCACGTTCGACGACGGCTACCGCAGCCACTTCACGAAGGTGCTGCCGCTGCTGAAGCGGTTCAGGTATCCGGCGGTGATGGGCATCGTCACCGCGTGGATCGACGCTCCCGCCGACGCGCCGATCCGCATCAGCGACCGGATCCAGATGCCGCGCGAATACTTCATGTCGTGGGACGAAGTGCAGCAGCTCGGTTCGTCGGACCTCGTCGAGCTCGCGTGCCACACACACAACCTGCATCACGGCGCGGTGGCCAATCCGCAGGGCAACGAACTGCCGGCGACCACGTCGCACCTGTATCTCGGCGCGGAAAAGCGCTACGAAACCGATGTGGAATTCGATGCGCGGGTGCGCGACGACCTGCAGACCTGCATCCGGCAGATTCGCGAACGCACGGGGCTCGTCGCGCGCTCGATGGTGTGGCCGTACGGCGCGGAAAACCAGCCGGTGCGCAAGATCTCGACATCGCTCGGCATGGATATCCAGTTCAGCCTCGACGCGGGGCCGAATACGCCCGACGTGCCGCTCGACCGGCTGCGGCGGATCCTGATGATGTATGACGTCGATATCGGCGTGTTCGAGCGCTCGATGCGCGAGCCGGCGACCAACCGCGGCGAAGTCGAAGGCGCCGAGCGGGTCGTGCAGGTCGATCTCGACCAGGTGTACGACCCCAACCCGGCGCAGCAGGAAAAGAACCTCGGCGAGCTCGTCGAACGCATCTACCGGATGCAGCCGAAGTCGGTCTACCTGCAGGCGTTCGCCGACCCGAAGGGCACGGGCGTCGCGGAGGCCGTCTATTTCCCGAACCGGCACCTGCCGATGCGGGCCGACCTGTTCTCGCGCGCCGCGTGGCAGCTCAATACCCGCTCCAACGTGCAGGTGTACGCGTGGATGCCGGTGCTGGCGTTCCGTCCGCCGCCGGACAAGCTGCACGGCCTCGAAGCGGTCAGCGCCTACAGCGGCGCGCCCGCGCGCGAGAACGGCACGCGCCTGTTTCGCCTGAGCCCGTTCGATCCGAACGCACGGCTGATGATCCAGCAGCTCTACGAGGATCTCAGCAAGTACACGTCGTTCAGCGGCATCCTGTTCAGCGACGACGCGGTGCTCGACGACTACGAGGATGCGGGCCGGCACGCGCTGCAAGCCTATGCGCAATGGGGGCTGCCGCGCGACATCGGGCAGATACGCGCGAAGCCCGAGCTGATGGACCGCTGGACCCGGCAGAAGACCCGCTACCTGCTGGACCTGACGCGGCAGCTCGAACAGATCGTCCTCGCGAACCAGAACGCCGGCGACGTGCTCACCGCGCGCAACATCTTCGCGCAGCCGGTGCTGAACCCCGCGTCCGAAGCGTGGTACGCGCAAAACTACGACGATTTCCTCAACGCATACGATTTCGTCGCGCTGATGGCGATGCCTTACATGGAGCAGGCGCCGGATCCGGGCCGCTGGCTGGACAAGCTCGCCGACGTCGTCGCTTCCAAGCCGCACGGGTTCGCGAAGACCGTGTTCGAGCTGCAGGCCTACGACTGGCGCGCGCACAAGGAAATTTCCAGCAGCACGCTGCTGGCGCAGATGGGGCGGCTGCGCAGCCGCGGCGCGCTGAGCTTCGGCTATTACCCGGACAATTTCCTGCACGACCAGCCGTCGCTCGCGGCCATTCGCGGCGCGATGTCGCTGAAGTCGCGCCTCGATCCGACTTCGATCAATGCGCTGATGCAGGCGCAACAGCGCAAAGGGGCGCCGGCAAAATGACGACACACGACATCATCCTGCGCCTGCAGGATTTCGTCTTCTACTACCCGTTCTTCATGTCGTATCTGTGGATGATCGGCGGCGTCGTGCATTTCCTGCTGCTGGAGGAAGGGCGCGTGCTGTCCCGGCGCGTGCTCGCGGCGAGCGGCATGCCGAAGGTGTCGATCGTGGTGCCCTGCTTCAACGAGGAAGCGAACGTGCGCAGCGTGATCGAGCACCTGAACGCGATGGAGTATCCGAACTACGACATCATCGCGGTCAACGACGGCAGCAAGGATCGCACCGGCGAGATCCTCAACGCGCTGGCCGCCACGATGCCGCGGCTGCTCGTCATCCACCACGCGCGCAACGAGGGCAAGGCGGTGGGGCTCACCACCGCGGCGGCCGTCGCGAACGCGGAATACCTGCTGTGCATCGACGGCGATTCGCTGCTCGCGCACGACGCGATCGGCTGGATGCTCGAGCACTTCATCACCGACCCCGGCGTCGGCGCGGTGACCGGCAACCCGCGCATCCGCACCCGCACGTCGCTGCTCGGCCGCATGCAGGTGGGCGAATTCTCGTCGATCGTCGGGCTGATCAAGCGCACGCAACAGGTGTACGGCCGCATCTTCACGGTGTCCGGCGTCGTCACGATGTTCCGCAAGACCGCGCTCGCCGATGTCGGCTTCTGGAGCTCGGACATGCTGACCGAGGACATCGACGTGAGCTGGAAGCTGCAGTGCCGCGACTGGCGCGTCGTATACGAGCCGCATGCGCTGAGCTGGATCCTGATGCCGGAGACGATCAAGGGGCTCTACCGCCAGCGGCTGCGCTGGTCCAAGGGCGGCATCCAGGTGCTGCTCAAGTACGCCAGCACGGTCGCGCGGCCCGCGCAGATGATGATGTGGCCGCTGTACGCCGAATACCTGATCGGCATCGCGTGGGCGTATTCGATGTCGTTCATCCTGCTGCTGTCGGTCGTCGGCCTGTTTTATCCGCTGCCCGCCGACTGGCACGTGTCGCTCGTCCCGCACTGGCACGGCATGCTGCTGGTCGCCACCTGCGTGCTGCAGCTGATCGTCGGCTGCATGATCGACCGCCGCTACGACGAGCGGCTGCTGATGTATTTCCTGGATACCGTCTGGTATCCGGTCGCCTTCTGGTTGATCAGCATGATCACCACCGTCGTGGCCCTGCCCGCCGTCGTGTTGCGCGGCCGGGGCAAACGCGCCATCTGGATCAGTCCCGACCGAGGAATCCAACATGAAGAACGCGCCGATTATTGATCTCTCCCTGCGCTCCCCGAACCGGATGATCGCCGATCGCGGCGTCATCGTCGGATGCACGCACATCGTATGGTTTCGCTTCATCCGCCCGGCGCTGGTCGGCGCGGTGTGGGCGTCGATCTGCATCTATACGTACCGCTACCTGCTGCCGATCAACGATGCCGAGATGCCGATCGAACAACTGTTCTTCTACGTGACCTGCATCGCGGTGATGGGCGGCACGCTCCTCACGTGGCTGATCGCCGCGCGCGTCGTGCACCCGCTCACCAATCGATGGCACGTGACGAAGATGCTGCGGCGCTCGGCCAGCCTCAGGTCGAAGGCAAGACCGGCGGCGGCACTGGCCGCTACCGTGCAGCCCGACGACGAGCAGGCCGCGCGCATTCTGATCGCGTCGCACGACGCAGACGGATCGATTGCCGCAATCAGGTGGACGACCCACGCCGCGCCGCCGGCACGCGAACGGGTCGCCCGGAACTCAGGTCGGCCCGTGTGGCGCAGCGTCGGCCCGACGCGCCGCCACGGCACCTGATGTCGACGTTCACCGCGCGCGCGGCGCGCGTGCGGCAATCGCACCGGCGCAGCCGCCGGGCACCCCGGCGTGTCGCGCATCGCGCGGGGCCGTCCGCGGCCGCGGTCTGGCTCGGCCGCCCCGCGCGGCACCGCGCATGCCGCGACCGGCGCTGAACGGGATTCGAGAATCCTCCACCGATGCCGTGCCGGCGACAGCGCCTGCATTCTTCCACGCCGCTGCGCCGCCGGGCATTCCGATTACTTCTTCTGGACGAGGTGAACCATGTGCGGAATCGTCGGAGCAAGTGGCCAGAACAACCAGGTGCCGCAGCTGGTCAAGGCGTTGAGCCGGCTCGAATATCGCGGCTACGATTCGTGCGGGATCGCGCTGCAAAGCGGCGGACGCATCCGCAGCGAGCGCACGCTGCGGCGCGTGACGGACCTGCAGGCACGCGTGACGATGCTCGGCCTCGAAGCGGGAACCTGCATCGCGCACACGCGCTGGGCGACCCACGGCGCGCCGTCCGAGACGAACGCCCACCCGATCATGTCGGGCGACACGATCGCGGTCGTGCACAACGGCATCATCGAGAACCACGACGCGCTCAGGGCCGAGCTGAAGCAGCGCGGCTACACGTTCCGGGGCGAAACCGACACGGAGGTGATCGCCCACCTGATCCACAGCGAATACCGCGACGACCTGTTCGACGCCGTGATGCGCGCGGTCAAGCGCCTGCGCGGCGCCTATGCGGTGGCGGTGCTGAGCGCGCGCGAGCCGCAGCGCCTCGTGGCCGCGCGCGCCGGCTCGCCGCTCGTGATCGGCATCGGCGCGCAACAGAATTACCTCGCGTCCGACTGCGCGGCACTCGGCGACCTGACCGACCGCTTCATCTACCTGGAGGACGGCGATATCGCGCTGATCACGCCGGAGCGCATCCAGATGGTCGATGCGATGGGGCGCGAAGCGAAACGCCCGCTGTGCCAGGTCAAGGCGCGCGACGACGACGCGGGCCTCGGCCCGTACCAGCACTTCATGCAGAAGGAGATCTTCGAACAGCCGAAAGCGATCGACAACACGCTGGCCGGCATCGACACGATCTCCCCCGCGTTGTTCGGCGCCGCGCAGGACGCGCACGCGCTGCTGTCGCGCGTGCGAAGCGTGCTGCTGCTCGGCTGCGGCACCAGCTATTACGCGGGGCTCACCGCGAAATACTGGCTCGAGGGCATCGCGGGCATCCCCGCGCAGGTCGAGATCGCGAGCGAATACCGTTACCGGGCATCCGTCGCGGATCCGCGCACGCTGGTGGTCGGCATTTCGCAATCGGGCGAGACCGCCGACACGATCGGCGCGATCGAGCACGCGCGCGGCCTCGGCCAGGATCTGTCGCTGGCGATCTGCAACGTCGCGACGAGCACGATCGCGCGCGGCGCATCGCTGCGCTTCCTGACGCAGGCCGGCATCGAGCTGGGCGTGGCGTCGACCAAGGCATTCACGACGCAGCTGGTCGCGCTGTTCCTGCTGACGGTGACGCTCGCGCAATTGCGCGGCCGGCTCGACGCGACGCGCGCCGCGATCTACCTGCGGCAGCTGCGCGCGCTGCCGGCGCGCATCGCCAATGCGCTGGCGCTCGAGACGCAGGTCATGGGCTGGTCCGCCGATTTCATGCAGATGGAGAACGCGCTGTTCCTCGGCCGCGGCATCCATTTTCCGATCGCGATGGAAGGCGCGCTGAAGCTCAAGGAGGTGTCGTACATCCACGCCGAGGGCTACCCGGCCGGCGAGCTGAAGCACGGCCCGCTCGCGCTCGTGACCGGCACGATGCCGGTCGTCACGATCGCGCCGGACGACAGCCTGTTCCAGAAGCTGAAGTCGAACATGGCCGAAGTGCGCGCGCGCGGCGGGCGGCTCTACGTGCTCGCGGGCAGCCAGCTCGAGATCGACGACGCCGATGACGACACGCGCGTGATCCGCCTGCGCGAGCCGGGCGACGCGCTGTCGCCGATCATGCACGTGGTGCCGTTGCAACTGCTCGCCTATCACGTCGGCTGCGCGCGCGGCGCCGACGTCGACAAGCCGCGCAACCTCGCCAAGTCGGTGACCGTCGAATGATGCGGCGGGCGCTGCGGATCGTCGCGGCGGCGGCCTGCGTCGGCGGCTGTCTCGCCCTTGCATCGGGTCTCGCCACGCAAGCCGCGCTCGCCGGCGCGGCCACGCCGCACAAGGCCGCGCCCCGCCCGGCGCCCCGGCAAAAGGACAGCGGCGATCCGCGGCGCTTCATGCACGGCATCGGCGTGGCCGATGCCGGCAACGGCAGGCGCTGGGTCTTCTTCAGCAGCTCGGGCCTGCCGCCGCGCGGCGCGCTGCCGAACGGCAACTGGCCGCACGACGTGTATGTCGGCGAGTGGTCGCCCGGCAGCGCGCATCTCGCGCATGTCCGCATCTTCATCCGGCGGCCCGAGGCGCAAGAGCCCGTGTCGATCGCGCAAAACGCGCGCGGCGACATCTTCGTCACGTTCGAGGACGGCTGGAACGCGCCGCAGGAAGTGAGCCAGCGGTACGGCGTCTATCGACGCAACCTGACGCCGGTCAAGCCCTATCCGAACGATGTCGAATCGGGCGGCCACTCGGGGCACGTGGCCACGGCCGGCGAGCGCTTCGTCGTGTTCTATTCCGCCGACTGGGTCGACGGCGGCGGCGTCGACAACCTCGGCACCGGCGGCGGCGTCTACCTGAAGACCTACGATGCCGCCGGGCGGCTGCTGAACCACGTCGACGTCGCGCCGCACAGCCGCGAGTGGTGGCCCGTGATTGCCGGCTCGCCGCACCGCGCGTTGCTGGTCTGGCAGAAATACATCGAGGGCAGCACGAACGCGCAGCTCGAATACGCGCTGTTCGATCCCGAAACGGCGCGGCTGGAGAAGCTGGGGGAATTGAGCGATGCAATTCGCTACTACGTGTACGCCGCGGCCTATGTGCCCGCGATCGACCGCTTCATCGTCGTCGCCACGACCGCGAACGACCGCGGCGTCGCGATGCTGATCGACCAGGACGGCCGCCGCACGGCGACGCAGGATTGCCTGCCGGCCACGGTGCGCGAATCCGGCGTGGCCGTCGCCGGCGCCAGCGCGTATGTGCCGACGCAGGACGGACGGCTGCTGGCGCTCGCGCTTTCACCCGAACAGATCACCGTGCGCGGCGCGCAGCGCGCGCCGATTCCGTGGGGCACGACAGGTATCGTCGGCTTCCCGGCCAGCGACACGACGCTGCATTTCGTGTCGCTGACGCCGTCGGGCCTGCGGGAAGCCGATTTCGAGCCGGCGCGGGAAACCGCGCTCGCCCCGCCCGACGAAGCGTGCGCCGCCCGTCGATGACGGCGCGTCGCACGCCCCCCGTCAGGCGCCCGGCTCCTGCGCGCTCTGCAACACCGCGCGCAGCAGCACGTCGGCCCCCGCCGTCGCCCATTCCGGCGTGATCGCCTCGGCTTCGTTGTGACTCAGCCCGTCGACGCACGGCACGAAGATCATCCCGGCCGGCGCCACGCGCGCGAGATAGCACGTGTCGTGGCCCGCGCCGGACACGATGTCCATGTGCGGCAGCCCGAGCGCGTCGGCCGCGTCGCGCACCGCGTCGATGCAGCGCGGCGCGAACGGTATCGGCGGAACCGTGAAGATCTGCTCGATCTGCGCGCCGAGGCCCGCGTCGGCCGCCACGCGCGCGAGTTCCGCGCGCAGCGCCGCATCCAGCGCATCGAGCACCGCGTCGTCCGGGTGCCGGAATTCGACCGTGAAGAAACAGCCGCCCGGCACCGTATTGCGCGAGTTCGGCCGCGCGTCGATCATCCCGACCGTCGCGCGCGCATGCGGCGCGTGGCGGCGCCCGAGCGCATCGACGAATTCGATCATCCGCGCGGCGCCGACCAGCGCGTCGCGGCGGAATGCCATCGGCGTCGTGCCGGCGTGCGCGTCGACGCCGCTCAGCGTCACCTCGTACCAGCGCTGCCCCTGCCCGCCCGTGACGACGCCGATCGTCTTCCCGGCGCGCTCGAGAATCGCACCCTGCTCGATGTGCAGCTCATACACCGCGTGCACCGGATAGCCGCCGACGGGCTCGCTGCCCGCATAGCCGATCCGCTCCAGTTCCCCGCCGATCGTCTTGCCCGCGCCGTCGGTGCGCGACAGCCCGTAGTCGAGCGTATAGACACCCGCGAACACGCCGGCCGACACCATCGCCGGCGCGAAGCGCGAGCCCTCCTCGTTGGTCCAGATCACGACGTCGATCGGCCGTTCGGTCGCGACGCCCGCGTCGTTCAGCGCGCGCACCACTTCGAGCCCGCCGAGCACGCCGTAGATGCCGTCGTAGCGGCCGCCGGTCGGCTGCGAATCGGCGTGCGAGCCGGTCATCACCGGCGCGGCGCCGGGGTTGCGGCCCGCGCGGCGCGCGAACACGTTGCCCATCCGGTCCACCCGCACCGTGCAGCCGGCGTCGCGCGCCCATTGCACGAACAGGTCGCGCGATTCGCGGTCGAGATCGGTCAGCGCGAGCCGGCACACGCCGCCCTTCGGCGTCGCGCCGATCTGCGCCATCCGCTCGAGCGAGGCCCACAGGCGTTCGCCGTCGACGCGCGGCACGCTCACGTTGTCGTCACGCCGCATCGCCCGCCCCTTGCGCGCCGGCCTGCGAGGTGTCCTGCAGCCGATAGCGGAAATCGCAGCGCTGGCCGCCCTGCATGATCGTGCTCGTGCGCGTGAGCGCGATGCGCGGGTCGTAGCCCTGGATGAAATAGCTGTCGCGCGCGCAGCTCAGCAGGTGCCCGATCTCGCCGAGCCCCATTGCGTGATACATCTCCGCGTAGCTGCAGCGGTGCACGTCGTAGTCGTAATGCACGTCGTCCACGCGCTGCACCTCGACGTCGAGCGCATCGTCCTTCTCCCACAGCACCTGCAGCGCGACGAACGACCTCACGCTCGTGCCGTCGGGCTCCTGCGCGGCGAACGTGCGGCCCGCGTCGACGGCCGCGCCGCGCACCACTTCCGCGATCACGGCCTGCGCGCGCTCGGCGCCGAATTCGCGCTTCATGATCTCGTAGATCGGCTTGATGATTTCCGCTTCGATGCGGCGCCGCGCGAGGATACCGAGGCGCGTGTCCTCGGAGGCCGCGGCCTGTGCTTGAGTCGGTTCGGTCATGGGGTTCGCCTCCTGCATGGCAGTCGTTTCGTTTACTTGGTCGCGGTGCGCGCGCCGCCGAGCACGTCGACGACGGTCCACTTGCCGCCGCGCACCTGGTAGAGCGTGAAGGCCGGGTTCTTCAGGTTGCCCGCGTCGTCGAACGCGATCGCGCCGGTCACGCCGGGCCGGTTGATCGCGTGCACCGCGGCGACCAGCTTCGCCGGCTGCGTCGTGCCGGCCTGTTGGGTGGCCGCGATCAGCGTCGCCGCCGCGTCGTATGCGAACGGCGCGTGCAGCTCGATCGGCTGGCGGTAGCGCGCCTGGTACTGCGCGTCGAACGCACCGCCGCCCGGCATCCGCGCGAGCGGCAGGCCCGGTTCGAGCGCGGTCACGCCCTCGCCGTCCTTGCCCGCGAGCGACAGGAAGGTCTGGCTCACGAAGCCGCCCGCACCGAGCAGCGGCGCGTTGACGCCGAGCTGACGCATCCGGCGCGCGATCGGCGCGGCCTGCGCGTCGAGCCCGCCGAAGAACACGAGATCCGCGCGCTTGCCCTTGATCGCGGTCAGCACGCCAGAGAAATCGGTGGTCTTGTCGTTCACGTACTGGCGATCGACGATCGCGCCGCCGTTCGCCTCGACGCCCTTGATGAACTGCGTGGCGAGGCCCGAACCGAACGACGTGCGATCGTCGATCACCGCGATGCGCTTCGCCTTCAACGTCTTAACCGCATAGGCGCCCGTGTACGTGCCGCTCGCGTCGTCGTGGCCCACGATGCGGAACGCGGTCGCATAGCCTTGCTGCGTGTACTGGTGGCCGGTGGACGCAGGCGCGATCTGCGGAATGCCCGCGTCGCGGTAGACGCGCGACGCCGGCACGCTGCAGCCGGTGTTCCAGTGGCCGACGACGCCGGCCACGTGCTGGTCGACGAGCTGCTGCGCGACCGTGACGGCCGTGCGCGGGTCGGACTGGTCGTCGGCCGCGACCAGCTTGTAGACGACCGGCTTGCCGCCGACGCTCGGGTGCTTCGCGTTCGCGTCGTCGATGGCGAGCTGCGCGCCGTTGCGCAGATCCTGGCCGATCCGCGCGGACGGGCCGGTCAGCGGCGCCGCGAGGCCGATCAGGATCGTCTGCGGTGCGGATTGCGCAAGGGCGGGCGTGGAAGCGATCAGCGCGGCGGCGGACAGCGCGACGCCGGCGGGAACGAAGGAGATTTTCATGTGGGGGATCGGGGGAATCGAATCAAAACATGAAAAATATTAAATAGTTGGCTTCTGCGCTCCAAATATTCAATTGTTGGATGCTTATGCCATTCCCGACACAATAGCTCAAACACCTGTAAACACAAGATATTTTATATTTTACGTTTGCCACGACTTTTCGATAAAATTCCATACATGAAAAATATCGAACAATTGCCGCACGATCCGCCGCTGCGCGCGGTCCGCGCGTTCGAGGCGTTCGCGCGCCTCGGGTCGGTCACCGCGGCGGCGGCCGAACTCGACATTACGCCCTCGGCGGTCAGCCATCAGCTGCAATTGCTCGAGGCGTTCATCCAGACGCCGCTGACGGTGCGCGAAGGGCGGTTGCTCGCCCTCACCGACGAGGGGCGCGACTACTACCGCTCGATCAGCGCCGCGTTCTCGGTGCTGCGCAGCGCGACGCGCTTCGTGCGCGACCGCTCGTCGCTGCGGCAAATCACGATCAGCCTGATTCCGCTGTTCGGCATCGGCTGGTTCATCCCGCGCCTGCACGGGTTTCTCGCGGACAACGCCGACGTCGACGTGACGGTGCTGTACGCGAACCACCGCAACTATCGCAGCGATGCATCGGATCTCTCGATCCGCTTCGGCACCGGCGACTGGCCCGGCTACCGCTGCGAGCGGCTGCTGCCGGGCGCGATGGCGCCGATGTGCAGCCCGTCGTTCCTGAAGTGGCACGGGCCGTTCCGCACGCCGGCCGATCTCGCGCGTGCGCCGCTCGTGCACGACGAGGATCGCAGCACATGGGTCAACTGGCTGCAGGGCGCGGGCGTGCGGCATGTGTCGCACGCAGTCGGGCCGATGTTCGAGGACGGGCAGCTGACGCTGAGCGCGGCGCGTGCGGATCTCGGCGTCGCGCTGCTGCGGCCGCCGCTGGTCGAGCGCGAGCTGGCGAGCGGCGAGCTCGTGCGGCTGTTCGAGCATGTGCTCGACGACGGGCGCGATTACTACCTGTGCACGCGCGAGGATGCGGACTTGCCGGACGGCGCGCAGCGCCTGGCGGCGTGGTTGCGGAGGATGGCGGCGGAATGACGCGTCGGCTTGATTGCCTCGCCACGTGTATATATGATATGCATACCATATATCGGAGATCGTGATGGGACGCATCCTGGTTGATCTGTCGGACGGCCAGCTCGACGAACTGGCCGTCATCGTCGAGACTGAGCAACGCCCCCGCGCCGCGATCATTCGCGACGCCATCGACGCGTACATCTCGCAGCACAAGCGGCCGCTCGCGGATGACGTATTCGGCCTCTGGAAGGGTCGCGCCGTCGACGGGCTCGCCTATCAAGAGGAACTGCGCTCGGAATGATAAAAGCACTCTTCGACACGAACATCCTGATCGATTATCTGGGCGGCATCGAAGCCGCCCGGGCCGAACTGAATCGCTACGACTATCGCGCGATCAGCACGATCACGTGGATGGAGGTGCTGGTCGGCACGACAGCCGGCGACGAGGGCCCCATCCGGGCATGGCTCTCGTCGTTCGACGTCATCCCGCTCGACAATACCGTCGCGAACCGTGCCGTGACGCTCCGCAAGGAACGCCGCATCCGCCAGCCCGACGCGATCGTGTGGGCATCCGCGCAAGTGAACGGCCTGCTGCTCGTGTCACGCAATACGAAGGATTTCCCGGCGTCCGAACCGGGTGTGCGCGTGCCTTACCAGGTCTGAAGGCCGCCGCGTCGCGTCCCCACCGGCGCACATAGAAATTCCCGATGCCCCGGATTGAAACAAGCAATTTCACAAACTCAGGGTGAACCCGGATACTGGCGCTTCCTCATCCACTACCGACGCAAGGGAAGCACAAGATGCCGATCATCAACACCCAAATCAAACCGTTCAAGGCAACCGCATACCACAACGGCGATTTCGTGCCCGTCTCCGACGAGAACCTCAAGGGCAAGTGGTCCGTCGTCGTGTTCTACCCGGCCGACTTCACGTTCGTCTGCCCGACCGAGCTGGGCGACCTCGCCGACCGTTACGCGGAATTCCAGAAGCTGGGTGTCGAAATCTACGCGGTGTCGACCGACACGCATTTCACGCACAAGGCATGGCACGACACGTCGGACACGATCGGCAAGATCAAGTACCCGATGATCGGCGACCCGACGCTCACGCTGTCGCGCAACTTCGACGTGCTGATCGAGGAAGAAGGGATGGCGCTGCGCGGCACGTTCGTGATCAACCCGGAAGGCGAGATCAAGCTGTGCGAGATCCACGACAACGGCATCGGCCGCGACGCGGGCGAACTGCTGCGCAAGGTGCAGGCTGCGCAATACATCGCGGCGCACCCGGGTGAAGTGTGCCCGGCCAAGTGGACCCCGGGCGCGGAAACGCTGACCCCGTCGCTCGACCTGATCGGCAAGATCTGACGATCGCCCCGCGCGCCCCGCACGAGGCGCGCAGCGGCGGGCCGCCGCATCGCGCGGCCCGCCCGCCCCTTCGGCACGACGTGCCCGACCATAATCATTAATACGGAATCCGAATCGCCATGCTCGACGCCAATCTCAAGAATCAACTCAAAGCGTACCTGGAAAAGATCACGCGCCCGATCGAACTCGTCGCGTCGCTGGACGACAGCGCGAAGTCGCAGGAGCTGTTCGCGCTGCTGAACGAGATTGCGTCGCTGACGGCTCGCGTGACCGTCGTCGAACGCCGCGGCGATGCCGAGCGCAAGCCGTCGTTCACGATCGGCGAGCCGGGCAAGCCGGCCGGCATCCGTTTCGCCGGCATCCCGATGGGCCACGAATTCACGTCGCTGGTGCTCGCGCTGCTGCAGACGGGCGGCCACCCGATCAAGCTCGACGACGACGTGATCGAGCAGATCCGCGCGCTCGACGGCGATTACGCATTCGAGACGTATTTCTCGCTGTCGTGCCAGAACTGCCCGGAAGTCGTGCAGGCGCTGAACGTGATGTCGCTGATCAACCCGCGCATCCGCCACGTCGCGATCGACGGCGCGCTGTTCCAGGATGAAGTCGACGCACGCCAGATCATGGCGGTGCCGACGATGTTCCTGAACGGCGAATCGTTCGGCCAGGGCCGCAGCAGCGTGAAGGAAATCCTCGCGAAGCTCGATACGGGCGCGGGCGCCCGCGCCGCGAAGTCGCTCGAGAACAAGCCCGTGTTCGACACGCTGATCGTCGGCGGCGGCCCGGCCGGTGCGGCAGCCGCGATCTACTCGGCGCGCAAGGGCATTGCGACGGGCGTCGTGGCCGAGCGTTTCGGCGGCCAGGTGCTCGACACGATGGCGATCGAGAACTTCGTGTCGGTGCAGGAAACCGAAGGGCCGAAGTTCGCGACGGCGCTCGAGCAGCACGTGAAGCAATACGACGTCGACATCATGGACGTGCAGCGCGCCGATGCGCTGATTCCCGGCGACGTGCACCAGATCCGCCTCGCGAACGGCGCGGTGCTGAAGGCGAAGACGATCGTGCTCGCCACCGGCGCACGCTGGCGCGAAATCAACGTGCCGGGCGAGCGCGAATACCGCAACCGTGGTGTTGCGTACTGCCCGCACTGCGACGGCCCGCTGTTCAAGGGCAAGCGCGTCGCGGTGGTCGGCGGCGGCAACTCGGGCGTGGAAGCCGCGATCGACCTGGCCGGCATCGTGAAGGAAGTCACGCTGGTCGAATACGGCGCGCAACTGCGCGCGGACGAAGTGCTGCAGCGCAAGCTGCGCAGCCTGCCGAACGTGACCGTCGTCACGCAGGCGCAGACGACCGAGCTGACCGGCGACGGCAACCGGCTGAACGGCCTCGTCTACACGGACCGGCAAACGGGTGACGTCAAGCGCATCGAGCTCGAGGGCGTGTTCGTGCAGATCGGCCTCGTGCCGAACACCGAATGGCTGAAAGGCACGGTCGAACTGTCGAAGCACGGCGAGATCGTCGTCGATGCGCGCGGCGCGACGTCGGTGCCCGGCGTGTTCGCGGCCGGCGACGTGACGACGGTGCCGTTCAAGCAGATCGTGATCGCGGTCGGCGAAGGCGCGAAGGCATCGCTTGGCGCGTTCGATCACCTGATCCGGCAGGATGTCGTGGCGGTTGCGACGCAGCCGCAGGCCGAAGAAACGGTCGCTGCGTAATACACGAACACAAGGTGTCTCTCTTGGCCCCGCATGCCCTGGTCGGCGTGCGGGGCCCTTTTTTTGGATTCGTCGCAGATCTGCGGCGTCACTGAGGGTCGCAGAACAACCCGTCGCGGTCCTACACGCAGCGCCCCCCTTCCTCGCTACATGACAAGTCGCATTCCCGCGACTTTGGCCGCTTTCGTATCAAACGTCATCGTGCATTCACATTGCATCTCATGACACATCCGCTCAATCAGACAATCGGAGAAATCAGCAGACGAGCCGGAATACAAACGCAATGCCTTCCAGACCGTTTCCGCAGACTCGATAACGAGTTCCTTGGTACGCAATAGCGCTTCAATGACCTGCGTGATCTCGTCGCGTTCTGCGTCATAGGCCCGCGCAAGTACCCAAACGACCTCGACCAATGCGACCTGCGTGATATAGCCGGGGTGGTCGGCAGTCAGAGATTCAATCAGCCTCGTGGCCTTCTTCGATTGCACGGGATCATCCTGCACGAGATATCTCACCAGTACGTTCGTGTCGAGACCGATCATCGGGCCGATGCTCCCCGCTCGGCAATCGCCGCATTCATGTCCTCGACCGACACCGGCTTCGACGGCTTGCGAATGATGCCCTTGAGCGACGTGATCGAACGGGTGGCAGGAACCACCTCGTACCGCCCGTTATTCTCATTGAAGACGAATTCGATCCGATCCCCCGTCGAGAGACCGAGACGGTTCCTCACGTCCACGGGTATCGTGACCTGTCCCTTTGATGTAAGCGTTGCCGAAGCCATTTCGCCCCCCGGTATGATTTCCTTACTTTATGGTAAGGAAATCAAAAGCGCAAGAGCGGGTCCATCAGGACATGGAATAGAGAAGAAATTTCCTGCGCTGAAGTTCGACGGTGGGCTTGCACCGGACGCGCGCCGTCATGCGACACACAGGTCGAGACGGTCGTCCGCCCGGCATGAATGCCACGACGACCGTCACGCCGCCCGCCTCACTCCGCAAACGGCAACTCCGTCTGCCCTTCCGCACGCATGCCGAACGTATTGAGCGTCATCGCAACCAGCGCGTAATACCCGAGCAGCGCAACGAGGTTGACCACGACCTCATGCCCAAACCGCTCCTCCGCGCGCGCGAACGTCGCATCGCTGACGCGCCGCGTGTCGTACAGCTCGTTCGCGAACGCGTAGACCAGCGCATCGTCGTCGGACTCGAACACGGGCGCGACGCCGTCCCGGATCGCTTCCGCGGTCGCGGCCGGCAGGCCGGCGTCGAGCGCGATCGGGTGATGAATGTGCCATTCCGCCTGCGAGCGCCAGCGCGCGGCGGTCACGAGGATCGCCAGTTCCGACAGGCGCAGCGGCAAGCCGGTGCGATACCGGCAGAACGCACCGAGGCGCTGCGCATGCTGCGCAAGCTCGGGGCTCGCGATCCAGCCGAGGAACGGGCCGTTCAGGTTGCCGCGCGGGCCGCTGAGGATCTCTTCGAGCACGGCCTTCTGCGCATCGGTGGCCGATGCCGCGTCGAACGGGGGAAGTCTGTCTGTCATGAAGTTTCCGTCTGCTGATTCCGTCATGCGCGAACCGGCGCGATCGCCGCGTCGACCGCCGCCGCGAGACGCTCGACAATGGTCTCGATCTGCTGCGCCGTGCAGATGAAAGGCGGTGCGATCAGCACGTGATCGCCCTGCTGCCCGTCGATCGTACCGCCCATCGGATACACCATCAAGCCGCGCTGCATCGCCTCGCGCTTGATCACCGCGTGCAGCTTCAGCGCCGGATCGAACGCCGTCTTGCTGTCGCGGTCGCGCACGAATTCGACGCCGACGAACAGCCCCCGCCCACGCACGTCGCCGACGTGAGGATGTGCGGCATAACGCTCGCGCAACAAAGCGCGCAACTGTTCGCCGCGCGCCTGCACGTTGTCGAGCAGCTTCTCGTCGGCGATCACGCGCTGCACTTCGAGCGCGGCCGCGCAGGCCGTCGCATGGCCGATGTACGTGTGGCCATGCTGGAAGAAGCCCGACCCGCCGACGATCGTCCGGTAGATCTCGTCGCTGACAAGCGTCGCGCCGATCGGCTGGTAGCCCGCGCCGAGCCCCTTCGCGATCGTCAGCAGGTCCGGCGCGACGCCGTCCTCCTCGCATGCGAACAGGTAGCCGGTGCGCCCCATCCCCGACATGATCTCGTCGAGGATCAGCAGCACGCCGTACTTGTCGCACACCGCGCGAATCTTCTTCAGGTAGGTGCGCACCGGCGGCACCGCGCCGGCCGTCGCGCCGACCACCGTCTCCGCGACGAACGCGGCGACGTTCTCCCCACCGAGTTCAACGATCTTCTGTTCGAGTTCGTCGGCCAGCCGCTGCGCGAACGCTTCCTCGGTTTCGTCCGCGCGCTGCTCGCGGTACGCGTAGCACGGGCTCACGTGATGTGCTTCGATCAGGATCGGCAGGAACGGCTCGCGCCGCCACGCGTTGCCGCCGATCGCGAGCGCGCCGAGCGTGTTGCCGTGATAGCTCTGGCGGCGCGCGATGAAGTGGCGCCGCTGCGGCTCGCCCTTCTCGACGAAATACTGGCGCGCGAGCTTGAGTGCCGCCTCGATCGCCTCGGAGCCGCCCGACACGAAATACACGTGATCGAGCCCTGCGGGCGCGGCATCGACGAGCCGGTCGGCCAGTTCCTCGGCCACGTCGGTCGTGAAGAACGATGTATGCGCGTACGGCAGTTGCTGCGCCTGGCGCTTGATCGCGTCGATCACGCGCTGGTTGCTGTGCCCGAGACACGACACGGCCGCGCCGCCGCATGCGTCGATGTAGCGCTTGCCGGTCGAGTCGATGATCTCGATGCCGTCGCCGCCCACGGCGACAGGCAGGGTCGCGCGGGGCGCGCGATGGAAAACTGTAGTCATGCGTTGCCTCATTGAATGGATCGGGACGCGTCTGCCGCGCGCTTGTCCGGCACGATGCGCGTCGCGAAACGCTGCGTGCCGTGTTGATGGACGGTCATGTCGATGCTCGCGTCGCCGATCGCGAACACCGCGGTGGCGAGCGTGTTCTCGTCGTCGGGATCGTGCGGGTCGTCGCGATAGATCGGCAGGCCTTCCGGCGCGCGATCGCCGAGCACGCGCAGCAGCGCGGCTTCGTCGATCGCCTCGATACCAGGCACCAGCGCATCGACGCGCCGCTGACGATCCGCCGACGACTGCGTGACGATCTGCGCCTCCGCGTCGCAGCCCGCATGCACCATGTGATTCGCATGGCCGGACAACCGCGCGACGTCGACGATCGAACAGCGTGCGACGCTCGCCTCGATGCTCAGGAGCCGCGCGTCGCCGGTCGCGCCGACGCCGGTCGCACCGAGCGTGTGATGAAAGCCGCTCGCCCGCGCATGCGTGCGCAGCACGTCCACGGCCGCGTCGAGCGATGCGGCATCGAGTACCGCGCGCGCGAGGATCATGCGCGGCACGCCAGCGGCCGGCGTCTTGATGCGCAGGTTGTTGATCGCCTGCGCGATGCCCGCGCGATTCGCGGCGAACGTGTGGCCGGGCAGCGAGCCCGGGTAATAGAAACTGATGAAACCGGGCTTGCCCGCGGGCCGCACGTCGACGAGCAGGCAGCGCTCGCGCAGGTACGGATCGCCGTCCTCGTTGTGCGCGATCCAGCGCGCGCCGTCAGCGCCGCGCGCGGCCAGCGTCGTGCAACCGTCCGGCGCGTTGTGGATCAGCTCGCCGCGGCAATTCCACAGAAAGACGTCTTCCGCCGGCCAGCCAAGGCCGGCCGCCATCCCGTCGAGTTCCGCGACGAGATCGGGATACGCGGCCAGCGCCGCCTGCCGCAGCGCCTGCACGAACGGATGGCCGCGCCAGCGGCTGACCGCCTGCCACGCGCTGCTCTGCTGCATGTACGCGTCGAATACCGGGCGCGCGAGTTCGCCGAGGCGCACGCCGATGTCGAACGGCGTGCCGGCGATGACGGGAGAAAGGGAAAGCTGCATGTCGAACGTTGGCGTGCTCAGGACACGTGTTTCAGGAATTCCTTCAGGCGCGGCGTCGGCGGCCGGTCGATCAGGTCGGCCGGCGGGCCGTCCTCGGCGATGCCGCCCTGGTCCATGAACAGCAGCCGCGTGCCGACCCGCTTCGCGAAGCCGATCTCGTGCGTGACGACGATCATCGTCATCCCCTCGTTCGCGAGATCCTGCATCACTTTCAGCACTTCGTGGCGCAGCTCCGGATCGAGCGCGGAGGTCGGCTCGTCGAACAGCATCAGCCGCGGCCGGATCGCGAGCGCGCGCGCGATCGCGACGCGCTGCTGCTGGCCGCCCGACAGCTCCGACGGGTAGTGATTCGCGCGCGATTCGAGGCCGACCTTGTCGAGCAGCGCCATCGCCTGGTCGCGTGCGTCGGCACGCGAGGCGCCGCGCACCTGGATCGGCCCGAACATCACGTTCTCGAGCGCCGTCATCTGCGGAAACAGGTTGAACTGCTGGAACACCATGCCGGCCTCGAGCCGGATGTTGCGGATCGTCGCCGCGTTGCCGCGCACGCTCTGGCCGTCGACGAGCAGCTCGCCGCCCGTGATCTTCTCGAGCGCGTTGATACAGCGCAGCATCGTCGATTTGCCCGAGCCCGACGGGCCGATCACGACGACGACCTCGCCCGCGTCGATCTTCAGGTCGATGTGCTTCAGCACCGGCACGTGGCCGAAGCTCTTCGACACGTTCTGGAATTCGATCATGCTCATAGAATCTTCATCCTCTTCTCGACCACGCGCAGCGTCAACGTCATCGCGCCCGTCAGCATCAGGTAGATCGCCGCGACCGCGGTCCAGATCTCGACCGCCTGGAAATTGCCGGCGATGATTTCCTGCCCCTTGCGCGTCAGCTCGCCCACGCCGATCACGATGAACAGCGACGTGTCCTTGAGGCTCACGATGCACTGGTTGCCGAGCGGCGGAATCAGCCGCCGGAACGCGAGCGGCCCGACCACCTTCAGCAGCACGCGCGGCATCGACAGCCCCATCGCGAGCCCCGCTTCCGTCAGCCCCTTCGGGATCGACAGCAGCGCGCCGCGCACCACTTCCGCGAGATACGCGCCGGAATTCACCGTGATCGCGATGATCGCGGCCGTCAGGCCGTCGATGCGGATGTGCGCGAGCAGCGGCAGCGCGAAATACAGGAACATCACCTGCACGACGATCGGCGTGCCGCGGATCAGCTCGATGTACACCTGCGCGAGCACGTTCATGAACTTCGGCCCGTACGCGCGGAACATGCCCGCGACCATCCCCACGACGAAGCCGCCCACCAAACCGAACAACGCGATGAACACCGTCAGCCGGACCCCTTCCATCAAGTCCGGCAGCGCCGTCCAGATCGCTGACCAATCGAAATTCACTTGCCGCTCCCCGTTCGATTCAAGACCGGCGCGGCCACCCGGCCGCGCCACCGTGCGCCGTCACGCTCACATCTTCGGCGGCTCGGCGCCGAACCACTTCTTGTAGATCTGCGCGTAGCGGCCGTCGGCCTTGATCTTCACGAGCGACGCGTTGACCTTCGGCACGAGCGGGCTGCCCTTCGGGAAGCCGATCCCGTACTTGTCGCCGCTCACCGGCTGGCCCGCCACCTTCACCTTGCCCTTGCCTTCGTTGTTCACGAAGAACAGCACGTTCGGCGTGTCGTGCATCGCCGCGTCGACGCGGCCGGCCTCGAGCGCGAGGTAGGCCTGGTCGATGTTCGGGAACTGGCGGATCTCCTTCGGCTTCAGATGGGCCTTGATCCAGTCGATCGTCGCGGTGCCCGTCTTCGCGGCGATCACCTTGCCGTTCAGGTCGTCGATCGACTTGATCGTCGTGTTGTCGGTCTGCACCATCGCCGCGAGGCCGCTGTCGTAGTACGGCGCGGAGAAGTCGATCGCCTTCTTGCGCTCTTCCTTGATCGTCATCCCGGACAGCGCGACGTCGATGTTCTGCGTCTGCAGCGCCGGGATCAGGCCCGCGAAATCCATCGGCTGGATCGAGTACTTCCAGCCCTGGTCCTTCGCGATCTCCGCCCACAGGTCGAGATCGAAGCCGACGTACTTGTCGCCCTGCTTGAACTCGAACGGCATGAACGACGTGTCGGTGCCGACGACGAGCGTTTTCGTGTCGGCATGGGCAAGGCCCGCGCCGAGCATCGCGACGATCACGGCAGTTTTCAGGAAGGAACGGCGACTCATGGCATTTCTCCGCATTGATTGGCGATGGGCCCGGCCCCCCGGCCGGGTGAAGCGACGACAGCAAGCCGCACCGCAACATGCGATGTCGAATTAGAACTTAGCGCAACATGTGTTGTCAATCGGGATACTACGACAACAAAAAAAATGCGCAAGGCGAGAATGCATCGAGACAAACCCGAACCGGGTTGATCGGAGGAATGGGGGGCCTGAGGAGAGAGAAGCGCCCGGGCCGGTCGGGCGGAACGGCGCTGCGAGGACGCCGGCCAGCGGCGTCCCGAGCATGTTTCGATCAGGCCGCGACCCCGCTCGCCTGATGCGCGACCAGGCGGGCATACGCGCCCTGCCGCGCGATCAGCTCCGCATGCCGGCCGGCCTCGACGACCCTGCCGTGCTCGATGACGAGGATCAGGTCCGCATTCCGGACGGTCGACAGCCGGTGCGCGATGACGATCGACGTCCGCTGCGCCATCAGGCCCTCCAGCGCCGCGCGGATCTGCTGCTCGCTGATCGTATCCAGATGGGAAGTCGCCTCATCGAGGATCAGCACGGGCGCATCCTTCAGGAAGGCGCGGGCGATCGCCACGCGCTGGCGCTGGCCGCCCGACAGCTGCACGCCGCGCTCGCCGACCCGCGTCGCGAGCCCGTCCGGCAGCCGCGCGACGAACTCGCCGAGCGCCGCGTGGTCGATCGCGCGCTGCACGTCCGCCGCGGACGCATCGTTCGCGGCCAGCCGGATGTTGGCTTCGAGCGTGTCGTTGAACAGATAGGTATCCTGCGCGACGAGCGCGATGTGCTGCCGCAGGTCGTCCAGCCGCAGGTCGCGCAGATCGACGCCGCCGAGCGTCACGCGCCCGTGCTGCGGATCCCAGAAGCGCAGCAGCAGGCTCGCCACCGTCGATTTGCCCGCGCCCGACGGGCCCACCAGCGCAACCGTGCTGCCGGGCGGCACGTCGAAGCTCACGCGGTCGATCGCGGGCACGCCGCGGCCCGGATACGTGAAGCCCGTTTCCTCGAAGCGCACCGTCGGATGGCCCGGCATCGCCTGCGTGCCGTCGACGACCGTCACCGGCTCCTTCTCGAGCGCGCGCAACCGCCGCGTCGACGCGATCGTGTCGGCGAGCTGGCGCGCGACCTGGCCGATCTCGGCCACCGGCATGAACGCGGCCACCGCGACCAGCACCAGCAGCGGCAACGCTTCCCGCGGGAACCCGCCGCGTGCGCACAGCAGCGCGCCGAGCGCCGCGACGGCCAGCCCGCCGAGCCCGCTTGCAATTTCAAGTGCGGCGCTTTGCGCCGACAGATCGTCGAGCAGCTTCGCGCGCTGCTTCCCGTACGCGTCGACCTCGGCCACGAACACTTCCCGCCGGCGGGCGAGCGCCTGGAACGCGGTGAGCTCCGCGAGCCCCTGGATCGTTTCGGTCAGGTGCGCGCCGAGCTGGCCGAGCGCTTCGCGCGCACGGCTGCCGAGGCAGTCGACGTCGCGACGCGCGAGCACCGGCGCGAGCCCGGCCCACAGCAGGAACGGCAGCAGCACGAGCGCAAGCGGCCACGCCACCGACGCGAGCAGCACCAGCACGCCGGCCGGCACGAGCAGCGCGACGAAGGCCGGCGCGAGCGTGTGCGCATAGAAATACTCGACGGTCTCCACGTCCTGCGTCGCCAGCGCGACCAGGTCGCCGGAACGGCGGCGCAGCAGCCCGGCCGGCGCGAGGCGTTCGAGCGTCGCGAATAGCGCGATGCGCATCTCCGCGAGCAACCGGTAGGCCATGTCGTGCGCGAGCCACGATTCGAGCCAGTGCAGCACGGCGGCGAGCGGCGCGACGGCCAGCAGCGCCGCGACGAGCGCCGTGCTCGGCTGCCCCGCCGACACCACGCCGACCACCCGCGCCCCGATCACGCCGACGCCGATGAACCCGAGCACCCGGCCGATCCCGCACAGCACGGTCAGCGCGACCTTGCCCTTCCACGGGCGCACGAAGCGCAGCAGCGTCCGCAGCGTTTCCGGCCAGCCGATCGTCGCGGCATCGTCGTCCAGCGGCGCGACCTGCGGGCCCGCCGATGCGCGCGCGGTGGTGCCGGCCGTCGCCGCCGCGCCGACGGTTTCGGCCGCCGCCTCGAGCTGCGGCCCCATCAGCCGGCGATAAGGGCCGTCGCGCGCGATCAGTTCCGCGTGCGTGCCCGTGTCGACTACGTGCCCCTGGTCGAGCACCAGGATGCGGTCGGCGCCGATCACGCTCGACAGCCGGTGCGCGAGCACGAGCGTCGTGCGGCCGCGCGTGAGCCGGTCGAGCGCCTGCTGGATCAGCGCTTCGTTTTCCGCATCGACGGACGACAGCGCCTCGTCGAGCAGCAGGATCGGCGCGTCGCGCAGCAGCGCGCGGGCGATCGCGATGCGCTGGCGCTGGCCGCCCGACAGCATCAGCCCGCGTTCGCCGATGCGCGTCGCGTAGCCGTCGGGCAGCGCCATGATGAAATCGTGCGCGTTGGCGGCGCGCGCGGCCGCGATCATGTCGGCGTCGTTCGCATCGGGCCGGCCGAGCCGCAGGTTGTCGGCGACGCTGCCGTCGAACAGCGTCGCATCCTGCGCGACGACCGCGATCATCTCGCGCACCTGGTCGGGGTCGAGCGCGCGCACGTCGTGGCCGCCGATGCGGATCGCGCCGCCCTGCGCATCGTGCTGGCGCAGCAGCAGCCGCACGATGGTCGACTTGCCCGCGCCGCTCGGGCCGACGATCGCGACCGTCTCGCCTTCGCGCACGGCGAAGCTCAGCGCCGCGTGGGCATCCGCGCGCCGCCCCGGATACGCGAAGCGGACGCCGTCGAACGCGAGGTCCGGCCGCAGGCCCGTCACGCGCGGCGCGGCGGCGGGCGCCGCGCTGGGCGCGTCGAGCAGCGCGTGGATCGCGTTCGCCGCCGACTGGCCGATCATGCCCTGATGCAGCACGCCACGCAGGTCGCGCAGCGGCCGGAAGATTTCGCTGCCGGCCATCAGCACGATCAGCAGCGCTTCGAGGCTCATGTCGCCGTGCCGCACGCGCCATGCGCCGACCGCGACGGCCGCGGCCGCGCCGAGCCCCGTGCCGAGATCGGTGAACAGCCGCGTCAGCAGGCCGAGCGCGAGCACCCAGAAGGTGCTGTCGGACAGCGCGCGCGCCTTGCGCGCCAGCTTCTCGCCGAACGCGGCGCCCTGCCCGAACGCCTTCAGCGTCGGCAGGCCCTGCACCGCGTCGAGGAACTCTTCGCCGAACGCGTTGAACGCGGCCGAGCGCGCGAGCGCCGCGCGCCGGTCGGCGCGATGCACGAGTTGCGGCAGCGCGAGCGTGACGAGCGCGCCGGCCAGCAGGATCGCGGCCGTCGGCACGTCCCACCATGCGAGCACCGCGAAGATCATCACGGGTGCGCACGCGGCGATCACGAGCTGCGGCAGGTAGACGCCGAAGAAGGTCTGCAGCTGCTCGACACCGTCGACGACGGCGAGCATCACGCCGCCCGTGCGCTCGCCGCTGAACCACGCGGGGCCGAGCGCGGCGATCCGGTCGAACAGCCGCGAGCGCAGCCGGGCCTGCACCTGCCCGGCCGTGTGCTGCGCCAGCACCGTGCGGCGATGGTCGAGCCATGCGCGCAGCAGCACGCAAGCCGCCGTCGCCGCGGCGGCCCCGGCGATGCTGCGCACCGGCGCACCGTTGAAGACGAGCGCCAGCATGCGCCCGAGAAAGACGAAACGGAGGATGCCGACACCCATCGCCACGAGCCCGAGCGCGACCGCCGCGGCCACCCGCCAGCGCACGCCCGCCATCATCGCCCACAGTCGTCCATCGAAATACATGCCTGCCCTCCGGTCGGTTTTCGTTGCGGTTTTTCTTGACCGGACAGAGGCTACGCGCACCGTCGCCACGCGGCAAAAGATGATTTTTCAATGGGTGTTGAGTCAACTACAATACCCCGCATGTCGCAGCACCTCCCTCCCCTTAGCGCACTGCGTGCCTTCGAAGCGGCCGTCCGCCTCGGCGGTTTCGCGCGCGCGGCGGCCGAGCTGAACGTGTCGACCAGCGCGGTCAGCCACCAGATCCGCGCGCTCGAGGAAACGCTCGGCGCGCGGCTGCTCGAACGCAGCACGGGGCTCGGCGGCATCAGTCTCACGCCGGCCGGCGCGCGCCTGCTGCCGGCCGTCAGCGATGCGCTGTCACGCCTCACCGACGCCTGCGCCGAGATTCGCGGCACCGCACACCGGCTGACGGTGTCCGCCAACGCGCCGTTTTCGTCGATGTGGCTCGCGCGCCGCCTCGCGGAATTTTCATCCCTGCATCCCGAAACGCCGCTGCATGCGGTCGTGCTCGACGACGAGCCCGATTTCGCGCGCGGCAACGTCGACCTGGCGATCGTGCACGTGCCGGCGCACCGGCTGACGGCCAACGACGACGTGCTGCTGCAGGAGAGCGTGTTTCCGGTGTGCAGCCCCGAGCTGTATCCGTTCGCGTCGGGGGCCGTGTGCCGCTGCCGGCTGCTGCAGGAAATGCATGAGGACAGCCCCGAGATCGACTGGCGCAACTGGTCGGCGCAATTCGGCTTGCCGGGCGACTTCGAGACGAAGATCGTCCGTTACAGCAGCTTCAGCCAGGTGATCGGCGCCGCCGTCGGCGGCGCGGGCATCGCGCTCGGCCGCGCGCCGCTCATCGAGCCGGAACTGCGCAGCGGGCGTCTCGTGCCGCTCGTGCGGGGCCTGGAGCGCGCCGCGTCATGGCGTTTCGTGCTGCGGCGCAACCCGTCCACGCGGCATCGGCTGCCCGATCCGCTCGTTGCATTCCTGCGGCAGGAAGCGGCGACGCCGGTCGCCACCACGATGGTTGCGCCCGCATCCAATGACGCGCATGCGAGGGACGCGGGCGGCGCATAGCGCGCGGCAAGCGCGCAGGTGAAGGAAGCCGGCGCGGGCGATGCCGCCCTGCCGCCGGCCTCGCGCGGTCACGCGCCGGCGAAGAACAGCCCGACGACGCAGGCCATGCCGGCAAACCAGGTGAGCGAGCGCAGCGCGGCCCAGTTCAGCAGATACAGCAGCGAGTACACAACGCGGATCACGACGAACGCGATCGCGAGCTGGTCGACACGATGCGCGTTCGCGCCCGACTGCCATGCAATGACGAGGCCCGCCGTGAACAGCGCGAGCGCCTCCCACGAGTTGTGGTGCGCGGCCGCCGCGCGGGCGCGCCAGCCTTCGAGCTTCGCGAGGTAGTCGCGCGGCGCGTGGTTGTCGTAGCCCTTCTTCGCCTTCGCGAGAATCGTCAGCGGAAACGGCAGCACCGCCACGATGAACAGGCACAGCTGGGACGTCGTCATCTAAGCCTCCTCCCTATATTTACATCGTTCAATGACAAGATCGCCGAGAGCTTAGCATTTCGCCGTCGCGATCGCGCGCCGGTTTTCTAGACGGGGGACTCTGCCGGAGGGCCGCCAGCCCTGCTTGGCCGGCCACACGCCGCAAAAACTTCCACCAAATTACCGCCAAATACGTTAATTAAAACTGGTCATTCCCCAATACCATAGCGCTCGACACTGGCCGGACGCACGCCGACGCCAGACCTGCTCACCCGCGCGGCGCGCCATCGCGGCGCTGCGCTTCGAACGACATCCGCCCCGAGCCCACGCCATGCCCCGTCCCATCGTCGCCCATATTCGTCCCGACGCCGTCCGCCACAACCTCGAATTCATTCGCCAAACCGCCGCGCAGTCGCGCGTGTGGGCCGTCGTCAAGGCCAATGCGTACGGCCACGGCATCGAACGGATCTATCCGGGCCTCGCGCCGGCCGACGGCATCGCGCTGCTCGATCTCGACGAAGCGGTGCGCGTGCGCGCGCTCGGCTGGGACAAGCCCGTGCTGCTGCTCGAAGGAATCTTCGAGGCGGCCGACGTCGAGCTGGCCGAGCGCCACCAGCTCACGGTGGCCGTCCATTGCGACGCGCAGCTCAACCTGCTGATCGCCGCGAAGCCGCGGCGGCCGATCGACATCCAGCTCAAGATGAATTCCGGCATGAACCGGCTCGGCTTCCGCCCGGCCGCGTTCCGCGCCGCATGGGAGCGCGCGGCGGGCGCGCCGTCGATCGGCAGGATCACGCTGATGACGCACTTCGCGAACGCCGACGAAGGCGAGATCGACTGGCAGCTCGACCAGTTCGACGCGGCGGCGGCCGGCATCCCGGGCGAGCGCTCGGTGTCGAACTCGGCCGCCGTGCTGTGGCACCCGCGCGCGCACCGCGACTGGGTGCGCCCCGGCACGATCCTGTATGGCGCGTCGCCGACCGGCGCCTCGCGGCACATCGCCGACACACCACTGCTGCCGGCGATGACGCTGACCAGCAAGCTGATCGGCGTACAGACGCTGTCGCCGCAGGAAACCGTCGGCTACGGCCGCCGCTTCACGGTCGAGCAGGCGATGCGCGTCGGCGTGGTCGCGTGCGGCTATGCGGACGGCTACCCGCGCCACGCGCCGGCCGGCACGCCGATCGCGGTGGACGGCGTGCGGACGCGCGTCGTCGGCCGCGTGTCGATGGACATGCTGACGGTCGACCTCACGCCCTGCCCGAACGCGGGCATCGGTTCGCACGTCGAGCTGTGGGGCGACCAGGTAAAGGTCGATGACGTTGCCGAAGCGAGCGGCACGATCGGCTACGAGCTGATGTGCGCGGTCGCGCCGCGCGTGCCGGTCGTGGTCGTGCCGCCGGGCGAGTCGGCGGCACCGCTGCGCACCGGCAGCTACGGGCGGTAATCTGCATGTCGGCCGTCGCGGCTTGCGCTGCGACGGCCCGCTTCATGCGTCGCGCACGTCAGCTGCGCCAGCGCGGCGCGCGCTTCTCGAGGAACGCGTCGATGCCTTCGCCCGCATCCTCTTCCATCATGTTGCGCGCCATCACGTCGCCCGCGTACGCATATGCGTCGTCGAGCGTCATCTCGCGCTGCCGGTAGAACATCGTCTTGCCATGGCGCACCGCGGCCGGGCTCTTCGCGACGATCTCCGCGACCTTGCGCGCGACGGCCGCATCGAGCGCATCCTCCGGCACCGATTCGTTGACGAGGCCCCATGCGGCGGCCGTCGGCGCGTCGACGAAGCGCCCCGTCACGAGCATGTCGAACGCGCGCTTCGGCGTCACGTTGCGGCTCAGCGCGACGGCCGGCGTCGAGCAGAACAGCCCCACGTTGATGCCGGACACCGCGAAGCGCGCGGTATCGGCCGCGATCGCGAGATCGCACGCGGCAACGAGCTGGCAGCCCGCGGCCGTCGCGATGCCGTGCACGCGCGCGATCACCGGCACCGGCAACGCGCGCATCGCGAGCATCACGCGGCTGCATTGCGCGAACAGCGCGCGGTAGTAGTCGAGATCGGGCTTGCCGCGCATCTCGCGCAGGTCGTGGCCCGCGCAGAACGCCTTGCCTTCGGCCGCGAGGACGACGCAGCGCACGTGCGGGTCGGCGGCGAGCGACTCGAGTGCGTCGTGCAGGCTCGCGAGCATCGCCTCGGACAGCGCGTTGAATTGCTGGGGCCGGTTCAGCCGCAGCGTGACGACGCCGTCGTGGGCTTCGCGCAGCAGGATGGGGGCCGGGGTGAGGTGGTTCGGTTCCATGATGTTCCACTCGACACAAGTTCAGCACAGGTCATATGCAGCCGGGATACGGCGCGATGCCGAAATGGTCCTCCACATCCCGGGGCGCGTCCAGTGCCACGCCGATGCGCTGCAGCCGTGACACCAATGCATGCCGACAAGCCTCATGAACGTGACCAATGGCCGTCTCGAAATGCAGCACAATTGCCGGTGCCAACACCCAATTGAGACTGAATCGATGGTCCGCTCATTGAACGAATTCGAATTGACAGGACGAGCCCGAACGCATGTCGTTCAGTTCACCGAGCCTCGATTTGCCGCACAACAAGAAGCTGGGGAAGCCTTTCTGGCGATGCGCGAAGATGCGCGCTCATCCGGATTCGATCTCGTGCCATTCAGTACCTTCCGGGACTTTCGGATGCAACTGCGCATCTGGAACAACAAGTTCACCGGCAAAAAACCGCTCTATGACATGGAAGGAAAGATCCGTGACGGTTCGGCGCTTTCGTCCGAACAGATCATTGATTGCATCCTGAACTGGTCGGCGCTGCCTGGAGGCAGCCGGCACCAATGGGGAACGGAGATCGACGTAGTCGACGGTTCGATGATGCCGCCGGACTACGAACCCAAGCTACTGCCGGAAGAGGTTGCGCCGGGCGGTATCTTCGAGGATCTGCATCGCTGGCTGGACGAGAATATCGGCAAATATGGCTTTTTCCGGCCCTACAAGCGATACCAAGGCGGCATGTACCCGGAACCCTGGCACCTGAGCTACGCGCCCTTGTCGATGCCGGCGCTGCACGAAATCACGGTCGAACTGCTGTCCGAGGTGACCCGCGAAGCCGACATACTTGGCAGGGACATCGTGCTGGCGAGAATCCATGACATTTATCGCGACCACGTTTGCAATATCGTGATGCCCGACGAGCAGTAGTTGCCAGCCGGCGGGCGCTACGTCACGACAACTTTCCACAGCGCGGCCAGCCGGCCCACATCACGGCGGCCGGCCGGTCGATCGTCATTCGCGCGGCGGCGACTCACCCCGCCAGCTTCTTCAACGCCTCCACCACCGCATCGCCCTTGAACGGCTTCACGATCCAGCCCTTCACGCCGGCCGCCTTGCCGCGCTCCTTCATCGCCGGGCTGCTTTCCGTGGTCAGCATCACGACGTTGACCGCCGCGTTCGCGAGCTCGCCGCGAATCTTCTCGACCATCGTCAGGCCGTCCATGTTCGGCATGTTGACGTCGCTGATCACGAGCCGGATGCCGGGCGTCGCCTTCAGTTTCGCGAGCCCGTCCTTGCCGTCCACCGCCGTCGCGACGTCCAGCCCGTGATTGCGCAGGAAGCCCGCGACTTCGTCGCGCACCGTGCCCGAATCGTCCACCACCAGAATCCTTGCCATGCGAGTTTCCCCTTTTCTTGCTTGAATGCCTAAAACAGTTCGAGTTCGCCGGACTCGACCATCGGCCCGACGTCCTGCACCGATTCACGAAAATCCTCCGGCGACCAGCTCAGGCTGAACACGAAACGCTGGTCGATGCACACCGCCTGCCCCGATGCCGGATCGGTCACCCAGTATTTGAAGCAGAGCTGCGGACAGTCGCCGCCGAACGAGATGAACTTCTGCTTGTGATTGACGAGCAGCGGCACCTCCACCTGGTGCCGTGCAAGCGCCTCCGCATCGCCGAGGTAGCGGTTCTTGAACGCGCCCCATACGAGGTTGGTCAGCTCGCCGAGCACGCCGTTCACGTCGCGGAAATCCGGCGTGCGGCCGTCGGCGCGCACGCCGCCGAGCATGTCGAGCAGCGGCTGCTCGCTGGTCTGCAGCATCATGTAGCCGCGACACCACGCGCTCTCCAGCGCGATCAGGCTGAACACCTCGCCGAAGATGATCTGGTCGCGCACGATGCACGGCGTGTCGCAGCGAATCGTCATGCCCGGAAACAGGCTGTCGAGCCGCGCCTCGGTGATCTCCGCGATGCCGCGCACGAGCGCGTTCGGATAGTCGCGGCTGAAGATGAATTCGTCGATCACGCGCCGCAGTGGCGTCATGTCGTCGGCGACGTAGGTCGCGCACGCGACGCGCGCGAGCGCGTCCGGCAGGCCGTCGCGCGACGCGTGCGCGTCGCGGCGCAGGATGATCGGCAGTTCCGGGCGCAGCGCGTCGATCTGCGTCGCGACGATCGCGCTCTCCGCCGACGAGCCGCCGTAATCCTCGGCAAGCAGGATCGCGCCGAGATCGATGTTCGAGCGCAGCACCTGCAGCAGCCGGTTGCGGCGCACCGTCAGGCCGATCAGGTTGTGGTCGTCGCAAAAGCGCTTGATCGCGTCCGCGTGCGCGCGGCTGTCGTCGAGCACGAGCACCTTGCTGACGGGTTTGCCTTCGGTCATGGCGCGGCTTCCTTGGGTTCGGGTTCGTCGACCTGTACGGTCAAGACAGTCAAAACAGTTCGAGTTCGCCGCCGGTGTCCACCGCCGCCGTCTCCGGCGCATGGAAATCGAACGGCGCGTTCGCGCACACGCACAGCGTCGCGCCGATCCGCACCCCGTCGTCGAGCGTCACGTCGAACGCGGCCACGTGATCGGGGTTGAGCGCGGCGAAGTAGCCCATGCTCGCGTCGGTCAGCAGGTACGGCGTCGACATGCCGAGATCCGGGAAATACGCGGTCAGCGCCTGGTTCATCGCGCCGCAGCAGAGGTTCGCGACCTCCATGAACGCTTCCTGCAGCGGCAATTGCGCGGCGCCGGCGAAGTAGGATCGCGTCGCGTCGTCGTCGCTGAAGCGCAGCGCGAGCAGCAGCCGGAAATGCAGCGCGGAAATCGTCAGCACGGCGACCTGCGCGGCCGGCTTCGATCGCGGACGGCGCTCGGCCTGCTGATCGCCCGTGGCCGGCGCGATGTCGCATGCGCCGCCGCCGGATGCCAGCCGCGTGCGCGCCGCGTCGAAGAAGATCCGCTCGAAGCTCGCCTTCGCCTGCGCGCCGATCACGCCGCCGCCCCTTCCAGCCGCGCATGCAGTTGGCCTGCCAGCGTCTCGACGGTCGCGAGCGCGGCGGTGATCATCTTGCCGCCCGCCTGGATGTCCTGGAACGTCGCTGCCGTCACGAGATCGTTGCGGTTCAGGCTGTCGCGATAGCTGTTCGACAGCTCCTGCGAGCGCGCCGCGAGCCCGCGCACCTCGCTCGCGACGATCGAGAACCCGCGGCCGGCGGTGCCGGCGCGCGCGGCCTCGATCGACGCGTTCAGCGACACGATCGACACGTGCGCGACGATCGCGGACAGCTCCAGGTTCTTCGCGCGCATGTCGTGGTTCTGCGTGGTCAGCGAGGTCATCTGCTCGTGCCAGCGCTCGAACGTGCCGGCGAGGCCGCGCAGGCGCGCCGCCTCGTGCACGATCTTCTCGGCCTGCTGCGTCAGCGCGCCCTTGTGCGCGAGCGCCGCCTGACATGCGTCGCGCTGCGCGGCGGCATCGGCCGCCTGCCGCGCGAGCGATTCGGCGAACCCGGCTTCCTTCCGCGCCCACGCATCGGCCTGCTCGCGCCGTGCCGCGTCGGCTTCGTCGGCACGCGTCTGCGCCAGCGCGAGCGCATCGCGCAGTGCATCCGCGTCGGCGGCCATCCGCGCGACGAGCCGCGCGCGCTGCATCCGGAACACGATCGCCGCGACGATCCCCGCCACGATGGCGCCGGCCAGCGCGGCGCCGATAAGCATCCATGCCTGCACGATCACTCCGCTGCGTCGGCGTCCGCCATGCCGGCGCGCACGCGCGCGCGGTCGGCCGACGCGTCGCTGCCGGCGCCGTCCACCGCGAACGTATCCGGCAGCGACACGATCGTGCGGAATGCACGATAGGCCGCCCCGCGCCGGTCGTCGGTGAAGCTCAGCCGAATGTCGCCGCCTTCGCGCTTCAGGAAGCTGCGCACCGCGTCCATGCCGACGCCGCGCCCCGACACCTCGGTCACCGCGTGCGCGGTCGAGAAGCCCGGCCGGAAGATCAGCTCGGCGACCGCTTCGTCGGCCAGCGCGTGCCCGGTATCCGCATCGAGCCAGCCGCGTTCGCGCGCGATGCCGCGAATCCGGTCGAGCGCGAGGCCGCGGCCGTCGTCGCTCAGCACGAACTGCAGCATGCCGCCATCGACGCCGACCGCGAGGTCGATCGTGCCGACCGCCGCCTTGCCGGCCGCGCGGCGCTCGTCCGGCGACTCGATGCCGTGGTCGATCGCGTTGCGCAGCAGGTGCATGAACACGTTCTTCAGCGTGCCGCCGATCTCGCTGCGCACGCGGTAGCCGTGGCTGTCGATCCGCACGGCGGGCGCGGCCTTGCCGAGCTCCGCCGCGAGCGACGGCAGCGATTCCATCACGCCGCCGAGCGCATCGCCGATGCTGTCGGTGCCGAGCAGGCTCAGCATGCGGCGCACCGCATCGCGCGCGGCGTGCCAGTCGGCCGCGTTCGCGGGGTCGGCGCCATCGAGCATGCGCAGGCTCTCGCTGATGTGCGCGCGCTCGACCATCAGGTAGTGGCCGTTCGCGTGCGACGCGGCGTCGCCGTTGCGGCCGAGCGTCTCGGTATTGATCGTCGCGTAGTGCTCGACGGCATCGCGCACCCGCGCGAGATCGTCCATCAGCGCGTCGCGGTTCCACTCGGGGCCCGCGTCCGCGTGGCGCAGCACGTCGTATGCCTGCTCCGCTTCGTGGACGATGTTGGTCAGGTGCTGCAGGCTGTACGTGCGCGCGTTGCCCTTGATCGTGTGCATGTTGCGGAACAGCGCCGCGATGATCGAATGGTCCGCGCGCTCGTGCTGGCGGATCATCCGTTCGTTCTCACTGAGGAAACCCTTCGCGCTGTTCACGAACTGGTGGAACTTGTCCTGGCTGATCGACAGGATCTCGCCGATCATCTCGAGCCGGCGCTGCTGCTCGCCGGCCTGCGCGGTCAGCGCGCGCAGCTCGGTCACGTCGCGCACGCACAGCATCAGGCGCACGATCGTGTCAGTCTCGTCGGTGATCGCCGACCAGCTCAGGTCGAGCCACTTCTCGCGGCCGTCCGGCATGCGTTTCGCGACTTCGTTGACGAGCAGGTGTTCGTTGAATTCGAAGTTCATGCTGTCCTCGCCGAGGCACGCATGAACGGCGGCGTCGACCTGCGCGCGCGCATCGGAGCCGAGGTTCGAATCGTCGAACACGAGCGCCATCATGTCGCGGCCGGCGATGTCCTGCGTCTCGAAGATCGTCTCGAGATAGGCCGAGTACTCCGCATGCACGACCCCGCCGCCGACGACGGTCAGGATGCCCTGCGGCATGTTCTGCAGCATCGCCTGGATGTCGGCAGTCTTCTGCTTGAGCTGCGCGGAATTCTCCTGGATCTTCTCGATCATCCCGTTGAACGCGACGATCGAATGGCCGATCTCGTCCATCCGGCCCACCGGCACGCGGCGCGTGAAATCCTGGCTCGTCGCGATCTCGCTCATCATCGTCTGCATCCGGCTGAGCGGGCGCGTGATCTGGCGGTACAGCACGAAGCCGAGCGCGGTCAGCAGCACGATCACGGTGCCGGCGACGCCCGCGATCGCGGTGGCCGTGGTGGCCAGCATCCCGTTCAGCGCGCGGATCGCATCGTCCTTCTGGCGGTTCTTCTCGACGCGCAGCGTGTCGACGATGCTCTCGAGCTCGTCGCGATACTGCGCGACGTTCGCGAACAGGTACGCCTGGGCCATCTCGGTCTTGCCGTCGGCCTTCATCTTCACGGTGTCGTCGATCGCCGAGAAGTAGTTCGTCGCGCTGTCCTTCGCCTGCGACACGAGCCCTTCCTGCGCGTGGCTCGCGGCCGACTTCGCCTGCGCGTCGAGCGCCGCGCGCAGCGCCGCCTGCTTCGCCTTCAGCTCGTCGCGCGCCTGCGCGGCGGTGTTCGCGTCCGGCGCGTAGATCAGCGTCATCGTCGCGATCTGGATGTTTTTCACGTCGGACACGAGATCGGCGGACGCGAGCGCGCTCGGCACGATCCCCTGCGTGACCTGCCGCACCTCGGACGCGCTCTTGCGCGTCTGGACCACGGCATAGACGCCGATCGCCGACAAGGCGAGGAACGTCAGGACGACAAGCAACGTAATGCGATGACGGATGGTCATGTGTACAACTCCCCGTAGCGATCCGGCGTCAACCGCTCGCGCGTTCTCATTGAAAGAATGTCGAGCGCCGAATTATCGGGGATGGCTTATGACGGTCCGATGAAGGTTAATCAAACGATTATTTTTAAAATCGGAATGACTAATTGTCCGCGGATAATCCTAAAGTTTTCGGTGCGGATGCCGTTAACTGTCGGCTTGCCTCGCTGGGGAAGGCGTTCTGCGCGGATCTTGCGACGCATGAGACAGTCGCTGCGCGTGATTTATTTTTGATGATTCTGACATTCAGATAATGCGCCGTCGCAATGTAAAACGTTTGCGCATCATTGTCGAATTAATTTAATTCCGTCGGAATTTTTCCATTGAATTGCAAATCAGCGGATCGCAGTTCGCTCGAACGAGCGCTGCGCATTACGACGCCGCTGCGTGCCAGTCTTCGACCTGCAGGCCGGCGACTCGCACGAATTCACGCATGTTGTGAGTGATGAGCACCAGTTGCCGGGCGCGCGCCTGCCCGGCGATCAACACGTCATAAGGACCAATCGGCGTGCCGGCGGCCGCAAGATGTGCACGGATCTCGCCGGCATGTTGCGCGTCCTCCGCGTCGAACGCGATCACCTCGAACTGCAACGCCTCGACGCGCGCCAGATTCGCGGCCGCCCGCTGACTTTTGTACGCACCGTAATAGAGCTCGTGCGCAACGATCGACGGCAGTCCGAAATCAGCAGGCCGATGGGTACGCAAGCGCGTCAGCATCGCGGGCTCGCCCTTGAGGATGGCAATGATCGCGTTGGCATCCAGCAGGTATTTCATTCGAATACATCCAATCCGGGGCGATCCTGCTCGCCCGGTTGCGTGGTGGCCGCGGCCTCGAAATCGGCGTCGACCGGACCGATCAGCGGATTCAACCATGTCCAATCCTGAGGAATAGGCTCCAGGATCACCGCAGCGCCGTGCCGCCGGATCCGAACCTCGGCAGCCTCGAAGCGGAAATCTCTCGGAAGCCGCACGGCCTGCGACCCGCCGTGCTTGAAGATCTTGGCGATATCCATCTACGCCCCCTTTTGTATCTACAAATTGTAGATATTCTAGCAGGGATGCCCGTGTCGATGCCGTCCGAAATGCATGCGCCGACACGGTAAGCAACGGCCTGCGCATCGGATATTGCCTCCCATCAGGAAACAATCAAAGTCAGCCGATCGGTTTATCCACCAAACGGAACACCCTAGACTGTAGCCTTCTCCCCGCCGCTGACAGACCCCGCCATGACCGATGTCCTGCCCCTGACCGACGAACCCGCATCCGGCCTCGCCTACCGCCTGCGCCCGGCGACGCCGCGGCCGATCGCGCGGCTCCTGCTGCTGCACGGCGTGGGCGGCAACGAAACGAACCTGCTGAACGTCGCCGACGCGATCGATCCCCGTATCGAGATCGCCTTCGTGCGCGGCCCGCTCACGTTCGGCCCCGGGCAACACGCGTGGTTTCCGGTGCGGTTCGGCCCGCACGGCCCGGAAATCGACGCGCAGCACGCGGAAGCGAGCCGCGCGAAGCTGCTGGCGATGGTGCGCGCGTTCCATTCACGCGACGGCGCGGCCCCGTTGCCGACCGTGATCGCCGGCTTCAGCCAGGGCGGCATCATGAGCGCGAGCGTCGGCCTGACCTCGCCCGCCGACGTCGTCGCGTTCGCGGTGCTGTGCGGGCGCATCCTGCCCGAGATCGATCCGCTGATCGCGCCGCGCGACGCGCTCGGCACGCTGCATGCGCTGATCGTGCACGGCCGCCTCGACGACAAGCTGCCCGTGTCGTGGGCCGAAACCGCCGACGCGAAACTCGCCGCGCTCGGCGTCGCGCACGACACGCGGCTGTATCCGGCCGGGCACGCGCTGAACGACGACATGATCGAAGACTTCAGCCGCTGGCTCGACGCGCGCGCGGGGCTGAACTAGCCGCCAAGCGGAACGCGCGCCCGCCTCGGGCAGCCCGCCGCCGCCCGCCCGCCCGCCAGGCCAGCACGCCGTCACGCGTTGTTCGGCCGCTCCGCCAGGCCGCCGCTCGCGGCCGCCTGCGCCCGCGCCTCGCCCAGCTTCGCGAGCACCCAGCCGACCGTCAGCGCGAGCGCGATGAGCGGAATCGTCGCGATGGTCCAGGTGCCGCCCGGATAGTCGAACGCCATCAGCACCAGCACGCCGAGCAGGAACGCCAGCGTGAGCCACGACGTGAACGGCGCGCCGGGCATCCGGAACGCGACGTCGTTCAGCTCGCCGCGCGCGACCTTGCGGCGGAACAGGATCTGGCACATCACGATGAAGCCCCACGTCGCGATGATGCCGAGCGACGCCATGTTCAGCACGATCTCGAACGCCTGGGCCGGCACGATGTAGTTCAGCGGCACGCCGATCGCGTTGATCGCGACCGTGATCAGGATCCCGCCGTACGGCACGCCGCGCGCGTTCATCCGCGCCACGAAGCGCGGCGCGGAGCCGCCCATCGCGAGCGAACGCAGCACGCGCCCCGTCGAATACAGCCCGGAATTCAGGCTCGACAGCGCCGCCGTGAGCACCACGACGTTCATCACGGTGCCGACGTACGGCACGCCCAGCTTGCCGAAGAAGGTCACGAACGGGCTTTCGTGCGCGCTGTACGCGGTCCACGGCAGCAGCGTGATCAGCAGCAGCACCGAGCCCACGTAGAACAGCGCGATGCGCCACATCACGCTGTTGATCGCCTTCGGCAGCACCTTGCGCGCATCGGCGGTCTCCCCGGCCGCGACCCCGACCAGCTCGATGCTCGCGTACGCGAACACGACGCCCTGCACGATCAGCACCGCGGGCAGCACGCCGTGCGGAAAGATCCCGCCGCTTTCGGCGATCAGGTGCAGCCCCGGCATGTGCCCGGCGACCGGGTGGCCGCTCGCGAGGAACAGGCTGCCGACCAGCAGGAACACGCTCAGCGCGCCCACCTTGACGAGCGAGAACCAGAACTCCATTTCGCCGAACACCTTCACGCCGATCATGTTCATCGTCGATACGATCGCGAGCGCGCCGAGCGCGAACACCCATTGCGGCACGTCCGAGAACACGGCCCAGTACTTCATGTAGATCGCCACCGCGGTGATGTCGACGATGCCGGTGGTCGCCCAGTTCAGGTAGTACATCCAGCCGGCGACGAACGACGCCCGCTCGCCCATGAACTCCCGCGCGTACGACACGAAGCTGCCGCTGGTCGGGCGGTGCATCACGAGCTCGCCGAGCGCGCGCATGATCAGGAACGCGAACACGCCGCACACGAGGTACACGAGCGCCAGCGCGGGCCCCGCGTGCTGCAGGCGGCCGCCGGCGCCGAGGAACAGCCCCGTGCCGATCGCGCCGCCCATCGCGATCATCTGCACGTGCCTGGGTTTCAGCTGCTTCGCATAGCCGGATTCGTGCGACGCGAACCGCGCGTCCGGGTCGGCCTGATGCGGGTGACGAGGATCGGCGCCGCCGGCCGTGTCGGCCGGGCGCTCGCTGGCATGCTTCATGGGGTGTCTCCGATGTGATTGGATGTGTCGCGCGCCGGTGCCGGCGCGGCTGCGGGCTCAGCGGCGCCGCGTTCAGTAGACGCGCGGCTGGACCAGCGCTTCGGGCCGCAGGGCTTCATCCAGCTGCGCCTCGGTCATCAGCGCGCGGCCGAGCACGATCTCGCGGATGGTCTTGCCGCTGGCGTGCGCCTCGGCGGCCACCGACGTCGCGCTCTTGTAGCCGATGTACGGATTGAGCGCGGTGGCGAGCGCGACCGAGCGTTCCATCGTGTCGCGCAGGCGCTCGGGGTTCGCGGTGATGCCCTTCACGCACTTGTCGGCGAGCGTCGTGCACGCGGCCGTCAGGTGGCCGAAGCTGCGGAACAGCGCGCTCGCGATCACCGGCTCGAACGCATTGAGCTGAAGCTGGCCGGCTTCCGCGGCGAAGGTCACCGTCAGGTCGTTGCCGAACACTTCGAACGCAACCTGGTTGACCACTTCCGGAATCACCGGATTCACCTTGCCGGGCATGATCGACGAGCCGGCCTGCATCGGCGGCAGATTGATCTCGCCGAACCCGGCACGCGGGCCGCTCGACAGCAGCCGCAGGTCGTTGCAGGTCTTCGACAGCTTCACCGCGATGCGCTTGAGCACGCCGGAAATCTGCACGAATGCGCCGCAATCCTGCGTCGCCTCGATCAGGTTCGGCGCCGTGCTCAGGTCGAGGCCGGTGATGCGGCGCAGCGCCGCGAGCGCCGTGCCCGCGTAGTCCGGATGCGCGGTGATGCCGGTGCCGATCGCGGTCGCGCCCAGGTTGATCTCGCGGATCAGCGCGCTCGCCTCCTGCAGGCGCGCGATGTCTTCCGTCAGCATCACCGCGTAGGTCGAGAATTCCTGGCCGAGCGTCATCGGCACCGCGTCCTGCAACTGCGTGCGGCCGAGCTTCAGCAGGCCCGCGAATGCGTCGGCCTTTTCGCCGAACGCATCGCGCAGCCGGACCATCGCCTCGAGCAGGTGCTCGATCGCGTAGCAGGTCGCGATCCGGATCGCGGTCGGATAGACGTCGTTGGTGCTCTGCGCGAGATTGACGTGCTCGTTCGGATGTAGGTACGCATACTCGCCGCGCGCATGGCCCATGAGTTCGAGCGCGCGATTGCAGATCACCTCGTTCGCGTTCATGTTGGTCGACGTGCCCGCCCCGCCCTGGATGATGTCGACGACGAACTGGTCGTGCAGATGGCCTTCGCGGATCTCGACGCAGGCGGCCGCGATCGCGTCCCGGTACGCCTGCGGCAGCAGCCCGAGTTCGCAATTGGCGTCGGCCGCCGCTTCCTTCACGGCCGCCAGCGCGATGATCAGGTACGGGAACGACGCGATGGTGCGGCCCGATATGTCGAAGTTCTCTTTCGCGCGCAGCGTGTGGACGCCGTAGTACGCACTCGCCGGAATATTTCGTTTACCTAAAAGATCGGTCTCGACGCGGAAATCGCTGCCTGCCATCGTGTCTCTCCAGATGTGTCTCGGATGTGTGTCGTGCCGCCGGGCCGGGCCGGCGTCAGAAAGGCCCTCGGTGCATGCGTCGCGACGCGGAACCGGTCTTCGCCGGCCTGCCGCCCGCGCAACGCGTTCGCATTCTATGCCTTTGCAAAAAGATGCTCGTTTCTTTATTATCGAAAGCGGTTTTGCGTCAGATGCAACAGCGAGGAATGGATGAGCAAGCGGCCGAGAGAAGTGGGCATCGATCACCTGGGCGCGATGCGCGCGTTCGTACGGGTCGTCGAAACGGGGAGTTTTTCCGCCGTCGCGAAAGTGATGCACGTGTCGACGTCCACCGTCGCGCGCAAGGTGTCGGCGATCGAGGATGCGCTCGGCGTGCCGCTGCTGCACCGCTCCACGCACAGCGTGACGCTGACCGAAGCCGGCGCCATCTATCTCGAACGGGCCGCCACGCTGATCGCGGATCTCGACGACACGTTGCGGGTCGTCGCCGAGCTGAACGCGCGGCCGAGCGGGCCGCTCAAGCTCACCGCGCCGGTGGCGTTCGGCCGGCGCCATCTCGCGCCGCTGGTCGCGCCGTTTCTCGCGCGCTACCCGACGATCCAGCTCGATGTCCGGCTGACCGACAACCACAACGACCTGGTCGCCGGCGGCTTCGACCTGGACATCCACGAAGGCGAGAACTACCTCGACAACCTGGTCGTGCAGAAGCTGTCGCGCAACGACAGCATCCTGTGCGCGGCGCCCGCGTATCTCGATCGCCACGGCCGCCCGGCCGAGCCGAACGCGCTCGCGCAGCACAATTGCCTGCGCTACGTCCACCCGGAAGGCGACCCGCGCTGGGAGCTGGTCGATGGCGACGCGCGGCACAGCGTGCTGCCGGCCGGCAACCTGGTATCGGACCACTCGGAACTGCTGCTCGAGGCGACCACCGCCGGGCTCGGCATCGCCGAGTTCGAGATCTGGCTGGTGCGGGACAAGCTGGCGAGCGGCCAGCTCGAGGTCGTGCTGCCGCGCTATCGGCTGCAGAACAAGCTGACCGGCGACTTCATCTACATGGCGTATCTGGCGAACCGGCGCAGCTCGGCGAAACTGCGGGTGCTAAGGGATTTCCTGGCGGAACAGCTCGCCCATATCGGCGAGCTGTCCGACGCGGAACTGCGGAAGATCCGCGGCGGCCGAGGCTGAGCGCCGTCGGTCCGCCGCGTGCCCGCTAACGCGAGCGGCCGGTCAGGCGGGTTGCAGCTCGAACGGGAACGTCGCGTGGCCGACTTCGACGCCCTGCGTGTTCAGCATCCGCGGACGATGGAACGCCGCCAGTTGCCCGCGCTGTTCCGCCGTGCCGATCCGCAGCCGTTCGAGGATTTCGCTGACGAGCATGTACAGCACGTCGGTATTGCCATCCTCGACCTTGACGGAGATGCCGAGCGCGCCGTCGGCGCCGAGGCGCCGGGTCTGCTCGGACGCGCGCACGCCGATCCCGTAGCACGCATCCGCGCCGACCTTGCCGACCACCTGCCCGCCGAAGGCCCGCATCAGCACGGTGCAATAGCGGCCGTCGCCGGCGACGAGCTCCGGATGGCGCGTCATCGCGTGATGGATTCGCGCGAGTGCGCGAACCCGGTCGGTGGGCTGTCGTCCGCCACCGGCTTCCACTGCATCCGCGCCATCGGCAAGACCGGCATAGATGCGCGCCAGGCGATCGAGCGGGAAAGCCGGCGTCGGCAGGTTGCAGCCGTCGATCGCCCACTCGACTTCGTCGTCGCGCAGGCCGCACGCCTCGGCGACGACCCGCATCACCTGCACCTGGATCGGATGGGCCGGCAGATGGTAGTCGGCAAGCGCGGCGCCGATCGCCCGCGCGCCCGCCAGCATGCCGACGTGCTTGCCCGAGCAGTTGCTGCATACGCCGGTCGGGCTGAAATCGCGCTTGATCCACGACCGCAGCACCGCATCGGACAGCGGCGCGTGCCCGCCGCAGCGGAGGTCCGATTCCTGCGCGCGCACCTTGGCGAGCATCGCCCGCGTCCGCTCGATGTGCCGCTCCTCGCTGCTGTGCGACGCGCACATCAGCGCCACGTCCGCCTCGTCGAAGCCGAACCGGTCGGCGCCGCCCGTCTCGAGCACGGCCAGCGCCTGCGCGGGCTTGGCCGCCGATCGCGCGAGCGTCATGCGCAGCGGGTCGCCCAGCCGGTACAGCAGCCTGCCGTGCGCATCCACCACCGCGGCGTGGGCCACGTGCGTATTCTCGATCGCGTTGCCACGGTACGTGACGACGGCTGCGCCATTCGTTTTCATCCTGTCCCTGTCTCCATGCTCGGGGCCACATCATCGGGCCGGGTCAAACCGGTATGGGAGTGTATCGAGTCGCCCCCGCGTTGCGCGGCGCCGCCGATGGAAAGTGGTGTTGCGCGCGGCGCAAAGGCAACCGCGCCATCACCCGCCCCCTTCTGCGAGTTGACCGTTTTAGTACAAATTCCATTCAATCGTTTACATATTTCGCACCAATCCCTAAAATTGCGGCCGTAAACGCGAATCATCCGCATTTAGATTGACGCGCTCGATGTCCCGGCCCGTGTCGCCGGCGTCGCAGGCGCGCCTCCGGTCACCGCTACTTCCGCTGCTTTCGTTATGCCTGCCCAGTTCAAGACGAGGCCTCGCGCCCTCGTGTCGGCGCTCTATTGCTCCGTTTTCCTGACCCCGCTCCTCGCTTCCGCCGAAACCGCCCCCGCCGCCCGGCCGACGGCCGCCGACAGCGCAGCCGCGACGCTGCCGACGATCGCGGTGCAGTCGTCCGCGCTGTCGGACATGCAGGTGAAGCGCCCGCCGTCGTACAAGTTCACCGCGCCGCTGCTCGACACGCCGCGCTCGGTCACGGTGATTCCCGAGCAGCTGATCAAGGAAAAGAACGTGACGACGTTCGCCGATGCGCTGCGCTCGGTGCCCGGCATCACGTTCCTCGGCGGCGACGCGGCCGCGAACCCGTCGGCCGACCGCCCGGTGATCCGCGGCTTCGAATCGCGCAACGCGATCTTCGTCGACGGGATGCGCGACTCGGGCCTGCAGAACCGCGAAACCTTCGCGGTCGAGCAGATCAGCGTGATCAAGGGCCCTGACTCCGTCTACGCGGGCCGCGGCTCGGTGGGCGGCAGCGTCGACATCGTCACGAAGACGCCGAAGAACGACGACTTCATCAACAGCAGCATCGGCTTCGGCACCGACGGCTACAAGCGCGCGACGGTCGACGCGAACCGCAAGCTCAACGACACGACGGCCGTGCGGCTGAACGTGATGGGCCACGATGCGAACCAGGCCGGCCGCAACGACGTGTACAACAAGCGCTGGGGCGTCGCGCCGTCGATCGTGTTCGGGCTGAACACGCCGACCACGGTCACGATCAGCTACTACCACATGAACTCGTACGACATGCCGGATTTCAGCGTGCCGTTCCGTTCGTCGGGCGGCACGCCGGTGCCGACCGATCGCGGGCAGTTCTTCGGGCTGAACACACGCGACTACCGCTACGCGCAGACCGACACCGGCGAAATCCGCGTCGAGCATCGCATCGACGACACCTGGAAGCTGAAGAACACGACGATGTTCGGGCGCTCGACGCTCGACTACGTCGCGACGAATCCGCAGATCCTCGCGTCGAATCCGACCATGCTCGGCCTGCAGGCGAAGAGCGGCAAGTACGCGACCAACGGTTTCGCGAACCAGACCGAGATCACCGGCCGCGCGAGCCTGTTCGGCATGCAGCACACGCTGACGGCCGGCGTCGAGTTCGGCCAGGAACAGAACCGCTACGAGGGCTATCTCGTCACCGACGCGGCCGGCAACAACATCCGCCCGGGCGGCCCATGCTCGGTCGCGGGCAACTGCACGCCGCTCGCCGGCGGCTGGAACCCGAACATGCCGTGGGCCGGCAACATCGTGCTGAACGGCGACAAGGGCTTCCCCGGCGCGACGACCAACACGCGCACGACCACCGCGTCCGCGTACGTGTTCGACACCGTGAAGCTGTCCGAGCGCTGGCTGTTCAACGCGGGCCTGCGCTTCGACCGCTACGACATCACCGCGAAGCAGGCCGGCGTCGCCGACCTGTCGAACACGTCGAACCTGTTCAGCTACCAGTTCGGCCTCGTGTTCAAGCCAGTGCGGACGGTGAGCCTGTATGCGTCGTACGGCACGTCGTCGAACCCGCCGGGCGCGAACGGCGGCCTCGGCGGCGGCACCGACCAGATCACCGCGGCCAACCGCGACCTGTCGCCGGAGCGCTCGCGCAACATCGAGATCGGCGCGAAGTGGGACGTGCTGCACGAGCAGCTGTCGCTGACGTCGGCGCTGTTCCAGACCGAGAAAACCAACGCGCGCGTGAGCGACGGCCTCGGCCACACGATCAATGCGGGCAAGCAGCGCGTGCGCGGCGTCGAGCTCGGCTTCGCGGGCAACCTCACGCCGACGTGGCACGTGTTCGGCGGCTACTCGTACCTGAACGCGGTCACGACCGACGCGGGCCCCGGCAGCCCGGGCGCGTCCGGCCTGCCGATGGTGATGGTGCCGAAGCACAACTTCACGCTGTGGACGAGCTACGACGTGATGCCGAAGCTGACGCTCGGCGCGGGCGCGACGGTGATGAGCAAGACCTACGCGTCGGTGTCGCCGACGGTGAAGAAGTGGACGCCCGGCTATGCGCGCTTCGACGCGGCCGCGACGTGGCGCGTGAACAAGACGATGGACGTGCAGCTGAACGTGCAGAACCTGTTCGACAAGCAGTACTACGCGAGCGCGTACCCGATCTACGCGACGTGGGCGCCGGGCCGCTCGGCGATGGTGACGCTGAACTTCTATCAGTGATGCCGGGAAGGCGTGCCGCCCGCGCGGTTGCGGGCGGCGCGGCGGCGTCCCGCTCGGGATCGCTCGGTGTAGCGGCCCGATGACAGATCAAAACCTTCGCGGCTCACACCCGGCTCAATTGAGATAGGTCACCCCATCCTGTTCGCTCAGGTGTTGCAACACGGGATCATCGGTGTGAACCGCAATAAGATTGATCCCGGCCGAGAAATAGCGGTATCCCAGTTCGTCGAGCATTCCTTTGATCGCTGCCTGATCGGATTTGATGATTTCGATCGCCAGTATCGGCTTGAGCGCCTGCAACGTGTTTCGGGCCCCGCGCAGCACGTCGACTTCCATCCCCTCGACATCGAGCTTGAAGAAATCGACGCGTTCGAGTCCAAGCGAATCGATGCTGATCATCGGCACGCGCGTTCCGTTTGACGGGTCGTACGAAATGCGCTGCCCGATATCTTCGGTGTTCCCTTGCTGGCGCAATTCGAGACTGCCGAAGCTGGCATGCGAGAAATAGTCCGGCTGTGGAACGACCAATTCGCCGTTGTGCTCGCCGAGGGCGGCAAATTTCGCGCGCGCATTCATGCAATTGTTGAGGGCGATGTTGCCCGCCAGCGCATAGTAGACGATCTCCTGCGCTTCAAAACTGAGCACACGTCCCCAGCCGTACATGTGACGCGCCCATTCGATCGTATGCACGCCGATGTTGGCACCGCCATCTATCGCAACGACGCCATCGCCGAAATACTGCCGCCGCCGGTCGAGCAGAGCCAGCGCGAAAGCGACTTCACTTGCATCGTAGCTCGACTTTTTCAGGATCTGGTGTCCGACACCGTAGGTGTCCCCGGAGACGTCGACGTTGTAGTCGTTGCGATTGACGATCATCGTGCCGTGATTCGAGGCGGCGAGGATGAATGCGATGGGGCGATCGGGAAATGACATGGGACAGTGAGCCTTTTCAGGAAAAGTGTTCCGGTTGTCCAGTGTATCGAGACGTTCGACTTGTCCGGCGACGTTGACTATAGCGTGCAGAACCTCCGATCAGGCTCGGGTGCCGAAGTTCGGGCTCACGCGAGGTGATAGCGCAGCCAGAAAGTCTCGCGGCATGCGTTGTCGAACGTCAGCCGCGACGGGCTGATCGCCTGCGCATCGGGATGGCGGATCACGTCGTAGTCGATAGCATTCCGCGCACAGCAGGTCGGACGGCGCGCGATCCTGCTCGACCGAGCGGCGCACGACTGCGCCGTTGTCGAAACGGTATTCGGTTTCGTCGCGCGTGACCTCGACGTCGTCGTCGGTCCAGCGGTCGTGCGACGTGGTGTGCGAGACGATCGACACGGGGCCGGCGAGCCCGTGGATCGCGGCGACGTAGGCAATGAGCTTGTCCATGACGATGCGGCGAACTGGCGGATGACCGCTTCGCGCGATGCGAGAAACGGCCCGAGCGGCGAGTATAGCCGCGCGCGCATGACCTTGCCGGCAGCGGGGTTTCGCGCGCTACGCGTCCAGCGCCAGCGTCGCGAACGTCGCGAGCCAGTGCTCGCCCATGTAGTCGCCCGCGACATGCGCGAGCGCGCTGTCCAGATGCCGGCCGGCCGCATCGAGCAGTTTTGCGCGGCGTGCATCGCCTTCCGGCAGCGCGCCGGCCAGCGAACGCTGGCACCACGCACGGCTCAGGTTCAGCCCGTCCAGATGCGCGATCTTGCCGTCGCTGCGGTCGCTCACCGTCGCCGGCACGAACAGCGTCGCGGGCTCGCCGCGCGCGAGATCGGGCAGCAAGCGCGCGAACCAGCCGTCGAATTCGGCGGCCGGCAACACGCGCCGCATCAGCTCGGCCTCCATCAGCGCGGGCGACAGGAATTCATCGCCCGACGGCTCCCACGCCTGGCACGCGGCGTCGTTCGAATGCCAGCGCCGCGCGGTATCGGCGATCAGCGCGGCCAGCCCGTCGCGCCGCGTTTCCCGCGCGAAATCGAGCGCCAGCGCGAGCGCGAACGCGGTGTTGAAATGCGTGCCGACGCGCAGCGGATAGGTCGCCTTCGGCAGGAAGGTCTCGAAACGCGCGACGAACAGGTCGGTGAGCGGCGCGAACGTGTTCGCCCAGCGCGCGGCCTGCGGCAGCGTGCCCTTCAGCGCGAGCCGCTCGAGCTGCGCCGCGAGCGCAAGCAGCCACGCCCAGCCGTAGGGACGCTCGAAGCCGCTGTTGTGCGGCAGCGCCAGGTACGCGCGCTCGCCGGCGACGTGCGCGTCGGTGACGTGCGCGTCGACCACCGCGACGATGCGCCCGGCCTCCGGCAACGACGGGAAGCGTTCGAGCAGATGCAGCACGAGCCAGTAGCCGTGCACGCACGAATGCCAGTCGTAGCTGCCGTAGAAGATCGGGTGCAGCGCGCGCGGCCCCTGGATGTCCTGCGGGCCGGCGAGCGAATGCGTGAGCCGGTTCGGGTATTCGCGCGTCACGTGCGCGAGCGCGAGCGACGCGAATTTCGACGCGATGTCGGGCGTGAGTCGGGCGGTCATGAGCCTCTCTTCAAGTCGTCGGTAACGGAGCGCGAACAGGGACAGCGGCAGCGTGCCGACCGAAAAGAGCAGGCGGTCGGCACGACGCCGGCGTTCGCGGCCATCGGCGGCATCAGCGTACCGCAGAAGCCGTCCGTCATCCCGGTCGCGCGTCGGGTCGCCGCGGCGCGCCACGATGATGTGCCGACAAGAAGCCGCCAGCCCGGGCGTCGCGGCCAACGTTGAAGTGCACGATGACGGCCGGCGTTTCGTCGGATGAACCGCTGCGGGCGGGCCCGCCGGCGCCCGCCCGCATGGCGGCGCCCCCGCGCAGCAACTACACTGGAAGGCATCCGCAACACACGGGAGAGCCGCCATGATTGACGTATTCGAGACCATCGGCAGCCGCGCGTTCTCCGCTCACCTGGCGAAGGACGGCATGGTCACGCTGATGGAACAGCGACACGAAGTCGACCGCGTGACGCTCGCCACCGCCTATGCCGCGCTCGTCGAGGACGTCGAGCAGGAACAGGACCTGCGCGAAGCGACGGTCGAAGGCATGATGCGGGCGCTGATCCAGGGGTATGCGCGCAGCCACTGAGCCGCGCTTGCGCTTGCCTGACCCGCTTCACCCGTGAAACGCGGCGCGCGTCGGCGCACGCTGACGCGCCGCCCCTCGCCGTCCCGCCTCCCCGCGCCGAATCCGGCCGCGCGACACGCCGCGGAAAACGCCGTGAAAAGCGGCGCTTCGATCCCGCGTTTTTCAAGCCGCGCCCACCCGGAAAATCGAAATCCGCCCGTCGTCGCGCACACGCAGGCTTTTCAATCCGGTTTCAAAAGAGTTGGCCTCGCCGTACGAATCCGCGCGCGATCGCGGCGTCGCGGGGCATGCGATTTTCGACAGGCGGCACCCCATTGACCTATCTTTAATAGGATGAAAAAAGCGCGACGCAATGCGCAGAAAATTCGATTGCCCGCGAACGCGCCCCATGACAGCATGCGGGGCGTCGGCAACCGGGCAGAACGGGCACCGCCCGGTCGATCGCCGCCGGATCCAACCACGACCCACGCCCTCCGGGAGACTGACATGGCTACTGCGACGCCCCGCGCCGGCATCCCCCTCCTGCCCGCCCCGCTGCGCGGCGGTCGCTACACGCTCGGCACGCGCATCGTGCTCAGCTTCGGCGCGATCTTCGTGCTGATGCTTGTCATGGCCGCCATTTCATACACCCGTTTGACGGCGATCGACGACGAAGCCAACAGCCTGCAGCGCGATTCCGTGCCGGGCCAGTACCTGTCGATGTCGCTGCGCGCAACGACCAACGAGAGCTACGCGATCGTCGAACGCGCACTGTTCGTCACCACTGACGCCGACGGCATGAAACGGGATCTCGGCCGGCTGCCCGACGCGCTGCGCCGTCTCGACCAGACCGCGACCCAGTACGAGGCTACGCTGTTCCGCGACGACGACAAGGCGCGCTACCGCGCGTTCCGTACCGCGTACGACCAGTACCTGCCGTTGCTGAACGACGCCGCCCGTGCCGCGCCCGACGACCGCGCGGCCGCGCGGGCCGGCTTCGCGCGCCTGACCGCGGCATGGGAGGCACTGATCCGCGCGAGCGACACGCTGGTTGTCGAGAACCGCGACCAGGCCGACGAATCGGCGCGGCTGATCCGCGGCGCCGTGACCGGCGCGGAAGCCACGCTCGCCACGGCGCTGAGCGTCGTGCTGCTGGCGGCGCTCGCGCTCGGCTATGCGCTGTATCGCGCGATCACGGCACCGATGGCGCGGCTCGTCGAAGTGCACGACGCGATGCGCACCGGCAACCTGAACCAGCGGCTCGACCTGCGCCGCCAGGACGAATTCGGCACGCTGCAGGACGGTTTCAACCGGATGACCGAGGAGCTCGCCAGCCTCGTCTCGCAGGCGCAGCAGTCGTCGCTGCAGGTGACGACGTCGGTCGCCGAGATCGCCGCGACGTCGAAGGAGCAGCAGGCCACCGCGAGCGAGACGGCGGCCACGACTACCGAGATCGGCGCGACGTCCCGCGAGATCCTCGCGACCTCGCGCGACCTGCTGCACACGATGAACGAGGTGTCGTCGGTGGCCGAGCAGTCGGCGGCGCTCGCCGGCGCGAGCCAGAGCGGGCTCACGCACATGGAGGAAATGATGCGCAGCGTGATGGAGGCGGCCGGCTCGGTGAACGCGAAGCTCGCGATCCTCAACGAGAAGGCGGTCAACATCAACCAGGTCGTCGCGACGATCACCAAGGTGGCCGACCAGACCAACCTGCTGTCGCTGAACGCGGCGATCGAGGCCGAGAAAGCCGGCGAATACGGCCGCGGCTTCGCGGTGGTCGCGACCGAGATCCGCCGGCTCGCCGACCAGACGGCGGTGGCCACCTACGACATCGAGCAGACGGTGAAGGAGATCCAGTCGGCGGTGTCGGCCGGCGTGATGGGCATGGACCGCTTCTCCGAGGAAGTGCGGCGCGGGATGCGCGACATCCAGCAGGTGGGCGGCCAGCTGTCGCAGATCATCACCGAGGTGCAGACGCTCGCGCCGCGCTTCCAGATGGTCAACGAAGGGATGCAGACGCAGGCGACCGGCGCGGAGCAGATCACGCAGGCGCTGTCGCAGCTGTCGGAGGCCGCGCAGCAGACGGCCGAATCGCTGCGCCAGTCGTCGCAGGCGATCGACGACCTGACGCTCGTGGCGAACCAGCTGCGCACCGGCGTGTCGCGCTTCAAGATCGAAGGCTGACGCCGGCCCCCGCGATGCTCTTCCTTCTTTTCAAACTCGACGGCGAGCGCTACGCGCTCGATGCGGCGCAGATCGTCGAAGTGCGCGCGCTCGCACCGGTGAAGTCGATTCCCGGCGCGCCGCCGTGGATCGCCGGCGCGATCGACCAGCGCGGCGAGCCGGTGCCGGTGATCGACGTCGCGCAGCTCGCGCTCGGGCGCGCCGCGCGGCGGCTGCGCTCGACGCGGCTCGTCGTCGTGCAGTATCGCCGGCACGATGCGCGACCCGACGCGGGCGGCGACGGCGAGCGCATGCTCGGGCTGATCGTCGAGCACGCGACGCAGACGTGCCGGATCGATCCCGCGCGATTCGCCGACAGCGGGATCGCGACGCCGCACGCGCGCTGGCTCGGGCCGGTGGCCGGCGACGCGTCGGGGTTCGTGCAGTGGGTCGACGTGCGGCGCATGCTCGACGATGACGCACGCGCGTTGCTGTTCCCGCCCGCGCAGCCGCTGCCGCACGCGGTCTCCGCGCTGCCGCAGGCGGTCTCCGATTGACGGCCGCGATGAACGCCGACGATCCCCGTTTCGACGCGTGGCTGATGCGCGAGACCGGCATGGACGCCGCCACGCTCGGCCACCACGCGCTCGCGCGCGCCGTCGCCGAACGCGCGCGCGTCGCGCTGGGCAAGCCGCCGGGGCTCGACGCCGCCGGTGCCGACGGCGCGATCGACGCGTACTGGCAGTTGCTGAACGCGTCGACCGACGAACGGCAGGCGCTGATCGAAACGCTGGTGGTGCCGGAAACCTGGTTCTTCCGCGACCGCGAGGCGTTCGTCGCGCTCGCGCGGCTCGCCGACGCACGGCTCGCGCGCGAGCCGGCGCGCGCGCTGCGGGTGCTGAGCGCGCCGTGCTCGACCGGCGAGGAGCCCTATTCGATCGCGATGGCGCTGCTCGACGCCGGCATCGGCCCGGCGCGCTTCAGCATCGACGCGATCGACATCAGCGCGCGCGCGATCGAACGGGCCCGCGACGGCGTCTATGGGCGCAATTCGTTTCGCGGCCACCCGCTCGAATTCCGCGACCGTCACTTCAGCGAGACGGCCGGCGGCTGGCAGCTCGACGCGCGCGTGCGCGAGCCGGTCCGGTTCGTGCGGGCGAACCTGTTCGACTTGCCGCTCGATGCCGACGCGCGCTACGACTTCATCTTCTGCCGCAACGTGCTGATCTATTTCAACCGCGATGCGCAGGACCAGTCGATCCGGCTGCTCGACCAGCAGCTCGCGGACGGCGGCACGATCTTCGTCGGCCCGGCTGAAACCGGGCTGATGATGCGCCACACGCTGGCGCCCGCGCGCATTCCACTCGCGTTTGCGTTCCATCGCGCGGCGGCGGGTGCGGCAGGTACGGCCGCCGTCGCGCCGTCAGGCAGCGCGTCGCAGAACCCCGCGCGGCCGCAGGCGGCCCGGCCGGCCACGCGGCCGCAACCGCTGCCGGAGACGGCCCGGCGCGCAACCGTCGAAGGTGCGCCGGCCGCGCCCGCGCCGCGTGCCGCCGCGAATGGCGCCGTGCCCGCCGCGCCCGCCGCGCCCGACAAGCCCGCCACACCGCCCGACGCACCGGCGTCGACGCTCGATCACGCACGCGTGCTCGCCGACACCGGCCGGCTCGACGAAGCCGAGCGCATCGCGCACGCGTTCACGCTCGCGCACGGGCCCGACGCGGACGCGTTCTACCTGCTCGGGCTGATCGCCGATGCGCGCGGCCTCGATGCCGACGCGCAGGATTTCTATCGCAAGACGCTGTACCTGCAGCCGAACCATTACGAAGCGCTCACCCATCTCGCCGCGCTGCGCGACGCGGCCGGCGACGCCGCCGGCGCGCGGCAGCTGATGTCGCGGGCGCAACGCGCGAGCGCGCTGCACGGCACGCCGCCGGCGAACCCGACGCAGGATCGAGGAGGAACCGATGGTTCACGTCGCTCGTGACACGCTCGCGCCGACATCGCACGTCGACGACTGCTGGAACCGCATCGGCACGCGAGGCGACGGCTCGTGCCCGCGGCTCGCGACGCACACGCGCTGCCTGAACTGCCCGGTGTTCGAACAGGCCGCCGCGACGCTGCTCGATCGGCCGCTCGCCGACGACGAGCTCGCCGATGCCGCGCGCACCACGCGCGACGCGTCGCCAGCGAGCGCGGAAGACGACGCGGACGCCCTGCAGTCCACCCTCGCCTTTCGCATCGCCGACGAATGGCTCGGGCTGCCGGCCGCCGCGCTGCGCCAGATCGACGGGCCGCGGCCGATCCATGCGCTGCCGCACCGGCGCAACGGCGTGGTGCTCGGGCTCGTCAACGTGCGCGGCGCGCTGACGATCGCCGCGTCGCTCGGCGCACTGCTGGGCCTCGAGCACGACGCGGCCGGCCGCCACGCGCCGCGCAGCGCGTATGCGCGGATGCTGGTGGTCGAGCATTGCGGGGAGACCGCCGCGCTGCCGGTCGACGAGGTGGAAGGCGTGCTGCGGTTCGCCGCGTCCGCGCTGATGCCGGTGCCGACCACGCTGACCCACGCGGCCGCGATGCACACGCGCGGCCTGCTCGCGTGGCGCGATACGACGATCGGCATGCTCGACACCGGGCGCGTGTTCGACTCGCTTGCCCGGAGCCTGCGATGAGCGTCGACGACGACCTGGCGCGCACGCCGTTGCTCGACCTGTTTCGCGAGGAAGCGCAGACCCAGGCGCAGGCGCTCGCGAGCGGCCTGCTCACGCTCGAACACACGCCCGCCGATGCGCCCGCGCTCGAGGCGTGCATGCGCGCCGCGCATTCGCTGAAAGGCGCGGCGCGCATCATCGACCTGCCGGACGGCGTCGACGTCGCGCACGCGATGGAGGAATGCTTCGTCGCCGCGCAGCGCGGCATGCTCACGCTGACGCCCGCGCATATCGACGAACTGCTGCGCGGCGTCGACCTGCTGCTGCGGGTCGGTGAAACCGATCCTGCGACGACGGTCGCGCGCGTGGACATCGACGCGCTGCTCGCGCGGCTGTCCGCGCCGGATCCGGCGGCGGCGGCAACGGCGCATCCGGTGGCGGAAACGCCCGCCGTGGCACCAGAGCCGGCTCCGGCACCGCCGCGCGCGCCCGCCCCGCCGCCGCCCACCCACGCCGACACGCCGCCCGCCCCGCCGCCTGCCACACCGCCCGAAGCGCGCCACGATCCGCAGCGAATGCTGCGCGTGCGCGCCGAGCAGCTCGACCGGCTGCTGAGCCTGTCCGGCGAATCGCTGGTCGAATCGCACTGGCTCAAGCCGTTCACCGGATCGATCCTGCGCATCAAGCGGATGCAGCGCGACGTCTCTCGCGCGCTCGACGTGCTCGTCGAAACGCTCGGGGAGCGCGTCGATCCGGCCGCGCTGGCGTCGCTCAACGACGTGCGCCAGGGGCTCGGCAACCTGCAATTGCAGCTCGGCGCGCGCATCGACGAGCTCGACCGTTTCGACCGCCGCAGCACCCATCTCGCGCAGCAGCTGTACGACGAGGCGCTGCGCTGCCGGATGCGCCCGTTCGGCGATGCCGCGCACGCGTATCCGCGCATCGTGCGCGATCTCGCGCGCTCGCTCGGCAAGCGCGTGCAGTTCTCGATCGTCGGCGAATCGACCCAGGTCGACCGCGACATCCTCGACATGCTCGACGCGCCGCTCGGCCACCTGCTGCGCAACGCGCTCGACCACGGCGTCGAAGCGCCCGGGCAGCGCGTCGCGGCCGGCAAGCCGGCCGACGCGCGCGTGACGCTCGAAGCCCGCCACAGCGCCGGCCAGCTGCTGATTTCTGTCAGCGACGACGGCGCCGGCATCGACCTCGACGCGCTGCGCGCCGCCGTGGTGCGGCGGCGGCTGGCCGACGCGGACACCGCCGCGCGGCTGTCCGACCACGAGCTGCTCGACTTCCTGCTGCTGCCCGGCTTCTCGATGCGCGAGCGCGTGACCGACGTGTCCGGCCGCGGCGTCGGCCTCGACGCGGTGCACGACATGGTGAAGGCGGTGCGCGGCACCGTGCGGATCTTCACCGAGCCCGGCCGCGGCGCGCGCTTCGTGCTGCAATTGCCGCTCACGCTGTCGATCGTGCGCAGCCTGCTCGTCGAGGTCGGCGGCGAGGCGTATGCGATTCCGCTCGCGCACGTGCGCCGCACGCTGGAACTCGCGCGCGCCGATATCGACATGCTGGAAGGCCAGCAGCACTTCCGCTTCGACGGCCGCGCCGTCGGGCTCGTCACCGCGCACCAGCTGCTCGGCGCGCGCGCGGCGGACGACGCGCGCGACAGCATCGCGACCGTCGTGATCGGCGACGAGTCGGAGACCTACGGCATCGCGGTCGACCGCTTCCTCGGCGAGTGCATGCTGGTGATCCAGCCGCTCGACCGCCGGCTCGGCAAGGTCAGGGACATCGCGGCGGCCGCGCTGATGGACAATGGCGAACCGGTGCTGATCATCGACGTCGAGGATCTGCTGCGCTCGGTCGACAAGCTCGTGCGCGGCGGCCAGCTCGACCGCGTGCAGCGCACGCAGCGCGCCGCCGTCGCGCGCCGCCGGCACGTGCTGGTGGTCGACGATTCGTTGACGGTGCGGGAGCTGGAGCGCAAGCTGCTGGAAAAACGCGGCTACGCGGTGACGGTCGCCGTCGACGGGATGGACGGCTGGAACGCGCTGCGCGGCGGCGAGTTCGATCTCGTCGTGACCGACATCGACATGCCGCGCATGGACGGCATCGAGCTCGTCACGCTGATCAAGCGCGACGCGGCGCTGAAGGCGCTGCCGGTGATGATCGTGTCGTACAAGGATCGCGAGGAGGATCGCCGCCGCGGGCTCGACGCCGGCGCGGATTACTATCTCGCGAAAAGCAGCTTCCACGACGAAACCCTGCTCGATGCAGTCCGAGACCTGATAGGAGAAGCCCGCCCGTGAACATCGGCATCGTCAACGACCTCCCGCTTGCCGTCGAGGCGATGCGCAGCGCGATCGCGCGGCGCGCCGAGCATCGCGTGCTGTGGGTCGCGACCGACGGCGCGCAGGCCGTCGAATTCTGCGCCGCGCAGCCGCCGGACGTCGTGCTGATGGACCTGATCATGCCGAAGTTCGACGGCGTCGAGGCGACGCGGCGGATCATGGCGTCGGGCCGGCCGTGCGCGATCCTGATCGTGACGAGCAGCATCGGCGCGAACGCGTGGCGCGTGTACGAGGCGATGGGCGCGGGCGCGCTCGACGCGGTCGACACGCCCCGCCTCGGCCAGGGCACGAACGGCGACACCACGCAGCTGCTGCTCGCGAAGATCGACCAGATCGGCCGCCTGCTCGAGCGTCCCGCATCCGGCGCGCGTCCGGCCGGCGCGGCGGCGCGCGGCGACGGCGGGCCGCTCGTCGCGATCGGCGCATCGGCCGGCGGCCCGACCGCGCTCGCGGCGATCCTCGGCAGCCTGCCCGCCGATTTCGGCGCGTCGATCGTGATCGTGCAGCACGTCGACCAGGCGTTCGCGGACGGCATGGCGCAATGGCTCGACGGCCAGACGCCGCTCACGGTGCGCATCGCGCACGAGGGCGACCGGCCGCAGCCGTCGGTCGCGCTGCTCGCCGCGACCAACGACCACCTGCGCCTCGCGCGCGACGGCACGCTCGGCTACACGCGCGATCCGGCCGAGACGCCGTACCGGCCGTCGGTGGACGTATTCTTCAACAGCGTCACCGAGCACTGGCCCGGCGACGTGATCGGCGTGCTGCTCACCGGCATGGGCCGCGACGGCGCGATCGGCCTGAAGGCGATGCGGATGAAGGGCTACCATACGATCGCGCAGGACCAGGCGACGAGCGCCGTGTACGGGATGCCGAAGGCGGCCGCGACGCTCGGCGCCGCGCGCGCGATCCTGCCGCTCGAGCGCATCGCGGGCGAGCTGGCGGCGCTCGCCCGGATCTGAACCCATCGCCACACACGACAGTACTGGCAGAAACAGGTATCGACGACATGACAAGTGACACCACGCGAAGCCCCGGCGACGACGGCGACATGCCCGCCGCGGACGGCGCGGACGCGGCGCTCGAAGCCGCGCGCAAGACGCTGCAGAACCCGCCGGCCACCGATGTGCCGGCGATGGTGCTGCTCGTCGACGACCAGACGATCGTCGCCGAGGCGATACGGCGCGCGCTCGCCGACGAGGAGCGCATCGACTTCCACTACTGCACGCGCTCGGACGACGCGATGACCGCGGCGATCGAGACGCGGCCGACCGTGATCCTGCAGGATCTCGTGATGCCCGGCACCGACGGGCTGAGCCTCGTGAAGGCGTACCGCGCGAACCCGGCGACCCGCGACGTGCCGATCATCGTGCTGTCGACGAAAGAGGAGCCGATGATCAAGAGCGCCGCGTTCGCCGCCGGCGCGAACGACTACCTCGTGAAGCTGCCGGACCGCATCGAGCTGGTCGCGCGGATCCGCTACCACTCGCGCTCGTACGTGAACCTGCTGCAGCGCGACGAGGCCTACCGCGCGCTGCGCCAGTCGCAGCAGCACCTGCTGGAAGCGAACCTCGAGCTGCGGCGCCTCACGCACTCGGACGGCCTCACGGGGCTGTCTAACCGCCGCTATCTCGACGAATACCTGGGCGCCGAATGGCGGCGCGGCGCGCGCGAGCGCACCGAGCTGTCGCTGCTGATGATCGACGTCGACAACTTCAAGCTGTACAACGACACGTACGGCCACGTGTCGGGCGACGACGTGCTCAAGCAGGTCGCGTCGACCGTCGAGCGCTGCCTCGGCCGCCCCGGCGACCTCGCGGCGCGCTTCGGCGGCGAGGAATTCGCGGTGGTGCTGCCGGGCACGTCGCCGGGCGGCGTGCGCCTGCTCGCCGAGAAGATGCGCCTCGCGATCGAGGCGCTGAAGCTCGAGCATGCGCATTCGTCGACGGGCCGCTACGTGACGATCAGCATCGGCGTCGCGGGCGTCGTGCCGTCGGCCGACGCGCCGATGACGTCGCTGATCGAGGCCGCGGACCGCGCGCTGTACCGCGCGAAGCGCGACGGCAAGAACCGCGTGGTGATCGGCGCGGCCGCGCGCGCGGACAACGCAGGCGGCCAGCCGGCCTGACGCGCTGCCCGCGCATGCGCCGCGCGGGTCAGGACACGGCGGCGAGCCGGCGCGCGTAGTCGGCCGGCTCCAGCGGATGGCTGAACAGGTAGCCCTGCTGCTGGTCGCAGCCGATCTGCCGCAGGAACGACGACTGCGCTTCGGTCTCGACGCCTTCGGCCGTGACCGTCATCCCGAGCGAATGCGCCATCGCGACCACGGCCTGCGTGATCGCGACCGAATCCCGGTGCTCCGGCACGCCCGACACGAACGAGCGGTCGACCTTCAGGTTGTGCAGCGGAAAGCGCTTCAGGTAGGACAGCGACGAATAGCCGGTGCCGAAATCGTCGACCGAGATCCGCACGTTCATCGCGGTGAGCGCCTTGAGCATCGGCAGCACGGTGTCGGTGTCGTACATCAGCAGGCCTTCGGTGATCTCCAGCTCCAGCGCGCACGGGTCGAGCCCCGCCCGCTCGAGGCAGCGGCCGACCGATTCGACGAGCCCCTCGTGAAACTGCCGCGGCGACAGGTTGACGGCCATCATCAGGTCGGGCGCGATCGTGCGGCGCCATTCGGCCGCCTGCCGGCACGCGGTGTCGAGTACCCACTGGCCGATCGCGACGATCAGCCCCGTGTCTTCGGCGACCGGAATGAATTCCGCCGGCGACAGCGGCCCGAGCTCGGGGCTCGTCCAGCGCAGCAGCGCCTCGGCGCCGACCGTGCGGCCGTTGCGGCCGTCGACGACGGGCTGGTACGCGAGCCGCAGCGCGTTCGACGCGAGGGCCCGGCGCAGCGACTGCTCGATCGCGAAACGGCGCTGCAATCGCAGGTTCAATTGCGCGGTGAAGAACGTGAAGGTGTTGCGCCCGCGCTGCTTCGCGTCGTACATCGCGGAATCGGCGTTGCGCATCAGCGTCGCGGCATCGTTGCCATCGCGCGGCGCGAGGCTGATGCCGATCGACACGCCGAGGTAATACTCGTTGTTCGCGACCGCGAACGGCCGCGCGATCGCATCGGTCACCCGCCGCGCGAGCGCCGCGAGATCGTCCGGCGTGTCGTAGTCGTCGACCAGGATCACGAACTCGTCGCCGCCGACGCGCGTCAGCGCGTGCCGTTCGCCGACGCAGGCCGCGAGCCGCGCTGCAACGCTGCGCAGCAGCGCGTCGCCCGCGTCGTGGCCGGCCGTGTCGTTGACCTTCTTGAAGCCGTCGAGATCGACGAACAGGATCGCGACGCGCGCAGCGCCGGCCGCCTCGTCGCGCGCGCCGAACAGCTCGCGCATCCGGTCCGCGAGCCAGCGGCGGTTGTAGAGGCCCGTCAGCGCATCGCGCGTCGCGAGGTAGCGCAGCTGCTGCTGCGCCTCGCGCACCGGGCCCACGTCGTTGAACGACACCAGCACCGAATCGGCCTGCGTCTCGCCCGGCCGGACGATCGGCACCGCGTTGCCGCGCACCCACATCACGTCGCCATCGGCGAGGCCGAGGCCGACCGTGTAGCCGACGTGCGGCACGCCGGTCGCGAGCGCGCGCCGGTTCGGCCAGTCGTCCGGCGCGATCGGCGTGCCGTCCTCGTAGAGCTCGTGCCGGATCACGGTCGACAGGTGGCAGCCGACGAGGCTGCCTTGTGCGCGCAGCATCCGGTTCGCGCTCGGGTTGCTCGCGGTGACGGTGCCGTCGCGCGCGACGACGAGGATGCCTTCGTTGAGACTGTTGACGACGATCCGGTGATGCTCCTCGCTGCACGCGAGCTGCCGTGCGATGCGGTCCTGGTGCACCGCGAGCCCGACGCTGTTGCCGATGTCGCGCAGCAGCGCCGTTTCCTCGTCGGTCGGCCGGCGCGTCGTGCGGTGGTAGACCGCGAATGCGCCGAGCACCACGCCCGCTTCGTCCTGGAACGGCACGGACCAGCACGCGCGCAGGCCGAGCGGCAGCGCGAGGCCTCGGTAGGCATCCCACAGCGGATCGGTGGCGATGTCCTCGACCGCGACCATGCGGCGCTCGTACATCGCGGTGCCGCACGACCCGGCGACGGGGCCGATCGTCGCGCCGTCGATCGCCGCGCTGTAATGATCAGGCAGCGACGGCGCGGCGCCGACGCGGATGTGCACGCCGTCGTCGTCGAGCAGCAGGATCGTGCACGACGCGCCCGCGCCGAGCAGCGCCTCGGCGCGCCGGCATACTTCCGCGAGCAGTTCCGGCAGCGGCGTGTTGCGCGTGATCAGGCGCAGCACGCTCTGCTCGGACGCGAGCACTTCGGCTGCGAGGCCTAGGCTGTAGCGAGGGCTTTGCGGTGAGGTATCCAAGTGAAACCTGCCCGTCCGTGTTCGATCGCGCGTGGGGCGCGTGATTCGTTATCGTGTGATCGCGCCGCTATCTTCGTCCGGGTTAACGCCGAGATCCCGCGCAGCCGGACGGACGCCGTGCGGGCGTCGTGCCGCAGTACATTTAACACCAATCGGATGTCCGCAGCATGCTGAATTGCATAGGGAGTTGCACGGGAAGCGAGGGCGCGGCATTTCCGTGTTCAACGCGTGTCCGGTGCCTTCGGGACGCTCGTTGACTGGCGAAGCGGTATTGCGCGGCTAGCCGAGCGCCTGCGCTTTGGAATCTGCTTTGCGCCCCGGAAACCCGGCAGGCCTTCGACAGATATTTTTTAAATAATCATTCTCGTCATTTCTCATTCCGGAGCATCGAAGCAATAAATTCCGACTGAATGGATTTATCGAAATAATTACATTCCTGACAAAGCCGACAGTTATATTTCAATCGAATGAATCGTTAAATTCGGGACGCAGCAAATATTTCATTTCGATTACTATCCGTCAGGAGGGAATGTGAATCAGCGAACCCGATTGGGCCGCTTCATTGCCGGTGCGATTCTGTGCGCGGCCGCGATGCAGGCGCACGCCGAAAGTGCGACAGACGTCTCTCCGATCTGCACGACCGTCTCCAGCGAAACGTCCAGGAATGCGCTGTTGAGTCGCGGGGCCTACTGCCAGAAATCCTCCCTGTTCGAATACGTGGTCAAGGGCGATCAGAACAATGAGATCGGACGCGTCGGCATCGAAGCCTATGCCTACTCCGACAACCCGTCGAACCAGCTCGCGTGGACGTTGAAGTTCCGGTTTCGTGCACGTGCGATTTCCGGCAGTCCGGGTGGCGTGATGATCAAGCCGGTCGTCGAATGCGGATCGGCGTGCACGGTCGCACCGAACGCGGGGGTGCCGCTCGCCGTCGGCGGCCTGTCCAACGAGGTGTCGGTGACGGTGACCCCAAACATGGCGAACGACAATCCGTTGCTGATCCGCCCGACTATCGAGTATCGCGTCGTCAAATCGGGGGACTCGTTCGAAAACGGTGCGAGCATGGACGCATACAACGGCATGGGCTACATTCCGGACTTCCGCTGTGACGTCGGGCTCGCGAAGAGCAGCACGCAGGGCTGCGTCTACCCGGACGCGCCTGCCGTATTGCGCACCATCACGACGGCGAACCCGGACGTCAACGAATCCGCGATCCATATCCTCGAGGCGCAAGCGGCCGGCCGCCCCGGCAAGCTCGTCCTGCTCGGGGACGGCACGATTTTCCCGGACCGGTCGAAATCGATCCCGCTCACGCGTACGCGCGATGCCACCTGGCGCAGTCAAAACCGCCGCGCGTCGAAGGAGCAGTGCATTGCGCAGTACGGTTCGGTCAAGGGCCAATGCACGTTCACCGGGGATCCGGACGAAACGCCGACCGACTGCGACTGCGATGAATACCCGTTCGCCGCCACGCAGGAAGGTGCGCGGAGCAACGACGTGTCGGTGAAGCGTATCGATGCGAGCGACAATCGACGCGCCGGCGCGTTCCTCGGCAACTTCTATTTGAACCAGCGCGTGCTCGATAATGAAGCGTTCTACGTCGACGTAGATTCCCAGGCCGCGCCAAAGCGATAACGTCGAACGGAAGTCGGCACCGACGATGCCGCGGCTCGCAGAACCGCATGCGCACCGCGGCATTGCACATGAAGAACCCCATGAGCGAACAAGCGAAATTTCCTGCCTGGCTCGATCGAGCCTATGACGAATGTCGATGGACCGTTCCCGGCGCGATGCAAAGCGAGACGGTGTCGATCGAGGATGCCTTGTGGCGCGTCGCCGCGCTCGACGCGATCGCCCCCGACGACGTGCCGTCCGTTGCGCTCGCCGCGTGCGACGGGTATGCGCTGCGCGCGGCCGACACGGCGGACGCAGCGGGTCGCAAGCCCGTCGAGCTCGACGTCGGATCCTCGATGCGCATGCTGCTGTCGCGCACGGGCAGTCCGGCCGCGCGCGCGATCGGCGCATGGCAAGCGGCCGAGATACCGGCGTGGTCCCCATTGCCGGAAAACGCCGATGCGATTGCGCCGCAGTCCGAACACCGGATCGCGTATCGGGACGACAAACCCTGCCTGCGCCTGCAGGCCCCGCTGCCGGCAGGCCATCAGGTGATCATGCCGGGCAGCGAATACCGGAAGGGGGACGTGCTGCTAACGAAGGGCGAGCGGATCACTGCCCGGCGGCAGGCCATGCTGATCGCCGCGGGCGTGCGCGAAATCGTCGTCGCGAAGCGGCCACGCGTCGGCGTCGTGATCGTCGGTTACGACCTCGTGCCGCCGCACGAAGCGCGCGAGCCGTGGCAACGGCCGGACGCGAGCGGGCCCTACATCCGTGCGACGTTGCGGCAATGGGGCTACGACGTGCCGCCCGTCGAGTATCTCGCGCCGCCCGACATGACGCTGCCGCCGCTCGACGTGCAGCGCGAGGAGCTGGCATTCCGGCAAAAGCTTGCGGAACTCGCGCGGCGCTACGACCTGATCGTCGGCGCGGGCCTGCCTGCGGTGCAGCCCTTTCAGAATCGCGGCCTGAATGCGCAGACGATCTACGCGGCGGAGCGAACGCTCGTCGAGATCAGGCAAACGCCGGGCGGACGCTTCAATTTTGGCCGGAGCGACGATCGGTCGCCGCCGACAAAGACCACGCTGCGGCTCACCCGCCCCGATGGCACGCCGGGCGGGATGAACGTCCTCACCAGCTACGACCAGGCAACGTTGATCAACCTGCCCGGCCATATGAGCGCGGTGGCGATGTTGATGCATGCGATCGTGCCGCGCGTGCTCGATTTGCTCGAACATGTCGCGATGCCGGGACCGAACTGGGAAACCGGGGCGATTGCGCACGACGTGGAACGCCATGCCGAGTTCAACGGAATGCAATGGGGCAATGTGTACCGCGGCGTCAACGGCGAGTCGTGTGTCCGGCTGCTGCCGTTTCAGGGCGACGGACCGATCCGCGGCGTCGCCCAGGCCGATGTGCTCGTCGCAATCCCCGCGGGAGAAGGCCCGCTGCCGGCCGGCGCGTCGACGCTGTTACTGCGGCTCGATCGCGCTGGCTGCGACGCGCCGCCGAATTGCGTCGCGCCGGCCGCGACGGGCGCGGTGTCGCAGCGGACCCCGGTGCCCGACGTTCCGGCATCCGTTTCCGATGGCGGTGCCGACGTCGGCGGCGCGCGCGCCGGTCTTCACGAAACATGGAAACGGCTCGACGAATGGTTCTCCGCCGATTCGACGCGCTTGCCGGGCGGACTCAACGGGCCGGCATCCGGTGACGATATCGCCGCGCTGCATGCCGCGCTCGGCGTCATGCCGCCGGAGGCGTTCGTCGAGAGCCTGCGCATTCACGATGGCCAGGCAGAACCGGGGCCCGCGTTTGCCGATGGCGACGCGCTGCTGAGCGCGCGGGACATCGTCGCCCAATGGTCGATCTGGAAAGGTCTGGTCGATGGAGGCGATTTCGAGGACATCACCTCCGAACCGGATCCCGGCATCAAGGACGACTGGTACAACCTCAAGTGGATTCCATTCACGCACGACGGCAGCGGCAATCACCTGTGCCTCGATCTCGACCCCGCGGAAGGCGGCACCGTCGGGCAGGTCATTCGGGTCTGGCATGACGATGCCGAACGCGTGCGGGTGGCGGGGAGTTATTCGGAATGGCTGGCGCGTGTGGCGGCTGAACGGGCGGCGGGTTGAGGATTCGGTCGACGGCACTTTTCCGGTTTGTTGGGTTGGCCGATTACGCCCCTCGACGGCTCTTCGACTGGAACTGCGATCGAGGCATGGCGCCAGCCGTCTCGTCGCCACGCGTTACCTGTGCCGATAGGCGGCATCAACGCCCCCTCGGAAACTCAATGCCGCAACCCGAACACGCCATGCCACAGCGCGCTGAAAAAATCCATGTGCACGCGTTCGCCGCGCCCGCGGTCGTCATCCTTCGATGAGTCGGCCGATTCCGCTTCCTGCTTCTCGTCCGGTTTTCGTTCATGCCGCGTCGACGCCGCCCGTTCCATCCGCTCATCATGCTGCGGCTCGGGCTCATCGCGCTCGGCATCCCGGGGCGCACCCGCTCGACGCGACGCATGCAACTCGACCACGCCGTTCGCAATGCGCTCGGCGAGCGGCACGTCGCAACCCCGTCCGAGCAATACGCCGAACAGCACGTCACGGTTGTGCCCCTGCTCGGCGAAGCGCATCGCCAGCGCCACGAGCTCCGCGTAGTGCGCATCGCGCTCGGCCTGCCTGCGCTCCTCTTCCTCGCGCAGGCTCGCGTGACGGCGCATCTCCTCGGCATAGACAGTGTCGTACACGCGGCGCTGCGCGGGGTCCGACAGAATCGCGTAAGCCTCGTTGATTTCCTGGAACCGCGCATGCGCGGCGTCGCAGCCGACGTTGCGGTCGGGATGCGCCTTCATCGCGGCGCGCCGGTAGCCGCGCTTGATGTCGGCGTCGGTGGCATCCTCCGGCACACCAAGCAATTCGTAGAGGGTCGTCATTGCAGACCGGGTGAGAGTCGGATCGCGTCGATCCTAGCACGCCAATGCAGCGCCGACGTGTAGCGGGTGGCTGGTGGCGCGGTGACACCCAGCCTAGCCCGCCGCCCCGACGAACCGCATCTCCCCCGACTCCCCCGCCAGCAACGCCCGATTCGCGTCCGCCGCCGCCCGCAGGTAATCCCACAGCGCCGTCACCCGCCGCAGCTTGCGCAAATCCTCCCGGCAAGTCAGCCAGAAGCATCGCGTGACGGCCACCTCGTCCGGCAGCACCGGCACGAGCGCCGGCTGCTGCGCGGCGATGAAGCACGGCAGGATCGCGAGCCCGCCGCCCTGCAGCGCCGCGAAATACTGGGCGATCACGCTCGTCGTCCGCAGCCCGGCCGTCGCGCCGGGCACCGCGCGCTCCAGGTAAAGCAGTTCGCTGCTGAACGCCAGATCGTCGACGTAGCTGATGAACGTGTGCGCGGCAAGATCGCCGACGCCCGCAATCGGCGCATGGTTCGCCAGATACGCCCGCGTCGCATACAGCCGCAATTGGTAATCGCACAACTTGGTGCATACATAAGGCCCGCGTTCGGGCCGCTCGAGCGTGATCGCGAGATCGGCCTCGCGCTTCGGCAGGCTCACGAAATGCGGCACCGGCAGCAGATCCACCGTCACATGCGGGTGCGCCGCGCGAAACTGCGCAAGCTGCGGCGCCAGGAAGAAACAGCCGAAGCCTTCCGTCGACCCGATCCGCACATGCCCCGACAACGCATGCCCCGTATTCGCGACCTGGTCGCACGCCGACTGCACCGTCGTCTCCATCGCGTCCGCGTACGCGACGAGCCGCTGCCCTTCCGCGGTCAGCGTGAAGCCGCCCGAGCGCGACTTGTCGAACAGCAGCGTGCCCATCGCCTCCTCCAGCGCGCGGATGCGCCGGGCGACGGTCGTGTAGTCGACGCCGAGCCGCTTCGCGGCGCCGCTCGCGCGCTGCGTGCGCGCGACTTCGAGGAAGAACCGCAGGTCGTCCCAGTTCAGGTTGCCGGAAACCGGCTCGGGATGGTGTCGCATCGTCGGGAAGGCAGGGTGACAAGGTCTCCGGGCCGGCCGTCGATATGCAAATTTGCACATCCAACCGGTTTCTTTATCGGTACTCCATGAATCTGCGCATAACTATACTCGACCACGACCTGCGGACCACGAGCCGCGGCACATCCAGGAGACACCATGCAGACCCGATCCACCCTTGACGAACATGCGGCGATGGCGGCCCCGGCGCCCGCCCGCACCGCGAAGGACTACCTGCTGGCCGGCTGGGCCAGCATGGCCGGCACGACGATCGAGTGGTACGACTTCTTCCTGTACGGCACCGCCGCCGCGCTCGTGTTCAACCGCATCTTCTTCCCGTCGCTCGACCCCGTCGTCGGCACGCTCGCCGCGTTCGGCACGTTCGCGGTCGGCTTCATCGGCCGGCCGATGGGCGGCATCGTGTTCGGCCATTTCGGCGACCGCCTCGGCCGCAAGTCGATGCTGATGATCACGCTGCTGCTGATGGGCGTGCCGAGCATGATCATCGGCCTGATCCCGTCGTACGACAGCATCGGCTACTGGGCCGCCGCGCTGCTGATCGCGATGCGCTTCCTGCAGGGGATGGCGGTGGGCGGCGAATGGGGCGGCGCGGTGCTGATGGCGGTCGAGCATGCGCCCGCCGGCCGCAAGGGGCTGTTCGGCAGCCTGCCGCAGACGGGCGTCGGGCTCGGCCTGATCCTGTCGTCGGTCGCGATGGCCGCCGTGGCGGCGCTGCCCGAGCCCGACATGCTGTCGTGGGGCTGGCGCATCCCGTTCCTCGCGAGCATCGCGCTCGTCGGCCTCGGCTGGTTCATCCGCGCGAAGGTGCCGGAATCGCCGGACTTCGAGACGATGAAGCATCAGGGCAAGGCCGAGAAGTCGCCGGTGATCGCGGCGATCCGCCGGCATCCGCGCGAGGTGCTGACGATCGTCGGCGCGCGCGCCGCCGAGAACACCTGGTTCTACATGGTCGTCACCTTCGCGCTTGCCTACGCGACCCAGCAGCTGAAGCTGCCGAAGGCCGACATGCTGCATGCGATCACGGCCGGCGCGGTGCTGTCGCTCGTCACGATGCCGCTGTGCGGCCACCTGAGCGACCGCATCGGCCAGCGCCGCATGTTCGCGTTCGGCCTCGTGCTGATGTGCGCCTTCGCCGCGCCGTTCTTCATGCTGCTCGGCACGCAGCAGACGGCGCTCGCGTGGTGGGCGATCGTGCTCGGCCTCGGCGTCGTGTTCCCGATCCTGTACGCGCCGGAATCGCTGCTGTTCGCGAAGCAGTTCCCCGCGGAAATCCGCTACAGCGGCATCTCGCTGTCGGTGCAGCTCGCCGGCGTGCTCGGCGGCGGCTTCGCGCCGATGATCGCGACGTCGCTGCTCAAGGCCGGCGGCGGCCAGCCGCACTACGTGATCGCGTACCTCGTCGGGCTCGGCGTGTTCGCGCTGGCCTGCACGATGCTGATGCGCAACCCGCGTCACTGACGCCCTTTCATTCAGATCGTCCGCCGGCCGGCGCACCTGCGCGCCGGGCGCGGGCGCCCCCTTGTCGTCGCTTTACCGTTTCGGAGATGCTTCATGAACGCTGCCGTACCCCAGACCACCCTCGCCCTGCCCACCGCCCGGCTGCTGATCGACGGCCGGTTCGTCGAATCGCAAAGCGCCGAATGGGGCGACATCGTCAACCCCGCGACGCAGGAAGTGATCGGCCGCGTGCCGTATGCGACCGTCGACGAGGTCGATGCCGCGATCGCGTCCGCGCAGCGCGCGTTCCAGACCTGGAAGACGACGCCGATCGGCGCGCGCATGCGCATCATGCTGAAGTTCCAGGACCTGGTGCGCCAGAACCTCGAGCGCATCGCGAAGACGCTGACGGCCGAACAGGGCAAGACGCTGCCCGACGCGCAGGGTGACATCTTCCGCGGGCTGGAAGTGGTCGAGCATGCGTGCTCGATCGGCACGCTGCAGCTCGGCGAGTTCGCGGAGAACGTCGCGGGCGGCGTCGATACCTACACGCTGCGCCAGCCGATCGGCGTGTGCGCGGGCATCACGCCGTTCAACTTCCCCGGCATGATCCCGCTGTGGATGTTCCCGATGGCGATCGTGTGCGGCAATACGTTCGTGCTGAAGCCGTCCGAGCAGGACCCGCTGTCGACGATGCAGCTCGTCGAGCTCGCGATCGAGGCCGGCGTGCCGCCGGGCGTGCTGAACGTGGTGCATGGCGGCAAGGTCGCGGTCGACCGGCTGTGCACGCATCCGGACGTGAAGGCGATCTCGTTCGTCGGCTCGACGCGCGTCGGCACGCACGTGTACAACCTCGGCAGCGAGCACGGCAAGCGCGTGCAGTCGATGATGGGCGCGAAGAACCACGCGGTGGTGCTGCCCGATGCGCATCGCGAGCAGACGATCAACGCGCTCGTCGGCGCCGGCTTCGGCGCGGCGGGCCAGCGCTGCATGGCGACGTCGGTCGTCGTGCTGGTGGGCGCCGCGCGCGACTGGCTGCCCGAGCTCGTCGCGAAGGCGAAGCAGTTGAAGGTCAACGCGGGCCACGAGCCGGGCACCGACGTCGGCCCGGTCGTGTCGAAGGCCGCGCATGCGCGCATCGCGGGGCTGATCGACGAAGGCGTGAAGGCCGGCGCGACGCTCGTGCTCGACGGCCGCGACGTGACGGTGCCCGGCTACGAGCACGGCAACTTCGTCGGCCCGACGATCTTCTCGGGCGTGACGACCGACATGTCGATCTACACCGAGGAAATCTTCGGGCCGGTGGTGGTCGTGCTCGAAGCCGACACGCTCGACGAAGCGATCGCGCTCGTCAACCGCAACCCGATGGGCAATGGCGTGGGACTGTTCACGCAGAGCGGCGCGGCCGCGCGCAAGTTCCAGAGCGAGATCGACGTCGGCCAGGTCGGCATCAACATTCCGATTCCGGTGCCGGTGCCCTACTTCAGCTTTACCGGCTCGCGCGGCTCGAAGCTCGGCGACCTCGGCCCGTACGGCAAGCAGGTCGTGCAGTTCTACACGCAGACGAAAACCGTCACCGCGCGCTGGTTCGACGACGACGCGACGGCCGGCGGCGTCAACACGACGATCGCGTTGCGTTGACGGGGAGCGCCGGATCATGGAAATCGCATTCATCGGGCTCGGCAACATGGGCGGCCCCATGGCCGCCAACCTGCTCAAGGCCGGCCACGCGCTGACGGTGTTCGACCTCGACGCGCACGCCGTCGAGGCCGCCGTGCGCGCGGGCGCGCGGGCCGCCGCCTCGCCGCGCGACGCGGCGGCCCGCGCGTCGGTCGTGATCACGATGCTGCCGGCCGCGCAGCATGTGCGCGGCGTCTACCTCGGCGACGACGGCGTGCTCGCGGGCGCACGCGCCGGCGCGATGCTGATCGACTGCAGCACGATCGATCCGGACACGGTGCGCGCGGTGGCCGACGCGGCCGCCCGGCGCGGCCACCCGCTCGCGGACGCGCCGGTGTCCGGCGGCACCGCCGGCGCGCAGGCCGGCACGCTGACCTTCATGGTCGGCGCGGATGCCGCGCTGTTCGAGCGCATCCGCCCGGTGCTGCTCGACATGGGGAAGAACGTCGTGCACTGCGGCGGCACCGGCACCGGCCAGATCGCGAAGATCTGCAACAACCTGCTGCTCGGCATCTCGATGATGGGCGTGTCGGAAGCGATGGCGCTGGGCGCGGCGCTCGGCATCGAGCCCGCGGTGCTGGCCGGCATCATCAACACGTCGACCGGCCGCTGCTGGAGCTCGGACAGCTGCAACCCGTATCCGGGCGTGCTGCCCGCGGCGCCCGCCGCGCGCGGCTACACGGGCGGCTTCGCCGCGAACCTGATGCTGAAGGATCTCGGGCTCGCGACCGAAGCCGCGCGGCAGGCGCGCCAGCCGGTGTGGATGGGCGCGCTCGCGCAGCAGCTCTATCAGTCGATGAGCCAGCAGGGGCTCGGCGGGCTGGATTTCTCCGCGTGCGTGAAGCTGTACGAAGGGCAGACGGCCGGCGCATGACGTTGCGCGCGACGGAACACGCCGGCGGCGCCTGGCACGGCGCCGCCGGCGGCAATGCTCAGCCGCGCGAGTCGGCGGCGGTCCCGAAGCTCGGGTGGCACTCGAAGGCGAGCTCGGAGCTGGCGCTCACGCCGCGTCCCGTGGACAGCGACTCCTGCTTCATGCTCGCGCGCATGCCGCGCTGCGAGCAGTAGTTCATCGCTTCGTTGACCGCTTTCTCGTGGGCGGTCGCCCAGGTGGTCGATACGCCGACCGTGCGGGTGGACACGGTGTAGACGTTCGGCTTCGCCGTCGACGCGACGTCGGACGTGGTCGAGCAGGCCGCAAGCAGCCATGCGACGGCCACGACGGGCAGCCAGCGCAGGGATCGGAAAGAAACGGGGTTTGACATGGGGCAGCAGATATGCGTCGAATCGACGCCATTTGGCAATATTTCCGACATTATGCCCGGCTATTCGACGAAGATCATGTCGAGTATTGTGAACAGACTGTTTCGCCAGATTAAACGACGGGGCATCCGCAGGTCGCGATGACGCGAACCGGCCCCGGCCACGCCGACGCCAGCGGCCGGCGCACACCGCGTCCGCGCGACGATGCTGCCCCATTCATTTCCTGAATGACGCTCTCCCGAATATTTAATTTCCCATCGCCCTGGGCGCCGCCCATACTCGCCTGCATATCCGGCACATAACGTCCACGGCGCCCGGGCCGAAGCTGCGCACCGAAGCGGCACGCCCGCGCCCCTGCATGGAAGGAGACATCGGCGTGCAACTGGAAGCCACTCACCGCGCGGGCCTCGGGCTCGCGGCGGACGACGCAGCGCATCGACCCGGCGCGGCCGCGCGCGCCCCCGCGCCCAGCCCGCGGCTGCACAACGCGGACCTCACCCCGACCCAGGCGGAAGGCCGCACCCGGGGCCACAACCGTATCTTCGCGCGGTGGGCCCACGACGTGCACAACCTCGCGAACGACTCGTTCGCGATCGGCGCGGTGCTCATGCGCCTGAAGCTGACCACGCCGAAGGTGCGCACGTACGCGCCGCCGCGCGCGAAGCGGATCGTCGGCTGGCCGGGCGCGCTCGGGTAACCCTCGGCCGGGAGCCTGCCCGCCATGCCCGCCCCGCCCGACGCAGACGACGCCGGACGCCCGCACGACGCCGCCGACGTGCTGGATGTGCTCGACGCGCGCCTGATGCGGATCCTGCTGGTGCTGCTGACCGAGCGGACCGTGTCGCGCGCGGCGGTGCGGCTCAACATGTCGCAGCCGGCGACGAGCGCGGCGCTGAAGCGGCTGCGCACGCTGCTCGGCGATCCGCTGCTGGTGCGCAGCCGCTACGGGATGGTGCCGACCGAGTTCGGCGCGCGGCTGGTCGACCCGCTGCGCAATGCGCTGCGCGTGATCGACTTCATCCGCATGCAGCAGCCGAGCTTCGACGCGCGCACGTCGGTGCGCCCCTACCGGATCGGCTGCCCCGACTACCTGAACGTGCTGTTCGTGCCGAAGCTCGTCGCGCTGTTCCGCGAACGCGCGCCGCACGCGACGCTCGAATTCCATCCGCTCGGCGACGGCTTCGACGCCGAGCGCGCGCTCGCCGACGGCGAGCTCGACATCGTGATCGACAATCGCCCTGCCCGTTCGTCCCGGTTCCGGCAAGACGACCTGTTCGACGACCGCGTGGTCTGCCTGATGTACGCCATGCATCCGGTCGCGAAGCGCGGCACGATCACCGCGGCCGAATACGCGCAGGCGCCGCAGCTGTGCCCGACGCCGTCGTGGCTCGAGGCGTCCGGCGCGATCGACCGGCAGCTCGAACGCGTGGGGCTGCTGCGGCGGATCGTCGTCACGCTGCCGCACTTCGAGCTCGCCGCGCATGCGCTGGTCCGCTCGGACCTGATCCTGACGACCACCGTGCGGCTCGCGCGGCACTACGCGAAGCTGCTGCCGCTCGGCGTCGTCGCGCTGCCGGTGGAGCCGCCCGACATCGTCTACCGGATGACGTGGAACGAAGCCGGGCCGTGCGTGGACGGCGTGCGCTGGCTGCGCGGGCTGATCGCCGAGGCGACGCGCAGCTGGCTCGACACCGACGCCGCGCGGCCGGCCGTCGCGGCCGTGAAGGCGGCGGCGCCCGACGCGGGATCGCCCGCCGCGGCATCGCCCGAACCGGCGCGCGGCAACAGCCCGCGGCGCCGGTCGCGCTGCGGGGAGCCCCGGCCCGTCGCCGTCGCGCATTCGGCCCGTGCGCATCGCGGTTCGACGAAACCGCATTGACCTGCCGGTGCACTTCGTCCATCACCCGCCGCTTACTTCCGCTTCACGTCGTCGTCGGTCAGCGTCTCGAGAAACGCGATCACATCGTCGATATCCTGCTCGGTCCACACCGGCCGCTCCCCTTCCCGCCGCGTGAGCGGCGCGTCGGTCGTATCGACATTGACGCGCAGCGCCGCCGGCAGGTCGTCGAACTTCACGACGCCGTGGCCGCGCCGCGCCGGATACCAGCGCGCCGGATGCGTATCGCGCTGCACGTAGAAGCGCAGCACGTCGCGCAGCGTGTGAAAACGCCCGTTGTGGAAGAACACCCGCCGCGCCGCCGTGTTGCGCAGCGACGGCGTCTTGAACAGCCCGCAGTTCGCCGGCTCGCGCGACTGGTCGGTGCGCAGTGGCCCGCACAGCCCGAGGTCGTAGTAATGCGGGTCGGCATTCGCGCGCAACGCGCGGTTGCGCGGCACGCCGAGCGCCTGGAAATTGAAGTCGGTCAGCAGCGGATGCGCGCCGTCCACGCCCGGCTGGTCGATGTGGCACGACGCGCAGTTGCCGCGCGCCGGATCGTCGAACAGCCGCTTGCCGCGCAGCTCGCGTACGCTCAGCCGCGCGCGGCCGTCGAGCACGCGGTCGAACTTGCTCGCATACGGATGGAAGCTCGGGTCGTCGAGCTGGAAGCGTTCGAGCGCCGTCGTCGCGAGCGCGAACGCACGCTGCGGATCGTCGAACACCCGCGCGCCGAATACCTGCCGGAAACGCGCCGCGTACGGCGCGCGCGCAAGCTTCGCGGCCACCTCGGCCGGGCTCCGGTTGGCCATCTCGTCCGGGTTCAACAGCGGAAACGCCGCCTGGTCGCGCAGCCGGTCGAACCGCCCGTCCCAGCCGAAGCCGCCGGACGGCGCGTTGTCCGCATCGGCGAGCCGCTCGGCCGCGCTCGCGGCCTGCACGTGCGTCCACACCGGCGTGCGGTTCAGCACGTAGCGCAGGCTCGGCACCGCGCGCGTACCCTGGCGGCGCAAGTCGGGGCCGCCGTACTGCGCGGCGAGCCCGTTCGGCGGGCCATACGCGTGCGCCGGACTGTGGCAGCTCGCGCACGACATCCGGCCCGACGCCGACAGCGACGGATCGAAGAAGATCAGCCGGCCGAGTTCGGCGACGTCGCGCGCAGCAGGCGGGCCGTCCGCGCGCGCCGTCGGCGCGGCCGCCAGCAACGCGGCCGCCAGCGCCGCCGCGCACCGCCCGACACGCGCGCGCATCACAGGCGGGTGAAGATGTCGTTGCCGAACGGCGTCAGGCCGGCCTGCGCCGCGTAGCCGAGATGATCGAGCCCGAAGATGTCCTCGACGCTGCGCAGCATCGAATAATGGTTGTACGGCACCGTCGACACCGTGCCCGGCTTGATGAACCTCGACAGCAGCACCGCGCCGGTGCGATCGCCGCCATAGCCCTGCTTGGTCATCGTGATCGTCGTGCCCTTGTACGGATACGACGCGCTTTGCGGAAACGGCGCGAGATTCGGGCCCGGCTGCTGGCTGCAGCAGGCCGTGCCCGCGAACGTCACGTCGACGCCCGACGCGCCCTGCGTGACCGACGCATAGCTGCTCTCGTCGAAGTTGACGATCAGCAGGCCGTCCTGCTGGAACGCCGGCGACGCGGTGATGACGGGCACCCACTGCTTCAGGAACGCATCGACGCTGACGAGCCCGCCCGGCTCGCCGTTCGCGCACGGCGCGTCGTGGCCGTCGTGGCACAGGTTCGGCGTGATCAGGTTGAAGTTCGCGGTGGTCGCGACCGACTGCAGGTCGTGCGCGAGGCGCTCGAGGTTCACGACGTTCTTCGCGCAGTCCGGCGAATCGACGATCGAGTGGAAATACACGAACGGGTTGTGCCGCGTCGCGTACTGGTCGCCGCCCGGCACGGCCGCGCTGGGCGCCTGCGCGACCTGCGTCAGGTCCGCGGTGCCGGGCGCCGGGTGGCCACAGGTCGCGGCTTCGCGGGCCGGGTCGTTGCCCATGTCCTCCTCGTAGCCCTTCCACGTGAAGCCGGCCGCCGTCAGCTGATCGGGAAGCGTCTTCACGCTCGCGGGGTACACGCAGCCGGAACCGATCGCCTGCCCGTCCTGCGTCATGCCGGTGAGCTTGAAGTCCTGGTAGACCGGGCAGTCGTTGCCGGTCTCCTGCGTCGGCGCCTGGCCGCTGATCATCGAAATGTAGTTGTCGAGGCTCACGTGGCCGGTGCCGTGGTACTGCTGCGCGAGCGCGCCCTGCGCGACGAGGGTGTTCGCGAGAAAGGGCGCTTTCGTGTTCGCGCCGAAGGTGGTCGCGTAGTTCTCGTTTTCGAGCGTGATCACGAACACGTGACGGATCTGCTGCTGGCCCGACGCGCTCGACAACGACGATCCGCAAGCGACGATCAGGGTGGCGGTGACGGCAAGCGACAGGATCGCGAACGATGCGCGCATCCACGTGTGTCGGGACATAGGAGCTCCAGGCGGTTCGATGTCGTGATGGGGAGGCGCTGCGGCATCGGCACGGCTGGCCCGGCACCGCAGCGCCCCGCGCAATCTAGCATCGGGGCCGGAGGCTGCGATCGTCCGTTCGGACCAGGGGGACACCCGAGGTGGCCGCGCTTATTGCGCCGCCTGCGCCGCCACCGGCCGCGCCAGCAACGCGCCGACCACCACCGCGCCGACGAGCGCCAGCGCCCCGCTCACGCGCAGCGCATCCGCGAACCCGCTCGCGAACGCCGCCGGCGCGGCGTCGCCGAGCACGCGCGCCGCATGCGGCGGCACGCGGCCCAGCGCCCGTGCGAGGTCGCCGGCCAGCAGGCTCGACATGAACGGCGCGTCGACGCTCGCGCGCACGCCCGGGGTTGCCGCGAGCAGCCGGTCGAGCTGCGCGTGCGTGCGCGCGGCCAGCACGGCGCCGAGCACGCCCACCGCCGTCACGATCGCGGTAAACCGCGTCGTCGTGCTGATCCCGGACGCCATGCCGGTGCGGTGCGGCGGCACGCACGCCATGATCGCCTTCTGCGTGTCGCCGTTCATGATGCCCGCGCCGCACCCCGTCACGAACATGCCGAGCGCGACGAGGCGATAGTCGCCGCTCGCGGTGAGCGCCGCGGTCAGCAGGTTGCCGGCGCCGATCAGCGCGAGCCCGCCCGCCAGCACGCCGCCGGACGACAGGCGCGCCGCCAGCATTGCGCCGCACGACGGCCCGACGATCATCGCGAACGCGAACGGCAGCATGCCGAGCCCCGCGTCGATCGCCGACATGCCGAACGCGTTCTGCAGATAGAGCGGCAGGAACGTCATCATCACCTGCGCGCACGCCGCGTAGCCGAACATCGCGAGCACCGCGCCGACGAAGCGCGGCGCGCGGAACAGCGCGAGGTCGATCATCGGCCGCGCCTGCCAGCGCTCCGCGCCGACGAAGCCCGCGAACAGCGCGGCGGCGAGTGCAAACCGGCCGAGCGTCGCCGCCGACAGCCAGCCGTGCGACGGCGCGCCGATCAACGCGGCGATGCCGCAGGCGAGCGCCGCGCCGAACAGCAGGCTGCCGACGGCGTCGACGCGCTTCGCGTGCGGATCGCGCGATTCGTCGATCGCGACGCGCGCGCCCGCGCCGAGCAGCACGCACACCGGCAGGTTGAGCAGGAACACCCAGCGCCAGCCGATCCACTGCGTGATCGCGCCGCCGACGAGCGGCGCGATCGCGGTGGCGACGCCCATGCACATCCCCCAGATCGCCCACGCGCGGGTGCGTGCGCGCCCTTCCGGAAAGCGGTTCGCGATCACCGCGAGCGCGGCCGTGAGCAGCAGCGCCGCGCCGCCGCCCTTCACCGCGCGCGCGGCGATCAGCCAGCCGGCCGACGGCGCGAGCCCGCAGCCGAGCGACGCGACGAAGAAGATCGCGAGGCCTGCCGCCAGCATCCGCTTGCGGCCGAAGCGGTCGGCCAGCCCGCCGGCCGGCAGCAGGCACGCGGCGAACGCGGTCATGTACGCGCTCACGACCCATTCGATGTCGGCAAAGCTCGCATGAAAGCTGCGCGCGATGCTCGGCAGCGACACGGCCACGACGTTGGTGTCGAGCACGATCAGCGAACAGGTGGCGGAAGCGACGACGAGCGTCGCGACCGCCGGCATGCGGGCGGACGGCGCGGCGGCGGGGTCGCCCGCGCGCGGCGCCGGGGAAGGCTGGGACATCTGCAACTCCGGAACAGGATGAACGAGCCCTATGCTAGGCTTGCCCGGTATTGCCTGTCATTGAACCAACCACGCAGTTTTATTGACGATTTCTGCAATCATGGACCGGCTCGAATTCCGCCACGTGCGCGCGTTCCTCAGCGTCGCGCGCCATCTCCACTTCGCCCGCGCGGCCGACGCACTCGACATGGCGCCGCCCGCGCTCACGCGGCAGATCCAGGAAGCCGAGCGGCTGCTCGGCGTGCGGCTGTTCCACCGGTCGCGGCGCGCGGTCACGCTGAGCGCCGCCGGTGAGGCCTATCTCGTCGAGGCGAGCGCCGCGTTCGAGCACCTGCAGCGCGGCCGCGAACTCGCCGCGCTGGCCGAGCGCGGCGAGCTGGGCCGGATCGAGGTCGGCTACGTGTCGTCGGCCGTCTATTCGGGCACGCTGCAGCGCACGGTCGGCGCGTTTCGCGCCGCGCATCCGCGCATCGAGCTCAACCTGCGCGAGGTGCCGATGGACGACGTCGCGAAGCAGATCGACGCGGGCCGGCTCGACATCGCCTACGTCCGGCCGCCGCTGCCGTTGCCCGGCGAACTGCGCACCATCACGCTGCAGCGCGACGTGTTCATCGCGGCCGTCCCGGCCGATTCGCCGCTGGCCGAACGGGAAACCGTGAAGGCCGCCGATCTCGCCGGCGCCCGCTTCGCGGTGCCCGAGCAGGAACGCGGCACGCTCGAAGTCGCGCGGCGCGGCCGTTTCGCGCCGGTGGTCGCCGCGCGGCCGGGCGGGCTGCTCGCGGTGCTGGCCTGCGTGTCGGTGAACGGCTGCGTGGCCGTGATCCCGGATGTGCTCGCGCAATGCGTGGCGCTGCCGGGCGTCGCCTACCGGCCGCTCGCGGGCAAGCCGATCACGTCCGAGCTCGCGCTCGCGTGCCGGCGCTTCGAAAAGGCGCCCGCGGTGCGCGCGTTCCTGCGGGCCGTGTCGCGGGCCGAGTGACGCGCGGAACCGATTCCGCTGTCCGGGCGGGCCGGGTCGCGCGCCAATGCATACGCACGCTCACGGCGCTTTCGACATATCGAGATCCGGCACGTCGTCGCCGAACGCCGCCGCGACGCGCGTGCGCATCGCCGCGACCAGCAGCGTCGGGCCGGACTGGTTGAACGTGCAGCGCTCGCCCGCCGACGGCACCGCGCGGTGCAGCACCGCCCGCCACGCGCCGCGCCCGCCGTCCCGCTCGAACGCGGCGAACGGCTGGCGTTCGACGAGCGGCCCGCCGTCCGCCCACGACGACGACGGCGCGAACGGCACCGGCACGCCGCCCGCATCGCGGATCGCCAGACATACGCCCTCGGCGACGCGCGGCGATCCGAGCCCCTCGGCCATCGCCACCCAATAATCCAGCGGCGCGCCGCTCAGGTCCTGGACTTGCATCGCGCCCTCCCGCGCCGTCGAAAACGCCATCGTAGCGCCCGCGCGCCCGGTTCGCAGGCCGCCGGCGAACCGGGTTTCCACGGGTGAAACTGCACGCCGCGCGAACCCTTGCATCCATGTTACGAAACGCCGATTCCTGCGTACAATGGCCGCAACGCCTGTCGTCCGGCCCGCGGCGGGCGGCCAGGCCGGAACCCGCATTCGCGCCGGACCGGGGCGGGCCCGTCCGGCAGACGACCACCGGATTCACACGATGCCGCGCACGCCGGATCTCTCGGGGGGACGCATGTCCACGCACGCCAGAAAACCGCTGGTATCGCTCGTCGTGCCGTTTCACGACGAAGAGAAAGCGATCGACGCGTTCTTTGCCGAAACGCTGCCCATCCTCGAATCGGTCGACACGGTGCGCTTCGAAATCGTCTGCATCAACGACGGCAGCCGCGATCGCACGCTCGACCGGCTGATCGCGGCCGGGGCCGGCGACCCGCGCGTGCGCGTGATCGATCTCACGCGCCGATTCGGCAAGGAAGCCGCGCTCACCGCCGGCCTCGACGAAGCGGCCGGCGCCGCGGTGATCCTGATCGACGCCGACCTGCAAGACCCGCCCGCGCTGATCCCCGCGATGATCGAACACTGGCGCGCCGGCGCCGAGGTGGTCGCCGCGAAGCGCACCGACCGGATGTGCGACCCGTTCGTGCAGCGCGCGGCGGCCGCGCTCTACTATCGCGTGCACAACGCGCTGTCCGAAGTGGAGATGCCGGAGAACGTCGGCGACTTCCGCCTGATGGATCGCGAAGTCGTCGACGCGCTGCGCGCGCTGCCCGAGCGGCGGCGCTTCATGAAGGGGCTGTTCGCGTGGGTCGGCTTCCGCACCGCGATCGTCGAATACGCGCGCGCGCCGCGCAGCGGCGGCCACTCGAAATTCTCCGGCTGGCGGCGCTGGAACTTCGCGCTCGAAGGCATCACGAGCTTCAGCACGGTGCCGCTGCGGGTGTGGACCTATATCGGCGTCGCGTTCGCGATGCTCGCGCTCGTGTACGGCGCGTTCATCGTCCTGCGCACGCTACTGTTCGGCAACCCGGTGCACGGCTATGCGTCGCTGATTTCCGTCGTGCTGTTCATGGGCGGCATCCAGCTGATCGGCATCGGCGTGATCGGCGAATACCTCGGCCGCATCTATCACGAATCGAAACAGCGCCCCGTCTACCTCGTGCGGCGCCGCTACCGCGCCGAGCGGCCCGCCGCCGCGCAGCCCGCGCGTCACCCGGGCGCGCTCCCGACCTCGAAGCTGCTGCAGTTCCCGCTCAAGCGGGCGCCGATCGTGCGCCGCCGGCCGGCGATGCCGGCGGCCGGCGCGAACGGCGTCAGGAAAGTCTCGGCCAAGTAACCGGGCACGCGGCGCATGGACATTTCCCGGCACTCGATGCAAACGACAGACCGCCCCGTGCGCGCCTGGCTGACGCCGAAGCGCGTCGTCGTGTACAGCGCGTTCGTGCTCCTGTTCTGCCTGCAGTTCGCCGCGATCTGGGCATGGGTCATCCACAGCGCGCCCGGCCCCGTCACGTCGCGCCCGGGCGCCGACTACTCGGTGTTCTGGTCGGCGTCGTACGTAATGCTGCACGGCGAGCCGTGGCAGGCCTACGACTACCCGACCTTCTCGCGGCTGTCGGCCGGGATGTTCCCGTACTTCCATCGCGAAGGCTTCCTCGCGTGGCTTTACCCGCCCACCTACCTGCTGCTGGTGACGCCGCTGGCGCTGCTGCCCTATGCGGTCGGCTATCCGTTGTTCGTCGCGTTCGGCATCGTCGTGCTCGGCTTCGCGGCGTGGCGTGTGTCGGGCCTCGCGGCCGTCCCCGGCGCGGGCCGCTGCTGCGCGTTCGCGCTGGTCGCGGCGCCCTGCGTGTTCGTCACCGCGATGTTCGGGCAGAACGCGTTCCTCACCGTGTCGTGCGCGGCGCTGGCCGTCTACTGGGCCGACCGGCGGCCGATGTGGGCCGGCCTGTGCATCGCGCTGCTGTCGGTCAAGCCGCAGATGGCGCTGCTGTTTCCGTTCGTGCTGGTCGCCGCGCGCGCATGGCGCACGATCGCGTGGGCCGCGCTGGCCACCGCCGCGTTCGTCGCGCTGAGCGTGCTGGTCTGCGGCGTCGAATCGCTGCGCCTGTTCGTCGCCAGCGCGGGGCTCGCGCGCTCGATCATCCTCGAGCACAGCGTCGTGTTCTGGCTCGCGTCGCCGACGCCGTTCGCGGCGTTCCGCTTCGCGGGCCTGCCGCTCGCGGCCGCGTATGCCGCGCATGCGTGCGTTGCCGTCATCGCGATCGCGGCCGCGTGCATCGTGTGGGCGCAGTCGCGCGACATCCGCGTGCGCGCGGCGGTGCTCGCGGTCGCGACGCTCGCCGCGAACCCGTACGTGTGGCACTACGAGCTCGTGTGGCTCGGCATCGCGGTCGCGTGCATGCTGGGGATGGGCTGGCGCGACGGCTGGCTGCGCGGCGAGCAGGCGACGATCGCGCTGATGTGGCTGCTGCCGCTCGCCGAATACCTGAACCCGTGGCTGCAGCTGCCGCAGATCGGCCCGGCCGTGACGCTGCTCGCGCTGCTGATGCTGCTGCGCCGCGCGCGCGCCGGCGCTCACATCGCGAGCCGCGGCGGCACGTACACGCCGTAGTACGGCCCGACCCCGGTCGCAACGCCGGTCATCTTCACGCCGGCGACGAAATGGCCCTGGATGTACTTGTACGAGCCGCCGAGCGACACGTCGATGTGGAACGCCGCGAACGCGACGATCGGCACATAGGTGCTGCTGGCCGTCTGCGTGACGACCGGCAGGATCACGGTCGCGCCGACCGGCACCGACGTGTAGAGCGTCGCCTTCACGCCGGTCGCGAGGTAGATGCTGTCGCCGATGCTCAGCGTCGTCGGGTTGCCGGTCGCCATCAGCCCCGACATCGTCGTCGTATCGGTCGCGCTCGACTGGAACGACGTCCATTGCCCGCCCATGCACAACGCGCCGTAGGTCTGGCCGTTCGTGATCGAGAACTCGTACGGCAGGTTCGTCAGCGGGTTGATCAGCGGCTGGTTGGTCGCCGCGTTCCAGTACTGGTTGTACACGCACTGGTCGATCGCGACCGGAAACAGCCCGCCGGCCGCCACCCCGCCCGGCGCCGCCAGCACCGCCACCGCGGTCGCGCTGCCGGACGCGCCGGGAATCCCCAGCAGCCCGCCGAGCAGCAGCGGAATCGAGCCGCCGTTCACGCCCGGCGCGCGCGACACGGTGACCTGCACCGCCGGCACGTCGTACGTGCCGGGCGTGATGGTCGTCGCCTGCATGCCCGCGGGGCTGCGCGTCATGTTCCAGTACCCGGTGGCCACCGTGCCGGACGACAGCGCGGCGCCGGCCGCCGAGTTCTGCGCGATCACGCCGTTCGCCGCCGATGCGGCCTGCGACCAGTTCAGCGCGCCGCCGCTCGACGACATCATCGCGTCGGCCCCCGCGAGCGCGGCCGCGTCGGCGGCGTTCTGCAACTGGTTGCGCGCGATGGCGACCCACGCGACGTCGATCGCCAGCGCGCCGAACGACAGCAGCGGGATCAGGAACAGCAGGAAAAACAGCGCGATCGAGCCGCGCTGCCGCGCGGGGCCGATGCGCCGCGGGCCGCCCGCGTCATTCATAGAGCATCACCGACGTGGCCGAGACCGTCACCGGGCCGGTCAGCGCGCTGAACGCGGAACCGAGCACCAGGCCCGTGTACGTGTAGGTGACCGTCACCGTCAGCGCGGTGCCCGCCGTCGTGCCGTTCGCCTGGGTCACGTTCACGGTCGGCGTGGTCGCGGTGCCGCCGGTGATCAGGCTGTTCTGCGTGTAGCTCTGCGCGACACTGGCGACCTGCGTGGTGGTCAGCATCGGCACGCGCAGCATGACGCCGGCGCGCGCGGCCTCGCGGCTCGCGTTCGTGATGACGGCCTTGTCGCACAGGATCAGGCTCGTGTCGATGATGCCGAGCAGCACCATCAGCAGGAACGGCAGCATCAGCACGAACTCGAGGGACACGACGCCGCGCGCGCGGCGCGCGCCGATCGCGCCGCGTGTCATTTTGCGGCCCCGGTGCCCGGCGGCGCGGCGCCCGGCTCCAGCGCGCCGGACAGCGACGGCGCGCCGCCGCCCGCGCCGCGCGATGCGAGCCGCGCGCGCACCGCCTGGTAGAAGCGCAGGTTGTCGGCCACCGCCGACGGGGGCAGGTCCGCGGACAGCAGCTTCTTCGCCGAATCGGTATTGCCGAGCACGCCATACGCGAACGCGAGGTTCTGGCGCGCCTGCCATGGCGCATCGGGCAGCCCCGCGACGTCGAGCAGCACGTTCACGCCCTCGCGCGGCCGGTTGCTCAGCACCAGCGACAGGCCGAGATCGACACGCAGCCCCTGCGCGTCCGGATGCGCGCGCAGCGCGTCGCGATACACGGCCTGCGCGTCCGCGTGACGGCCCTGCAGGTCGAGCACGGTGCCGAGCCCTTCGGCGGCGAGCGGGTGGTTCGGCTGCACGGCCAGCAGGTCGCGATAGCGCTGCGCGGCGTCGTCGAGCCGGCGCTGCCGCAGCGCGATGCGCGCGAGCCCGAGCTGCGGGCCGAGCTCCGCGGGCGCCTGCCGCTGCGCTTCGTCGTAGAGGATCCGCGCGCGCTCCAGGTTGCCGGTGCGGTAGTTGACGTCGCCGAGCCCCAGGCGCGCGGCGAGCGAATCGGGGTGCGCGGTCAGCACCTTCTCGTACAGCGTCGTCGCGAGATCGACGTTGCCGCCGGCGAGCGCGCTGTCCGCAATGCGCAGCTCGGCCTGCGGGTCGTCGCGCTTGTGCGACAGCACCGGCCGCGTCTGGACGCCCGGCGCGCCGCAGCCGCCGGCCAGCACCGGCAGCACGGCCGCGAGCATCAGCACACGTACGACGGATCGGGTCATTTGAATACCTCGAGCAGGCGGATCGCCGCCGGGCCCGCCGCGATCAGGCAGACCGTCGGCAAGATGAACAGCATCATCGGCAGCGTGATCTTCGGGGCGAGCTTCGCGGCCCGCTCCTCGAGCGCGACGATCTGCTCGGTGCGCTCGGTGCGCGACAGGGTCCGCAGCGCCTGCGTGATCGGCGTGCCGAACCGCTGCGACTGCGTGAGCGTCGTCGCGAGCGAGCGCGCGGACGTGAAGTCGACGCGCGTCGCGAAATGCGTGAGCGTCGCGGATACGTCGCCGCTCAGCGTCAGCTCGTCCGCGCACACCGTCAGCTCGTCGGCCAGCGGCGGGCAGATGCGCGCCAGCTCGTGCGCGACGCGCCGGATGCCCGACGCGAGGCTGTTGCCGGCCATCGTGCAGATCACGAGCAGGTCCAGCGCATCCGGGAAGCACGCGGCGATGGCGCGCCGCCGCCGCCGGATCATCGCGCCGAGCACGTACTCGGGCACGATCACGCCGATCACGAACGCGGCGACCATCGCCAGCGCGCGGATCACGAAGTATTCGCCCAAGCGCGGGATGAACGGGCTGAACACGATCGCGACGGCCGCGAACAGCACGCCGCAGCTCAGCTTGATGCCGATCATCTGCGACACCGCGCGGCGCTCGCGAAAACCCGCGCGGGACAATTGCAGCGCGAGCTTCACGCGCTGCATCGGGTCGAGCACCGGCAGCCGCTCGCCGAGCTGCGCGAGCCGCCGCGTCACGCCCTGGCGGACGTCGCCCGGCTGCAGCCGCCCCGCCGCCGGCAACGGCGCGCGCTGCCCGGCCGCCTGCAGCACGCGCGCGGCGATGCGCCGGCGCCTGCCGCCGCCAGGCGTGGCGAGCGCGACGCCGACGCAGGCAAGCAACAGCAGCAGTTCGAGGCCGCGGGCGGCCAGCATCGACATCGTCATCGCGCGGTATCCAGTTTCGAGATCTTGCGGATCGTCAGCAGCCCTACAGTCAGCAGCCCGGCGGCGATCGTCAGCATCATGTTGCCGGCGTGCGTCGTGAACAGCAGCATCACGTACGCGCGGTTCACGAGGAACAGCGCGCCGATCATCACGAACGGCACCGCCGAAATGATGTTCGTCGTGATCCGCCCTTCGGCGGTCAGCGCGCGCGTCTTCAGGCGGATGTCGCGGCGCGTGCGGATGATGCTCGACAGTTCGTCGAGCGTCTCGCCGAGGCTGCCGCCGGTCTCGCGCTGCAGCAGCAGGTAGACGGTGAAGAACGAGAAGTCCGCGATCATCAGCCGGTCCGCCGCCTGCGTGAGCACGTCCTTGAGATCCGCGCCCACCCGCAGGCTGTCGCCCATCGTGCGGAACGTCGAGCGCACCGGCTCGGCCGCGCCGTCGCCGACCGTGCTGATCGCCTGCGTGACCGGAATGCCCGCGCGCACGGCCCGCACGATCAGGTCGATCGCGTCGGGGAACGCTTCGAGAAAGCGGATCCGGAACCGCTCGACCAGCGCGCGATAGCTGGCGCGCATCGTGACCAGCGGCAGCCCGACGTAAATCAGCGGACGCAGGAAGCCCGGCGGCCCGATCAGCTTCACCGCGACGATCGCCGCGAGCGCGCCGGCCACCGTGCTGGCGACGACGATCCGCATGCCGCCTTCGCCGCCCACCGCGCGCACGCGCGTCACGTAGCGCTGCAGCCACGTGCGTGCGCGGCTTTGCCGGCGTTCGAGGTTGAACAGCGCGACGCCGGCCCCGTCGGCCGCGCCCGCACCGCGGCCCGCGAGCGACGGCGAAAGGCGCCGCATCCGCTCGCGGATGCGCTGCGCGGGCGTGTGGCGCGCGCGATCGAGCAGCGACGACAGCGCGAGCCCGATCCCGAGGATCACGACGAACGCGCACACCGCGAACAGGTCGGCGGCCCTCATTGCCGGAACACCTCGGCAAGCACGTCCTCGACGCCGTAGTACGCGGCGCGGGCCGCGAACGCCGGCCGCAGCGACGACGCGTCGAACACGCCCTTGACCGCGTCGCGCGTCGTGTCGCCTTCCTGGCGGAACGCGAACAGGTCCTGCGTGATCACCACCTCGCCCTCCATCCCGACGATCTCGGTGATCCGCGTCACCCGGCGCACGCCGTCGCGCATCCGCTCGACCTGCACGAACAGGTGCACCGCGCTCGCGATCTGGCGCCGGATCGACAGCAGCTGCAGGTTCGCGTTCGCCATCATCACCATGCTTTCGAGCCGGCTGATCGCGTCGCGCGGCGAGTTCGCGTGGATCGTCGTCATCGAGCCGTCGTGGCCCGTGTTCATCGCCTGCAGCACGTCGAACGCCTCCGGCCCGCGGATCTCGCCGAGGATGATGCGGTCGGGCCGCATCCGCAGCGCGTTGCGCACGAGGTCGCGCTGCGAGATGCCGCCGAGCCCCTCGGTGTTCTCCGGCCGCGTTTCGAGGCTGACGATATGCGGCTGCAGCAGCTGCAGCTCGGCCGCGTCCTCGATCGTCACGATCCGTTCGTGCTCCTCGATATGCTGCGACAGCGCGTTGAGCAGCGTCGTCTTGCCCGAGCCGGTGCCGCCCGAGATCACGATGTTCAGCCGGCACGTGCACGCGATCTTCAGCGCCTGCAGCATCGCGTGCGAGATGTTGCCCTGCTGCGCCATCCGCGCGAGCGTGATGTCGCGCTTCGCGAACTTGCGGATCGAGATCGACGGGCCGCGCATCGCGATCGGCGGCAGCACGACGTTCACGCGGCTGCCGTCGGCCAGGCGCGCGTCGACCATCGGGCTGCTCTCGTCGACGCGGCGGCCCACCGCCGCCGCGATCCGCTGCGCGACGCTCGTCACGTGCGCGTCGTCGCGGAACTTCAGCGACGTGAGCTCGAGCCGCCCCGCGCGCTCGACGTACACCTGGTCGGGCCCGTTGACGAGGATGTCGGTCACCGTATCGTCCGCGAGCAGCGGCTCGATCGGCCCGACGCCGAACATGTCGTTCAGGATCGCGTCGACGATCAGCACCTGCTCGCCCGCCGTGATCTTCAACTGCTCGCGCTCTACCGTGTGAGCGGCCACCTGCTCGATGCCCGCGCGTACTTCGTCGCGCGTCTTCATCAGCGCCGCCGACATGTTCATCGACGCGAATACCGCCGTGCGGATCGCATCGAACTTGCCGGAGCGGATCAGCGACTCGTGGGTGTCGGCGGCCACGGGCGCGCGGGTCGGCATCGGCACGGGTGCGGGCGGGCGCGTCGCGGCCGGGGACGAAGCCGATGCGGCCGGTGCGGGGTCGGCCGTCGGCCGGTTGCGGGTGCCGAACTTCACGATCCTTTCCTCCACTTGACGAAGCGCGCGTACCACGGCTCGGCAACCGCCATCGATTCGCCGGTGATGCCGTTCGCGAGCAGCCGGATCTCGTCGCGGAAACCGCTGCGCTTCGCGCCGTCGAGCGGCTCGCCGAGGTTCTCCGCGACCGCGAGCGTCTGCGGCTCGTGCGGCAGCTCGCGCAGCCGCACGCCGCCGAACGCCTCCTCGAAATCGGCCTGCGCGACACGGCCCTCGACCGGCGCGAGCGGATTGTTCAGCACCATCGACAGCAGCCGCTCGCCCGGCAGCTCCCGCGCGAAGCGCGCGAGCCGCGCGGCTTCGTACGCGGCGTGCACCGAGCGGTCGGCGACGACGTAGACGAGATCGGACGCCTCCAGCGCATCCTCGAACAGCCGGCCCGCGCCGCCGCCGACGTCGAACAGCACGTAGTGGAAGCGGTCCTTCAGCATGTCGACCAGGCGCGCGATCGCGCCGTCGCGCAGCGGCACGTCGGCGCCGTACGCCAGCTCGGCCGACAGCACGTGCAGCCGGTCGCCCTTGGCGACGAACATGCGGTCGAACAGCGCGTCGTCGGGGCGCTGCTCCATGTTCAGCAATTCGATCAGCCCGTTGTTGCTGGACAGCCCGAGCATCGAGTTCGCGCCGCCGCCATGCAGGTTCAGGTCGATATACGCGACGCGGCGGCGCTTCTCGCCCGCCAGGCAGCGCGCGAGGCTCACCGCGATCGTCGTCGCGCCCACCCCGCCGCGCGCGCCGACGAAGCTCACGGTCTTGCCGGTGCGCACCTGCACGACCGATTCCGTCGCCGTCAGCGCGCGGCGCATCAGCTCGACGGTCAGCGGCTTGACGATGTAGTCCTGCACGCCGATGCCGAGCAGGTTGCGGAACAGCCCGACGTCGTTCTGCGTGCCGATCGCGACCACCCGCACCGACGGGTCGCACACTTCCGCGAGCCGCATCAGGTCCGACACCGGCAGCACCGAATCCGACACGTCGACGACGAGCTGGCGCGGCGAGCGCTCGTGCTGCTGCAGCAGCCGGATCGCGTCGTCGCAGGTGCCCGTCTGCAGGTGCGCGCGCGCGATCGACAGATCCTGCGCGACGCGGCGGATCACGTCCTCGCTGCCGGCATCGGACACCACCGCGAGGAGATCCGCCGCTCCGGCGGAGGCGGCGCGCTTGGCGTTCTGGCGGTCGAGGACGTTCATGGGCGGCATCGCGAGGGCGTCGGGAGTCGGTTCAATGGCCGGGCGAGCCGGTCGTCGTCAGCGTCTTGCCGGGCGTCGGCTGCTTCACGCGATCCTCGACGTAGCGGCGCACCGCGTCGGACGCCACGGCCGCATCGGCGCCGCCGTACGGCACGGGCGCGACGAGATCCTGCGGCCGCGCGAGCATCGTCGCGAGGTTCGTGTAGGTCGCGCAGCCGAACGGCACGCCCGGCCGGCCGAAGCCCGCGTCGACGAGGTGCGACGGCTGCATCAGCTTCGCGCAGTCGGGCGGCACCGCGTGCGTGCCGTCGAAGCCGATCGCCCGCGCGTCGGGCAGGTTCAGCGGCGGCGGCGCCGACAGGCAGCCAGCCAGCAGCAGCGGCAGCAGTGCGGAGACGGTGGTTCGAACTCGCATGCGCGCTCCCCGAAGTCAGTACACGAAGCCCGCGGCGCCGACCAGGCGCGGCGTATCGCCCGACAGCAGGTCGAGCCCGAGGTTGCGCTGCACCGCGAACTCGAGGTCGCTGCTCGGCCGCGCGACGGTATCGATCGCCTGCTCGAGCTGGCCGGGCCCGGCCGGCTGGACGATGTACGGCGTGACGATCACGACCACCTCGGTCTTGCTGTCCTGGAAGTTCTTCGACGAGAACAGCCGGCCGATGATCGGCAGCCGGCCGAGCCCCGGGATCTGCGACACGGTGTCGGCCGTCTGGCTCTGCAGCAGCCCGCCGATCGCGAAGCTCTGCCCGCTCGACAGCTCGACCGTCGTCTCGACGCGCCGCACGGACAGCCCCGGCACCTTGACGCCGCCGGTCGTCACGCTGTTGCTTGCGTCGACCTCGCTCACCTCCGGCCGCACCTTCAGGCTGATGCGGTTGTCGGCGAGCACGGTCGGCGTGAAGTCGAGCGACACGCCGAACGGCTTGAACTCGACGGTGATCGCGCCGTTGTTGCCGCTCTGCGCGACCGGGATCGGAATCTCGCCGCCCGCGAGGAAGCTCGCGGTCTCGCCGGACATCGCGGTCAGGTTCGGCTCGGCGAGCATCGTGATCAGCCCTTCCTGGTCGAGCGCGTCGAGCACGACGTCGATCGACCAGCGCCCCGCGCGGAACCCGCCGAGCACCGAATACGCGCCCGTCGGCGACAGGTTGAACAGGCTGGTGGTCGGATCGAACAGCGTGCGCCCGTTGAACAGCCCGCCGACGAAGTTGCCGGCGCCGCCGAGCGCGCTCCAGTTGATGCCGAGCTGCTGCGTGATGTTGCGGCTCACCTCGGTCACCCGCACGCGCAGGTTCACCTGGATCGGGCGCGACAGCATCAGCCGGTTGACGATCTTTTCCCTGTCGTGCAGGTACGGCGTGAGCGACTGCATCACGGCATCCGCATCGGCCGCGCTCGGCACCTTGCCCGACACCATCAGCGAGCCCGGCGCGCCGGACACCGACAGCTTCAGCTGCGGGAAGCGGCTGTCGAGCACGCGCTGCAGCGACGCCGTGTCGACCTGCACGATCACCGTCTTGCGCAGGATCGGCCGATGGTTCGCGCCGAGCGCGATCAGCGTGGTGGTGCCGGCCTTCTTGCCGAACACGAACACGGTGCGCGGCGACGGCACCTGGATGTCGGCGATGGTCGGATCGGCGACGAACATCGCGCTCGCGGGCTCGGGCAGCGACAGCATCTCGCCCTTGCCGGTCGCGATCGACAGCGCCGCGCCGGCATCCGGCGCGCGCGCGTCCTGCGCGAGCGCGACGCCGGGCGCGGCGACGCAGGCCAGGCACCAGAGAGCGATCCAACGAACCATGCGCACCATGCGTGTTCCCGTCAAATCAAATGCCGGCCGCCGGGCGGCCGGCCCGATCCGTCATTGCGGCGCAGCCGCCCTCGGCTGTGCCGCTGCATCCGCGGCGACCGTGCCGCCGCCCGGCAAGCCCGGCAGCCCGGCCGGCAACGGCGGCAGGCCCGGCGTGCCGATGCCGCCGCCGTGCGCGCCGTCGTCGACCGACGAGCCGCGATAGATCACCACCGTGTTGCCCTGCCAGGCCGGCCGCACGCCGCCATCCGGCACGGCGGACGGCGCGCGTGCGACCTCGCGGGCCGCGCGCGAGACGTCGCCGGCCCACACCGGCGCCGTATCCGGCTCCTGCTCGTCGCTGCCCGCCGGCTGCCGGCGGTCGCTCGTCGCGAAGCTGCGCAGCGCGAGCGACAGCGAGCCGAGGCGCGTCGCGACCAGCACGACCTGCGCGGTGCGCGGCGCGACCTCGAGCGTGACCGTGCGCGCGCGGGCCGGCGCGTCCGGCGCGCTCGCGGGCGCCTTCGCGCGCTGGAATTCCGAGCCGACCGCGAGCACGCGCGCGCGCCGCACGACCGTCTCCGCCTCGAAGGTGCCAGGCGTCGTCGCCGTGCCGCCGATCTGCTGCGTGAGCACCACGTCGACGAAGTCGCCCGGCTGGATCAGCCCCGCGTTGCCCGACACGTCGTCGACCGGCACCGAGATCGCGCGCATGCCGGGCTGCAGCGCCGCCGCGAGAAAATCCGGCGCGCCGGCCGGGATCACGTTCTCCGCGCGGATCGGCGCGCCGGCGCCGACGCGGTTGCGCAGCAGCGCGCCCTTCAGGTCCGCGCCCGGCTGCGACTCGACGAACGCGCCGGGCGGCACCTGCGCGCGCGGCAGGCGCTTCCACGCGAGATCGTTGTCGCGCAGCAGCAGCCCTTCCGGCAAGTCGGCGGCCGCGACGCGCACGCGCTCGTCCGCCGCTTCGCCGGCCATCTTCGGCGTCGACGCGGCGACGTACAGTTCGCGCAGGATGAACGCGCCGATACCGGCGGCGACGATCAGCACGGCCATTCGCAGAGTTTTGGGCATGGCGGCGTGCGTCCCCCGGCTAGGTTGGCGAAACCGCGTAAGAAAACGGCGCCCAGACGGCCAGCGCGCCGCCGAGCGCGAGCGCGACGCCGTATGGCACGCCGCGCACGTCCCGCGCGGCCGCCGTGTGTGCGGGCGCCGCGCGCCGCTGCCATGCGCCGCCCGCGAGCATCGCGATGCCGCACAGCGTGCCGCCCGCGCCGACGATCACGAGCACCGGAGACGCCAGCGCCGGGCCGGCCCACAGGAACACCGCCGCCGCCAGCTTGACGTCGCCGCCGCCGATCCAGCCCGCGTGACGCATGCCGCCGAACAGCAGCAGCATGGCCGCGGCGGTCGCGACGTGGCCGGCCAGCGCCGCGACGCCGTCGCGCGCGAGCGCCGCCGCGACGAAATACAGCATCGCGAACGCCAGCACCGCGCGATTGGACAAACGCCGGTCGCGCAGATCCTGCGCCGCGAGCGACGCCAGCACGACCGTCGCCATCGACTGCACGAGCGTGAGCATGGGAGTGCCGTCCGTCGGCGCGCCCCCCGGCAGGATGCGCTCTGCCGCTGCGGACCCGTGCAAGCGTCGGTGGCGCGCGGGTTCAGGGGATCAGATCAGGCCGGTTACCTTCGTGATCAGCGTCGAAAACACGCTCGGCAAGCCGCCGGAAGTGCTGCTGAGGATCGCGCCGACCGCCGCCAGCGCAACCACGACGATTCCGGCCAGAACCGCATATTCGAGCGAGCTGACGCCACGTTCGTCGCGCAGCAGGGACTTGACGTATTGCAGCATGACAACCTCCGGGTGACGGGGTCGGTAATCGACCGTTGAACGTAAAGAAGCTGCGTTGCTCCGGCGGCTGCGCATGGCGTGAGCCAGGTCGCGACTCATGCAGGTGGCCCGGCATCGGCCGCCCGCATCCCCCGGAGTCCTCTCGATTGCTGCGACACGCTGAATGCAACGGCGGCACGTGCCGTTTCATTTGCGCCTCTTCCGCGCGGCCGTGCTGCCACGATGCCGACCGCGTCGATTCGTCTTGGGTATAGACAATTTTTTCGGCGATTTCAAATAATTTGGCGTCGGAGTGCATTTATGGATAGCACCCCGCAACGATGAAAACCATGTAGTTCATCCGCCGCAATTATTTCTCGCGATATTCGGCACGTTTCGCGTGCCACAGAAAGATTGTTAACTGTCGCGATGCGTCATTTCCAGGGTGTCGGATAACCCGTTTTCATTCTATTTTTTGAAATTCCGGACAGGTTCATGCTCGCCATTTCGCGCGGCGGATCCCGTGCACCGGCCGGAAATTCATGCGTCCCCCGCGCGGAGAGCCCGGTAAATATGACAGGCGAGAATCGCGCGTTTTCGATCGAATTCTCCGGCCGGCCGGGATGCGAATCCGCCATCGCCATTGCAGCGCGTTTCCATTCGGCGATTACCGGAAACGGCATGCGACGCCATTGAAGACGATCGGAATCCTGATCGAATTTCCGATACGCACCCACCGCATGCCGCGTACATCGCCCGGCCCGGCAACCCGCCAAGCGGCGATAAGCATAGTTCAAATCGTTGCTTGTCCCGCGCGGGCAGCGTCCACCAGAATGGCCCGACGCCACCCGGCCCGACTTCGTTCCCTCTTTACCCGACGCACCATGACCGATCGATTCCCGTCTCCCCTGCGCCTGCTGCGATCGCTGCTTGCCGCCACCCTGATGACGCTGGCGGCCACCGCCGCGCATGCCGATAAGCCCGCCGTGATCCGGATCGGCGTCGCCCAGCAGGGCGCGGGCGACCCGCCGACGTTCGGCGGCTCGTCGGCCGCGACCGTGCAGCTTCAGCAGCTGCTCGAAAAGGAATTCGCGGCCGACGGCATCAAGGTGCAGTGGCTGTTCTTCAAGGGCGCGGGGCCGGCCGTCAACGAGGCGATCGCCGACAAGGCGCTCGATTTCGCGTACCAGGGCGACCTGCCCGCGGTGCTCGCGCGCGCGAACGGCCTGAAGACGCGGCTGCTCGCGGCCACCAGCGTGCGCAGCGGCATCAAGATCGCGGTGCCGCCCGATTCCGGCATCCGCTCGCTGAAGGACCTGAAGGGGCGGCGCGTGTCGATCTTCCGCGGCACCAACCTGCAGCTCGTCGCCGACAACGCGCTCGCGAAGAACCAGCTCGACGAGCGCGACCTGCGCGTGATCAACCTCGACAACGCGAGCTCGCTCGCCGCGCTCGCGTCGAAAGGCATCGATGCGTCGGTCGGCGACTATTCCGTGTACAAGCTGCGCGACGCGGGGCTCGCGCGGATCGTCTACGAATCGCAGCAGGACGGCCCGCAGCTGACGCGGCAGACCCACCTGCTGGTGCTCGACGAGTTCGAGCGCGCGCATCCGGACATCGTGCAGCGCGTCGTCACCACCTTCGTGAAGGGCGCGCAATGGTCGTCGGACGAGGCGAACCGCGATGCGCTGTTCAAGCTCTGGGCGAAAAGCGGCACGCCGTACGCGTCGTGGCAGGCCGAATACGCGAACCAGCGGCTGAAGGACCGCGTGTCGCCGCTGATCGATCCGTTCCTCGTCGCGCGCTACAAGGCGGTGGCGCAGGACGCGCTGCGGCTGAAGCTGATCCGCCAGCCGGTGAGCGTCGACGGCTGGTTCGAGCCGAAGTATCTCGACCAGGCGCTGCGCACGCTGAAGCTCGAACAGTACTGGCCGCGCTACGACGCAGCCGGCAAGCCGCTGTCGTCCTGATTCGGGAGGCTGCCGGATGAGCGATACCGCGATCACGATTGCCGCCGCGCCGCCTGCGGGCGCGACGGTTCGCCCGCCCCGTGCGGGCGCCGGCCTGCGGCGCTGGCTGTGGCGGCTCGCGCCGTGGGCGCTGCCCGCGGCGCTGTTCGCGCTGTGGGCGATCGGCAGCGCGCGCGGCTGGATCGCGCCGCAGATCCTGCCGCCGCCCGAGCGCGTGTACGAATCGCTCGTCGAACTCGCGGCGAGCGGCGACCTCGCGCGCCACACGCTGGTCAGCCTGCAGCGCGTGCTGGTCGGCTTCGCGCTCGGCTCGCTGCTCGGCTTCGCGACCGGCGCCGCGCTCGGCCTGTCGCGCACGGCCGCGGCGTACGTGCTGCCGAGCTTCAACGCGATCGTGCAGATTCCGGTGCTCGGCTGGCTGCCGTTCCTGCTGCTGCTCGTCGGCGTCGGCGAGCCGCTCAAGTACCTGCTGATCGCGCATGCGGCGCTGGTGCCCGTGACGTTGAGCACGCTGCAGGGGTTCCGCCAGGCGCCCGCCGCGCTCGACGAGGCCGCGCGCGGGTTCGGCTACAGCCGCCGGCAGCGCATCCTGCATGTCGTGCTGCCCGCCGCGGTGCCGACGCTCGCCACCGGCGTGCGGCTGGCGTTCACCAAGTCGTGGCTCGCGCTCGTGGTCGTCGAGCTCGTCGCGTCGTCGGAAGGGCTCGGCTACCTGATCGTCTATGGCCGGCAGCTGTTCCAGCTCGATCTCGTGATGGCGGCGGTGGTCGTGGTCGGCGCGGTCGGCTTCGCGATCAACCGGCTGCTCGATGCGCTCGAAGCGCGCCTGCGGCGCGGCCTGCCGTCGGCGTTTCGCGGCTGACCCCGCGCCCTGTTCCGGAGGCAACCCCCGTGTCATTCGCTTCTTCCCCCGCCGCCGCGCCCGGCCGCCGCCGAGCGGCCGACTGGCGCGGCATCGTGCTGCCGCTCGCCGCGTTCGCGATCTGGTGGGCGCTCGCCGCGTCGCATGTCGTCAAGAGCGGGCTGCTCGTCGGCCCGGACGCCGTGCTGCGCACCGCGTGGGCGCAGGTGACGAGCGGCGCCCTCGCCCGCGCGCTGTCGGCGTCGCTCGCGCGCGAGGCGTGCGGCTTCGCGATCGGCGCGGCCGGCGGGCTGCTGCTCGGCGCCGCGCTGGGCCTGTCGCGCATCGCGTCGCGCATGATCGGCCCGAGCTTCGACACCTTCAAGCAGATCTCGCTGTTCGCGTGGATTCCGCTGATCTCCGTGTGGTTCGGCCTCGGCGACGCCGCGAAAGTCGTGTTCCTGTCGCTCGCCGCGCTGCTGCCGGTGGCCGCGCACACCTGCGACGGCATCCACGCGGTGCCGCGCGCGTATGTCGACGTCGCGCGGGCGCTGCGCTATTCGCGATTCCAGCTCGTGCGGCACGTGATCCTGCCCGCAGCGTTGCCGTCGATCTTCACCGGGCTGTATCTCGGCCTCATCTATTCGTGGCTCGCGACGCTCGGCGCCGAATACCTGCTGGTTGCCGGCAGCGGCATCGGCAACACGCTGATCGACGGCAGCGAGCAGTTCCGGATGGATCTCGTGCTGTTCGGCATCGTCGTGGTCGGCGCGACCGGCTGGGCCATCAATGCGCTGGCGCGCGCGCTCGAACGCCGGGTGCTCGCCCGGCGCGGCGATCTGCGCGCATGACGCGCCGCCTCTTCGTTCCGCTTCGCTTTCTCCGGACTGCTCAATGACGACCACCGCCTCCGATTCGATCGACATCCGCCACGTCGGCAAACGCTACGCGCAGCGCGGCGCGTCCCTCGTCGTGCTCGACGACGTGTCGCTGCACGTGCGCGCCGGCGAATTCGTCACCCTCGTCGGCGCGAGCGGCTGCGGCAAGTCGACGCTGCTGCGGCTGATCGCGGGCCTCGACGCCGACTACGACGGCGAGATCCGCGCCGGCGACACCCTCGTGCGCGACACGTCGCTGCAACGCGGGATCGTGTTCCAGGACCATCGGCTGTTCCCGTGGCTCACGGTCGCGCAGAACATCGAGGCGGCGCTGCGCAACGCGCCGCTCGACCCGGCCGCGAAGCGGCGCGCGGTGGCCGACCATGTCGCGCTGGTCGGGCTGAACGGCTTCGAGCACGCGTATCCGCACCAGCTGTCGGGCGGGATGGCGCAGCGGGTCGCGATCGCGCGCGGCCTCGTGAACCGGCCGCGCGTGCTGCTGCTCGACGAGCCGTTCGGCGCGCTCGATGCACAGACGCGCGCGCGCATGCAGAACGAACTGCTGCGCATCTGGGAGCAGGAGCGCATCACGATGATCCTCGTCACGCACGACGTCGACGAAGCGGTGTACCTCGGCGACCGCGTCGTCACGATGGCGCCGCGGCCGGGCCGGATCGAACGCATCGTCAGCGTCGACCTGCCGCGGCCGCGCCGCCGCGATACGCCCGCGTTCGCGCGGCTGCGCGACACGGTGCTGGCCGATTTCGACGACAGCGAGCCACCGCACGGCGACGGATCCGGCGGCGTTCCGGCCGACGCGGGCCGCACGCACCCGATCGGCGCGTGGCGGCTCGCGTGGTAGCAGCGGCACCCGCGCCGCGCTCAGCAGGGAAGCGCATATCGATCATGCGTGCCGCGCCGCTAAGGTTGTGACGATTCATCGGTTCAGTTTCGGCGCGCGCGCTGATTGAATGAAGGCTCGATCCCCCTGCGCACAGGAGATGCCCGATGTCCGAAGTCCAGCACGCCGCCCCCCCGTCATCGCATGCGCCGCATGCGGAACCCCGCACGTCGGCCGCCCCGCTTCAGCTCCGCCCGGTCGCCGGCCGGATCGGCGCCGAAATCGCCGGCGTCCGGCTGTCGTCGACGCTGGACGACACCACGTTCGACGCGATCCACGCCGCGCTGCTGCGCCACAAGGTGCTGTTCTTGCGCGGCCAGGCGCACCTCGACGATGCCGCGCAGGAAGCGTTCGCGCGCCGCTTCGGGCACACCGTCGCGCATCCGACCGTGCCGTCCGTCGACGGCAGCGCACACCTGCTCGAACTCGACTCCGCGCACGGCGCGCGCGCGAATTCGTGGCACACCGACGTGACGTTCGTCGACGCGTATCCGAAGATCTCGATCCTGCGTGCGGTCGTGATCCCGCCCATCGGCGGCGACACCGTGTGGGCCAACACCGCGGCCGCGTACGCGAACCTGCCCGAGCCGCTGCGCGCGCTCGCCGACACGCTGTGGGCCGTGCACACGAACGCGTACGACTACGCGTCGACGCACGTGAACGCCGACGACGCACAGCTCAAGCGCTATCGCGAAGTGTTCACGTCGACCGTCTACGAGACCGAGCACCCGGTGGTGCGCGTGCATCCGGACACCGGCGAGCGCACGCTCGTGCTCGGCCACTTCGTGCAGCGCCTGAAGGGCCTGTCGGCGCACGATTCCGCGCATCTGCTGCAGGCCTTCCACGAGCACGTGACGCGCCTCGAGAACACGGTGCGCTGGCAGTGGCGGGAAGGCGACGTCGCGATCTGGGACAACCGCGCGACGCAGCACTACGCGATCAACGACTACGGTGACGCGCGGCGGGTCGTGCGCCGCGCGACCGTGCACGGCGACGTGCCGGTGGGCATCGACGGCCGGCACAGCGTCGTGCTCAAGGGGCCCGGCGCGACGCTGCAATGACGCCGCCGCGATATCGCCCCGCCCGTTCGCCCCTTTCAGCCAGGAGCCTCCCATGAGCGCCGTACTCGAACCCGGCATCCGCTCGATCGACGTCATTCCGCTGTCCGCGCACATCGGCGCGGAAATTCGCGGCGTCGACCTCACGCAGCCGCTGGCGGCCGCGCAGGTCGCCGCGATCCGCGCCGCGCTGCTGCGCTGGCGCGTCGTGTTCATCCGCGAGCAGTTCCTCACGCATGCGCAGCACGTCGCGTTTTCCGCGCAGTTCGGCGAGCCCACCGTCGGCCATCCGGTGTTCGGGCACGTCGACGATCATCCGGAAATCTATTCGGTCGCGAAGTACCGCAAGGCGATCCGCTTCGACGGCGAGCCGATCCGCCGGCCGTGGACCGGCTGGCACACCGACGTGACGGCGGCCGTCAATCCGCCGTGGGCGTCGATCCTGCGCGGCGTGACGATTCCGCCGTACGGCGGCGACACGCAATGGACCAATCTCGTGCGCGCGTACGACACGCTGTCCGCGCCGCTGCGCGGCTTCGTCGACGGGCTGCGCGGCATTCACCGCTTCACGCCGCCGCCCGGCGCGCACGCCACCGGCGCGTTCGACGACGCGGTCGCGCAGCGCCCGCTCGTGACCGAACACCCGCTCGTGCGCGTGCATCCGGAAACCGGCGAGCGCGCGCTGTATGTGAGCCCGAGCTTCCTGAAGTCGATCGTCGGCCTGACGCCGCGCGAGAGCCAGGCGCTGCTCGAGCTGATGTGGGAACACGTGACGCGGCCGGAATTCACGGTGCGCTTCAAGTGGGAGCCGCGCAGCATCGCGTTCTGGGACAATCGCGCGACCGCGCACCTCGCGCCCGTCGACATCTTCGATCTCGACGCCGATCGCCAGCTCTATCGCACCACGCTCGCCGGCGACGTGCCGGTCGGGCCGGACGGCGCGCCGTCGGTCGCGCTCGAAGGCACGCCGGTGGGCGCGGCGGCCGCCATCGCGCTCAACTGAGCGTCAGCCGAAGCCGGCAAGCGCGCCGCGTCCTGCGGCGCGCTTCCCCCCGTCAATCCAGCCACACGCCGTCGAACCGGTGCCCGCCGAGCGGCGAGTATGCAAGCCCGCGCACGCGCTTCGACACCGGCAGCGACACGATCGACGTCGCGATCGGCGTGAACGGCACCTGGTCCTTGAACACCACCTGCGCCTGCTCGTACAGCGCGGTACGCTTCGCGACGTCGGCGTTCGCGCGCGCGCGGTCGACCAGCTGTTCGAAATCCGCGTTGCACCACTTCGACAGGTTGCTGCCGTGCACCGCGCTGCAGCCGAGCAGCGCGCCGAGCCAGTTGTCCGGGTCGCCGTTGTCGCCGGACCAGCCGTACAGGATCGCGTCGTGCTGCCCGTCGAGCTTCGAGCGGCGGTTGTACTCGCCCCATTCGTAGCTGACGATCTTCGCGCGCACGCCGATCTTCGCCCAGTCCTGCTGGATCAGCTGCGCCATCAGCTGCGCGTTCGGGTTGTACGGGCGCTGCACGGGCATCGCCCACAGCGTCAGCTCGAAGCCGTTCGGAAAGCCGGCGCGCGCGAGCAGCGCCTTCGCTGCCGCGAGGTCACGCGGCGCATCCTTCAGCCGCGGGTTGTACGACCATTGCGCGGGCGGCATCGGGTTCGTCGCGATCGTCGCGTCGCCGTTGAACACGGTCTTCAGGATCGCGGCCTTGTCGACCGCGATGTCGAGCGCGCGCCGCACGTCGACGCGGTCGAGCGGCGGATGCTGCGTGTTGTACGCGACGAAGCCCACGTTGAAGCCCGTTCCCGAGAACAGCGTGAGCTTCGGGTCGCGCCGCACCGTGTCGAGATCCGCCGGACGCGGGAACACCGACATCTGGCATTCGCCGCCGACGAGCTTGCGCAGGCGCGTGGCCGGGTCCGGCGTGATCGCGAACACCAGATGCGCGAGCTTCACGTCGTCCGGCTTCCAGTAGTCGGGGTTCGCGTCGTAGCGGATCAGCGCGTCCTTCTGGTAAGTGCGCAGCTGGAACGGCCCGGTGCCGACCGGCAGCTGGTTGATGTCGGCCTCGCGATGCCGAGCGGCGAGCTGCGCCGCGTACTCCGCCGACAGGATCGACGCGAAGGCCATCGCCAGGTTGCGCACGAACACCACGTCCGGCGTCTTCAGCACGAAGCGCACCGTGTCGTCGTCGACCTTCTCGATGCGCTCGACGTTGCGGTCGAAGCCGAGATCGCTGAAGTACGGGAAGCTCGTCGGGTACGCCTTGCGGAACGGATCGTCGCGATCGAGCATCCGGCGGAACGTGAATACCACGTCGTCGGCCTGGAACGGGCGCGTCGGCTTGAACCACGCGGTGGTCTGGAACTTCACGCCGCGCCGCAGGTGGAACGTGTAGATGCGCTGGTCGGGCGACACGTCCCAGTGCGTCGCGAGCCCCGGCTCGAGATCGAGCGTGCCGCGCTTGAACTGCACCAGCCCGTTGTAGACCGTGAACGTGCTCGCGTCGAAATCGGTGCTGGTCGTGTGCTGGCCCGGATCGAAGCCGGCCGGGCTGCCTTCGGTGCAGAACACGAGTGTCTTGCCGGCGGGTGCGGCGAATGCTGGCGCCGCCGCGCCGGCGAGCAGCAGCGACGCGGCGATGCAGCGAAGTGCCGTCGCGGCAAGCGGCGCGTGACGCGCGCGGCGCACGGCTGACGAAACGAAAGGGATCTTCATGGTGGCGGAGACGGTTGGCTGTCATGCGAATGACGACGGCCGATCTTCCCGCGCATCCCGCCGATCGCTTACCAATTAATTTCGCGTTGCTTATCGCTGCGGCTGCATCCCGCCGCCCGTGCAAGGAGATGGCCGCGCGAGCATCGTCGGAGGCCTTCTGGCCCCCTGCACGTTTTCCGAATTGGGCGCATCGTATCGCTTGGCCTACGCCGCCATTTCCTGGAGGACACACGATGCCTGTCAGCCCCGATACATCCGCTCGCCCGGTGAAGACGCCGGGCCCCGATCACCCGATCACGGTCGAACCGCACCCGTCGCGCGTCGTGGTCAAGGCGGCCGGCAAGGTCGTCGCCGATACGCGCCGCGCACTGGCGCTGCGCGAGGCCGCCTACCCCGCCGTGCTCTACATCCCGCGCGACGACGCCGACATGACGCTGCTGCAGCGCACCGACCATGCGACGTACTGCCCGTACAAGGGCGACTGCGCGTACTACTCGATTCCCGCCGGCGGCGCGCGCGCGGTCAATGCCGTCTGGACCTACGAGCAGCCGTACCCGGCCGTCGACGCGATTCGCGGGCACCTCGCGTTCTATCCCGATCGCGTCGATTCGATCGAGGAAAGCCCGATCGGCACCGATTGAGCGCGACGGCACACTGCCGATCCGTCGTCCACGCGTCGGGCGCGCCGCTGATTTGCATATGCGCATTCGTTGGTTGGTCGCCGGCCCGCCCGGCCGTATCGTCGTGAGTCCGGCGCGGGCCGGCCCGTGGCGCGCGTCGCCCACGGCCGGCCCCGCCGTGTGCCGACCGCGCCGCTTCCGCGCGCGGCCCGCTCCCTCGCCGCCAGGACACCCGATGAACGACACACCGCACGCAGACGTCGCTACCGCTACGACACCGCCGAACCCGCATCGCCGCCAATGGCTGCAACGCACGGCCGCCGGGCTGGCCGGGCTCGCGCTCGGGCCGCTCGCGGGCCGGCCCGCGCACGCGCAAGGCACCGGCACGCGGCTGCGCGTCGGCTTCCAGAAGTACGGCAACTTCGTCGTGCTCAAGGCACGCGGCACGCTGGAGAAGCGGCTCGCGAGCCAGGGCGTGTCGGTACAATGGCTCGAGTTTCCGGCCGGGCCGCAACTGCTCGAAGGGCTGAACGCCGGCGCGATCGACGTCGGCACGGTCGGCGAAACGCCGCCGATCTTCGCGCAGGCCGGCGGCGTCGACTTCGTCTACATCGGCCACGAGCCGCCCGCGCCGCGCGGCGAGGCGATCGTCGTGCTGCCTGATTCGCCGATCCGCACCGTCGCGCAGCTGCGCGGCAAGAAGGTCGCGTTCAACCGCGGCTCGAACGTCCACTACCTGCTCGTGAAGGCGCTCGAACATGCGGGCCTCGCGTACACCGACATCCAGCCGATCTACCTGACGCCCGCGGACGCGCGCGCGGCGTTCGTGCAGCGCAGCGTCGACGCGTGGGTGATCTGGGATCCGTACCTGGCCGCCGCGGAACGGCAGCTGAACGCGCGCGTGGTCGCGAACGGCGAAGGGCTCGTGCGCAACACGCAGTACTACCTCGCATCGCGCAAGTACGCGGCCGCGCAGCCGCAGGTGCTGCGCGCGCTGCTCGACGAAGTGGACGCGGTCGACCGCTGGGGGCGCGACCACGTTCCGGAGGTCGCGGTGCAGTTGTCGCCGCTCGTCGGGCTCGACGCGCCGACGCTGGAAATCGCGCTGAAACGCGCGGGATACGGCGTCCAGCCGATCACCGACGAGACGCTCGCCTACCAGCAGAACATCGCCGACACGTTCAGCACGCTGAAGCTGATTCCGGCCAGGGTGACGGTCGCAAACGCCCGGTAGGCGACACGCGATGGCGGACGCGGACCGATCGCGCGGCGCGCGCTTCGTGTACGCTACCGGCCATCATGACGATCCCTCCCCTCCGCACATTCCTGATCGCCTCGGCGCTCGCCGTTTCCGTGACTTCGCACGCGCAGCAGGTCGGCGTGGTGACGGGCGGTATCTACTACTCGCCGAACCCGCATCTCGCGGCCGGCACGCCGTTGCAGATCCTGCCCGACGACGACAAGGGCGTCGCCCGCTGTTGCGCGACCATCACCGGGCCGGCCAGGAAGCCCGCAAGGCAGGTGTTCGACCGCCTGCGCGACCGCACGATGGCCGCGTATGCGCTGACGATGCCGCCGTCGATCCCCACCGACACGTCGGGCTTCGGCGTGGTCGGGCCCGCGCGCTTCGTGCGCGCAGGCGCGCATCCGGAAGCCGTGCTCGACGACAACCTGCGGCTCGCCTTTTCGACCTGCACGTCGATGGAAGGCGAGCATTACCTCGGCAGGAATCCCGGCAACCGCAAGCTGCTGGTGCACCTGTACCTGTATTTCGACGGCGAGTTCGAGCCGAACTGCAAGGACAGCGACCTCGCAGACGGCGGCGCATCAGGTAAATAGCGCCGGCAAGTAACGTCACCACGCCTGCCGGTAGATCTCCAGCGCGTCGGCTTGCGTCACCTCGCGCGGATTGTTCACGAGCAGGCGCGTCTGCAGCATCGCTTCGGATGCCATCCGCGGCAGGTCGCCCTCGGTCACGCCCACGTCGCGCAACCGGCGCGGAATCCCCGTCGCGACGATCAGCCGATCGATCTCGTCGATCAGGGCCTGGGTCTTCGCGTCGTCGCTGCCGGTCGCGGCCGGCGCGACGATCGCCGCGAGTTCCGCATAGCGCGGCGCGGCCGCCGGCGCATTGAGGCGCAGCACGTGCGGCAGCACCAGCGCATTCGACAGGCCGTGCGGCACGTGGAAGATCCCGCCGACCGGATAGGCGAGCGCATGCACGGCCGCGACCGGCGCATTCGCGAACGCCTGCCCCGCGAACATCGCGCCGACCAGCATCGCCTCGCGCGCGTGGCGGTCGTGGCCGTCGTCGCAGGCCGCGAGCAGGTTGCGCGACAGCAGCGTAAGCGCATGCACGGCGAGCATGTCTGACACCGGGTTCTTCAGGCGCGCGGACGTATAGGCCTCGATCGCGTGCACCATCGCGTCGATGCCGGTGGCCGCGGTGGCCGCGCGCGGCAGGCCGAGCGTCAGCTCGGCGTCGAGAATCGCGACGTCGGCGAGCAGATGCGGCGACACCACGCCCATCTTGCGCGCTTCGCCCACCGTGACGATCGACACCGCCGTCACTTCCGAGCCGGTGCCGGCCGTGGTCGGCATCTGCACGAGCGGCAGGCGCGCGCTCGCGACCTTGTCGACGCCGTACATCTCCGCGAGCGGCTGCTGCCCGGGCGCGAGCGCCGCGATCAGCTTCGCGACGTCCATCGACGAGCCGCCGCCGAGACCCAGCACGATTTCCGCGTCGGCCGCGACCGCGCGGGCGGTCGCGTCGAGCACCACGTGCTCGGGCGGATCGGCGATCACGTCGTCGATCACCGTCACCTGCCAGCCGTGCGCGGCCAGGCTTTCGAGCGCCGGCGCGAGCACGCCGCTGCGATGCAGGAACGCATCGGTGACGACGCACAGCCGCGCGAGCGACGGAAAGCGTTCGCGCAGCAGCGCGCCGAGCTTGCGTGCCGCGCCGAACTCCACGATCAGCGTCGGCACGGTGCGGAATTGGAATGGGGTCATCGGGTGTCTCCTGTGTAGGTCGCCGCGCCGAGTGCCGCACGGCGGCCGGGCGGCCGAATAATCATCGTCGGACCGATCCGGCGACGATGCGGCGTTTCCCGATGGACGTCAAGTCCGTTCGCGGCACGCTAAGATCACTTCGCCTGGGCCAGGAGCGACAGCAAGCGCTGGCGATCCTCGCGAAGCACGTCGCGCATGTGGGACCGGCTTCGGCGTCGGGCTCGCGCGTCAAACGCGGCCTCCCCGAACAGGGGGGCCAGCCCTGACATCCGGCGGTCTCCAACGCGCTCGCCCAGCCATGCGTGCAGCGGCTCGTCAAAGAACGGAAAGGCTTCGTGCGACGTGCGCGGCAACGCAATCGCACGCAGCGCCGTCAGGTTCAGAATATCGACCACGTCGCGATCGAACGTGATCAGGCTCGGCACGTAGAACGCCGATTGCGCCGGCCCGCTCAGCGTGTTGGTCATATCCTCCATGAAGCGCGGCATTGCGAGGTCCCATGCCGCATTCCGGAGCACCGCCAGCGGCTCGGCCTGGTTCTGTAGCGCGTTCAGCTTGTCCGAAAGCTGGCAGCGTCCGCCGCGGCTCAGAATGTCGGTACACACGAATAGCTCCCGCAGCATGAACGTGGAAAGATCATCGTGCATGAACCGCACGAGCTCTTCCAGCTTGTGCCCGGGCGATTTTCCCGACGCCAGTTCGATGATCTTGGTCCTGACCAACACGGCCTCCATGAGATCCACGTGGCCGTCTATCGCATCGGCCAGCCCGGACTCCAGCTCGCGATAAAACCCGGCCAGCAACTGGTCCGCGGCGGCTTCGGCCGACTCCCGGTAGGAAGTCCTGTAGTGGATTCCCCAATTCGCATCGAGCGGCTCGCGGATCAGCGACAACGCGTGGATCGCGGCGATCGACTCGCGCACTCGGGCCACCCGCTTCGCGCTGCGGTCGCTCCGGTTCTCCCACAGATACAGATATGGATTCAGGCGGGCGAGCTCGTCGGCGGGAATCGTCGTGGATAGGGCACGACACCACTGGAGCAGCCCGTCGCGCGGCTGTTCACGGTAGGCCAGCGATCGAATGTAGCTCGCCGCATTGGAATCGACGAACGTGCCGTGTCCGATTCCAAAATAAATGGGGGCATCCGTCGCGATCACCTCCCGGTCGAATACCCAGAGCGACTTGCCTCGGAACACCGTCGCGACAAAGCCGGTCTCTGACAGCTGCTGTCGCCTGAGCTTGAAGTTCGAGCGGTCTTCGGTGTCGGCATAGATCACACGCCATTCCGCCAGCAGGTCACTATTTCGCCGATAAGCTTGCAGCGCATCGTATGCGCTCGGCGCCATGCCTACCTCGTTGAGTGCGGCCTGCAGTTCGAAGCGGCCATTTGCTTGTCTTGAGTGCATGTCGGGCTTGAATCGATGTGTCGACAAAACGTCGGAACGTGGCCGACGCTTGGACTCGGGCATGACGCCCGTGTCTGCTTCGTCCATCTTTCTCCAGGATCGTTCCAGCCCGTTCGCGACAATCGTGCGGCGCCGTCCGGCCACCGCGCGCCCGCTGTTCCAGTGAATTTCCCGACCTCTGTCCATCGACGCACTCGTTGCGCCTTCCCATAATCGGCACACCCCATCACCGCTCGCGCCTCTTGCTGAAGACCTTTCCTACTTTCCGCGCCGCCGCGTGCCACGCGGCCCCCTGTTACTTCAACACGCCCCGTACCATCGACAAGGCCTGCACGCTGATCGCGGAAGCGGCGCGTCATGGCGCCGAACTCGTCGCGTTCCCGGAGGCGTTCGTCTCCGCGTTCCCGGTCTGGTCGGGCGTGTTTCCGCCGGTCGACGTGCACCGCTTCTTCTTCGACCTGGCCACCGGCGCCGTCGAGGTCGACGGCCCCGAGGTGGGGCGCCTGCGCGATGCCGCGCGTCGTCACAGCATGTTCGTGTCGATCGGCATCAATGAAGTCACGCCGGTCAGTCCGGCGTGCATCTGGGACACGAATCTGCTGATCGGCGACGACGACCGGCTGCTGAAGCGCCACCGCAAGCTCGTACCGGCCTACTGGAAAAAAATGACCTGGGCGAACGGCGACGGCAGCGGCTTGCGCGTCGTCGACACCCGCATCGGCAGGATCGGCGCGCTCGTGTGCGGCGAGAACACCAATTCGCTCGCCCGCTTCGCGCTGCTCGCGCAGGGGGAGAACGTCCATGTCTCATCGTTCTCGCCACGCTGGCCGACGCATCCGCCAGGTGAAGCCGGCTACGATCTCGAGGCCGCGATCCGGCTGCGCGCCGGCGCGCATCTCGGCGTGACGCGCGACGACATCGTGTGTGCCGCCGCGATCCTGATCGCGACCGCGCGCCGCTTTGCCGCGTAGTGCTTCCATGGAGCCGTGTGCCCGGGCACCGGCATGCGCGCCATTCGTCACATTCATCCGTCTCGTTCACACGCCTCCCCGCCCACGCGATTCTGACGAAATTGTCATCTTCGCCTCATGTTTGCATTGCCCCCCGCCCGTAGCATCGACTGCGCTCAATCCCGCTCCCGTCGTCCATGCTCACACGTAGAATCGCCGCCCTGCTGCTCGTCCCGCTCGCGGGCGTCGCGCTGGCACAGTCCCCCCCGCCGCCCGGCGAGCCGGCGCGCGCCACGCTGAATCCTGCATCCGCGCCATCCGCCGCCCAGGCTCCGCTCTCGCTCGACGCCGCGCTCGCGATGGCCGGCGAACGCAACCCGGCGCTGCGCGGCGCGCGCTCGGACGCCGACGCGTCCGCCGGCGCGCTGATGCAGGCCGGCGCGCGCCCGAACCCGACGCTGTCGTTCCTGCAGGAAGGCTTCGCCGCGCAGGAGCGCACCACCACCGGGCAGCTGTCGCACACGCTCGAACTCGGCGGGAAACGACGCGCCCGGCTCGACGTCGCGTCGTACGGGCGCGAAGCGGCGCTCGCGGCGCTCGACGAGCGCGCCGCCACGCTGCGCGCCGACGTCGTCCGCGCGTTCTACGGCCTGCTCGCCGCGCAGCGGCAGCTGAAGGTCGCGCAGCAGTCGGCCGCCATCGCCGCCCGTTCCGCCGACATGGCCGACAAGCGCGCCCGCGCCGGCAAGGTGTCGCCGGTCGAGGCCACCAAGGCGCGCGTCGCCGAAAGCGGCGCGCGGATCGAACTCGCGAACGCGGCCGCGCAGGTCGCCGCCGCCGCCGAACAGCTCGCGAACGTCACGGGCAATCCGGCCGTGGCCGGCCGAGCGGCGGCCGGCGACCTCGACGCGATTCCGGAGGTCGCGCCGCTCGCGCAGCTTCGCCAGCGGCTCGACGACGCGCCGCAGTCGCGCACCGCCCGCGCCGACATGCTGCGCGCGAACGCGCAGATCTCGCTGGAAAAGGCCCGGCGCATCCCGGATCTCACCGTGACCGCGGGGATGAAGCACGTCGTCGCGGGCGGCAGCCCCGACAACCTGGCGGTGGTCGGCGTGTCGATCCCGCTGCCGCTGTTCGACACCAACCGCGGCGCGATCCTCGAGGCCACCCACAAAGCCGAGGCGGCACGCGCGAGCTTCGACAGCGAACGCGCGCGCATCGAGCTCGATGTGTCCCAGGCATTCACGCGCTACCAGCGCGCCGCGGACGAGGCGCGGCAACTGAAGTCCGACGTGCTGCCGGCCGCGCGGCAGTCGCTCGACGCGATGGCGCGCGGCTACGAGCTCGGCAAGTTCGCGCTGCTCGACGTCATCGACGCGCAACGCACGCTGTACCAGGCCGAATCCCGCTACGTGCAGGTGCTCGCCGACACCCACCAGGCCTACGCGGATATCGGCCGCCTCGTCGGCGAGCCGCTCGATCCCGCCGCCCCTCTCCGTTGAAGGTTCCGTCATGCAGCGCAAGAAACTGATCCTCGTCGCCGTCGCCACGCTCGGCGCGCTCTCCGTCGCCGTGGGCGCGCTCGCGCTCTCGCGCGGCCCGTCCGCCGCCGCGCCGGCCATCGCCCAGGCCGCCGACGGCGCCGGCCCGCATGGCGGGCTCGTCGTCGCCGACGGCCCGCTGTCGGTCGAAATCGTGCTGTCGGAGAAGCCCGGCGACGCGCGCCTGATCGTCTACCCGTCGCTCGACGGCAAGCCGGCGCCGAAGGGCGCGCACGTGGCCGGCGTGCTGACCCGCTACGACGGCGCGCGCGTGCCGCTCGCGTTCAACGATGCCGGCGGCACGTTCACGACGGCCCAACCGGTGGCCGCGCCGCACGTGTTCGACAGTGCGATTACGGTGAAGGCCGGCGGCCGCACCGCGACGTTTCCGTTCTCGCGCGCGGATGGCGCGATCGCACTGAATGCGCAGCAGGTCGCCGCCGCCGGCATCGAGACCGCGCGCGCGGGCCCGGCGTCGATCGCGACGAGCTTCCAGCTGCCGGGCGAGATCAAGTTCAACGAGGACCGCACGGCCCACGTCGTGCCGCGCGTCGCGGGCATCGTCGAACGGGTGGCCGTGTCGATCGGCCAGCGGGTCGAGCAAGGCCAGTTGCTGGCCGTGATCGCGAGCACGGATCTCGCGGACCGGCGCAGCGAACTGCTGAGCGCGGAGCGCCGGCTCCAGGCGGCCCGCACGTCGTATGCGCGCGAACGCACGCTGTGGGAAGAGCGCATCTCCGCCGAACAGGACTACCTGCAGGCGCAGGTGCAGCTGCGCGAAGCGGAAATCGCCGCGCAGAACGCGCGGCAGAAGCTGGCCGCGCTGAATGCGCCCGCGTCCGCGTCGGCGCTGAACCGCTTCGAGCTGCGCGCGCCGTTCGCCGGCACGATCGTCGAGAAGCATCTCGCGCCCGGCGAAGCGGTCGCCGCCGACGCGAACGTGTTCGTCGTGTCGGACCTGTCTACCGTGTGGGCCGAGCTGGCCGTCCCCGCGCAGCGCCTGAACGACGTGCGCGTCGGGCGCGACGCGATGGTGAGCGCCGCGGCCTTCGATTCGAAGGCCGGCGGCCGCATCGCGTACGTCGGCGCGCTGCTCGGCGAGCAGACCCGCACCGCCGCCGCGCGCATCGTGCTGCCGAATCCCGACGGCGCATGGCGGCCCGGGATGTTCGTCAACGTGTCGGTGGACGCGGGCAAGCAGGACGCGCCCGTCGCGATCGCGAACGACGCGCTGCAGCAGATCGACGGCGCGTCGTCGGTGTTCGTCCGCTCGCCGAAGGGCTTCGTCGCGCAGCCGGTCGAGACGGGCCGGCGCGACGGCCAGGTGGTCGAGATCCTGGCCGGCCTCAAGCCGGGCCAGGAATACGTGACGACCAACAGCTTCGTGTTGAAGGCGGAGCTGGGCAAGGGCAGCGCGGACGAACACTGACCCTGCCCGACGCCGCCTTCGGGCGGCGCTTCCCTTTTTCGCATTCCCGAGGATCCCCGTTCCATGTTCGAGCGCTTGATTCGCTTCGCGATCGCCCATCGCTGGCTCGTGATGCTGGCGATCGCCGCCGCGTCGGCACTTGGCGTGTTCAGCTACCAGAAGCTGCCGATCGACGCCGTGCCCGACATCACCAACGTGCAGGTGCAGATCAACACGTCCGCGCCCGGCTATTCGCCGCTCGAGGCCGAGCAGCGCATCACCTACCCCGTCGAGACCGCGATGGCCGGGCTGCCGAACCTCGAGCAGACGCGCTCGATCTCGCGCTACGGCCTGTCGCAGGTCACGGTGATCTTCAAGGACGGCACCGACATCTACTTCGCGCGCCAGCTCGTCAACGAGCGGATCCAGGAGGCCAAGGACAAGCTGCCGCCAGGCGTGTCGCCGGCGATGGGGCCGACGTCGACCGGGCTCGGCGAAATCTACCTGTGGACCGTCGAGGCCGAGCCGGCCGCGCGCAAGCCGGACGGCACGCGCTACACGCCGGCCGACCTGCGCGAGCTGCAGGACTGGGTGATCAAGCCACAGCTGCGCAACGTGCCGGGCGTCACCGAAGTCAACTCGATCGGCGGCTACGTGAAGGAATTCCGCGTCGCGCCGAACCCCGCCAAGCTGATGTCGTACGGGCTGACGCTCGCCGACGTCGTGCGCGCGCTCGAGCGCAACAACGACAACGTCGGCGCCGGCTACATCGAGAAGCGCGGCGAGCAATACCTGGTGCGCGTGCCGGGGCAGGCGCGCACGGTCGACGACATCGCGAACGTCGTGCTCGCCAACGTCGGCGGCGTGCCGGTGCGCATGAAGGATCTCGGCGAGGTCGACGTCGGCCGCGAGCTGCGCACCGGCGCCGCCACCGCGAACGGCGAGGAAGTCGTGCTCGGCACGGTGTTCATGCTGATGGGCGAGAACAGCCGCACCGTCGCGAAGGCCGTGGCCGCGCGGATGGACGACGTGAACCGCACGCTGCCGGCCGGCGTGCGCGCGGTGCCCGTGTACGACCGCACTGTGCTCGTCGAGAAGGCCGTCGCGACGGTCAAGAAGAACCTGCTCGAAGGCGCGATCCTCGTGATCGCGATCCTGTTCCTGTTCCTCGGCAACATCCGCGCGGCGCTGATCACCGCGCTCGTGATCCCGCTGTCGATGCTGATGACGTTCACCGGCATGGTGAACGCGAAGGTGAGCGCGAACCTGATGAGCCTCGGCGCGCTCGATTTCGGGATCATCGTCGACGGCGCGGTGGTGATCGTCGAGAACTGCATCCGCCGCCTCGCGCACGCGCAATCCGCGGCCGGCCGGCCGCTCACGCGCGACGAACGCTACGCCGAGGTGTTCGCCGCATCGCAGGAGGCGCGCCGCGCGCTGATCTTCGGCCAGCTGATCATCATGGTCGTGTACCTGCCGATCTTCGCGCTGACGGGGGTCGAGGGGAAGATGTTCCACCCGATGGCGATCACGGTCGTGATGGCGCTCGCCGCCGCGATGGTGCTGACCGTTACGTTCATCCCGGCCGCCGTCGCGCTGTTCATCGGCCATCGCGTGCAGGAAAAGGAAAACCGCCTGATGAGCTGGGCGAAGCAACTGTATGCGCCCGTGCTCGACCGCTTCATGACGCGCCCCGCGCGCGTGCTCGCCGGCGCGGTCGCGATCGTCGCGGCGACGCTGCTGCTCGCCGCCCGGCTCGGCAGCGAGTTCATCCCGAGCCTGAACGAAGGCGATCTCGCGGTGGCCGCGCTGCGGATTCCCGGCACGAGCCTGTCGCAATCGGTCGCGATGCAGCAGGCGATCGAGAAGACGCTGAAGCAGCGCTTCCCCGAGATCGACCGCGTGTTCGCGCGCACCGGCACCGCCGAGATCGCCGCGGACCCGATGCCGCCCAACCTGTCGGACGGCTACATCATGCTGAAGCCGGCCGACCAGTGGCCGGACCCGAAGAAATCGCGCGACACGCTGAAGGAGGAAATCGAGGCCGCGCTCGCCGACCTGCCCGGCAACGCGTACGAATTCTCGCAGCCGATCCAGCTGCGCTTCAACGAGCTGATTTCCGGCGTGCGCAGCGACGTCGCGGTGAAGCTCTTCGGCGACGACATGGCGCAGCTGAACGATACCGGCACGCGGATCGCGGCCGCGCTGCAGAAGGTGCCGGGCGCGTCCGAGGTGAAGGTCGAGCAGACCAGCGGCCTGCCCGTGCTGACCATCCAGCTCGACCGCGAGAAGCTCGCGCGCTACGGCGTCAGCGTCGGCGACGTGCAGGACGCGGTCGCGGCGGCGGTCGGCGGGCAGAAGGCCGGCACGCTGTTCCAGGGCGACCGCCGCTTCGACATCGTCGTGCGGCTGCCGGACGCGCTGCGCTCGGACGTCGAGGCGATCAAGCGCCTGCCGATCGCGCTGCCGTTCCAGGCCGCCGGCGGCGCAGCCGGCGCGATTGGCGCGAGCGGCCCGCTGGTGCAGGCGCCCTACGTGCCGCTCGCGGAGCTCGCGACGGTCGACGTCGCGCCGGGCCCGAACCAGATCAGCCGCGAGGACGGCAAGCGCCGCGTGGTGGTCAGCGCGAACGTGCGCGGCCGCGACATCGGCTCCTTCGTCGCCGACGCGAAGGCGCAGATCGGCCAGGACGTGCAGGTGCCGGCCGGCTACTGGCTGTCGTGGGGCGGGCAGTTCGAGCAGCTGCAGAGCGCCAGCGAGCGGCTCAAGATCGTCGTGCCCGTCGCGCTGCTGATGGTGTTCGTGCTGCTGTTCGTGATGTTCAACAACGTGAAGGACGGCCTGCTGGTGTTCACCGGCATTCCGTTCGCGCTGAGCGGCGGCGTCGTCTCGCTGTGGCTGCGCGGCATCCCGCTGTCGATCACCGCCGCGGTCGGCTTCATCGCGCTGTCGGGCGTCGCGGTGCTGAACGGCCTCGTGATGATCTCGTTCATCCGCAACCTGCGCGACGAAGGCGTCGAGCTCGGCGCGGCCGTGCGCGACGGCGCGCTCACGCGCCTGCGGCCGGTGCTGATGACCGCGCTCGTCGCGTCGCTGGGCTTCCTGCCGATGGCCTTCGCGACCGGAACCGGCGCCGAGGTGCAGCGGCCGCTTGCAACCGTCGTGATTGGTGGCATCCTGTCGTCCACGGCGCTGACGCTGCTCGTCCTGCCCGTCCTGTACCGCGTCGCGTATTCGGTATCGATCCGGACGGCGCTCGGCGGCTGGCTGGCGCGATTGACACGCGGCGGCGCCGCACCCACCGGGCAACCCAAGGCAACTCCCGATGCGAATCCTGATCGTTGAAGACGAACCCAAGACCGGCACCTACCTGCGCAAGGGCCTGACCGAAGCCGGCTTCGTCGCCGACTGGGTCGAAGACGGCATCACCGGCCTGCACCAGGCCACCACCGAGGATTACGACCTCGTGATCCTCGACGTGATGCTGCCCGGCAAGGACGGCTGGACCGTGCTGGAACACCTGCGCCGCACGCGCGAGACGCCCGTGCTGTTCCTCACCGCGCGCGACGACGTCGGCGATCGCGTGAAGGGGCTCGAGCTCGGCGCGGACGACTATCTCGCGAAGCCGTTCGATTTCGTCGAGCTGGTCGCCCGCGTGCGCTCGATCCTGCGGCGCGGGCAGCCGCGCGAATCGACGGTGCTGAAGGTGGCCGACCTCGAGCTCGACCTCACGCGGCGCAAGGCGACCCGCCAGGGCGACACGATCCTGCTGACCGCGAAGGAGTTCTCGCTGCTGTGGCTGCTGATGCGCCGCGAAGGCGAGATCCTGCCGCGCGCGACGATCGCGTCGCAGGTGTGGGACATGAATTTCAACAGCGACACCAACGTGGTGGATGCGGCGATCCGGCGGCTGCGCGTGAAGGTGGACGATCCGTACGAACCCAAGCTGATCCATACGGTGCGCGGCATGGGCTACGTGCTCGAACTGCGCGGCGCCGGCGGCCGATGATCGCGCGCGCCCTGCCCCGCACGCTGCGCGCGCGCCTGACGCTGCTGATCGTGCTGTCGACGTCGGCGGTGCTCGCGTTGAGCGGGTTCGCGCTGTATCGCGCGCTGTACAACCGGATCGAGAGTTCGTCCGCGCAGGAGATGGCCGTCACGATGCGCGCGCTGCAGGCGCATCTGGCCGCGATCCGCTTCGTCGACGAGATCCCGCGCCATGCCGACATCTGGATCGACCAGCTGCACGGCCACCAGAACATGGATCTCGCGATGTACGACGCGGCCGGCACGCTACTGCTGGCCACCTCCGGCTACGAGCGCGGCGCGCGCGCAACGGGCGAGCCGGTGTCGCAGACGCCCGTCGCGATCACCGCGCCGGATTCGACGCTGCACTATCTCGTCGCGACCGCGCCGCTCGACGGGGCCGGCGGCCCGCGCGTGCGCGTCGTGATCCAGCGCGACGCGAAAAGCGATCGCGCGCTGCTGCACGCGTATGCGTGGACGATCGTCGTGATCGAGGTGCTCGGCGTGGTGCTCGCCGCCGCGCTGGCGTACGGCATCGCGATGCTCGGGCTGAGCCCGCTGCGGCGGCTCGTCCGGCGTGCGGAGGAAATGTCGACGAGCCGCCTCGCGCAGCCGCTGCAGGGCCTCGATACGGCCGGCGAGCTGAAGGAGCTGGAGCATGCGTTCAACGGCATGCTCGCGCGTCTCGACGAGTCGTTCACGCGGCTGAGCCAGTTCTCGTCGAATCTCGCGCACGACATGCGCACCCCGCTCACGAACCTGATTGCCGAGGCGCAGGTGGCGCTGTCGCGGCCGCGCAGCGCCGAGGAATACCGCGAGGTGATCGAATCGGCGATCGACGAATACCGGCGGCTGTCGCGGATGATCGAGGACATGCTGTTCCTCGCGCGCGCGGACAACGCGGAAAGCCATCTGGCGATCCGCACGCTCGACGCGTTCGACGAAGCCGAGCGCGTCGCCGGCTATTACGAGCCGATGGCGGACGATGCGGGGGTCACGATCCGGGTCGACGGCGCGGGCACCGTGCGTGCCGACGTGCTGCTGTTCCAGCGCGCGCTCAGCAACCTGCTGAGCAATGCGATCGCGCATGCGCCGCGCGATACGACTATCCACGTCGATTGCACGCAGACGGACGCGGCCACCACGATCACCGTATCGGACGCGGGGCCCGGCATCGCCGAAGCGCACCGCGAACGGATTTTCGAGCGCTTCTACCGGGTCGATCCGGCGCGGCACAACTCGGCGTCCGGCACCGGCCTCGGCCTCGCGATCGTCAGGTCGATCATGCAGAGCCACGGCGGCGAGTGCGGCGTCGAAAGCGAGCCGCACGTGCGCACCGCGTTCTGGCTGCGGTTTCCGGCGGGCGCGCGCTGAGGGCGCGCCGCCGCTCGCGCGACCGGGCTCAGCGCGTCGCGAGCCGGTTGTCGTGCGCGTCCAGGCCCGGCGCCTGCTCGCGGCCGTGGACGGATATCCCGTGCAGCACCTTGTTGCGGTCGACCTGCTGCGGGCCGGGCGGATAGTCGTGCTTGCTGGACGGGATCGTGCCGTCGTGCTGCGCCTGCACGAGTTCCTGGCGCACGTCGGCGCGCGTCTTGCCCTGCGCGAAGGCGCTCGGCGCGATGCCGCCCGTGGCCAGGATCGCGACGGCGAGACAGGTCGATAGTTTTGCGACGTTCATCTGGAGTGCTCCTTGTGTGAAGACTGCCGGTCGGCAGGAGCTTCCAGTCTCGTTCAGCGACGGTACGCGGCCGTGAGCACGGGATGACAAATCCGTCATCGACGGTGCGTGGCCAACAGGCGCGCAGATGACGGAAATGTCATGCGTCGATCACGGCGGCGATGCGGCCGCTGCCTATGATCGCTGCCTGAGTGGCCCGCTCCGGGCCCTCGACCACGCGACGCGCACGGGCGGCGAGTAGCCCGGCAGCGCCTTGTCCCGGACACCTTGCGTGTCCGGGGCTCTTTTCCCTTCCACGTGAACGCACCGCCCGGACCTTGAAAGCACGCCTCGTCACCTTCGCCGTTCCGTTCCTGCTCGCCGGCTGCGCGCTGGGCAATGCGGGCCCGGCCGCCTCGTCGGACACACCGCGCGCCGCGCAAGCGTCGAGCGACCAGCTGGTCGACTACGCGGGGCATCCGTGCGGCAACCAGAACCTGCACGTCAAGACGCATCCTTGCGTCTTTCCGCGGCGATAACGGGCGGCCTACAATCGACGTCGCGCGCATTGCCCGCGCGACCTCGAGGAGCCGCCCATGCCCAGGATCGACATCGCCCACGTCCCCGAACGCAAAGGCACCGGTTATCCGCCGCCGTTCGATGCATGCAGTGCCGAGCGGATACGCCAGCGGCTCGGCGATGCAGGCGGGCTCGCCGATTTCGGCGTCAACCTGATGCGCCTGCCGCCCGGCAACTGGTCGAGCCAGCGCCACTGGCATTCGGCCGAGGATGAATTCGTCTTTATCCTCGAAGGCGAAGTGACGCTGATCGAGGACGGCGGCGAAACGGTGCTGCGCGCCGGCGACTGCGCGGCCTTCCCGAAAAACAGCGGCAACGGCCATCACCTGGTCAACCGGTCGGCGGCGACGGCCGTCTATCTCGAAGTCGGCTCGCGCTCGCCCGCCGACGTCATCACCTGCTCCGACGTCGACATGATGAGCCCCAGCGCCGACGGCCGCTTCCTGCACAAGGACGGCACGCCGTATCCGGCACGGGGCGCGTGACGGACGGCACCCTGAGCGGGTGCGCCGATGCGCCTGTCGCCCCCTTCCGGCCCCGCTTTCGACGCGCCGGCGGGGTGGAAGCGGCGTCTTCCCGTAAAATTCCGCACTTTCCATTCCGACCGGCCCTTTCGCCATGCAACCCGCCTCCGCCACCCAACCCGCCGCCCACGGCGCCGACGACGCCGACACCGCCCGCGACCTCGTCTACGGCCCCGACGACCGGCCCGCGCCGACGGTCGCCTTCGTCGCGGCCCTGCAGCACCTGCTGGCGATCCTGGTGCCGATCGTCACGCCCGGCCTGCTGATCTGCCAGGCGCTCGGCGTGCCCAGCCGCGACACCACGCTGATCGTGTCGATGTCGCTGGTGATCTCCGGCATCGCCACGTTCGTCCAGTGCCGCCGCTTCGGCCCGTTGGGCGCCGGCCTGCTGATCGTCCAGGGCACCAGCTTCAACTTCGTCGGGCCGCTGATCGCCGGCGGCAGCCTGATGGTCAAGCAGGGCGCGCCGGTCGAGACCGTGATGGCCGCGATCTTCGGCGTCGTCATCGCCGGCTCGTTCGTCGAGATGGGCGTGTCGCGCATCCTGCCGTTCGTCAAGCGGCTCATCACGCCGCTCGTCACCGGCATCGTGGTGCTGCTGATCGGCCTGACCCTGATCAAGGTCGGCCTCGTCAGCATGGGCGGCGGCTACGGCGCGATGGCCAAGGGCAGCTTCGCGAGCGTCGAGAACCTCACGCTGTCCGGGCTGGTGCTCGGCACGATCATCCTGCTCAACCGCGTGCCGATCGTGTGGGTGCGCAGCACCGCGCTGGTGATCGCGCTGGCGATCGGCTATCTCGCGGCCGCGTTCCTCGGCCGCCTGGATTTCACCGGCGCGCGCGAGGCCGCGCTGTTCCAGATCCCGACGCCGCTGCATTTCGGCCTCGGTTTCTCGTGGTCGCTGTTCGTGCCGATGCTGATCATTTATCTGGTCACGTCGCTGGAGGCCATCGGCGACGTCACCGCGACCAGCAAGATCTCGAAGCAGCCGGTCGAGGGGCCGCTGTGGATGCAGCGCATCAAGGGCGGCGTGCTGGTCAACGGCGCCAACTCGCTGCTGGCCGGCGTGTTCAACACCTTCCCGAGCTCGGTGTTCGCGCAGAACAACGGCGTGATCCAGCTCACCGGCATCGCGAGCCGCCACGTCGGCCTGTGGATCGCGGGCATGCTCGTGGTGCTCGGCCTGTTCCCGCCGGTCGCCGGCGTGCTGCAGGCCGTGCCCGAGCCCGTGCTCGGCGGCGCCGCGATGGTGATGTTCGGCGCGGTGGCCGCGTCCGGCATCAACATCCTCGCCGGCATCCGGCTGGATCGCCGCGCGCTGCTGATCATCGCCGTTTCGCTGGCGCTGGGCCTCGGCGTGTCGCAGGTGCCGGACATCCTGACCAACCTGCCGCACGCGCTCAAGAACGTGCTGGAATCGGGCGTCGCGACGGGCGGCATCTGTGCGCTGGTGATGAACTGGTTTTTGCCGGAACGGCATTGATCCGGTCGTAGCGCGGCCTGGCTCCGGCGGGCCGCGCCGCGGACAGCGTGCTCACGCTGTCACGCAGCCGCCTTGCCGGCGGCAAGCCCGTACATCAGCGGCAAGCGCGGCAGGTCGTCGAAGCCTTTCCACGCATTCGCATACGAGCGTCTGACGGGGTGTGGTCATGAAGGCTCTACCGACTCCGTGGCTCAAGAACCTAGCCGCGTTCATCGGCGTCGTGCTCGTTCTCGCGACCATCCGGAAATGCGCGGGAATCCGCGAGTGCATAAATTGCATGTCTCGACCGGACTGCGGCTGTGTATTCGAATGCCGACCTACCTAATTCCGACCGAGCGCGGCAAGCCCCAAATGAGCTTGCCGCGCAATTTCTGCCAGCCGATTACGCCTTGCGAATCACCACCTCTTCTTTCAGAGCCATATTTACAGTTGTACTGTAATAGGGCCAAATATAAGGACCACCAGCTCCCTGATTCAAATCCTGATAAATCGGAGTATAGCCCTTGATTTCCGGCGGTTCAGACTGATTGTTCACAAGCAGCATGATTGCGGTGATAGGCGCCTTATTTGGCTCGCCGTTCTTCCATATCATGTAGATGTATTTCCCGCCCGCGCCTTCCTTCAGATCTTGCGGGCTCCAGCTCCAACCCGACGGGGGATTGGATTGCGGCTGGTCGTATGCAACGAAATTGAGCGACGTAACTGGATTGCCGCTGCCAAGCTGATAACCGAGATAGATATACTTACCGCCCACGCCGGTGTTTGTGTCAACAGTGAGGAAGTCCCAAGGTGGTTGATACTGAGGACCCGGGGTGCTGTCGGCTTGTGTCGTAAGAGCATTGATTGGACTTGTCATCGTTCAACTCCTCTCCAGGTTGGCAAGACAGAATTAGTATATTCAAGATCGCCAGATATACAACCGGAGTAATATATTTATTTGAGACAACGCAAGTTAAATTAGTGCATTTTTATCAATTAATTCGCGGTTCGCATGAAATTCTGAATCCATCCACCTGGCGATCTGCGTCGTCTTGAAAACACATACGCGCAAATCACACCTTCGCGCGCGATACGTCCGGCATTGACATCCTTCCTCGCCGGCATCCGGCTGGATCGCCGCGCGCTGCTGATGAACTGGTTCCTGCCGGAAAAGCATTGATGCAGTCATGATCCGGCATCGGCGTGGGGCGTCAGGTCAAATCGTGATCCGCAGGATCGGGAAGAACCTTCCGGGGATGACGGCCGATTCCTTCTCGCCGATCTTTTCCGCGCCGAGCGTCAGATAGAACGGCATCGCATGGGGATCGGCCTCGATCACGACATGCCGGATGCCCCGCGCGGCAGCCTCTTTCCGGAGCGCCGTCCAGAGCGCGCGGGCGACGCCCCGCCCCATATGATCGGGATGCACGAACAGCCAGCCCGGCGTCGGCCGCTCCGACTCCACGGCCTCCCTGACCCAGAACCCGATGATTTGTCCGTCGGCTTCGGCAACGCAGCCCATTGCGCTTTCTAGCATCTCGGGCGTGATTGTCAGGTCGGCTCGCCACAGGTCCAGCCAATCCTTGGGGTAGCCCCAGTGGGATTTCGAGAGACATGCCAGCTTCGAGAGTTGAGCCGCGTCAGACGGCTCGGCAGCGCGGATGATGAACGGGCCATGCATGTCGCCTTCTTTCTCCGTCGCTGCCTTCCCAAGATGACGGCGCCGGGACGACACACGGCAACCGGGAGACCGATGCCTCCCGGTCGCCCGGCTTCAGTCCGGATGAACCGTCGCTACCCGCCCATCGTAACGTCGCGGTCAGCCGCCCACGGCCATCGCAAACACGTGCTGACGCCCGCTGCTCACCTGATACGGGAACGTGACGCGCTTCACGGCCCGGGCCGGATCGATGGCCTGCGTCCACTGGAACACCTTGGCCGAGACGTTGTCCGCGCTGCCGTCCATCTGCACGCGCGTCGGCGTTGACAGCGCGACCGTGTTGTACGCGCCCGGCTGCCTGCTGCCGCCGTTCAGCGTCCAGTCGTCGAAGGTCAGGTCGAATGTCGCCTGCGTGCCATCGACATAGGTAACGGTCAACTTGCCGGTGGACGGGCCATTGGTCGCGCTGCCGAGCAGCGACAGCGACCTGCCGCGCAGCGGTGTCGTAAACGTGATCGTCTGCCCCTGGACGACCATGTTGTCGAGCCCCATCCTGCCGTCCGGCCAGGCGAACGTCAGGCCGTTGAACGCGAGCTGCGCACCCGGCACCGCGCCCGCCGCGGCAAGCGCCTCCCGCGAATATCGCCACCCCGATCCATCGAACGTATAGCCTTCGGCGGCGAGGTCCGGCCTCGAACCGTTCGCGCCGATGCCGGTGTTGTTGAGCGCATCGGCGATGCCGGCGAATCCGTCGAGGCCATAGGACGGCAATGTCCCGGCGGCGGACGCGCCCCATTTCGACGGCTCGCTGCCCAGCGCGACATCGAGTCGTGCCACTTTGCGAAGATCGCCCTGCAGCCATACCCACGGCGCGTCGAGCGCGGCGCCGTTGAGCGACGCGCTCTGGACATAGCGCGAGTCGGGGCCGGCTCCGCTCGCGTTGATGACCAGTTGCTTCGTGCCGTCCGCCCAGCGCACGACGGCCTTCGGAAACACGGGCGAGTGCAGCGCGAGCCCGCCGACGGACGGGATGGCCGGGTACGCACCGAGCGCGGCCCACACGTACCACGACGATACCGCGCCGAGATCGTCGTTGCCGGGCAGCCCGCCGGGGCCGTCGCTGAACACGGCGGCGATGTTCTCGCCCGGATTGCCGTTGACGATGTCGCGCACCACCTTCTGCGTGCGCCACGGCGCGCCGGCCCAGTTGTAGTGCCACGGCGACGCGAAGCTCGGCTCGTTGCCGATATAGAAATTCGGCGGCGACATGCCGGCGTTCAGGTTGGAAAAATACGCATCCAGCCGCTTCACGACGGCGTCGTTGCCGCCCATCAGCGCGTACAGTTCGCGCGTGTCGTGCAGCGTCATCCACGTATATTGCTCGGCGTTGCCCTCGACCATGTCCTGGTTCGCAATCGGCGAAAGTTTCCAGCTGCCGTCGTCGAAGCGCGGCAGCATCTGCTTCTGCTGCGCATTGAACATGTTCTTCCACTGCGCGGCGCGCGCGAGGAACTGGCGATAGGCCGGTTCGTTGCCGAGCGATTTCGCGAACGATGCGATCGCGAAGTCGACGGCGCTGAATTCGGGCGTCAGCGAGCCGGCCCACCACCCTCGGCTGAGCGAAACGTAACCGCGCGTCAGGTGATCGCCCATCCGGTCATCGCCGTCGCGCGGAATCGTGTTGCCGCAGCGAACCACCCGTTTGTTGCCGGCCAGCCTCATGTACTTCAGTGCGCCCGCGGTATCGAAGGCCGTGGCGCCGAACGCATGGCCACCGACGATGACGGGCACGCCGGAGTCGCCCGGCATGATGCCCTGGTCGACGTTGATCGGCGACCAGCGCGGAATCGCGCCGCACTGGTCGGCGTCGGTCACGAGCGACTGCAGCATGTCACTGGTCTCGTGCGGGAACAGCATGCCGAGCAGCGGCATCAGGCTGCGATAGGTATCCCAGTTCGAATAGTTCACGTATTGCGTGCGGCCGCTCTCGACCCGGTGAACCCTCCTGTCGAAGCCGATGTAGTCGCCGGTGACGTCGCTGTTGACGTTCGGCGACAGCATCGAGTGATACAGCGCCGTATAGAACTTGCGCTTGTCGACGAGCGATCCGCCCTCCACCTGGATCGTATTCAGCCGATCGTTCCATGTGTCCTCGGCGGCCTTGCGCACGGCGTCGAAATCCCAGCGGGTCGCGGGATTCTCCGCATCCAGGTTCCGCTTCGCGTTGTCGATACTGACGTACGACAACGCCACCTTCATCTGGATCGGCGCGTTTTTCGCGGCAAAGCGCACCGTCGCGTTGCCGTTGCCGAGGTCGGTCGCTGTCTTGTCGATGTTGCGGTCGAACCGAATGTAGAAATAGACCGTGTAGTTCGGTGCGCCGCAGAAGCCGCCGCCCACCGTCGAGCCCTGCAGCGCATCGTTGCCCGCGTAGCCGATGCTGCCCGTCGTCGACGCCTTGGTGTTCGTGCGCGTGGCGTCGATCACGAGCGCAGGCGCCCGCGCGCTGTCGGGAAAGGTGAAACGCCCGAAGCCGGTGCGTGTCGTCGCGGTCAGCTCCACCTTGATGCCGTCGTTCAGCGCGACGCGGTAGTAACCCGGCGACGCGGTTTCGTTCTCATGCCTGAAGTTCGGCACCGGCTTGACGAGGTTCGATGCCACGGTGGCCGGATCGAGTGCCGGCATGACCGGGAGTTCGCCGGAATTGCCGTCGCAGCCCGCGCCGCTCATCTGCGTGAGCGGGAAGCCGATGATCGTGTTCTCCGTATAGACATAGCCGACCGGCGTGTCCTTCCCGCCGCCGGGCTTGATGCTGGGCGTCATCGGCGTCCATTGCACCATGCCGAACGGCGTGGTGGCGCCGGGGAACGTGCCGCCGCGCTCGCCGGCCGGCACCGGGTCGGTCGCCCGGGCACTCGCGTTGGCCGTGCCGATGAACGGATTGACGTACTGGGTCAACGACGCCCGCACGTATGGTGCCTCGGGGACGACGGTCGTGTCGGCCGACTGGGTGGTCGCGCTGCGCGTCCCGGGCTGCGCGGCATCCGCGCGCGCCGCCTGACCGGAAACGGTCGTCATAGCACCGCCTATCCCGGACGATGACGTGCCGTCGTCCCCATTGCAGCCGACGAGCAGCAAGCTCGTCAGGAGTGCTGTCAATACGGCACTGTATCGGCTCTTCATGCCTCCTCCTTTGACTTTGCAGTAGCTAGCAGGCCCCTACCGTGTCGCGCGGCAACCTCGACTTGCGACACGATCAAGGCGACGGTTTCGCGACGGCCTTCGTGTAGTCCGCGCCCGGGCCGGACGGCGGCGCCAGTGCGGCACCCGTTGCCCAGTCGGTTGGCGTGGACGACAACGTGTAGGTCAGCGTGCCGCCGTTGGCAATGGCCGCGAGCGGCAACCACGATCCCTGGTAGGTCTTGCCGTTGAGCTGCACGGACTTGATGTACGGCTTGCCGTTCAGCAGCGCCTCGTCGTCGGACTCGATGCGCAGCTTCTTCGTGCCATCGGCGAGCCAGACCGTCATGCCCTTGAACTGCGGCGTCGACATCGCCAGGCCAGGCGCCGACGGCACGACCGGATAGAGACCGAGGCTCGCCCACAGGTAGAAGCCGGACGTCGCGCCGAAGTCGTCGTTGCCGGGCAGGCCGCCGGGTGCGTTGAAGAAGGTCTTCGTCATCACGATCGGGATCACGCGCTGCGTGAGCTGCGGCTTGCCGGTCCAGTTGTACGCCCACGGCGTCTGCAGCGACGGCTCGTTGCCGATGTACAGCGTGCTGCCCGATTCGCCGCTGTTGAGCGTTGCCGCGCTCGGCAACGGGCCGTTGAACGGATCGCTCTGGCTGAGGCCGAACAATGTGTTCAGTCGCGCGATGGCCGCGGCGCTGCCGCCCAGTTGCTTGATCAGCTCCGTGTAGTCATGGCCGATCGTCCAGATGTAGTTCGGCTCGGTCGATTCATGGAAGCCGCGATTGTTGTTGAGGCTGAAGTCCCATTGTCCGCTCGAGTTCTTCGTGACGAGCCCCTTCGTTTCACCGTAGTAGTCGGTTCCAGCCGGAATGTTCGCGTTGAAGATATTGAGCCAGTTACGGCCGCGCCTGCGCAGCGCGGTGACGGTGCCTGCATCGTCGGTGCGACCCAGCGCGGCGAGGAAGTTGCCGATCGACGTGTCCGTCGCGGTCAGTTCCAGCGTCATCGAGCCCGCGTGATGGCCCCCGGCAACATCGGTCGACACGTAGCCGTTCTTCAGATAGAAGTCGCCGAGCGTGTTCACGCCGGCGCCGTCGTCGACGCTGCCCATGTCGTTGCATGCGCCCTCGACGAACGGGCTGCCCGGCCCGCCCGTGCCGAACGCGGATTGCAGCATGTACTTGCGTGCGGTGTCGATATCGAAGCCGCGTGCGCCGAACGCATAGGCACCCGCGATCACGTTCGGGGCGTGGTCTCCTTCCATCGGCTTGGTGTCGTCGCTGCCGTCCACCCAGTGCGGAAACGCGCCGCACTGCCGCGCATCGGCCACGAGCGATTGCATCATGTCGCCCGTCTCGCCCGGGAACATCAGCGCCTGCAATTGCGTCAGCGAGCGGTAGGTATCCCACAGCGAGAATCCCGAATAATGCGTCCGGTACGCCTTCGAATGGCCGGGCACCGGATACTGCGACACGTTGGCCGTGTCGCGCCGGGGCGCCGTGTTCGGCGGATCGGCGAGATTGGCCTGGCGCATGCCGCGATAATCGCCGTTGACATCGCTGTAGACCGTCGGGCCCGCCATCGCGTGATAGAGCGCGGTATAGAACTGCGTGACGTAATCCTTCGCAGTCCTGGCTTGTGCATCTCCAAGGCGTCCCATCGCACCCGGTTGGGCGAGATCGAGCTGGATCGTATTGAGCCGGCTGTTCCAGGTCGCCTCCAGCTTGCCCCTGACCTTGTCGAACGACCAGCCGGGGTTTTCCGTCGTCAGATTCAGCTTTGCATTCGCCACGCTGACCGACGAAATACCGGCCTTCAGCTGCACGGTCGTCTTGCGGCCATTGGTCTTGGGCACGAATACGAGCGTTGCAACACCGTTGGCGACCTTGGTTGCATTCGGATCGAGCGGGGTATCGAACGTGATGTAGAAGTTCACCGGCTTGTACCAGGTGCCGCCACAAAACGCGCCGACGACCGTCGTGCCGGACACGACGCCCGCCCGGGCATCGACCGCGATGTTGACCGAGTCCGGTATCAGCGTCGTCGGAACGCCCGACTTCATGCCATTGCTGCGCAATGCATTGATCACGAGGGTCGGCGCCGAGCCGGACGGATAGGTGAGGCGCGCCATCCCCGTGCGCGTCGTCGCCGTGAATTCACTGAGAATGCCGTTGCCGGTCGTCACGCCGTAATAGCCGGGCGACGCCATCTCGTCATCGTGCGAGAACGACAGCGAACCGCCGCCCGGAATCATCGCGACTGCGCCCTGCCCGCGGCAACCGGGGCCCGCCAGATGCGTCAGGCTGAAAAAGTCGATGGTCGTATCGGCGTAGTAGTAGCCGCCGGAACCGTTACCCCATGGCGCCCTGCTGCCGGGCGTATCGGGACCGAAGCTGACCATGCCGAACGGCGCTTGCGCCGCCGGGTTCAGATTGCCGGGAAAAAGGCCGCCGGCCTTGGGCGCGCCCGTGCCGATGAATACGTTGACGAACTTCGTCAAACCGGCGATATCGGTTCGCTTCGCGACGGGGGACGCGTTGGCGCCGTCACCGGTTGTCGCGGGATTCGTGCCGGCCGACGCGCCATTTCCTGGAGGACTGACCGCGGCTTCCGAAACGGCAGGCGTGGCGGGTGCGGACTCCACCGAATCGCCGCCGCATCCTGAAATCATCAGCGCGGCCGTCATGGCGGTGGCCGCCGCCCAATGCGCTCTTCTATTCATTCAGGCCTCGGATATCGTGGATTTCGTGAACATGGCACTTGATTGTCCATATCAGTTTGCCTTGAAGAAACGCATGCGTGCCATCAGGAAGTTTCCCTTATTTTTATTGTTTTTATCTAAACAGCCCGGATTAAAAACAACTTCCTGTTCCGCTCGAGATATCCGCGCGGGTGCTTTCCGGACTGCGAGAAGGGAACGACAGGATTCCGCCGCGATAATGAAGCGGGATTATCGAATACTGACGGAGATAGACGATCAGGCCACGAGCGTATCGCGTGTTCCGGCGGTGACGATGGCGTCAGAACCGTCAACGATCCGCCGGATAATGAATCATGAACGTCCCGCGACCGGCCAATCTACGCACCATGCCGCGCCCGGAATATTCGTTGAAGGCGGCGTATACCGTGTCGAGATGAAAAACCGAGGACGTTCGAAAAAGAGAAATCGTCCATCGCGATACAGCGCCTTCACCTTGATAGCGTGGCGATGTCGATATTGCACGCTGGCAATGGCTGCGGAAAAATGTGCCGCGTCGTCTTCGGCGGATACAGCACACGTGCCCGGGAGCGGGCAACAATTTGGTCGCCGTCGACACTGAAGTTCGGGCGACGCGCCTCGACGCCGACCTGCGCGTAATCAAGCAGCACGCACGGCACGCGCGGCAGCGAGAGACAGCGCGCAGCCGCCAGCCGGTGATGCCCGTCCATCACCGCGAGGCTCGCGCGCTCGAGCACGATCGGCGCAGTCCAGCGACCGCTGCGCGCAATGCTGTCCAGCACTTCGCGCAGGCGCATTTCGTCATGCTCTTCGTTCGGCAGGATCCGATCGGTCGGAATCAGCTCGATGGTCCAGGTGTCATGCTGCATGGCGCGATCCTTTGAAATTGATGAAAGGGAAATCAACCCGCGCGGCGCAGATACGACGAAGCGATCTCGCGCAGGTCCGGCCGTGCGAACCGGTCCGGATGCAAATGTGCGGCAGCCTCGGCCAGCACCGCGTGACGTGCGATCGGGCCGAACGATTCGATCCAGTGATCGCCGACGCGGACGATCCGCACGCGGCGCACGGTGGTCAGGTGCCGCCACACCGGATTCGTCTCGAAGCCGCGCGGCCCGCCGTCGTCGTACACGAAGATCATGTCGGGCGCCGCAATCAGCAGCGTCTCGAGGCTCATCTGGAACGCGGTGTTGTCGCGTCGCGACGGCAGCGGATTGCGCCCCGCGACGTTGACGCCGCCCAACGCATTCAGCAGCGAGCAGGTCATGTTCTCGTCGTAGAACGCCCACGGCGCCACGCCGGCGCCCCAGACGAACAGGTAGCGCGGCGCACGGCGCGACGCAACGCGCGCGAGGAACGCCCCACACACGCCGGCGAAGTGCCGGTTCAGCGCGGCAGCGGCCTCGGCGCGCCCCAGCGCCGCGCCGACGAGCGCGATGCTGCGGTCGCTGTCCGCGCGGACCTCGAGATCGAGCGCGAGGTACGGCGCGATCTGCTGCAGCCGCGCCGCGTTCGCCTCCGTGTAGCGCCGGATCGCGACGATCAGGTCGGCATGCGTGCTCGCCAGCAGCTCCAGGCTCGGGCTGGCGCGCTGGCCGAGATCGATCACGCGATCCATCCGGTCGAGCAGATACGCAGGGCGGCGGCCGCGCACGAGGAACGTCGAGGCGACCGGCTGCACGCCGAGCGCGAGCGCGGTATCGGCGCCGAAGTATGAAATCGTCGCGAGCCGGCGTGGCGCTGTGTCGAAGCGCAGCGTCACGCCGCGATCGTCGATCACGCTGTACGGCGCGGCCTGCGCCGTCGCGCGAACGGGCCGTGCCAGCACGGATGCGAGCGATGCGGGCAACGCGAGCGCGAGTGCGCGACGCTTACGGTCGATCATTGGAGGCCCGCCAAACGAAAGGCACGACGTTGCCGGGAACCCGTTGCGCATCGGACGCCCCGCTTCCCGGCGCCGCATAGCCCAGCGGATGGCATACCGGCACGCCGTCGCTCGCGCCGTGCAGCCGCTCGCTATGAACATGGAACACGTCGGCGACCAGGGCCGGCGTCAGCACGTCGACCGGCACGCCGTCGGCGATCAGCCGACCGTCGCGCATTACCACCGCGCGGTCCGCGAAACGCATCGCCTGGTTCAGGTCGTGCAGCGACATCACGATCGTCAGGCCGAACGCGTCGTTGAGGCGCCGCAGCGTCGTCATCACGTCGAGCTGATGTCCGAGGTCGAGATAGGTCGTCGGCTCGTCGAGCAACAGGATGTCCGCCCGCTGCGCGAGCGCCATCGCGATCCACACGCGCTGCCGCTCGCCGCCCGACAGCGCGATGAGCGGACGCTCGTGCATGGCGGCGAGACCGGCTGTCTCGAGCGCCCAATCGACCGCGTCGCGATCGTCGTCCGTTTCGCCGCGCAGCCAGGTGCGATGCGCAAATCGTCCGTGACGCACGAGCTCCAGCACGGTCAGGCCAGCCGGCACGCCCTGGGTCTGCGCGAGAAAGGCGATGCGGCGCGCAAGCTTGCGGCGCGGCCAGTGCTGCAGCGGCACGCCGTCGAGCAGCGCTGCGCCTTCGCGAGGCGCGAGCAGGCCGGCGAGCGCACGCAACAGCGTGCTCTTGCCGGAACCGTTCGGCCCGAGCAGCACGGTGGTCCGGCCGGGCTCGATCGACAGCGACAGGTTGTCGACGATACGGCGCGCGCCGTATCCAAGCGAGAGATCGCGGGCAACGAGTGTCATCGGGAAGATCGGGAGAGCAGATAGAGAAACAGCGGCGCACCGAACAGCGCGGTGACCGCACCCACTGGAATTTCGGCCGGCGCGACGACGACACGACCGGCCAGATCGGCGAGCGCCGTGATCAGCGCGCCGGTCAGCAGTGCGAACGGCGCCTGCCGTGCCAGCGGCCCGCCGATCACGAGCCGCGCGAGATGCGGCGCGACCAGCCCGACGAATGCGACGGGACCGGCGATCGCCACCGCACACGCGGCTGCGAAGCTCGCGTAGGCGATCGCGACGAGACGCCAGCGCTCGACGTCGAGGCCGACGCTCGCCGCCGCATCGTCGCCGAGCGACAGCACCTGCACCGCGGGCAGGATCGCCGGCATCAGCGCGATCGTCGCGGCGCTCCACGGCGCGAGCAGCAGCACATGTTGCCAGCCGCGCGCGTACAGGTTGCCGGACAGCCATGTGAGCAGCACCTCGATGCGGCTCGCCCCCCATCCCGCAAGGATCGTCATCGCGACGGCATACAGCGCGGCGCTGACCGCGACGCCCATCAGGATCAGCCGGAACGGCGCGGTGCCGTTGCGCCACGCGAGCGCATAAACGCCGATCGCCGCGCCGACGCCACCGAGTTGCGCGACGAGCGTCATCCACGTCGCGTCGTACGCGTCGAGCCGGCTGCTGTCGAGCGAGCCGGCGAAATTCGCGACGAGCAACAGCGCCATCACGCCGAGCGTCGCGCCGGACGACACGCCGATCACGCCCGGCTCCGCGAGCGGGTTGCGCAGCGCCGCCTGCAGCACGAGCCCGCTCGCCGCAAGCTGCGCGCCGATCATCAGCGCGAGCAGCACGCGCGGCATGCGCAGCTCCCACAGCACGAACGCGGCGGCATGCGCGCCGTCACGATGAATCAAGGCCTGAACGGCCGCCGTCCATGGGAAGTCAGCCGCGCCGAACCGCACCGCGAGCACGATCGTGAGTGCCAGCGCCGCCGCCCCACCCGCGCCGCGCGCGATCGTGCGCAGCCACTTGCGTTGCGCGCTCGCCGCGCGTACCGACGGATTCGCCGTGCCGGTCATGACGATGCCCCTTCGTCGCGCCGGATCATTGCGATCAACAGCGGCGTCGCAACCAGCGCGGTCAGGAAGCCGACCGGCAATTCGCGCGGCGCGGCGACTGTGCGCGCGACGAGATCGGCGACAGCGACGAGCAGCGCGCCGGCCAGCGCGGTCGCACCGAGCGTGCGCCGATACCCGCCGCCAAGCGCGACGCGCGCCAGATGCGGCACGCACAGCCCGACGAAGCCGACCGGCCCTGCCATCGCGACCACCGATGCCGACAACGCGACCGCGATGCCGCCAAGGATCAGGCGCCAGCGCAGCAAGTCGAGGCCGACGCTCTGCGCCGCTTCGTCGCCGAGCGCGAGCGTGTCGAGCACGCGCGCGCCGGCGAACGCGGCGGCGAGCCCGGCGACGGTCCACGGCGCCACCATCGCGACCTGCTGCCAGCCGACGCCCGACAGGCCGCCCGCCAGCCAATAGAACAGCGGCCCCGCCTGCGGGCCGGCCGCGATCATCAGCGAGATGATGCCCGCGCTGCCGAGCGCGGCGATCGTCGTCCCGGCCAGCGACAGGCGCAGCGGCGACAGGCGTGCGCGCCATGCCAGCGCGAACGTGAGCGTTGCCGCCCCGCCGCCGCCGATCAGTGCGACGAACGGCAGCGCGCCGGCCGGCATGGCCGGCGCCAGCACGGTTGCCCCGACGACCGCAAGCGCCGCGCCGCTGACGACGCCGGTCAGCGTCGGATCGGCGAGCGGGTTGCGCGTGATGCCCTGCATCAGTGCGCCGGCCACCGCGAGGCTGGCGCCGACCAGCAGCGCCGCGATGAAGCGCGGCAACCGCAATGCGTGGACGATCTGCGCGGCAGGCGAGTCGCCGCCGCTGGCCAGCGCATCGAGCGCGGCGGCCGGGCTGAGCACGAGGTTGCCCGCGCACAGGCTCGCGAGCGCTACACCCACCAGCGCGACGATCAGCGCGAGCACGATCGCACCCATGCGTGCACGTGGCTCACGCGCCGAGCCGGGCGGCGACGCCTGCACGCGATGCCCGTCCGGCGACTGCCCGCCGGCCCCCCGCCGTTTCACCCCATGCCGTTCGTTCATGAATGATTCGCGCCCGCCTGTTTCGCCAGCGTGCCGAGGCGGTATTCGAACTTGCGCAGCAGCATCGTCGCCGTGGCGGCGAGCCCGATCGCGAGTCCGGTCCAGATCCCGTAGATTCCGTAGCCGAGCGTCACGCCGGCCGCCCAGGCGACCGGCAAGCCGATCATCCAGTAGCCGACGATCGAGATCCGGAACGAGCTCTTCACGTCGCCGAGCCCGCGCAGGATGCCGACGCCGATGTTCTGGCTGCAATCGAATATCTGCAGCAACGCGGCAATCGTCAGCAGGCCGGTTGCGAGCCGCAGCACGTCGGCGTTCGCGGCCGCGCCGTGGTCGAGGAATGGCGCGAGCACGCGCGTCGGCGCGACGAGATACGGCAGCGCGACGATCAGCATCGCGCCGACGCCGAGCACGAGCCCCGTATACCCGAGACGCCGCGCGCCGCGATAGTCGTGCTGCGCGCATGCATGGCTGATGCTGATCGACGACGCGTGCGACAAGCCGACGGAGATCATGAACACGATGTAGATCACCTGGTTGACGATCGTCTGTGCAGCGAGCGCGTCGGTGCCGAGCGTGCCGATCACGAGCGTGAGCACGGTGAAGAACGCCGCCTCGGAGCCATAGGTGGCGGCGATCGGCAGCCCCATCTTCCACGTGCGTGCGAGCGCCTGCGCATCGGTACGCCAGGCGGCCAGCGACAGGTGTTCGGCCAGTTCCGCCCGGCGCTTCGCGATCGCGAGAAACGCGACGAACGAAAGCAGGTACACGCCGCTCGTCGCGCACGCCACGCCGGTCAAACCCAGTTCGGGCAGGCCGAAACGGCCGAACATCAACGCGTAGTCGAGGGCCGCGTTGACGGCGATCGACGCAACCGTGATCGCGAGCAGCGGCCCCGGCTTGCGCAACCCGACCGTGTACTGGCGCAGCGACTGAAACCAGAGACACGGCAACATCCCGGGCGCGGCCGCCGCCAGATAGAACGCGGCCTGCCGCGCCACGGCCGGATCCTGGCCGAGCCACACGAGCGGCTTCTCGACGAACAGCATCAACAGCGCGAACGCAAGCGCCGCAAGCGTCGACAACGCAAAACTCGCGCGCACGAGACGCATGATCTCCGAATGATCGTGCTGGCCGTTGGCGAACGCGACCAGGTTGCCGGTGCCCGTCACGAGCCCCGTACCCATCGTCCGCAGCTGGTTGAAGATCGTCAGCGCGAGACCGCCGGCGGCGATCTCGCGCGGGCCGAGCATCCCCATCATCACGATGTCGGTCGTGGTCAGCGCGACCTGCGCGAGCTGCGTGAGGATGAGCGGCGCGGCAAGCGCGCCGATGTTTCCGGCGTCGAGCCGGAACTGTCGATGAAGCTTCATGCGGCGTCGGCAAAGATGGGATCGAGTTCGCGGGCAATGGAATCGTCGAGCAGATCGCGCTCGTTCATCCAGTCGTCGTTGAATACAGTGTCGAGATATTTTTCGCCGCCGTCGCAGACCAGCACGACGAGCGTCGAATCCGGCGGCAGCGTGCCGAGCATCTTCAGCGCGTGCCAGATCACGCCGCCCGCCGAACCGCCGACGAGCAGCGCCCGCTTGCGCGCGATGTAGCGCGCGGTGTTGAACGCGGCCGCGTCCGTCACCTTGACGCCTTCGTCGAGCAGCGCGTAGTCGACGAGCGCGCCGATCTCCGCGCCGGGCGGCGTACCCGTGCCCGACTGGTAGTACGAGCCGCCCTCCCCGCCAAACGCGATCGAGCCGACCGGCTCGACACCCACCACGCGCGGCGCGGGGCCGGTCGCGCGCAGCTCGCGCGCCGTGCCGAACAGCGAGCCGCCAGTGCCGACCGAGCCGACCAGGTAGTCGATCCGCTCGCCGAGCACGTCGCGCAGTTCGCGCGCGAGCCCGCGATAGCCGTTGCCGTTCGCCGGATTGTTGTGCTGCTCGGTCCAGATGCTGTCGGGATCGTCAGCCGCCATCCGCTCGGCCAGCGCTTCACGATCCGCCGTCGCGAGCGCATCGCCCTCGCTCACATAGACGAGCTCCGCGCCGAACGCCTGCATCGCGCGCAGCTTGTCTTTCGACGCGTGGCAGTCGACCACCGCGGTGAATCGGTAGCCGCGCTCGGCGGACAGCAACGCAAGCCCCATGCCGGTGTTGCCGGACGTCGATTCGATCACGCGGCCTGCCGGCCGCAGGCTGCCGTCCTGCTCGGCTTCGTCGAGCATCTGCCGCGCCATCCGGATCTTGGCGCTGCCGGTCGGATTCGTCGATTCGAGCTTGAGCAGGATGCGTGCGCCGTTGGCGCCGCGAATCAGCTCGAACAATGGCGTGCGGCCGACGAGGTCCGACACTTTCGATACGATCGCCGGCACGGTGATCGTCGGTTGTTCACCCAGGAAACGCATATTCATCATCAGGCTCCGGAAAACGGGGAAAGGCGGTCGACGCGCCAGCGCGGGCGCGCACCATCGAGGGTTACGACAAGCTTCGGGGGCAGCGGCAATTCATGAAACGGCGATTCGTTCGAATCCATCTGGTAACCGGCCGTGTTCGGGTACAGCAGCAGGTCGCCGGGCTCGGGACGCCGCGCGAACGCGACCTTGCGCCACGTGAGCATGTCCGAGTCGAGGCAGCTCGCGCCGCCGACACAGGCGCGGTACGGTCCGGACGCGCGCGGCGGTTGCTGCGACGCGCGCGCGGCGGTCAGCAGCTCGGGATCGGGCAGGAACTCGCTCGCGAACCATTGTTCGGAGACGCTGAAGCTCGTGCCGTTCACGGTCGCGACGCCATAGTCGCCGCGATCCTTCACGCCCTGCACGGTGAAGACCGTGAACCCGGCCTGATCGAGCAGCGCGCGCCCCGGCTCCAGCATCATCTGCAGGCCGTGCTCGCGCAGCAGATCGGCGAGCGGCTTCGATTCGCCGTCCGGTATGCCACCCAGGATCGCGTCGAGCATCTGCGCGCCGCTGCATGCCTGGTGATACGGGTAGAAGCCTTCGAACACCTTCTTCGCGTGGTAGTCGTCAGGGCCGTGGGCCGCCTGGAACGCACGCCAGTCGTCAGCATTCGCGTACGACATTGCGAAGCCGCCGCCGATGTTGATGGTGTGCGGCGCAAGTTCGAGCGCACGCGCCGACACGCATGCGCGCACCGCGATCCCCGCCTGCATGCAGCGCGCCTCCGCGCTGTAGCCCGACAGGTGAAACGAAAAGCCTTCGAGCACCAGCGACGATCGCTTCGACGCGCAGAACGACAGCGCCGTGTCGAGCGCCGCAGCGTTCAGACCGAATCGGCTTTTATCCTGCGCGGCCGGCTCCATGCGCAGCAGCACCCGCGCGATGCCCCCGCATTGCCGCGCGATCACGGCGAGACGGCCGAGCTCGTCGACGCTGTCGATCGCGATCAGCGCATCGTGCAGCACCGCGAGCCGAAGCAGGTCGCTCGCCTTCGCGGGGCCGGAAACCCCGATGTCTGCGCCGCGGACACCCGCGGTCAATGCGTCGGCGAATTCGCCCACGCTCGCGACGTCGACGCCGATTTCGGCGTCGGCTGCGGCGCGCACGAAGCAGCGCGCCTTGTTGGCCTTCTTCGCGTAGTACACGCGCCCCGCCACGCGACGCTCGTCGAGCACGCGTTGAAACGCCGCGACATTGCGCGCGAATCGCTCCGGAAACAGCAGGTGAACGGGCGCATCGAAGCCGTTCGCGAGTTCGTGGATCATTGCCTCATGTTCATCCACGAACTCGCGCTGCGCGGGATCCCACAACGCGGGCAACCGCGGAATACGGTTCACCATAGCTCGACCTCCTGCCCGAGCCCCTTCGCGCGCGCCGCGTCGGCCAGCACGCGCCCGAGCGCGATGTCGGTCACGATCATCCCGCTGTTGAACGCGAACACGATCTCGTCGTCCGCGCGGCGCGCCGGCTTGCGGCCGAGCAGGATGTCCGGCAACTCCGCATCGACAGCCGGCAGCTTGCCCGTCTCGTCGACGAGATCCATCCCCGTCACCTGCATTTGCGCTTCACTCGTCGCGATCCGATAGTCGGCGCGATGGAGCGCGTCGGCGTGAATGCCGTAGCCGACCAGCAGCGCGAGCGCGCCGGGCTTCAGCTCGGCGTGACGCACCGCTTCCGGTGCGCCCGCGCCGGCTACGCCGAGCACGATGTCCGCCTGCCGCGCGGACGCGCCGAGATCGCTCGACACCTCGATGTCGCGGTCCGGATGAAAGCGCTTCAGCGTGTGGCGGACCGCTTCGATGCCGGCATCGTAATGGCCGTGCACGATCACGCGCTCGACGCCCGGCAGCGCCGCCAACAGGAACGGTGCGGCCATCCGGCCTTGCGTGCCCGTGCCGACGACGAGCGCCGTGCGCGCGTGCGGTGCGGCCGCGCGTGCGATCAACGCCGAAACAGCCGGCGTGCGCAGCGAGCCAACGAGGCTGCCGTCCAACATGGCGACCGGCATGCCGGTCTCGTCGTCGAACAGCAGTAGCGTCGTGTAGTACTTCTGCAGCTCGCGGCTGTGCTCGGGGTCATGCTTGTACGAGGTCTTGAAGCCGACCGTCCGGCGACCGCCGTCGCGGCCGAGCATCGAATACGCGACCGAGTGCTTGTCCGCGGGCTGGCTCATCAGCTTGCGCGGATTGTCGGATTCGCCGGTGGCAAGACCGAGATACGCGCGCTCGACCGCATCGAGCACCATCGCCGGGTCGTAGTCGAGCGCGTCGATCACGCGCTTGCCGAGCACGAGCAGCTGCGACGGCTGCGTCGCGAGCCGCGGGCGCACGTCGGCGCCGGTTTCGGCCGTCGCGGCCGGGTCGAATGTCATCGTATTCATCTGCGCCTCACAGGATTTCGCGCGTCGTCGGCGCTTGCCGGAACGGCAGCGTCTCGCGCAGGTTGACGTGAACGTTGACCCGCCGCAGCCAGCGCTGGCGTGGCCCGTAGTTCGGGCGATAGACCGTGCGCCCGTGCACCGCGCGCTTGTTGTCGACCCAGACCATGTCGCCAGGCTGCATGACGACGCTGGTCTGGTGCGCATAGCACGCGTCGATCAGCCAGCGCAGTGCACGCTCGGCCTCGTCGTCGCCCGGCAGCGCCGCCATGAACGCCTCGTCGACGCGCACCCACGGCTTCGCGCGCAGCCCCGACAGCGCGGGCACGGGCTCCGGGCTTTCGTGCATGCGGCGAATCCGCTCGAACACGTGATCGTCGAGGCGCCACTGATCGCTGACGTTCTGCTCGGGCAGGTGCGACTTGTCCGGCAGGATCGTGAAGCGCGGCGCGCTCAGCACACGCCACATCTCGTCCGAGACCTCGATCTCGTCGATGCCGCAGAAGATCGTCTGCGCGTGCTCGTCGTTGCGGTAGCAGAGAATCGACAGGAAATCGGCACGGTGCTCGTGAAACGCCTCCTCGTTGTGCCACACCAGCGTCACGCTGCTGCCGCCGCCGAGCTGCTCCGCGTGGTCCTTCCTGATCGGTACGATGTGCCGCAAAAACCGGCCGTTCTCCTGGGTGCGCCAGCCGAACATGTCGCCGAGCAGCGACGTCATCAGGCACTGCATCGCCTCTTCGAGCAGCGACGGCGGATTGCGCCAAGGCGCGTCCCAGTGCGACGGCGACGCGCCGATGCGCGTGTCGTCGACCGGCATCCCGCGCAGCAGCAGGACGCTGCACGGCAGCTCGAGTTGCCGGTAGCGGTGCGCGAGCGCACGCAGCGAACGCGGCAGCTCCTGGGCGGCGAGCATGCAGTCGTGCGCGAACGACGGGCTTTCGACACTGTCGTGATGCGCGATCAGGTCGCGCGCAACCTGCGTGAGTCCGGTGATTTCGTCGTCGCGCAACTCGTAGATCGCGAGCGACTTCGAAACCGGCCTCAGACCGGATGGATCGATGCCTTCAGCAAGATTCATGCGATTCCCTCGTGTGAAAACGGGCGCCCCACGCCGGCGGCGCAGCGGAAGCCCTGCGGATAAGCTGTTTTCGTGGGGAGACGGCCCGTGCGCTCTGCGGCGCATCCGATGGCCGTCATGTTTCGTGCTGCTGATGTTGCGTGTTACATGTCGACCTGCGCGGACAGGAAGAACGTGCGCGGCTGGCCAGGCCACACCGCGTTGTAGTTCGCCGCGGCCCAGTAGCGCTTGTCGGTCAGGTTCTGCACGCCGGCGCGGAAGATCGTCGTGTGGCCGCCGATACGCGTCTGGTAGCGCGCGCCCGTATCGAAGCGCACGTAACCCGGCAGCGATACGGTGTTCGCCGCATCGAGCGGCCGGCGGCCGACGTAGTAAACGCCCGCGTCGACGTTGAGCCCGCTCACGGCCGCGATCCGGTAATCGAGGAACGCGCTCGCCTGGAAGGTCGGCACGTTCGCGGCGCGCTTGCCGTTCGTCGCCGGGTCGCCCGTATCGTCCTGCTGCGTATGCAGGTACGCGGCGCCCGCGACGATCGACAGGTCGCGTGTCACACGGCCGTTCGCGGTCAGCTCGACGCCCGTATGGCGCTGCTTGCCGGCCTGCACGAAGTCGTTCGCCGCGTTCACGTACTGCAGCGTCTTCTCGATGCGGAACACCGCCGCATTGACGGTCAGGTCGCTGCCGATGTCGGCCTTCACGCCCGCTTCGTATTGCTTGCTCTTCACCGGCGCGAGATTCTGGCCCGCGTTGCGCGTGTTGTACGGCGCGACGCCGCCCTGCTCGAAGCCTTCCGAGTAGCTGACGTAGGTCGACAGCGACGGCAATGGCTTGAAAATCAGGCCGGCCGACGGCACGTTGACGCTCGTCTCGTAGTGCGTGCCGGCGCCGGACGGCGCATACGAATCGTCGCGGTAACGCACGTGGCGCAAACCGAGCATCACGCTCCAGTGCGAACCGATATCGATCAGGTCGCTGATGAACACGCTCGGCTGGAAATTCTTCGTGACCGTCTTGCCGGGGAACGTGGTCGTCCGCGCCGGTGAATAGACCGGGTTGAAGATATTGCCGACGGTGATCGGCATCACGCCGAAACCGCCCTGTTGCGAATCGTAGTTGCGCGTCGACACGCCCGTCACGAGCTGGTGTGCGAGCGGTCCCGTGTTGAACTTGCCGGACACGAACGTGTTCGTCGACAGCACGCGGAAGCTCTGGTTCGGCGACAGATAGATGTCGCCGCTCAGGATGTCGCCGTTCGCTGCAACCGAATACACATCCGGAAACGCCGCGTCGCGATTGTTGTACGACTGCGCGATCTGTGTCGTGAAGGTCCAGTTGTCGGTCAGCTTGAAATCGAACTGGCCGCCGATATTGAACGTGTTGGTGCGGTACTGCAGCCACGGCTGCCCGAGCAGCGTGCGCGGGTCGAACTGCGGCGGCAGCGAGCCGTCCGGCTGCGTGCCGATCACGGGCTGCGCGGCGAGACGCTTGTTCTGGTAGTCGAAGTTCAAGCGCAGCAGCGCGCGCGGCGAGATCGCCCAGTCGATCGCGCCGCTTACGAACGTGCGGCGCAGGTCGCCGGAATGGCCGAAGTTGCCGACCTTCTCGCCTGCCACGTTGAAGCGATAGCCGAACTGGCCGTCGCCGATCGGGCCGCCCGTGTCGACCGCACCATAGTAGCCGTCGTAGCTGCGCACTTCGCCGGTGACGGTCGTGAAGCGGTCGCGGGTCGGGCGCTTGAGCACATAGTTGACCGTGCCGCCCGGCGAGTTCACGCCGTACAGGAAACCCGACGGCCCTTTCAGCACGTCGACGCGCTCGACGTTCTCGAGCGGCAGGTCGTAGTACGGCGCGACCGGCATCCCGTCGCGCCGCATCGTGTTGGTCCAGTCGACCGGAAAGCCGCGGATGCTGATATTGTCCATCGCGCCGCCGACCGCCGTGTTCTGCACCGACGGGTCGTTCTTCAGCACATCCATCAGCGTGCGCGCACGCTGGGCCTCGATCAGTTCAGCCGAATAGGACGCCACCGACAGCGGCAGATCTTTCGGATCCTTCGCGCCGAGCGCGCCGACGTTGACGTCGGGCACCGCGTACAGCGACGGACGGCTGCCCTGCACGGAGATGGCATCGAGCGTCGCCGCGCCGGCGGCCGCCGCATCCCGGGGCACGACGCTCGCGGCGCCTGCCGAGGCCTTGTCCTGCGCGACTTGTGCGCCCTTGCCCGCGGCCTCCTGGGCATGCAGGTGCCACGATGCGAGTGCCAGCGCACCCGCAAGCATCAACCTGTCCTGGCGACGCGCCGGCACGCGCCGCACGGCACGCGCCTGCTTCCACAAACCATTCGCACTACTGATCAGCTGCATTGTTCTGCTTCCGTTTTGCCTTGTTGTGAAAATCGGTCGATACCCGCTCTACCCGAGCGGCGTCAGCGCAACGCCTCGGTATGCAATAGCGTGTCTCCTGCCGCGCAACCTGTTGCTCCGGTGCCCAACATCCGGAGAAAGCCAGGCCGCACAAAATCAGAAATGAGAATTATTCCTTTTTGAGATGCCGTGTCAACACTAACTTCGCAGTCCGATGTAAATGCGCCAGTCGATTCGAGGTCCGCCGGGCTTCGGAAGGCGAACAGGCCACCAGGTGGCGAATGGTTCCGGCGGCGGAAGTCAAGTGTCGCGAGCGTGCTGCACGTCCGCAGGAAAGTTGCCGTCATGGTGCGCGCTATAAGTCGGTCGACATCGACAGCCAGAAAGTGCGCGGCATGCCGCTGATCAGATATCCGGTTGGATTCGCTTGCCAGTAGTCCTTGTTGAAGAGATTGGTGACGCTTGCGCGGAGCGTGACGTCCCTGCCCACGACCCGGGTCGTCAAGCGGCCGCCGAGATCGCATCGCGTCCAGCTCGGAACGTGCTGCGTGTTGTCCTGGCTCACGTAGGCCTTGCCGGTATAGATGACGCGTCCGGCCAACGTGAACCCGGGGATGAACGGCGTGTCCCACTCCACACCGAGATTGGCCTGGAGCGACGGCGCGCCGACGGCGTGATGGCCGTCGTTGATTCCGCCCTGGGTGCGACGCAGCCTCGCGTCGAGCCAGCTCACACCGCCCAGCACCCGGACGCCACGGCCGAGTTCCCCGAAACCGGAAAGCTCGACGCCGCGATTGCGCTGCAGGCCGTTGAGGCTGTAGACCCTGGTGGCGGGGTCGACGATGCCGCTCGGCACGTCGATCTGGAACAGTCCCAGCGTCGCGCCAAAGCGGCCGAGATCGAGCTTGGTCCCGACCTCGTATTGCTTCGACTTGAAAGGCGCGAACACCTGGTTGGGGTTGGCCGCGTCGGCAGGAGGCGACGAGCCGGGCGTCAGCGCCTCGATGTAGTTGGCATAGAAGGAAAGCTGGTCGAGCGGACGAATCACCAGTGCAACGGAGGGTGTCGTTACGCCCTGGTCGTAGTGACCGGTTTCGGCACCGGAGGCGGCGAAGTTGCTGCTGGCGACCTGCTGGTGGCGCACGCCGAGCGTGAGCTGAACGAGCCCGCCCGCGGCAGACAAAGTATCGGCCATGGCGATGCTGCGCAGGATCTGCGCACTGTCCTTGGCGTCCGGCGAATGCGACAGCGGTGCGCCGGGGCCCGACAGCCGGGTCGGCACGTAGATGTTCGTCTGATAGCTTCCGTAGACGGTCTGCCCGAACCACGTCGTCTGCTGCAGATAATTGCCGCCGACGACGAACCGATGATCGATCGGCCCGGTCCTGAAGCGAGCCCTGACCCCGGCTTCCGCCGACAGCGCATGCGATCGGCCCTCTTGGTATTTCGACGACGACGTCGCATTGCCCAGCATGTCGGTGATGGTCGCGCCGGGGTCTTCCAGCTTGTCGTAGCCGAAGCGATTCATGCCCACCGCACCGAACAGCGTCACGCCGGACGTCAGGTCGTACTCGGCGCGCCCCAGCGCCGTCAGGCTGTGCGAGCTTGCGTAGGCGAAGGACTGTGCGAGATTGATCCGGGGATCGGGCGCCTCCGGCACCGCGATCCCGGCGATCGGGGTATAGCCGCGCGCGGCCCCGCGCATGTAGTCGTCCTGGTAGATGACGTCACCGGACAGGCGCAGGCGCTCGCCGCGATAGTCGAGCCCGACCGAAAGCGCGCTGTTCCGTCTCGACTGGTCGTCGATCGGCGTATGGCCTTCACGACGAGCCGCGTTGATGCGGATGCCGAATTCCCCGCTCTTCCCGAAACGCCGGCCGATGTCTGCGTGGCCGCCGAATACGGAGTTGGACAGGTATTCGGTTGTGAGGCGGGTAAGCGGCGTGTCGTCGGCGCGCTTCGTCACGACGTTGACGCTGCCGCCGACGCTGCCCTGTGGAAGCATGCCGTTGAGCAACGCGCCCGGCCCCTTGAGGATTTCGATGCGCTCGATCGGATCAGGGCTGACGCGATAGGCCGGCACGAGCCCGAAGAGCCCGTTCAATGCGATTTCGCTGTTTTCGACGCGAAGCCCCCGGATCGTGATTGCGTCGTAGCGGTTGCCGCTGTCGATCGCCGCCCGGACCGAAGGATCGGTCGTGGTCAGGAGTTCGGCCACGCTGGTCGACTGTTCGTCGCGGATGAGTTTTTCCGTATAGCTCGTCAGGCTGAACGGTGTATCCATATAGTCGCGATTACCCAGCAGGCCGACTGTGGCGCCTTGCGCGACCTGCTCGCCTGCATAAGGCGCGGCGACCGAATCACCGATCCGTTTGCCGATCACCGTCACGGCAGGCAGCACGCCTTGCGCGCCTGCGGTGGGTACGGGACGGAGCGAGTAGCTGCCGTCGCCTTGGCGTACCGCCTCGAGGCCGGTGCCGGTCAGAACGGCCTGGAACGCGCGATCGACGGAATACGAGCCATGTACGCCCGGGCTGGCCTTTCCCGCCGCCAGGTCACCCGGCACGCTGAGCAGGATGTCTGCTTGATCGGCAAGCCGGCTCAAGGTCGAGGACAGCGGCCCGGCCGGGATGTCATAGCGTCGGGTGACAGCCTGGGTTGCCGTGCCGGCGGGCGTCTGCGCGAATGCCTGCGACCAGGCGCCGCTCGCGGCGAGCGCGATGCCGAGCATGGCAAATCGCCCTGCCCGGGCCGCGTGACGATGTACGGCCCGCGAGGCGTGGGGTCCTCCTTCGACGCAGCACGCATGCACGGGAGCGTCTTGGTTCGAAGGAAACGGCAGGCGACGCATAAGACAGCTTTCCTCGAGGTGAAAATGGGCAGGAAGAGGTCTGTCCGCGTCAAGCAGAGCCAGGCAGGATGCGGCTCGATCTCCGAATCGTCCTCTTATATTGGTTAATCGGATGAGGACGGGAAATGCGAACCAAAATCGAAAATTTTTTTCGATCCGACCGATCAGCCCACCGGGAGCCGGCGCCGGACATGGCCCCGCGCGTTATTTGGCTTCGATCGAGATCCACCACGGCAGCGTGCGCCGCACGCGGATCGGCAGATCGCGTTCGAGCATCGCGAGCGTCTGGTCCGGATTGTTTGCCGGGAAGCGGCCGACAACCCGGATCCCCGCAACTTGCGGGTCGACGCCGATGCGACCGTGCTGATAGCGACTCAGCTCCGCGATCAACGCGTCGAGCGTGACGTCATCGGCCAGAATCACGCCACGCGACCAGGCTTCGCGCGCAGGATCGGCGAACGTCGCGCCGGAAATGACGTCCGTTGCGAAGTGCCGTTGCTGGCCGGCCGCAACCATCTCGACGCGCCCCGAGCGGTTCCGGATTCGGACTCGCCCGTCGAAAACGGCCAGCAGCGTGCACTGGTCCGTCTGCCGCGCAGTGAAGCGGGTGCCCAATGCCTGCATCCGGCCGTTCGAGGTGTCGACGAAGAACGGCCGGCCTTGGCCGTCCTTGCCGGTATCGATGAGGATTTCGCCCATCGTCAGCGTCAGCAGGCGTCGTGCGCCGTCATAGTCGACGTCGAACGCACTGTTCGTGTTCAGCCAGACGCGTGTGCCGTCGGCCAGCAGCACGTCGCGCCGTTCGCCGACACCCGTGCGGTAGTCCGATCGCCATGCGGCCAACCGATCCGGCAGGGCGATGAAGCGCCCTCCCAGCCATCCTGCGATGCCTGTCCCGCCCAGCGCCGCCAGACAACCCAGTACCTGGCGGCGGCCTATCGCGCGCCTGGCAGAAACCTGAACGGCAGCCGCAAGCGCCTCGCGCTCGCCGTCGCCCTCGCCTCGCAATGGCTCGAACCGGCGGCTCACCGCCTCGATATGCGTCCACGCACGACGATGCTCGGGACGTTCCGCCAGCCATCGCTCCCAGGCTTCACGGTGTTCGGCATCTGCGCCGTCGGCATAAAGCGCGGCATACCAGTGAGCGGCCTGTTCGAGGCTCTCGTAGTCCGTCTGGACGCCGCTCTCGACGGCAGACGGGGAAGGCGTCGCCGACATGCGTCAGCGAGTCAGACCGGCGTCGAGCAGCGCCAGATGCAGCATGGCCTGTGCGAGGTACTTTTGCACCATGCGCTCCGAGACAGCCAGTTCGCCGGCAATCTCGCGGCTCGGCAAGCCATGGATCTGCGCCATGATGAAAGCCTTCCTCGCCTTCTCGGGCAACCGGCTGATGAACTCGCCGACCTCCATCAGCGTTTCGATGATGATCGCGCGGTACTCGGGCGACGGCTCGCAGGGCTCGGGGAGCGCAGCCAATGAATCCAGCCACGCCTGCTCGACCTGACGGCGGCGAAACAGGTCGATGCACATCCCCTGCGCCATCGTGCGTAGATAGGCGCGCGCTTCGACAGGACTGTCGAAGCCTTTGGGGGTCGGTTTGAGGATCAGGCGGAGAAACGCATCATGAGCGAGGTCGGCGGCATCGACAGCGTTACCCAACCGTCTTCGCAGCCAGCCCTGCAGCCAGCCGTGGTGGTCGCGGTAAAGGGTGTGCACATCCTGATGCAAGGCGAACTGGGCGGCGGTCATGTAACAACCCTTTCAACATCGATGGCTGCAGATGGCAAGGAAAATGCGAATCATTTGCATTTATAAACCACTTTCCACATTTCCTGCAACTCCTTGGCTACCTGACGAGACCGTGTCGGTGCATCAGCCGCCCAAAGGCGGCAGCGAAAAGTCCTTGATTATTAGACCCATTGGGTCTACATTCCCGAGCAGCGGTAGCGCACGCAGCGCAGCCCGACATCCCGAAAGGAAACGACCATGAAACTCGTTTTTCCCGCGCGCTTGCCGCGCGCATGCTTCCATGCTGATCAAGTACACACCTCCCGGCACACGGGATCTCGCGACGCTCAAGCACGAGCTGAACATGACCGGAAAGCAAATGGCCGATCTGTTCTGGCTGGCGGGCGACCATCAATGGCGCAAGTACACCGGGGGGCAATCGCCACGGGAGCTCAGTCCCCACATGGCATTCGTTGCGGCAGCGAAGCTCACGCTCACGGAGGACGAGTTCGCGCGCGTCCTGGCGAAGATGGCGACGTTCGGCGCCCGCGTCGAGGAGGCGCCCGCTGGAGAGCCGCAGCCGTAGCGATATTGCTCGGCTGCGCTGCAGCGTCTCTGACAGCGTACGGCGGCGATGAAGGATCGAACCCCGCTGGAACCACACCGGTCGCTGCATCCGCAGCGGCACGGCCAACGATGCAATTGTCGACTGGAACGACGCCGGCCTGTGCCATGTTGACCGCCCAAGGATCAGGCACGGCACCGAATTGCCGTGTGACGATCTATCTGGCTGGCGACAGCACGATCTGGGGAGTCGACCTTGACAACACATCGAACCCGCAACAGGCTCCGGGGGTGGGCAACATCATCGTCGGACGCGCGAGTCCGTCCCCTGCACAACTGATGCAGGCCGACATGGATGCCGCATTCGGTCCCGGTGTGGTTGCCGTCATCGACGGGTCGATACCTGGCTCGACACTGACGTCCGACCTGAATGGCACCGCACCGTCGGTCGCGCCGTTGGCATCGCGTCTCGCGGCGTTGCCGGTTCATGCCCACATCGTCATCACGAACAGCGGGATCAACGATCAGTACGCGCTCGGCGCAAATGTTTCGACCTATGCCGGCTGGGCCAAGAAATGGACTGGCGTCGTGACGGCCTATGGGGCAGTTCCCGTCTATGCGGAGCCGAATCCGATCTGCCGCCCGGACATGAACATCTTCGATCCGAGTACGGGCACGAACGCACTGGTCTACACTGCCGGTCAGGTTTTTCTCGCGGCCGGCGGCACGGTTCTCTCGAACCTCGCCGCGTGGGAGAACTACACCGCGCCGCCGAATGCGCAGCCGTGGAACATCGCGTTCGTGAGTTCGGATTGCGTACACCCGAACCAGGCCGGCTACCGGTTCAAGGAGGCAAACTACTTGCCGGCCCTGCTGCCGGTGGTGAAGCGGATACTTGGGCAGGGAGGGGTATAATCCGCTCCCATAAAAATATTCCGGTTCATATCGTGGAGGCAACCCGCATGGAGCGAGTCACCTGCTTGATCTGTCATGGAGAAACGGATGGAACCGCGGCAAAGATAGCCCCCTTTCTATCCAGATACTGCGGCATCGAGGAGACGGTCACCGAGATCCGTTACTGCCGGGCATGCGATTTCGCATTCTTCAAGCGCCGCCTGACCGACCAAGAGGCATCCAGGCTTTACACGGATTATCGGGGCGACGAATACAACCGGGTACGACTCGAGAGCGAGCCATCCTATGCCAACCACATTCGCCTGTTCGACGATGAGCTCTCGGAAGATTATGTCTTGCGCATCCGTGACCACAACGATTTGCTGGACGTATATCCAGAGCTGGAGTCTTTTCAGGATGTACTGGATTTTGGTGGTAACGGAACGATTCCCAGGCGCGTGTTTCCGCACGCAAAAGTCTGGATCGACGATCTCAGCGCCGGGTCGACGGATGACGGCAGAAAACACGGGCTCATTTTTGCGTCTAACGTGTTCGAGCATGTCTCTGATCCGATTCCTGCCCTGAAGTTGCTCACTCGTCGGCTCGCCCCAGAGGGCATCATGTTCATTGACGTTCCGGGCCCACTGCAGGCAAGTCTGAGCGAAGGACTTCTGTGGCAGCGAGAGCATGGCGGCGACATGTATCTGATGCATGAACACATCAACTTCTTCGCGAAGCGAAGCCTGAATCGCTTCGTGAGAGCGGCCGGCCTTGTGCCGGTGTTTGAATATCGTGCGCGCCACACCGCGCAAAGTATTCTCGCGGTCTTCGAAGGGTCGGAAATTGCCCGCAAACTTCTTCCGCTCCGAGAGTCGCGCACTATCCTCTATGAAACGAAACTCGCCCGTTCGTTGGCGCTGGATGCCAGCGAGTGGACATGGCGCGCTACGGATGCCGCGGCCTTGCGGGTCATCGATGTACTTTCCGAAAGAATCGAAGCGGCAATCCGCGCAGCGAAGTCGGTACAAAAAGCGGTTACTTCTACAGAGCGTGAGCTGGCGCTTCGGCGCGAGCTCGAGAATGTATACCGCAGCACATCCTGGCAAATAACCGCTCCGGTGCGCGCCATCAAGAACCTCATCGCGAAAGTGCTGTAGCAGAACGTCATGAACGCAAATTCAGAAAACCCCGGGTCGTCACCATCACAAGAACAATGGGCAGTTCTTGCGGGGCTTCGCTTCTTTCTGGCCACCACAGTCGTGCTGGGTCATTTCTCGCTGTTCATTCGACTTGATTCATATCACATCGTCGGCAACGGCTATCTGAATCCGGGAAGCGCGGTGTTCGGCTTTTTCATTCTCTCCGGATTCAGCATCGCATCGAGCGTGGCACGTGAGACCGAAGGCTTTTACGGACGACGATTCCTGCGCATCTGGCCTCTGTACCTTGCCTGCATCGCATTCGGGGTTGCGGTATCTGTTTTCCTTGCGCCACACGGATTCACGTGGCCGCTCGGACGCAACGTCGCACGTGCGTCGACGTTCGAGACAATCGCGTCTCTACTGATGCTTCAGACGGTACTCGCATCCCCAATCGCGACGGTAGGGCCGATCTGGTCACTGAGCGCGGAGTGGTGGCATTACATGATCGCGCCGCTGCTCAAGCGCTTGTCGAATACCTTGCTTGTGCTCTGGATCGCAGCTTCGTTCGTTGCCTTCCTGACTGTCGTGCCGCTGCCAGGGCATGGAATCGACTCTCTGGAACACGGTCGCGTCTTCGCGACATGCTCCTGGCTCTGGATCACCGGCTTCCTCTATTACCGTTTGCGCGGCACGGCACTCGGCTTCCTTGTGCTCGCGCTGCCCTCGACGTTCGCAGCAACGCTAGGCCACTTCACGGGCGCGCCGCTGTTCATCTCGATCTTCGTGCTCGTCGCAAGCGCGGAAATTCGCGTACCCAAGCGTATGCATCGATCGCTCAATTTTCTGGGTGATTACTCGTACGCCCTGTATCTGTTCCATATTCCGGCCTTTATTGCCGCATTGAGCCTTGGCTCCAACAGGTCGGCCATTACGTTGTCGGCCGCATTCGGTCTGTCGCTGATCGCGCTCTATGCCGTCGATTATCCGAGCCGGAAGTTCTTCCGGACGCGGAAGGTCAGCGTATCGCTCGCGGCGTCATGACCCGCTGATCGCCTGCTTCAGGCTACGCTGATCAGACAGCACGAACGGAGCGTGCACGATATCGGTAGCGATTCGATCGGGCCGATTCGTCGCGTCGGACAATGCCGCCGCATTCGTCGACGTCGTGCCTGCGAAAGTCGAACGTCCGCAGGAGTCAACGGGAGTCGAACCGACCAGGGAGCGTACCGTGACGATGCATGCGACGGCAAAAAAACCGCACCCGCCCCGTGGTACGGCCGTCACGCAATGGCGAACCGAACTCGACGCCATGCATCCGGATCGCGGCACACGCCCTCGTTGTCCGGCGTCACCTCCACGAGCCCGTGCATTTCGCCGCGCTCGCGCGGGATGCAAATCAGGTCGAACGACCAGATGCCATCGAACACGTTTTCTGTACTGCCCAGGTAATTCTGGTGGTTGAATACCGGCGTGATGAAATACCAGACGCGATAGTCGAGCGACGTGAAATAGTCGAGAAACACTTTCGAGCTGTCACCCGTATAGTGATTCAGGTACTCGAGATAGACAATCGGCCGATGTGTCCGGATGGATTCGTGCGCCCCGCGAACGACATTCGCCTCGAACCCTTCGACATCGGCCTTCAGGAAATCGAACCGCGGCAGTCGTAGCGAATCGACCGTGCGCAACGCAACCGACTCGGTGGGAAGTCCCTGAAGGAAGAGCGACGAGCCGCCAAAATTGTTTGCCAGCCGCGGGTCGGCAATCGGGAACTCGACCGTGCCCTCGGCATCTCCGACTGCGCATTGAAGCGCCCGCACGTTCCGCCGCTCGTTCAGCGCGAGATTCGCGCACAACAACTGGAACGTGTGCCGCTGCGGCTCGAAGGCAAACACGGTGCCAGCGTCGCCGGCCGCGCGTGACAACATCACCGTATGCGAGCCGATGTTCGCGCCAGCCTCGACGACAACGTCGCCGTCGCGAATGATCTGGGAAAACACAAACGACTCGGGTTCGGACCATTCGCCATAAAGTGACAGGCTCCGGCCGACAAATTCGTCGTTCGCGTTGAACATCATCGTGCCATACCGGCACTTCTGGCTCGCGTAAAGAGACATCCCAACCCCGTTTTTTCATATCGATCTGGCGATCGATTATAGAGTCGGTCCGCTTCGGTTCTGTCACATTCTGTCAACTCGGCCATCCGGCGCGCACGATACGCCACGGAAAGAAAAACCCCGCCGAAGCGGGGCCCGGTATCGAAGCAATATCCGCGACCTATCTCTCAAGACTCAGCCGGTCCCACACACGCATCGTCACTGCGCGATAGTGGTTATGTTGCGCGGGGAAATGAACGAAGCGACTATCGCGCGTTGCATAAACCGGCGATGCGGCAAGCGTCATCGCATCGACGATATAGCGTGCGTCGATCATGCCCGACTGCAGCAACTCCATATAGATCGCCTGCTGATCGCCTCCGCTCGCATAGATCGACGAACGATCATCAATGCGCTCGATACGTGCACATAGGCGCTCCACCAGATCCCGCATGGGCGCCACGTTCCGCATGCCGAACATGCACGAGTTGATCGCCCATGCCGTGTGATCGGTACCTATCACGAAGTCACGCTTGTCGATCGTGCCGTCGATCGGCTGACGCTGATCGACGGCCAAAATGTCCGCGTCGACCCAGAACACGAATTCGTGATGCGCGAGGTGTTCACGGATCAGATGCAGTTTCGCCCAATTCGCATCGATCCCGTCCGGCAGGAACGCGGGCGGCACACGATACGCATGGTACGCGTAGCCATGCCGCTTGCAATAACGAGCGAAGTTCTCCTCGTGGAGATCACCGTAGCCCGCGATATGCGACGTATGCAGGGTTACAAACGCGATCGGCGCGTCGCCATTCACATGTCGCTCCGGCATGCGCGTTCGCTCCCGTGCGGCACGCCAGTCATCCGCCGCACACGGCCGTTCGCCGCGCTGAAACCGTTCCGCGTCGTCAACAAGCGCCGAAACATACCTGAAGTCATAGTCAACGGTTGGCATCCAGACACCGTCCGTTTGTTGCCACTCCGGCGCATGATGCGCAACGAGCGGGCACGCCCACGCAATCGAATCAATCGTTAAACCGGCACTCCAGATTGTCTGTGCCGACGAGAAATGACCGTTTGCCAGCGGCTCGTCGAACGGCAGAGGGGGAAACGATTCTGCGAGCAGCGTCGCCTCGCATGCGTCCCGCCGCTCAGGCAGATACATCGCCCACTTGCCGAGTATGACCACCAGCTTGCGCATACGCTCACGCACTTCCGGAGTATTGCGAAAAATCATCCCGCTTGCCGCGGGGATATTTGACTTCGGCGCCTGCGTCGTCACGATCGACTCGTAGCCGTGTGCGACTTCGTGCAGCGGATGTGGGCTAAACACAACCGAGAACGAATCGAGTACGAGAAGTACCGCCCCTTCGTCCATCGCGACAAGCTGCTCGACAATCGCATGATACTTGTGCAGGACACGCTGCCGCTCCCCATACACATGCATGCTGTCGACGACTACATGCCGGTAGCCGTGAACTCGAGCGTAACGCTCGTGATTTTCAACGAGCCCGTCAACGGGTCGATGGGACAATATGGTCAGTACGGAATGCATGCGTGCAAGAGGAGTCCTCACGAATCCTGATGGAAGATGCTACATCAAAATCAACGCAATGCCATCGCAAGCATCGATTGCCAACCACTCGGAACGAATCCCCCGGCAACGACTGCCGGCACGACTTCACATCGACCAATAGGATGGAAATTTTCCGTCGCCAGCGACGCATGAGCAGAGGGTCAAGGCCAGCCGGAAGTCCGGCCACCTGGAATCGACCGCTACGCGGTCGGTGGGGTGTCAGATCACAAGGCGTCGACGATACGATACGCGCACGTCGTCGCAGACAGACTGGCAGAGGCTGTACAGAAGATCAGCCGATCGTCAGTCCGCTGATACGGATCGGGCAAGAAACCCCACACTCCTGCGCAAGGATGCTCCGTTCGGGAGCACGCTGACTCGCCGGAGACCCTCGTGGCGGAAGGCAGCAGGAGTCGAACCTACCAAGGAGCGTCTGACGCCCCCTACCGGGTTTGAAGCCCGGCCGCACCACCGGATACGGATGCCTTCCTTGGGGAAAAAACGCGTGCCTACGCCGTTATACCGAGCCAGTCGCTATCAGGGCGCAAGAGGTGTAAATCGCGGTGGAAGCGAGTATACCCAACCCGATCGAAGAATTCGAGGATCTGGATCGCGCGCTTGCGGCCGAGCCCCGTCGCGTCGCGAAACGTCGCGGCATCGAGCCCGCTCTCTCTCGCACGCACGAGCTGCGCGACCAGCACCGCGAGATCCCGCACCACGTCCGCGTGATAGAACAGGTCGCGCACGACCTGATGCACATCGCCGCGCCGCGCGAGCTTGCGCAGCAGCGCACGCACCGCGTCCTCGGCCGCCCCCGCTTCGCGCGCGAGATCGCGCACCCATGGCGGATCGAAACGCCCCGCGCGAATCATCGGCAGCAGCGCCTGCGCGAGCGCCTCCTCGCGCGCGTCGAGATTCACCGTATGCGACGGCAGGTGCAGCCACGGGCCGCTTCTCGCGGCGTCGCCGCCCTCCACCAGCGCATCGACGAGCGCGCGCCACAACGCATCGCCCACGAGCGGCGCGACCATCCGGCGCAGGCGCGCCGCATCGACCCCCTGCTCGTCCGGCATGCGCTCGTGATACGCACGCAGCGTATCGACCGTCTTCGCCTGCAGCGCGCGCCAATGCGTGTTGGCCATCACCCAGCCGTCGTTCGACACGCTTCCGTGCTGGCCGATCGCCAGCGCGTCGTCGGGCAAGACCAGCGCGTCCGGCGCGAAGCCGGTCAGGTGGGTGAGCGTCGCGCGCGCGATGCCGAGCGGGGCCTCGCCGAGCAGCGCATCGAGCCGCCCCTCGTCGAGCCATATCGCCAGCGCGTCGAGCCATGCGCGGCGCGCCGGCGTGCGGCGCTTGCGCGCGGGCCCGAACGGATCGAGCACGCGCCCGCCGCCGACGGTGCGCGTCGCCTGCGGATTGCGCACGATGAAGCGGTCGCCCGGCAGCGCGAACACGGGTTCGTCGAACACCAGTTGCACGCGCATCCGCTGGCCCGCCGCAAGCGATTCGCCGTCGAGCAGCGCGACGTGCGCAACACGGTGCAGCGTGCCGAGATGCACGTGCAGCGGCGCCCAGTGCGTGAGCGTCAGCCCCGCATCGGCGAGCAGCGTCAGCTCGACGTCGATGCGCGGCGACGTCGCGACGAGCCGCGCATCCGCGACCGTATCGCCGCGCTCGACCTCGGCCTTGTCGACCCCGGCCAGGTTCAGCGCGCATCGCTCGCCCGCATGCCCGACGTCGACCGGCCGGTTCTGCGCATGGATGCTGCGCACGCGCGCCGCGCCGCCCGTGCGCACGATCGCGAGCGTGTCGCCGGCCTTCGCCTGGCCGGCGAACGCGGTGCCGGTCACGATCGTGCCCTGCCCGGCCAGCGTAAATACGCGGTCGACCGCGAGCCGGAACAGCCCGTCGTCGCGGCGCGCGCGCCACGCGATCGCCGCGTCGCCGAGATGGCGCTTGAGCGCCGCGACGCCGGCATCGTCCGTGTCGGTTGCGCGCGTCTCGAACACCGGCGCATCGGCCAGCGTCGAATCGTGCAGCCAGGCGGCGATCTCGTCGCGCACCTGCGCGCGCCGCGCGTCGTCGACGCGGTCGCATTTCGTCAGCGCGACCGCGCCGTGCGTGACGCCGAGCAGTTGCAGGATCGCGAGATGCTCGCGGGTCTGCGGCATCACGCCGTCGTCGGCGGCGATCACGAGCAGCGCGAAGTCGATGCCGCATGCGCCGGCCGCCATCGTATGGATCAGCTTCTCGTGGCCGGGCACGTCGATCAGGCCGAGCACGTCGCCGTTGTCGAGCGGCGTGTACGCATACCCAAGCTCGATCGAGATGCCGCGCGCCTTCTCTTCCTTCAGGCGATCGGTGTCGACGCCCGTCAGTGCGCGCACGAGCGTCGTCTTGCCGTGATCGATGTGTCCCGCGGTACCGACGATCATGCAGCCGGCTCCGCGAATCGTGCGCACTGCGCGACGAGGGCCGCCTCGTCGTCGGCTTCGAGGCAGCGCAGGTCGAGCCGCAGCGCGCCGTCGGCGATGCGCCCGATCACCGGGCGCGGCCAGCCGCGCAGTTGTTTCTCGAGCTGCGCGAGCGCGCGCCCGCCGCGCTTGCCATCCGGCGTGCGCACGACGAGCCCGACGCTCGGCAGCTGGTCGACCGGCAGCGCGCCGCTGCCGATCTGGCTGAACATCGGCTCGACGCTCACCGTGTAGCCGCTGCCGATCGCCGCCTGCAGCGCCGGCTGCACGCGCGCGGCCGCCGCGGCGATGTCCGCTTGCGGGCGCGTCAGCAGCCGCAGCGTCGTCAGCCGCTCGCGCAGGAATTCCGGCGCCTGGTACAGGCGCAGCACGGGTTCGAGCGCGGCGAGCGTGAGCTTGCCGACGCGCAGCGCGCGCTTGAGCGGATGTTTCTTGATCTTGCCGATCAGCGCGCGATCGCCAACGATCAGGCCGGCCTGCGGCCCACCGAGCAATTTGTCGCCGCTGAACGTGACGACGTTTGCACCGCCGGCCACGGTTTCGCGCACCGTCGTCTCGTGCGGCAGCCCCCATTGCGTGAGGTCGGCGAGCGTGCCGCTGCCGAGATCGACGGCCACCGGCACGCCATGCTCGCGCGCGAGCGGCGCGAGTTCGGGCAGCGTCACTTCCTTCGTGAAACCGGTGATCGCATAGTTGCTGCAATGCACCTTCATCAGCAGCGCGGTGCGCGGGCCGATCGCGTCCGCGTAGTCGCGCAGGTGCGTGCGGTTGGTGGTGCCGACCTCGCGCAGCCGCGCGCCCGCACGGCTCATGATGTCGGGAATGCGGAACGCGCCGCCGATCTCGACCAGCTCGCCGCGCGATACGATCACCTCGCGCTTCGGCGCGAGCGCCGACAGCGTCAGCAGCACCGCGGCCGCGTTGTTGTTGACGACGGTCGCGGCCTCGGCGCCGGTCAGTTCGCACAGCAGATCGTCGATCAAGTCGTCGCGGTCGCCGCGGCGGCCGGTCGCGAGGTCGAACTCGAGATTCACCGGCTGCGTAAGCGCCGCGACCACCGCGCGCACCGCGTCGTCGGGCAGCAGCGCGCGGCCGAGATTGGTGTGCAGCACGGTGCCCGTCAGGTTGAAGACGGTGCGCACCGCACCGGCGCTTTGCGCGGCCAGCGCGTGGGCGACGGCCGCGGCGATGCGCGTTTCGTCGAGCGGCTCGGCCGCCGCCGGATCATGCTGCGCCGCAGCGCGCCAGCGTTCGAGTTCCGCGCGCACCGCGTTCAGCACGCGGGTGCGGCCGTAGGTGTCGAGCACCGGCTGCAGCGGCGCCGACGACAGCACGCGCTCGACCGACGGCACGCGCGCGAGCACCGCGTTCAGTTCGTTCAATGCAGGTTCAGTCACGAGTGGGTGGTCTCCTGTGGACCGGGGCGAGCGCTTCGGCGCAGGCCCCGCCCCCGGGCAAAGCGTTCATTCTTCCTGCGACACGTCCGGCCACAGCAGCGGGTTCGGCGAACTGCGCTGATAGCCCGCCTCGTTCATCAGCAGGTCGAGCGTGAGGCTCGCGAGATCGTCCGCGAGCGGCTCGAAGTCGTAATCCTTGTTCTGGTAGCCGATCTTGCGGTACGTCTTGCATTCGTCGCACGATTCAGCTTTCACGGCTTCGCTGCCGCCCTCGATGCCGTGGTACGCGATGCCTTTGGTCGAATCGCAGTGCGTGCACTTGGTGCGCACCATGTGCCACTCGGTCGTGCACAGCCCGCATTGCAGGAACCGGTAGCCTTCGTACTGGCCGCCCACGCGCACCACGCTCGCGACCGGGTGCGTGCCGCACACCGGGCACAGCCCCGGCTGGTCGAGGAACGGCACGTCGGCCGGCTGCGTGCGGCTCGCGAGGTCGGTCCACACCACCTGCAGCGCGGCCATCAGGAACGGCGCGGTGGCCGGATCGACTTCGGCGAAGCGCAGCGCGAGGATCGCATCGGCCTGCGCGTCGAGCTCGGCCGGCGCCGCCAGGCGAAGCCGGTCGAGCAGCTTCGCGAGCGGCGGATTGACGAGCCCGGCGCCTTCGACGCGGTCGAGCAGTTCATGCAGCACGGCCCGCCATTGCGGATCGCGCTCGCCGCCGAGCGCCGGCACGAGCGGCATCGAATGCTGCTGCGCGCGCGCGATCGCATCCGGCGACGGCATCTGCGCGGCGAAGTCCTGCAGCACCGCATGCTGCGCGTCGGCGAGCACCGCCATCAGCCGCAGGTAGCCGCCGATCGGGTTCAGGTCGGCCAGCTGGCGCAGGCGCGCGGCGCGCGCCGAGAAAACCGTGGCGCGTTCCGGCAGGCGGAAGCGCGGGATCGCCGAATGATCAAGCGCCGAGATCTCGGTCGGCTCAAGAATGCGTTGTGTCACGAGAGTGTCTTCCAAAAAAACAAGCGCCGACGCGTCGGCGCTTCAGGCAAATTCCGGCAATGGCGGGAGCCGCGCGCCGCAACCGGCGCGCCGCCCCGTTCGGGTGCGCTACTTCACGCTTTCACGGAACCACTTCGGATGGTGCTTGCGCGCCCAGCCGAGGGTGACCGTGCCGCGCACCATCGCCCGGATCGAGCCCTTGATCCATAGCGCCGCATAGATATGCGTGACGATGCCGACAATCAGCACGAACGCCGCGACGGCGTGGACGACTGCCGCGATCCGGATCACCCCGATCGGGAAGTAGAACGAGAAATACCGCCGCCAGATGACGATGCCCGACAGCAGCAACAGCGCGAGACACGCCACCATCGCGAAGAATAGCAGCTTCTGCCCGGCGTTATAGCGCCCGATCTCCGGCAGCTTGTCCTCGCGGTTCGCGAGCACGTCGTCGATCTGGCGCAGCCACTGCGCGTCGTCGCGGTCGAGCACGTTGTGATGCCAGTAGCGCACGGCCATCACCGCGAACGACACGAACATCACGAGGCCGACGAACGGGTGCAGGATCCGCGTCCACTGGCCGCCGCCGAACAGCGCGGACAGCCAGAACATCGACGGATGGAACATCGCGAGCCCGGACAGCGCGAGCAGCACGAACGTGATCGCGGTGATCCAGTGGTTCGTCCGCTCGTTCGCCGTGTAGCGGACGATCAGGTTGGGGTCGTCGTGCTTCATTTCGCGTCCTCCTTGATGCGTCGCGCTTCGTCGCGGGCGGCGGCTTCCTCCTCGTCGCTCACCTCGTTCGGGCCGACCCGGGTGTAGTGGAAGAAGCCGGCCAGCGCCGTGAGCGCAATGCCCGCGACCGCGAGCGGCTTCGCGATGCCCTTCCACAGCTTCACCATCGGGCTGATCGACGGGTTGTCCGGCAAGCCGTGGTACAGCGACGGCTTGTCGGCATGGTGCAGCACGTACATCACGTGCGTGCCGCCGACGCCCTGCGGATCGTACAGCCCCGCATGCTCGAAGCCCCGCTCCTTCAGGTCCACGATCCGCTCGGCCGCGTGCTGCTTCATGTCCTCCTTGGTGCCGAACACGATCGCGCCCGTCGGGCAGGTCTTCACGCAGGCCGGCTCCTGGCCGACCGCGACGCGGTCGGAGCAGAGCGTGCACTTGTACGCGCGATTGTCCTGCTTCGAGATCCGCGGGATGTTGAACGGGCAGCCGGTCACGCAATAGCCGCAGCCGATGCAGTTCTCCTCGTGGAAATCGACGATCCCGTTGTTGTACTGCACGATCGCGCCCGGCGACGGGCAGGCCTTCAGGCAGCCCGGATCCTCGCAGTGCATGCAGCCGTCCTTGCGGATCAGCCATTCGAGGTTGCCCGCCGGGTTCTCGTATTCGGAGAACCGCATCACCGTCCACGAATGCTCGGACAGGTCGGCCGGGTTGTCGTACACCCCGACGTTGGTGCCGACCTCGTCGCGCAGGTCGTTCCACTCCATGCACGCCGTCTGGCACGCCTTGCAGCCGATGCACTTCGACACGTCGATCAGTTTCGCGACGCTCCCGGTCACCGGCTCGCGCGCCGTGGGCGGCGGCGTGGTGGTGGCCGAGACGCGCTTGATATCCAGCGATTGCAATGCCATCTCTTTCCCCTTACGCCTTTTCGACCTTCACCAGGAACGACTTGAATTCCGGTGTGTACGAGTTGCCGTCACCCACGGACGGAGTCAGGGTATTCGCGAGATAGCCGGGCTTCGTCAACCCCTTGAAGCCCCAGTGCAACGGGATGCCGACCGTCTGGACCTTCTTGCCGTCGACCGTCAGCGGCTTGATCCGCTTCGTGACGAGCGCGACCGCGACGATATGGCCGCGCTTGGACGACACCTTCACGCGATCGCCATGCGCGACGCCGACCTCCTTCGCGAGGTCTTCGCCGATCTCGACGAATTGCTCGGGCTGGATGATCGCGTTCAGCCGCGCATGCTTGGTCCAGTAGTGGAAATGCTCAGTCAGACGATAGGTGGTCGCGACGTGCGGGAATTCCGCGACCTTGCCGAACGACGCGCGATCGTCCGGGAACACGCGGGCGGCCGGGTTGTTCAGTGCCTGCGGATTGTTCGGATGGAACGGGTTCGCGGCGAGCGGCGTCTCGAACGGCTCGTAGTGCTCGGGGAACGGGCCTTCGTTCATCCCGGCGCGCGCGAAGAAGCGTGCGACGCCTTCCGGGTTCATGATGAACGGGCCCATGCCGGTCTCGGGCGATTCGTCGGCCTTGTAGTCGGGAATGTCCGGGCCCGACCACGCGCTGCCGTTCCAGCCGACCAGTTTCCGGGTCGGGTCGAACGGCTTGCCGTTGACGTCGCACGATGCGCGGTTGTACAGGATCCGCCGGTTCGCGGGCCATGCCCACGCCCAGCCGAGCGTCTGGCCGATGCCGGTCGGATCCGAGTTGTCGCGCCGCCCCATCTGGTTGCCGGCCTGCGTCCATGCCCCGCAGAAGATCCAGCAGCCGCTCGCCGTCGTGCCGTCGTCCTTCAGCTGCGCGAACGCGGCGAGCTGCTCGCCCTTCTTCACGAGCGTCTTGGCCGGATCCTTCGGATCGGGCAGGTCGGCCAGCGCCTTCCCGTTGAACTCCTTCGCGAGCTCTTCGGGCGTCGGGCTTTCCGGGTTCGCGTACGGCCAGGTCAGGTTGACGATCGGGTCGGGGAACTTGCCGCCGTCCTTCTTGTACGCATCGCGCATGCGCTGGAACAGCCCCGACATGATCTCGAGATCGCTCTTCGCCTCGCCCGGCGGCTCCGCGCCCTTCCAGTGCCATTGCAGCACGCGGCTCGAACTGACGAGCGAGCCGTTTTCCTCCGCGAAGCACGTGGTGGGCAAGCGGAACACCTCGGTCTGGATCTTCGACGAATCGACGTCGTTGTAGTCGCCGTGGTTCTTCCAGAACTCCGATGTCTCGGTCGCGAGCGGATCCATGATCACGAGCCACTTCAGCTTCGCGAGCCCCGCGGCCGTCTTCACCTTCGAGGGCGCCGCCGCGAGCGGGTTGAAGCCCTGGCAGATGTAGCCGTTCATCTTGCCGGCATTCATCAGCTCGATCGTCTGCAGCAGGTCGTACTGCTTGTCCAGCTTCGGCAGGTAGTCGTAGCCCCAGTTGTTCTCGGCGGTCGCCGCATCGCCCCACCACGACTTCATGAAGCTGACGTGGAAGGCCTTGTAGTTCTTCCAGTAGCTGAGCTGGTTCGGCCGCAGCGGCAGCTGCGTGCGCTTCTTGATGTAGCCTTCGAAATCCTGCTCGGCCTGCATCGGCAGCGTCATGTAGCCCGGCAGCAGGTTCGACATCAGCCCGAGGTCGGTCAGCCCCTGGATGTTCGAGTGGCCGCGCAGCGCGTTCATCCCGCCGCCGGCGATGCCGATGTTGCCGAGCAGCAGCTGCACCATCGCGCCGGTGCGGATCATCTGCGCGCCGATCGAGTGGTGGGTCCAGCCGAGCGCGTACAGGATCGTGCCGGCGCGGCCGGGCACGGCCGTGGTCGCGAGCATCTCGCAGACCTTCAGGAACTTGTCCTTCGGCGTGCCGCACACCTGCTCGACCATCTCGGCCGTATAGCGAGCGTAGTGCTGCTTCAGCAGGTTATAGACGCAGCGCGGGTGCTGCAGCGTCGGGTCGACCTTCACGAAGCCGTCGTCGCCGCGCTCGTAGTCCCAGCTCGACTTGTCCGGGTACGCGTGTTTCTCCGCGTCGTAGCCGGAATAGATGCCGTCGTTGAACGCGAAATCCTCGCGCACGATGAACGAGAAGTCCGTGTAATTCTTCACGTACTCATGCTGGATCTTGTCGTTCGTCAGCAGATAGTTGATGACGCCGCCCAGGAAGGCGATGTCGGTGCCGGTGCGAATCGGCGCGTAGTAGTCCGCCACCGAGGCGGTGCGCGTAAAGCGCGGGTCGACGACGATCAGCCGCGCCTTGCGGTGCGCCTTCGCCTCCGTCACCCACTTGAATCCGCACGGATGGGCCTCGGCTGCATTGCCGCCCATCACGAGAATCACGTCCGCGTTCTTGATGTCGACCCAATGGTTCGTCATCGCTCCACGGCCAAACGTCGGGGCAAGACCTGCCACCGTCGGGCCATGTCAGACACGCGCCTGATTGTCGAACGCGAGCATCCCCGTGCTGCGAATGACCTTGTGCGTCAGGTAGCCGACCTCGTTGCTGCCCGCCGATGCGGCCAGCATGCCGGTCGTCAGCCAGCGATTGACCTTCGCGCCGTCGTCCGCCGTCTCGACGAAGTTCGCGTCGCGGTCGGCCTTCATCAGCTTCGCGACCCGGTCGAGCGCGTCGTTCCACGAGATGCGCTCCCACTTGTCCGAACCCGGTGCACGGTATTCCGGATGCGTCAGGCGGCTCGGGCTGTGGATGAAGTCGATCAGGCTCGCGCCCTTCGGGCACAGCGTGCCGCGATTGACCGGGTGGTCGGGATCGCCTTCGATGTGGATGATGCTCGGCTGCGCATTCTTCGCGCCGTCCCCGAGGCTGTACATCAGGATGCCGCAGCCGACGGAGCAGTAGGGGCAGGTGTTGCGCGTTTCGACGGTTCGCGCCAGCTTGTACTGACGGACCTCCGCGAGCGCTTCGGTCGGCGAGAAGCCCATGAGGGCAAGACTCGATCCGGCGAGCGACGTGGCGGTCACTTTCAGGAACTGGCGCCGGGACATTTGTAGCATGATGGTCTCGGCTTTATTGTGGGGGGATCGAAAGGAATTATAGACAGTTCACGCAACTATGTTCGAATCTTCGTATCAATATTGAATTGTCCGATTTGAACCAATGAACCCTTGCGTGGCGCCGGCCTCCCGCGTCACGACCCGATACGCGATGAAACCATATATTCCCGCTGATGCGACGCGCCTGGCAAGACGGCAGGCCAACTGGGCACTGGCCGCGTTCCGGCGTTTTTCGTCGGACCGCTGCACGACGATGGCCGCGAGCATCGCGTTCTATTCAGCGTTCTCGCTCGCGCCAATGCTCGTGATGGTGATCGCGGTGGCCGGCTGGTTCTACGGCGACGACGCCGCGCGCGGCCAGGTGTTCGAGCAGGCGCACCAGCTGATCGGCGACGACGCGGCCGCGAGCGTGCAGACCATCGTCCAGAACGCGCACCGCAGCGGCCAGCGCGGCGGCCTCGCGACGCTGATCTCGTTCGCCGCGCTGGCGGTCGGCGCGTCGGCCACGTTTGCGTCGCTCAACACCGCGCTGAGCGTGATCTGGCCGGCGGCCGAGAAGCGCTGGTCGAGCGTGCTCGGCCTCGTGCGGGTGCGGCTGATCTCGTTCGGGCTCGTGCTCGGCGTCGCGTTCCTGCTGATCGTGTCGCTCGTGCTCGATACGGCGATCACGTTCGTCGGCACGTGGCTGTGGGGCAATTCGCCGTATATCGCGATCACCAACGTCGTGCAGTTCTTCGTCGGCATCGCGGTGCTCGCCGCCGCGTTCGCCACGCTGATGAAGTTCCTGCCGGATGCGCGCGTCGCATGGCGCGACGCGGCAATCGGCGGCGGCGTGTCCGCGATCCTGTTCTCCGGCGGCAAGAAGCTGTTCGCGCTGTATCTCGCGCATGCCGGCACCGCGAGCGCGTTCGGCGCGGCCGGGTCGTTCGCGGTGCTGCTGATGTGGCTGTACTTCTCCGCCGCCGTGCTGCTGCTCGGCGCGGAATTCGCGGCGGCACGCGGCGCCGCGCATGCGGAGCCGGCCGGCGTGCGGACGGAAGCATCCGTGGCTGCCCAGTCGCGCGATCGGTAACGCGCCATCGTTCAATTTCGCGAAGCGACGCTTGCACCAAGCGTGGTGCGGCGACGCGATTTCACTGTCTGGCGATTCGCTTACGCGAGTAGCACAAGTTGCGCAACTGAGTCTTTTCCGGGGGTCCCGCCGCGTCACGCGGCGCCCCGGGCGCGCACCGACCTCCGGAATGCTCGTCACCGCACACGCAAACGTTTGCTTGCCGCGTTTTCATCGCACCATTGCAGGGAATCGGAGGATCGCTTGTGGTGCACGCCGTGGGTCACAACAATCGCACCGCAGCAATTGTCAACTATTTCAAAAATAGGAATAGCGCTTGATGTCCTTGATCTATATGGATTTTTCTCCGGTGTGATGTTTTGGAGACACTTTATTTTTTGAGCTTTCTTGCGCGTATGGCACTGAGCTATTCTGCAATCCGCAACAAATAACGACTCACGAATTACTCGCGTGGAGAAACTCAACGATGAAGAAACTCGCACTGTCTACCCTCTCGCTCGCCCTGCTCGGCGCTGCCGGCGCTGCACAAGCTCAATCGAGCGTGACGCTGTACGGCTTGATCGATACGTCGATCACGTATGTTCACGGCAATAACGGCCAAGGCAACAACTCGTGGCAAATGCTGTCGGGCAACCTGCAGGGCAGCCGCTGGGGCCTGAAGGGCTCCGAGGACCTGGGCGGTGGCCTGAAGACGATTTTCCAATTGGAAAACGGCTTTGATCCGGGCACCGGCAAGCTCAACCAAGGTGGCCGCATGTTCGGCCGTCAGGCTTACGTCGGTCTCGAGCACGCCCAGTTCGGTACGCTGACGTTGGGCCGCCAGTACGACCCGACGGTCGACCTGGTTCAGGCAGTGACGAACGACAACTACTTCGGCTCGTACTTCGCGACCCCGGGTGACGTCGACAACAACGACAACAGCATCCGCGTCAGCAACGCAGTCAAGTACACGTCGCCGGTCTTCGCTGGCCTCCAGTTCGAAGCCCTGTACGCGCTGAGCGGCATCGCCGGCCGTCCGGGCACGGGCCAGACGTGGAGTGCCGCGGCTGCCTACAACAACGGCCCGCTCGGCATCGCAGCCGGCTTCCTGCGCGTGCAGAACGGCGACGATCGTACGATTACGGACGGCGCAGGCGGCTGGACGAGCCCGACGGCGACCGGCCTGGACGTCTCGAACAACCCGATCGTCGGCGCATACGCAACGGCGCGCTCGATCAACATCGCGCAAGCCGCCGCCCAATACGGCATCGGCCCGGTGACGTTCGGCATCGGCTACAGCTTCGCGCAGTACAAGCCGGACACCCGCTCGGCATTCACGGCGCAAGAAAAGTTCAACACCGGCCGCGCGTTCGTGAACTACCAGGCATCGCCTGCACTGCTGCTGGGCCTTGGCTACGCTTACACGAAGGCGAGCGGCGACACGGACGCGAAGTACCACCAGGTTTCGCTCGGCGCGGACTACTCGCTGTCGAAGCGCACGGACGTCTACCTGCTCGGCGCGTACCAGCACGCCAGCGGCCAGCAACTTGGCGTCGGTGGCGTCCACGACGCACAAGCGTCGATCGGCTCGTACGGCTTCGCCGGCAAGAACGCGCAGGAAATGGTCTCCCTGGGCCTGCGTCACAAGTTCTAAAAACAATGTTCCCGGCACGCGGCGTCTTCGGACGCCGTGCCGCCGGCCTGCAAAGCCAGTCATCGGTTTCGGCCATGGCTGGCTTTTTTCTTGCCTGCGGCGGCATATCGAGGCAGGCAACGCATGACCGCTTGCGCATCACGCAAGTGCATTTAAGCACCGGGTTTCAGCACTCGATGCGGCCGTACGCCGTGTTGCATGCAGTGCGCCGATGCGACGACGGGTGCCCTCCGTGCGACGTCGCCGACAACATCTGCACGGCACTCTCTCAGGCAGACGACAGGGCCCGCCCTGGCCGAAAGCAAACCCACGGCAGGCAATTCGACAGCCGGACGCCGTAAACACTCGCTGCTGCCCTTGCGGCTGCACGCATGCAGCCAACCCTCCACTTCGATCTTGCAGCCCGAACACGGCACGTTTGGCGCAGCCTCGCATATGGCCGCCGAACCAACGCACGATCGAAAATCCGGCCGTTGGCGAACATGAGCACCCGGATCCCGAAGACGGGAACGCACATGCAGAAGAGATCAAACCAGGGCTCCGGTTCGCATCGCCATCGGACACGAACCGCCATCGACGGCAAGCCGCCGCGACACCCGCGAAGCACGCATCGATAGAACGAGATGCCGATGCATCCGCTTCGTCGCATGCAGCTTCATAACCGGCGCTCAAGCATCCCGCTTCGATCACGCTCCCTGCATCGCCCCGCGCCGAGTCGACGAACGTGCGCTGCAAACGCGGCCATCGCGACCGCGTTACGCCAACACCCACACTACATCCCGCACGCGCACACGCATCGCCGCGCCCGTTCAACGCGGCTTCATCCATCTGCCCGCCACACCCGCGCCACAAAATAAAAATCCCCGCACGCTTTCGCGTACGGGGATCGTCGGACACCGCCACAGCCGCCGGCCCACGGGCCGGCGCCTGTCGCGCCGCACTTATGCAGCCGCGTCCTTCAGCTTCTTCAGCGCACGTGCCTTCACGCGCACGCTGGCCGGCTTTGCCGGGAACCAACGCTCTTCGCCCGTGAACGGATCCTTGCCGAAGCGCTTCTTCTTCGCCGGCACAGCTTGCGCCGTGATCTTCAGCAGACCCGGCAGCGTGAACTCGCCTGCGCCCTTCTTGTGGACCGAGCCCAGCACGACGTTCTCGAGTGCGGTCAGCACTGCCTTGACAGCCTTCACTTCGACCGCTGCGCGCTCAGCGATGTGCGTCGCGAGCGAGGCCTTCGTGAACTTGTCCTTCAGCGGCGTCGGAGCGGCGGGAGCCTTCGCGACGGCCTTCTTGGCCACTACTTTCTTCGCGGGCTCGGCTTTTTTGGCAGCCACTTTCTTGGCCGGTGCGGCAGCCTTCTTGGCCACCTTTTTTGCGGAAGTCGCCATGTTTCTCCTACCAGGTGTGGTCGTTGGATACATGAAGCACGCAACACGCGCGCTTCAACGCCGGATTCTACAAGCGCCATGACGCTTCGTGCAGTACTTTTGTGTGTTTTCCGCGGGTTTCCCGCAGGTTTTGTTGCGCGCTGCTGACTCCGGCACCGTGCGGAACGCAAAAAACGCCTTCACGTATGCGTCGTTTCGCGAATTACGTTCGATATTTGCGCGCCTATACTGCCCTCGCCCAATGCTCGGATGCCCTCATGCGCGAAGTCAGATACGTCAAGGGACTCGACGGCCTGCGCGCCATCGCGGTCATCCTCGTCTTCCTGTCCCACAAGGGCCACGTCCTCACGATCGACGTCGGCAAGCTCGGCGTGTGGACGTTTTTCCTGATCAGCGGCTTCCTCATCGTCGGCGAGCTGCATCGCAGCCGGCAGGCGATCGAGCGCGGCACGTTGACGCAGCGCCATGCGTTCAGCCTGTTCCTCGCGAAGCGCGCGCTGCGGATCTTCCCCGTCTACTACCTGCTGCTCGCCGCACTCGCGCTCGCGCACGCGCTGTTCTACCAGCGCGACGTCGATCTCGGCCTCGCGTGGCATGCGCTGTTCCTGTCGAACCTGTGGATCGGCGTGGTGAAGAACGGCTGGCCCGGTTCGACGTCGCACTTCTGGAGCCTCGCCGTCGAACAGCAGTTCTACCTGATCGCACCGCTCGCGCTGCTCGCGATCCCATCCGCACGGCATATCGCGCTCGGTATCGCCGCGATCGCGCTGTGCGCGGCCGCGCATCTCGGGCTCTATCTCGCCGGCGCATCGCCGGTGCTGATCTATGCGTTTTCCCCGTGGAACTTCGCGCTGATCGCGCTCGGCGGCGTCGGCGCGATGGCGCTCGCCAGCCGCGGCCCCGCCGTGTCGCGCCGCCTGCCGCCCGGCTGGCTCGCGGCGGCAGGCGTCGTGTTCTTCCTCGCACTGCCCGCGTGCGCCACGCTGCCGAACGCGATGGCGGGCGTCGCGGACCTCGGCCTGTCCGCATCGCTCGGCGCACTGCTGCTCTGGATCGTCCGCACCCCCGACCATCCCACCGTCGCGCTGCTGGACCGCGCGCCGCTCGTCTACCTCGGCACGATCAGCTACGGCTTCTACCTGTTCCACAACCTGATCCCCGCGCGCTTCGGCGTGACGCCGGCGCTCTTCCGGCACGCGCACGTGCCGCAGGTCGTCCAGGACGTCGTGCCCGAAATGCTGCAGTTCGGGCTCGCGGTGCTGCTCGCGCATCTTTCCTGGCGCTATCTCGAAAAAAGACTGCTCGACTGCAAGAAGCCGATCGCCGCGCGGCTCGCACGGCATTTCGCGGCGCCGCAAAGCACGTCCGTGCGCTGACGGCGGCGCGGCCCCGCATCGCGCATCCTCCGGCCGGCTTGCAACGGGCCGGTGATGGACTACGCTTCCACCAGCCGGACCGTTGCCGATACGCGGTGAAGAAGGACGTCGCCATGCTTGCGCCTGAAGAAAGCCATCGTGCCTGTTTCCGCCGCGTGGCATCGGCGCTGCTCTGCCTGCTGCTCGCGATCGCGCCGCCCGCCGGACGGGCGCAGGCGCGCATGGAGGTGATCCCGTTCGAATCGCTGACGATGTCCGACGAGGCATTCCTGAGCGGCCGGGAGGACGGCAAACCTGTCACCATCGCCGGCGAGCTGCGCCTGCCGCGCGCCGGCAGCGACCGCGTCCCGCTCGTGATCCTGCTGCACGGCTCGGGCGGCGTCGGCGGCTACGTGATCGACTGGGAGCGCGAGCTCCTCGCGACCGGCGTCGCCACCTTCGTGATCGACAGCTTCACGGGCCGCGGCCTCGTCAGCGTGAACGACGACCAGTCGCAGGTGGGCCGGCTCGTGCAGATCGAGGACGCCTACCGCGCGCTCGCGGTGCTGGCGCGGCACCCGCGGATCGACCCCGACCGCGTGATGCTGATGGGCTTCTCCCGCGGCGGCCACAACACGCTGTATGCGAGCCTCGCGCGGTTCCAGCGGATGCACGCCGTGTCCACGGCCCGGTTCGCCGCGTACGTCGCGTTCTACCCCGGCTGCTCGGTTGCCTACCGCGACGACGAGGACATCGCCGCACGGCCCGTGCGCGTGTTCCAGGGCACCGCCGACGACTACACGCCGATTGCGCCGTGCCGCGCGTACGTCGCGCGGCTGAAGGCCGCGGGCAAGGACATCCGCCTGACCGAATATGCCGGCGCCGCGCACGTGTTCGACGGACGCGCGTTCAACCCGCCGCTGAAGCTGCCGAAGGCGCAGACCACGCGCCACTGCCGGATCGCGGAAAACGACCGCGGGCAGCTCATCAACACCGACACCGGGCAGCCGTTCTCGTACGCCGATGCATGCGTCGAACGCGGCGCGACCATCGGCTACGACGAAAAGGCCGCCGCCGACGCACGCAAGGCGGTGGCGGCGTTCGTCACGGAGACGCTCAAGCCGGCCGCCGGGAAGTAGCCGTCCGCGGGCCGCGCAAAAAAGCCCCGGACGCGATGCGCACCGGGGCCAACGGAACAACCACCACCTGAAACGTGACGCGCAGGGCTGCTAAGCGACGGCAGCCAGCGCGGGCAAACAGGTCCGCAGATACGCCTCGAACTCGCGGCTCACTTCCGGATGCTGGAGCGCCAGCTCGACGGTCGCCTTGAGGTAGCCGATCTTGCTGCCGCAGTCGAAGCGCGTGCCGTAGTAGCGATATGCGAGCACCTGCTCGTGCGCGAGCAGCGACTGCACGGCGTCGGTCAGCTGCAGTTCGCCGCCCGCGCCCGGCTTGATCTTGCGCAGGTGATCGAACAGCGTCGGCATGAATACGTAGCGGCCGACCACGCCGAGGTTCGACGGTGCATCCTCGGGCGACGGCTTCTCGATGATGCCCGACAGCTTGATGATGTCCTCCTCCCACTCGCGGCCCTCGACGACGCCGTACGAACGGCTGTCCTCGCGCGCGATCGTCTCCACGCCGATCACCGAGCTGTGATAGTGGTTGAACACGTCGACGAGCTGCTTGAGCACCGGCTGCTCGCCGTGCAGCAGGTCGTCGGCGAGGATCACCGCGAACGGCTCGCCGTGCACCAGCTTCTCCGCGCACAGCACCGCATGGCCGAGGCCGAGCGCTTCCGGCTGGCGCACGTAGAAGCAGTTGACGTGGCTCGGCTTGATGCCGCGTACCAGCTCGAGCAGCTTCTCCTTGCCGCGCGCCTCGAGCTCCGCCTCGATTTCGTAGGACTTGTCGAAGTGATCCTCGATCGCGCGCTTGCTGCGCCCGGTGACGAAGATCATCTCGGTGATGCCCGCATTGATCGCTTCCTCGACCGCGTACTGGATCAGCGGTTTGTCGACGACCGGCAGCATTTCCTTCGGGCTCGCCTTCGTCGCCGGGAGGAACCGTGTGCCGAGACCGGCAACGGGGAACACGGCCTTGGTAACTTTCAGCATGATCGCATCCTGATTGCGTTGGTTACGCCATGTCGTTTCACGACAGGGCGCGTTGATTTTCCGGACGGCTCGGCGTGATTCGATCGTATTTCAAAATCGATCCGCCACCATTTTCAGACAAGGCCTTTCACCTCATCGCCTCGATTAACGGATAATCGTCGCAAGCCGGTCGATATTGCCGGTGCATTACCCCGGCCGGCGACAATTTACCGATTTTCCGGATACAAATTCTTACGATTCGAATTCCTCGGCATAGGGCGCGCCGCCCCATTCGAAGGCCGGTCGAATCGGCTCGTTCTTCAGCGCCTCGCGGTACGCCGACAGTACGGCCATGATCACCAATACTGCTGCGCTCGCGATCCAGTGCATGTCCATCTTGCCGCTCCTTGCATCTATCAACTGGAGCTTCAAGCTATCAGAAAAAAATCGATAAATAATTGGCCGCGCGCTGAAACCGATATCGAACCTGAATCAATCCGCGAGATGGAATGTCATTATTTCAGCGCGCGATTTTTTTATTCATTGATCGATTTCTTGCGGATTACGATGGAGCGCAACTTCCCCTCCATTCGTCGCAAGGAACCGAATCGCATGCAAGCATTCAGCGGATCGACTGTGAATGCGCCGCCCGCCGCCGACCACAAGGAGCACGTGATCGACGCGATGCGCGGCTTCGCGGCGCTGCTCGTCGCCTATTTCCACTGCCGGCAGGTCGTCTGGGTCGGGATGCAAGGCTTTCATCGCGCCTACGGCCATGCGCTCGACCCGAGCGTGCTGGTCGGCTACCTGACCTTCCCGTTCGCGTGGGGTTCCGCCGGCGTGCCGATCTTCTTCGTGATCAGCGGCTACTGCATCCACCGCAACGCGTCGCTCAAGCTCGCCGCCGACCCATCGTACCGGCTGAACGCGCCGAACTTCTGGGCGCGCCGCTTCGCGCGCATCTATCCGGTGCTGCTCGCCGCGCTGCTGTTCACGCTCGCGCTCGACGCGGTCAGCCTGCAGATCGAGCCCGTCAGCCACAAGATCCGCGACGTCGGCCTGACCGCGTTCCTCGTGAACCTGTTCTCGCTGCAGGGCGTCGCCGGCTACACGTACGGCTCGAACGGCGCGCTGTGGACGCTGTCGCTCGAAGTGCAGTTCTATGCGATCTATCCGCTGCTGTTCGCCGTGCGGCGCCGCATCGGCATGCCGGCCGTCGTGGCCGCGATCGCGCTCGTCAACGTGGCCTCGGCGTGGCTGCTCGAGCGGCACGACCTGCAGTTCTTCACGTCGTACTGGCTGTCGTGGACGATCGGCGCCTGGATCGCCGACGTGCGCGCGCAGCAGTCACGCCGCGCGGATCCCGCCGCCGCGCCGTCGCGCGCGTGGTACGCGGCCGCCGCCGTGCTGCTGGCCGCCGGCTGCGCCGCGTTCCACTACGGCCAGTACGGCGCATTCCAGCTGTGGGCGGCCGGCTTCGCGTGCCTCCTGTACCGCGCGCTCGCCCGTCCGCCGCGCCCGACGCGGCCGCTGCGCGTGCTCGGCTGGTTCGGCGACTTCAGCTATTCGCTGTACCTGATCCACCTGCCGCTGTTCGTCTGCCTCGGCTCGGTGCTGTTCCACTCCGAGCTGCAGCTGTCGATCTGGCCGTCGTTCGCGTTCATGGCGCTCGCGATTCCGGTCGCCTACCTGTTCTACCGGCTGTTCGAGCTGCCCGCGATGCGCTGGTCGGCGAGCTTCAAGCCGTCGCGCGGCGCACGCGTCGTCACGCCGACGCCCGAACGCGCCGCCTGAGCGCCCGGCGCGGCACCAAAACCCTCGCGCGGCCGATGGCCGTGCGGGGGTTTTTGCTTGTCCACCGTCACGGCCTGCCGATTTCGCTTTCGTCAACAAAGCGCGTGTTCGATGCATCGCGGCACGGGCGCTTGCGGCTCACCGCAGCGCGGCACCCGTGATGAGCAACGCACACCGACCTTCCCGGCCATCATGGACAAAGACACAGCCCCCGCACGGCGCATCGCCGCCCGGGGGCCGATTCGTCATGCCGCCTGCATGCGGAACAGAGCCGGACCCCGGCCCCGCGCCGCATGCAGGCTTCACCCCTTCTTCTTCGCCGCGCACGCGGTATCCGACAGGATCTTCTCGACACGCTCCACATAGGTCTTCGTGCCGAAGCGGCGCAGCGCCGTCACGTGGCCGCTCGCGACGAGCCGCTCGCGCAGCTGGCGATCCGACTGCAGCGCGGCCAGCGCCGCGCCCAGCGCGTGCGCATCGCCCGGCTCGCACAGCAGGCCGTTGTCGTCGTGCTCGATGATCTCGACCACGCCGCCCGCGCGCGCCGCGACCACCGGCCGCCGCGCGAGCATCCCCTCGACGATCACGCGGCCGAACGGCTCGGGCGTGATCGACGTGTGCGCGACGACGTCGACCGCCTTCATGCAGGCGGCCACGTCGCGCTGGAAGCCGAGGAAGTGCACGCGGTCGTCCATCCCGTGCCGCGCGACATATTCATGCAGCTGCACGGCATAGTCGTCCTCGCCGAACAACGGCGCGCCGACCAGCACGACATGCATGTCCGGGTGGCGCGCGGCGGCTTCCAGCAGCACGTGCTGGCCCTTCCAGCGCGCGAGCCGGCTGAACGAGCCGACCAGCCACGCGTGCTCGGGCAGGCCGAAGCGCGCGCGCAGCGCGGCCTGGCCGACGCCCGCCAGCGCGTCGAACGGTTCGGCCGAGATGCCGTTGAACACCACGTCGACATGCTGCGGCGTGAAACCCGTCAGCGCGCGGAACGCCTGCGCGGACGCGTCGGAGTTGGCGATCACCCGCGTCACGCCGAGCCGCGCGCAATGCTTGATCGCGAGCAGCTGCTTGCGGCCGAAATGGTCGTCGCTGACGATGTCGCGAAGATGCCAGACCACCGGCTTGCGCGCGAGGCGCCCGGCCAGCGCGGCGACCACCATCGCGCGCTGGGTGTTCGCGTAGATCACTTCGGCGCGGCGTGCGCGGCGCGCGACGTCGCGCACGAGCCGGATCAGCTCCTTCACCGCGCCGGCCGACACGCCGCCCTGCTTGCGCACGCCCGCGAGCGCGCCCTGCTCGACGACGTCGACGCGCGCGCCGATCTCGTCGAGCGCCGCACGAAACGGCCCGTCGGCGAACAGCAGCACGTCGGCGTTCGCGCGCATGTGCTTCATGATCTCGAGCAGCGACAGCTCGGCGCCGCCCAGCACGCCGCTCTGGTCGAGCACCAGCGTCGCCGGGCCGTGCGCGGCGGGCGGCGGCAACGCGCCGGCGCGCTGCTGCGCGGTCGCGCCGGGCAGCGCGGCCTCGACGTAGTCGACGAAGCGCTGCCGGAATGTCTGGGCCGAGAACCGCTCGGCGTTCGCGCGGCATGCCTGCGGCGTGAACCGCTGCGGCGCGCGTTCGAAATCGTCGACCGCCGACACGATCGCGCGCGCGGTCTGCTCGTCGAAGAACAGCCCGGTCGGCTGCGCGCCCGACTGCGGATCGCGCACCGTCTCGAGCGCGCCGCCCTTGCCGTACGCGATGACGGGCGTGCCGCACGCCTGCGCCTCGACCACCGAGATGCCGAAATCCTCCTCGGCCGCGAACACGAACGCCTTCGCGCGGCGCATCCGGTCGTGCAGCACCGCGAACGGCTGGTAGCCCATGATCTCGACGTTCGGGCCGGCCTTCGCGCGGACCTTCTGCATTTCCGGGCCGTCGCCGATCACGACCAGCTTGCGCTCCGGCGTCTTCGAGAACGCTTCGACGATCAGGTCGATCTTCTTGTACGGCACCATCCGCGACGCGGTCAGGTAGAAATCCTCCTTGACCGGGTTCAGCGAGAACGCGTCGACGTCCACCGGCGGAAAGATCACGTCGGCGTCGCGCTGGTAGACCTTCTTGATGCGCCGCGCGATGAACGCGGAATTCGCGACGAAGCCGTCGACCGCGTTCGCGGTGCGCGTGTCCCAGTTGCGGATGTAGTGCAGGATCATCCGCGCGAGCAGCGATTTCGGCCCGTGCGTGAGGTTCGACTGTTCCAGGTACTGGTGCTGCAGGTCCCATGCATAGCGGATCGGCGAATGCACGTAGCTGATATGCACCTGGTCGGGTCCGGTCAGCACGCCCTTCGCAACCGCATGACTGCTCGAGATCACGAGGTCGTAGCCCGACACGTCGAGCTGCTCGATCGCGAGCGGCATCAGCGGCAGGTAGCTGCGGTACTTGGTGCGCGCGAACGGCAGCTTCTGGATGAACGACGTCGTGACCGGCTTGCCGCGCACGAACGCGCGATCGTCGAGAAAATCGACGAGGCTGAACAGGTCCGCGTCCGGAAAGCACGCGACGATCTGCTCGAGCACCCGCTCGGCGCCCGCGTACGTGACGAGCCAGTCGTGCACGATCGCCACGCGCAGCGGCCGGGCCGGATGGCGCGTGGCCGAGGGTTCGGCCGGCACACTGCGGCGCTGCGCGACGGCATCGCTCGCGTCGGCCACCGCCGCGGCATCGGCCACGGCCGGATTCAATACGGCGTATTCCGCCAGATCTCGATTCATGCGGCTTTCCTCGTATTGAGACGGACAAAAAGATCGCGCACGAGCGCACGCAGGCCCGGCGTCATCGTGAGCGACCACGCGATGTTCAGCACCAGCACGACCGCGCACATGCCGATCGACTCGACGAGCCCCGGCCACGCCTGCGCGAGAAACAGGCTCGCGAGCAGGAAGGCGAGATGCGCGGCCATGTCGAGCACGATCGCGCGCATGCGGATCGCCGACAGGTACAGCAGCACGCCGTAATCGACCAGCGCGCGCGCCGCGACGACCACCGCCGCGCCGATCAGCCCGAAGTGATGAATGCCGAACCACAGGCCGCCGACGAAGAACGGCATCTGGACGAGCCCGGCGAACGCCGCGCGGGACGGATTGACCTGCGACTGGATCAGGATCCGCGTGACGCTCGCCTGCCCGACGAGCCACACGCTGATCACCAGCACGCGGCCGACCGGCGCCGAATGCGCGGCGAGATCGGGGCCGACCCACAGCGTCAGGAACGGCGCGAGCGCGAAGATCGCGACGATGCCGACCGGCGTGAACACGCCGTTCAGGAATTCGAGCGACTGCCGCGCGAGCGTATCGGCGTGATCGCGGCCGACCGCCGACAGGCGCGGGAACAGCGTGCGCACGAGCGCGTTCGGCAGCATGTTCAGGCGCGTGACGAGGTTCTGCGGCACCGTGTAATAGGTGACGAACTTCGCGCCCATGCCCGCGCCGAGCATCACGCGGTCGAGCGTGTCGGCGATCATGCTGGTCGTGCTCGCGATCAGCATCCAGCCGCCGAAGTTGAACAGCCCCTTCGCGGTGCCCCACTGCGGCGGATCGATGCGCCGGATCCCGAGCACCTTCAGGCTCGCGTGGCCGAGCATCACCGCCGCGATCAGCCGCGCGACCACCGCGGCGGCCAGCACCGTCTGCAGGTTCGGCGCGATCCACCATGCGGCGCCGAGCGGCAGCAGCTGGAACAGGAACGTGCCGATCGTCTGGTTCGTGTTGAACACGCCGAAGCGCTCGGCGCCGTTGATCGCGCCGGCGAACACCCACGACACGTTCGCGAGCGGAATCGCGAGCGCGAGCCACGGCAGCGCGAGATACACCTCGTGCTGCATCTCGGCCGACACCTTCGTGAAATACGCGGTGTAGACGAACGCGCCGAAGTAGATCAGCAGCCCGCCCACGATGCCGGTGCCGAGGTTCAGCCAGAACGCGCTCCAGAACACGCGCGCGCTTTCGGCGTCGTCGCCGCTCGCGAGCGCCTTCGAGATGTGGTTCTGCGCGGCCATGCTCATCCCGAGATCGAGGATCCCGAAATAGCCGATCAGCGTCCACACGAGGCTGACGACGCCGTAGCGCTCGACGCCGAGCGCGTGGATATACGCGGGCACCGTCACCAGCGACACGAAGGTCGGCAGGATCAGCCCGATGAAATTGATCGAAACGTTCTTGAGTATGCCTTTATCCATGCTTCCGCCTTGTGCCGGGTGACGACGACGCATGCCGCCGTCACGGTTTCCAGCGATACATCAGCACCTTGCCGCGCGCGTCTTCCTCGACGAACACGAGGTACTCGCCGTTCTCGCGCCGGTACGCGCTGATGCCGAACGGCACGTCGACCCAGCCGGACGCCCGGCCGACCTCCGGCCCCGGGTTCATCACGCCGAGCTCCTTGCCGGTTTCCTTGTCGTACACGTGGATCTTGCCGACCGGCTCCACCGCGAACAGGTAGCGGCCCTCGACCGTGATCCCCGCCAGTGTCAGGATCGGCTTCGCGTCCGGCTGCCACGGCAGCGCGACCGAGTAGCGCGCGACAGGCGAGCCGGTCGACCACTTGTCGAAGCGGATCATCACGCGGCCCACCTCCTTGTTGATGCCCGGCTGCGGCGGCGCGTCCGGCGTGTAGCCGGTCACGTACAGCGTGTCGGTCTGCGGCTCGTAGAGCGCGCGGCGCAGCTGCGTGAACGGCTGCGGCATCGGGTAGGTCGTGACCTTGTCGTACGCGTAGATCGGGTTGCCGGCCTTGTCGACGCCGCCGTAGCGGAACCGGTGGATGCCGCGCACGTCGCTCGTGCGCCAGATGTCGCCCTTCGTGTCGACCCACCAGCCCCAGCCGCCCGCCTTCGCCTTGCCCGTCGTGTTGATCTCGAACTCGTCGGCGTCGAGCCGGCCGTTGCCGTTCGCGTCGCGCCACATCCAGTCGCCGCCCGGCGGCTTGTTCGGCACCTTGTCGACGGGCCGCGCGCGGCCGGCGATCAGCACCGACGGAATTGCCACCTCGCCGTCGCGCTTCGCGTCGAAGCGGTAGATCTTCAGGTGATCCGCATACATGTCGGTCAGGTACAGGAACGTGCGTCCGTCGAGACGGCGCGCCATCGGCGTGCCCGGCCACTGGTCGACGTGGAACACCGGATCGTCCGGATACTTGAAGCGGTTCGACAGGAAGCCCGCGTATTTCCATTCCTGGCCGGCCGGCTTCGACAGGTCGAGCTCGAAGCGCTTGTTGCCCGTGTAGACGCTGTTCGGCCGCGCGGGGTCGACCCACGCGCCGTCGACGAACAGCAGCCCCTGCACCTGCCAGCGCAGCTTGCCGTCCGGCGCATAGCTCTCGAGCACCGCGCCGAGCCCCGCGCCGATCGTGTCGTGGCGCGGCCCGATGCCGTTCGTCGCGACGTAGATGTTGCCGGCGCGGTCGACGCCGACGCCGGTCAGCCCGTTGAAGCGCTGCGGCCCAGGCCGGCCCGGCACCGGGCCCGCGAAGATGCCGCCGCGCTCGCCGAACGTGCTGGCCAGCGCGTAGCCCTTGTCGCCTTTCGCGAAGATCAGGACCTGCTGGCGCGGGCCGTTGTCGGCGACCAGCACGCGCCCCTTCGCATCGACCGTCACGTCGACCGCTTCGGTGTTCTCCGGCAGCGCGGGCGCGTCGTCGATCCGGCGGCCGTCCGCGCGGACGTGCACGAGCCGCGCGGGCCCGCTCACCGTATCCGTGAGCAGCCACAGCGTGCCGTCACCCGCGAGCGCGATGCGGCCCGGCTCGTGCGCGTTCCACGCGCCCTTCTTCTGCATCGTCTCGGCGTCGTACACGACGACTTCGTCATGCGACGGATTGGTCGCGAACAGCGTCCTGTCGTCGGCCGCGAGGCCGCCGACTTCCGCCTTCAGTTCGCCCGCGTCCGGCTTCGCGGCGGCCGGCACTTCGTTGAGCATCATGAAGCTCGCGGCCATCCGCGCGCGACCGGCGTCCGCCCGCCCGCCGGCCGCCACCTGCGGCGCCGCGCGGAACGGCGCGGCCTGCTTCGTGTCGCCGAGCGTGCGCCGCGAAATGCCGAACCATTGCTTGCCCTTCTCGGGCCAGATGCCGGGCGACACGAGATGGCCGCGCTCGTTGCCGACGCCGATCGCGACATACGCATACTTGCCGTTCACCGCGACCGCATTGCCGCCGAGGTTGCCCCAGCCGTGCGTGCCGCCGGCGAAGCCGAGCATCCTGCCGTCCTGGTAGACGCTCGCTTCCGCGCCGCTCTCGTCCCACGGCGCATTCGTATACACCTTGCCATCCGGCGTCACCGCGATCGCGCGGATGTCGATCTGCGTCCAGGTGCCGTCGCCATAGCCGAACGTGTTGCCGATCCAGGATGTCGTCGCGGGCAGCACCGTTTCGGCCGGCGCGGCCCACGTCAGCCATGCCGCGCACATCGCGATGGCGGCCAGTATCAGACGTTGCAAAGCGCTTCTCCATTTGCTGCTTCAGCGATCCGGCGCGGCGGCCGCAGGCCGCGCGAATGCCGTATCGCTAAATGGGTTTCAAACGACGCGATGCAGGTTACAAGCAAAAATAATCACAAGAAATTTGGAAATATTTGGGGATGTTTCCGCCTGAAATATCGAACCGGAACCCATTCATCAAGTGGCGGCAAAGCGGCAAGAACGACCGCTTCGGGCGGCTCGGGATGTAGAAAATGCCGCGCCGGGGCGGCCGCTCCATACCAATCCGGCGGATATTTTTCTTCAGACGATCGAGGCGAAAGGAAATCGAATGTTTTCCAGCGCGCGATTGACGCGCGTTTTTTTGCCGATTTCTTTTCCCTAGAATCGATTTCGCTTCGATATTCCACTTAATCGCATGGATTACATTCACGCATCGAATGCGCGACGCGCCGCCGACACGCCGCTCCCGCAACACGGCCGCATCGTCCAGCTCGACGGGCTGCGCGCGATCGCCGTGGGCGCCGTGTTCCTGCAGCACGCGCTGAAGGCGCCGCTGTGGATGGGCGTCGACCTGTTCTTCGTGCTGAGCGGCCTGCTGATCACCGGCATCCTGCTCGAGCGCAAGGCGCGCGGGCAGTCGTACTTCGGCCACTTCTACGCGCGCCGCGTGCGCCGCATCCTGCCGCCGTACGTGCTGCTGCTCGTCGTGTCGGCGCTGCTGTTCGGCGCGACCTGGTTGCCGCACTGGCCATGGTTCGCGTTCTTCTCGACCAACATCGGGCTGTCGCTCGGCAGCATCGGCCACGACAGCCTCAACGTGCTGTGGTCGCTCGCGGTCGAGGAGCAGTTCTACATCTTCTGGCCGTTCGTCGTGCTGTGGTGCTCCGAGCGCGCGCTGCTGTGGATCGCGGCCGCGCTGATCGTCGCCGCACCCGTGCTGCGCGCGATCGCGACGCCGTGGTTCGACTCGTTCTGGCCGATCTACTACCTGACGCCGTTCCGCATGGACCTGCTCGCCGCGGGCGCGCTGCTCGCGATCGTGCTGCGCCGCGACCGCCGCGCGCTCGAGCCGTTCTATCCGCTCGCGATCGCCGGCGCGCTCGTGTCGCTCGCGATCCTCGGCTGGCTGCACCTGTCGTTCCCGCGCTTCCGTGCGGCGAACACGCCGCTGTCGAACGCGGCGCTGTACAGCGTGTCGCTGCTGCTGTGCACGTCGATCGTCGTGATCGCGCTGCGCGGCCGCGGCCTCGTGCAGCGCGTGCTGACGCACCCCGCGCTCGTCTACGTGGGCACCGTCAGCTACACCGTGTACCTGATCCATCTCAGCGTGCTGTACGCCTTGTGGCCGCTGCACCTGAACCGCTACGTGACCGCCGCGCTCGCGCTCGCGATCACGCTCGCGTACGCCACCGCCTGCTGGTATGGCTTCGAGCGCCGTCTCACGCGCGGCCCCGCTCGCGGCGCCCTCCCGGCGGCGGCACGCACCGCCGCTTGACCATTTCATCGTTTCGACTAGGACATCGCCATGAGCCAAACTCGCAAGGCCATCATTACCGGGGTGACGGGGCAAGACGGCGCCTACCTGACCAAGCTGCTGCTGGACAAGGGCTACCAGGTCACGGGCACCTACCGCCGCACCAGCTCGGTCAATTTCTGGCGCATCGCCGAGCTCGGCGTCGACACGCATCCGAACCTCACGCTCGTCGAGCACGACCTGACCGATGCGGGTTCGAGCCTGCGCCTGCTCGAGCGCACGCAGGCGGACGAGCTGTACAACCTGGCCGCGCAAAGCTTCGTCGGCGTGTCGTTCGACCAGCCGTCGACCACCGCCGAAGTGACCGGCCTCGGCACGCTGAACCTGCTCGAGGCGATCCGCGTCGTGAGCCCGAAGACGCGCTTCTACCAGGCCTCGACGTCCGAAATGTTCGGCAAGGTGCAGGCGATCCCGCAGACGGAAACCACGACCTTCTACCCGCGCAGCCCGTACGGCGTCGCGAAGCTGTTCGCGCACTGGACGACGGTGAACTACCGCGAGTCGTACGGCCTGTTCGGCAGCAGCGGGATCCTGTTCAACCACGAGTCGCCGCTGCGCGGCCGCGAGTTCGTCACGCGCAAGATCACCGACACCGTCGCGAAGATCAAGCTCGGCAAGGCGAAGCGCCTCGAGCTCGGCAATCTCGACGCGAAGCGCGACTGGGGCTTCGCGCTCGAATACGTCGAAGGGATGTGGCGGATGCTGCAGGCCGACGAGCCCGACACCTACGTGCTCGCGACCAACCGCACCGAGACCGTGCGCGACTTCGTGCGGATGGCGTTCGCGGCCGCGGGCTACCAGCTCGAATGGACCGGCAAGGGCGAGCAGGAGCGCGGCCTCGACGCGGCGACGGGCGACGTGCTCGTCGAAGTGAACCCGAAGTTCTACCGGCCGGCCGAAGTCGACCTGCTGATCGGCTGCGCGGACAAGGCTAAAGCCAAGCTCGGCTGGCAGCCGAAGACGACGCTCGAACAGCTTTGCCAGATGATGGTCGAAGCGGATTTGACGCGGAACCAGCACCATGACACGTTCTGAACGCCGGTCGCGCCGTGCGCTCGTCACGGGCCTGACCGGCTTCACCGGCCGCTACATGGCGGAACGCCTCGAAGCGGCCGGCTATGAAGTGTGGGGCACGATCGCGCCCGGCATGCCGCTGCCCGACGATCCCGCGCTCGCGAACTGCACGCTGCTGCCCGCCGACCTGCTCGACTCGGACGCGCTGCGCGCCGCGGCCGCCGACGCGCGGCCCGACGCGGTCGTGCACCTCGCGGCCCGCGCGCACGTCGCACAGGATGCGCCGGCGCAGACCTACCAGGTCAACATCGTCGGCACGCGCAACCTGCTGGCCGCCGTCGCGGGCCTCGACCGCCGCCCGTCCGCGGTGCTGCTCGCGAGCAGCGCGAACATCTACGGCAACGCAACGCCCGGCGTGCTCGACGAGACCGTCGCGCCCGCGCCCGCGAACGACTACGCGGTGAGCAAGCTCGCGATGGAATACGCGGCGAAGCTGTGGCTCGACCGGCTGCCGATCGTGATCGCGCGCCCGTTCAACTACACGGGCGTCGGCCAGAGCGACGCGTACCTGCTGCCGAAGCTCGCCGCGCATTTCGCGCGCGGCGAACCGCGCATCTCGCTCGGCAATCTCGACGTGAGCCGCGATTTCTCCGACGTGCGCGACGTGACGGCTGCCTACCTGCGGCTGATCGAAGCGGCGCCGGCCGGCGAGACGTTCAACGTCTGCTCGGAGCGCGCGTATGCATTGAAGGAAGTGCTGGCGATGCTGTCGCGCATCGCGGGCTACGTGATCGACGTGACGGTCGACCCGCGCTTCGTGCGACAGAACGAGGTGAAAAGCCTGAGCGGCTCGCGCGACAAGCTGCGCCGCGCGGTGGGCGAATGGCCCGTCACGCCGCTCGACGAAACGCTGCGCTGGATGGTGGATGCGCTGCGCGGCGCACCGGCCGCGCGCACCTGACGCGTTCGCGCCAGGGCGCGGCGGCCGCCGCGCCGCCCCACTCAGCCTTCGAGGCCGCGTGCGAGATCGTTGCGCACGTCGGTCGCATCCTCCAGACCGACCGCGAGACGGATCAGCCCTTCGGTGATCCCCGCGGCCGCGCGCGCTTCCGGCGTGATGCGCGCGTGCGTCGTGGTGGCCGGATGGGTGATCGTCGTGCGCGTATCGCCGAGGTTGCCGGTGATCGAGATCAGCTTCGTGCCGTCGATCACGCGCCACGCGTTCGCGCGCTGCTGCTCCGGCGTGTCGCCCTTCAGCTCGAACGACACGATCGCGCCGCCCGACTTCTGCTGGCGCTTCGCGAGTTCATGCTGCGGATGCGACGCGAGGCCCGGATAGAACACGCGCGCGACGGCCGGATGCGTATCGAGCCATTGCGCGAGTTGCAGCGCGTTCGCCGACTGGCGCTCGACACGCAGCGACAGCGTCTCCATCCCCTTCAGCAGCACCCATGCATTGAACGCCGACAGCGTCGGGCCCGCGCTGCGCACGAACGGGAACACCTTGCCCATGATGAATGCCTTCGAGCCGACCAGCGCGCCGCCGAGCACGCGCCCCTGGCCGTCGAGGAACTTGGTCGCCGAGTGCATCACGACGTCCGCGCCGAGCTTCAGCGGCTGCTGCAGCACCGGGCTGCAGAAACAGTTGTCGACGACGAACAGCGCGTTCGCGGCCTTCGCGATCTTGCCGATCGCTTCGATATCGGCGAGTTCGGTCAGCGGGTTCGACGGCGTCTCGAGGAAGAACATCTTGGTTTCCGGACGCACCGCTTCCCGCCACGCGTCCAGGTCGGTCGGATCGACGAAGGTCGTCGTGATGCCGAACTTGCTGAAGATCTGCGAGAACATGCCGAGCGTCGAGCCGAACAGGCTGCGCGAGCTGACGATATGGTCGCCCGCCTGCAGCGCGGCCATCACGACCGACATGATCGCGGCCATCCCCGATGCGGTCGCGATGCACGCCTCGCCGCCCTCGAGCGCCGCGAGGCGTTCCTGGAACATCGTCACGGTCGGGTTCGTGAAGCGCGAATAGGTGAAGTAGTCTTCCGAATTCGCGAAGCGCTCCGCCGCTTCGGCCGCGTTCTTGAAGCAGAAGCTCGACGTGAGGAACAGCGCTTCCGAGTGCTCGTTGAAGTCGCTGCGCAGCGTGCCCGCGCGCACGGCCAGCGTGTCGAAGTTGAGTGAGTCGTCCATGTTGCGTTTTCCGTTTTCGATGTCCGCGCGGCGTCGCGCGGACCAGACCAAACAAAAAGCCCGCTATGCGTCGGCATCAGCGGGCTTCGGTGCGGTACGACAGCGGTCGACTCGGGCCGGCTGCCGCCGGCCTTCGCTTTAGCTGTTTGGGGAGGAAGCCCCGCGTCCGCAAGCTGAAATCAAATCGACGCAAGGCCACATCCTATCACGCTTGTCCGGCGGCGTGCGCCGGGCTCACTCCACCGACAGCTGCAGGTTCATCTGCGAGCGCGCGGTGTCGCCGCTCGTGTCGCGGTCGGCCTGCGACGCCGGCGCGAGACGCGCGCGCTCGATCGCGTCGAGATACTCGGGCGTGATGTCGCCGGTGATGTAGTTGCCGTCGAAGCACGACGCCTCGAAGTGCTCGAGCTTCGGGTTGATGTCGCGCACCGCGCGGCGCAGGTCGTCGACGTCCTGGTAGATCAGGTAGTCGGCGCCGATGATCTTCGCGACTTCCTCGTCGCTGCGGCCGTGCGCGACCAGTTCGCCGCGCGTCGGCATGTCGATGCCGTACACGTTCGGGAACTTCACCGGCGGCGCGGCCGATGCGAAGATCACCGACTTCGCGCCCGCATCGCGCGCCATCTGCACGATCTCGTGCGAGGTGGTGCCGCGCACGATCGAATCGTCGACGATCAGCACGTGCTTGTCCTTGAACTCGATGCTCATCGCGTTGAGCTTCTGGCGCACCGATTTCTTGCGTACCGCCTGGCCCGGCATGATGAACGTACGGCCGACGTAGCGGTTCTTGAAGAAGCCCTCGCGATACTCGACGCCGAGCTTCGCGGCGACCTGCATCGCGGCCGGCCGCGACGAATCGGGAATCGGCATCACGACGTCGATCGGCACGTTCGGCAGCTCGCGCTTGATCTTCTCCGCGAGATAGTCGCCCATGCGCAGGCGCACGTTGTAGACGGGCACGCCGTCGAGGCACGAATCCGGACGCGCGAGGTACACGTATTCGAACATGCACGGATTGAGGGTCGGCTGTTCCGCGCACTGCTGGCTGTGGAAGTTGCCGGCCTGGTCGATGAAGATCGCCTCGCCCGGCTGCACGTCGCGCACGAACTCGAAGCCGATGCCCTCGACCGCGACCGATTCCGACGCGAGCATCCATTCGGTGCCGTGCTCGGTCTCGAGCTTGCCGATGCAGAGCGGGCGGATGCCGAACGGATCGCGGAACGCGAGCAGGCCGTAGCCAGCGATCAGCGACACGATCGCGTACGAGCCCTGCAGGCGGCGGTGGACGCCCGCGACCGCCTTGAACAGCGAAGCCGGATCGAGCTCGAGACCCGTCGTCGACAGCTGCAGCTCGTGCGCGAACACGTTGAGCAGCACCTCGCTGTCGGAGCTGGTGTTGATGTGCCGGCGGTCGATCCGGAACATCTCGTCCTTCAGCTGCCGCCAGTTCGTCAGGTTGCCGTTGTGCGCGAGGATGATCCCGAACGGCGCATTCACGTAGAACGGCTGCGCTTCCGCCTCGCTCGACGCCGAACCGGCGGTCGGATAGCGGACCTGGCCGATGCCGTACGTGCCGGGCAGGCTGCGCATGTTGCGCGTGCGGAACACGTCGCGCACCATGCCGTTCGCCTTGTACATGTGGAAATTGCTGCCGTCCGCCGTCGCGATGCCCGCTGCGTCCTGACCGCGATGCTGCAGCAGCAGCAGGCTGTCATAGATCAGCTGGTTGACCGGGGATTGGGAGATAACGCCTACGATGCCGCACATGGCATGTCCTTCAGAGAATACAAAAACGGTTCCGTCCTGCCCGGCCGCCGCGTGGTCACACGCGCACGTACTGGGCCATGCCGTCGGGCAGGAGCAGCTTCAGCTCGTGCACGCCCTGTTCGGCAATCGGACGCAAAAGCGCATTGCGCCAGAATTCCTGTTTCGGCAACTCGGTCAGCCCGGCTGCCGCGACCAGCAGCACCACCAGCACGCCGCCGCGCACGAGCCCGAACATCATGCCGAGCGAGCGGTCGACGCCGCCGAGGCCCGAGGCCTGCGCGATCCGCGACAGCAGCGCGTTCGCGACGCCGGCCACGAACACCACGCCGATCACCAGCAGCGCGAACCCGAGCACCCACTGCGTCAGCGCGCCGCCCGGCCAGTTCGCCGGCATGTACGGCACCACGAGCCCGACGTAGCGGCTCGCGATCACGATCGCCGCGATCCAGCCGATCAGCCCGAAAATCTCCGATACGAAGCCGCGCCACGCACCGCGCAGCGCCGACAACACGATTACCACCAATACAGCGTAGTCGAAAGCAGTCAGCATCGTGCGTTACTGGGTCAACCCGGCTTCGCGCACTTTCGCGATCGCGGCGGACGCCGCCGCGCGATCCGCGAACGGCCCGGCACGCAATTGCGTGGCCACGCTGCCGTCGGCCTGCTTGCGATGTTCGACATATGCGGGCACGCCCGCCGATTTCAATTTGGTGGCCCAGGACCGTGCCGTCGCGTCGTCCTTGAACGACCCGAGCTGCACCGCGAACCGCGCGCCGGCCGGCGACGACGGTGTCGCGGCGTCGCCGTCCGAACCGGCCGCATCGGCGTTCGCGACAGCGGCCGGCGCCGGCTTCGGCGTGGCCGGCTTCGCGGCGGGCGCGGCCGGCTTCGGCGCGGGTTTCGGCGCCACGCTGGCGGTGGTGGCCGGGGTGTCGGGCTTCGCCGCCAGCTTGGCGGCTTCCTTGGCAACGTCCTTCGCGGCGGGCACGGCCGCGGCGATCGCCGTGTCGGATGCGGGCGGCTCGTCGTGCGCGACGCCGGCCTGCACGTCGGACGCGTCTTCGTCGCTGCGCGACGCGGCCGCCTGGTGCGCGGGGCGGTTCGGGATGTCGATCGAGATGTCGTCGGTCACCGGCTTCGGGTGCGAGTCGAGCACCATCGGCAGCACGATGACGGCGGCCACCACGAGCGCGATCGCGCCGACGAGGCGGCGGCGCGCACGTTGCTTTTCTGGAAGGGTCGGATCGAGGAGCAGCGCGTCCGATTCCGGACGCTCGGTGCGGCGCGAGCGGCGCTCGACGCGTTCAGTGCGCTCGCTACGCACGTTCCGGGAGGCCCCGGTACGACCGCCGCGCCGGGTGGGCGCGTCGTCGTCTTTCTTGCCGAACGAGAAAATTCCCATGAATGGCTGAGTCCGAAACTGCCCGTCAGTCAGTGTTGCTGCGATTTACGATAGGCCATCACGCCGGCTACCGTATGGAAACTGCCGAAAACCACGATTCTATCATTCTCCGATGCTCTTTTTAGTGCATCGCGAAACGCATCGGCCGGCGACGTGTAGCGCGTGACGCTGGAATCCGCGCCATCCTCGACACCCGCGTGGCGCAGCGCGGCTTCCAGCTGTTCGGCGCTCGCCGCGCGCGGCAGCGGCAGGTCGGTCACGCACCAGTGGTCGATCTCGCCCTTCAGGTGGTGCAGCACGCCGTCGATGTCCTTGTCGTGCATCGCGCCGAATACCGCGTAGGTGTACGGGAAGAAGCCCATGTTGCCGAGATTCTGCGCGAGCACGGCCGCCGCGTGCGGGTTGTGCGCGACGTCCAGCACGATCGCCGGCTTGCCCGGCAGCACCTGGAAGCGGCCCGGCAGCTCGACGTTCGCGAGCCCGAGCCGGATGTCCTGCGCGGACACCGGCAGCACCGCGCGCAGCGATTCGAGCGCGGCGAGCGCGGCCGACGCGTTGATCAGCTGGTTCGCGCCGCGCAGCGCCGGGTACGCGAGCGCCGGATAGCGCTTGTCGCGGCCGAGGTAGCTCCACTGCTGGCGCTCCGCGCCCGGCTGCGCCTCGTAGCGGAAATCGCGGCCGACGAGCCAGAGGTCCGCGCCGATCGCCTCTGCGTGGTCGACCAGCGTCTGCGGCGCGGCCGGATCGCCGCAGATCGCCGGCTTGCCCGGACGGAAGATCCCGGCCTTCTCGAACGCGATCTGCTCGCGCGTGTCGCCGAGGTATTCGGTGTGGTCGATGTCGATGCTGGTGACGATCGCGCAGTCGGTGTCGATGATGTTGACCGCGTCGAGCCGGCCGCCGAGGCCGACTTCGAGGATCACCGCGTCGAGCCCGCGCGACGCGAACAGGTGCAGGATCGCGAGCGTCGTGAATTCGAAGTACGTGAGCGACACCGGCTCGGGCAGCGACGTGCGCGCCGCCTCGACCGCCTCGAAGTGCGGCAGCAGTTCGTCGTCGGCGACCGTCTCGCCGTTCACCCTCGCCCGCTCGTTGAATTCGAGCAGGTGCGGCGACGTGTGGCAGCCGACCTTGTAGCCGGCCCGCACGAGGATCGTCTCGAGGAATGCGCAGGTCGAGCCCTTGCCGTTGGTGCCGCCGACGGTGATCACCGGGCACGCGAATTCGAGCCCGAGGGCCGCCTTGACCTGGCCGATGCGGGCCAGGCCCATGTCGATGCCGACCGGGTGCGCGCGTTCGAGATGCGAAAGCCACGCGTCGAGAGTGGGAAAAGTGCTCATCGGGTCTGAACGTGATTCGGTACCGCCACTACGCCAAAAAACGAAGCGCGCCGCCTGGCCGACAAGCCAGGCGACGCGCGCGGTTCAAAGTCCTGCGCCTGTGCCGGTCAGGCCAGCGCGTCGGCCGGCTGGCGCTGCAGCAGCGCGAGCAGCTGCGCGATTTCGTCGCGCATCTTGCGGCGGTCGACGATCATGTCGATCGCGCCCGTCTTCAGCAGGAATTCCGCGCGCTGGAAGCCTTCCGGCAGCTTCTCGCGCACCGTCTGCTCGATCACGCGCGGGCCGGCGAAGCCGATCAGCGCCTTCGGCTCGGCGATCACCACATCGCCGAGGAACGCGAAGCTCGCCGACACGCCGCCCATCGTCGGGTCGGTCAGCACCGAGATGAACGGCAGCTTCGCCTCGGCCAGCTTGGTCAGCATCGCGGTGGTCTTCGCCATCTGCATCAGCGACAGCAGGCTTTCCTGCATCCGCGCGCCGCCCGAAGCGGTGACGCAGATGAACGGCACGTGCTGCTCGAGCGCGTTCTGCGCGCCGCGCGCGAAGCGCTCGCCAACGACCGAACCCATCGAGCCGCCCATGAACGAGAACTCGAAGCACGCGGCGACGACCGGCAGCGTGTGGATCGCACCGCCCATCACGACCATCGCGTCGGTCTCGCCCGTCTCGTCCATCGCTTCCTTCAGACGATCGGGATACTTGCGGCTGTCCTTGAACTTCAGCGTGTCGACCGGCACGATCTCCTGGCCGATCTCGTAGCGGCCTTCCGGATCGAGCAGCCCGTCGAGGCGCTCGCGCGCGCCAATGCGCATGTGGTGATCGCACTTCGGGCACACGTGCAGGTTCGCCTCCACGTCGTTGCGATACAGCACGGCCTCGCAGGACGGGCACTTGATCCACAGGCCTTCCGGAATGCCCTTGCGGCTTTTCGGATCGGTCTGCTTGATCTTCGGCGGCAACAGTTTGTCGAGCCAGCTCATCGTATGGTTTCCTGTTCCGTGGCAGGCCGGGCGACATGCGCCCGGGCCCGCTTTCATCTGTTGTTTATGCGGCCGTCTTGCCCGCACCGTCCAGCGCGGCGCGCACCTCGGCGATGAACGCCTTCAGTTCGGCGACGGCGCCTTCCGGCGCGGCGCCCTCGAGGAGCTGCACCAGACGGCTGCCGATCACGACGGCGTCCGACACTTCGGCCACCGCGCGCGCCGTCTGGGCGTCGCGAATGCCGAAGCCGACGCCTACCGGAACCGGCACTCGCGACTTGATGGCCGGGATTTTACCCGCAATGCTCGAAACATCCAGATTTCCGGCGCCGGTCACGCCCTTCAGCGACACGTAATACACGTAGCCGCTCGCGATCTTGCCGACTTCCGCGATGCGTTCGTCGGTCGACGTCGGCGCGAGCAGGAAGATCGGATCGATCTGCGCGGCGCGCATCTTCTCGGCGAACCCCGCCGCTTCCTCGGGCGGGTAATCGACGACGAGCACGCCGTCGACGCCGGCCGCGTTCGCTTCGGCGGCGAACGTGTCGACGCCCATCCGCTCGATCGGGTTCGCATAGCCCATCAGCACGACGGGCGTCTTCTGGTCGCGCTCGCGGAAGCGCTTCACGTCGGCGAGCACGCGCTTCATCGTGACGCCGCGCGCGAGCGCCCGCTCGGACGAGCGCTGGATCACGGGGCCGTCGGCCATCGGGTCGGAGAACGGCACACCGAGCTCGATCACGTCCGCGCCGCCTTCGGCGAGCGCGTGCATGAAGTCGACGGTTTTAGCGGGATCCGGATCGCCGGCCGTGATGAACGGGATCAGGCCCTTTCGGCCTTGTTCGGCGAGCGCGGCAAAGGTCTGCTGGATACGGGACATGGCAATTTTCCTGTGTCGATCGGAGTTAGCGCTTCAGCGCTTACTCCGATCCCATACAAAGTAGTCGTTCGGCGAAGCGGCGGCGCGATTCACGCGCACGCCGGCGCGGCGAGCGCGGCAACGCGCTCGTGCGCGATCGCGCAATAACTTTCGTTGATCTCGTAGCCGACGAAGTCGCGCCCCTGCCGTGCGCAGGCCACCGCGGTCGTGCCGCTGCCCATGAACGGGTCGAGCACGCGGCCGCCCGGCGGGCAGCTCGCGAGCACCATCCGCTCGATGATTTCCAGCGGCTTCTGGGTCGGATGATCGACGCGCTCCGCGTGCTGCCGGTGCAGGCGCGAGACTGACCAGACGTCCTTCGGGTTGTAGCCCATCTCCAGCCACTTGCTGCCTTCGAACAGCTTGCGCGAGCGGGCCTTCTTCGTATCGGCGTCGTACGGGATGCGGACCGGATCGAGATCGAAGTAATACGCCTTGGACACCGCGAAAAAGCCGATGTTGTCGTGCACCGACGTGAAGCGGCGCGTCGTGCCGCCCATGCTCGGCACGCGCCGGTCCCAGATGATCTCGTTGACCATCGTGAGCTTCGTCTTCAGGAAGCTGAAGATTTCCGGCGCGTACTGCCATGTGCAGAAGATGTACATCGACCCGCTCGGCTTGAGCTTCGGAATCGCGAGCTCGAGCCACTCGCGCGTCCACGCGAGAAACGCGTCGCCCGAGCGCTTGTCCGAGTCGTTGCCGTAGTCCTTGCCGAGCCCGTACGGCGGATCGGCGACGATCAGGTCGATCGACGCGTCCGGCAGGCGCGCGGCTTCGGTCATGAAATCGCGGTTGTGCAATTCGATGCCGGCGGGCAGCGCGCACGCCTCGGCAACGGCGGCTTGCACCGCCTCCGCCTCGCTCGCGGCGCCGCCCGCCGGCTGTTCGATCAGGTCACGCATCGGTCGGGGTCAGAGTGTAATGCCCGATCGCTCGGCGACCGTGTGCATGTCCTTGTCGCCACGGCCCGACAGGTTGACGAGCAGGATCTTGTCCTTCGGCAGCGTCGGCGCGAGCTTCACGCCATACGCAATCGCGTGGCTCGATTCGAGCGCCGGGATGATCCCTTCGATCCGGCAGCAGTCGTGGAACGCCTTCAGCGCTTCCTCGTCGGTGATGCCGACGTACTGCGCGCGGCCGCTGTCCTTCAGCCATGCGTGCTCGGGGCCGACGCCCGGATAGTCGAGGCCCGCCGACACCGAATGCGTCTCGATGATCTGGCCGTCGTCGTCCTGCAGCAGGTAGGTGCGGTTGCCGTGCAGCACGCCGGGGCTGCCGGCGATCAGCGAGGCCGCGTGATGGCCCGTGTCCAGGCCGTCGCCCGCCGCCTCGACGCCGATCAGCTGCACCGACGCGTCGTCGATGTACGGGTAGAAGATGCCCATCGCGTTCGAGCCGCCGCCGACGCAGGCGATCACGGCGTCCGGCTGCCGCCCCGCGAGCTCCGGCATCTGCACCTTGCACTCGTCGCCGATCACGCGCTGGAAGTCGCGCACCATCATCGGATACGGGTGCGGGCCCGCCACCGTGCCGATGATATAGAACGTGTTCTCGATGTTCGTGACCCAGTCGCGCATCGCTTCGTTGAGCGCGTCCTTCAGCGTGCGCGAGCCCGACTCGACCGGTACGACCGTAGCCCCAAGCAGCTTCATCCGGTACACGTTCGCGGCCTGGCGGCGCACGTCCTCGGCGCCCATGTAGACGACGCACTCCATCCCGAAGCGCGCGCAGATCGTCGCGGTCGCGACGCCGTGCTGGCCGGCGCCCGTCTCGGCGATCACGCGCTTCTTGCCCATCCGCTTCGCGAGCAGCGCCTGGCCGATCACGTTGTTGATCTTGTGCGCGCCGGTGTGGTTCAGGTCTTCGCGCTTCAGGTAGATCTGCGCGCCGCCGAGCGTGTCGCTCCAGCGCTGTGCGTGGTAGATCGGCGACGGACGGCCGACGAAATGCTTCAGCTCGCGCTCGAATTCGGCGACGAAGTCGGGATCGTTCTGGTATTTCGCATACGCCGCGCGCAGTTCGTCCAGCGCGTGAATCAGCGTCTCGGCGACGAACACGCCGCCATACGGGCCGAAATGGCCGCGATCATCAGGAAGGTTGTACATGGTGTCACTCTCGATCGGTCGGTGCGTGCCCCGCTTGCGGCGCCGCACCGGCTTGCATCACTTGGCGTCCGCTTCGCGCACCGCGCGCACGAACGCCGCCATCCGGGCGTGATCCTTCACGCCCTTCGCGCCCTCCACTTCGATGCCACTCGAGACATCGACCGCGAACGGACGCAACTGGCGAATCGCATCACCGACGTTTTGCGCGTTCAAGCCACCACTCAAAACGGCCCGACGCGCGAGCTCTGCGGGAATAAGTGACCAATCGAAGACCTTGCCGCTGCCGCCGTAGTCCGGCACGAGGGTGTCGAACAGGAGGCCGCGCGCTTTCGAATAATGAAGTGCCGATTCTACCAAATCGGCCGATTGCGTCGAGGGGCCGACGCGCACCGCGCGCAGCCACGGCAGCCGCGCCGCGCGGCCCAGCGCATCGCATTGCTCGGGTGTTTCGTCGCCGTGGAACTGCAGCAGCGTGAGCGGCACGTCGCGCACCACCGCCTCGATCTCGTCGGCGCTCGCGTTCACGAACAGGCCGACGACCGACACGAACGGCGGCGCGAGGCGCGCCAGCTCGGCCGCCTGCGCGATCGACACCGCACGCGGGCTCTTCGGGTAGAACACGAGGCCGATCGCGTCGGCGCCGAGCGCCGCCGCATGCAGCACGTCTTCGGGGCGCGACAGGCCGCACAGCTTGATGCGCGTGCGCGGCGGCAAGCCGGCCGGCGCGGCGGCGGGATCGGGAGAAAGCGCGTTGTCGGTCATGGTTGTGGATCCAGATCAGCCCAGACACCGCTCCACGGCACGCTGCCGAGCTGCGCGGGCGGGACGGCGAATTCCGCAGGATAGCCGACATGGGCAAGGTACAGCCCGTCGGCCATGAAGGTCGGCGCCGCGCGGTTGCGGTCGCGGCCGGCGAGCACCTCCGCGAGCCACTCGGCCGGATAGCGGCCGCGCCCGACCGCGACGAGGCAGCCCATCAGGTTGCGCACCATGTGGTGCAGGAACGCGTTGGCCCGGAACCGGAAATGAAGGAAGTGACCCACGCGCCGGATGTCGATCTGGTACAGGTGCTTGACCGGCGTCTTCGACTGGCATTCGGACGAACGGAACGCCGAGAAGTCATGCTCGCCGATCAGGTAGGCCGCTGCTTCGCGCATCGCGTCGTCGTCGAGCGGCGTGTGGATCCAGCCGGTGCGGCTGTCGAGCATCGGCGAACGGACCGGATGCACGTACAGCGCGTAGTAGTAGGTGCGCTCGAACGCCGAGAAGCGCGCGTGAAACGCCTCCGGCATCGGCTTCGCCCATTGCACCCCGACCGTCGGCGGCAGGAACGCGTTGGTGCCGCGGACCCATGAAAAATCCGCGCGGTCCAGCTCGGTATCGAAGTGCACGACCTGCCCGAGCCCGTGCACGCCGGTGTCGGTGCGCCCCGCCACCGTCGTATGCAGCGGCGCCTGCGCGAACTCCGCCAGCGCGCGCTCGAGCGCGTCCTGCACGGTCTTGCCGTGCGGCTGCGACTGCCAGCCGCAAAACGCCGCGCCGTCGTATTGGATGCCGAGCGCGATCCGCATCACGCCTCGGCCGCCAGTTTCGCGAGCAGCGCGCGCGCATCGTCGCGCGTCGCCGCGTCGTTCGCGTCGACGACTTCCTGCAGCAGCGTGCGCGCGCCGGCTACGTCGCCCAGTTCGACGTATTCGCTCGCAAGATCGAGCTTGTTGCGCGCGATGCGCGCCAGCTCGTCGGGCGTGAGCGCCGGCAGCGCCGCGCCGGGCGCGGACGGCAGGTCGAGATCGAAATCGAGCTTCAGCGCGCCGAATTGCGCGCCGCCAAGCGGCGCGAACGCGGGGGCCGAGGACGTCGCGCCCGAACGGCCGTGCAGGAACGCGCCGTCATCCCATTCCGGCTCGTCGTCCTGCTCGGCAAGATGTTCCGGGGTCGGATCGGCAGCACCGATAGGCAGGTGGGACGCGGATTGACCGTTAGTTGCATCCTGGTCGTCGGCAGAATGTGCTGCCGTCGTGGCCGTGTCGTGCGCCGCCGGTGTCGATTCGTCAAGCACACGCGGCGGCAGCGGCATATCCAGGCTGCCAAGCGCGGTGATCGCGCTCTGCATGATCGTGTGGTGCGTGTCCGCCGCCGACTGTGCAGCCGGCGCCGCGTCGACCGGTTCGTCGTGGGCCTTGTCCTCGTTGGCGGCAGCCTCCGGTTCGTCGTGCGCATGCGCCGCAGGTTCCACTTGCTCGGGCTCGGCGGACACCGCCGCGACCGGCGCGTCGTGATGCACGTGCGTCTCGACGGCCTCGGTCTCTGCCGCCGCCGCAGTCGCCGCCGCCAGATGTACGTCGGCCGCCGCATCGCGCGACACCGGCATCTCGGGCTGGATCGGCAGTTCCTGCACCGGGGACGGCGACACGTCGTCGCTGCCGGTAGTGCTGCTTCCGGCACCCGCGGCTGCGGCAGCTTCGTCGCGACGCGCGCTGCGTCGCTTGCGCCACAAGAAACCGGCCACCAGCAGCACCGCCGCGCCGGCCGCAGAAGCCACACGCCAGTCGATCTGTGCGGCCGCGCCCGCCGGTGCCGGCGCCGGTGTCACGGCGGGGCGCGCGGGCGCCGCCTCCGGCTGCGCCGCACTCGCCGCGACGCCGCTTGCCGCAGCCGTATCGGCATTCGACGCCGCGGCGGATGCGCCTGCGTCGTTCGCGGCCGCACGCGGCGCGGCCGGCGCCTGCGTGCTGCCCGCACCGGCCGTCGCGCCCGGCTTGCCGATGCCGTGCTTCTGCAGCTCCATCAGCACGCGATTCTTCAGTGCAAGCAACTGCTGCAGGCTGGACGGACGCGGTTGCGACGCGGCTGCAGCCGGCGCTGCATTCGGAACGGCAGCCATGCCGCCCTTCGCGGACGGCACCACCGCGTCGCTGGCGGACGGCGGCGCGGACTGAATCGCGCCGCTCCACACATGCGGGCCGCTGCTCGCGCCGGCCGCAGGCGATGCCGGCTGGACGGCCGGTGCGGATGCGCCCTGCCCAGCCGATGCGCCAACCGCGGCCGACGCGCCTGCCGCCGGCGCCACATGCGCGTCGCCGGGCTGCACCGCGTGGGCGGCGGACGCCGCAGACGTCGCCTGCGCCGCCGACGCGGGATGCACGGCCGATCCGGCGTGCGCGCCCGAAGCCGCGGCGGCCGATGCGGCCACCGCCCCGGATGCCGCCGCCGCGCCGGATGCGACCGCCGCACCCGTCGCGTCGAGCGCCGGTAGCGTCAGCGTCGCGCCGACCTTCAGCCGGCTTGGATCGCGCTTCATGAATGCCTGCGGATTCGCATCGAACAGCGCACGGCCCGCGCGCGCCAGCACACCCGGGTCGCTCGACTGCGTGGCTGCCTTGGCAAGATCGTTGAGGGACTGGCCCGGCTGGACCGTCACGGTGAGCGGCACGGCCGCGCCGGCCTCGGCCGCCGCGGTGTCGCCTGCCGCCCAGGTCGAGGCGGCCGCGCCGAGTGCGAGGATTGCCAGCGCGCCGCACACGGCGCGCGACAAGCGGGATTGACGCGGAAACATGGAAATTCGGGACATCGTTGGCTCTATCGCCACGCTGGCGCGCGGCTCGGATTCGCGTTTGGAAGCGTCAAAAAAGTCGCCGCAGAAATGCAAAAGCGCCGCGCTGAACGCGACGCTTTCCGCTGGTCTGCGCGTCGTAACCGCGTAGTTTACTTCACGCGCCCGGATTCGGGCCGAATTCGTCCCCGGTTGCCGCACATCGGGCCTGTGCCCACGCGACTTTGCAGGCGACGCCCGACGCGCCCCGACGGCGCAATCGAGGCCGCCCCGCGTGCCTGCCAGGCCATTGTCCGCTCCGCCGCGGCCGCCTCCGCGCCATGCCCCCGCGCCCAAATGACTCGCAAACAAAACCTGATCAATTGCGATAATTCCCTGCATCCGCTTCCTGCCAGGAACGAATCCGCCGGCTTATACTCCGCCGCGCATCCTCTCCTCGTGCCAAAGGAATCGATGCAAGCAAGCCCCGGCCGCGCAAGCGGTTCGGGGCTGTCACGTTTTCGCGCCGGACATTTCGCGCGACCGGCGTCGCATCGTACGCGCCGTCAGGCCCTGCCCCCCCCCAAACCGCCAGTGAAAAACTCGCAGCCTGAAAATAAAGCGCCATCGCCACCATCAATAATTCGCCGCGCCTGCCGTTAATAAAATCACGGCCTAAAATTCAAATAAATTCCGCCCGTAAATACAAAATCACATTCAAAATATTTTCAATCTGTCGATCAGAAGTCAATTCCCGCCTCTAATCGACGAATTGGCCATTCATCCTGCAAAACGCCCCGCCCAGCAAGGCTCTCATGCCCATCAGAGCGCCCCGAGCCTCTTCAAAAAACGACCTTTCGTTTGCGATTCACCAACATTACACAAATTTACACAAACTCCCGAATGATCATCGTTACGATCCATTTCAAATAAAAATCAGCGCAATTCGACCATGACCGATCAGTCGGACTGACGCCACGAGAAATCAAGGGAGTGTTACCGCGCAGTCGCACGACTGCATTCATTTACCAGCTCGTTACGGGGACCGAACATGGGCTATCAGCAAGGCTTAAGCGGGTTGGCCGGGGCGTCGAACAATCTCGACGTGATCGGCAACAACATCGCGAACGCAAACACGGTGGGCTTCAAGCAAAGTCGCGCGCACTTTTCGGACATGTATGCGAACTCGGTCGCGACGTCGGTCAACACCCAGATCGGCATCGGCTCGGGGCTCGCCTCGGTGGATCAGGATTTCGGCCAGGGCACGATCAACAGGACGGGCAACGCGCTCGACGTCGCGATCAACGGCAATGGCTTCTTCCAGATGTCGAACAACGGCGTGGTCACGTATTCGCGCGACGGCACGTTCCATCGCGACAAGAACGGCTTCATCATCGACTCGCAGGGCCGCAACCTGATGGGTTACAACGCGGCCGCGGGCGGCGTGATCAACACCGCGGCAACCGTGCCGATGCAGGCGCCGACCACCAACCTCGCGCCGACCGCGACGACCAGGATCACCGGCCAGTTCAACCTGAACTCGCAGGACAAGGTGCCGGCCAAAGCGCCGTTTTCCGCGACGGACAACACGACGTACAACTATTCGACGTCGATCCAGGTGTACGACTCGCTCGGTGGCGCGCAGCAGGTCGACATGTATTTCGTGAAGAGCGCGGCGCCGGCCGGCACGTGGCAGGCATATGCGGGCGTGAAGGGCCAGACGCCGACCAATCTCGGCACCATCGCGTTCAACACGGCGGGCCAGATCGCGAGCACGACGCCTGCTGCGCCCGTCACCGGCTCGACCGGCCAGTTCCAGTTCACGATCCCGGCCACCGGTGGCTCCGCGACGCCGCAGCCGCTGACGCTCGACCTGACCGGCACGACCCAGTACGGCGGCAAGGACGGCGTGAACAACCTCGCGCAGGACGGCTTCGCGAGCGGCACGTTGACGACCTTCTCGATCGGTGCCGACGGCAAGCTGTCCGGCAACTACTCGAACGGCCAGAGCGCGGTGCTCGGCCAGATCGCGCTCGCGAACTTCAACAACCCGAACGGCCTCGTGAACATCGGCGGCAACCAGTACGCCGAGAGTGCCGCGTCGGGCGTGCCGCAGATCTCCGCGCCGGGCAGCACGAACCACGGCACGCTGCAGGGCAACGCGCTGGAGAACTCGAACGTCGACCTGACGACCCAGCTCGTCGCCCTGATCACCGCGCAGCGCAATTACCAGGCGAACGCGCAGACGATCAAGACGCAGCAGGCCGTCGACCAAGCGGTGCTGAACATGCGCTGACCCGCGCATGAAAAACGCGCCGCGCCGGACCGTGACATCGTCACGGCCGGCGCGGCGCGCTGGCCTGGACAATCCGGCCCGCGGGCCGGATTCCCCTGTCGGGCTTACTTGTCGAGCAGGATGCGCAGCATGCGGCGCAGCGGCTCGGCCGCGCCCCACAGCAGCTGGTCGCCGACGGTGAACGCCGACAGGTATTCGCCGCCCATCGCGAGCTTGCGCAGGCGGCCGACCGGCACCGTCAGCGTGCCGGTGATCTTCGCCGGCGACAGGTCGCGCATCGACGCTTCGCGCTCGTTCGGCACGACCTTCACCCAGTCGTTCGCCGATGCGAGGATGCCGTTGATCTCGTCGAGCGGCACGTCCTTCTTCAGCTTGATCGTCAGCGCCTGCGAGTGGCAGCGCATCGCGCCGATCCGCACGCACAGGCCGTCGACCGGGATCGAGCCCGGCTCGCCCATCGCCGGCTTGCCGAGGATCTTGTTGGTTTCCGCGCCGCCCTTCCACTCTTCCTTCGACATGCCGTTGCCGAGATCCTTGTCGATCCACGGAATCAGCGAGCCCGCGAGCGGCACGCCGAAGTGGCTGGTCGGCATCGCATCGCTGTTCATCGTGGCCAGCACGCGGCGATCGATGTCGAGGATCGCCGACGCCGGATCGGCGAGCTGTTCCTGCACCGCGCCGTTCAGCGCGCCCATCTGCGACAGCAGCTCGCGCATGTTCTGCGCGCCCGCGCCCGATGCCGCCTGGTAGGTCATCGCCGTCATCCAGTCGACCAGGTTCTCGCGGAACAGGCCGCCGAGCGCCATCAGCATCAGGCTGACCGTGCAGTTGCCGCCGACGAAGTTCTTCGTGCCCTTGACCAGCGCGTCCTTGATCACGTCGAGGTTGACCGGGTCGAGGATGATGACCGCGTCGTCGTTCATCCGCAGCGACGACGCCGCGTCGATCCAGTAGCCGTTCCAGCCGGCCGCGCGCAGCTTCGGGAACACGTCGTTCGTGTAGTCGCCGCCCTGGCACGTGATGATCACGTCGCACTTCTTCAGCTCGTCGACGTTGGTCGCGTCCTTGAGCGTAGTCTCGTTTTTCGCGAACGACGGCGCCTTGCCGCCCGTGTTGCTGGTGCTGAAAAACACCGGTTCGATCAGGTCGAAATCGCCCTCTTCCTGCATGCGTTGCATCAGGACGCTGCCGACCATGCCGCGCCAACCTACGAGACCTACGTTCATGACTAACCCTTTGAATGGAGCTTCCCCGCCATTTCCGCCCCCGGCGTGACCGCGCGGGGAAATAGGCGGGCACGACGGACGATCAGCGTTTAATGATCGTTTTCGTGGTAATGGTTTTCGTGATGACGATGGCGCGCGTAACCGCACGGGCAGTGTTGCCGTGGGTTTTCAGGACCGGGGAGATCAGGGAAATCAGCGCCATCGCTCGAGTCTACACAAACCTGTCTGGCCGCACAACGGCCAACCCGGCGCGAACGGGCCATCGTTTCGGCCGCGTTCGCACCCTTTACATGCTTCTTACAGCGCCGCGACCACCGCGTCGCCCATCGCGGCCGTACCGACCTGCTTGCAGCCCGGCGTCGCGATGTCGCCCGTGCGGTAGCCCTGCTCGAGCACCGTCTGCACCGCGCGCTCGATGCGATCGGCCTGCTCGGCGCGATTCAGCGAGTAGCGCAGCAGCATCGCCGCCGACAGAATCGTCGCGAGCGGGTTCGCGATGCCCTTGCCCGCGATGTCCGGCGCGGAGCCGTGCGACGGCTCGTACAAGCCCTTGTTGTTCTTGTCGAGCGACGCCGACGGCAGCATGCCGATCGAGCCCGTGAGCATCGACGCCTCGTCCGACAGGATGTCGCCGAACATGTTGCCGGTGACGATCACGTCGAACTGCTTCGGCGCCTTCGCGAGCTGCATCGCCGCGTTGTCGACGTACATGTGCGACAGCTCGACGTCCGCGTATTCCTTCGCCACGTCGATCATGATGTCGCGCCAGAACTGCGACGTTTCGAGCACGTTCGACTTGTCGACCGACAGCAGCTTCTTCGCGCGCTTGCGCGCCGCCTGGAACGCGACGTGCGCGATGCGGCGCACTTCCGGCTCCGAATAGCGCATCGTGTCGAAACCCTCGCGCGCGCCGGCGAACGGGCCGTCGGGCGCCGCGCGCACGCCGCGCGGCTGGCCGAAGTAGATGTCGCCGTTCAGCTCGCGCACGATCAGGATGTCGAGGCCCGCGACCAGCTCGGGCTTCAGCGGCGATGCGTCGACGAGCTGCGGATAGCAGATCGCCGGGCGGAAGTTCGCGAACAGCTCGAGATGCTTGCGCAGGCCGAGGATCGCCTGTTCGGGGCGCAGCGCGCGCTCGAGCGAGTCGTACTTCCAGTCGCCGACCGCGCCGAACAGGATCGCGTCCGCTTCCTTCGCGAGCTTCAGCGTCGCGTCCGGCAGCGGATGGCCGCTGGCCTCGTAGCCCGCGCCGCCGACCGGCGCTTCCTCGAGCGCGAACGTCTCGCCGAGTGCGTTCAGCACCTTCACCGCTTCCTTGACGATCTCCGGACCGATGCCGTCGCCGGGCAGCACTGCAATCTTCATGCGTTATTCCTGACTGGATAGGTTTTGAATGCGGGACGGCGGGCGCGCCGTGCACGCCCGCCGCAAGGGCGGTGTCAGCCGACCAGCTTGTTGTTCAGCCACGGCTGCTTCGCGAGCCGCTCGGCCTCGAACTGGCGGATCTTGTCGGCGTGACGCAGCGTCAGGCCGATGTCGTCGAAGCCGTTCAGCAGGCAGTACTTGCGGAACGCGGCGACGTCGAATGCGTACTCGCGGCCGTCCGGCGCGCGCACCACCTGCGCGTCGAGATCGATCGTCAGCTGGTAGCCGTTGAATGCGACCGTCTCGTTGAACAGGTGATCGACCTGCTGCTCGGTCAGCACGATCGGCAGCAGGCCGTTCTTGAAGCAGTTGTTGTAGAAGATGTCGGCGAAGCTCGGCGCGATGATCGCGCGGAAGCCGTACTGCTGCAGCGCCCACGGCGCGTGCTCGCGCGAGCTGCCGCAGCCGAAGTTCTTGCGCGCGAGCAGCACCGATGCGCCCTGGTAGCGCGGCTGGTTCAGCACGAAATCCGGGTTCAGCGGACGCTTCGAGTTGTCCTGGCCCGGCTCGCCGTGGTCGAGGTAACGCCATTCGTCGAATGCGTTCGGGCCGAAGCCGGTGCGCTTGATCGACTTCAGGAACTGCTTCGGGATGATCGCGTCGGTATCGACGTTCTCGCGATCGAGCGGCGCCACGACGCCGGTATGCACAATGAATTTTTCCATGATCCGACTCGTTACCCCAGCTTGCGAATGTCGACGAAATGGCCTTCGATGGCCGCCGCGGCCGCCATCGCCGGGCTGACGAGGTGCGTGCGGCCACCCTGCCCCTGACGGCCTTCGAAGTTGCGGTTCGACGTCGATGCGCAGCGCTCGCCCGGCTCGAGACGGTCGGCATTCATCGCGAGGCACATCGAGCAACCCGGCTCGCGCCATTCGAAGCCCGCTTCCGTGAACACCTTGTCGAGCCCTTCGCGCTCGGCCTGCGCCTTCACGAGGCCCGAACCCGGCACGACCATCGCGAGGCGGATGTTCGACGCGACGCGGCGGCCGAGCTTCTTCACGACGTACGCGGCCGCGCGGATGTCCTCGATGCGCGCGTTCGTGCACGAGCCGATGAAGATCTTGTCGACCGCGATCGCCTCGATCGGCGTGTTCGGCTCGAGCGCCATGTAGGCCAGCGCGCGCTCCATCGCGTCGCGCTTGACCGGATCCTTCTCGCGTTCCGGATCGGGCACGCGGCCGTCGATCGACGTGACCATTTCCGGCGACGTGCCCCACGTGACCTGCGGCACGATCTCGGCCGCGTTCAGCTCGACGACGCTGTCGAACTGCGCGCCGTCGTCCGACTTGAACTGGCGCCAGTATTCGACGGCCTGCGCCCATTCCGCGCCGGTCGGCACGAACGGACGGCCCTTCAGGTAGTCGATCGTCGTATCGTCGACGGCGACCATGCCGGCGCGCGCGCCCGCCTCGATCGCCATGTTGCAGACCGTCATCCGGCCTTCCATCGTCAGCGCGCGGATCGTCGAGCCGCCGAATTCGATCGCGTAGCCCGTGCCGCCGGCAGTGCCGATCTTGCCGATGATCGCGAGCACGATGTCCTTCGCGGTGCAGCCGCGCGGCAGTTGGCCCTCGACCTTCACGAGCATGTTCTTGCTCTTCTTCTGCAGCAAGGTCTGCGTGGCAAGCACGTGCTCGACTTCGGACGTGCCGATGCCGTGCGCGAGCGCGCCGAACGCGCCGTGCGTCGACGTATGCGAATCGCCGCACACGATCGTCATGCCCGGCAGCGTCGCGCCTTGCTCGGGCCCGATGATGTGGACGATGCCCTGGCGCACGTCGTTCATCTTGAACTGGGTGATGCCGAAGCTGTCGCAGTTCGCGTCGAGCGTGTCGACCTGCAGCTTCGAGACCGGATCGGCGATGCCGTGGCTGCGATCCGTGGTCGGCACGTTGTGGTCCGACACGGCGAGGTTCGCGCTGATGCGCCACACCGGACGCTGCGCCATCTTCAGCCCTTCGAACGCCTGCGGGCTCGTGACTTCATGCAGCAGCTGACGGTCGATGTAGAGCAATGTCGTACCGTCGTCCTCGGTGTGGACCACGTGGGAATTCCACAGTTTGTCGTAGAGCGTCTGTGCCATGGGTATGCGGGGTCGTTGTGACTTCAAGGCTTGCGGATGCGGTCGATTATGCCACGCAGATCGCGCTCCGGCGCAGGCGAAGCGCGAAAAAACCCATTAAAAACAGTGGTTTGGCTGGTAGTGCCAATACCTGTATCGGCATTACCCGGCAGCGGGCGGCGGCGAACCGCGGCAGAAGCCGGCAAGACTCGCCGTCAGGTCCGGGAACGAGAGACGGGTGCTTCCCGCCAGGGCCTGCACCCCATTATCGGGGAGAGGCAACGACGGCTCGATATCGCGATTCACGAGCACGGCGTGATCTTGCAGGTCTCGTGCAAAGAACCCAATGGGCGGCGCAGATTCCTCGCGATTTTCGATCGACTGGATTTCGTGTGCGACGCCAGACCATTTCAGCTCCCGGATATTCGCGAGCATCACACTGCGCACCGGGAAGTACCGAAAGGTGAACTTTTGCAAGTACGCGGCCCTGAAAGGGACCGATTTTGTTAGCATTCGGACCGCTCGCAGTATCGCGTCCCGGCTGCAAGCGACTTGTGCCGGCACGGCTACCCAGCTTTCCCAGCTTTAAAAGTGCAGGCCAAGGGCGGATCGATATTCGAACCCGTCCATCGAATAGCGCAATAACATTCAAAATGATAATCAAACTGAGAGAAAGAAAGGCGCCCTGTTTCAGGGAGTGCTTCGCGCCTGACGTCCATTCCGCAGAAGTCCATCGTCGCCTTTCAAGGTCCGGAATCGCGTGCCGCGTTTGCGCATGACCGCGCGCATCCCGCTTCCACCGTACCAAACCATGCTGCCCATTCGAATCATTTGCACCGGCAAGGCGCTGCCGTCGCGGCGCGTCTCGTCCAGCGAGCTTGACGCGTTGCTCAAGCACTCGCCGGGTTTCTCGCGCAAGAAGTCCGGCATCGACGTCCGCTACTACGCCGACGACGCCGAAACGCAATCCGGGCTGGCCGCGGCCGCGCTGCGTGACGCACTGCAACGCGGCCAGGTCGCACCCGCGTCGATCGACCTGCTGCTGTCCGCGTCGGGTGTCGGCGAGCAGGCGCTGCCCAGCACCGCGAGCCGCATTCTCGGGCCGGCCGGGTTGCCGGCCGGCACCGCCGCGTTCGACGTGAACGCGAGCTGCCTGAGCTTCGTCGTCGCGCTGCAGGTCGCCGCGAGCCTGCTCGCGAGCGGCGCGTACCGGCGCATCGCGATCGTCGCATCGGACCTTGCGTCGCGCGGCATCGACTGGAACGACCCGGAAGCGTCGCTGATCTTCGGCGACGGCGCGGCCGCCACGATCGTCGAGCGGGGTGATGCGACGAGCGGCATCGAGGCATTCCGGATGGAAACCTACCCCGCGGGCAACGCGTTCTGCGAGATTCGCGCGGGCGGCACGCGCCGCAATCCGCGCATCGGCGCCGAGCCGGCCGACTACCCGTTCCGGATGGACGGCAAGCGCGTGTTCCGGCTCGCGTCCACGGTGATCGGCGGCTTCCTCGAGCAACTGTTCGGCGGCAACGCGCGCGCGGCGCGCGACGTCGACGTCGTGATCCCGCATCAGGCGAGCCATCTCGCGATGGAGCACATCCGCAAGCGTCTCGGCATGCGTCCCGACTCGCTCGTCGACATCTATGCGCAGCACGGCAACCAGGTCGCGGCGTCAATCCCGACCGCGCTGCACGAAGCGATCGAGCAGGGACGCTTCGCGCGCGGCACCCGCGCGCTGCTGATCGGCACCGCGGCCGGACTGACGGTCGGCGGAATGGTGCTCGTCGCATGAAGATCCTCGTGACCGGCGCGACGAGCGGGCTCGGCCGCAACGCCGTCGACGCACTGCTGGCGGACGGCCGCCCCGTCCGCGCAACCGGCCGCAATCTCGAAGCGGGCGACACGTTGCGCGCGGCCGGCGCCGAGTTCGTGCCGGCGGAACTCGCGACGCTCGACGACGCGCAAGCCGACGCACTGCTGCGCGACGTCGACGCAGTCTGGCACTGCGCGGCGCTGTCGTCGCCGTGGGGCCGGCGCGACGACTTCGTCGCGTCGAACGTGACCGCGACCCGCCGGCTCGCGCAAGCGGCCGTCGCGCGCGGCGTGCCGCGTTTCGTGCATGTATCGACGCCCTCGATCTACTTCGACTACCGGCATCACCGCGACATCGACGAGTCGTATCGCGCCGCGCGCTTCGTGAATCACTACGCGGCGACCAAGGCGCAAGCCGAAGACGAACTGTGCGCGCTCGCCGGCGCGCATCCCGGCACGACCTTCGTGCTGCTGCGCCCGCGCGGGCTGTTCGGCCCGCACGACCGCGTGATCGTGCCGCGCATCCTGCAACTGCTGCACGCGCGACGCGGCGTGCTGCCGCTGCCGCGCGGCGGCGCCGCGCTCGTCGACCTGACCTACGTCGGCAACGTCGTGCATGCGCTGCGCGTCGCGACGCACGCGCAGGTCGCATCGGGCGCCGCGTTCAACATCACGAACTTCGAGCCATGCACGCTCGCGTCGCTGCTCGCGCGCCTGCTCGGCGACGCGCTGCAGCTGCGCTACCGGATCCGCGCGCTGCCGTACCCGCTGCTGGACGCGCTCGCGCGCGTCGCCGAGCTGGGCGGCCACGTGCGCGGCCGCGAGCCGCTGCTCACGCGCTACGGGATCGGCGCGCTGCATTTCGACATGACGCTCTGCAACACGCGCGCCGCCACGCTGCTCGGCTATCGGCCGCCGTTCTCGATCGACGACGGCATTCGTCTCACCGCGGAGTGGATTCGTACGCATGGCAACCATTACGGTATTTGAAGCGGGCTACTGCACGCATCCCGGCTGCGTCGCGCTGCGCGGCGCCGGCTTCGCCGCGTGCGCGTTCCCGTCGCGCTGCTACCTGCTGCAGGCGAACGGCCGGCGCTGGCTGTGGGACACCGGCTATGCGTCGCACTTCCTCGACCACACGCGGCATGGCGTGTTCGCGCTGTACCGCAAGGTGACGCCCGTGTACTTCGACGCCGCCGACGCGATCGTCGCGCAGCTTGCGCGCGAAGGCCTGCGCCCGGCCGATCTCGACGGCGTCGTGGTGTCGCACTTCCACGGCGACCACATCGCGGGCCTGCGCGACTTCCCGGGCGTGCCGATGATCTGCTCCGGGGACGGCTGGCACGCGACGCGCCCGCTGCGCGGCATCGCGGCGCTCAGGCGCGGCTTCGTGCCGGGCCTGATGCCCGATGACTTCGACGCACGCGCACGCTTCGTCGAAGGCTTCGAGCGCGTCGCCCTGCCCGCCGAGCTCGCGCCGTTCGAGCACGCGTATGCGCTGCCGAATGCCGGAGGCGACATCCTGCTGGTCGAGCTGCCGGGCCACGCGGCGGGCCATCTCGGCGCGTTCGTCGCGACCGACAGCGGCTGGGTGCTGCTCGCATCGGATTCGGCTTGGTCGCCGCAGGGCTACCGCGAGCCGCGCGGACCGTCGCGGATCGCGCACCTGATCATGGACGATCCGCGTGCCTATTACGCGACGCTCGACCGGCTGCATCAGCTCGACGCCGGCCGCCGCGCGACGATCCTGCTCACGCACGAGGGCGCACTGTGATGCAGCCGCACCGCCTGCTGTGGGCCTACGCCCGCACCCGCACGCACCGCTTCGCGGACCGTGCGGCGCTCGAGCGCCACCAGGCGCACGGGCTCGAACGCTTCGCACGCACCGTGCTCGCGCGCAGCCCGTGGTTCGCGCCGTACGCGAGCCAACCGCGCGACGCATGGCCGCTGATGGACAAGGCGGCAATGCTCGCGCATTTCGACGCGATGAACACCGCGGGGCTGACGCTCGACGATGTGCTCGCGTGCGCGCATCGCGCCGAGCAGTCGCGCGACTTCAGCCCGATGCTCGGACGCTACAGCGTCGGCCTGTCGTCGGGCACATCCGGCAGCCGCGGCGTGTTCGTCGCGAGCCCGGCCGAACGCGCGACGTGGGCAGGCGTGCTGCTCGCGAAGCTGCTGCCGCAGGGGCTGCTGCATCGCGAACGGGTCGCGCTGTTCCTGCGCGCGAACAACCGGCTGTACACGGCGGTCCGCACGCCGTGGCTGTCGTTCGCGTTCTTCGACCTGTTCGAGCCGTTCGAGTCGCTGGTCGCGCAGCTCGACGCATACCGGCCAACGATCGTCGTCGCGCCGGCCCAGGTGCTGTGCTCGCTCGCGATCGCCGTGCGCGAGGGCCGGCTGGCCGTGCGCCCGGCTCGCGTCATCGCGGTCGCCGAAGTGCTCGATCCGCTCGACCGCGTGCTGCTGGCCGACACGTTCGGCCGCGTCGACGAGGTCTACCAGGCGACCGAGGGCTTCCTCGGCGCGACTTGCGCGCACGGCACGCTGCACCTGAACGAGGCATTCCTCCACGTCGAGCCGCAGTGGCTCGACGATGCGCGCTTCGTGCCGGTCATCACCGATTTCACGCGCTCTACTCAGCCGATCGTCCGCTACCGGCTCGACGACGTGCTCGCGGTGCGCCGCGCGCCCTGCCCTTGCGGCAGCCCGGCGCTCGCGATCGAGCGGATCGAGGGACGCTGTGACGACATGCTGGTGCTGCCCGGCCGCGACGGTACGCCGCGCACGGTGTTCGCCGACGTGTGCGCGCGGGCGCTCGCGCAGTCGCTGCCGCTGCACGCCGACTACCGGCTGACGCAGACGGCGCCCGCCGCACTCACGCTCGCGGTCGACACGGGCGCGGACGGCGCGGGCTCCGGCGCGCTCGCCGCCTGCCGTCAGCATCTCGTCGACGTGTTCGCGCGGCTCGGCGTCGCCACGGACGCGCTCGCATGGATCCTGAGCCCGGACGTGCCCGCACGCGACTTCACGCAGAAGCGGCGCCGTATCGTCCGCGCGAAGGAGGCGCGATGTTCGCGCTGCCGCCGCGACTGCGCGCGATGGCGCTCGGCTGGGGCGCGGTCGGCGTCGCCTATACCCTGTCGGGCGTCCTGCAAGGCCCCGGGACGGTGCTCCCCGAAAGCGCGCTCGACCAACTCGTCTCGTTCGATCCGCGCGGCGTGTGGCTCTACCTGTCGTTCTTTGCGCTGATCCCGTACGCGTATCTTCGCGCGGACGCCGCGCGCGTGCCGTGGCTGATGCGCGCGATGCAGTACGGCGCGCTCGTGTCCGGTCTCGTTTTCGTGCTGTTCCCGACCACGCTGCACTACCCGCCCGTCGGCGGCACGTCGCCAAGCGCCGTCGCGTTACGACTCCTCGCAGCGGGCGATTCGGCGCAGAACTGCCTGCCGTCGCTGCACGCGGCGCTGACCTGCCTCGCCGCACGCGCGCTGGTCGACGCGCGCCGTCCGTGGCGCAGCGCGCTCGTCGTGCTGTGGAGCGCGGCGATCACCTGCTCGATCGTACAGACGCGCCGCCACCTGGCGCTCGACATTTCAGCGGGCGTGCTCGTCGCGCTCATTTGCGGGATGCTCGCCGCAAGGCTGCCCGCGTTCTCCCGGAGGCTGACCTGATGAATGTGTTCGCTTTACCGCTCGCCGTGATGCTGGCGCTCGTCGTCGCCGACGTGGCCGGCCTGCGCTGGCTGCGCGGGCAACACGCGCCGTGGCGCGACGTGATCTTCAACCTGAATTCCGGGCACATCGTGCTGTGGCTGTTCCGCGGCGCCGAGGTCGCGGTGTTCGCGTGGCTGTCCGCGCATGCGAACCTGCACTGGGTCGAGCGGCTCGGCACGCCCGGCGTGTGGATCTTCACGTTCTTCGCGTGGGATTTCTGCTTCTACTGGCTGCACCGGCTGCATCACAAGATTCCGCTGATGTGGGCGGTCCATGTCGTCCACCACGAAGGCGAGCATTTCAACCTGTCGCTCGGCGTGCGCAATTCGTGGTACTCGTCGCTTACGTCGATCCCGTTCTTCGCGGGCCTCGCCGTGCTCGGCGTGCCCGTCGAGGCATTCGTGCTGGTGGGCGGGTTCCACTATTCGGTGCAGTTCTACAACCACTGCGGCACGATCTACCGGTCCGGCTGGCTCGACCGCTTCCTCGTGACGCCGGCGAACCACCGGGTCCATCATGGCCTGAACCCGGAATACATCGACAAGAACTTCGGCGGCACGCTGCTGATCTGGGACAAGCTGTTCGGCACCTTCCAGTCCGAACTGCCGCACGCGCCGATCCGCTACGGCGTGCACGACGCGGTGCGCTCCGACAACCCGTTCTGGGCGAACAACCTCCCGGTGCTGCGCTACCTCCGGCTCGCGGCGCCCCGGCTGCCCGCGCGCGATCCGCTGCGGATCGGCGACGGCTGGATCGCGACCGGCGGGCTCGCGCTGTTCGCGGTCGTCATTTACTACGTGCACCGGCAAGGCACGCTCCCCGCGCCGCAGGAGCCGCTGCTGTTCGGCTGGATCGCCGCGCAGACGATCGCGCTCGGCGCGCTGTCGGATGGACGCGCGTGGGCGCGCGCCGCATGGAGCGTCGCGGCGCTCGCGATGCCGCTCTGTTTCGTCGGCGGATTCGGCTGGCGCGACCCGCTCGGCTGTGCGCTCGTCGCGTTGGTCGGGCTGCACGGCGCCGCCTGCCTGTTCGCGCGCGCGCAGCCCCGCGCGGTGCTCGGGGCGCGCTGATGGACTCGCGACCCGCCACCCACGTGTGGCCCGAAGGCACGCCACCGTTCGACGCCGAACTGCGCGCCGCGTCCGCCGCCTACCTGCGCGGGGCGAACGATCATCGCTACGCGGACGCGCGGCAATGGCTCAAGGGAGCCGCCCTGCTGGCCGCCGCGCTCGGTGCAGGCGGTGTCGCGCTGACAGCCGGCGGCCCGGTACGCTTCGCGCTCGGGTACGTCGCGTTCGTGATGCTGTTCGCGGTGCTCGCCATCAACTTCATGCACGACGCCGCGCACGGTACGCTGATCGGGCCGCCTCGCGTCTCGCCCGCCGCGGGCCGCCGGCTGAACGCGTGGATCGCGCGCGCGGTCACGGTGCCGCTCGGGATCGAGCCGGCGTACTGGCGCGTGCGCCACATCGCGTTTCATCATCCATACGCGAACATCGAGGGCCGTGACCTCGATCTCGAGGAAAATTTCTTCCTGTGCCAGACGCCGTTCCAGACGCGCCGCCCGCACCATCGCTACCAGCACCTGTACTGGCCGCTGATCGCGGCACTGTCGATGCCGTACATCGGCTGGATCTACGACTGGTCGGATCGGCTCGGCAAGACGCCCGTCGCGCGGCACCGCCCGCTGCCCGGCGTGCGCGGCTGGCTCGTGTTCGTCGGCGCGAAGCTCGCGCACTTCGCGCTGATGCTCGCACTGCCCGTCTGGGCGCTGCACGGCACGGGGGTCGGATGGGGCGGCGTCGTCGCCGCCTACGCTTTCGCGCAAATGTGCGCATCGTGCTTCGTCGTCGGGCTGCTGCTCGGCACTCATTGGGCCGACGTCGCGTTCTACCATGCGCCCGACTGCGAGCCGCTGCCGCACGGCTGGCGCGAGCACGGGCTGCATACTGCCGTCGACTGGCTGCCCGAGCCGCGCTGGCTCGCGTTCTGGCTCGGCGGGCTGCACCGCCACGCGACCCATCATCTGTTCCCGACCTGGCACCATCGCCACTGCGATGCGCTCGCGGCGCTCGCCGCGCCGATCGCCGCATGCCACGGCGTGCCCTATCGGGTGCTGACCTACCGCGAGCTGATCGCAGCGCAGCGGCGGTTCCTGAAGCACATGGGCGGCGCGGACTGAGCCGGGGCGGCATCGTCGAGGCCCGGCGAGAAATCGCCCGACGCGCTGACCGCGGCACTCCGTCATCAAGTCTTCCAGCGCACGATCCTCAGTCGGACCGCGCTCGCGCCGCTCAGCGCTGCTGCTTCAGATAGCAGATCGCGGCGGCCCGTTCCGCGTCATTCCGGATGCCGGTGAACGGCATCGCGTTGCCCGGCTTCGCGACCGCCGGCGCCTTCAGGAACAGGTCGAGCTCCGGCTCGGTCAAGCTCCCGGTCGACGCCGCGAGCGCCTGGCTGTAACCGAAGCCCGGCAGCTTGCCGATGGGCCGCCCGAACACGCCGGAGAGATTCGGCCCGACGATCGTGCCTTGGGTCTTGTCCACCGCGTGGCACATCGCGCACTTGGTCTCGAACACGTACTGGCCGAGCTGCGCCGGACAGTCGTCCGCCGCCAGCGCATGACCGCTCGCCGCTCACGCAAAAAGGCCCGACCGGCGAACCTCCGCCTTGTCGGGCCTGCGCGTCACGCGGGCCGCGTCATTGCCCGCCCTCGAGCCGAAGCCCGAGCTTGCTCGTCACCGACGTCACGCCCTGCACGCCGCGCGCCGCCTCGACCGCGGCACGGTCCTGCGACTGGTCCGTGATGACGCCCGCCAGCGTCACCTCGCCCGTCTTCGCCTTCGCGAACACCGTGACCTGCGCATCGCCGATGCCGGGCGATTTCATGACGGCCAGGCGCACCTTCTTCGCGAACGCGCGGTTCGCGGCGCGCTCCGCCTTCTTTGCGGCTTTCGGCGATGCCTGCGCCGGCGCGGCTTGCGCCGCCTGCGCACCCGGCGCCGCGGTATCGGGCGCGGCGGATTGCGCGTAACACGCCAGTGACGACGCCATGGCGACACCGGCGACAACGATCATGCTGCGTACGTTCATCTTCCCCTCCTCCACGTGACAAGAACCAACGGAAAACGGCGGATGCGCGGCCGCTTGCCACACCTCGCTGCGGGCCTGCATCGCCATCGCGTCCAGCGCCTCCAGCGCCTGCTCGTCCGCGCTCGGCGCGGGCGGCAGCGTGCTGCGCAGGTGATCGAGAAAAATCCGCACTTTCGCACCCGTGAACTGCCGCGACACATGGATCGCGCAGACGTCCAGCAACTGCAGCCGGTAGCCGGGCAACGCCCGGACGAGCCGCCCGCTTCGCAGCTCGTCGAGCGCCGAATGGATCGCCAGCGAACCGATGCCGCGCCCCGCACGCAATGCCACCATCATCCCCCCGGCGCGTTCACCTGTGCATGTTTTCGAGCATGTCCATTCCGATCCATCGCCTTTCATTGCGCCCGAATGGCGTCCCGGGTGCGTGGCCCGATGCTGAACCGGATTGTCGGCGATTCATGCGCGCGCAATCACCCCCCGCCCGGGGGGCTGTCGCGCTGCCCGGCCGCATGAAACGCTCGTCAGGATTGCTTGCGGCCGGTGGCCATTGTTCAGATCAGTCGCGCTGCCCGGCCGCCGTCTTCAGCACGATCTTGCCGATGTGCAGGCCGGAGTCCATCAGCGCGTGCGCGCCGCGCGCATCGCGCAGGTCGAACTGGCGATGGATCAGCGGCTTCACCGTGCCCTGCTTGATCAGCGGCCACACCGCGTCTTCGAGCTCCTGGATGATCTGCGCCTTCTCCGCGTGGGTGCGCGAACGCAGCGTGGAGCCGATGTGCGTCAGGCGCTTGGTCAGCATCGGGAACAGGTCGAGTTCCTTCGCGGGCCCGTTGATCACGCCGATCTGCACGATCCGCCCGTTCAGCGCGGCCGCCGCGTAATTGCGGGCGACGTAGTCGCCGGCGATGATGTCGACGATCACGTCGACGCCCTTGCCGTCGGTGAAGCGCTTGACGGCCTCGACGAAATCCTCGTTCCGGTAGTCGATCGCGAGATCCGCGCCGAGCCGCAGGCTCGCGTCGCGCTGCGCGTCGGAGCCGACCGTCGTGATGATCGTCGATGCGCCGAACGCCTTCGCGAGCATCGTCGCCGCCGTCCCGATGCCGGACGCGCCGCCGTGGATCAGCACGGATTCGCCGCGCGCCAGCTTGCCGCGCTGGAACAGGTTCAGCCACACCGTCATGAAGGTTTCCGGCATCGCGGCTGCCTCGACCATCCCGAGGCCTTCGGGGATCGCCAGCGTGTTGCTCTCGTTCGCGACCGCGTACTCCGCGTAGCCGCCGCCCGGAATCAGCGCGCAGACCTTGTCGCCGATCGCGAAGCGCCTGACGCCCGCGCCGATCGCGACGACGTCGCCGGCGATTTCGAGGCCGGGAAGGTCCGACGCCCCCGGCGGCGGATCGTACAGCCCCTTGCGCAGGAACACGTCCGGGCCGTTCACGCCTGCCGCGTGAATGCGGATCAGGACTTCGCCGGCCGCCGGCGACGGCACCGGGCGCGTCGTCGGAACCAGGACCTCGGGGCCGCCGGGGCGCACGATTTCGACGGCGCTCATCTCGGTCGGGAGTGCTTTCATTTGATCATTCACGATTCGATCCTCTGCAGTACGCCGATGCACACTCGAATCCGGGGACCTCCCCGCTTCGCCGCATCGCGATGAAGAGGCAGTCTATCGATCGCCCTCCGCGATCGCACGTCGTGAATTGCCGATCGACGGATGCAAATTTGCATCACGCCGGGCGCAATGCGATTCGGCGCACCGATTTGTCGAAGGATTGACGCGGCGCCGGCGCGATCAGCCGCTCGAGCACCGCACCTTCGTCGACGAACGCGCGCACGAGCCCGTTGCGCTGGCCGTATTCGAGCGTCTGCGCGAGCACGTCGAGCGCGGCATCCGCGTGCCCTGCCTGCTCGAGCGCCGCCGCGCGCAACGTCGCGCCCTGCGCGGCCCGTTCCGCGCGCGCGCAGCGCCAGCACATCGTCGATGCGCCCCGCGTAGCTCAGCCCGAAGATCAGCGTGGTCTGGCCGATCTGCTCGATCCACGAGCCGGGCTTCGGTCATGAAGGCGCACCTGAAGAAGGCGCGCTGACGCGCCGGCCGGCACCCGCTCACCGGCCCGGGCCGCGCGCCCCCGCCGCGGCATCCACCGCGTCGACCGACCGGTTCAGCCACGGGCCGATATCCATCTCGTCGTAGCGCACCAGCCGGCTGCGGCGGGCCCGCCGGTAGCCCCACCAGATCGCGACGAACAGCGGAATCCACACGTAGATCGACAGCACCTCCATCCAGTCGATCTTCTCCGCGAAAAACGCCTGGTAGTCCTGCCCGAGTGAGATCGCCGCGCAGACCGCGATCGCGAACAGCGGCCCGAACGGAAACCACTTCGCCCGATACGGCAGCTGCTCGAGCCGGTAGCCCTGCTTCAGCAAGCCCTTGCGGAACCGGTAGTGGCTGACCGCGATGCCGAGCCACGCGATGAAGCCCGTGATGCCGACCGTGTTCAGCAGCCACAGATAGATCCGCTGGTTGTTCGCGAGCGACGTCAGGAAGCACAGCCCGCCGACCGCCATCGTCGCGTACAGCGCATTGCGCGGCACGCCGCCCGGCGACAGCGTCGCGAACATCGCCGGCGCGCGGCCTTCGGTCGCGAGCGTATACAGCATCCGCGTGGCCGCATACGTGCCGGAATTGCCCGCGGACAGCACCGCGGTCAGGATCACGAGGTTCATCGCGCCGGCCGCGATCGGAAACCCGGCGTGGCTGAACACCAGCGTGAACGGGCTCACGCCGATATCGGTCACGTCGCTCTTCAGCAGGTTCGGGTCGGTGTACGGAATCAGCAGGCCGATCACGAAGATCGCGAGCACGTAGAACAGCATGATCCGCCAGAAGATCTGCTTCACCGCGCGCGGGATCGTCGTGCGCGGGTGTTCCGATTCGCCGGCCGTGATCCCGACCAGCTCGGTGCCGAGGAACGAAAACCCGGCGATCAGCGCGACGCTCATCATCGCGTGCACGCCGCCGACGAACGGCGCATCGCCGATCGTGAAGTTTCGCCAGCCGGCCGCGTGGCCGGTGCCGATCGCACCCGCCGCGATCAGCAGCCCGGCGGCGATGAACGCGATCACCGTGACGACCTTGATCAGCGAGAACCAGTACTCGGATTCCCCGAAGCCGCGCACCGACAGCGTGTTCAGCAGGAAGATCAGCACCAGGAACGCGGCGCCCCACCCGATGCCCGGCACGCCGGGAAACCAGTAGCGCATCACGATCTGCGCGGCGACCAGCTCGATCGCGATCGTCACCGCCCAGCTGTACCAGTAGGTCCAGCCGAGCGCGACGCCGAAGCCCGCGTCGACGTATTTCTCGCCGTAGACCGCGAACGAGCCCGACACCGGCATCAGCGCGGCCATCTCGCCGAGCCCCGTCACGACGAAATAGACCATCAGCCCGATCACCCCATACGCGGCGATCGCGCCGCCCGGCCCGGCCTGCGCGACCGATGCGCCGGAGGCGACGAACAGCCCCGTGCCGATCGAGCCGCCGATCGCGATCATCGCGATATGGCGGCTTTGCAGGCGGCGCTTCAGCGTCGTCTGCGGCGATGCGATTCCTGCGTCAGTCGCTTGCATAGCGTCCATAGCATTCACCCTGGAAGAGTCGATCCACTCAATTTATTTCGGTATGCAAATCAACCGGCGCGGCTTTGCGCGACGATCGGCCACGATGTTCAGGTTCCGGTCGAAGCGGTGCCGCCTGGCGGCGTCATGCGGCGCTGCGCTTGATCACCTGCAGCTCGGCGGTCGTCACGATCTTCTCGATCCGGTAGCGCGGGCTCTCGAGCCACGCGTTCGCGATCCGCCGATACTCGTCGAGATCATCGCACGCGAGCCGCACCAGGAAATCGAACGTGCCGCTGACGAGCCAGCAGTCGAGCACCGCCGGGTTCGCGCGCATCTCGTCCTCGAACGGCGCCTGCGAGCGGCCGTGGTCGGCGAGCACGATCTGCGCGAGCACGACGATCGACTTCTTGTCGCGCGGCGCATGGATCACCGCGCGATAGCCGGCGATCACCCCCATCGACTCGAGCCGTTCCACGCGGGCCTGGCACGGCCGCGGCGTCAGGTTCACGAGTTCCGACAGCTTGCGGTACGAAATGCGGCCGTCGTTGCGCAGGATGTCGAGGATCCGGAGGTCGATCTTGTCGAGCTGCATCTTCTTGTCGGGCATCCGGGTTCGCTCCAGTCGGGTCGTGGCTTGCACGCGAAGCGTCTGCCGCCTCGCACGCGCGCCACATTATCCGGCCGAACCGCACCGCGTGCCAGCCGGCTAGAACCGCAGCGACAGGCAGGTCAGCCCACCATCCATCTTGCGGAACTCGCTCGTGTCGATCACGCGCAGCGGCAGGCCGAGCGTCTCGAGGCGCGCATGCACGCGCGGGTAGCCCTCGGGGGTGATCAGCGCATCGTTCACGCGCAGCGTATTGCCCGCGTACTCGTCGGCCGGCGCGACCACAATCCGGCGGAACCCCGCAAACGCCGGGTGCGCGTCGAGCGCTTCGTTCACGAGCAGCGTGTCGTCGCCCACGCTGTTGACGACCGACTTCAAATGCAGGCCCTCGCCGACCGGCACCGCAACGACCGCATAGCCGTACGGCGACACCAGCGACTCGAACGCCGCGATGCCGGCGGCGTCGGTGCGGCTGGTCAGGCCGATAAAGAAACGCTTGCCGACCAGCATCACGTCGCCGCCGTCGAGCCGGCCGTCGCGCATCGGCAGCAGCTCGCGATGCGCGGCGAGCGGCGTGGCGATGTGATCGATCTCGCCGCGCCGCGCAGGCGCGCCGGGGCGCGTGATCACCGCGAATTCGGGCGTGACGACGGCGACGTCCTCGACGAAGTGCGCATCGGGAAACGCGTCGAGCGGCGGCAGTTCGGTGATCGCGACGCCGAGCGTGCGCAGCGTGTCGCAGTACGCGTCGAACTGGGCGAGCGTCTTGTCGTGGTCGGGTGCGCCGAGCAGCGCGGTGGTGAGGCCGGCGCCGCACGATGCGGCGGGCCGGCGAACGATGGCTTGCGTGAACTGCATCGACTCCTCCTTGGAATGGGGCGCGGCCTGCGCGACCTACCGCGCGGCCGCCCCGGGTGCCAAACCATTATCAGGAGTCAAAATGGGCCGGTTGCGTCGATTTCGGCCGCACGCACAGCCGATTCCGTCGAATTCGCACGCGCTGTGCGACCGATTCGGCCGCTCGCCCAGGTACGGCCAGCCCCGAATGCAAAACACCCCGGCGGGCGGACCCACCGGGGTGTTCTGGTATCGCGAGATTGCCTGACGCGAACGGCCGTTCGGCCATTCGCGCCGCACGCGGCTTAGCGTGCGTTGATCGGCTTCGCTTCGCGCGGCGCGTCGCCGATGAACAGCTGACGCGGACGGCCGATCTTCTGTTCCGGATCCGCGATCATTTCGTTCCACTGCGCGATCCAGCCGATCGTACGTGCCATCGCGAAGATGCAGGTGAACATCGACGTCGGGATGCCCAGCGCGCGCTGGACGATGCCCGAGTAGAAGTCGACGTTCGGGTACAGCTTGCGCGACACGAAGTATTCGTCTTCCAGCGCGATCTTCTCGAGCTGCATCGCGAGCTTGAACAGCGGGTCGTCGTGCAGGCCCAGCTCGTTCAGCACTTCGTAGCACGTTTCGCGCATCAGCTTCGCACGCGGGTCGTAGTTCTTGTACACGCGGTGGCCGAAGCCCATCAGCTTCACGCCCGAGTTCTTGTCCTTCACCTGCTTGATGAATTCGGGGATGTTGTCCGGCGTACCGATCTGCTCGAGCATGTTCAGCGCGGCTTCGTTCGCACCACCGTGCGCCGGGCCCCACAGACACGCGATACCGGCCGCGATACATGCGAACGGGTTCGCGCCCGACGAGCCGGCCAGGCGGACCGTCGACGTCGATGCGTTCTGCTCGTGGTCGGCGTGCAGGATCAGGATGCGGTCGAGCGCGCGGACGAGCACGTCGTTGACCTGGTATTCCTCGCACGGGTTCGCGAACATCATGCGCATGAAGTTCGCACTGTACGACAGATTGTTCTGCGGGTACACGAACGGCTGGCCGATGCTGTACTTGTACGCCATCGCGACGAGCGTCGGCAGCTTAGCGATCATGCGGATCGCCGACACTTCACGGTGACGCGGGTCGTTGATGTCGAGCGAGTCGTGGTAGAACGCCGACAGCGCGCCGACTGCGGCGACCAGGATCGCCATCGGGTGCGCGTCGCGACGGAAGCCGCGGAAGAAGAACTGCATCTGCTCGTGGACCATCGTGTGCTTCGTGACGGTCGCGACGAATTCCTTCTTCTGCGCTTCGTTCGGCAGTTCGCCCTTCAGCAGCAGGTAGCAGGTCTCGAGGAAGTCGGCGTTCTGCGCGAGGTTGTCGATCGGGTAGCCGCGATACAGCAGTTCGCCCTTGTCGCCGTCGATGTACGTGATCGCCGAATTGCACGACGCCGTCGACATGAAGCCCGGGTCGTACGTGAACTTGCCGGTCTGGCCGTACAGCTTGCGGATGTCGATCACGTCCGGGCCCATCGTGCCCTTGTAGATCGGCAGTTCGACGCTAGGCGAGTTGTCGCTGAACGATAGCGTGGCTTTTACATCAGACGGAGTCATGGCACATCCTCAATCGAAATATAGAAACGGGATTCGATAACGGGCGAAACGCGGGTTAGACGTTGCGCAGCATCTCCAACAGCCGGTGAATCTCCGGGCTGTCAAGGTCGCCTTCTGGTTCCTTGCGCGCGAGGAGCAAGTCCATCAGGTCGTTGTCGCTCAGATCGAGCAGGCGCGACAACGCGCCTACGTCTGCATCGGTGAGGTCATGCTCGTATCTGCCGAAGAAACGATCGAAGATCAGATCGTTCTCCAGCAGACCCCGCCGCGCGCGCCAGCGGAGGCGCGCGCGGCGGTGCGGGTCGGATTGATGCGAGGTGTCGCTCATCTCGACCTTAAACCGCACGGCGGACCATCAGTTCCTTGATCTTGCCGATCGCCTTCGTCGGGTTGAGGCCCTTCGGGCACACGTCGACGCAGTTCATGATCGTATGGCAACGGAACAGACGGTACGGATCCTCGAGGTTGTCGAGACGCTCGCCGGTCGCGGTGTCGCGGCTGTCCGCGATGAAGCGGTAAGCCTGCAGCAGGCCGGCCGGGCCGACGAACTTGTCCGGGTTCCACCAGAAGCTCGGGCACGACGTCGAGCAGCTCGCGCACAGAATGCACTCGTACACGCCGTCGAGCTCGTCGCGTTCCTGCGGCGACTGCAGGCGCTCCTTCTCGGGCGGCGGCGCGTCGTTGATCAGGTACGGCTTGATCGAGTGGTACTGGTTGAAGAAGTGCGTCATGTCGACGATCAGGTCGCGCACGACGGGCAGGCCCGGCAGCGGGCGCAGCACGATCTTCTGCGGCAGGTCGTTCAGGTTCGTCAGGCAGGCGAGACCGTTCTTGCCGTTGATGTTCATCGCGTCCGAACCGCACACGCCTTCGCGGCACGAACGGCGGAACGACAGCGTCTCGTCGACGGCCTTCAGCTTGACCAGGGCATCCAGCAGCATGCGCTCGTGCTGGAGATCCAGTTCGTACGTCTGCATGCGCGGCGCTGCGTCCTTGTCCGGATCGTAGCGGTAGATTTCAAAAATGCGTTTTGCCATTTCAGATTCCTTTGATTCGGCTTAGAACGTACGGGCCTTCGGCGGTACGGACTCGACCGTCAGCGGTTTCATTTGAACGGGCTTGTAGTCGAGGCGGTCGCCTTCGCTGTACCACAGCGTGTGGCGCATCCAGTTCTCGTCGTCGCGGTGCTCGAAGTCGCTGTGCGCGTGCGCGCCGCGGCTTTCCTTGCGGGCTTCCGCCGAGACCATCGTCGCGCGGGCGACTTCGATCAGGTTCTCCAGCTCGAGCGCTTCGACGCGCGCGGTGTTGAACACCTTCGACTTGTCCTTCAGGTGGATGTTTTCCACGCGCGCCGTCAGGCCGGCCATCTGGTCGACGCCTTCCTTCAGCAGCGCCGACGTGCGGAACACGCCTGCGTGCTTCTGCATCGTCGCGCGGATGTCGTTCGCGATGTCCTGCGTGTATTCGCCCGACGTCGACTTGTCGAGCTTGTTCAGGCGCGCCAGCGAGAATTCGCCTGCATCGGCCGGCAGCGGCTTGTGATCGCGCTGGTTCTTCACGTGCTCGACGATGTGGTTGCCGGCCGCACGGCCGAACACCACGAGGTCCAGCAGCGAGTTCGTGCCGAGGCGGTTCGCGCCGTGCACGGACACGCACGAGCATTCGCCCACTGCGTAGAAGCCGTTGATCGGCTCCTTGTGGTCGCGCGACGTGCCGACGACCTGGCCGTGGATGTTGGTCGGGATGCCGCCCATCTGGTAATGGATGGTCGGGACGACCGGGATCGGTTCCTTGATGCAGTCGACGTTCGCGAACTTCAGCGCGATTTCGCGGATCGACGGCAGACGCTTCATGATCGTCTCGGCGCCGATGTGCGACAGGTCGAGCAGCACGTGGTCCTTGTTCGGACCCACGCCGCGGCCTTCCTTGATTTCCTGGTCCATCGAGCGCGACACGAAGTCACGCGGCGCCAGATCCTTCAGCGTCGGCGCATAGCGCTCCATGAAGCGCTCGCCGTTCGCGTTGCGCAGGATGCCGCCTTCGCCGCGCACGCCTTCGGTGATCAGCACGCCCGCGCCGGCCACGCCGGTCGGGTGGAACTGCCAGAACTCCATGTCCTGCAGCGCAATGCCCGAGCGGGCCGCCATGCCGAGGCCGTCGCCGGTGTTGATGAACGCGTTGGTCGATGCCGCGAAGATCCGGCCTGCGCCGCCCGTCGCGAACAGCGTCGTCTTGCCTTCGAGGATGTAGACGTCGCCCGTTTCCATTTCGAGGGCCGTCACGCCGAGCACGTCGCCGTCCGCGTCGCGGATCAGGTCGAGCGCCATCCATTCGACGAAGAACTGCGTCTTCGCCGCGACGTTCTGCTGGTACAGCGTGTGCAGCAGCGCGTGACCGGTACGGTCGGCGGCCGCGCAGGCGCGCTGGACCGGCTTCTCGCCGTAGTTCGCGGTGTGGCCGCCGAACGGGCGCTGGTAGATCGTGCCGTCCGCGTTGCGGTCGAACGGCATGCCGAGGTGCTCGAGTTCGTACACGACGTTCGGCGCTTCACGGCACATGAACTCGATCGCGTCCTGGTCGCCGAGCCAGTCGGAACCCTTGATCGTGTCGTAGAAGTGGTAGTGCCAGTTGTCTTCGCTCATGTTGCCGAGCGACGCGCCGATGCCGCCCTGTGCGGCGACCGTGTGCGAACGGGTCGGGAACACTTTCGACAGCACGCAGACCGACAGGCCGGCGCGCGACAGTTGCAGCGCCGCGCGCAAGCCGGAGCCGCCCGCGCCGACGATCACCACATCGAACTTGCGGCGCGGGAGGGAAGTTTTGATTGCAGCCATTCTTTACACTCTCCAGAGAATCTGCGCGGCGTAGCCCGCACATGCGAGCAGCCAGACGATGGTCAGCGATTGCAGCAGCAGGCGCACACCGACGGGCTTCACGTAGTCCATCCAGATGTCGCGCACGCCGACCCATGCGTGGTAGAAGAGAGAGAGCAGCATCACGAAGGTCGCGAGCTTCATCCATTGCGCGGCGAAGATCGATGCCCAGCCTTCGTACGAGAAATCGTGCGCGCCGAAGAACAGCACCAGCAGGATGACCGTGTAGACGGCCATGATCGTGGCCGTCACGCGTTGCGCAAGCCAGTCGCGCAGGCCGTAGTGTGCGCCGACGACGAGGCGCTTCGAGCCGATTCGGTTGTTGGCTGCCATTTCTTAGAATGCTCCGAACAGTTTGAGGGCCATGGCGATCGTGAGGGCGATCGAGACGACGAACACGACGACGGCCGTCTTCTTGCCGCTTTCCTTCGTGACCGCGTCGTGGTTGACGTCCATCAGCAGGTGACGGATGCCGGCGCAGAAGTGATGGAAGAACGCCCACGACAGCGCGAGGACGATCAGCTTGACGAAGATGTTGGAGAGGAAGAACTTGAAGCCTTCGAAGCTGAGCTCGGAGGTGAGGCTCTGGTCGAAGAGGAACAGCAGGAACGGCAGGAACAGGAACAGCAGCGCGCCGCTGACTCGATGGAGAATCGACAAGATCGCTGCCAGCGGCATGCGATATTTCATCGTGATATCGCCGAATCCGATGTTCCGGTATTCCGGCCTCGGCTTTCTTACTGCGTCAGTCATGCTAGACCCCTACTTATGTTGTCACACTAATCCGCAATTTTAGCGCCTTTTTATATCGCGCTGCAGCGAAAACCTGCTCAGGATCGTTACGCGACACGGAACAAAGGCGGCCCGAAACATGCTTCGCGCTATGTGGGAATGGCGAATGCACACAACGCGAGCAACTTCAGCTTCATTTCTAGCTCAAGTCGTTCTGATAGTAGTACCCGGTGGTGACATACCAGCCCCGGCGCACTTCCACCGGCCGGTCGCCGTACGTGTACGACACGCGCTCGACCGACAGCAGCGGGAAGCCCGGCGGCACGTGCAGCAGGTCGGCCACCGCCGGCTCCGCGGCCACCGCGCGGATCTTCTCCGACGCGCGGATCATGCGGGTGCCGAACTCCGTCTCGAACATCGCGTACAGCGGCCCCTTGTACTCGCTCAGCCGCTCGAACGTGAGCCCGCGGAACATCGCGCCCGGCAGCCAGATCTCGTCCAGCACCGTCGCCTCGTTCTCGAACTCCAGCAGGCGGCGCACCTGCACCACCGGGTCGGCCGGCTTCAGGTCGAGCTGGCGGGCGATCTCGGCCGGCGCGCGCATCCGCCGGCACTCGAGCAGGCGGCTCACGTGCGCGTGCTCCGCGCCGTCGTCGGCGAGCAGGCGCAGGAAACGGAATTGCGCGCGGTCTTCATTGTGCGTCGCAACAAACGTGCCCTTGCCCTGCCGGCGAACCACCAGGTTTTCCGCGGCCAGCTCGTCGATCGCCTTGCGCACGGTGCCCTGGCTGACCTTGTAGCGGGCCGCGAGCTCCACCTCGCTCGGGATGATCTCGCCCGGCTTCCATTCGCCCGTTTCCAGGCTCTGCGTGATCAATGCCTTGATCTGCTGGTATAAAGGGCTGAACGTCGGCGACGGCGCCGGCGCGACGTCGGCCGCGCCCGGCTGCCCTGGGCCGCCTGCGCCGGTCGGATTCGCGTTGTTCGCCTGGTTCGATGTCATGGCGCGCATTTCATCACAAACCCAGGTTTTCCGTCCACTCAAATTCCGCAAAACATCTGTCTTATATAAGACATATGATACCGTTTGACTTTGGGCCCGCCGGCTCCTACACTCCGGGGCGAGCAAGGGTTCGCGAGTCGCAAAGCGCGCCCCCGGCCACGTGCCTCGGCCCGTCTCCAGGTCACCGCGCATGCAACCGCGAGTCCCCCGCCCTGCTTCAATGCAACGCTTCGCATAACGCGCATAGAATGGCGTTTTCACGAGCGTCCCTCGCTTCACCCGTCCTGGAGATTTTCAATGGCTAAGCCCGCTAAGCGCGTTGCCGTCACCGGCGCCGCAGGTCAAATCGCTTACTCGCTGCTGTTCCGCATCGCGAACGGCGACCTGCTCGGCAAGGACCAGCCGGTCATCCTGCAACTGCTCGACCTCCCGCAAGCCCAAGCCGCCGTCAAAGGCGTCGTGATGGAACTGGACGATTGCGCGTTCCCGCTGCTCGCGGGCGTCGTGATCACCGACGATCCGAAGGTCGCGTTCAAGGACGCCGACGTCGCACTGCTGGTCGGCGCCCGTCCGCGCTCGAAGGGCATGGAGCGCAAGGACCTGCTGTCGGCGAACGCCGAGATCTTCACGGTCCAGGGCGCGGCCCTGAACGAAGTCGCGAGCCGCGACGTGAAGGTGCTGGTGGTCGGCAACCCGGCCAACACGAACGCATACATCGCGATGAAGTCGGCGCCGGACCTGCCGAAGAAGAACTTCACGGCCATGCTGCGCCTCGACCACAACCGCGCGCTGTCGCAGCTCGCGGCCAAGTCGGGCAAGCCGGTCGCCTCGATCGAGAAGCTCGCCGTGTGGGGCAACCACTCGCCGACGATGTACCCGGACTTCCGCTTCGCGACCGCCGAAGGCGAATCGCTGCTGAAGCTGATCAACGACGACGTGTGGAACCGCGACACGTTCATCCCGACCGTCGGCAAGCGCGGCGCGGCGATCATCGAAGCACGCGGCCTGTCGTCGGCGGCGTCGGCGGCGAACGCGGCGATCGACCACGTGCGTGACTGGGTGCTCGGCACGAACGGCAAGTGGGTCACGATGGGCATCCCGTCGGACGGCTCGTACGGCATCCCCGAAGACATCATCTACGGCGTGCCGGTCGTGTGCGAAAACGGCGAGTACAAGCGCATCGAAGGCCTCGAAATCGATGCGTTCTCGCGCGAGAAGATGGACGGCACGCTGAACGAGCTGCTCGAAGAGCGCGACGGCGTCGCTCACCTGCTGAAGTAAGTCAGGTGCTGGCCGGGTCGCCCCTGGGCAGCCCGGCCTCGGCGCGGGGCGGCGTCGGCTGCCGCCCCGCCCCCGATCCGATCCGGCCACGTTTTGCCGCGCGCGCGGTGCGCCGCGCGGGCCCAGAACGTGTCCGAATCCGATTTTCTCCACGTTGGCCCGCCTCCTTGACGTAGAAGAAGATGTCCGCGCTCACTCCTGCCGAAGTGTTGTACGACGGGGCGTCCCCGCCCGCGATCCTGCCATGCTGCGACCACTACGCGGGCAGCGAGAAGCTGATGCGCAAGTCGCTCGCGCTGCAGGCCGAACTGGGCCCGGTGTTCGACATCACGCTCGATTGCGAGGACGGCGCGGCCGTCGGCCAGGAAGCCGCGCACGCGGAACTGGTCGCCAGCCTGCTCGGCAGCACCGAGAACCGCTTCGGGCGGGTCGGCGCGCGCATCCACGACTTTTCCCACCCGCACTGGCGCGACGACGTGCGCATCATCCTGCGCGCGGCGCGCCCGCCGGCCTATCTCACACTTCCGAAGATCGCGAACGCGGCCGACGCCGCCGAGATGTGCGCGTTCATCGAAGGCACGCGCCGCGAGCTCGGCATTGCCCAGCCGATTCCGGTCGACGTACTGGTCGAGACCCACGGCGCGCTCGCGCAAGCGGCCGCCCTCGCCGCGCTGCCGCTGGTCGGCACGCTGAGCTTCGGCCTGATGGATTTCGTTTCCGCGCACCACGGCGCGATTCCCGACACCGCGATGCGCTCGCCCGGCCAGTTCGAGCACCCGCTCGTGCGCCGCGCAAAGCTCGAGATCGCCGCGGCCTGCCACGCGCACGGCAAGACGCCGTCGCACAACGTGACGACCGAGGTGCGCGACATGGACGTCGTCGCGAACGACGCGCGCCGCGCGCGCGACGAGTTCGCGTTCACGCGGATGTGGAGCATCCACCCGTCGCAGATCCGGCCGATCGTCGACGCGTTCGCGCCGCGCACCGACGAAGTCGCGCTCGCCGCCGAGATCCTGCTGGCCGCGCAGGCCGCCGACTGGGGTCCGACGCGCCACGGCGACACGCTGCACGACCGCGCGAGCTACCGCTATTACTGGTCGGTGCTGCGCCGCGCGCGGGCGACCGGCCAGGCGGTGCCTGCCGAGGCCGCGCCGCTGTTCGGCAACGCCGCCGCGGGAAACACGCCGTGAATGCGCGCCGCCGTGCCGCCGCAACTGGGGCGCGAATCGGCCATCTGGTTGCCAATCGACAAAAAACGTAACGGAGCCCGAAAACCTGAAATATGCGCGGCCAAATAGGCGAAAATAGCGGCCGCTGCGCGCTTCCGGGGCGCGTGCAGTTCAATCCGGTCGGCTGCCTGACGCTGCCGGCCTTGTCAACTGATTTTCGAAAGGTTCTGACTCCATGAAGAAACTCCTGATCGCTACCGCCATCGGCGCCCTGTCCGCCACGATGCTGGTGTCGGCTCCGAGTGCGTTTGCCCAGGAAGCGGGCACGACCGCGAAGAAGGCAACGGCCAAGCGCCCGGCTCCGGCCAAGCGCATCATCCCGCGCAGCAAGAAGGCACAGGCGCGTGCCGCGGCCAAGGTCGATCCGGTGCCGGACGGCGCAGTCAAGTGGGCGTGCAAGGACGGCCTGTCGTTCGACCTCGCCGGCGACATGAAGCGCGACCAGCTGGTCACGGTTCACTGGGCGAAGAAGAACTACAAGCTGCCGCGCCAGGCAACGACGACGGGCGCCGACACGTTCTACGATCCGGCAGCCGGCCTCAAGCTGATCGTGATCCCGACCAAGGCGATGCTGTTCAGCGACGCGAACGGCGGCGAGCGCCTCGCGGACGAGTGCGCGACGCCGGAAATGGCGCAAGGCACGCCGGCGCCGACGCAGTCGAACGAGCTGAAGCCGGTCACGAACTAAGCGCGTTCCCCCCAGGCGCCTCGATGCCCGCCCCGATCTCCAACGTCCGCCCCGCCCCGGATACGGTACTCGTCGACATCGTCGACTACGTGCTGAACGCCGCGGCCGACAGCCCGCTCGCGCGGGAGACGGCGCGACATTGCCTGATCGACACGCTCGGCTGCGGGCTCGAGGCGCTGTCCTACCCCGCGTGCACCAAGCTCCTGGGGCCCGTCGTGCCGGGCACGATCGTGCCGAACGGTGCGAAGGTGCCCGGCACGACGTTCCAGCTCGATCCGGTCCAGGCCGCGTTCGACATCGGCGCGATGGTGCGCTGGCTGGACTTCAACGACACCTGGCTCGCCGCCGAATGGGGGCATCCGTCCGACAATCTCGGCGGAATCCTGGCGACGGCCGACTGGCTGTCGCGCACCGCCATTGCCGCAGGCCGCGCGCCGCTCGCGATGCGCGACGTGCTGTCCGCGATGATCAAGGCCCACGAGATCCAGGGCTGCATCGCGCTCGAGAATTCATTCAACCAGGTCGGGCTCGACCACGTGCTGCTCGTCAAGGTGGCGTCGACCGCCGTGGTCGGCCAGCTGCTCGGGCTCACGCGCGACGAGCTGCTGAACGCGGTGTCGAACGCGTTCGTCGACGGCCACGCGCTGCGCACCTACCGCCACGCGCCGAACACCGGTTCGCGCAAGTCGTGGGCGGCCGGCGATGCCACGTCGCGCGCGGTGCGCCTCGCGCTGATCGCGAAAACCGGCGAGATGGGCTACCCGTCGGCGCTCACCGCGAACACCTGGGGCTTCTACGACGTGCTGTTCGAAGGGCGGCCGTTCCGCTTCCAGCGCCCGTACGGCACGTACGTGATGGAAAACGTGCTGTTCAAGATCGCGTTCCCCGCCGAATTCCATGCGCAGACGGCCGCCGAAGCGGCGTTGCAGCTGCACGCGCAGCTCGCCGCGGCGGGCCGCACGACCGACGACATTCGCCGCATCACGATCCGCACGCACGCGGCCGCGATCCGCATCATCGACAAGCAGGGGCCGCTCGCCAACCCGGCCGACCGCGACCACTGCATCCAGTACATGGTCGCGGTGCCGCTGCTGTTCGGCCGGCTGACGGCGGCCGACTACGAGGATGCGGTCGCGGCGGACCCGCGCATCGACGCGCTGCGCGCGAAAACCGCGTGCGTCGAGGATCCGCAGTTCACGAAGGATTACCACGATCCGGACAAGCGCTCGATCGCGAATGCGCTGACGATCGAGTTCGACGACGGATCGACGCTTGCCGAAGTGGCGGTCGAATACCCGATCGGCCACCAGCGACGCCGCGCCGACGGCATCCCGCTCCTGGTCGAGAAGTTCAGGACCAACCTCGCCCGCCGCTTCCCGGCAAAGCAGCAACAAGCGATTCTCGACGTGTCGCTGGACCAGGCAAAGCTCGAAGCGATGCCGGTCAATGAGTACGTCGATCTGTACGTGATATAGCCGTCATTTACAGGACTCTTTGTTTCCTAGACTTGAACCCAGGAAAATCACCATGGCCCACAATCTCCACAAGACCCTCAAGGAATTCGACAGCGGTTCCGGCAAAGGCAAGTTCTACTCGCTGCCGCAGCTCGGCAAGGAACTGAAGACGAAGATCGAGCGCCTGCCGGTGTCGATCCGGATCGTGCTCGAGTCCGTGCTGCGCAACTACGACGGCAAGAAGATCACCGAAGCGCACATCGAACAGCTCGCGAACTGGAAGCCGGCGGACAAGCGCGTCGACGAGATTCCGTTCGTCGTGTCGCGCGTCGTGCTGCAGGACTTCACGGGCGTGCCGCTGCTCGCCGACATCGCGGCCATGCGCGGTGTGGCGAAGCGCGCGGGCAAGAACCCGAAGAAGATCGAGCCGCTGGTCCCGGTCGATCTCGTCGTCGACCACTCGGTCCAGATCGACTACTTCGCGCAGAAGGACGCGCTCGACCTGAACATGAAGCTGGAATTCCAGCGCAACAACGAGCGCTACCAGTTCATGAAGTGGGGCATGCAGGCGTTCGACACGTTCAAGGTCGTGCCGCCGGGCATCGGCATCGTCCACCAGGTGAACCTCGAGTACCTCGCGCGCGGCGTCCACCAGAAGAAGGACGCGGACGGCACGGTCTACTACCCGGACACCCTCGTCGGCACGGACAGCCACACGACGATGATCAACGGCATCGGCGTGGTCGGCTGGGGCGTGGGCGGCATCGAGGCTGAAGCGGGCATGCTCGGCCAGCCGGTGTACTTCCTGACGCCGGACGTCGTCGGCGTCGAGCTGAAGGGCCAGCTGCGCGAAGGCGTGACGGCCACCGACCTGGTGCTGACCATCACCGAAATGCTGCGCAAGGAAAAGGTCGTCGGCAAGTTCGTCGAGTTCTTCGGCGAAGGCACGAAGTCGCTCGCGCTGCCGGACCGCGCGACGATCGCGAACATGGCGCCGGAATACGGCGCGACGATGGGCTTCTTCCCGGTCGACGAGAAGACGATCGACTACTTCAAGGGCACGGGCCGCACGAAGGCGGAAATCGCCGCGTTCGAGAACTACTTCAAGGCGCAGGGCCTGTTCGGCATCCCGAAGGCCGGCGACATCGACTACACGAAGACGCTCACGCTCGACCTGCTCACGGTCGCCCCGTCGCTGGCCGGCCCGAAGCGCCCGCAGGACCGCATCGAGATCGGCAACGTCAAGTCGACGTTCACCGAACTGTTCTCGAAGCCGGTCGCGGACAACGGCTTCGCGAAGAAGTCGGCCGACCTGGACGCGCAGTACACGACGAGCAACGGCGTGGACGTGAAGAACGGCGACGTGCTGATCGCCGCGATCACGTCGTGCACGAACACGTCGAACCCGAGCGTGCTGCTGGCTGCCGGCCTGCTCGCGAAGAAGGCCGTCGAAGCCGGCCTGACCGTCGCACCGCACATCAAGACGTCGCTCGCCCCCGGGTCGCGCATCGTCACCGAATACCTGACGAAGACGGGCCTGCTGCCGTACCTGTCGAAGCTCGGCTTCGAAGTCGCGGCCTACGGCTGCACGACCTGTATCGGCAACGCGGGCGACCTGACGCCGGAACTGAACGAAGCGATCGTCAAGAACGACATCGTCGCGGCGGCCGTGCTGTCGGGCAACCGCAACTTCGAGGCGCGCATCCACCCGAACATCCGCGCGAACTTCCTGGCGTCGCCGCCGCTGGTCGTGGCCTACGCGATCGCCGGCAACATCACGCGCGACCTGATGACCGAGCCGGTCGGCCAGGGCAAGGGCGGCAAGGACATCTACCTCGGCGACATCTGGCCGACGAGCGACGAAATCCACGCGCTGCTCAAGTACGCGCTCGATCCGAAGAAGTTCGAGGACAACTACGCGAAGCTCACCAAGAAGGGCGACCTCTGGAGCAAGATCGAAGGCGAGACGGGCCAGGTCTACGACTGGCCGAAGTCGACCTACATCGCGGAGCCGCCGTTCTTCGGCAGCGCGTTCTCGATGGAGCCGACCGACGCGATCGTCACGGTGCAGGGCGCGCGCGCGCTCGGCATCTTCGGCGATTCGGTCACGACCGACCACATCAGCCCGGCAGGCTCGATCAAGGAAGATTCGCCGGCCGGCAAGTGGCTGAAGGAAAACGGCGTGCAGAAGGCCGACTTCAACAGCTACGGCTCGCGCCGCGGCAACCATGACGTGATGATGCGCGGCACGTTCGCGAACGTCCGGATCAAGAACCTGATGATCCCGGCGAAGGCCGACGGCTCGCGCGTCGAAGGCGGCCTGACGATCCACCAGCCGAGCGGCGAACGGCTGTCGATCTACGACGCGGCGATGCAGTACGTCGACGCGGGCACCCCGACCGTCGTGTTCGCGGGCGAAGAGTACGGCACCGGCTCGTCGCGCGACTGGGCGGCGAAGGGCACGCAGCTGCTCGGCGTGAAGGCCGTGATCGCCCGCAGCTTCGAGCGGATCCACCGTTCGAACCTGGTCGGCATGGGCGTGCTGCCGCTGCAGTTCAAGGGCGCGGACAGCATCCAGTCGCTCGGCATCACCGGCGACGAGACGTTCGACATCGAAGGCCTCGGCGACGACTTCAAGCCGCAGCAGGACGTCACGCTCGTGATCAACCGCAAGGACGGCGAAACGAAGCGCGTGCAGGTGCTGCTGCGCATCGATACGCCGATCGAAGTCGACTATTACAAGCACGGTGGTATCCTGCCGTTCGTGCTGCGCTCGCTGCTCGCAGCGTAAGCGCCCTGTTTTTGCAGGTGCCGTGGCCGCTTCGGCGGTTGCGGCCGATTTGGAAGCCCGGCCTCGCGCCGGGTTTTTTTTCGTCTGCGCCGGAAATAGAGGATTCTCTCTAAAGCGGGCATGCGACGCCCGATCCGAAAGCCGCCTGCAAGACTATCGCGCGCGCTGTTCCACCATTCGGCACAACCGGGGCCACCTTGGCCCGTTTCCCGCGCGCGGGACACCCCGCGCCGCCGCCGCGGCGGGCTGCCGCCGCGCGACTGACCACATAGTGCGCGGCGGCGTCGCGGGCGGGATGCCCGTCGCGCACCCATCGCCGGCGGCGCGTACGCCGCTGTAACAGGCGGGCCGCCGCCGCGACGAATCCGCCGCCTGCCTCAACGGCACACGCGCCGCCCGCGTCCACGCAAGCGCGGCACGCAGCCGCGCGCCGACCGTCCTGCCGTGCCGCCCTGCCCGCCGCGCCGGCGGCGCCCGCATGCCCCGCCGCGTTGTCAGATCTGACAGCTGGAGAATCTGGCAGCTACCTGCGGCATATCGACGCCCTACGCTCGTCTCCGCTCGCGGCCCCACAAGGGCCAGGGTCCCAACCAAGTCGTCTTTCCTCATAAGGACACCCGATGAAACGGAACGCCTGGTTTTCGCTTCCCCTCCCGTCTCCCCGCCTGCTCGCCTGCGTGGGGCCGCTGTTGCTCGCCGCGGGCGCCGCGCACGGCGCGACGGACTGGGTCGACACGCATACGAAGGCCTTTCTGACCGGCCCGCAGCTGATGGCGCGCAGTGCGGCGCCGTCGCTCGAACTGGCCGCGGGCCAAACGACCGACGTCGTCGTGAGCCTGAAGCTGCGCAACGCCGCGCAGCTCAAGCAGCTCGCCCGCGACGTCAGCCGGCCCGGCAGCGCGCATTACCGTCAGTTCCTCACGCACGAGCAGTTCCTCGCCAACTACGCGCCGACCGACGCACAGGTCAAGACGGTCGTCGACTATCTGCGCAAGAGCGGCTTCGTCAACATCGAGGTCGCGCCGAACCGGCTGCTCGTGTCCGCGAGCGGCACGGCCGGCACGGTCAAGACCGCGTTCAACACATCGCTCGTGCACTTCCAGTACGCGGGCCGCTCGGGCTTCGCGAACGCATCCACCGCGCAGGTGCCGCGCGCGCTCGGCGACGTCGTCGGCTCGGTGCTGGGGCTGCAGAACGTCGCGCGCGCCCATCCGCTGCTGCGCATCGGCAACGTGTCGAAGCCGACGCCGCTCGCCGCCGGCACGGCAACCGGCCACTATCCGAAGGAATTCCCGGGCCTGTACAACGCGACCGGCGTGCCGACCGCGGCCGGCGTGACCGTCGGCATCATCACGATCGGCGGCGTCGCGCAGACGCTGAAGGACCTGAAGACCTTCACGTCGAGCAACGGCTACGGCGCGGTCTCGACGCAGACCGTCAAGACCAACGGCACCGGCGGCACCTACACCGACGACCAGGAAGGCCAGGGCGAATGGGATCTCGACAGCCAGTCGATCGTCGGCGCGGCAGGCGGCCAGGTCGGCAAGCTGGTGTTCTACATGGCGGACCTGAACGCGTCGGGCAACACCGGGCTCACGCAGGCGTTCAACCGCGCGGTGTCGGACAACACGGCGAAGGTGATCAACGTGTCGCTCGGCTGGTGCGAGACGGATGCGAACGCCGACGGCACGCTCGACGCCGAGGAGCAGATCTTCACGACGGCGGCCGCACAGGGCCAGACGTTCTCGGTGTCGTCCGGCGACGAAGGCGTGTACGAGTGCAACAACCGCGGCTATCCGGACGGCTCGAACTACACGGTGTCGTGGCCGGCCTCGTCGCCGCACGTGCTCGCGATCGGCGGCACGACGCTCTACACAACCTCCTCGGGCGCGTTCTCGAACGAGACGGTGTGGAACGAAGGGCTCGACGGCAACGGCAAGCTGTGGTCGACGGACGGCGGCGTCAGCACGATCCTGCCGGCCCCGTCGTGGCAGTCGGGCAGCAACCGCCAGCTGCCGGACGTGTCGTTCGACGCCGCGCAAAGCACCGGCGCGCTGATCTACAACTACGGCCAGCTTCAGCAGATCGGCGGCACGAGCCTGTCCGCGCCGCTGTTCACGGGCTTCTGGGCGCGCATTCTCGCGGCGAACGGCACGGGCGTCGGGTTCCCGGCGGGCAATTTCTACCAGGACATTCCGTCGAACCCGTCGCTGGTCCGCTATGACGTCGTGTCGGGCAACAACGGCTATCAGGGCTATGGCTACACGGCCGGCACGGGCTGGGATCTGACGACCGGCTTCGGTAGCCTGAACATCGCGAACCTCAACCAGCTGATCAAGTCAGGCGGGTTCTGAGCGATGCATGATGCGTGATGCATGACGAACGGCGCGCGACCTACCCGGCCGCGCGCCGTTTGCCCGTCACGACACCGCGCGTCGCGCATTGCGCCCGCGCAGCCACTCGAGCGCGAGCAGCAGGCTCGTCGAGAAGATGATCAGGATCGTCGCGAGCGCGGCGATCGTCGGGCTGATGTTCTCGCGGATGCCGGTGAACATCTGGCGCGGCAGCGTGGTCTGGTCGGCACCGGCGAGGAACAGCGTGACCACCACCTCGTCGAACGACGTCGCGAACGCGAACAGCGCGCCCGACATCACGCCCGGCGCGATCACCGGCAGCGTCACGCGGAAGAACGTCGTGACCGGATTCGCGCCGAGCGACAGGCTCGCGCGCACCAGGTTCTGATTGAAACCCTGCAGCGTCGCGGCCACCGTCGTGACGACGAACGGCACGCCGAGCGCCGCGTGCGCGGCGATCAGCCCCGTGTAGGTGTTCGCGAGGCCGAGCGGCGCGAAGAACAGGTACATCCCCACCCCGACCACGACCACCGGCACGATCATCGGCGACAGCAGCACCGCCATCAGCAGCCCCTTGCCGCGGAAGTCTGCCTTGGTGAGCCCGATCGCGGCGAGCGTGCCGAGCACGGTCGCGACGACGGTCGCCGACGGCGCGACGATGAAGCTGTTCTTCGCGGCCATCCGCCACTCGTCGGATGCGATCAGGTTCTCGTACCAGCGCATCGAGAAGCCCGGGATCGGATAGACGAGGAACGTGCTCGACGAGAACGACAGCGGCACGATCGCGAGCACCGGCAGGATCAGGTACAGCAGCGTCAGCACGACGAGCACGCGCAACGCGACGTACCACGCGCGCTCGACGAACGACATGTGCGGCGCGAACAGCGGCCTGGCGAGCAGTTTCATGGGTCGAATCCCTTTCCGTTCCGTGGTTGCGCGCTTAGCCGAGGCTCACGTTCGAGCGCGTGAAGCGGTTGTAGATCGCGTACAGCACGAGCGTCGCCGCGAGCAGCAGCCCGCCGAGCGCGCACGCCATGCCCCAGTTGATCGTCACGTTGGTGAAGTACGCGACGTAGTAGCTGACCATCTGGTCGTTCGGCCCGCCGAGCAGCGCGGGCGTGATGTAGTAGCCGATCGCGAGGATGAACACCAGCAGCGCGCCCGCGCCGATGCCCGGATAGGTCTGCGGCACGTACACGCGCCAGAACGCGGCGAACGGATGGCTGCCGAGCGACACGGCCGCGCGCTGGTAGGTCGGCGGAATCGACTTCATCACGCTGTAGAGCGGCAGGATCATGAACGGCAGCAGGATGTGCGTCATCGAGATGTACACGCCGACGCGGTTGAACAGCAGCGCGAGCGGCTGCGCGATCAGCCCGCTGCCGATCAGCGCCTTGTTGACGAGCCCTTCGCTCTGCAGCAGCACGATCCATGCGGCGACGCGCACCAGCACCGAAGTCCAGAACGGGATCAGCACGAGGATCATCACGAGGTTCGCGCGCCGCTCCGACAGCGTCGAGATCCAGTACGCGAGCGGATAGCCGAGCAGCAGCGCGAACAGCGTCACCGCGAAGCCGATCACGAGCGTGCGGCCGAAGATCGCGAGGTAGATCGACTGGTCCGGATCGGCCTGCACGATGCTGCCGAAGCCGTCCTGCTTGTGATCGAGCGCGGCGAGCAGGTAGAACGGCGAGTACGTGCCGCCGTTCTTCGCGATCGCCTGCCAGTACGTGGCGTCGCCCCAGCGCGCGTCGAGCTCGACGAGCTTCGCGCGCTGCTGCGCGGGCGACAACTGCTGCCCGTCGTCGCCCTTGAGCGGCATCGCGCGCGCCGTCTTCGCGACGAGCGAGCGGTAGCCGGGAATCTCGGTGTTGAGCCGCCGTGCCAGCGCGCCCATCGCCTCGCTGTCCGCCACGCGTGTCATGTCGGCGGCGAGCGCCGCGTACGCGGCATCGGCGGGCGGCGCCTTGCGGTCCCAGCCGGACAGCGCGGCCACCGTCTTCGGCAGCGCGGTCGCGATTTCCGGGTTCTGCACCGCGCGCGTAAGCAGCGCGCCGATCGGCACGACGAAGATGAGCAGCACGAACAGCGCGAGCGGCGCGACCAGCAGCAGCGCCATCGCGCGCTTGCGGGACTCGGCGGCCTTCAGCTCGCGTTTCAGTGCGGCAGTCGACTGCGTCGACGAAGTGGAAGCGATCGTCATCGTATTCAACGGTTCTCTCCGGCCGGACCAGGGGCCGGCGGAATGCCGCGCGACGCGTTGTGTTGCGCTCGCGTCGCGCGGCCGGTTGCGTCAGGCCTGCACCGCGATTACTTCGTCGCCCATGCGGAGAAGCGCTGTTCGAGCTCGTCGCTGTGGTCGGTCCAGAACCCGATGTCCTGCAGCACCGCGTTCTTGCCGTTGCTCGGCGAGTTCGGCAGGTTCGCAAGCGTCTTCGCGTCGAGCGCCTTGATCGCGGCGATGTTGGCCGGGCCGTACGAGATGTGCTGCGCGTAGTCCTGCTGCGGCTTCGACGTCAGCGAGTACGCGATGAACTTCTCGGCGAGCGCCTTGTTCGGCGTGCCCTTCGGAATCGCCCAGTAGTCGAGGTCGTAGATGCTGCCGTTCCACACCACCTTCAGGTTCTTGCCTTCCTTCTGCGCGGCGCTGATACGGCCGTTGTACGCGGTCGACATCACGACGTCGCCGGCCACCAGGAACTGCGGCGGCTGCGCGCCCGCCTCCCACCACTGGATGTTCGGCTTCAGCTCGTCGAGCTTCTTGAACGCGCGGTCCTGGCCGGCCTTCGTGCCGAGCACCTTGTAGACGTCCTTCGGCGCGACGCCGTCGGCCATCAGCGCGAATTCGAGGTTGTAGCGCGCGCCCTTGCGCATGCCGCGCTTGCCCGGGAATTTCTTCACGTCCCAGAAATCGGCCCAGCTCGCCGGCGCGGTCTTCAGCTTGTCCGCGTTGTACGCGAGCGCCGTCGACCACACGAAGAAGCCGACGCCGCACGTTTGCGGCGACTCCGGAATCAGCTCGGATTTCTTCGCGATCTTCGACCAGTCGAGCTTCTCGTACAGGCCTTCGTCGCAGCCGCGGTTCAGGTCGCCCGATTCGACCTCCACCACGTCCCAGTTGACGTGCTTGGCCTCGACCATCGCCTTCACCTTCGCCTGCTCGCCGTTGTATTCGACGGCGGTCACCTTGGTGCCCGTCGACTTCTCGAACGGCTGGTTGAACGCGACCTTCTGCGCATCGCCGTTCGCGCCGCCGAAGTTGACGACCGTGATCTCGGCCGCCGATGCCGACGCGCCGAATACCGCCAGCGCCAGCGCGAACGCGGTGCGGCGTGCCGTAAAGCTTGCTCGATTCATGATGGTTCCTATCGTGGTGGAAGTGAGCCGTTCGTTGTTATGGACGACGTGCTGCGGGAAAAATCGTGAAACCGCGCTTACGCGAACACGCGCAGGTGCTCGGGCGCGAACGCGAGCCCGACCGGCACGCCGGGCGCGAACGCGTCGAGCGCGCCGGTGCCGAGCGGCACCTTGACGAAGCATTCGTCCTGCCCCGGCACCGCGCAGCGCATGCGCACGTGGTCGCCGAAGTAGATGAGGCTGCGCGCCTCGCCGGTCAGCAGGTTCGCGGCCGCGCCGTTCGCATGGCCATTCGTGTGACCATTCGCGGCATGCGGCGCGAGGTTCATGCGCTCGGGCCGGATGCACGCGACCGCGTCCGCGCCGGCCACGGCGTTGCCGACGTTGCGGCCGACGAGCTTCGTGCCGTCGCCGAGGCGGAATTCGCAGAACTCGCCGTCGACGCGCGCAATCGTGCCGCGCAGCCGGTTGCTGTCGCCGATGAAGTTCGCGACGAATTCGTTGCACGGCGATTCGTACAGGCGGTCGACGGTGTCGAGCTGCTGCACGATGCCCTTGTCGAACACGGCGACGCGGTCCGACATCGTCAGCGCCTCGCCCTGGTCGTGCGTCACGTACACGAAGGTCACGCCGAGCTTTTCATGCAGCGCCTTCAGCTCGTACTGCATGTGCTCGCGCAGCTGCTTGTCGAGCGCGCCGAGCGGCTCGTCCATCAGCACGAGCTGCGGCTCGAACACGAGCGCGCGGGCCAGCGCGATGCGCTGCTGCTGGCCGCCCGACAGCTGCGCCGGGTAGCGCTTCGCGAAGCGTTCCATCTGCACCATCTTCAGCGCGTGCGCGACGCGCTCGGCGCGCTCGCCGGCCGGCAGCCTGCGCACCGTCAGCGGATACGCGACGTTCTGCTCGACGGTCAGGTGCGGGAACAGCGCGTAGTTCTGGAACACCATGCCGATGTTGCGCTTGTGCGGCGGCACGTTGTTCAGCAGCTCGCCCTCCAGGCGGATCTCGCCGCCCGTCGGGAACTCGAAGCCGGCCAGCATCATCAGGCAGGTGGTCTTGCCCGAGCCGGACGGCCCGAGCAGCGTCAGGAATTCCCCGCGGCGGATATCCAGGTCGAGCGATTTGACGACGAGCGTCTCGCCGTCGTAGGTCTTCCGCACGCCGCGAAAGCTGACGATTACTTCATCGGTCTTCATCGAGGCTGTCCCCTTGCAACGCGACACGCATTATTGAGATGCAGACGACTATACGGCTGGCACGGTTCTATACTAGGGAACCATTTCAATATTCCTAGTAGGACCACTTTGGATACCGTGATCCTTGCCGACTGGCTCGCCGCGCGCATCGACCGCAGCTCGTCCGAGCCGATGTACCGCCAGCTGCTGCAGCTGATGCAGCAGGCGATTCTCACCGGGGAATTGGGGCCAGGAACCAAGCTACCCAGTTCTCGCACGCTCGCGGCCGACCTGTCGATCGCGCGCAATACCGTGCTGCACGTGTACGACCAGCTGACGGCCGAGGGCTATGTGCTGACGACCACCGGCAGCGGCACCTATGTCGCCGACACCCGCCCGGACGCCGCGGTGATGCACGCGCCGGGCGCCGCGCCGCCGCCGCCCGCGAGCGGCGCGGCAGCGCCGGACGATGTGCAGGGCGGGCTGTCGATGCGCGGCCGGCAGCTGATCGAGCATGCGGGCGTGTCGCGTCGCCAGTGGGGGGCGTTCATGCCGGGCGTGCCGGACGTGTCGGAATTTCCGAGCCGCACATGGAGCCGCCTGCAGGCGCGGCTATGGAAGGAAGCGAACCCGGAGCTGCTGACCTACGCGCCGGGCGGCGGCTACCGGCCGCTGCGGCGCGCGCTCGCCGATTACCTGCGCGTCGCGCGCTCGGTGAAGTGTTCGCCGGACCAGGTGATCATCACGACCGGCATCCACCAGTCGATCGATCTCGCCGTGCGTCTGCTGTCCGACATCGGCGATCGCGCGTGGGTGGAGGAGCCGTGCTACTGGGGCGTGCGCAGCGTGCTGCAGGCGGCCGGGCTGACGCTCGCGCCGGTGCCGGTCGACCAGGAAGGGCTCGACCCGCGCGCGAGCGACCTGCAGCATCCGCCGCGGCTCGTGCTCGTCACACCGTCGCACCAGTATCCGCTCGGCATGGTGATGAGCCTCGCGCGGCGCCGGATGCTGCTCGAATACGCGCGGCAGACCCGCTGCTGGATCATCGAGGACGACTACGACAGCGAATTCCGCTACGGCAGCCGCCCGCTCGCGTCGCTGCAGGGGCTCGACGACGGCGGCCGCGTGATCTACGTCGGCAGCCTCGGCAAGATGCTGTTCCCGGGCCTGCGGATGGGCTACATGGTCGTGCCGGAGCATCTCGTCGATACGTTCCGCACCGGCTTGTCGGAGCTGTACCGCGAGGGCCAGCTGATGCAGCAGGCCGTGCTCGCGGAATTCATCATGGACGGCTACCTGACCTCGCACGTGCGGCGCATGCGCACGCTGTACGGCGAGCGCCGGCAGCTGCTGATCGATGCGATCCATGCGCGGTTCGGCGACGCGCTGCCGGTGATGGGCGACGAAGCCGGCCTGCATCTCGTGCTCGGCCTGCCCGACGCGTGCGACGATCGCGCGGTCACGCAGAGCGCGTTCGACGCGGGGGTGATCGTGCGGCCGCTGACGAGCTACTACAGCCAGGCCGATACCGCGCGGCAGGGCCTGCTGCTCGGCTATGCGTGCGTCGCGCACGAAGGCATCGGCCCCGCGTTCGACACGCTCGCGACGACGATCGAGCGCCACCTGCCGTCACGCATGACGCGCGCGGCGTGAGGCCGCGCGCGCCGGCGCGGCGGCTCACTGCGCTGCCGTCGCCGCGCCGCGGTCGAGCGACGCCGCGCGCACCGCGTCGCCCGGTTTCGTGAACACGCGCTGGCGCAAGGCCGCGATCTCCGCGTCGCGCTCCTGCGGCGTCAGCCCCAGCGCGACGATCTGCGCGCGCTGCGCCGCATAGTCCGCGTAGCGGCGCTGCCACGCGTCGTCGTCCTGCTGCATGCGCGCGACGCGCTCCGCGACTTCCGGGCCGAGCGTCTGGGTCAGTTGCGCGCGCATCGCGTCCGGCGTCGCCCCCGATTTCTGCAGCTGCGCGATCTGCGCGATCGCGGCCTGCTGCTGCGCGACGCGCTGCCGCTCCGCGCGCGCGTCGGGCGGCAGCTGCTGGTCGAGCGCGGCGAGCCGCTCCGCCTTCTGCGCATCGGTCAGCGTGCGATCCTGCGCGATCTTCAGGCGCGCAAGGTCGTACCGCTGCCGCCATTGCTCCGCGCCGAAGAACGGCTCGTTCCACTCGCCGAGCGCGCGGCGCGCGATCGACGCGCGCTGGTCGAGCGCGAGCTCCACCGCACCGATATCGGACTTGTCGGCGACGCCCCCCGCGGCCGGCAGCTTCGCCAGTTCGGCCAGGTACGTGCGGTACCGATGCCAGACGTCGAGCGCCTCCACCTGCGCGACGGTGCCGTCGAGCTGCGCGGCGACCTCGCGTGCGACCAGCGCGTCGAGCGCCGCCGTGCTCAGGTCGCTCTGCGCGCTCAGGCAATAGTCGAAGAAATCGCGCACCGCGCGCGCTTTCGCCAGATGGCCGCCCGGATCGAGCGGCAGCCTCGGCGCGCTCGAGCCGGCCAGCGACGACGGCAGGCCCGCGCTTGCCGCGTCCGGCGGCAGCGGCGCAGCCGCAGCCGCGCCGCCGGGCGCCAGCGCCGGCGCGCGCGCAGGCGCCGCGTCATGCCGCACCGCCGCGCCGCGCCCGACCCACACGCCGCCCGCGACGACCAGCGCCACGACGGCCACCGCTCCGGCGCGCCGCCAGCGCGGCGCGCGATCGTCACGTGCCGCCATCGCTTACACGCCCGCGAGCTTCAGCCGGTTCGCGTGCGTGCGGATCACCGCGACCGGGTCCTCCGCATACGCGCCGCGCACGCCGAACAACTGGTTGATCTCGTCGACGTGGTTCCACTTGTAGCGCGTGCTCAGCACCTGCCCGTACAACGCGCTGCACTTCGACACGACGCCGTCGTTTTCGCCCGAGCCGCGGTTGACCATCACCGTGCCGGAGCCAAGCAGCGCGAGCGTCGACACGTCGGTTACATTCGCCGGATCGACGACCGGGATCGTGCTCGTATCCCGCGCGCCCGTCACGCCGAGCACCGAAAACGTCGGCTGGATCGCAGTGCCGGCCCACGAATACAGCAGGTGCGTGTTGCCGCCCACCGTCTCCGTCGGCGCGCCGCTCTGGCACGAGCCGGGCGCGCCGAGGCCCGCGCTCGGATAGTTCTGGTTATAGGTCGCGGCCCGCGCCGTGGTCAGCGTCTGCAGCGCGGCGAGCGCGTCCTGGTTGGTGTTGTGGGTGCTGTTCGTCAACGCCCCGATCACGTTGACGAACGCCGCGATCACCGTCGACGACAGACCGGTCGGGTCGTACGCGAGCACGCCCTGCACGAAATCCGCGAATTCCGAGCCGCGATGCGGCGTGCCGATCGTCGTCACCGATGCGACCAGTTCCGGCGCAACGGCGGCGACATAGCGCGACGTCAGGCCGCCCTGGCTGTGGCCGATCAGGTTGACCTTGGTCGCGCCGGTCTGCGCGAGCACCTGCTTCACGTAAGCGAGCAGCTGTTCACCGCGCCCGTCCGGGCCGTCGTCGCTCTGGAAGCCGGACAGGTTCGCGACGTACACGTTCGCGCCGTGCTGCTGCAGGTCTTCCTGGATGCCCCACCAGTAATCGAACACGCCGACGTACTTGTCGGTGCCCGTCAGTCCATGCACGAGAATGATCGGATAACGCGTCGTCGCGTAGTCGTCGGCCGGCGCGGTCGCCGCCACCGCCGCGCGCGTGGTCGCGGCCGTCGCGAGCGCGGTCATGCCCGCGAACGGCGCGGCGCTCATCGCGCATGCCACTACCCCTGCCACCACCCTGGAACGCATTGCTCTGGCCATGCTTGTTCTCCTGTTATTGGTGCTGCTGGTGCGAGAGAGAGATTGCCTCGACGCGCCGGCGCCCTCGTGCGCGGCGCGTCGAATGCGGGAGTGAAACATGACTGACGAATGTTTGTGCCCCCGTTAGATACGGTTCTCTAGTCGGTTGACGCGGGCGACCGGAACCGGCGGGGGCACCGCCCGCGCACGCGCGTGCTGCGCCGCACACACGGGATGCGCGGCACTCATGCACCGCTTACATCTTCGCGCTGACGCGCACCCACGCGGTACGGCCCGGCTCGTTCACGGGGGTCCTGGCCGGATAGCCGAAGCCCGCGTTGCCGGCGAGGTTCAGGTGCTCCGTATAAGCCTTGTCGAGCACGTTGTCGACGCCGACCGACACCTGCACCGTCTTGCTCACGTTGTATTGCGCATGCAGCGACAGCACGCCGAAGCCCGCGCTCGAACCGAAGTCCTTGCCGACCACGTTGCCCTGGTTCAGCGCATAGCGATGCTGCGGTGCAACGACCCGCCACAGCCCGCCCGCCGACCACGCGCCGCGCGTGTATTCGAGCCCGAAGCGCGCCTCGAGCGGCGGCATCTGCGGCAACGGGTCGCCGCTCGTCGCGTTGCGCCCCCATGCATACGCGAGCGACGTCTCGACGCGCAGCGGCGCGACCGGCCGCCACGCGAGCCCCGCCTCGCCGCCCATGATCTGCGCGTTGACGTTGGTCGACTGCGTGGTCGTCCCCATCTTGCCGGCCGCGTAGTTGAACAGGATGTAGTCCTGCACGTAGCCCGCGTAGCCGGACACCCACGCGTCGAGCTTGTCGCCGCGGTACTGCGCGCCGATGTCGAGCTGCGTGGTCTTCTCGGGCTGCACTGCCGAGAACGCATTGACCGCGCCGTCCGGCCCGCGCTTCGCGGAGAACAGCTCCCAGTAGTCGGGGTAGCGTTCCGTATGGCCGATGCCCGCGTACCACGTGACCGGCAGCGCCGCGAGATCGCGCTCGTAGCGGACAAAGCCGCTCGGCAGCACGCGCGAGCGGGTATCGTCGAAGGTCGGGTTCGCCTTGCTCATCATGCCGCCCGTCGTCGGCCGCTTGTCGCGCGCGCTCGCATAGTCGACGCGCGCGCCGCCGATCACGCGCGACGCATCGCTCGCATACCAGGTCAGCTCGCCGAACGCGCCCGCGTTCCACATCGTCGCCTGCGCGTCCCACGGCTTGTCCCCGTAGTTCTCGCGCCCCATCGCCCCGCGCGAATCGAGCCGGTTCGACTGCGCGTCGACGCCCGTCACCAGCTTGAAGTCGCTGCCGAAACGGAACGTCGCCGCGGCGCGCGCGCCGAGCGTGCGGCGCCGCACTTCCGACGCCATCCGCATCGGCATGCTGCTCGTCGGGTCGGGCTGCCGCAGCGTGTAGTTGTCCATCACGTGATCGGCTTCGTTGTAGTACACGCGCGCCTCGATGCGCTCGAGCACGTCGCCGATGTGCCGCTTGTCGAACGACAGGCCGAACGTCTCGCGGCGGAAATGCGCACCGTCCATCCCGCGCCCCGCGTAGCGCGCATAGCCGTCGCCGCCGCCAGCCGTCAGCTCGACGCGCGTATGGTCGTCCGGCGTCCAGCCGAGCGCCGCGTCGGCGTTCCACTTGTCCCATTGCGACGGCACGGTGCGGCCGTTGCCGTCCTTGTAGTCGTCCGAATGCGCGTGGTTCGCGGTCACGCGGCCGTACACGTCCGGCGTGCCGGCCGTCACGTCGAGGTTCTGGTCGTTGCGCCCGAACGAGCCGCCGACGACGCTGCCGTCGAAGCGCATGCCGGGCTTGTCGAAGCGCGGCGTCACGCGCTCGAACAGCACCGTGCCGGCCGATGCGCCCGGCCCGTACAGCACCGTCTGCGGCCCCTTCACCACCGTCACCTTGTCGTAGCTTTCCGGCGCGATGTACGACGTCGGCGCATCCATCCGGCCCGGGCACGCGCCGAGCGTCGGCATCCCGTTCGCGAGGATGTTGAGCCGCGAGCCGAACATGCCGCGCAGCACCGGGTCGCCGTTCGTGCCGCCGCTGCGGATCGACGTGAAGCCGGGAATCGTCTTCAGGTAGTCCGCGCCGTCGCTGGCGGGCAGCGGCTGGCGCGGCTTCTTCGGATCGGTGACGACGACGAGCGGCGTCGTCAGCGGCGACGCGACGACCTCGACCGGCGGCAGCATCTCGGCCACGCCGGCCGGTGCGGCCGCTGCCGCGTCGGCCGCGCGCGCGGCCCCGGTGGCCGCGCTGGCGGCCGTCATCGCGCTGGCGGCCAGCGCGGGCATCGTGAGTTTCAACATCAGCGGCAGGCGCCGCGAACCGGCATTGCGCGGCGACGGTTGCGCGCGCAATTGAAAAATTGTCATGATCAAAGCCCGAGTAACGCCCTCCACGCGATCGTCGGATCGCACGGATATCGGCGGAAATGAAAACGAGGGGAAACGCGTCAGGCGTTCACGGGCGGCGCGCGCGGGTACGCGCGCGGATAGCGGTCGACGCGGGCCGCGACGGCGACGGGCGCGGCCGCGGAGGCATCGGCGAGGAAGGCGGTGGGAAGCGGCGCGGCGGTGACGCCGCCGAGCGCCGGGGTGTGCGAGAAGAAGCTGCAGTAGCCGCACGCATCGAGGTGCAGTGCATGGTGCGTGCGGTCCGCGCCCGGCGCGCGATGCCCGCCATGCTCTGCACTGCAGACGATTGCATCAGGCGTCGACGCCTGCGCGACGCGCCACTGCGACACCAGCGGCGCGGCGATCGCGAACCAGATCGCGAGCATGCCCAGCCAGGCAGTCAGTGTGCGATGTCGGTTCGGCATGCGGGGTGTCGAGTAAGCGGAATGTAAAAGCAGACCGGATGTTACAGAATGTTCAGCGCCATGACCAGCCCGCGCGGGCCCGCCAATGCACCGGGGGCGCATGGTTGTTCGTGCAACCATGCGCCCCCGGGGTGCGACGCAATGCAACGGCCGGCGCGGCTCACGGCGCCATGCGCTTGAGCATGCCGTCCCGCAGGAAGAAGTGGTGATAGAGCGCGGCGAGCGCATGCAGGCCGATCACGAAATAGAACGCGTTGCCGATCAGCTCGTGCGCGTCCTTGATGGCCGGACGCAGCGCCTTGTCGGGCCCGAACAGCGTGAACGAGATGCCGAGCCAGTCGAGCGACACCGGCTTGCCGCCGAGGTTGATCATCATGATGCCCAGCAGCGGCTGCGCGATGATGAACACGTACAGCGCGAGGTGCGTGAGCTTCGCGAGCCATTGCAGCAGCGCGGGCTGCGGCACCGGCGCCGGCGCGCGGCTGACCGCCCGCCAGACGATCCGCAGCACCGACAGCACCAGCACCAGCGTGCCCGCGGTGAGATGCACGTTCATGCAGAACGCGCGGCTGTCGCTGCCCTTCGGCCCGCGGAACTCGATCGCCAGATAGGCGAGCGCCACGAGCAGGAAGATCGCCCAGTGAAAGAAGATCGTGGGCGTGCTGTATCGCGCCTGTCTGGCGAGGATGTTTCTCATGCGTGGTCTCGTCTCGTATGCGGGGATGGGGCCGATGCCGTGGACGCAAGCCGGCGCCCGACATGATGCAGCGATTGTAGCGGCACGGGCTGCGGGTTTGGATGGACGGGATCAAATATCCGACGATATTGCCGCACCGCCCGCGCGTGCAATGGTGGCGCAGAAACATGCGACGCACGCGCGCGACTGTGGCACGATGGAAACTTGTTTGAGTCGATGTCGTGCAGCGCCATGAGCAAAGCGTTCTTCGTGACAGCCTACCGGCTGACGGCCGCGCTGCTCGCCGTGTCGACGCCGCTGCACAGCATCGCGGGCCGCTGGGGCATGCCGACGTTTCATCTCGGCAACTATCTCAGCTACTTCACCCAGCTGAGCAGCCTGTACGCCGCCGCCATGCTGCTGGCGGGGCTATGGCGGGTCACTCGCCCGGGGTCCGCGCGCTACGAATCGATGCGCGGCGCGGCCGTGCTGTACATGCTGATCACCGCGATCGTCTACGAGCTGCTGCTCGCGCAGCCCGACGCGCTCCGGCACATCACGCCGGCCTACAACAACTGGGTGCTGCACCGCATCGTGCCGCTCGTCGTGCTCGGCGACTGGGTCTACGTCGAGCCGCGCAAGCCGATCCCGTGGCAGAGCGCGGTGACGTGGCTCGGCTTTCCGTTCATCTATCTCGCCTACACGCTCGTGCGCGGCGCGTGGGAAAACTGGTATCCGTATCCGTTCGTCGACCCGCGGCCCGACGGCTATCTGCCCGTCGCGCTGCAATGCGCGCTGATCGCGCTCGGCTCGAGCGCGCTCGCGATCGCGATCCGCTGGCTCGGCAACCGGGCAAGGCTCGCTGCGGCGGCCGCGACGAAGGAAGGTTGAACGGCGCGCGTGCACGCGTTGCGGCACGCACGCTGGCGCGATCGCTCAGCCGCCGTTCCTCGGCAGGAAGCCCATCGGATCGACCACCTTGCCGTTCTGCCGCACCTCGAACTCGAAGGTTGCCCGCCCGCTCGCATCGGTGCCCATCTCGGCGACCGGCTGCCCGGCCCGCACCGCATCGCCTTCGTTGACGAGCAGCTTGCCGTTGTGGCCGTACGCGGTGATCAGGCCGTTTTCGTGCTTCAGGATCACGAGCGGGCCATAGGCCTTGACGCCCGAACCCGCGTACACCACGCGGCCGTTCGCGGCGGCGCGCACCGTCACGTCGGGCCCGGACGCGGCGATGGTGATCCCGCGCGTCTTGCCGGCCGAGAACGGCGCCGTGACGACGCCGGACGCGGGCCACGCGAGCGTGCCCGGCTGGGCCGCCTGCGCCGGCTGCGGCGCGAGCGACGTCGTCGCGGGCGGCGGCGCGACGCGCAGCACCTGACCGGCCCGGATCATATCGGTCGGCGCCATGTGGTTCCAGCTGGCCACGTCCTGCACGCGCTGGCCGAACGCGCCCGCGACGCTCGCGAGCGTATCGCCCGGGTTCACGCGGTAGTAGCCCGCCAGCACGCCGCCGGACGTGCTCGCCGCGGGCGCCGGCGTCGACGGCCGGTACGGTTGCCAGCTGTCGGTCCACGGCGTCACCGTGCAGCCCGCCAGCGCGACGGCCACGGCGGCCACAGCGGCCAGCGCCGCGCGCGGCAACCCGCGTTGCGCGGAAAAGTGGATGGGATTGATGTTGCTCAAGCGTACCTCCCGGATTTGCGTCGATGCGACGCCCACCGCCCTCCGGCATGCGTCGCACCGTGTCCGGCGCGGGGCCGGACCAACCAGAATCCGACCGCAGTCGCGGCCGGCAGTTTCCATGTAAGGGATCGCGCGCGGGTTCGCAGGCCCGTTTCGCGTCGTCCCGACCGGCAAAGATACCATTTGCGGCGGTCGGGGCTGCGACAAGCGCTGTAACCGGCATCCGTCCCGCACGCGTCACGCGCCTGCCGGCGCCGCATGCGCGCTGCGTTCCGGCCCAACCGGCGGCCGCGTCCGGGATGCGATCGCCGCGCCCCCCGCCGGCCCGGCCGACCGCTCGCGATCCGTCACCTATACTCACTGATGCCCTGCCCGATCCGCCGACAAGAGGAGACCGCCCATGAACAACGCGACGTTTCTTTCCGTGCAGCTCGATGCCGAGGATTTCGCCGGCTCGAGCGGCCTCGTCGAACTGCTGAACCGGCACCTGCTGTTCGCGACCGACGTCGCCGAAGCCGCCGACGCGCTCGTGCAGCTGGCGAGCGTCACCCACCTGTCGGGCGGCACGCGCCGCAGCGTCGAGCTGCCGGTCGCGGCGATCGAGCGGCTGCGCGACGCGCTCGATACGCTGAGTGGCTACGACGAAACCTGGCTGATGGCGCTGGAGCCCGCCGACAAGCTGTTCAGGGATATCGGCCGCGGCCGGCGGCCGCTGCACTGACGCGTTGCGCGCCGTCACGGCTGGGCCCGAAATGAAAACAGCCCGTCGCTCCATATCCTGGAACGACGGGCTGTGACGACAACCGGGTACGGGTGCTTCGACTCCGGCGGGCGGCCGGCGCGGCCTTCCGGCCGCTTCGATCAACGACCCTTGTAGACCGGCGCGCCGTCGGCGACGCGCTTGACGCCGTTCGGCCAGCGCGATTCCGACGCGACCGGTGCGCCCGATTCCTGCTGGGCGGCCGGTTGCGCACCGTAGCCGCTCGTATCGGCAGCGGCGACGTTCTGTTGCGGGTTCACGCGCGCTTCGGCGGCGAGGATGCCTTCCGGATAGTTCGTGCGGTCGCTGCCCAGCTTGTAGCCGGCCTTTTGCAGCGCGACCAGCTCGGCCTTGACCTGGTCACGGGTGACCGGGCCATTCTGTTGGGCGAAAGAGACTGCCGGGACAGCGAGAACGGCAGCAGCAGCGAACGTTGCGATCAGCGATTTCATGACTTACCTCCGTGATTTTTTGCTCCGCCGCACACACCGTGTCTGCAGCGATGGAACGAAGTTTAGTCCCGCAATCACTTAGGGAAAACCATGAATCGACAAAAACACTGTTTCGCCGCAGCTAACAATTCCAGGATCCGAACTCGAGAAACCCTATCGATAGAATAGATTTTCGCAACAATTGCCGCCGCGCCGCGCGATGCCGCTTACGACCAGTTCGCGTGGAAGCTGCCCGGCTTGTCGGTGCGCTCGAACGTGTGCGCGCCGAAGAAATCGCGCTGCGCCTGCACGAGGTTCGCGGGCAGCCGCTCCGAGCGGTAGCTGTCGAAGTACGCGACGGCCGACGCGAACGCCGGCACCGGCACCCCGGCCCGCACCGCCGCGATCACGACCTCGCGCAGCGACGCCTGGTAGTTCGCGGCGATGTCCTGGAAGTACGGGTCGAGCAGCAGGTTCGCGAGCGCCGCGTCCTTCGCGTACGCCTCCGTGATCTTCTGCAGGAAGCGCGCGCGGATGATGCAGCCCGCGCGGAAGATCTTCGCGATCGTCCCGAGATCAAGGCTCCAGCCGTATTCCCCGGATGCGGTGCGCAGCTGCGCGAAGCCCTGCGCGTACGAGATCACCTTGCTCAGGTACAGCGCGCGACGCACGGCTTCGACGAACGCCGCGCGGTCGCCCGCGAGTGGCGTCGCGGCCGGGCCCGACAGCACCTTGCTGGCCGCCACGCGCTCCGTCTTCAGCGACGACAGCACGCGCGCGAACACCGATTCCGTGATCAGCGGCAGCGGCACGCCGAGATCCAGCGCGTTCTGGCTGGTCCACTTGCCGGTGCCCTTCTGCGCCGCGCGATCGAGGATCACGTCGACCAGGTGCTGGCCGGTTTCGTCGTCCTTCTTCGCGAAGATCTTCGACGTGATCTCCATCAGGTAGCTGTCGAGCTCGCCCTGGTTCCATTCGGTGTAGACCGCGCCCAGTTCGTCGTTGGTCAGGCCCGCGACGCCCTTCAGCACCGCATAGCTCTCGGCGATCAGCTGCATGTCGCCGTACTCGATGCCGTTGTGGACCATCTTCACGTAGTGGCCCGCGCCGTCCGGCCCCATGTAGGCGACGCACGGCTCGCCGTCCGACGGCGCCTTCGCGGCGATCTGCTTGAGGATCGGCTCGACGAGATCGTATGCGTCGCGCTGGCCGCCGGGCATGATCGACGGGCCGCGCAGCGCGCCCTCTTCGCCGCCCGACACGCCGGTGCCGATGAAGTGCAGGCCCGACTGCGCGAGTTCCTGGTTGCGGCGGATCGTGTCGGTGAAGTGTGTGTTGCCGCCGTCGATCAGCACGTCGCCCTTTTCGAGCAGCGGCTTGAGCGCGGCGATCGTCGCGTCGGTCGCTTCGCCCGCCTTCACCATCATCAGGATGCGGCGCGGCGTCTCGAGCGATGCGACGAATTCCTCGAGCGTATAGGTCGGCACCAGGTTGCGGCCGGGGAATTCGGCGATCAGTTCGTCGGTCTTCTCGCCGCTGCGGTTGTATACCGACACCGCATAGCCGCGGCTTTCGATATTGAGTGCGAGGTTGCGGCCCATTACCGCGAGGCCGATCACACCGATTGCTTGTTTGCCCATTAGTCAATTCTCCGGAAAAAACAGGGCGCGACCCGAACGGGTCGCGCGCACAGGCGAAAGGATAAGGGAAACCCGGCCGCGATGCGCGTCAGGCGTTACTGTTCGGCGTGCGGCAGGCGCCGGAAAACGACGCTCAGGTTGTTGGCGGGCATCTCGACGACTTCGGTGCAGTCGAGCCCGCGATCGAGGCCGAGCGCGACGACCGCCTCGAGATCGCGCACGCCCCACGACGGGTCGCGGCTGCGCAATTGCGCGTCGAACGCTTCGTTCGACGGCGCGGTATGCCGGCCCTCGCGCCGGTACGGGCCGTACAGCACCAGCACGCCGCCCGGCCGCAGCACGCGCGACGCGCCGGCGAACAGCGCTTCGGCGCAGGCCCACGGCGCGATGTGGATCATGTTGATGCAGACGATCGCGTCGAGCGCGGCGAACGGCCAGGCCGCGTCGCGCACGTCGAATGCGCGCGGCGCATCGACGTTCGACAGCCCCGCGTGCGCGACCCACGCGGCGATCGATTGCCGCGCCTGTGCGTCGGGGTCGCTCGGGTGCCAGCGCAGCCCGGGCAGCCCCGCCGCGAAATGCACGACGTGCTGGCCGGTGCCGCTGGCGATTTCGAGCACGTCGCCGCTGGCCGGCAGCACGCGCCGCAGCACGTCGAGAATCGGCGCGCGGTTGCGTTCGGCCGCGGGCGCGGAAAGCCGCAGCGACGGATCGACGGGGATCGTGCCGGTCATGGTGCGATGCGCTCCGTAGTATCAAGGGGTTCGAGGCCGAGCCGCGCGTTCAACGCATCGAGCGCGGGCGCGCAATGCGCCTCGACCTTCAGCGTCAGCATCGGATCGGCGCGCGTGTGGCCGAGATTGAGCGCGGCGACCGGCTTGTTCTGCGCCTGCGCCCACACGCAGAAGCGGTAGCCGGAGTACACCATCAGCGACGACCCGACCACCAGCAGCGCATCGGCCGCGTCGAGCGCCTGCGCGGCCGCGGCCACGCGCTCGCGCGGCACGTTCTCGCCGAAGAACACCACCGCCGGCTTCAGCAGGCCGCCGCACGCCGGGCACGCCGGAATGCGGAAGCGGTCGAGCGCATGCCATTCGAGATGCGCGTCGCCGTCGGCGGCCGGCTCCGCCTGTGCGCCCAGCAGTTCGGGGTTCTCCGTTTCAAGCACGGCCTGGATCGTTGCCCGCGCATGCTGCGCGCCGCACGCGAGACAGGTCACGCCGTTGATGCCGCCGTGCAGTTCGATCACGTCGGTGCTGCCCGCGCGCTGGTGCAGGCCGTCGACGTTCTGCGTGACGAGCCGTTCGATGCGCCCGGCGGCGCCGAGCCGCGCGAGCGCGGCGTGCGACCGGTTCGGCCGCGCGTGGCCGACGACCGGCCAGCCGATCATGCTGCGCGCCCAGTAGCGCCGCCGCGCCGCGTCGGAGCCGAGGAACTCCTGCAGCTGGATCGGCGGGGAACGCATCCATTGGCCGTTGCGGTCGCGATAGCCGGGAATGCCGGAATCGGTGCTGATGCCCGCGCCCGTCAGCACCAGCAGGCGCGGATGGCGCTCGACGAACGCATGCAGCGCATCGAGCGCGGCCGGATCGACGGTGATGGCAGAAGACGGAGCGGGTGCGACAGGGTCGGTCATGACGGCGACAGGTGAGCGGGCAGGATCGGCCGATTGGACATACACGCGGCCGGCCTGCAGGTCCGCTCATCATACCGAACCCCGGCGTGTACCGGCGCGGACGGAACACATCGAAACCGTCGCATCGCCGCGCACAAAAAAAGGCGCCCATCTGCCAAAAGGTGACGGGCGCTTGAACAATTGATCCATCGGGGTTGTGGACCAACTGGAAACCTGGCGTTGTCGCATCCGCGAAGCCGTACTCGGCGGATGATCCCCGGTCAACGCCAATCGTTGCGTGTCATACGCGTCGCCGCACGCTGTCTACCCTCCCCATTCGCTCCGGTTGCCCGGATGCCTGACCGGCGATGCGACCGCCGCACGCACGCCGAAACCGGACAGCGTTCGTGCAGCCTGCGCGTCGAGATGACCGTTCATGTCGTGTCGATCGCCGTTTCGTCTCCCGATGTCTGTCAAGGTGCCTCCCTTCGGCAGGCGCGTTCGGTTTCGGTTTTGAATCACACCGCCCGGTCGTCGCGCTCGATGCCGCTTCGGGTCTGCCGCGCCGCCCGCCGACATCGCGCACGGCGTGCGAGACCCGCACCCTGTTCATCAGGATGACAAATCAATTGCTGGATGGCCGTCCGTCGTCCGGCGCCTGCCTCGATGCCTGTCAACGCCGGCGGATTGCGCCTGGCCGGATGGCCGTGCGCGCGACGCATGCGTGAGACGGACAGATGAAACGGACGCGGATTGTCGGACGGGATACGGTGCCGAGCGTGATCAGGTCACCTCGAGCAGAAGTGGGTTGGGCACCCGAGATATTCGGCGCTTCATGCTTGCAACACGGCGCGTTGCGATTCGATCTTTTTTCATTCTCTTGTCCCCGATTGAAATACTCCCTGACCATCGGCATGCGAGCGTCGATCCGGTTCGGTCGACCTGCACGCCGGCAGCACCCGGATATATGCAAGGAGTGCACCATCTCGCGCAACGCCATGCCTGGCGGGGCTCCGCAAGCGGACGTCGCGAAACGCGGGCGCCCGCACGCGGCGAATGTTTCAGAGTTGAAACGCAGTAGCGGGGAAATCGTTTCGGCAGCGGGCGGCGGTGGGCGAAGCCCGGCGCCGATGCGGGCCGCCCGACAAAAAATTTCCCGGCTCGGGATTCGAGCCGGGATGCAATCCGCCAACATTCGGAGTAGTGCGTTCGGAGCGAGAGGAAGGGCCCCGTCGGCACGGCGGTCGGTTCGTTCCGATTTTATGGCGGCAGGTTCTCGCGCGGATTGGCCGCATCCACCAAATCGCGGTGCCGATCGGCCATCGACGCCGTACCGCCCTCGCCCGCCTTGCCTGCGCACCGTTCGCGCAAAACCGCTAGCATTCGGCAAGCACGATCGCGCGCGATTGCGCATCCGTCGCAGGCACCCGCGCCGCCCTTACTCTTCAACGAGAAGCAAGATGACCACGCCCGCCCCCCGCCACCCCGGCATTGCGCACCGCGTCTTCTCCGCAGGCCGGCTCACGATCGGGCTGACGCTCCCGCTGCTGCGCAGCGGCGACATCGTCGCGGACTTCCACGAACAACTCGAACTCGCGGCGCTCGCCGACACGCTCGGCTTTCGCGCGCTGTGGGTGCGCGACGTGCCGCTGAACAGCGCCGACTATCCCGATCCCGTCGGCCATCTCGACCCATGGGTCCTGCTCGGCGCGTTGGCCACGCGCACCCGCGACATCGCGCTCGCGAGCGGCGCGATCGTGCTGCCGCTGCGACATCCGCTGCACATCGCGAAGGGCGCGCTGTCGGTCGCCACGCTGTCCGGCGGACGCTTCATCCTCGGCCTCGGGTCCGGCGACCGGCCGCCCGAATACGCGGCCTTCGGCATCGACGCCGACGCGCGCCGCGAACGGTATCGCCGCCACTGGGAGGTCGTCGCCGCTGCGCTCGGCCTGCCGTCGCGCGTGGTGCCCGACCGGGCTCCACCGGACGCGCCCGACTTCACGCTGCTGCCGCGCAGCGCCGACGCGATTCCGCTGCTCGCCGTCGGCTCCGGCGGACAGAGCGTCGACTGGATCGCCCGGCACTCGCTCGGCTGGATGACCTACCACCGCGACCCGGACACGCAGCGCGCCCGCCGCGACATGTGGCTCGGTGCGGTCGAGCGGCTCGCGGAACCGGGCTTTCGCGCCTTCGGCGTCGCGATGCGGCTCGACCTCGACGCGCATCCCGATGCACCGGCGACGGCGCTGCCGCTCGGCTATGCAACCGGCCGGCACGCACTGCTGCGCGTGCTGCAGGACATGCGTGCGGCGGGCACGCATCACGTGAGCCTGAACCTCGGCGCGAACCGGCCCGTGCGCGACGTGCTCGAGGAAATCGCCGCGCACGTGCTGCCGGTGTTTCATCAAGAAGCCCGATGACCGGGCCACCCGCCGCTGCGACACGCGGATCCGCGCCCCGTCACGGGCGCGCCGCCCACCCCGCGGCCGGCCGCCCCGCGCCGTTGCCGCCGATCGCGTCGATCAGGTAATCGACGAACGACGCGATCCGCGACGAGATCGCCGTATTCCGGTAGTACACGGCATGGATCGGCTGGCGCACGTCCTGCGTGTGGCGCGCGAGGACCTGCACGAGCCGTCCGGCCTCGCGATCCTGCGCGGTCATGAAATCCGACAGGCAGACGATGCCCGCGCCTTCGAGCGCCAGCTGCCGCAGCGTCTCGCCACTCGACGACCACACGTCCGGCTCGATGCGGTACGGTTCGCCGTCGGCGCCGAGGATCGGCCAGACGTTCAGCGATTCCGGCTGGTTGAAGCCGAGCAGCGCATGCTCGCCGAGATCGTCGACCTTGCGCGGCTGGCCGTGCGCGTCGAGATACGCGGGGCTCGCGAGGATCCGCAGCCGGCTGTTGGCGACCAGCCGGCTGCGCAAGGTCGAATCCTTGAGCCGGCCGATCCGGATCGCGACGTCGGTGCGCCGTTCGAGCAGGTCGATGATGCCTTCGTTGCTGTTCAGCTCCAGCTCCACCTGCGGAAACCGCTCGCGATAGCCGCGCACGAGCGGCACGATCACGTGCAGCATGAACGGCGACGCCGCGTCGACCCGCAGCCGCCCCGACGGCTGCTCCTGGCGCGCGATCATCTGTTCTTCCGCGCTTTCGACCGATTCGATGATCGCGCGCGCATCCTGCAGGAACGCCCGCCCCTCCTCGGTCAGCGCGAGGCGGCGCGTGGTCCGCCGCAACAGCGTGGTCTTCAGCTTTTCCTCGAGCCGCGCGAGCGTGCGGCTCGTGGCCGACACGGTCAGGTCGAGCTGCTGCGCGGCCGCGGTGATCGAACCCGTGTCGACCACGGTCGCAAAGGCCTGGAGTTCGTCGAGCGTGACTTTCATTCTTGAATCGAAATCAAAGCAATGTGCTTTATAGGCTGATCTTTGCGCAAAAGTAAAGCGGACAGTCGCGTTCGCTCTTCACCGCGCCCTTGTGCTATTCCGATGCCCTGACGTAGTAGATGTCCCACTCCGCCTCGTCGACTTTCCGGAATCCGTGCCGCTGATAGAAGCGGTTCGACGCGCTTTCGCGCAACGCACCGACCTTGACCGGAAGCGCGCGGGCCTCGGCGTCGGCCACGACCGACGCGAGCACCGTCGCGCCGATTCCCTTTCCCTGGTGCTCGGGCAGGATGTACAGATGTTCGAGCGTCACGTACGCCGCGTCGGGTTTCGCGAGAAAGAATCCGACGGTCGCGCCGTCCGCCACGATGAACTTGCAGTACACGGGATCGAAGGACGCCAGGAAGCGCGATCGTGCCCGCTGCGGATCGAAGCGGCCGATGCGCTCGAGGCTCTCGCGCATCGCGGCGATGCGAATCGATATCAATGCCTCGACGTCGTCGCGTGTCGTGCTTGCATAGGTCAGGTTCATCTGCCGGCTCTCCTCGCGGCCTCTCGATGCGGCGCCATGCCGGATCGGGAAGCCCCGGCGATTGTCAGCGATTCACGCACGCATGTCGAACCCCGGATGGCCGCGACGATTCGCGCGCCCGGATCCGCGCAGCCAACTGGTTCGCCCAATGCCGGTACACAAGTTCGCCGGGATGGAAACCTTCGCTCGCGAGCGCATCGGGATGCAGCGGCAACGCGACCGGCAGCACCTCGCAGTCCGGCCAGTCGCGCGCGGCGGCGGCCAGCGCCGTATTGAAGTGACGGGCGCGCGCGCCGAGCACCCGGCGCAGCGGCTGCGGAAGCGCACGCGTCTCGTGCATCGGCGGCACGCTCGACAGCAGCACGTGCCGCACGCGAAACCGCCGCACCAGCAGCGCCGCGCGCCGGATCCACGCATTCGTCACGATGGCGTCTCCACGACGGTCAGCCGGCGGCGGCGTCAGCCATTGAACTTGTAGCCGGGCAGCACCTGCCCCAGCCGCGCGCCCATCTCCGCACCAAGTGCCTGAAGCGCGTTGAGCGGGCGGATCATCACCTCGAAGTCGACGATGCGTCCGTCCGTGTCGAAGCGGATCATGTCGATGCCCTTGAGCTGCTTGTCGCCGACCGTCGCGCTGAATTCGAGCACCACGCTCATCCCGTCGCTGCTGCCGAATTCGCGGTGATAGGTGAAGTCCGTGAAGATCGTGATCACCGTCTGCAGCGCCATCAGCAGCGCGGGCGCCGGCCCGTAAGGCCTGAACGCCATCGGCGAACGGAACACCGCGTCCGGATGGACGATCGATGCCAGCGTGCTCAGGTCCTTGCTTGCGACCATCGCATGCCAGGCTGCGAGGGACTTCGCGACTGCGGGATGGTGCGGCGTGAATGCTTCCGTCATGGCTGGCTCCTTGTCGTCAGGCAGGAAAAGATTGATCGGATGTCACAGGGTGGCGGCAAGCATGGTGCCCTGATGGATCGCGCGCTTCGCGTCGAGTTCGGCCGCCTCGCATGCGCCGCCGATCAGGTGCACCGAACAGCCGGCCGCCCGCAGCTGGTCGGCGAGCTCGCGCAGCGGCTCCTGCCCCGCGCAGATCACCACGTGGTCGACCGGCAGTGTCTGCGGCACGCCGCCGATCGTCACGTGCAGGCCGTCGTCGTCGATGCGCCGGTATTCCACCGACGACGACATCGCCACGCCGCGCGCCTTCAGCGCCGTGCGGTGGATCCAGCCGGTGGTCTTGCCGAGCCCGTCGCCCACCTTCGACGGCTTGCGCTGCAGCAGGTGCACCTGCCGCGGCGCCGGCTCGGGCTGCGGCGCGCGCAGGCCGCCGGCATGCGCATACGCGGTATCGACGCCCCATTCGGCGAAAAACCCGTCGCGGTCCAGGCTCGTGCTTTGACCGCCGTGCGTGAGGGCCTCGGCCACGTCGAAGCCGATCCCGCCCGCGCCGACGATCGCCACGTTGCGCCCCACCGTCTTGCCGTCGCGCAGCACGTCGAGATAGCCGAGCGCCTTCGGGTGGCCGATGCCGTCGATCGGCGGCGTGCGCGGCACGACGCCGGTCGCCAGCACCACTTCGTCGAAGCCGCCCTGCAGCAGCAGCTCGGCGCTCGCGCGGGTCTCGAGCCGCAGGTCGACGCCGCGCAGCGCGATCTGCCGGCGAAAATAGCGCAGCGTCTCGTCGAACTCTTCCTTGCCGGGCACCTTCCGCGCGATGTTGAACTGTCCGCCGATCTCGGCGCCGGCCTCGTACAGCGTGACCGCATGGCCGCGCTCGGCCGCCGTCACCGCGAAGCTGAGCCCCGCGGGCCCGGCCCCGACCACGGCGATCCGCTTGCGCGTTGGCGCCGGGCGGATCACGAGCTCGGTTTCATGGCACGCGCGCGGGTTCACGAGGCAGGACGTGATCTTGCCGGAGAACGTGTGGTCGAGGCACGCCTGGTTGCAGCCGATGCAGGTGTTGATTTCGTCGGCGCGCCCCTCGCGGGCCTTGCGGACGAATTCGGCGTCGGCCAGGAACGGCCGCGCCATCGACACGATGTCGCACACGCCGTCGGCGAGCAGCCGCTCGGCGACCTCCGGCGTATTGATCCGGTTGGTCGCGACGAGCGGAATGCCGACCTTGCCCATCAGCTGCTGCGTGACCCACGCATACGCGGCGCGAGGCACCTTGGTCGCGATGGTCGGCACCCGCGCCTCGTGCCAGCCGATGCCGGTATTGATGATCGTCGCGCCGGCCGCCTCGATCGCCTGCGCGAGCCGGATCACTTCGTCGAGCGTCGAGCCGCCTTCGACGAGATCGAGCATCGACAGCCGGTAGATGACGATGAAGTTCGCGCCGACGCGTTCGCGCACCCGCCGCACGATCTCGACCGGAAAGCGGATGCGGTTGTCGTACGCGCCGCCCCATGCATCGTCGCGATGGTTCGTGCGCGCGGCGATGAACGCGTTGATCAGGTAGCCCTCGGAACCCATGATCTCGACGCCGTCGTAGCCCGCGTGCTGCGCGAGCGCCGCGCAGCGCACGAAATCGGCGATCGTCTCCTCGACCTCGTCGCCGCTCAGCGCATGCGGCATGAAGGGATTGATCGGCGCCTGCAGCGCGCTGGGCGCGACGAGCGCCGGGTGGTACGCATAGCGGCCGAAATGCAGGATCTGCAGCGCGATCTTGCCGCCCTCCGCATGCACCGCACGCGTCACGACGCGATGCTGTTCGGCTTCCGCCTCCGTCGTCAGCATCGCGCCGCCCGGTGCCGGGCGGCCACGCTCGTTCGGCGCGAAGCCGCCCGTGACGATCAGGCCCGCTTCGCCGCGCGCGCGCTCCGCATAGAACGCCGCCATCCGCGCGAAGCCGTTCGGCGCCTCCTCGAGGCCGACGTGCATCGAGCCCATCAGCACGCGGTTGCGAAGCGACGTGAAGCCGAGCTCGAGCGGGGTCGTCAAATGGGGATAGCGGATCATCGAACGGGTCTCCGTTTATGCAACAAGTTGCATGGATACTAGCGCGCCGGTTTCGTTCATGCAACATGTTGCATAAACGAGGCCTTGCCCGTTAACCCTATGTCCCCGATATGGCAAGATGCGTGCAATCCCGTGGATTCGACCGATTCGACATGTCATTGCCTCACGCACTCCTCACCGCGCTGGCCGAGCGCCCCGGCTCCGGCTCGGAACTCGCCGGCCGCTTCGATCGCTCGATCGGCTATTTCTGGCAAGCGACGCACCAGCAGATCTATCGCGAGCTGGGCCGCCTCGAGGAGATGGACTGGATCGAATCGCTGCCCGCCGAAACCGGACGCGGCCGCAAGCGTGCGTACCGGATCCTGCCGGCCGGCAAGAAGGAGCTGCGCCGCTGGATCGCCGAGCAGGACGACCCGACGCCGCTGCGCGACGCGCTGATGGTGCGGCTGCGTGCGGAAGCGGTGCTCGGCCCCGCCGGCCTCGAGGAAGACGTCATGCGGCGCCTGGCGCTGCATCGGGAGAAGCTCGACCTGTATCGGCAGATCGAGGCGCGCGATTTCCCGGCAGAAGCGGATTCCCGCGCGAAGCGCCTGCAGCACCTGGTGCTGAAGGCCGGTATCGCGCAAGAGGCGTTCTGGGTCGAGTTCGCGCAGGAGGCGCTCGACATCCTGCGGCTGCCGAAGGGATGACCGCCCGTTCTACCGCCGGCCGCGTTCGCCGGCCTGCGGCCTTCGAATCGGCCTCGGCGGAATGCTGTGCGACAGCACGATCGACGTGCGCGTTTCACCGAACACGTTGATCTTCGCGATCAGCGCTTCGAGCTGCGGAATGTCGCTCGCGACGACTTTCATCATGTAGGAATCGTCGCCCGTCACGTGCAGGCATTCGATCACCTCGGGCATCGACTCGAGCTGCTTGAGCAGGCGGCTCTTCTGCGGCTGCCCGGTCGTGATGCCGATCAGCGCCATGATTTCATAGCCCGCCTTCTTCGCGTTGACGCGCGCGACGAAGGCCTCGATCACGCCGGCGTCCTCGAGCTTCTTCAGGCGCTCGGCCGTCGTCGGGATGGACAGGCCGACCTTGCGCGCCAGGTCCGTCTGCGACACGCGCCCCGCTTGCTGCACCTCATCCAGGATCTTCCAGTCCAGCGCATCCATTTTTAAGCGTCCCGGCCAAAAAACGTGAAGAACATCGAACGGATTCGCTCGATCGCCTTAAAAACAGCATAGCGGGTCGCATTCGGCAGGGCTAGCATGAAACCCATTCATCGGCCCGCCACCCGCCATCGCCATGCCCCTCTTCTTCAAGTCGTTCTTCATCGGCCTTTCGATCGCCGCGCCCGTCGGCCCGATAGGACTGCTGTGCATCCAGCGCAGCCTGCTCGGCGGGTGGCGCATCGGTTTCGCGACCGGCCTCGGCGCCGCAACCGCCGACGGCATGTACGGCCTGATCGGCGCGCTGGGCGTCGGCGTGCTGGTCACGTCCCTCACATCGGCCGGACCGTGGCTGAGCCTGCTCGGCGGGATGTTCCTGTGCTACCTGGGCGTCAGGACCGTGCTGTCGGCGCCGGCCGGCGCGCTGACGACGGCCAACCCGATGGACGCCGCGCGCTCCTACGGGTCGACGTTCCTGCTGACCGCATCCAACCCGATGACCATCCTGTCGTTCATTGCGATCTTCGCCGCGCTCGGCACGGGCGTCGCCGCAACCGGGCAGAAGTCAGCCGTGATCGCTCTCGTCGTGTCCGGGGTGTTCATCGGCTCCGCAACCTGGTGGCTGGCGCTGAGCGGCGCGGTGTCGCTGGTCCGCGAACGGATATCGGAGAAAGCCATGCGGATCATCAACTACGCGTCCGGCATCACCGTGCTGGGTTTCGGCCTCTACCAATCGTATCTGGGGTCGATGGTCATTTCCGCATGACGCGGAACGAGCCGCGTCGCGCGGCCCGTACCCTCCGGCCGCGCGACGCCGCCGGATCACGCGTCCGGCAGGATCACCACCTTGCCCTTGACCTGCCGGTTCGCCATCCGCGCGATCGCGTCGGCCGCGCCGGCGAGCGGCACGCGCTCGGTGATCATCGGCCGCACCTTGCCCGCCGCGAACCATTCGGCGAGCAGCCGCATGTTGGCCGCATGCTGCGCCGGGTCGCGGCGCACCGCGTCGCCCCAGAACACGCCGAGGATGTCGCGCTCCTTGAGCAGCGCGAGGTTCAGCGCAATCTTCGGGATCTCGCCGGCCGCGAAGCCGACCACCAGGAAGCGGCCGCGCCACGCGGTCGCGCGCAGCGCCGCCTCGCTGTACGCGCCGCCCACCGGGTCGTAGACGACGTCGGCGCCGCGCCCGCCGGTCAGTTCGTCCACGCGGCGGCGCAAGTCTTCGGTCGCATAGTCGATCGTCTCGTCGGCGCCCGCGTCGCGGCACAGCGCGAGCTTGTCCGCGCTCGACGCCGCCGCGATCACGCGCGCGCCGAGCGCCTTCGCGATCTCGATCGCCGCGAGCCCGACGCCGCCCGCCGCGCCGAGCACGAGCAGCGTCTCGCCCGGCTGCAGGCGCGCGCGCTGCTGCAGCGCATGCAGCGACGTGCCGTAGGTCAGCACGAGCGCCGCGCCCTGGTCGAATGCCATCCCTGGCGGCAGCGCGGCGACCTGGCGCGCGTCGGCCACGCACTGTTCGGCGAACCCGCCGAAGCCGGTCGACGCGATCACGGCGTCGCCGGGCCGCCACGCGCTCACGCCTTCGCCCACCGCGTCGATCACGCCGGCCAGTTCCGCGCCGGGCGAAAACGGCAGTGCCGGCTTCACCTGGTACAGCCCCTGGACGATCAGCGCGTCGGGGAAATTGAGCGACGCCGCCTTCACGCGGATCCGCACCTGGCCCGCGCCCGGTTCGGGCACCGCCACGTCGTCGAGCCGCAACTGGTCGATCGGACCGAATGCGGTACACAGCAGGGCTTTCATGCTTTTCTCTCTCCTTGCGCGGCCTGGCGAGCCGCTTCCTGTTCCTGCAGCTGGCGCCACAGGATCTTGCCGCTGCCCGATTTCGGCAGCGCGTCCACGAATTCGACGACGCGCGGCGCCTTGTACGACGCCATGCGCTCGCGCGCCCACGCGATGATCGCGTCCTCGGTCAGTTCGACGCGCCGCGCGGGATCCGCGACCACGACCGCCTTGACCGTCTCGCCGCGATACGGGTCGAGCGCGGCGATCACGCATACCTCCTGGATGTCCGGATGGCCGTACAGGAGCGCCTCCACCTCCGCCGGCCACACCTTGTAGCCGGCCGCGTTGATCATCCGCTTGAGGCGGTCCACCATGAAGAAGTAGCCGGCCTCGTCCATGTAGCCGAGATCGCCGGTGCGCAGGAACGCCTTGCCGTCGATCTCGACGAAAGCATCGCGCGTCGCGTCGGGGCGGCCCCAGTAGCCGCGCATCACCTGCGGGCCGTGCACGACGATCTCGCCCGTCTCGCCGCGCGGCACGATCTCCAACGTGGCCGGATCGACCACCCGCGCATCGACGTCGAACACCGGGATGCCGAGGCATTGCCGCTTCGGCTGCTGCGGCGGATTGATATGGGTGGCCGCGATCGTTTCCGACAACCCGTAGCCTTCGACGTACTCGATGCCCACGCGCTCCGCGAGCCGCTCCACGACGGCGTCCGGCATCGCTGCGCCGCCGCCGCTCATGCGGCGCAGGCTCGACAGGTCGAACTCGTCAAGGCGCGGGTTCCGCAGGAAATCGACCACCATCGTCGCGATCGACTGCCAGTTGGTCACGCGGTAGCGCTCGATCGCCCACGCGGCCGCGTCGCGATCCCAGCGCGGCAGCACGACGACCGTCGCGCCGCTAAAGAGCGGCCCGTTCAGGCCGCCCTGCATGCCGGTGACGTGGAACAGCGGCAGCACCGACAGCGCGATCGCGTCCTGTGTCTGGCCGAACCAGTTCACGCCGCCCACCGCCGTGCACATCGCGCTGCGGTGCGTATGCATGCAGCCCTTCGGCTTGCCGGTCGTGCCCGACGTATACGGCATCACGCACAGGTCGTCCGGCCCGGCCGCTAGCGGGCCCGGCGCGAGCCGCGCTTCCAGCACGTCGCACCAGCGCGTCACGCCCGGGCCGTCCGCGTCGCGCGGCGCCATGACGAAATCCGGCGGCGCGAGATCCTGCGGCGGGCGCCTGACGTAATCGCCATAGGTCGCGACGACGACGTGTTCGAGCCCGCTCGTGCCGACGAGCGGCCGCACGCGCGGATACAGGTCCTGCGCGACGATCATCACGCGTGCGCCGCTGTCCTCGACGTAGTGCCGCAGCTCGTCCGTCAGGTTCATCGGATTGATCGGCACGACGACCGCGCCGGCGCGCAGGATGCCGTAGTAGGCGATCATCCATTGCGGGCTGTTCTGCATGTTCAGCAGCACGCGATCGCCCGCGCGCACGCCGAAGCGTTGCTGCAGGAAACCCGCGACACGCTCGGCCTCGTCCTTGAACCCGGCGAAGGTCACCGCCGTGTCGTAGAACACGATGAACGGCTTGTCCGGATAGCGTGCCGCCGACACCTCCGCGTTATGGAACAGGTTCGTTTCCGGTAACGTCAGATGGCCGGACAGATGCGCCGGCCAGTTCGGCGACCTTTCGATGGGCATGGTTACGCTCCTGTTTCAGTGATGGACGCGCGAGGCGTCGCGCGCGCCGGACGCTTTCCGGTAGAATCCTCGCAGCCCGCCGCGCGGCACGCGCGGGCCTTCTCTCTCCCGCACCGCACGCCCATGGGTAATCCGAAGCGCGACGCCATCACGCTGCTGTCCGTCCCCGACGAAGACCATCCGCAATTCATCACCGCGCTCGCGCGCGGGATGGCGGTGCTGCGCTGCTTCACGCGCGGCGAGCGCTTTCTCGGCAACCAGGACATCGCGCGGCGCACGCACCTGCCGAAGCCGACCGTGTCGCGCCTCACGTTCACGCTCACGCAGCTCGGCTACCTGCATTACTCGGCAGAACTGGAAAAGTATTCGCTCGGCATCGGCGTGCTGAATCTCGGGCAGGCGTTCCTGCAGAACAACGAGGTCGTCGACATCGCGCGCCCGTTCCTGCAGTCGTATGCGGAATACACGCAGGCGGCGGCAATGCTCGGCGAGTTCGACGGCAAGCAGATGATCCTGCTCGACGTGTGCCAGGGCGACCCGCTGTTCCAGCTGCGGCTCGAACCCGGCTCGCGCGTGCCGCACGGCTCGACCGCACTCGGCCGCGCGCATCTCGCGGCGCTGCCGGCCGCGCTGTTCGAGCGCTATCTGCAGACTGCCCGTGCGAGCAACCCGCCGGACGAGTGGCCGGCGCTGGAGGCCGGAATCGTCGCCGCGCGCGAAGACTACGAACGGCTGGGCTTCTGCCTGTCGCTCGGCGACTGGATGCCGGACCTGTTCGCGGTCGGCGTGCCGATGGTGTCGGCCGACCGCTCGCGCATCCTCGCGTTCAACTGCAGCGGTCGCGCGTCGACCGTCACACGCGCGCGCCTGATCGACGATTTCGGCCCGCGGCTCGTCGCGCTGCGCGACGAAGTGCTCGCGCGCGTCGGCGGCCACTTCTAGTCGCGCGCGCGGCATCGGTGCGGGCTCAGACCGCACTCACGCCGCCGTCCACCGCGAGAATCTGCCCGGTGATGTGCCGGCCCGCCGGCGACGCGAACAGCAACAATGCACCGGCAAGATCGCCGTCGGCGCCGAGCCGCTGCAGCGGCGTCTGCGCAACGAGCGCGTCGACACCGATTTCCGCGAGCAGGCCGTTCGCCATCTTCGTCGGGAAGAAGCCCGGCGCAAGCGCGTTCACGTTGATCCCGTACTTGCCCCACTCGCCCGCGAGCGCGCGCGTGAAGTTCACGACCGCGCCCTTGCTGCTGTTGTATGCGATCGTCGTCATCGCGCCGGGCGGGTTGCCACGCAGCCCCGCGATCGACGCGACGTTGACGATGCGCCCGCCGCCGCGCGGGATCATCGAGCGCTTGCCGATCTGCTGCGTCAGCAGGAACAGGCCGCGCACGTTCAGGTCGAACACCTTGTCCCACGCGTCGGCCGGATAGTCCTCGGCCGGCGCGCCCCAGGTCGCGCCCGCGTTGTTGACGAGAATGTCGACGTGCCCGAGCTGGTCCAGTGCTTCGTCGGCGATCCGCGCGATATCGTCGTCCTGCGCGCCGTTCGCGGCAATCCAGCCGGCGTTGATGCCGAGCTCGGCCAGCGTGCGCTGCGCGTCGCGCAGCTCGTCGGCCTTGCGCGCGGTCACGATCACGCGGGCGCCGGCCTGGCCGAGCGTGCGCGCAAGCTGCAGGCCGAGCCCGCGTGATCCGCCCGTGACGAGCGCGGTCTTGCCGGTGAGATCGAACAGCTGCTTGACGGCTTCATGCATCTTCAGTTCTCCGGAATAGACATGCGGCGCACATTCAGAACCACGCGTCGCGCATGTCGAGCGTCGTCGTGTCGACACTCGCGAGCAGATCGAGCTGCGCATCCACCTTCGGCAGCTCCCAGCGGAAGAAGTAGCGGGCGGCCGCGCGTTTGCCGTCGTAAAAGTCGCCGCGTTGCCCGTGCGCGGCCAGCGTCACGTCGAGCCACAGCCACGCGACGACCAGATGGCCGAACGCCTCCAGATAGACGCTCGCGTTCGCGAGCCGAGCTTGCGGATCGCCGATCGCGCCCAGCTGGCGCGTGACATCGCAGAGCGTTGCCCAGCGCCGCGCGAGCGCATCCGCCTGCGTGCGCGCGTCGCCGTCCGCGGCCCGTGCGCGCTCGACCGTCACCGCAATACGCGCGTCGAGCGCGCGCAGCGCGGCGCCGTCGTCCTGTGCGACCTTGCGGCCCAGCAGGTCGAGCGCCTGAATACCGTGCGTGCCTTCGTGGATCGGGTTGAGACGATTGTCGCGATAGAGCCGCTCGACCGCGTAGTCGCGCGTGTAGCCGTAGCCGCCATGCACCTGGATCGCGAGGTCGTTCGCGGCCAGGCACCACTGCGACGGCCAGCTCTTCGCGATCGGCGTCAGGATGTCGAGCAGGCGCCCGGCATCGGCGCGCGCATCCGCGTCGGCGTGCGCGCGCGCATGGTCGACGAGCCGCGCGCAGTACAGGATCAGCGCAAGGCCGCCTTCGACATACGCCTTCTGCGCGAGCAGCATCCGGCGCACGTCCGGATGCGCGACGATCGGCGCCTGCGGCGCGGCGGCATCCTTGCCGGCCTGCCCGAGCGGACGCCCTTGCGGCCGGTTGCGCGCATAGTCGAGCGCGTGCAGGTAGCCCGTATAGCCGAGCGCCACCGCGCCCGCGCCGACGCCGATGCGCGCCTCGTTCATCATGTGGAACATGTAGGCGAGGCCGTGGTTCGGCGCACCGACCAGATAGCCGATCGCACCCGCGCGGCCTTCGGGACGGTACCGCGTGCCCTCGCCGAAGTTCAGCAGGCAGTTGGTCGTGCCGCGATAGCCCATCTTGTGGTTCAGTCCCGCGAGCACCACGTCATTGCGCTCGCCGCGCGCGCCGCCCTCGCCCGGCAGATACTTCGGCACGATGAAAAGCGAAATGCCGCGCGTGCCGGGCATCAGCCGGCCGTGCTCGTCGGGAATCTTCGCGAGCACGAGGTGGACGATGTTCTCCGCCAGCTCGTGTTCGCCGCCGGAGATCCACATCTTGTTGCCGGTGAGCCGGTAGCGTGGGCCGAGCGGCGATGCGCACTCGAAGTCCGCGCGCGTCGCAATGTCGGACAGCGACGACCCGGCCTGCGGTTCGGACAGGCACATCGTGCCGAAATAGCGCCCTTCCAGTTCCGCGCGCGCGAACGCGTCGATCTGCGCGGCGCTGCCGTGCGCGACGAGCAGGTTCGCGTTGGCGACGGTCAGGAACGGATAGGCGGCCGTGGCGATGTTCGCGGCCTGGAAGAACAGGAACGATGCCGCTTCGACGAGCTTCGGCAGCCGCATGCCGCCGAGCGCCTCGTCATGCCCCGCAGCGATCAGGCCGGCATCGGCGAACGCGCGCACGGCCGGCTCGACTTCGGGAATCAGCGTCACGCGCTCGCCGTCGAACCGCGGCTCCTCGCGATCGCCGCGTGCCGCATGCGGCGCGAACAGGTCGGCTGCGATCCGCTCGCTGGTGTCGAGCACCGCATCGAAAGTTTCGCGATTGTGCTCCGCGTAGCGCGGCAACGACGCAAGCGATTCGGCATCGAGCCATTCGTACAGCAGGAAAGCGAGGTCGCGCCGCGACATCAGCAGGCTCATCGTGCGGCCTCCCCGCGTGTGCGAACCACGGCCAGCCGCGGCTCGCATCGCGGGCTAAGCGCATTTGCGTCGGCATGCGCGCACTCGATCGATGCATGCTCCATCACGTATGTCTCCTGTCGGGTGGCACGATCGCGTGCAACCCGTTAGTTCCGTTTAGCGAAACTTCATGAATGGCGCTATGGCCGGAAAAGCTGTCGAAAAATTTAGCACTGTCGTTCGGAAATCGCAATGCTCGATTCGCGACACGGCAATATTTGCGTACTTGCAATAATTTGGCCGATTCCGCCGGGCCGCGGCAAGGCGGGCTCACCGTAGCTTACGAGTTTCGCTTATCGAAACTTGTGCGGCACGGAGAAGGCGGAATGGCAGACGGGAATGGATGGAAGGTGCAGTGCGAAGACGGGGCGCAAACGTCGTTGTTTGCCGCGGTCTGGGACGCCGAATTGCCGCTACTGAGGAGCAGCCTCGAAGCCACATCCGCACGAGGGGTGGATGTTCACGTTGCGATCTACGGCGCGGAAACACTGGACGGGCCGCATTGCTACGACTTGCGGGAATGTGGTGCGAGTGCGCAAAAGCGGCTCGAGGGGCGCCGCCTCTCCGTCGTCGTGGCGGATGAAAAGAGCGCGGTGACCGCGGAATTCGGCTCGATCGCAATCGACGAAGCCGTCATCACGAACAACCCCGTCATCAGCCTTCTGGCGGTCGAGTATGTCAAGGCCGACGTGATGGGGCGCGTCCTGATCAACACGATGGGCAAGGACGCGTTCGAAGCCGCGTATGAGAGCCGGGACATGCGCGCATTGCTCGGGCTGGCACACCCTGCCGCGCCATCGACGCGAGGCGGCTGATATCAACGGCGGCAAGCCGGGCGAATTGCCCGGCGACGCGCGAATCAGGCAAGCTCGGAGCGCCTGGCCATCGCGCGTCGCTACAGCGCTATGCCGTGATCAGGAACTGATCGCGGTTCCTGCCTGCGATCCACTGCGGCGGTTTGCCCCGACCAGTCCACGTCACGCCGGTTTCCGGGTTGCGATACTTCGGGGCGACCGGGCCGCGTCGCTTCCTGCGACCACCATTCGCTCTTGCACGACCAAAGATGTCTTCCGCGGAAATGCCGTACTGAAGGACGATTTGACGTATCGCCTGGATCGCGTCCGCGGCTTCCCTTTTGCGTGCAATCTCGGCCGCCTCCGCAACCGACTTCAATCTGGCCTGGAGCTCTTGAAATGTTTCAGGATTCAGTTCGCTCATTTTTTATACCATTGATAGAAATGTCCATCCGGAACGATGCGACGCCCCGGCAACATGGCTGCCTTACTCTTTGTGCGGCGACCAGCATGCGGTTGCGACAAGACTGAGGAGCGCCGTCCCCATCACATAAAACGCAGGAGCGAGATTGTTCTGCGTTGCCGCGATTGCCCACGTGAGAATGGCCGCGGAAAATCCGCCGAACGTAATGACGGCCAGGTTGTATGAAATTGAAATGCCTGTAGAGATGATCCGGCGAGGAAACGTCTCGCTCAATGCCGCGAGGATCGGCCCTTCATAGCTCGCGATGACAAGCCCGAAGACGATCTGGAATAGCAGCAGCGAATGCAGCCCTGGCGTCGTATTCAATAGCTCGAACATGGGGTACGCAACCACGACGGCAACGACCAGCGCCCCCATGAGAAATCGACGACGCCCGTATCGATCGGAGAGATGACCGAAAATCGGCGTGACGAAAAGCACGATCGATGCCCCGACGAGCACAGCGACGAACCCGGTCGACGCCGGCAAATGCAGCACCTTCGTCGCATAGGTGGGGATATAGAAGAGAAGGACGTATGAACAAACGGTCCAAAATATCACCAGACCGAACCCCGTCAGCGTCTTTCCCTTCCATCGACGCGCAATCTCGAGCACCGGCGTGCGTTCCCGGATGTGAGCGCTTTCCTCCGCGGATCCATGCACCTGGTTACGGATATAGATCCCGAGCGGCCCCAGACACAAACCGATCAGGAACGGTATGCGCCACCCCCATGACTCGACTTGATCCGGGCTGAGATACTTGACGAGCACCACTGCAAGAATCGACGCAAGGATAATCGCAAATCCGATACTCGCCTGAATCCAGCTGGTGTAATAACCCACCCGCCCGGCCGGCACGTTGTCCCTCAGAAATCCGGTCGCGCCGCCCATTTCGCCGCCGGCGGAAAACCCCTGCAGCAGGCGCGCGCACACGATCATCAAAGGCGCGAAAATTCCGGCGTCCTTGTAGGTCGGCGCAAAAGCAATCAGGCCCGTACCGACAGTCATCAACGTGATCGTGATGACCAGGGTGGCACGGCGCCCGAATTTGTCCGCCATCCCCCCAAGGACAATACCGCCCACCGGCCGCATGAAAAACCCGACGCCGATCGTGGAAACAGACAACAGCAGGGACAGGTTGTCATCCGATGCGGGAAAGAACAGTTTTGCGATAATGACGGAGAAAAAGCCATACGAAATAAAATCGAACCACTCGAATCCATTCCCTATGATTACTGCAACAACCGCCTTTGCCCGCCCTTGCGTGGCAAAGTCTCGATTACGCTCCGCTCCGTCAACAATGCTGCTCATATTCTTATACCCTCGGATTTTAATGTTCTGGTGCCATTGGCAATGATCGCTGGCGCAGCCAATAGTACGGGTTTTTGCTGATGATTTACTCTGAATTTTTTTCCGGCAAGGCTGAGTTCCTGGAATGCCCGGTTATCCCTTCTGCCGCATCCGCTGCAGCAGCCACTCCCGGAAATGCGCCACGGCCGCCGTATCGCGCCGATCCTCGGGCCAAACCAGTTGGTATGCACCGCCGAAGCTTGCGCTTGCATCCGACGCAGGCACCAGATCGGCGCTTTCAACCAGCGGCGTGATCATGTGGTTCCATCCGAGAAGGACGCCGTGGCCACGCAGCGCGAGCTGCAGCAATACGGGATAGCTATTGGCCGTGATCGTACGCGCCGGCTTGTATGCGATCTCGCCGTCGCACAAACGAAACCAATCGCGCCAGCTCATCCATTGCCGCTGCTGCTCCTCCGCGACCAGCAATGTCGCGTTCATCAATTCGCGCGGCAATACACGCCGGCTCCCCAGATAATCCGGAGAGCAATAAGGCCGTACCTCTTCCTCCATGATGCGAATGCCGCTCATGCCGGGGGGAGGCACATCGCGGATGTAATAAACGCCGATATCGAATTCCGCGGGATTCAGATTGAAAACACCCTCCCGAACCAGGATCCGGATCGCCACATTGGGATACTCGCGGCTGAAATCGGCGATGACAGGCGTCAAGAACATGCCGGCCGTGCCGGACGCACACGCGATCGTGATGCTGTGGGGCGTCGGCTCCTTCATGACGAGCGCCGTGGCCTCAGCGCAGCCGGCGAGCAGATCGTGAATCCGGTCGGCATAGGTTTGCCCGGCGCGCGTCAAATGAAGCGTCTTTGCGTCTCGCACGAACAACTGCATGCCAAGGAAACTTTCCAGCTTGACCACCTGCTTGCTGACCGCGCCTTGCGTCACGTGCAGTTCCTCGGCCGCGCGCGTGAAGTTGCCGTGCCGTGCGGCGGCATCGAAAAACACCAGGCATTGCAGGGGCGGAATCGGATGAATTTTCATACGCGTTCAATACGACGTGTATTTGGCGACGTGCGATCCGGAGTGCATGCAAACACTTGATGGCACATCGCTCAATGGCCGAAAAGATCGTTCAAACGATGCTTTCTTCGAAAGAGCTTTCAGCCATCGCCAACGGATTAAAAGGCCAGCTCCATTCAAACCCGATATGCTGCCACGAATCGAACAACCGAGTGACGAGCCACTCGACGGCATGCAGCACACCATCGGAATAGTCCATTCACAAATAAAAGACCATTTATGCGCGAGCGTATCGATTAAAATGAATAGTCAGGCAATAATTTCAAAAATATTGAATTATCGCGGTGCCACAGGGCGGCGAGGCGCCGCCATCCCATTCCACACGGGCAAGCCGCTGAATTATCGCAGCCTTTGTTACCCTCCGGGCACCCTGCCCTTCGGGCTTATGTGCGACCGGAGCATATCCGACTGTTTAATCAAATCCTTTTGACAAACACTTCTAAACGGAAACAAAAAACCCACGATGCCTTGCGGCATCGTGGGTTTCTGGATTTCACGGAACGATCCGGAAATGGAATCTGGTGGGCCCGGCGGGGTTCGAACCCGCGACCAATCGATTATGAGTCGACTGCTCTAACCGCTGAGCTACAGGCCCTGAAGCAGTGAGACGTACTGCACGCCACCCGGGCGGAGACGCCGGGCCGGCATTGTATCAATAAAAGGGACAAACGCCACCGGTACCGTATCGATACCGGTGGCGTTCAGAGGAGAACGCTGGAGATCAGTTCCCTTCGAGGAACGACTTCAGCTTGTCGGAACGGCTCGGGTGACGCAGCTTGCGCAGCGCCTTAGCCTCGATCTGACGGATCCGCTCACGCGTGACGTCGAACTGCTTGCCGACTTCCTCGAGCGTGTGATCGGTGCTCATCTCGATACCGAAACGCATCCGCAGCACCTTCGCCTCGCGCGGCGTGAGCGAATCGAGGACGTCCTTCACGACATCGCGCATGCTCGCGTGCAGCGCGGCATCGGCCGGCGCGACCGTGTTGTTGTCCTCGATGAAATCGCCGAGATGGGAATCGTCGTCGTCACCGATCGGCGTTTCCATCGAGATCGGCTCCTTCGCGATCTTCATGATCTTGCGGATCTTGTCTTCCGGCATTTCCATCTTCTCGGCGAGCGTCGCCGGATCCGGCTCGAGACCGGTTTCCTGCAGGATCTGCCGCGAGATGCGGTTCATCTTGTTGATCGTCTCGATCATGTGAACCGGAATCCGGATCGTGCGCGCCTGATCCGCGATCGAACGCGTGATGGCCTGGCGGATCCACCACGTCGCATACGTCGAGAACTTGTAGCCGCGACGGTATTCGAACTTGTCCACCGCCTTCATCAGGCCGATGTTGCCTTCCTGGATCAGGTCGAGGAACTGCAGGCCGCGGTTCGTGTACTTCTTCGCGATCGAGATCACGAGACGCAGGTTCGCCTCGGTCATTTCGCGCTTCGCCTGGCGCGCCTTCAGTTCGCCGGCCGCCATCTGGCGGTTGGTTTCCTTCAGGTCCTTCAGCGGCAGCACGACGCGCGCCTGCAGGTCGAGCAGGCGCTGCTGCTGTTCGCGGATCGCCGGGATGTTGCGCGACAGGACCGCGCTGTACGCATGCCCTTCCGCCGTAACCTTCTCGGCCCAGTCGAGATCCGTCTCGCTGCCCGGGAAGCGCGCGATGAATTCCGAACGCGGCATGCCGCACTTGTCGACGACGATGTGCAGGATCTGACGCTCGACCTGGCGCACCTCGTCCACCTGCGCACGCAGCGTGTCGCACAGACGCTCGACGGTGCGCGCGGTGAAGCGGATCGTCATCAGCTCGGTCTGGATCGTTTCCTGCGCCTTCAGGTAGGCCTTCGACTTGTAGCCTTCCTTCTCGAACGCGCGGCGCATCTTGTCGAACCATTCGCTGATCATCGCGAACTTCTCGAGCGATGCGCGCTTGAGCGCCTCGAGCTGGGCGGCGTTGGCCGACGCCTGCGCGGCGCCGTCGTCGTCGTCCTCTTCTTCCTCTTCCTCGGCCTCGTCGGCTTCCTCGTCCTCGTTCTCGATCTCTTCGGCGGCTTTCGCGGAGAATCCATCGGTGTCGGTATCCGACGCATTCGGATCGAGCAGGCCGTCGACCAGCTCGTCGACGCGGCTTTCTTCGTTCGCGACGCGCTCGGCCATCGCGAGGATGTCGGCGATCGTCGTCGGGCACGCGGAAATCGCCATCACCATGTGGCGCAGGCCGTCCTCGATCCGCTTCGCGATCTCGATTTCGCCTTCACGCGTGAGCAGCTCGACCGTGCCCATCTCGCGCATGTACATCCGCACGGGATCAGTCGTGCGGCCGAACTCCGAATCGACGGTGGACAGCGCAACTTCCGCCTCCTCCTCGACTTCGTCGTCCGACGAAGCTGCCGGCGCATTGTCGTTCAGAAGCAGCGTTTCCGCGTCCGGTGCCTGCTCATAAACCGCCACGCCCATGTCGTTGAACGTGCCGATGATGCCTTCGAGCGCCTCGGTCTCGGTGAAGTTGTCCGGCAGATGGTCGTTGATTTCGGCATACGTCAGGAAGCCGCGCTCCTTGCCGAGCTTGATGAGCGCGCGCAGCTTCACGCGGCGCTCTTCGAGCTCCTCGGCCGTGCCGGGCGTGCTCGTCGCGAACGCTTCCTTCAGCAGCGCCTTCTCCTTGGCGCGGCGATCGCGCACCTTGGCCTTGCCCGTCGCTGCTGCGGCAGGCTGCTCGTCGCTCTGATTTGCGTCATCATCGACGGATACTTCGTTCAGCTTTTTCGTCATGGAGTTCGCCGTACCGGCTAAATCGACTCGCGGCTGCTGGACGACAGCCGGTTGAACCGTGGGTGCATGAGTAGTACGTACTGCCGCTTCGTCCGCCGCTGCAGCCGTGTCCCTTGCGCTTTTCGCACTGCCCCGCTTCGCCACCGGCTTGGCCGGCCCGGACGCGGGTCTGGCGGCAGCCCGTGTTCTGGCTGCCTCCACCGGCGCAGCCTGAGCGGTGCCGGCCGCGGTTCTTTTTCCTGCAGCTGCCGACGTGGCGGAAGACACTGTCCTGGCGGAAGAAGCAGACTTGGCCGCTGTGACCTTCGTGGTCGGCTCCGTCGAGCCCTTGCCTGCTGCTTTCTTTCCGCCTGTCGTCTTTGCCATTGCGAATCTCGCCTCTGCTTAGAAAACAAACCGCTGGAAACCTTATATTATAGCACGCTGGGCAACCCTCTCCTGGCGCCCCGGCCGCTCACAGCCCGAGCCGACGCTTCATATCGGCCCGCTGCTGGTTCAGTTCCGTCAATTCAGCCAATTCCTCGGGTGTGAAATTGGATTGCCGCGAAAGCCTGTCGAGGCGCTCGCAACATGCGTCGTAGCGCATCTTGAGCACCGCCGCCTGAAGCTCCTCCCCCGCAATCCGTTCCTGCTCGCGCTGCCGCTCGAGCACCGTCTCGTCATCCGGATTCTGTAACAGCAGATCGCGGACGTTTTCATCATAGTCCAGAATTTCACGGAAGATTTCCTCGTAAGTCGCGGCATTCGAGGACGTCCTCAGCACATCGGACAACAATCTGAACTCCGCGCCGTCGCCCAGCGCGCGCGCATGATCGACGACTTCGCCGAACATCTCGCCGATGCGCGGCAGCGCCCGCAGCGTCGCAACCTGCTCGTCGTCGAGCAGCGCCGCGACGCGCGGATGCATCACGAGGTTGCGCAACGCGCGCTTCTCGTTGTCCGTCACGCGGCGCCGATCGCTGCGCGGCGGCGCCTGGCGCGGGGGCACGTCGATCCGCGTATCGACGTCGGACAGCCCCGCGACCTCGTCGAACGGAATGTCGAGCCGATCCGCGATCATGTGCATGATCTGCGCGCGCAATGCGTTCGCGGGCAGCGCCTGCAACAGCGGCTTCGCGTCGAACAGCGCCTTTGCCCGGCCTTCCGGCTGATCGAGCGCCTTGCCGGCAATCGCCTCGTTCAGCAGGAACTGCGACAGCGGCATCGCCCGCTCGACCTGTCCGGAAAACGCGTCCGCGCCGAATTCGCGCACGTAGCTGTCCGGGTCGTGCTCGGTCGGCAGAAAAAGGAACCGGATCGTCCGGTTGTCCGCCGCGTGCGGCAGGCACGCCTCGAGCGCCCGCCGCGCCGCGCGCCGCCCGGCCGCGTCGCCGTCGAAGCTGAAGACGACCGTGTCGGTCTGCCGCATCAGCTTCTGTACGTGAATCGGCGTGCACGCGGTGCCGAGCGTCGCCACCGCGTTCGGGAAGCCGAGCTGCGCGAGCGCGACCACGTCCATGTAGCCTTCGACGACGAGCACGTACTTTCGCTCGCGAATCGCGAGCCGCGCCTCGAACAGCCCGTACAGCTCGCTGCCCTTGTTAAATAGCGGCGTTTCCGGCGAATTCAAATACTTCGGCTCGCCGCTGCCGAGCACCCGGCCGCCGAAGCCGATCACCTGCCCCTTCACATTGCGGATCGGGAACATGATCCGCTCGCGGAAGCGGTCGTAGCGCCGCGCGACGCCCTGCGCGTCGGTCTTCTCGCTGACGATCACGAGCCCGGACTCGACGAGCGCGTCGTCGCGATAGTCGGAAAACGCGGCCTCGAGGTTCTGCCAGCCGTCCGGCGCATAGCCGAGGCCGAAACGGGCCGCGATCTCGCCGGTCAGGCCCCGTTTTTTCAGATACTGGATTGCGGTCGGCGCGCCGCGCAGTTGCTTGCGGTAGTAGTCGCATGCGGCGGACATCGCGTCGGACAGCGCCGTCGCCACCGATTTCGACACGGACGGCTGCGCCGGATAGTCGCCGCCGCCACCACCGCCGCCGCGCATCGGCGACGGCTCATGCGGCACGGTCAGGCCGACCGACTGCGCGAGCTCCTGCACGGCTTCCGGGAACGTCAGCCCCGCATGCTCCATCAGGAAGCCGATCGCCGTGCCGTGCGCGCCGCAGCCGAAGCAGTGATAGAACTGCTTGGTCGGGCTGACGGTGAACGACGGGCTCTTCTCGTTGTGGAACGGGCACAGCCCCATGAAGTTCGCGCCGCCCTTCTTGAGCTGCACGTACCGACCCACCACGTCGACGATGTCGACGCGGTTCAGCAAATCCTGCAGGAACGAATGCGGAATCACCGTGGGATCAAACGGAAAAAAGACATGCGTCGGCCCGGTGCGCGCGATCGGCACGCACCGGGCATGAGGGTTTTACTTCGAGAGCGCGGCCTTGACGAGCGCGGAAACGGCGGTCATGTCGGCGCGGCCGGCGAGCTTGCCCTTCAGCACGCCCATCACCTTGCCCATGTCCTGCGGGCCGGCTGCGCCGGCCTGCGCGACCGCGGCCTGCACTTCGGCGGCGACCTCGGCCTCCGACAGTTGCGCGGGCATGTAACCGCTCAGCACCGTCAGCTCGGCCTGCTCCTTCGCGACGAGGTCATCGCGACCCGCGGCCTGGAACTGGCTGATCGAATCCTTGCGCTGCTTGATCATCTTGTCGATCACGGCCGTGACGGCGGCATCGTCGAGCGTGATCTGCTCGTCGACTTCACGCTGCTTGATCGCGGCCAGCAGCAGGCGAATCGTCGCAAGGCGCTCGGCTTCCTTCGCGCGCATCGCGGCCTTCATGTCTTCGCTGATCTGCTCTTTCAAACTCATCTTTCACCCGGAAATGGAAACGTGAATCCGACGCCCGCCAGTGGGCGTCAACACAAAAACCCGCTTGGGACACTGTCTCAAGCGGGTTGCTCGAATCCGGCATCGGCGACTCGCGAGGGAGCCGCCGGTGCGCCGCTCAGCGAACCGCGCGGCGCTCGATCATTCAGTACAGCTTTTTCGGCAGCATCTGGCTGCGGATACGCTTGTAGTGACGTTTCACTGCAGCAGCCTTCTTACGCTTGCGCTCTGCCGTCGGCTTCTCGTAGAACTCGCGCGCACGAAGTTCGGTCAGCAGACCGTTCTTCTCGATCGTGCGCTTGAAGCGACGCATGGCGACTTCGAACGGCTCGTTTTCTTTAACGCGAATGATCGTCATGACCCGACACGTAAAAAGGTTGGCAGGGAAAGATTTTTGAGTATAGCAGAGCGATTGCACAAAGGGCACTACCGCGTCAAGCGCCGCGTGCAAACTCCGCGGCCGCCTGCCCGGCCGCCACGCCGGACGCCCACGCCCACTGGAAGTTGTAGCCGCCCAGCCAGCCGGTCACGTCCATCGCCTCGCCGACGAAGAACAGGCCCGGCACGCGCGCGCTCATCATCGTCGCCGACGACAGCTCGCGCGTATCCACGCCGCCCCGCGTGACCTCGGCCTTCTTGTAGCCCTCGGTGCCGTTCGGCGTCAGCGTCCAGCCGGCGAGCGCCTCGCCGACCTGGCGCAGCGCCTTGTCCGGCAGATCGGCCAGCCGTGCGTCGGCGGCCACGCGATGCGTGTCGAGCCAGACGTGGGCCAGCCGCGACGGCACCCACTCCGCGAGCAGCGAGCCGACCTGGCGCTTCGATGCGTGCTTGGCCTCGAGCAGGTCGGCCACCGCGTCGCGCTGCGGCAGCAGGTCGACGCGGATCGGCTCGCCGGGCTGCCAGTAGCTCGAGATCTGCAGGATGCCGGGCCCCGACAGCCCACGGTGCGTGAGCAGCAGATCCTCGACGAATTCGCCGCCGCGCTTCTTGTCGCCGGTCGACACGCGCACCTCGAGCGACACGCCGGACAGCGCCGCGAACGGCGCCCAGTCGTGCGGCGCGAACGTGAGCGGCACGAGCGCGGGCCGCGTATCGACGAGCTTGTGGCCGAACTGCTTCGCGAGCCGGTAGCCGAAGTCGGTCGCGCCGATCTTCGGGATCGACAGGCCGCCGGTGGCGACGATCAGCGCGCGCGCGGCAATCTGGCCCGCCTGCGTCTCGAGCGTGAAGCCATCGGCCGGCGCATGGCGCACCGCGTCGACGACAACCGGACGGCGCCACGCGATGCCGCCGGCGTCGCACTCGTTCTTCAGCATGTCGATGACCGCGTCGCTGCCGTGGTCGCAGAACAGCTGGCCCTTGTGCTTTTCGTGCCAGGTCACGCGATGGCGCTTGAGGAGCGCGAGGAAGTCGCGCGGCGTATAGCGCGCGAGCGCCGAACGGGCGAAATGCGGGTTGGCCGACAGATAGTTGTCCGGGCCGGCGTACAGGTTCGTGAAGTTGCAGCGGCCGCCGCCCGAGATGCGGATCTTCTCGGCGAGGCGCGGCGCGTGGTCGACCAGCACGACCCGGCGGCCGAGCTGGCCGGCGACCGCCGCGCTCATCATGCCGGCGGCGCCCGCGCCGATCACGGCGATGTCATAGGTTTCCATGGCGCGGATTGTACCGCCCCGCGCCGCCGCCAGCGGCCGCAAGCGCGCGCCTGCTATACTTTTCGGTTACGTTGACATTCCGGCGCTGCCCGCAACGCGGCACGCCCCGCCCCACACCATGCTCGTTCTCGGCATCGAAAGCTCCTGCGACGAAACCGGCCTCGCGCTCTACGACACGCAGCGCGGGCTGCTCGCGCACGCGCTCCACTCGCAGATCGCCATGCACCGCGACTACGGCGGCGTCGTGCCCGAACTCGCGTCGCGCGACCACATCCGCCGTGCGCTGCCGCTGCTCGAGGAGGTCATCGCACAGAGCGGCGCGCGGCGCGAAGACATCGACGCCATCGCATTCACGCAGGGCCCGGGGCTCGCCGGCGCGCTGCTCGTCGGCGCGAGCATCGCGAATGCGCTCGCGCTTGCCTGGAACAAGCCGACCGTCGGCATCCACCACCTCGAGGGCCACCTGCTGTCGCCGCTGCTCGTCGCGGACCCGCCGCCGTTCCCGTTCGTCGCACTGCTCGTGTCGGGCGGCCATACGCAGCTGATGCGCGTGACCGATGTCGGCGAGTACGAAACGCTCGGCGAGACGCTCGACGACGCGGCCGGCGAAGCGTTCGACAAGACCGCGAAGCTGATCGGCCTCGGCTACCCGGGCGGCCCGGAAGTGTCGAAGCTCGCGGAAACGGGCACGCCGGGCGCGGTCGTGCTGCCGCGCCCGATGCTGCACTCGGGCGATCTCGACTTCAGCTTCAGCGGCCTGAAGACGGCCGTGCTGACGCAGATGAAGAAATTCGAGGCGGCGAAGCTGTCGGGCGACGCGCTCGAACGCGCGAAGGCCGACCTCGCGCGCGGCTTCGTCGACGCAGCGGTCGACGTGCTCGTCGCGAAATCGCTCGCGGCGCTGAAGAAGACCCGGCTCAAGCGCCTCGTGGTCGCGGGCGGCGTCGGCGCGAACCGCCAGCTGCGCGACGCGCTGTCGGCCGCCGCGGCCAAGCGCGGCTTCGACGTGCACTACCCCGACCTCGCGCTCTGCACCGACAACGGCGCGATGATCGCGCTCGCGGGCGCGTTGCGGCTCGCGCGCTGGCCCGAGCAGGCGAATACCGACTACGCGTTCACCGTGAAGCCGCGCTGGGATCTCGCGTCGCTCGCGCGCTGAGCCAAGCCGAACACCGCACCGCGCATCGCGCGTGGCACACGCAAGCCGCAAGCAAACAAAAGGCCGCTCGAACGAGCGGCCTTTTTGCTGATGCGGCGATGTGCGCTGCGTTACGCGGCGTGCCGCTTGTCGCGCTCGATCAGCGCATACGCGCTGTGATTGTGGATCGACTCGAAGTTCTCGGCCTCGAGCACGTAGGCCACGATGCGCTCGTCGCGATCGAGCCGCTGCGCGACGTCGCGCACCAGATCCTCGACGAACTTCGGATTCTCGTACGCGCGCTCGGTGACGAACTTCTCGTCCGGGCGCTTCAGCAGGCCCCACAGTTCGCACGACGCCTCTTCCTCGGCCATCCGGATCAGCGCCTCGACCGGCACGTCCGCCGCCAGTTCGGCATCGATCGTCACATGCGAGCGCTGGTTGTGCGCACCGTACTGCGAGATCTTCTTCGAGCACGGGCACAGGCTCGTGACCGGCACCAGCACCTTCATGAACAGGCGCGTCGCACCGCCACGCGTGTCGCCCGCGAGCGTGACTTCGTAGTCCAGCAGACTCTGCACGCCCGACACGGGCGCCGTCTTGTTCACGAAATACGGGAACGTCACTTCGATGCGGCCCGCCTCGGCCTCGAGCTTCTCGAGCATCGCCGCGAGCATCGCGCGGAACCGTTCGGTCGTCAGCGGCGCGCGGTGCTCCTCAAGCAGCGCGACGAAACGCGACATGTGCGTGCCCTTCTGGTCGGCCGGCAGATGGACGTCGAGGTTCCAGACACCGACCGTCGGCTGCACGTCGCCATTTTCGGTGCGCACTGTCAACGGATGCCGGACCGCCTTCACGCCCACGCGCTGAATCGGAATCTGACGGGTATCCACCGTGCTCTGCACGTCGGGCATCACGAAGGCGGGATTCATCTGGTTCATCTTGTTCAATCCTTGTAAGCCGCGCGTTCGACGACGCGCGCGCCGCGTCATGCGGCAGCCGGAAAAGCAACATGGGCCCGCAGGCCCATGTTCTCCGCATCAATGAAGACCGGTTTCGCCAATCGCACCCGCGCCGCCCGGAGGCGGCGCCGGCTTACGCGACGCGCTTGGCCTGCCCGGCGACGTCGGCCGCCGGATTCAGGAAGCGTTCGCGAATCGATTTCGCGATGCCCGCGCCATCGAGGCCGCATTGCGACAGCAGCTTCGCGGGATCGCCGTGATCGATGAACTGGTCAGGGAGGCCCAATTGTAGTACGGGTCGGATAACCCCACTCTCCATCAGGGCTTCCACGCAGGCCGAACCCGCGCCACCCATCACGCAGCCTTCCTCGGCCGTGACGATGAAGTCGTGCGTTTCGGCGAGCTCGCGCACGAGCGCCGCGTCGACCGGCTTCACGAAGCGCATGTTCGCGACGGTCGCGTCGAGCTCCTCGGCCGCGGCCAGCGACGGTGCGACCATCGTGCCGAATGCGAGGATCGCGACCCGCTTGCCTTCCGGCTGCGACGTGCGGCGGCGCACTTCGCCCTTGCCCAGCGGGATCTCGGTGAATTCCTTCACCGTCGGCACACCGGTGCCCGCGCCGCGCGGGTAGCGCACCGCGGTCGGGTTCGGCTGCATCAGCGCGGTGTGCAGCATCTGGCGGCATTCGTCCTCATCGGACGCCGTCATGATCGTCATGTTCGGGATGCAGCGCATGAACGACAGATCGTACGCGCCCGCGTGCGTCGCACCGTCGGCGCCGACGAGGCCCGCGCGGTCGATCGCGAACACGACCGGCAGGTTCTGCAGCGCGACGTCGTGGATCAGCTGGTCGTACCCGCGCTGCAGGAACGTCGAGTAGATCGCGACGACCGGCTTCAGGCCCTCGGTCGCGAGACCGCCCGCGAACGTCACCGCGTGCTGCTCGGCGATGCCGACGTCGTAATAGCGATCCTTGAAGCGCTTCTCGAATTCGACCATGCCTGAGCCTTCGCGCATCGCGGGCGTGATGCCGACCACGCGCGAATCGCGCTCCGCCTCGTCGCACAGCCATTCGCCGAACACTTGCGTGTAGGTCTTCTTCGCCGGGGTCGGCGACGGCTTGATGCCCTCGGCCGGATTGAACTTGCCCGGGCCGTGGTAGAGCACCGGATCGGCCTCGGCGAGCTTGTAGCCCTGGCCTTTCTTCGTCACCACGTGCAGGAACTGCGGGCCGCGCAGCTCCTTGATGTTCTGCAGCGTCGGGATCAGCGAATCGAGATCGTGACCGTCGATCGGGCCGATGTAGTTGAAGCCGAACTCCTCGAACAGCGTCGCGGGCACGACCATGCCCTTCGCATGCTCCTCGAGCTTGCGCGCGAGTTCGAGTACCGGCGGCGCAACGCTCAGCACGCGCTCGACGCCCGCACGCGCGGCCGCGTAGAAGCGGCCCGACATCAGGCGCGCGAGATGGCGGTTCAGCGCGCCGACCGGCGGCGAGATCGACATGTCGTTGTCGTTGAGGATCACGAGCAGCTTCGCGTCCTCGGACACACCTGCATTGTTCATCGCCTCGAACGCCATGCCGGCCGTCATCGCGCCGTCGCCGATCACCGCGATCGAGAAGCGGTCGTCGCCGTTCAGCTGGCTGCCGATCGCCATGCCGAGCGCGGCCGAGATCGACGTGCTCGAATGCGCGGTGCCGAACGTGTCGTACTCCGATTCGGAGCGGCGCGGAAAGCCCGAGATGCCGTCGTACTGGCGCAGCGTGTGCATCTGGTCGCGGCGGCCCGTCAGGATCTTGTGCGGATAGGTCTGGTGGCCCACGTCCCAGACGATGCGGTCGTTCGGCGTGTTGAACACGTAGTGCAACGCGATCGTCAGCTCGACCGTCCCGAGGTTGGACGACAAATGGCCGCCCGTCTTCGACACGCTGTCGAGCACGAACGAACGCAGCTCGTCGGCGAGCGGTTGCAGTTGGCGACGATCAAGACGGCGCAAATCGGCCGGATCGTCGATAGTTTTCAGCAAGTCGTACATCGTCGTTCCATTGTAGGAAATCAAACGCGCCCGCATTCTGTTGCACGCACCGTAGCGTGTGCGCGGCGGCGGGCTTTCGCGTCAGCTGACCCGGTTCACCACCAGGTCGGCAAGTTCGGCGAGACGCTGGGCGCGCGCGCCGAAGGGTTGCAGCGCAGCGTGCGCATCGGCGCGCAGCTGGGCGGCCAGTTCGCGCGACGCGTCGAGGCCGAGGATCGACACGTAGGTCGGCTTGTCGTTGGCCGCGTCCTTGCCGGCCGTCTTGCCGAGCGTCGCCGAATCGGTCGTCACGTCGAGAATGTCGTCGACGACCTGGAAGGCCAGGCCCACCGCACCCGCGTAAACGTCGAGCGCGGCCATCGTGTCCGCGGACGGCGTCTCGCCCGCCAGCGCGCCCATGCGCACGGCTGCGCGCAGCAGCGCGCCCGTCTTCATCCGGTGCATCGTCTCGAGCTGCTCGCGCGTCAGCTTCAGGCCGACACTCGCCAGATCGATCGCCTGCCCGCCGGCCATGCCGATCGAGCCGCTCGCCAGCGCCAGTTCGCGCACGAGCGCGGCCTGCTGCACCGGCGCCAGCGCGGCGGAATCCGTCAGCGCGACGAACGCCTGCGACTGCAGCGCGTCGCCGACCAGCAGCGCGGTCGGCTCGTCGTACTGCACGTGCACGGTCGGCTTGCCGCGCCGCAGCGCGTCGTCGTCCATGCACGGCATGTCGTCATGCACGAGCGAATAGACGTGGATCATCTCCAGCGCCGCCGCCGCCGCATTGCGTGCCGCCTCCGTCGCGCCGGTCAGTTCGCCCGCTGCATGGCACAGCAGCGGGCGCACGCGCTTGCCGCCCCCGAGGACGGCGTAGCGCATCGCTTCGTGGAGTTGCGTAGGCTCCACAGTTTCAGCCGGCAGGTAGTGGCCGAGTGCATCCTCGACGCGGTCAAGCACAGACCGCATCCATTGTTCGAATGTCATAGATCGTCGTCTTCGCTGTCCGTGGCGGCCGCGCCGGTCGAAAGCGGCTTCAGGGTCGCGCCGTCGAGCACGCGCACCTGCTGCTCCACTTTCTCGAGCTGCTGTTGGCAAAACGCAACGAGTGCCGCCCCACGGCGGTATGCCGAGAGCGAATCCTCGAGGCTCAGCGCGCCGCCTTCCATCCGGGCAACCAGCGCCTCGAGCTCCGCGAGCGCCATCTCGTAATTGTCCGGCAACGCTTCGGCGCCATTGCCGGGCGGCGTGGCGCCTGGGGATGCGGTTTTCGCCATGGACGAGGTGTCAAATTTCAAAACAAGTCGGACATTCTACGGCAAAAGAGAATTTTCCGACCTGCCGACTTGGTGCGCCAGACAGACGCTCCGGCCCCACCTGTGACGCACATTGTGCGCCTTCCGGGCCTCGCCGCACAAAAAATTGACACAAATCAGGCACTTAATACTGGCCCCGCCGAGGGAACCGGGTATAATTCTCCGTTTCCCTAAATCGATTTTTCGATGGTTGGGTTGTTCACTGCTTTCACGCTATCACCGGGAGTGGGAATGTCCAATCTGAGCGATGCGCTTCAGTTGAAGTCGGCTCACAGCCAGCTTCCAGTCACTGCATACTTCGATGAGGCGCTGTTAGCGCGCGAAATCGAAACACTCTTCAAGAAAGGACCTCGCTACGTCGGGCACGAATTGATGGTGCCCGAGGCGGGGGATTATTTCGCGTTGCCGTCCGAGCAGGAAGGCCGCGTGCTGGTGCGCAACCCGGCGAACCAGATCGAACTGCTGTCGAACGTGTGCCGCCACCGGCAGGCGATCATGCTGAACGGGCGCGGCCGCACGCAGAACATCGTGTGCCCGCTGCACCGCTGGACGTACGATCTGGAAGGCCAGCTGCTCGGCGCGCCGCACTTCCCCGACAAGCCTTGCCTGAACCTCGGCAAATCCCCGCTGCAGAACTGGCAGGGGCTGCTGTTCGAGGCGGAAGGCCGCAACGTCGCGCGCGATCTCTCGAACCTCGGCACGAAGCACCACTTCGATTTCTCCGAGTACCAGTTCGATCACGTCGAAGTCCACGAGTGCGACTACAACTGGAAGACCTTCATCGAGGTCTACCTCGAGGATTACCATGTCGTCCCGTTTCACCCGGGCCTCGGCAACTTCGTGTCCTGCGACGATCTCAAGTGGGAGTTCGGCGACTGGTACAGCGTGCAGACGGTCGGCGTGCACAACGCGCTCGCGAAGCCGGGCAGCGCGACCTACCAGAAGTGGCACGAGCAGGTGCTGAAATTCCGCAACGGCGTGCCGCCGGAGTTCGGCGCGATCTGGATGGTCTACTACCCGGGCCTGATGATCGAGTGGTATCCGCACGTGCTGGTCGTGTCGTGGTTGATTCCGCGCGGTCCGCAGAAGACGACCAACATCGTCGAGTTTTATTATCCTGAGGAAATCGCGCTGTTCGAGCGCGAGTTCGTCGAGGCGGAACGCGCCGCGTACATGGAGACGGCCGTCGAGGACGACGAGATCGCGATGCGCATGGACGCCGGCCGCCGCGCACTGATGGACCGCGGCGAATCGCAGGTTGGCCCGTACCAGAGCCCGATGGAAGACGGCATGCAGCACTTCCATGAGTTCCTGCGCCGACACCTGGGCGGCCTTTGACGCCGGCATGCGGTTTCGGCATCACGATGCATGAGGAAAAGACGGGCTTCGGCCCGTCTTTTTTTGTTTAGACTTAGACCATCAGGCCGTTTGCTCAATCAGGAGCCGTCATGCCACATACTCATTACACCACGCTCATCTCCGCGGCCAACCTTGCCGAACGCCTCGCCGCCGCGCCCGCCAGCGTCGCCGTGTTCGACTGCCGCTTCGATCTCGCCGATACGGGCGCGGGCGAAGCAGCGTATGCGGCCGGGCACATTCCGGGCGCGCAGTACCTGCATCTCGACCGCGACCTGTCAGGCCGCAAGACCGGCACCAACGGCCGCCACCCGCTGCCATCGCGCGATGCGCTCGTCGCGACGCTCGCCGATCACGGGCTCAGGCAGGGCCAGCAGGCGGTTGCATACGACGCGCAAGGCGGCGCGTATGCCGCGCGGCTGTGGTGGCTGCTGCGCTGGCTCGGGCATGATTCGATCGCCGTGCTCGACGGCGGGCTGCAGGCGTGGGAAGCGGCCGGGCAGCCGCTGACGATCGAAACGCAGCACCCGTCGCGCGGCGACTTCCGCGCGCAGGCGCCGCTCGAATCGACGGTCGACGCGCAGGCCGTGCTCGCGAACATCACTGCCCGCACGCGCACCGTGATCGACGCGCGCGCCGCCGATCGCTATCGCGGCGAAAACGAGACGATCGATCCGGTGGGCGGGCACATCCCCGGCGCGCTCAACCGCTTCTTCAAGGACAACCTGAGTGCCGACGGCCGCTTCAAGACCGGCCATGAACTGCGCGAGACGTTCTCGACACTGCTGGCCGGCACCGAGCCGAATCGTGTGATCCTGCAGTGCGGTTCCGGCGTGACCGCGTGCCACAACGCCCTTGCGATGGAGATCGCGGGGTTGCACGGCGCGTCGCTCTACCCCGGCTCGTGGAGCGAGTGGTGCGCCGATCCGTCGCGACCGGTCGCGACCGGCCCCAACCCGTAAACGTCTGCCACCCGCGCGGCGGCGTCACGCACCGCCGCCGCGCCGCTCACATCACGCCGTAGTGATGGAGCCACGCGAGCGCGCGCTTCCAGCTATCCTCGGCATCCTCCTTCACGTAGCTCGGGCGGTAATCGGCAAAGAACGCGTGGCCCGCATCGTCGTAGACGACGATCTGCGATTCGCGCGCCGGCTTCGAGTCGCTCTTCGCGATGCGCTCGCGCATGGCCGCGAGCGACGCCTGCGTGATGTTCGCGTCCTTCGCGCCATACAGGCCGAGCACCGGCACCTTCAGCGTATCGGCGCGGTCAACCGGGTTGAACGGCGTCATCTCGTCGGTCTTGCCTTCGACGAACCCGTACCATGCGACTGCCGCACGCACGGACGGGTTGTGCTCCGCATACAGCCACGACTGGCGCCCGCCCCAGCAGAAGCCGACCACACCGAGACGGCTCAGGTCGCCGCCGTTCTTGCCGGCCCACGCGACCGTCGCATCGAGATCCTCGGTCACCTGCCGGTCCGGCACCTTGCTGACCACGTTCGCGACCAGATCCTGGATCGTCGGATACTTCGACACGTCGCCCTGCCGCGCGAACAGGTCGGGGGCGATCGCCAGATAGCCGAGCTTCGCGAAGCGGCGGCAGATGTCGGCGATGTGCGCGTGCACCGCGAAGATTTCGTGAATCACGATCACCACCGGCAGATTGGTCTTGTCTTTCGGTTGCGCGCGATAGGCCGGCACGCTCGCGTCACCCGAGCGGATCTCGATGGTGTCGACGTCCAGCCCGGCGCTGTCGGTCGTGACCGTCTGCGCCGACACGGGCAGCACCGCGGCCGCGAAAGTGCCGCCCAGCGCGGCCTGCATGAACTTGCGGCGCGAGAACGGAACGTGGGGAACCAGGCTGTCGACTTCGGGTTTCAACATGAATGCACTCCTCGATTGAGCGTCGCCTGCGGCGCGCGGCACGGATGTTGCGGACGGGTGGCACGCCGCCGCAAGCGGTAACCCGCAAACGATGCACAATAATCCGTGCGCGCGTCAACCATGTGCGCGCGCAACCACGAAGATTCGCTGACCCGGCGCATGCCGCACGCGCCTGATCGGTGCCCGCTGCGGTGCGGCCGCCCAAAATGCGACGGGCGGGGAATCCGCTCGTCGCGCATTCCCCGCCCGCCTCGTTTGCGTGTGCGCGCCGTTAGTGCAGCTTCACGCGCGGCAGCGTCGTGCGCCGCAGCCAGTGCGCGACGGTGTCGAGCACCATCCGCGGATAGCCGTGCAGCGCCGCGACGTGCAGCCGGTACAGCGACATATACATGAAGCGCGCGAACAGGCCTTCGATCAGCATGCTGCCGCCGATCAACCCACCCATCAGGTTGCCCACCGCGCTGAAGTGGCCGAGCGACACGAGCGAACCGAGATCGCGATACGTAAACTCGGGCAGCGGCTGACCGTCCAGCCGGCATGCGAGCGCCTTCAGCAGGAAATTCGCCTGCTGGTGCGCGGCCTGCGCGCGCGGCGGCACGTTGCGCTCGTTGCCGGGCCATGCGCATGCCGCGCAGTCGCCGAGCGCGAACACGTTGTCGTCGTTGACCGTCTGCAGCGTGCGGCGCACGTCGAGCTGGCCGAGCTTGTTGACATCGAGGCCATCGAGCTTCGCGAGCACGGACGGCGCCTTGATGCCGGCCGCCCAGACCGTCAGGTCGGCCCGCACCGACTTGCCGCTCGCGGTGCGGACGACGCCGGGCGCCACCTCGGTCACGCGTTCGCCGAGCAGCAGCCGCACGCCGAGCTTCTCGAGCAGTTCGGCCGTCGCGGACGACACGCGCTCCTGCAATGCCGGGAGAATGCGCGGGCCGGACTCGATCAGCACGATGCCGACGTCGTGCCGCGGGTCGAGCTTGTGCAGGCCGTACGCCGACAGCACCTGCGCGGTATTGCGAAGTTCCGCCGACAGCTCGACGCCGGTCGCGCCGCCGCCGACGATCGCCACCTGGATGCGCGGCTCGCCCGATGCCGACGCGTCTGCCGGCGCGGGCTTCTGGTGTTCGGCGCGCATGCACGCTGCGATCAGCCGCTTGCGGAAGCGCTCGGCCTCCGCGACGGTATCGAGTGCGATCGCGTTTTCCTGCGCGCCCTGCACGCCGAAGAAATGCGTCGTACTGCCGATCGCGATCACCAGCGTGTCGTAGTCGAGCGTGCGCTCCGGCAGCAGCTCCGCGCCGTCGCTGTCGTTGACGGGCGACAGCGTGATCCGCTTCGCGGCCCGGTCGAGGGCCGTCAGTTCGCCCTGCTGAAATTCGAAGCCGTGCCAGCGCGCTTGCGCGGCGTATTCGAGTTCCTGCGTGAACGGATCCATGCTGCCGGCGGCGACCTCATGCAGCAGCGGTTTCCAGATATGCGTCGGATTGCGGTCGACGAGCGTGACGAGTGCGCGCGCCGGACGTTTGCCGCGCGCGCCGTAACGGTCGCCGAGCCGCGTCGCCAACTCCAGGCCGCCCGCGCCCCCGCCTACGATGATGATCCGATGCATCCGATACCCCCTTGCGATTCAAAACTGGCCGCAGCCGCGCGATAGGACGCGCAGCCGCGCACTCCGTGGCGAACCAGTTCGAACATCATCGATGCGTAGTTCGAACGACATCGATGAGTCCGCCCCCGGAGCAGCGAAGCGCGAAGCGCGCCGCGCTTCGCCATCAATACATGTGTGACATGCATTGTCCGGGAGCTTGCACCTTGACGACAAGCAAACCCTGTCGATAAGTGACATCGCTGCAACAATATGTCGCAGGTCACAAGGGGCGCGTATCAGCGCCGGTCAGTGGGCCTCTTCCCAGTTCGCGCCCGCGCCGACCTCGGCGACGAGCGGCACCTTCAGCTTCGCGACGCCGCACATCATCTCCGGCAGCTTTTCGCGCACGCGCGGCAGCTCGGCATCGGGCACCTCGAGCACCAGTTCATCGTGCACCTGCATGATCATCCGCGACGCGAGGCCGTCGCGCGTCAGCCATTCGTCCACCGCGATCATCGACAGCTTGATCAGGTCGGCCGCGGTGCCCTGCATCGGTGCATTGATCGCCGCGCGTTCCGCCGCCTGGCGGCGCGGGCCGTTGCCGCCGTTGATTTCCGGCAGCCACAGGCGGCGGCCGAAAACGGTTTCGACGTAGCCCTTCTCCTTCGCGATCGCGCGCGTGTCTTCCATGTACTGCGCGACGCCCGGGTAGCGGGCGAAATAGCGGTCGATGTACAGCTTCGCCGCATCGCGCGTGATGCCGAGGTTCGACGCGAGGCCGAACGCGCTCATCCCGTAGATCAGCCCGAAGTTGATCACCTTCGCGATCCGGCGCTGGTCGGACGTCACTTCGAGCGGCGTCACGCCGAACACCTCGGCCGCGGTCGCGCGGTGGATGTCCTCGCCGTTCGAGAACGCGCGCAGCAGCGACGCGTCGCCCGAGATGTGCGCCATGATCCGCAGTTCGATCTGCGAATAATCGGCCGACACGATCCGGTGGCCCGGCGGCGCGATGAACGCCTCGCGGATCCGCCGGCCTTCGGCCGTGCGCACCGGAATGTTCTGAAGATTGGGATCGTTCGACGCGAGGCGCCCCGTTACCGCGACGGCCTGCGCATAGTTCGTGTGCACGCGCCCGGTTTCCGGGTTCACCATCCGCGGCAGCTTGTCGGTGTAGGTCGACTTCAGCTTCGACAGCCCGCGATGCTCGAGCAGCAGCTTCGGCAGCGGATAGTCCTCGGCCAGCTTCTGCAGCACTTCCTCATCCGTCGACGGCGCACCGCTCGGCGTCTTCTTCACGACCGGCAGCTGCAGCTTCTCGAAGAAGATCTGGCCGATCTGCTTCGGCGAGCCGAGGTTGAACTCGCCGCCCGCCAGTTCGTACGCCTGCGCTTCGAGCTCGACGAGCCGCGTCGCGATCTCGGTGCTCTGCGCTTCCAGGCGCGCGTCGTCGATCAGCACGCCCGTGCGCTCCATCTTGCGCAGCACGCGCGACACCGGCATCTCGATCTCGCGATACACGCGCTCGAGGCCCGGCTCGCGCGCGACCTGCGGATACAGCGCGTGATGGAGCTGCAGCGTGACGTCCGCGTCTTCGGCCGCGTATTCGGCGGCCTGCGCGAGCGCCACGTCGTCGAAGCCGATCTGTTTCGCGCCCTTGCCCGCCACGTCTTCGTACTTGATCGTCTTGATGCCCAGATGACGCAGCGCGAGGCTGTCCATGTCATGCGTGCGGTGCGATTCGAGCACGTACGATTCGAGCAGCGTGTCGTGCTCGATGCCGTTCAGCTCGATCGCGTAGTTCGCGAGCACCTGCGCGTCGTACTTCAGGTGCTGGCCGACCTTCCTGCGGTCGGCCGATTCGAGCCATGGCTTGAGGCGCGCGAGCACCTCGTCGAGCGGCAGCTGCTCGGGCATGTCGGGGCCGCGATGCGCGACCGGCAGGTAAGCGGCCTTGCCCGGCTCGACCGAGAACGACAGGCCGACGAGCCGCGCGGCCATCGGATCGAGCGACGTGGTTTCCGTGTCGAACGCGGTCAGCGCGGCCGTGTCGATCTTCGCGAACCATGCGTCGAACTGCGCCCAGGTCTGGATCGTGTCGTATTCGCGTGCGACGTTCGCCTCGACCACTTGCGCCGGCTCGCCGTCCGGCGCGTCGATGCCGTTGCCTTCGGCCGGCGCGCTGTCGATCTCGCGCAGCCACGTCTTGAAGCCGTAGCGCGCGAAGATGTCGCGCAGCAGGTCGCGTGCCTCGCCGTCGGTCGCGAGCGTCGCCTCGATCGATTCGAGATGCGGCGCGAGATCGCATGCGGTCTCGACCGTCACGAGCTTTCGGCCGAGCGGCAGGAAGTCGAGCGCGCGGCGCAGGTTGTCGCCGACGACGCCCTTGATCTCGCCCGCATGCGCGACGACGCCGTCGAGGCTGTCGTATTGCGTGAGCCACTTCACGGCCGTCTTCGGCCCGCACTTCTCGACGCCCGGCACGTTGTCGACCGTATCGCCGATCAGCGTCAGGTAGTCGACGATCCGCTCCGGCGGCACGCCGAACTTCGCGATCACGCCGTCGCGATCGAGCGTTTCGTTGGTCATCGTGTTGACGAGCGTGACGTGGTCGGTGACGAGCTGCGCGAGATCCTTGTCGCCCGTCGACACGACCACCTTCATCCCGTGCCGCTCGGCTTCGCGTGCGAGCGTGCCGATCACGTCGTCGGCCTCGACGCCTTCGACCATCAGCAGCGGCCAGCCGAGCGCGCGCACCGCGCCGTGGATCGGCTCGACCTGCAATGCGAGATCGGGCGGCATCGAAGGCCGGTTTGCCTTATAGTCGGCATAGAGGTCGTCGCGGAACGTCTTGCCCTTTGCATCGAACACGCAAGCGCTATACTCTGCACTGACTTCCTTGCGCATACGGCGCAGCATGTTGATGATTCCGTAGAGCGCTCCGGTCGGCTCCCCGCCAGGGCCACGCAAATCAGGCATCGCATGGTAAGCCCGATACAGATAGCTCGAACCGTCAACCAATAGCAGGGTCTTACCTTCCAGATTTCGTTCTTCAGGCATTATGAACAAGAGAAAAGTGATTCCGAGTCTGCGTTCGCTCGCAGATCAAGAACGCGCGACGGCCAAGAAGGCGCGCGCATCGTGGCAGATGTTCACGATTATGGCAGAGTTTATCGAGGCGACCGAGTACCTGTCGGAGATCCGCCCGGCTGTCAGCATCTACGGTTCTGCCCGTCTCAAACCCGATACACCGCACTACAAGCTCGCGGTGCAGATCGCGCGCAAGCTGTCCGACGCCGGCTTCGCGGTGATCTCCGGCGGCGGCCCCGGCATCATGGAAGCCGCGAACAAGGGCGCGCACGCCGGCAAGGCGCCGTCGGTCGGCCTGAACATCGAGCTGCCGCACGAGCAGGCCGGCAACCACTACCAGGACATCTCGCTGCGCTTCCGCCACTTCTTCACGCGCAAGGTCACGTTCGTGAAGAACTCCGATGCGGTGATCGTGATGCCGGGCGGCTTCGGCACGCTCGACGAGCTGTCCGAAGTGCTCACGCTGATCCAGACGAAGAAGTCGCGCCTCGTGCCGATCATCCTCGTCGGCAGCACGTTCTGGCAGGGGCTGCTGCAATGGTTCCGCGACCAGCTGATTCCGAACGGCCTCATCAATGCGGAAGACATGGACCTGATGCAGGTGATCGACGACCCCGACCAGGTGCTCGACGCGGTGCTCGCGTTCTACGAGGACCAGGGCGAGGAGGAAGGCGAGGAAGGGCATCCGCCGCGGCCGGAAGAAGACCGGATGTTCTACCTGTAAATCGCCGGGCCCGAGCCTCGCCATCGGGGCTCGCCGGACACGCGCTGCCGGAACGCCGTGTCCGGCGGCGCGCAATTTGCGTCATTTTGTAACGCCACGTGAAACCGGCCGGCTCGAAAACGTCAAATCCGGCCGCCGTTCGCCGCATGCTGCGCCACAGCAATACAGCATTGCCGCGCGCCATTGTCAAATCACCTCCTCCCGCCCGGCCCTGCTTCGGCGACGCGCCGTCAATCTGCGGTAACAGAACCCGTTCGCTTTTCCCGCCGCGCAACGGCACACTGCAGTCCAACGGTGCACATCGCGGAGCGGAACAGGTCCGCTGCCTCTGGCGATCCGCTTCGTCGCGCCGCGATCTCCACACCAATCGGGAAAACAACATGAAACGCTCGCTGCTCGCCGCCGCCCTCGCCGGCCTCGGTATCTCGCTGTCCGGCATCGCCCATGCCGTGAACGTCGACGTGAACATCGGCACGCCCGCGCCGGTCGTCGTTGCGCCTGCGCCCGTCGTGATGGCGCCGGCGCCCGTGGTCGTGGTCGGCTGGCACGGCGACCGCTACTGGGATGGCCGCCGCTACTGGGAACGCCGCGAATGGGAAGACCATCAACGCCATCGCGGCCACGGCGGTTATCACTGCCCGCCGGGACACGCGAAGAAGGGCGAGTGCTGAGCGACACGGCACGATCGACCGACAGACAAGGCCGCCCGCGCGCTTCGGCGCCGGGCGGCCTTGTCGTATTTGGCGGCGCGGCGGCCGCATCTGCCAGCGCGAGCGGCGCAAGGTCGGGATGCGCACCGGGCCGGGCGACGAAAAAGTCCATCGACAGGCCGCTCCGTCGCGACACTGTGCAAACGGGCGCTCGCGCTGATGCTGTCGGCTGCGACGCGGACGAATACCGTCAACGCTCTCAAACGATCCATTCCGCGCGCCCGTCGATCCCGGCGTGTCCGGGCACGCCTTCATGGTGTCGCTCAGGGCGGCGACCGTGGCGGTCGCTGAAGAGGAGCCGAGAAAACTCAAGGAAAGGCGGCTGCTGATCGAGGATGAGACCTCCGAGAAGCTGATTGCCCGCTTCCGGCCCCGACCATGTCCTGCGCGAGATGTCCCGAGGCTGCGGACATCTCGCTCGGGTTGGCCCAGTAGAGAACCAGTCCCTCCCGCTGTTTGCGCATTCTTTTCCCTGTCACGATCCAACCCACGGATGAGGCGCGCCCAAGGACGGGGGCGCCCTTTTCATCACTTGCCCGGCAAAGAGCACACGCACTTGGTAGGGCCGATCACCGCGACCACCCCGCAAGGGTTCTTGGACGGTCCGATCACCGCGCATCTGGCCATGGCCGACAAGGATGAAGTGAGCAGCAGGGAAGCCAGCAGGATCTTGATTTTCATAGAATATTTCTACTCTCGATATGATGGGAATCAATCGGATTCGACTGTTCGTCGTTCCTTGGTGCGGGCGTCGGATAACGCCACGCACGAGAGCCTATTCTTAATGATAAGGACAACCAATAGTAAAATCGCCAGATAGCGAAAATGGTTCTGTCCGGGCAGCGGGTCGGCGCGCCCGACGACGAATGCGGCGTGCTGCCGCAGTGCATCGGCGAAGGGACGCTCATACGCCGTGGTTGGCGCCCGGCGCGGGCTGGCTCGCGCGGCGCCGGGACGATGCGGCGGCGACCGAAGCAGATTGCGTCCTGGTACGAAGGCCGCGATGCGGTCGCGGCGAACGTCAACGCGGTCAGGCGGGTGGCGCAGGCGCGCGGACAGGACAGCGTGCGCGCGTCAGCCGCCGTGAGGCCTGCGGGGCATCGACATCCCCGCGGGCCGTGCGCTTTACTGGAACGCCACTTCCGCGAAGCTCCGCAGCTTCCGGCTATGCAGCTTGTCGAGCCCGTTGGTCCGCAGGATCTCCATCGCCTTCACGCCGATCTGCAGATGCTGGTCGACTTGCGCGCGATAGAACTGGTCGGCCATGCCCGGCAGCTTCAGCTCGCCATGCAGCGGCTTGTCCGATACGCACAGCAGCGTGCCGTACGGCACGCGGAAGCGGAAGCCGTTCGCCGCGATCGTCGCGCTCTCCATGTCGAGCGCGATCGCGCGGCTCTGCGACAGCCGCTGCACCGGCTCGCGATGATCGCGCAGTTCCCAGTTGCGGTTGTCGACGCTCGCGACCGTGCCGGTCCGCATCACGCGCTTCAGCTCCGCGCCGTCAAGCCGCGTGACATCCGCGACCGCGCGCTCGAGCGCCAGCTGCACTTCGGCGAGCGCCGGGATCGGCACCCACAGCGGCAGGTCGGCATCCAGCACGTGATCCTCGCGCACATAGCCGTGCGCGAGCACGTAGTCGCCGAGGCGCTGCGTGTTGCGCAGGCCCGCGCAGTGGCCGAGCATCACCCACGCGTGCGGGCGCAGCACCGCGATGTGGTCGGTGATCGTCTTCGCGTTCGACGGCCCGACGCCGATGTTGACCATCGTGATCCCGCTGCCGTCCGCGCGCTTCAGGTGGTATGCGGGCATCTGCGGCAGGCGCGGCGGCGCCGAGCCTTCCGACGGCTCGCCGCCGAGATTCTCGTTGTACGTGACGACGTCGCCCGGCTCGACGAACGCGCTGTATTCGCTGCGGTACGCGCGCACCTCGGGGTCGTCGCTCTCCGTCATCATCGTGCGGCCGAGCTTCACGAACTCGTCGATGTAGAACTGGTAGTTCGTATACAGCACGTAGTTCTGGAAATGCGTCGGCGACGTCGCGGTGTAGTGGCGCAGCCGGTGCAGCGAGAAGTCGACCCGCGCGGCCGTGAACAGCGCAAGCGGGTGCGGCTCGCCCGGCGCCGGCTCGAACGTGCCGTTGACGATGCGGTCGTCGAGGTACGACAGGTCGGGCGTATCGAACACGTCGCGCATCGCGAGCAGGCTGTCGCGATCGAGTTCGCCTTCGAGGTGGATGCCTTCGGGAAACGCGAAGTGGATCGGCATCGGCTGCGACGACACGCCGACCTCGATCTTGACCTGGTGGTTCTTCGCGAGCAGCCGCAGCTGCTCGCGGTAGTAGTTCGCGAAAAGATCCGGCCGGGTCACCGTCGTCTCGAACACGCCCGGGCCCGCGACGAAGCCGTACGAGCGGCGCGAATCGACGTGCGTGTTCACGTCGGTGCGCACGCGCACGAACGGATAGCACGCGCGCACGTGCTCGGTGATCGGCTCGTGGCGGCGATAGCGCGCAAATGCATCGCGCAGGAAACCGGCGTTGGCTTCGTAGATCGCGGACAGCCGTGCGACGGCGGCGATCGAATCGTCGAATCCTTCGACTGGCGGGTTTTCCGGGGTCAGCATCCGGTGTCTGCGGCTCAAATCGTTCTTCATTTTCATCACCTCGTCTGATCGAACGACATTACCACGGAACCTTGTCGGGCTGATGGTCGCGCCCCGTGCGCGCGACAGCCGGAACGCGCGCAGTATTTGCTAAAATTGAATGGTTAATTGGGAGAGTCACAATGAAGCCGCTCATTCTCGTCGCCGCTGCCGCCGCGTTTTCCGCCGCCAGCGTCGCCTACGCCGCCGGCGGCACGCCGAGCGCCGACGCGCAGGCCCAGGCCGAAGCCAACGAAGCCGCCGGCCTGCCGGATCTCCGGAAGATCAACCGGCCCGGCGCCGAAGTCACGTCCAAGGTCGATTTCAGCGACATCCGCCGCACGCCGAGCTTCCACGAAAAAAGCAAGAACGGCACCGAAGTCACCGAATACCGCGATCGCGGCAAGCCGGTCGAGATCGACGTGAAGTCGAACTTCGGCACCCGCTACCAGATGAGCGCGTCGCCGGACACGTCGCCGAAGCCGCACGACGCGAGCATTCCGATCACGCGCCTGCCGTCGGTCAACCTGCGCTACTGACGCGTTGCCCGCGCCGCGCCGGCATCGGCCGCGGCGCACCCGGCTCTCCCCGCATCTCCTTTTCCGCGACGCACGCGCCCGCGTGCCCGCCAACCTGACTCGACGCATCTCGCATGGCCGTATTCACCGCTGTTTCCGACACCGATCTCGCGCACTGGATGCGCCACTACGCGCTGGGCGACGTCGTCGCGTTCCGTGGCATTTCGTCCGGCATCGAGAACAGCAATTTCTTCCTGACGACGACGCGCGGCGAATACGTCCTCACGATCTTCGAGAAGCTCACGGCCGAACAGCTGCCGTTCTATCTCGACCTGATGCGCCACCTGGCCGGCCACGGCGTGCCGGTGCCGGACCCGGTGCCGCGCGACGACGGCACGCTGTTCGGCGAGCTGCACGGCAAGCCGGCCGCGATCGTCACGAAGCTCGACGGCGCGACCGAGCTGGCGCCCGGCGTCGAGCACTGCATCGAGGCCGGGCAGATGCTCGCGCGCATGCACCTGGCCGGCCGCGACTTCCCGCGCACCCAGCCGAACCTGCGCAGCCTGCCGTGGTGGCAGGAGAATGTGCCGACGATCGCGCCGTTCGTGGACGCCGGCCGGCTCGCGCTGCTCGAAAGCGAGCTCGCGCACCAGACGCGCTTCTTCGCATCCGCCGACTATGCGGCGCTGCCCGGCGGGCCGTGCCACTGCGACCTGTTCCGCGACAATGCGATGTTCGCGCACGCGGCGCCCGGCACGGGCCACAGCGTGCGGCTCGGCGGCTTCTTCGACTTCTATTTCGCGGGCTGCGACAAGTGGCTGTTCGACGTCGCGGTGACCGTCAACGACTGGTGCGTCGACCTCGCGACGGGCGTGCTCGACGACGCGCGCGCGGACGCGCTGCTGCGCGCGTACCAGACCGTCCGGCCGTTCACCGCCGAGGAGCGCCGCCACTGGGGCGACATGCTGCGCGCCGGCGCGTACCGCTTCTGGGTGTCGCGCCTGTACGACTTCCACCTGCCCCGCGCGGCCGAGATGCTCAAGCCGCACGACCCGGGCCATTTCGAACGCATCCTGCGTGAGCGTATCGCGCATACGCCCGTGCTTCCCGAGACCCAAACCGCATGCAACTGATCGAAGTCCCCGCGAAGACGGGCTATGTCTGGTTCCGTCAAGGCATCTGGCTGTTCCGCCGCAACCCGCTCGCGTTCATCACGCTGTTCTTCACCTACCTGCTCGCGATCACGCTGGTGTCGATGGTGCCGGTGATCGGCGCGGCGCTGCCGCTGCTGTTCATCCCCGGCATCGCGGTCGGCTTCATGGCCGCCTGCCGCGACACCGTCGCCGGCAAGCCGGTGATGCCGACGATCCTCGTCGACGGCTTCCGCTCGTATGGCCCGGTCGCGACCCAGCGGCTGCTCGTGCTCGGCGTGATCTATGTCGTGTCGATGGTGCTCGTGTTCGCCGCGTCGTCGCTGGTCGACGGCGGTGCGCTGTTCAGCGCGATGATGGGCGCGACGGGCGAGACGAGCCCGACGCCGGAAACGCTCGCCGCGCAAGGCACCGTCGGCGCGCTGTTCCTCGCGACCGCGCTCTACGTGCCGGTCGCGATGCTGTTCTGGTTCGCGCCGGTGCTCACCGCGTGGCACGACATCCCGCCGGCGAAAGCGATGTTCTTCAGCGTCGTCAGCTGCTGGCGCAACCGCGGCGCGTTCACGATCTACGGCCTGCTCTGGTTCGGCGTCGCGCTCGGCACGTCGCTGGTACTGTCGCTGGTGCTGCAGGCGCTCGGCGCCGGCGCGTACGCGCTGACGCTGATGATGCCGCTGACGATCATCATCGTCACGATGCTGTACTGCTCGTTCTACGCGACCTATCGCGGCTGCTTCGGCGTGCAGGAGCCCGGCGCGCCGGCCAAGCCGTCGTCCGGGCGCTGATCCCGCCTTCGGCCGGCGCACCCGCCGCCGGCCTCCCCGCCTGCTCCTCTTCTCGTCGGCACCGGTGGCCGGACGCCCCGATTCCGGCGCCCCTGTTCAAGCGTATCGTTCGGGCGCAAAATCATTTGCATGCAAATTGTTTGCGCCAACACCGCGCACCCTGAATCATGGACCGCCCGCCTGTACTGCCACAGACACTCGACGAGCAATTGTGCTTCGCGCTCTACTCGACTTCGCACGCGATGACGAAGGCCTACAAGCCGCTGCTCGACAAGCTGTCGCTGACCTATCCCCAATATCTCGCGATGCTGGTCCTGTGGGAGCGTGACGATATCGCCGTCAAGGACATCGCCGCGCGGCTCGATCTCGATCCCGCGACGGTCACGCCACTGCTCAAGCGCCTGGAGGCGCTCGGCTACGTCGAGCGCGTGCGCAGCGCGGCGGACGAGCGCGTCGTGAACGTGCGCCTGACGAAGGACGGCCGTGCGCTGAAGGAAAAAGCGCGCTCGGTGCCCGCCGACCTGTTTTGCGCGATGCAGCAAACGCCGGAGTTCCTGGTCCGCCTGCGTACGGACTTGAAGCAGCTCCGCGACGCGCTGTCGGCGTCGTCGGGCCGCTGACAGCCCGAGCCCGGCCCTGCCGGGCGATTTTTTCGAAATTTGATTTGCACACTAATTATTTGTGTTCTATATTTGTCTCGTGGCCGGCAGCAACGTATCTGACGGACCGCTTCCCACCCTTTCGACAGGAGCTGCACGATGAACATTCTGTACAAGACGAGCGCAACGAGCACCGGTGGCCGCGACGGCCGTGCGGTATCCGCCGACAACAAGCTGGAAGTGAAGCTCGCCGCGCCGCGCGAACTGGGCGGCACCGGCGCCGAAGGCACGAATCCGGAGCAGCTGTTTGCGGCAGGCTACTCGGCCTGTTTCCTGAGCGCGATGAAATTCGTCGCCGGCCAGAACAAGCAGGCGCTCCCGGCCGACACGCAAGTCACGGCCGAGGTCGGCATCGGCCCGAACGATGCAGGCGGCTTCGGGCTCGACGTCGAGCTGCGCGTGTCCCTGCCGGGCCTCGACAAGGCCGACGCGCAGGCACTCGTCGAGAAGGCGCACCACGTGTGCCCGTACTCGAACGCAACGCGCAACAACGTGCCGGTGCGCCTGGTCGTCGCCTGACGCGACGCGCGTGCCCAATACAGAAAGGGCGCGTGCGGCTCGATGCCGCACGCGCCCTTCCTGCGTGACTTGCCGGATCAGCGGGCCGGCCGGCCCGCCTGGTGTCGCTTAACGTGCGCCGAACGCATACGGGCGATTCATCGCCGCTTCGCGATCGATCTTGCGCATGCGGAATTCGAGATCGTAGATGTCGGTTGCTTCGGACAGGTACGCCTCGGCACGCTCCTTCGCGGCCTGCTCGGCGTTCTTGGTCAGCATCAGGAAGAGGTGGCTCAGCAGGTACATGATCGATCTCGCAAATCCAGGGGTTCTTGACTAGGGTTTTCCCGAATTATAGGGAAAACCCTAGTCGTTGACCAGCGTCGATCAGACAGTGCGTCGTTCCGCCGCCACAGCACGATGATGCTGTTCGAAAAAGGACCAGATCATCTCGCTCGCATCCGGGCCGACCGCCGCGTGGAACGGCACGGCTTCGTCGCCGCCCGCCCATGCGTGGTCGAGCCCCTTGACGTGGCACAGTCGCACGACGGATGCGCCGCCGCGGCGGTAATCGCAGACCTGCGTGCCGGACTCGCGGGTCTCGACCCGCTCGCCGCCGCGCAGCGCGCCGCGGCTGTCCGCCAGCCGGTTCAAGCGCAGGTACTGGATCGCGAGTTGATCCGCGTTCTTCGGCGACACGACGTGGTCGCCGTCGCCGTGCACGATCAGCGCGGGCATGCCGGGGTGCGCCTGCTTGCCGGCCAGCGCGTCCACAGCCTCGATCGGGCTCTGGCGCAGGCCGCGCCGCATCACGTCCATCGCGGCGATGCCGGAATTCGCTTCGCCGAAGGCCGGCCCGGAATGCAGCGCGACCGCCGCGAAGCGCCCCGGGAAATGCAGCGCGAGCAGCGACGCGAGGCCCGCGCCGGCGGACAGCCCCGCGACGTAGACGCGCGACGCATCGAAGCGGTATTCGTCGACCAGCTTGTCGACGAGCGACGCGACCGCATGCGCTTCGCCACGGCCGGCGCGCTCGGTATCTTCATACCAGTGCCAGCAGCCGTGCGCGTGCGCGCGCAGCGACTGCTCGGGATACAGTACCGCGAATCCGTACCGGTCGGCGAGCAGGTTCATCCGGGTGCCCTGCGCGAATTCGTCGATGGTCTGCTGGCAGCCGTGCAGCATCACGACGAGCGGCATGCCGGGGCGCCGGCGGCCGGGCGGCAGGTACAGGCCGTACGCGAGCTGCTGGACCAGCCGCCCGATCGCAGGCGCCATCGGGTGCTCGGCGCGCGTCCACTCGCCGGCCGCCCACGCGGCGGCGCGCGGCCGGACCCGCGACTCGCGCGCAGGCGGCGGGGACAGATCGGCAACGGCAGGCGACGCGGCGGCCTCGATCACGTCGAGCGCCATGCGCTGCGCGTCGCGCGCGGCGCGTTTGGCGGGCGGGGACAGCATGCGTTTCATGCCGCCCAGCCATACTTTCGTCAGACTTTTCGTCATCGATCGGGCTCGCAGTCAGGAAATTGGGGACGCTACGAAGAGCGCATCGTTGGGCTTTGTGCAATGCACCATAACACTGTTTGCGGGATTTTTCCCGCGCAAGGCGCGTTCCCGCAGGCGCAAAAATCGGGGCCCATGCATGCGCGACGCTATACTTGTATTTCGCCGCTTGTATCCGTTGTAGTCGCTCCTCCCGGCTCGCGCGTTAATTAAGCATCCGTCCCGCCCCTGCTCGTTCTCCTGCCCCGATGTTCGACCTGCCGTCTCACCTGTGGATCTCGATCACCGCGTTCGGTGGCGCCGGCCTGACGTTGCCGCTCGCCGTCACGATCGCCGTCTGGCTCGCGCTCGGCTATTCGTGGCGCCGCGCCGCCGCATGGCTCGCGGTGCTCGCGGGCGCGATCGGCGTCGTCGCGCTCACGAAGATCGCGTTCCTCGGCTGGGGCATCGGCATCCGCGCATGGGATTTCACCGGCTTCAGCGGCCACGCAATGCTGTCCACGTCGGTCTACCCGGTCGCGCTGTTCCTGATGCTGATCCGCACGCGCACGCCGGTGCGGCTGCTCGGCATCGCGCTCGGGCTCGCGGCGGGCGTCGCGGTGGGCGTGTCGCGCGTCGCGCTCGCCGCGCATTCGCCGTCCGAATCGGTCACCGGCTGCATCGTCGGTGCGCTCGCCGCGCTGATCTTCATCGCCGGCTCGTGGCACGCGCAACCGCACCGCTGGTCGGTGCCGGCCGTCGTCGCGAGCCTCGCGCTCGTCACCGTCGCGCTGCATGGCATCTCCGTGCCGTCGCATCGCTGGGTCACCAAGGTCGCGCTGCAGCTGTCCGGCCACGAGCGGCCGTTCGTACGCGCGCGCTGGAAGGCCAATCCCAACTACCGCCCGGCGTCGCAGCCGTCGTCGCTGCAGCGCACCGATTCGACGCCGCCACCGCCGCTGCACGCGTAAGCGACAATCCGCCGCACCGCGCGGGCCGCACGCCCGGCTTTCGTCCTCCCCCCCAATACGCTCATGCTGTCCGTCGCATGAGTGGTATGTCGAGCGTTATAACCCGCCCTATATTACGATTACGGTTTCCTCCATTCGAACGACAACCACCATGCGCTCCTCCGTCCGCCCGCTTCGCCGCACCCTGCTCCGCCTGCTGCCGCTCGCCGCGCTCGCCGCCGGGATCGGGTTCAACGCGCCTGCGAGCGCGGCCGACGAGCTGGTCGTATCGGCGGCCGCCAGCCTGACGAATGCGTTCAAGGCGGTTGGCGACGCGTACGAGAAGCAGCATCCGGGCACCAAGGTGCTGTTCAACTTCGGCGCGTCGGACGTGCTGATGCAGCAGATCGTCAAGGGCGCGCCGGCCGACGTGTTCGCGTCCGCCGACCAGAAGGCGATGGACCGCGCAGCCGACGAGAAGGTGATCGCGCCCGGCACGCGGCGCGATTTCGCCGCGAATTCGCTCGTGCTGATCGTGCCGGCCGACAGCCATGCCGCCGCGCCGGCGTCGCTGCACGACCTGGCGGCGCCCGGCGTGAAGCGCGTCGCGTACGGCGACCCGGCGTCGGTGCCGGTCGGCCGCTACACCGAAGGCGCGCTGCGCGCGGCGGGCGTCTGGGATGCCGTCAGCGCGAAGGGCGTGCTGGCCGCCAACGTGCGCCAGAGCCTCGATTACGTCGCGCGCGGCGAAGTCGACGCGGGCTTCGTGTTCGGCACCGACGCGGCGGTGATGCCCGGCCGCGTGAAGGTCGCACTGACGGTGCCGACCCAGACCGCGATCACCTATCCGATCGCGGTGGTCAAGGACAGCCAGCACGCCGTGCAGGCCCGGTCGTTCGTCGATTTCGTCACGTCGCCGCAGGGCCAGAAGGTGCTCGCGACGTTCGGGTTCAAGCCGGCCGCCGGCAAGTAAGAAGCGAGCTGTGACATGCATGACGCCTGGGTTCCGCTGCTGCTGTCGTTGAAGGTGGCCGGCTGGGCGACCGCGCTCGACATCGTGCTCGGCGTTGCGGCCGCGTTCGCGCTGGCCCGCTGGCGCTCGCCCGCGCGCGACGTGGTCGACTCGCTGCTGACGCTGCCGCTCGTGCTGCCGCCAACGGTGCTCGGCTATTACCTGCTCGTGCTGCTGGGGCGGCGCGGCGTGGTCGGCGCATGGCTCGACCAGCTCGGCATCCAGCTCGTGTTCACGTGGCAGGGCGCGGTGATCGCGTCGATGGTCGTCGCGTTCCCGCTGATCCTGAAATCGGCGCGCGCTGCGTTCGAAGGCGTCGACCCGCAGCTCGAGCGCGCCGCGCGCACGCTCGGCCTCGGCGAAGCCGCGGTGTTCTTCCGCGTGACGCTGCCGCTCGCCGCGCGCGGGATCCTCGCGGGCGCGCTGCTCGCGTTCGCGCGCGCGCTCGGCGAATTCGGCGCGACGCTGATGATCGCGGGCAACCTGCCCGGCCGCACGCAGACGCTGTCGGTCGCCGTCTATGCGGCCGTGCAGGCCGGCGACGACGGCACCGCCAACCTGCTCGTGATCGTGACGTCGATCACCTGCGTGGTGGTGCTGCTCGCGGCCGGCCGCCTGGTGCCGTCGCGCACCTTGAGCGGGGCACGCTGAGATGAGCCTCGCCGTCGACATCCGAAAGACCTACGCGACCGCGGAGCGCCATTTCACGCTCGACGTGTCGTTTACGGCGACGACGCAGCGCGTCGTGCTGTTCGGGCCGTCCGGCGCGGGCAAGAGCCTGACGCTGCAGGCGATCGCGGGGCTGCTCGCGCCCGACGCCGGCACGATTTCGCTGAACGGCGAGCCGCTGTTCGACGCCGCGCGCCGCATCGACGTGCCGACGCGCGCACGCCGCGTCGCCTACCTGTTCCAGGACTACGCGCTGTTTCCGCACCTGAACGTGCGCCAGAACATCGCGTTCGGGCTGACGCCCGGCCTGCGCAACCCGCGCGCGAAGGCGCTGCCGCCGGAGGTCGCCTACTGGCTGCGCGCGTTCGAGCTGGACGCGCTCGCGGGCCATTTTCCGGCGCAACTGTCCGGCGGGCAGAAGCAGCGCGTCGCGCTCGCCCGCGCACTGATCGCGCAGCCGCGCATCCTGCTGCTCGACGAACCGTTTGCGGCGCTCGACGGCGCGATGCGCCGGCGAATGCGCGACGAACTCGCCGAACTACAGGCACGGCTCGACATTCCGATGGTGCTGATCACTCATGATCCGGACGACGTCGCCGCATTCGGCGACCAGGTGGTGCAGTTGAGCGAAGGACGCGTGCAGGCGGCGAGCCCGCACGCGGCGTGGCCGACACGCGTCGCGTAGTAGCAGCGCGGCGGCGCGCTCGCGCAACGTCCGTCATCCACCGCGGCGCTTCGCCGTGCGTTACCCCGTCACCGCGAGTATCACGCTCGACGCCTTGAACAGCGCGATCGCCTGCTGACCGGCTGCGAGCTGCAGCGCGTCGACGCTGTCGTTCGTGACGACCGCGGTCAGCGTGCCGCCGCCGTCGAGCGCGAGCGTCACCTCGCTGTTCACCGCGCCGCCCTTCACCGTCTCGACCGCGCCATGCAGCTGGTTGCGCGCCGACACCCGGACGTCGGGCCCGCCGTCATCGACCGCGAGCATGACCCACGACGCCTTGACGAGCGCGCAGGCGTCCGCGCTGACCTGCAGGCCGAGCGCCTCGGTGCTTTCATGCGTCAGCACGGCGACGATCGCCTGGCCGCCGGGCAGCGCCAGCGCCACCTCGTCGTTGACGGCGCCGCGCCGGATCGACGCGACCTTTCCGAACAGCTGGTTGCGCGCGCTGGTTTTCATGCCGATTCTCCCGATCAGCGCCCAGTCGACATCGAAGCCGGCCACCGCCGCGCTCGCCGATTCGATGAAGCGGCGATGCTCGCGCTCGATCGTCCGGAACGCCGCGATCAGCGACGTCGCGCGCGGCGTCAGCGCCGTGCCGCCGCCGCCCTTGCCGCCGGCGGCGCGCTGCACGAGCGGCTCGCCGGCGAGGTTGTTCATCGTATCGATCGCGTCCCACGCGGCCTTGTAGCTGATGCCGACCGCCTTCGCGGCGCGCGTGATGGAGCCGGTCTCGCCGATCGCCGCGAGCAGCGCGATGCGGGCCGTGCCGCCGAGCGTCTGCGCGCCCGCGCGCAGCCACAGTTCGCCGCCCAGTTCGAGCGGCTCGGTGAAGGGAGGCGATTGCGGATCGGTGCTCATCGGTTGGCGCGGGAAGGACGGGCGGACATTATAGGCAGCGCGTGGGGGCGCCTACCCGGACAGCTTCGGCGGGCGCAGGCCGGCGAGCAGCGCTTCGGCGTCGCGCGCCGCGCGCTGCTCGAGCGCCGCGCCATAGCCGCGCACGAAGCCGAGCTGATACGGCGGCGCGGCCAGCTGCTCGAGGTGCTGCAACGCGACGATCGTATCGTTCGCCTCGCCGAGCACGGTCTGCACGCGCGCCAGCGTCTTGACCGTCTCGGTGCGCGTGCGGCGCGACGCCAGCGACGCGAAGAACTCCAGCGCATAGCGCAGGCGCTTCGCATCGATCCGCACCTGGTGGCGCGCGGCGGTGTCGAGCGTCGCGAGCGACGGCGCGCCGTACAGATGACCGAACAGCCGCCGCACGCGCTTGGTCACGTGCCGCTTCAACGATGGGGCCGCGTCGTCCGCGGCGGGCGGCAGCACGAATGCGGCGAGCCATTCGAGCCAGCCGATCGTGAGCCGCACATACCGCGCCGAATGCAGCCCCTGCCGCAATTCGACGCGCGCCGCCACGCACTGCGCGCGCGCGGCGTCGAGTGTGCCGGCCCATTCGCTGCCGTCGCCGTCGGCGGCGATCAGCGCGGGCAGGCTCTCGGTCGAGAACACGTCCCAGTCACGCACCGTGCCGAGCAGCGCGGCCAGCCAGCCGAGGTCGGCGTCGAACGTATCCTTCCAGCCGGCAGTCGCGTAACGCGGGAAGAAACGCATCAGCGTGCGCAGGCGGCGCAGCGCGACGCGCATCTGGTGGATGAACTCGGGATCGTCGCGCTCGAGCACGCCGCTTTCGTTGCCGAGCCACTGCGCGGCGATGTCGCCCGACAGCACGAACAGCGCCGCGCGCTGCGTGCGCACGCCGCTCAGGTCGACGAGCTGCGCCTTCACCGGCGCGGCCGCCGCCAGCGTGCCCGCGCACGCGCGATCGATTACGCTCGTCAGCTGCACGAACGCGGGCCACGCGCCGCTCAGCTCGCGCGCGGCCGCAAACAGCGCGCGTAGCGCGGCGGCGCGTGCGTCGGGCGTCTCCCAGTCCGGCGCCGAGAGCCGCAGTTCGCAGTAGCGGTGCGGCGCGTCGTCGATACCGTGGATCGTGACGTCGTCGAGCGTCATCTCGACCACCACGCCGCTGTCGTCGGCCCAGCGGCCGCGCCGCCGCTCGCTGACGAGCCGCACGCGCGCGGCCGCGCCGAATGACGGCACCGCGGGTTCGGCAGGCGTGACGATTTCAGGCGCGACGGCCGCTTCCGCGGCGGCATCGGGCGTTGCGTCCGGATCGGGCGAAGCCTCCGGCTCGGGCGACGCGATGACGATGCCCGCATGCGCCGCGTCGAAGATCTCGCGCAGCGTCACGCCGGGCGCGAGCGTACGCGTACGCGCCGCGACGACGCGCCGTTCCTTCGCCGTGGATTCGACCCAGGTCCACCATTGCGCGCCGGGGCTCGGCTCGGCCTCGACGACCTGGCACGGTTCGATCGTCACGCGTTCGACGCCGCGCCTCATCCTGACCTGCGGGCAGATCCGCCACGCCCGGCCGAGCTCCGCGCCGAACTCGCGCTGCGCACCCCGCGCGCGGTTCCCCGGCGCGGCCGGCAATCCCTCCAACGACATGCACAACACGACTTCCAGCACACGCGACATGGACGCTCCCGCTCATGGTGAGCCGCCAGCGCCTCCGTCGCGCCGGCGTCGCTCGTGATGCAGGGTCCATGGTACACGGCTCGATATCGCGCGCGGCGGCCTGACCGAAGCGCCGCATGCCGAAGGTCAAACGACGTATTGCGCGATGCCGTTGCCGAACGACCAGTCCTCCTTCAGCACCTCGACGAGGCTGATGAACACGTCCTGCGGCCGCACGCCGGGCTGCTGCGCGAGGTGCTCGACGATCGTCCGGTACAGCGCCTGCTTCTGCTCCAGCGTGCGCGTGTTGTTCGCCGTGATCTGGATCATCACGAGATCGTCGCTGCGCGCGATGTCGAGGTAATGGCGGCCGAACACGAAGTTCTCTTTCGCGTGCTCGGTCACGACCATGAAGATGTCGTCCTCGGGCACGTTGAAGGTGCGCATCAGCGCGCGATGCACGCCGTCGACGAGCGCGGCGCGATAGTCGGCCGGCTTGCCTTCGCGCAAGGCGATACGGGTGAAAGGCATGGTGGGGCTCCTGACGGTGACGTTGAAGGATGGAAACGCGACGTCAGGTTAAGGTCGCCGATCTATAATGAACAGTCATCGATGAATATTTCATCTATTTAGATTGAAAATGAAAGTCCTCGACCTGGATGCGGTGCGGGCGTTCGTGCTGGTCGCCGATCTCGCCAGCTTCACGCGCGCGGCCGACGCGCTCGGCACCACGCAATCGGCCGTCAGCCTGAAGCTGAAGCGGCTGGAAGCCCACCTCGGCAAGCCGCTGCTCGCGCGCACGCCGCGCGTCGTGAAGCTCGCGGCCGACGGCGAGGCGTTCCTGCCCGCCGCCCGCGCGCTGCTGGACGCGCACGACCGGGCGCTCGGCGCGATCGCGGCCGGCACGCGCCGCCTGTCGCTGGGGGTCAGCGAGCACGTCGCGGTGCCGGACCTGCCGGCCGTGCTCACGTCCCTGCACCGGCAGGATCCGGGCCTGTCGCTCGAGATGCATCTCGGCACGTCGACTAACCTGCTCGCGCTGTACGACGAGCGCCGCCTCGACGCCGCGATCGTGCGCCACGAACCCGGCGAGGACCCGCCGCGCGACGACGCCACGCTGCTGTTCACCGAGCCGCTCGTGTGGCTCGCCGCGCCGGACTGGGCGCCGCGCGCGGACGAGCCGCTGCCGCTCGCGGTGCTGGCCGGCCCGTGCGGGGTGCGGGCGGCGGCGTTGCGCGCGCTCGACCATGTGGGCCGGCCGTGGCGGGAACGCTTCACGGGCGGCGGCGTGGCGGCGGTCGCGGCCGCCGCCGCCGCAGGGCTCGCGGTCTGCCCGCTGGCCCGGCGCGTCGCGCCGCGCACGCTGGTGGATGTCGGCGCGAAGTTCGGACTGCCGCCGCTGCCGCACTCGCAGGTCGTGCTCTATACGCGCGTGCGCGATGCCCGCTCGGCGGCCGCGCTCCGGCGATTTGCCGACAGCCTTGCAATCTCGGCGTAAACTGTCGGGTTTCGTCAGTCCTCCGCCTTACGAACCATCATGACGCCAGCCGCCCGCCAACACCTCCGCGCCAACCTGCTGATGCTCGCCGCCGCCGCGATCTGGGGATCGGCATTCGTCGCCCAGCGGCTGAGCCTCGACGTGATCGGGCCGTTCCTGTTTACCGGGCTGCGGTTCCTGCTCGGCGCGCTCGTGCTCGTGCCGCTGCTGGCGCTCAACACGGCCGCGCGCGCGCAGCTCGCGGCGATCCGCCGCGCGCCGGCGCTGCTGCTGCCGGGGCTGGCGCTCGGCGCGCTGCTCGCGGTGTCGATCTCGCTGCAGCAGTTCGGCCTGCAATACACGCGAATCGCGAACGCCGGCTTCATCAGCTCGCTGTATGTGGTGCTCGTGCCGCTGATCGGCGTGTTCGCGCGCCACCGGATCGGCGCCGGCACGTGGTTCGGCGCGCTGCTTGCGGCGATCGGGCTGTATTTCCTGAGCATCGACGAGCATTTCTCGGTGCTCTACGGCGACTGGTTCCAGCTGGCCGGCGCGATCATCATCGCCGTGCACGTGATGGCGGTCGGCCACCTCGCGCGGCGCCACGATCCGCTCGTGCTGGCGTTCCTGCAGTTCGCGACCTGCGGCACGCTGTGTCTCGCGGTCGGCCTCGCGGTCGAACCGGTCAGCCTCGCGATGCTGCGCGGCGCGCTGCCGACGCTGTTGTACGGCGGCCTGCTGTCGGTCGGCGTCGGCTATACGCTGCAGGTCGTCGCGCAGCGCGATGCGGCGCCCGCGCACGCGGCCGTGATCTTCAGCATGGAAGGCGTGTTCGCCGCGATCGCGGGCTGGGCGGCGCTCGGCGAGACGTTGACGCTGCGCGCGCTGCTCGGCTGCGCGCTGATGCTCGCCGGGCTGCTCGCGTGCCAGCTGCTGCCGGGCAGCGACGCGCGGAACAAGGACGAAGACGAGGACGTCGTACCGGCGTGACACGCACGATCCCTATAATGGCGGTTCCCGATTCACGTCCAACCGCTTTCGACAGGCCCGCTCCGTGACGTCCGTTCCCGCCGACCCCGCCGCCGACCTGCTGCGCGAACGCGCAGCGCACTATGCCGCGCAGGCGGCGCTGTTCCTGCGCGACCAGGCGCTGTCGACCGCGTCCCACGACCTGCGCAGCCCGCTCAACGCGATGCACAGCTGGGCGTACGTGCTCGAGCGCCAGCTCGCGAATGCCGATCCGGCGCTGCAGCGCGCGCTCGCCGGCATCCGCACCGGCATCGACCAGCAGGTGAAGCTGATCGACGACGCGCTCGACGCGCCGCGCGCCGAAACCCGCACGCTCGCGCTCGCGCCGCAGCCGTTCGCGCTGCGCCCGCTGCTCGACGACGTGCTCGCGCTCGCCCGCTTCGCGCTGGCCGATGCGCGCCAGGTGACGCTCGACGCCGCGCTGCCCGACGGCACACCGCACGTGCGCGCCGACCGCGAGCGCGTCGCGCAGGCGCTGTGGACCCTGCTCGTCACGGCGGTCGAGGCGAGCGCCGCCGGCAGCCGCGTGGCGTTCTCCTGCGTGCGCGACGGCGCGCGGCTCGTCGCCCGCGCCGCCTGCGACGTGAGCGCCGACGCGCTTGCCGACCCGGCCGCCCCCCACGTATTCGAAACCTTCGCGCGCCGCGAGATGCTGCGCGAGCGCGACGCCAAACGCGTCGCGTGGACGCTCGCGCTGGCGCAGCGCGTCGCGCTCGCGCATGGCGGCACGTTCACGCACGATCCGTTCACCGACGGCGCGGCGGTCACGATCACGCTCACCCTCCCCTGCGAGGCGCCCGTGTAAGCACCTGGCGACTCGACACACAAATATTACGTTTGCCTTTCCGGCCCTATACTGATGGGCCTGTCATTACCGGAGCAATTCCTTGGTTCAGATCTTCGCGCTGATCGGCGCGTTGTTACTGGTGGCCCTCAACGGCTTTTTCGTCGCGGCCGAATTCGGCCTGGTCAAACTCCGCGCGACGCGCGTCAAGACCCTCGCCCGCAAGCACGGCCTGCGCGGCCGCATTCTCGGGATCGTGCACGGGCGCCTCGACGCGTACCTCTCCGCGTGCCAGCTCGGCATCACGCTCGCATCGCTCGGCCTCGGCTGGATCGGCGAACCCGCGTTCGCCGCGCTGATCGGCCCGCTGCTCGACCTGGTCGGCATCCATTCCGAACAGCTCGTGCACCTGATCTCGCTGATCTTCGCGTTCTCGCTGATCTCGTTCCTGCACATCGTCGTCGGCGAACTCGCGCCGAAATCGATGGCGATCCGCCAGTCCGAGAAGGTCGGCCTGTGGGTCGCGCTGCCGCTCTACGCGTTCTACTGGGCGATGTACCCGGCGATCTGGGTGCTCAACAGCAGCGCGAACGCGGTGCTGAAGTTCGCCGGCCTGTCGGCCGACCACGGCGGCGACGCGCACTACTCGACCGACGAGCTGAAGCTGATCCTGCGCAGCCGCCGCAGCAGCGCCGGCACCCCAGGCCAGCCGGCCCGCGGCGCGTACAGCAACGACGAGTGGAACACGCTCGCGCATTCGCTCGACTTCTCGTCGATGACCGTGTCCGACCTGATGCGGCCGGCCCACGAAATGATCGGCCTGCGCCGCGACCTCCCGCTGCCGGACAACATGGAGATCGTCGCGCGGCACCGCTTCAGCCGCTATCCGCTGTTCGAGGACGCATCGCGCGAACAGGTGAGCGGGCTGATCCACCTGAAGGACCTGCTGCTCGCCCGCCATGCGGGCGCCGCGCTGGAAGACCTGTCCGACTACGTGCGCCCGGTGCAGTACGTGAAGCCGGATACGCCGGCGCTCGAGCTGTTCCGCCGCTTCCGCAAGGGCGCGCCGCATTTCGCGCTGGTCGGCAACAAGGGCCATAAGCCGATCGGCTATCTGACGCTCGACAACCTGCTCGGCGCGCTCGTCGGCCAGATCCACGACGAGTTCCGCCAGGGCGACGCCGACTGGACCCGCCTCGACGACGGCACGCTGATGGGCAAGGGCAGCCTGCCCGTCGTGTCGCTGGAGCAGGCGCTCGGCATCGACATCGACGAGGGGCGCGCGGAATCCGTCGGCGGCCTCGTGATCCACGCGCTGAGCGATCTGCCGACCGAAGGCCAGCGGGTGGCGTTCGACCGCTTCGACGTCGTCGTGAAGAAGATGAACGGCCCGCGCATCGTGCTCGTGCGCGTCTATCCGAAGGTCGCGAAGGAAGCCGACGAGTGACCGCGCTGCCGCACTGCTGCGTGATCACGCCGGAGCCGGCCTCCGCGTCGGACGCGGATTGCCGCGCGTTCCTCGACCGGCTGTCGGCCGTGCTCGCGCGCGGCGAGACGCTCGTGCAGCTGCGGGTGAAGACGTTCGACGCCGCCGCGTTCGCGCGGCTCGCGGCCGACGCGCTCGCGCGCTGCGATGCGGCGGGCGCGCGGCTGATGCTCAACGGCAGGATCGATGCAGCCGGCGTGACGGCGTTCGCCGGCGCCGGCTGGCACCTCGACGGCGCGGCGCTGCATGCGGCCGCGCAACGGCCGCTGCCGGCCGGGCGGCTCGTGTCCGCCGCGTGCCATACGCTCGACGACCTGCAGCACGCGGCGCGCATCGGCGTGGATTTCGTCACGCTGTCGCCGGTGCTGCCGACGCTCAGCCATCCGGGCGCACCGACGCTCGGCTGGGCCACCTTCGGCGCATGGGCCGCGCAGGTCGCGCTGCCCGTCTATGCGCTCGGCGGCATGACGCGCGCGCAACTTGCCGATGCGCGCCGCCACGGCGCACACGGCATCGCGGGCATCCGCGGCTTCTGGTAACGCAAGCGCGCGCCGGCGCTCAGGCGCGCATCCCGCGCCACACCCCGTCGTCGACGCGGCGCACGTCGTGCGTCAGCGCATACTGGTTGACGTCGCCCGTCAGCCATGCGACGAGCGAATACGGCGGCAGTTCGCCGCCATCGACCCGGTCGCGCGCGCGGCCCGGCGTCTCGAACACCACCATCCCCGCCGGCGCGTCGAACGGCACCGCCTCCGGCGACAGGTTCAGCGCGATGCTGAGCGTCTCGCCGTCCGCAAGCCGCCACGCCGCGAGCAGCGCATCGGCCTCGCCGGTGCTGCCCGTGCGCAGCGTGTGCGCATCCTCCGGCCGGCAGTCGGCCAGCCGCGGCGCGATCAGCTTCGCGCGCACCGCGAGCGCCGATTGCACGAAATGCGCGCGCTCGAGATCGCGCGCGGTTTCGTCGAAGATCAGCGGAATCTGCGGCGTCAGCAGCGACAGCGCGAGCGCGGCCAGGCCCGCTTCGCGATCCTCGCCGCAATCCCGCAACGCGCCGTCCGACAGTACCAGCGACGTCAGCGGCAGCGCGGTGTCGGCCGTGCCGCCTTCGCCGGGCGCCGTCGCCGGCTGGAACGCGGCGCCGGCGGCCGTCAGCGCCCGCGCGAGCGTGTGGATCGACTGATGCGCGGAGATGCCTTCGTGACCGGACACGTCGCGGCCCGTCAGCCGGTGCAGCGCGCGTTCGCCGCAGCCGTTCCATTGCGCGTCGAAATGGGTGTCCGCGAGGTGCGCGGGATGGCGCTCGCTGCCGAGCACCAGGTGCACCAGCCGGTCGGCCTTCACGGCCGCGTGCACGCGGTCGGCGATCTCGCGCAGCCACGTAATGCCGATGCGGTCCGCTTCGCGCAGCCGCAGACCGTCGCAGCGGTATTCCTCGATCCAGTACAGCGCGTTGTCGCAGAAGAAGTCGCACACCTCCGGATGGTCGAGCGCGAGCGGCGGCGCCTGCAGCGGATCGTCGCGGGTGTGGAAGAACGGCGCCGCATAATGGCGCAGCGCTTCCGTGCCGCTGCCGAAACGCGCGTAGTCGAGCTCGAGCAGCACCGCGAGGCCGTAGCCGTGCGCGTCGTCGATCAGCGCCTTCAGCGCGTCGGGGCCGCCTTCGGCCGCCAGCGGCGCGAACGGCAGGCTGTCGTGCGGCGACGCGAGCAGTTCGAGCGCGGTCACGCCGAGATGCGCGAGCTGCGGCAGCCGGCGGCGCACGCTGTCGAAGCCGCCGGCCGCATGCGGCCGGATCGCATACAGCGCGATGTCTTCCCACGGACGGCCGCGCCAGAACGTGTGGCGCCACGTGAACGCGCGCGGGTCGACGACCTCGCTCGGGCCATGCAGCCCTTCGGGCTGCGAACGGGATGCGGGATCGGGAATCGACACCGCGTCGTCGAGGCGATAGCGGTAGCGCGCGCCTGCGCCGCAGTCCGCGAAGACCTCGAACCAGTTGGGGCCGGCAGGCGTCATCGGCATCGCGGCGGGGCCGCTGCCGGTGTCGAGCTCGAGCTGGACCTGCGTGCAGCCGGGCGCCCACACGCGGAAATGCGTGCGCGGCAACGTGCCGACCGTGCCGCACGGCTGCGCGCCGAACGGCAGGCAGTGAATGAAATGATGCGCATACGGATCGTGTGGACAATCGGACATCGTGCGCTCCTCGTGCGTGCCGGGCTGCACGGATGCGCCGTCGATCGGCGCAGGGGGCCTGGCATGCGGTGGCCAAGCGTGAGGGAGGAAAGCAGTATGCGCCGGTTTTCGCGGCGGCGATTCGCACGGGCGGACATTATTAATTGCGTATTGACCCCGGGCCCGGCGGCCGGCCCGAGCGCGCCGATACCCGCGTACCGCACCGCAGCAAGGTAGTCGCGATACCGGAATGACCGCTCGCCTTGTTGGCCGTCGCCGTCACGCTTACGCTCTGCGGCATTGCGCAGGCGCACCGCCCGCGCGCCATCCGAGGATCCCGCCATGTCGCTTCCCGCCAGCGCCGCGAAATTCGATCCGGCGCGCGCCGCCGAATACGCCGAGCAATCCCGCATCGCCCTCGCCGGCTACGACGCGTGCCACGAACTGGCCGCCTGCCTGCTCGCGTCGACGATCGGCAGGCCGGACGCGCAGCTCCTCGTCGCGGGCGCGGGCGGCACCGGCCAGGAAATCCTCGTCGCCGCCGCGCTCGAGCCGGGCTGGCGCTTCACCGCCGCCGACCCGTCCGCGCCGATGCTGGCGCTCGCGCGCGGCAACGTCGAGGCCGCCGGGTACGGCACGCGCACGCAGTTCGTCGAGGCCGAGGTCGACGCGCTGCCCGACACGGCCAGCTTCGACGGCGCGACACTGATCGGCGTGCTGCACCACCTGCGCGGCGACGACGCGAAAGCCGCGCTGCTGCACGCGATCGCACGGCGGCTGAAGCCCGGCGCGCCGCTCGTCGTCGCCGGCAACTACCGGCACTACGCGGCGCACCCGCGCCTCGTCGATGCGTGGCGGCAGCGCTGGCGGATGAAGGGCGCGACACCCGACGGGGTGGACGCGAAGCTCGCGAAGATCCTGCAGGGCGCCGATCCGCCCGAGACCGAGGATGCCGTCCACCGGCTGCTGCACGACGCGGGGTTCGACGCGCCGCTGCGCTTTTTCGCGAGCCTGTTCTGGGGCGCGTGGATCGCGGTGCGGCGCGCGTGACGGCACGCCGGATGCGAATGGAAGTGCCACTCGGTGCGCGCGCCCTCTATGATGGGGTTCCCGCCCCTGCCCCGGCCCGCCCATGCTCACCGTCCACCACCTGAACAATTCGCGTTCGCAACGTGTGCTCTGGCTGCTCGAGGAACTGGGCGTGCCGTACGAGATCGTGCGCTACGCGCGCGACCCGAAGACGATGCTCGCGCCGCCCGCGCTGCGCGCGATCCATCCGCTGGGCAAGTCGCCGGTGGTCACCGACGACGGCCGTACCCTCGCCGAATCGGGCGCGATCGTCGACTACCTGGTCGAGCGCTACGGCGAAGGCCGCCTCGCGCCGCCGCCCGGCACGCCGGAGCGGCTCGACTACACGTACTGGCTGCATTACGCGGAAGGCTCGGCAATGCCGCCGCTGCTGCTCAAGCTGGTCGCGCTGCGGATCGCGAACGCGCCGATGCCGTTCTTCGCGCGGCCGATCGCGCGCAAGATCGCCGCGACGCTGCAGTCGAGCTTCATCGATCCGCAGATCGCGCTGCATCTCGGCTACCTCGACGACACGCTGCGCCGCACCGGCTGGTTCGTCGGCGACAGCTTCAGCGCGGCGGACATCCAGATGAGCTTCCCGCTCGAGGCGGCGACCGCGCGCGGCGGCGGCAGCGCGCATCCGGCGATCGCGCGCTTCCTCGACACGATCCATGCGCGGCCCGCGTACCAACGCGCGCTCGAACGCGGCGGCCCGTACGCGCTGCTCGCGTGACGCGCCGCCGTTCGCCCGCGGCGACGGCTCAGCTCAACAGCCCGGCCGCGACGTTGATCGACAGGCCCAGCACGGCCATGTTGAAGTAGAACGAAAGAATCGACTGCGACAGCACCGCGCGCCGCGCCTGGCGGCCCCCGAGCGCGACGTCGGCGGTTTGCGACGCGACCGCGATCGTGAACGAGAAGTACAGGAAATCCCAGTAGTCGGGTTCGATCCTGGTGTCCGGGAAGCGCAGCGCGCGCTCGCTGGCCGGCGACCCGTAGTAGAGCCGCGCGTAATGCAGCGTGAAGATCGTCGGGATCAGGAACCACGCGCCGAACAGCGTCGCGGCCGTCACCGCGTAATGGCCGAGCCCGGCGCGAAAGCCCACGTTCTTCGCGGTCGCCAGCTCGATCGCGATCGCCGCGACGCTCGCGACCGTCGCGATGCAGATCACCGTCAGCACGGTCGTCGCGTTCTGGTCCTCGCGCACGGCGATCTCGCGGACCTTGTGGTGGTGCGCGCTCACCATGCGTATCCACATCATCGCCAGATACAGCCAGATCGCGACGTCCCAGCCGACCAGCGCGCGTGCGCCCGGGCGCAGCGGCACGGGCAGCAGCAGCGCGCCGAACACGCCCGCGACGAGCGCCGCCATCATGCGCGGCCGGTTGCGTAATACCTGCGGATAAAGGGTCATCGTGCGTGTCCGAAAGCGAATGGAAAGGCGCCGGGCGGCTTGCGAAAGCCCGAGCAGGGCCGCCCGGCGGTGCCGCCCCGATTATCGCCATTCCGGCGCGGCGTGGCGACCGGCGCGAGCGCCTAAGATAAGAAGATGACTGCCGCCCCCACCCTCTGCCGCCACCCCGCGAACACGGCCGGCCGCGATTTCGTCGTCGGCGATCTGCACGGCTGTCTCGGCCCGCTGCGCGCGCTGCTGCACGACGTCCGCTTCGATGCGGCCCGCGACCGCCTGTTCTCCGTCGGCGACCTGGTCGACCGCGGCCCCGAATCGGAAGCCGCGCTCGACCTGCTCGATCGCCCGTGGTGCCACGTCGTGCGCGGCAATCACGAGGAAGTGCTGTGCCTCGTCGCGCGCGGCAAGCTGCCGGCCGATGCGTGGCGCGGCATCGGCGGCGACTGGGGCGCGGACCTGCCGCCGGAGCGCTTGCGCGCGCATGCGGCGCGCGTCGACACGCTGCCGCTCGTGCGCGTGATCGGCGACGGGCCCGGGCGCTTCAACGTGCTGCATGCGGAATTCTTCGGCCCGGATGCCGCGCTCGATACGGGCAGTTACGCGCCGGACGTGCGCGAGCGGCTGATCTGGGGGCGCGATCTCGTGCAGGGGCTCACCGATCCCGTCCGGCAGGACGGCCTGTCGCTGACGTGCAGCGGCCATACGCCGGTGCGCGCGCCGCTGCGGATCGGCGCGCAATGGTTCATCGACACGGGCGCATTCGCGCCGGCCGGCCGGCTCACGCTCGTCGAGCCGCGCACCGGCAAGAACTGGTCGGTGTCGCAGGCCGAGGCGCGCGAGCGGCATGCGGGCGCGTGGGCGCTGCCTTGACGCAGGCGGCTGCTACCCCACCTGGCTCAGCTCGAACACCACATCGATCGCGTGGCCGTTCCAGTTGTATTCGAGATAGGCCGCGTGATGGCAGTCGTGCAGGATCGCGGTGCGGAACGCCGCCAGGCATTCCCCGAGCGGATCGCGCACCGACGGATAGACGACGCCCGCCCCGCCCGCGTCGCGCACCGCACGGCCGAGCGCCTGCCCCGCACCGTAGTCGACCGGGTGCAGCAGCGCCGGATCGCGCCGCGGCCACGTGCGCACGTCGGCCACCTCGCCTTGCGCGACCACCGTATACAGCCGCATCTGCTGGCGCATCGGCGGCTCCTTCGTCGCGGCCAGGAACAGCGCGCTGTGGTAGCGGGTTTCCGCGATCGCCGTGTCGCGCGAGCGCGCGCAGTAGAACACGCCGTAGCTGCCGTCCGAGAAACGGCTGCCCTGCGGATTCAGGTGCGTGAACGCGGCCATGATCGGCCCCCAGCCGAGCCCGTAGCGGCGCTCGGCGGGCGGCACGAGGTCGAGCGCGCCCACTTCGTTGCGGATGCGGTCGTTGGTCAGCGATTCGAGCGCGTACAGCGCGTCGAAATCGTCCGCCGACGCGACGCGGTCGAACAGGTTGATCGCCGGAAAGCGGGTGGGAATGACGCGATAGGCGGGCGTCCAGTCGAGGGCCGTGACCGGCCACTGCAGCGATGCGTCCGGAATATTCACGCCCATCCGCCCCGCATCGCATCGAGGTATTGGCGGACGGCGACGAGATCGCTGACGTTGCCGGCCAGCATGCGATCCAGCGCGCGCTTGCCGCCGAACGGCGCCGCGTCGTTCGGGCGCTTGACCCACGCGTCGGCGGCGGCCGGCTGCGGCAGCAGGATCTGCAGCGCCTTGTAGATGCCGAGCAGCAGCGACAGGCGCTCGAGCGTGTCGCGCGGCAGGCGCGCCGATTCCGGCGCCGCCTTCCACTTGAAGAACGTCGAGCGGCCGGGCGACCCGAGCAGCACGATCTGCTCGTCGATCGTCAGCGCCCAGTCGCGCGCGATGTTGAAGAACGCGCGCAGGCCGGCCGCCGACATCTGCGCGACCGAGGCCTGCGGCGGGACGGAATGCGGGAGGTGGGCGGGCTGGGACATGATCGTTAGTCTCAAAACGAATTCACTAACAACATTAGTCCATTTTCGTATTTTTGCAAGGGTCGCCCCCCGTTGTCACATCGGACACGTCTACCGGCTCGCCTGATGCGCGCCGCATCGATATTTTTTGTCCATTCTGGACTCTTATTTTATTTTCTGTATTAATGGCAGTGCGGAGGCCCCGCCGTCTCCGCCCCCGTCCGACTGAACCGCGTCGTACAGAACCGGTAAGACCACGCCAAGGAGCGCCCACCATGAAGAGACTGATTGCCGCCGTTTCGATCGCCCTGCTCGCCGCATCCGCAGGCACCGCCGCCGCTAAGGACTGGACCACGCTGCGCTTCGGCACCGACGCGAGCTATGCGCCGTTCGAGTCGAAGGCGCCCGACGGCAAGCTCGTCGGTTTCGACATCGATCTCGGCAACGAGATCTGCGCGCGCCTGAAGGCAAAGTGCGTGTGGACGGAGAACGATTTCGACGGGATGATCCCGGCGCTGAAGGCGAAGAAGTTCGACGCGGTGCTGTCGTCGATGTCGATCACCGCGCAGCGCGCGGAGCAGATCGCGTTCACGACGAAGATCTACAACCAGCCGACGCGCCTCGTCGTGAAGAAGGGCTCGCCGCTGCTGCCGAGCGCCGATTCGCTGAAGGGCAAGTCGGTGGGCGTCGAACAGGGCACGACGCAGGAAGCGTACGCGAAGGCGTACTGGGCGAAACAGGGCGCGAACGTCGTGTCGTACCAGAACCAGGACGGCGTGTATGCGGACCTGCTGGCCGGCCGGCTCGACGCCGCGCTGCAGGACGAGGTGCAGGCCGCGATCGGCTTCCTGAAATCGCCGCGCGGCGCCGGCTACCAGTTCGTCGGGTCGGAGCTCGTCGACGAGAAGGTGCTCGGCGTCGGCGCGGGCATCGGCCTGCGCAAGGAAGACGCGGACCTGAAGGCGAAGATCGACCGCGCGATCCTCGACATGGTGAAGGACGGCACCTACAGGCGGCTCGCGTCGAAATACTTCGACTTCGACATCTACGGCGGCTGACGCGGCGGCCCGCCCCGCAAAAAGACGCGGCCGGACAAGCCGGCCGCCTCCCCTCCCCACCGCCGTGATCCGGCGGCGCCCGTCGTCCGGAATTCTCAGCCGCCGCTCATCGACGCGAAGGTCGGCAGCAGGATCCGGTAGATGTGGATGAACGCCGGCCCGAGCAGCACCGTCAGCAGGGCCGGAAAGATGCAGAAGATCAGCGGGAACAGCAGCTTCAGCGCGATCTTCGCGGCGCGCTCCTCCGCGCGCATGCGACGCCGCGTGCGCAGCATGTCGGACAGCACGCGCAGCGAATCGCCAATGCTCGTGCCGAAGCGGTCGGCCTGGATCAGCATCGCGCAGAACGATTCGATGTCCTCGACGCCGGTGCGCAGCGCGAGATTGCGCAGCGCGGCTTCCTTCGAGAAGCCCGAGCGCATTTCGAGCAGCATCAGGTCGAGCTCGCTCGCGACCACCGGGCTGCGGAACTTCAGCTCCTCGCACACCTTCAGCAGCGCGGAATCGAGGCTCAGGCCCGCTTCGACGCAGACGGTCAGCAGGTCGAGCGCGTCCGGGAAATCCTCGAAGATCACGCGCTGGCGCGTCGCGATCTTGCGCGACAGCACGGCGTTCGGCAAGTAATAGCCGATCGCGCCGAGCAGCACGAGGATCATCGACAGCGTGTAGCGGCTCTCCGCGAGCTTCGTCGTGATCAGCGCCGGCAGCAGCACGGCCGGCAGCGCGATCGCGAGCAGCGTCTTGCAGGCGAAGTACACGCTCGCGGCGTTCGGCGTGCGCCAGCCGGCGTTCATCAGCCGGATCCGCAGCGGCGAATCTTCCCAGCCCTCCTTCGGCAGCGACAGCTTCGAGATCGGCTTCGAGATCTCGGCCAGCTTCGACACCCATTCGGCCGCGGCGCCACCGTCGCCGCCGAACGTCGCCGCGCCGCCGCCCGCCTGCTGCAGGCGGCGCTGCATGTTGCGCGGCACGAAGACCAGCAGCGCCACCAGCGCGCCGGCGAAGACCGCCGCGAACAGCCCGGCGAGCATCAGGATTTGCATCGTGTTCAGGTTTTGCATGACAGCTCCTCGATCAGGTCGTGACGCATCCGGTCGTATCGCGCGCCGCGCGTCAGACACGGATCCGGATGATCCGGCGCATCCACAACACGCCGAACGCCATCGACACCAGCGTCGTGGCGACCATCTTGATCCCGGCCGGATCCTGCCAGAGCACCGCCAGGAATTCGGGGTTCAGCAACATCATCGCGCCGGCCGTGGCGAACGGCAGCAGCCCCAGCACCCAGGCCGACATGCGCCCTTCGGCCGACAGCACGCGAATCTTGTCGAACAGCTTGAAGCGCTCGCGGATCAGCGCGGCGATGCTGTCGAGCAGCTCGGCCAGGTTGCCGCCGGTCTCGCGCTGGATCAGCACCGCGATCACGAAATAGCGCAGGTCGCGCACCGGCACCCGCGTCGCGAGGTTCATCAGCGCGTCGTGCAGCGACACGCCGTAGTTGATCTCGTCGAACGTCACGCGGAATTCGCTGCCCATCGGTTCGGAAAACTCGTCGCTGACCATCCCGATCGCGCTCGTGAACGCGTGGCCGGAGCGCAGCGCGCGGGCGATCATGTCGCACACGTCGGGCAGCTGGCGCTCGAGCTTGCGCATCCGGCGCCCGCGGTTGCGCATCACGAACAGCATCGGCAGGCTCGCGGTCGGCAGCGCGACGAGCGCGGCGAGCAGCAGCGGCAGCGTCGTGAAGCTGAGCGCGAGCAGCGCGATCGGCGGCAGCGCGAGGCTGATCCCGGCCAGCTTCGCGACCGACCAGCTCATGCCCGACTGCTGCAGCAGCAGGTCGACCGACTGGATGCGCGGCATCGCCATCAGCAGCCGGTCGAACGGCTTCGCTTCGTTGAGCATGCGCTCCTTCAGGATCGACAGCCGTTCCTTCTGCACCTGCCCGCCCGCGGACATCGCGCGGATGCGCGCCTCGATGCGCTTGGCCGACACGCCGTGCCGGGCATTCCACCACTGGTAGATGCCCTCGAACATCAGCACGACCGCGACGAACAGGAGAATCACAAACGCGTAGAAGATCGGATCCATGGTCATTCCTCGTCATCGGCGCCCGGCCGGCATGCGCCGGCCGTGCCGTCAGTTCGCCTCGTAGTGACGCGACGGGTCGTAGAGCGCGTCCGGCAGGTTGATGCCGAATGCCTGCAGGCGATCCGCGAACTTCGGCCGCACGCCGGTCGCGGTGAAGTGCCCGCGCACCGTGCCGTCCTTGTCCATCCCCGTGCGCCGGAACGTGAAGATCTCCTGCATGTTGATGATGTCGCCTTCCATGCCGGTCAGCTCGGAGATGCTGACGATCTTGCGCTTGCCGTCGGTCATGCGCGCCGCCTGCACGACCACCGAGATCGCCGACGCGATCTGCTGGCGCATCGTCTTCGGCGGCAGCGACAGGCCGGCGATGCTGATCATGTTCTCGAGGCGCGTCAGCGCGTCGCGCGGCGTGTTCGCGTGGATCGTCGCGAGCGAGCCTTCGTGGCCGGTGTTCATCGCGTTCAGCATGTCGAGCGCTTCGGCGCCGCGCACTTCGCCGAGGATGATCCGGTCGGGGCGCATCCGCAGCGCGTTGCGCACCAGCGTGCGCTGCGTGATCTCGCCCTTGCCCTCGATGTTCGGCGGGCGCGTCTCGAGGCGCAGCACGTGCGGCTGCTGCAGCTGCAGCTCGGCCGCGTCCTCGATCGTCACGATCCGCTCGTACTGCGGGATGAAGCCGGACAGGATGTTGAGCAGCGTCGTCTTGCCGCTGCCGGTGCCGCCCGACACCAGCACGTTCACCTTCGCGCGCGACAGCGCGTCGAGCAGCTCCGCCATCGGCGGCGTGATGCTCTGGTAGCGCACGAGATCGTCCATCTTCAGCGGGCACACCGCGAAACGCCGGATCGACATCAGCGGCCCGTCGATCGCCGACGGCGGGATGATCGCGTTGACGCGCGAGCCGTCCGGCAGGCGCGCGTCGACCATCGGGCTCGACTCGTCGATGCGGCGGCCGACGCGCGACACGATCTTCTCGATCACCTTCATCAGGTGCGCGTCGTCGTAGAACGTCACGTCGGTCAGCTCGAGCTGGCCGTGCCGCTCGACGTACACCTGCTTGTACGTGTTGACCAGGATGTCCGACACGCTCGGGTCGCGCAGCAGCGATTCGAGCGGGCCGAAGCCGAACATCTCGTCGTACACGTCGATCGCGAGCTGGCGGCGCTCGATGTCGTTCGCGGGCAGCTTGTCCTCGTCGAGGATGCGCGCGATCAGCATCGTGATCTCGTGGCGCACCTGCTCCTGCGGCATCCGCGACAGGCGCTCGAGCTCGACGCGCTCCAGCACCGCGGTATGGATCTCGCGGCGCAGCTTCTGGTACGCCTCGCGCACCATCGTGCCGCCGGAGCCGCCGAGGTCGGAACGTGCCGCCAGCGGCGGCACCCGTTGCATGGACAACTGTTCGCGCAGTGACATGATCGACTCCTCGATTGAATTCACATGGACTTGAGTTTCGGCGTCGCGCCGCGGCCGAACAGCCGGGCGATCAGCGGTTCATTGCGATCCGCGCCGCGTCCCGCGCGCACCTCGCCTTCGACGAGCTGCTTCGCGCAGCCCTGCAGCATGCGGGCCACCGCGCAGTTGCGCACGAGGCGCGAGATCGGGTGCCCCTGGTTGACCGATTCGAGCACGCTTTCCTGATCTTCCGGAATCACGAGCGACGCATGCATCCCGAGCACCTCCTCGAGCGCGGCGCGGGTGCGCTCGCCGGCACGCGTGTTGCGGTTCACGATCAGGCGCAGGCGGTCGAGCGAGTAGCCGAGCGACATCAGGATTTCCTGCAGCCGGCGCCCCGCGCGCACGTGCGGCATGGTCGGCTGCATCACGAGCTCGATCAGGTCGCTGCGGTCCAGCGCCACCATCGACACGGGGTTGAGGTTCAGCCCGACGTCGAAGATCACGAAGTCGTAGCGCGGCGCGGCGACGCCGAGGATCCACTCGAGCGCGTCCTCGCGTATCTCGGCCGCCTTCACGGGGTCGCCCGCGCCGGCGAGCACGTGGAAGGTGTCGCTGACGCGCGCGACGCTCGCGTCGAGGAACGCGCCGTCCAGGCGCTCGAGCTGCGTGCAGAGCTGCGGCAGCGTCGACGGCGGCGTTTCGTCGGTGACGAGGAACGCCGCGTCGCCAAACTGCTGGTTCAGGTCGATCAGCAGCACGCGGCGCTTGAAGGTCTCGGCGATCTCGTACGCGACGTTGCTGGCCACAAATGTCGTGCCCGAGCCGCCCTTGCACGACATGAACGACACGATGCGGGTGTCGCTGCCGTCGCGCCGGGTGCTCTGCGCGGCCGCACGCTGCAGCGCGTCGGTGAGCGCATGGACTTCGAGCGGCCAGGCCAGCACGTCGCGCACGCCCGCCCGCATCGCATCGAGCAGCGTGTGCGGCGACGCGTCGGCGGTCACGAGCATGCAGGTCAGGCCCATGTGCAGCCGGCACATCCGCTCGATCGCGGACAGCTCGGCCGCGTCGAGCGACGTGCCATCGATCATCAGCACGTCGAACGCATCGAGCCCGTCGGTGCGATGCTCGATCTGCGACGGCCGTCCGGCCGCGCGCGTCACGCGGTAGTTGCCGCAGTCGGAGACGAGCCGCGCGATCTGGGTAAGACGCCCCGTATCGTCGGAGGCCACGAGGATGTTGATCATGTTGTTCGCCTCGTCATTTAGATTAATTGCAGACCGTTCCGCCAGTGGACGACATCAGGCTCTCGCGGGGGAGCGTGGTCGAGAACGACGGCATGGGGACGTTGATCTTCACGAACGGGATCAGCGTCTTGATCGTGATGCCCGTCACTTGCAGCGTGACGAACGTGCAGGTGCTGCGCGCGGTCGTCGCGTCTGAATCGCAGCCCGCCGGCGTATAGGTGAGCGACACGTTGCTGGCCTTCAGCAGCGGCATCAGCGTCGTGATGCGCTGCTTGATGACGGTCGCGTCCGCATCGCACACGGTCGCGGTGCGCGCGCCGAGGCGCATCGCCTCGCTCGCGGTATTCCAGTAGAACAGCACGCGGCCGAATTCGCAGATGCCGATCAGCATCGTGCAGAAGATCGCGGCGACCAGCGCGAACTCGACGACGGTCGCGCCGCGTTGGCCACGGCGGCGCAGCGGGGAACGGGTGCGCGGATTCATGACACTTGCCTCATCACGGTGACGATGTTGCCGAAGGTGATCTGCGGCAGGCCGTAGAACGCCGGGATCGGCACGTACTTGTAGCCCTTGATCTTGACCTCGACCAAGTTGATGCTCCCCGACGGCGCGCCGCCCGACGCGCCGTTGTTCGCGTCATAGGTGATCACGTTCGCGAACTGCGGCGGATCGGACGCATCGCTGCAGCCGGTGTTGTTCGTCGCATCGCAGATCACCACGTTGGACGTCGCGAGCCCCGGCGCGAGCTCGGTGCCCTTCGCGCCGCAGGTCGTGCTGCCGTAGACGGCGAGGCACTGCGCCTCCGCGAGCGGATACGCGGGATCGCTCGACAGGTAGGTCGACAGGTAGCGTGCGGCGTTGCGCGTCGACTTGGTCAGCGCCTCGTACTGGTAGATCGCGCGGCCGAACTCCGCGACGCCGGTGACGAGCAGCACGAGCGGAATCATCACGAACGCGAACTCGACCGCGGCGACGCCGCGCATCCGGGACCGACGGGACAGGGGCTTCTGGTTCATGATCGCCTCGGTTATTGAAGGAGCACCGGCACCATCGGCCCGACGGAATTGGCGTTGCCGGGTACGCCTTCGGTCGCGCACGGGCTGCCCGCCATCGACGACGAGCCGCGATACTCGAGGTGCACCGGGCCAGCGCCGCCGCCCGACGCCATCGGATCGAGCATCAGCACGCAATCCCACTGCAGCACCGCCGCGCTGTGGCCGCTCAGCAGCTGCGTGCAGTCGACTTCGGGCGCCAGCACCAGGCGGCGATCCGCGCCGCCCGTATAGTTGCCCGCCGAATACGAGCCGCCCGTACTGATACCGCTCAGCGTGTCGCCCTGGTAGCTGGCGAAGGTCTGGCGCTTGGCCACGAAGTCGGCGTATGCGTTCCTCCCTGCCGCCCAGGTGCCGGACGTGTACGAATAGCCGGTGAAATCGGGCGTGCCGTCGGCCGGCCCCTTGAACGGGTTGTGATAGATGCCGAAGCGCGTATTCCACGCATCGCCGCTCGAGATCTTGTTCCCCGGCGAGCCGATGCTCGATCCGACCGCCGGTAGGTTGCAGTAGTTGCCGGCCAGTTCCTTGGTGATCTCCGACGCGCTGTTCGAGCCGTCGAGCGCCGCCCAGCCGAAGTTGCCCGCACCGTAGGACGGCGGCGAGCCCGTCTTCGATGCGATCCAGTCGCCGATGTTGTAGGTCGCGCCGGCGACCGGCGGGCTCACGTTGGTACCCGCCTTGCAGACGAACACGGGAATCGCGCAGGTGGTCTGCGACGGCCCGACGGTCGCGACCGCGGCAGCCGACACGGCGGCCTTCGCGATGTTGATGCCCGGGATCACGTTCAGCGCCTGGATGAACCAGTTCGCGATGTTGCCCTGCGCCGTCGTGCACTTCACGTACTTGATCGTCGACGGCGACGACACCGAGCCCTTCGGCAGGAACGGATTGGTCAACGCATCGCTGAACGTGACGTTCGAATCCGTATTCAGCTGCACCGCGTTCTGCTGGAACAGCGCGAAATTCTGGTGGCCGGCGGTAATGCCGGCCGCCTCCGAAACCGACAGGTTCACCGTGGCGCCTGTCAGGTCACGCGCAGCCGCCAATGCACAGGCATCGGCACTGTTCTGCAGTTCGCTGCGCGTGACGTACAACTTGCCAAGATCCAGCGCGAGGCCGACGAACCCGATCAGCACCGCCAGCACGATCGCGACGATGACCGCCACGGCGCCGCGCTGGCGGCGCATGCCGCGAACGGCGGGTCGAACAGGTTGAGCAACGCGGGACATGGCAATCTCCCTGAGTAGCTGTCGTTATTGGTTACCGGACTTGCTGATGCCGATCACGAACGCGTTCGACTTCGGCTCGGGCGCCTGGAACGACTTTTCGTAGTTGTCGAGCGCGGCCGCTGCCGCGGCGCCCGACACGGCCGGCTTGGCCGGCGCGTGGTCCGCGGCGTGCGGATCGATGATCTGCGCTTGCGTCACGGCGCGCACCGATTCGCCGAACCGGCTGTCCCACACCGGCGTCGACGTCATGCAGCCCGCGAGCGCGGTGGCGAGCGGCGCGGCCAGGGCCACGCGGCGCACGATGACGAGGTACGAGGATTTCATGAGCTTCCCCTTGAAGGTCTTCAATGATCGGTGGACGACGGCGCGGCATTCGCGCGGGCGACCTGCTGCGTGTGGCGCTTCGCGGGCGCCGGCTGGGCCGGCGCGGCCTGGTTCGCCGCGGCGAGGCGCGCCGCGGCCGCTTCGATGCGGGCGATGCGGGCCGCCGTCGCGTCGTTCGCGGCGTTCGGCGCGGCCGCCGCCGGCGCCGACTCGGCCTTCGCCGGCTCCGGTGCGGGCACGGGAGCGGGCACCGGGACGTGCGTTTCGGCGAGCGGCTTGGACGGCACGTCCTGCGTCGCGACCGGCATCGCCGACGTCACCGCCTTGGCGGCCGCATCGGCCTGCGGGGCGCGCGGCGCGGGCAGCGCGGCGGTGGCGTCAGGCGTGCTGTCCTGCTTCGGCGCGGGGGCCGGCGCGGGGGCCTGCTCGGGCGCCGGGGCCTGCGATTGCGGCATCGGCTGCGCCGGCGCGGCTTCGCTGGCGGGCATCCGGCCATGCTTGCGCAGGCCGCCGCGCCCTTCCATGTTGCCGGTCGCGAACACGTCCGCTTCGTTCGTCCGCGTGAAGCTGTCGGTCGGCAGCGGCACGTCGGCGGTCTGCAGCGGCTTCACCAGGTGCGGCGTGATGATGAAGATCAGCTCGGTGCGGTCCTGCTGGAACGACGTGCTGCGGGCCAGCGCGCCCAGCACCGGGATTTCGCCGATGCCCGGCACTGCCTTCAGTGCGCCCGACACGTTGTCCTTGATCAGCCCGCCGATCGCGAACGTCTCGCCGTCGGCCATCTGCACCGTCGTCGACGCGCGCCGGGTCGTGATCAGCGGCAGGATCGATGCGCCGGCGACGTTGGTCGCGGTGAGCGTGACGCCCGTCTGCGACAGCTCCGACACTTCCGGCGCGACCTTCAGGCTGATGCGGCCGTTCCCCAGCACCGTCGGCAGGAACTTCAGCGCGACGCCGAACTCCTCTTCCTGCAGCGTGATCGTCGTGCCGCCGCCGGTATTGCTCTGCGGCACCGGGATGAAGATCTTGCCGCCCGCGAGGAACGTCGCTTCCTGGCCGCTGATCGTCACGAGGTTCGGCTCCGCGAGGATCTTGACGAGGTTGTCGGTGTTCTGCGCATCCACCGCGACGCTGAACGGCCGGTTGTTCGCCTTGTTCGCGACGATGCCGCTCGCGACGCCCGCCAGCAGGTTGCTCACCAGCGCGCCGCTCCACGAGCCGAAGCCGCCCTGGATGTTGAACGCCGAGCCGAGCTGGTTGATCAGCGTCTTCGACACCTCGGCGACCTTCACCTCGAGCATCACCTGCTGCGGCGCGGTCACGGTGAGCATGTTGAGCACGTTGCCGCCCTTGTTCTCGCCATTGGCGCCGTTGCCGCTGCCGCTGTTCGCATAGGCCTTCGCGATCGCGGCAGCCTGCTGCGCGGCCTGCGAGCTCGACACGTTGCCCGCGAGCACGATCGTGTCGGCCGCGGTCGATACGTGGATGTCGCGCTCGCCCGGCATCAGCTGCGCGAGCGACGCCTGCAGGCCGCCCGCGTCGGCGCCGACCGCGACGTCGATGATCCGGCACGTGCCGCTCTTGCCCTGCACGATCATGTTGGTCGTGCCGACCGACAGCCCGAGGATGTAGAGCGTCTGCGGCGATACCATCGTCGCCTGCGCGACCGCCGGATTGCCGATCGTGCGGTTGCGCACGGGCTCGGGCATCGGCACCAGCATCGACTTGCCGAGCGGCACGCTGACGGACGTCGAGTCGCGCACCGCGCCGACGCAGTTCGGCCCGCGCAACGGCCCGGCCGAGGCGGCAGCGGCTCCGGCGGCAGGCGCCGGCGTCATGCTGATCGTCATCTGCATCGGCCCCTTGCCCATCGCCGCCGGTGCGCTCGCCGGGCCGCCCTTCACCAGGGCACCCGCCTCGGCGCCGACCTGCGCGACCGCGCTGTAGACGTTGAACCAGCCGGCGCACAGCAGGGCTGCGGCCATCGCGCCGTGCAGGGCGCGCGTACGCGCCGGCCCGGCTCCAGAACGTTGCGGTTTGATCTTCATTTCGTCTGATCCCCCGAGTGCCCGGCGAACTGCCGGGCTTGACTGTCAAAGGCCGCCGCTTGCGGCGAGCGGCCTGGATGCTGCACGTGTTGTTGATGAATTCAGAAGCATTCGACGCTGCCCGCGACGCCGGCCAGCACGCCGATGCAGTCGCGCCGCGCGGCCGGGGCCGTGTGCGACGCCACATGCACCCGCACCGTGCGGGTGCGCACCACCGGCGCCGGCGCAGCGATCGGAGCCGCCGGCTTGCCGAGCAGCGTGAGCTTGGTCGCGCCGTCGGTGTTCAGCGTCTGCTTGTCGACCTGGTTGCGCAGCACGAGCGACAGCGTGCCGACACTGCGCGCGACGTCGAGCTTCTCGGCCTGTTCGGGCGACACTTCGAGCGTCACCGCGTTGACGACCTTCGGCGCCGTGTCGTCGCGGCTGACCTGCTGCGCGACCGCCAGCACCAGGATGTGCTCGAGCACGATCTTCGAGATGCTCTGCTGGTTGTCGGTCTTGCCCGGTTCCTGCGTGTTGACGATCACGTCGACGTAGTTGCCCGGCAGCGCGAAACCCGCGACGCCGACCACGTCGTTCACGCGCACCGTGATGGCGCGGTTGCCCGCACCGATCACCGCGGACAGCCCGCCCTTGGTGCCGAGCGGCGCGAGCTTCGCTTCGAGCACGGGCTCGCCGCGCGCGAGGCTCGTGCGCACGACGCGCCCTTCGAGCGTCTTCGTATCGGTGAACGCACCGGGCGGCACGCTGGACGTCGGCCAGCTGACGGTGCGGATCTGGGCCGGCCCGATCGGCTCGCCCAGGTTGAGGTCGGTGGCCGCGACGGCAACCTGCGTCACGGCGCTGGTGGACGTTTGCACGAGCCACCGCGATGCGAACGCGACGGCGGCGAGACCCGCCACCATGGCGATGATCAGCATCGTGATTGCGCGACTGTTTTTCATGGCAATGCTCCTCGACAGATCGTGAATAAAACCGCTCAACCGGAGATCAGCGTGCGGCCGAGGCGGTCGCCCGCCGGCGGATGCGTGCTGTCCCGCTCGGGTGCGGAACCGAAGTAGCCGGCCCACGCCTCATGCAGCGCCTCCTGCGTGACTTCCATCGGATCGCCGCGATAGCGCGCCGACGCGGCGACGAGGCGCAGCAGGTCGCCCGGAAAGCAGGCAAGGAAGGCCTTGCCGGTCGGCAGGTGCAGCCGGTGCGCGAGGTAGTCGAACGCGTCGTGGGCCGGCACGAGGCCGAGCGACCGGCACATCGCGTCGAACACCGCGTGGTAATCCTCGATCGGCATCGGCCCGACGTAGAGCTTCGAGCCGAGGCGGCGCAGGAACGCGTCGTCGCCGAACTGCGACGGCGCGATGTTGCTCGAGAACACCGGCCACACGTCGAACGGCACGACGAAGCGGTTGCCCGAGCCGAGCGTCAGCAGGTCGACGCCGCGATCGAGCGGCCGCAGCCACCGGTTGAGCAGGTCGCGCGGCTCGACGCGCTGGCGGCCGAGGTCGTCGACGATGTACATGCCCATGTTCGCCTTCATGTGCGGCGGCGCCTGGTAGCAGCCGGACGTGTCGTCGTGCCGCAGGTCGAGCTCGTCGAGCGTCAGCTCGCCGCCCGACAGCACCATCGGGCGCTCGCACAGGCGCCAGCGGCGGTCGACCGACTGCCCGTCCGGCTGGTGCGCGGCGTCGACATGCACGAGCGGGTCGTAGATCTGGATGATTTCGCCGCCCGCGTAGATCGCGTACGGCACCGGCACGTCGCCGCGCATCAGCGTGCCGAGGCGCTCGGCGAGGAAGGTCTTGCCACTGCCCGCCGGCCCGTGGATCAGCAGCGGGCGCCCGGCGTTCAGCGACGCGGCCGCGGCGTCGATGATCGACATGTCGTAGACGATCCCCTTGAAGGCTTCCAACACGTCGGCGCGCGCGATGCGCGTCTTGCGGATCGAATGCGCGTCGATCATCTCGAGGTACGCATCGAGCGTGACCGGCGCGGGGCCTGCGTAATTGCTGCGCGCCTTCTCCTCGATCGCGAGCACGCGGCCCGCGTCGGTCAGGCGGAACGACACGTCGAGATCCGTCGTGCCGCGGTGCGTGATCTCGACGAGATGTTCGCGCACGAGGAACGCGAGCACGTCGTCGAGCACCGAGATCGGCAGGCAGTGCCGGTCGATCAGGTCGGCATATTCCGAGCGGCCGTGCATCAGCGTCGACTTGAGCACCAGCCCCGCGACGAAGGTCTCGTGGAGCCCGGTGTCCGCGAGCGTGCGCGGCGCGCGCGGCAGCCGCGCGTGGAGTTTCGTGTGAGACTCGCGCGACGGCGCCGGATCGGGCAGATGAGCGATCTGCGCGTCGCGTCTCGGCTCGTTGTGGTCTGCGGTCATGATCGCTCCGTTGTCAGCATCGGTTGCGCAGGCGGCCCACACCTATACGGCGGCCGCGAACAACATTCCCAGCGTGCCCGCGGCGATTGCGACGCCGTACGGCAACGCCCCCACCGACGCGACCTGCGCCGGCATCTCGGCCGCCATGCCCTGCTGCCTGAGCGCGGCACGCGCCAGCAGGTAGCGGACATTCGCGAACAGCTGTCGCGCGCGGCCCCGCCACAGCACCACCGCCAGCGCGCCGGCCCCGCCCGCGACGAAGGTCGCGAGCACGATCCAGGCGGCGAGCGCGGGGCCTACCCATGCACCGATCGTCAGCATCAGCTTCACGTCGCCGGCCGCCATCCCGCGCATCAGGTACAGCGGCATCAGCAGCGCGAAGCCGGTCGCGGCGCCCGCCAGCCACGCGAGCGCACCGGCCCACAGCCCCAGCAGCACGCATTGCGCGACCAGCGCACCGGCGAGACCGACCGCGAGCAGGCGGTTCGGAATGCGGCGGCACGTCAGGTCCGTGCTGGCTGCGACGATCACGAGTGCCGTGACGCACAGCGGAATCGGGTGGGACGGCATGACAGGCAACATGACGGGCCTCTTCGAGCGTGCTTGGGTGACTTCAGGTCGCAGCCGTGATGCGGGCCGCGACGTCCTGGTAAAGGTTGCCGAGCGACGTGCCGAGCGACATCACCGCGAACACGATGGCCATCGCAATCAGCGAACCCAGCAGTGCGTATTCGATCGACGTGACGCCGCGTTCGTCCTCGATCCATCTCGATACCGCTTTCAATCCGGTGTGCATGGCGATCTCCGTTGCTTCAGCGATCGAACCGTGGCGCATGCGCGGCGTGTCTGCCGATACACGTCCGGGCTGGCCAGCCCGGACGCCAGACCGCGCGCCATGTCATGTGCGCTACAGTTCGTTCCCCACAGTCGTGAACACGCCGTTCAGGTCCTGGCCGACGATCTGCACGGCGCCGATGATCACCACCGCGATCAACGCGGCGATCAGGCCGTACTCGATCGCCGTGACGCCGCTGTCGTCCCGGAGGAGGTTCGAGCGGCGGACACGGGCCAGCAGGGCACGCAGGCTGCCGGAGTGCTGCACAAGGACTGTCTGCTTCATGACATGCTCCTCATCGCGTTCTGAAGACGTCACCAATCGATTCAGGAAAATGACGGGCGAATCAACCGTGAACTCGCCCGTCGGCGGGTTCACAGTTCGTTACCGATCGTCGTAAAGACGCCATTGAGATCCTGGCCGACGATCCGCACCGCGCCGATGATGACGACGGCAATCAGTGCTGCGATGAGGCCGTATTCGATGGCGGTCACGCCGTCTTCGTCACGGACGAACTTCTTCACTTGTTGAACGAGCTTGGACATGGTTATCTCCCTTCGGATAGCTAAAGAAAACCCCTTGTCACCATTGACTCGGGGGGACCTGCTCTACTGCTGGCACTGCAAGAAAATCAGAACGTGAAGATCGGACGCATCGGCACGGGTGCGCGTGCGCACATGCCTTTACGGGCCGATTCGACGAACGATGAAATGCGTCTCGGGTGCGCATGCGTGGCGATCTGCCGGATGCGCTTGCCGCCCGGAGCGGACTGGATGCCGGTCGACGCATGCCGGCCGGACGAATGGAGCGCAGACGTCCGGCCGTGTGCCGTGGCGCTGCGTGGGCGGCTCGCAAGCCGCGTGGTGCTTTGGTCAATCATTTTGTTACCCCCGACTTCCGTCTTTCGCTTTCTTCTGGCAACCGGACGACGCCGGCGCCCCGCTGGTCAGACGGCGACTGGCCCAGTGAGACCGGATGTGGCGCTGTTCCGCCTGGCTCCGGGCTCCAACCCCGTGGGTGACGCCGGCGTCGATCCTGGTGTAGTCGATGTCTGGATCGGCCGGACGTCGTGTCGTCGACTTCCGCGAGTCATCTTTCGCAAGGAGCGGGCCAGCCCGGGCCCGATCCAGTCTGCACAAGGGGTTCGGGTCGGTGCACCCGCGACCGGGAGTGGCACGGGCCGCCGGAAGTTGCGCTTCTGATACATCGATACCGCCGCGCGCCGCCGCGCACCCCGCGCAAAGCCCCGTCCGGCAAGGCTCAAAAAATTTTCTCGGGATTTTCCCGAAGCCGCCCCGCCGCGCGCGCCGGGCGGCAAGGGTGCAGGTTCGCATCGCCCGGACACGCGAAATGTTTCAGCCCCGAAACACGATCGCCCGAAGCGGCGCGTCAACGGCCCCGCGCGGCACCGTTTTCGCCGGATTTCCCTTTTTTAAACAGGTGGTTAAACCTGGGGCGATTTGCATCGACGCGCGTTTTTTTCTAACAATGGAATGGCCGGACGCACCCAGAAAGCGAACATGCTTCGACGTCCGGGCGGTACCACGACAGATAAACGGGCTGCGGCAACCACGCAGCCCCCACCTGCAGGCGGGGCATCATGTACGCAGCAAATCGGGGAGCGCGCTATCGCGCGCGGCGCAGTACGCACTGGCTGACGGCCGATCGCATCGTGCCGTACAGCTGCGCGATGCTGGTGCTCATCGCGCTCACGCTGGGCGCGTGGGCGTGGACGACGCATGGCTTCACGGCCAACACGGCGATCCGTCCGGGCGTCGATTTCGCGGTGTTCTGGACCGCGTCCGACCTGATCCTGCACGGGCAGGTCGCGACCATCTACGATTTCCATCGGTTTTCGCAGGCCGAACTGCAGCGGTTCGGCGCTTACCTGCATCACGGCTTCCTGCCGTGGCTGTATCCGCCGACGATGCTGCTGCTCGTCGTGCCGTTCGCTTTCGTGCCGTTTCTGCCCGCATTCTTCCTCTTTTTCGCGGGCAGCTTTCTATGCTATGCGCGAGGCGTCGCCGGCCTGTCCGGGCTGCGCACGCACCTTGCGCACCCCCGCGCCGTGACGCTCGCGGTGCTGGCGTTTCCCGGCGTGTTCATCGCGATCGCCAGCGGCCAGAACGGGCTGCTCACGGCCGGGATCGCGGCGCTCGCGCTGCGCCATCTCGAGCGGCGGCCGGTGGTCGCGGGGCTGCTCGTCAGCCTGCTGGCGATCAAGCCGCAGCTGGCGGTGCTGTTTCCGCTCGTGCTGATCGCGACGCGCAACTGGCGCGCGTTCGGCGCCGCCGCGGCCGGCACCGCGCTGTTTGCCGGCGCCAGCGTCGCGCTCGGCGGCGGCACCGCGCTGCGCGGCTTCGCGAACGGGATGTCGCTGGCGCGCGAGATGGTCGTCGAATACGGCGTGTCGTACTGGCAGGTGTCGCCTTCGCCGTTCGCGGCGCTGCGGCTCGCCGGCGCAGCGCTGCCGCTCGCATACGCGGCGCAGGCCGCGGTGGCGCTGATCGCGGCGACCGCCGCGGTCGCCGTGTGGCGCCGCACGCGCGACATGCGCCTGCGCGGCGCGGCGCTCGCGGTGGCGACGCTGCTGACCACGCCGTATCTGTGGCACTACGAGCTGCCGTGGCTCGGCATCGCGGTGTTTTGCCTCGTCGCATACGGCCTCGACGAAGGCTGGCTGCCCGGCGACCAGCTGGTGATCGTGCTCGCGTGGCTGCTGCCCGCGTTCGAGTTCGTCAACCGCCTGCTGCTGCTGCCGCAGTTCGGCCCGGTCGTGCTGCTGAGCCTGCTGTTCGTCGTCGTGCGCCGCGCGTCGCTCGCGCCGAGGACCGCATGATGCAGATCCGCCACCCCGAGCGCCACGCGCTGCCCGCGTTCGACGCGCATCCCGAGCTGCCGGCGGCCGGCCCGCACCGCCGGCCCCACTGGCTGTCGCTGCGCCGCGTGCGTACGTATGCGCAGGTCGCGCTGTGCTGTTACCTGCTGTTCGGCGCGATCTACGCGGTGCGCCTGTTCGGCCCGCACGGCGACGCGCTGCCGGCGCCCTTGGCCGACTTTGCACCGACCTGGAGCGCCGCGTGGCTCGCCGCGCACGGGCAGGCGCTCGACGCGTGGCGCGTCGCGGCGCTGCACGCGGTCGAGGTGCACGCGATCGCGTCGCTGCACGGCGCGCCGGCCGGCCTGCCGTGGCGCTATCCGCCCGCCACGCTGCTGCTGGCGACGCCGCTCGGCTGGCTGCCGTACGCGGTCGCGGCGATCGTGTGGCTCGGCGGCGCGTGCGCGCTGTTCGCCGTCGCGACCCGCCTGATCGTGCAGCGCCGCTCCGCCGCGCTGTGCGCATGGGCGTTCCCCGGCATGTTCATCGCGACGGTCACCGGCCAGGACGGCCTGCTCACCGCGTCGCTCGCCGGCTTCGGCCTGTTGCTGCTGCAGCGGCGCCCGATCGCCGCCGGCCTCTGCTTCGGGATGCTCGGCATGAAGCCGCAGCTGGCCGTGCTGTTTCCGCTCGCGCTGCTGTGCGCCGCGCAATGGCGCGCGCTCGCCGCGTGGGCCGCGACCGTCGCCGGCCTCGCCGCGCTCGCGACGTTCGCGTTCGGCGCGGAGGCATGGGGCGCGTTCGCACAGGCGATCGACGCCGCGCACCGCGCGGCCGGCGCGATGCCGGCGCTGCTCGCGCGCACGCCCACCGCGCAGGCCATGGCGGCGCTGGCCGGCTGGCCGCCGCTCGTCGCGCTGTCGCTGCAGGCGCTGGCGATCGCGTGCGCGGTCGCGGCCGTCTGCTACGCATGGCGCGGCAGCTGCACGTATGCGCTGCGCGCCGCGACGCTGATCTGCGCGACCCTGCTCGCCGCGCCGTCGCTGATCGACGGCGATCTCGCCTGGTACGGGATCCTGATCGCCTGGTATGCGCGTCACGCGTTTGCATTCGGCTGGCGGCGCTTCGACCGCGAATGGCTCGCGCTGCTGTGGGCGGCGCCGCTCGCGGGCCTTGCCGTCGCGCATCTGCACGCGCAGTTCATGCCGCTCGTCGCGGCCGTGTCGCTGCTGCTGCTCGTCACGCGCATCGCGCACGAACGGCATGATGCGCCCTGCATGCCGGACGCGCACGACAGCGCGACCGACACCGGTTTCACGCACGCCGTGCGGCCGCGCCATGCGCCGCCACGGCTTCATCGATTCGACCGCCAGCCGTTGCCGTTCGGCATCCGGCACTGAAGCGGCGTTCACAGGGGGTAATGTCATGCGGACTCTCGTCCATCCACCGCTCATCTCGCTGGTCGTGCCGTTCTACAACGAAGGCGAGGCCGTCGAGCACTTCTTCGATGTCGTGATGCCGCTGATGAGCGGGATCGACGGGATCCGCTTCGAGATCGTCTGCGTCAACGACGGCAGCCGCGACGACACGCTCGACCGCCTGATCGCGATCGGCACGAAGGACCGGCGCGTGCGCGTGATCGACCTTACGCGCAACTTCGGCAAGGAAGCCGCGCTCACCGCGGGCATCGACGAGGCGGTGGGCGACGCGGTGATCCCGATCGACGCGGACCTGCAGGATCCGCCGTCGCTGATCCCGGCGATGATCGAGCACTGGCGCGGCGGCGCGGAAGTGGTCGCCGCGCGGCGCACCAACCGCGCGTGCGATTCGTTCGCGAAGCGCACCGCGGCGAAGCTGTACTACCGCGTGCACAACGCGCTGTCGGAAGTGAAGCTGCCGGAGAACGTCGGCGATTTCCGGCTGATGGACCGCCAGGTGGTCAACGCGCTACGCAGCCTGCCGGAGCGGCGCCGCTTCATGAAAGGCCTGTTTGCGTGGGTCGGCTTCCGGACCGTGATCGTCGACTACGAGCGCGAGGCGCGCAGCGCCGGCAAGTCGAAGTTCTCCGGCTGGAAGCTGTGGAACTTCGCGCTCGAGGGGATCACGAGCTTCAGCACGGTGCCGCTGCGCAGCTGGACCTACATCGGGCTCGGCATCGCCGCGCTGTCGTTCGTCTACGGCTCGTTCATCGTCATGCGCACGCTGATGTTCGGCAATCCGGTGCCGGGCTACGCGTCGCTGATCTCGGCGATGCTGTTCATCAGCGGCATCGAGCTGGTGGGCATCGGCGTCGTCGGCGAATACATCGGGCGGATCTACTACGAATCGAAGGAACGGCCCGTCTATCTCGTGCGCCGCCGCTACCAGGCGCGCAGCAAGGTGACGACGCTGCCGGTGTCGCGCGATTCGCTGCGCCAGGCGTCCGCCGCCGCGCGGGCCGACCTCGCGCGCCGCCGCTCGCAGACGCGCCATCGCGTCGCCGCCCGCTGAGCCGATGCCATGGAACCCGACCTGATCCGCGCCGTCTATGCCGCCGAACGCGCGCGGCTGTTCCGCTTCGGCGTGTCGGGCATCTGCTCGACCGCGATCCATGCGCTGATCGCGTCGGCGATGTTCGCGCTGCTCGACGCGACGGCCGTGACCGCGAACGCGGTCGCGTTCGTCTGCGCGACGGTGTTCTCGTATCTCGCCAATACGCTGTGGAGTTTTTCGTCGAACGTGCAGTGGCGCAACCTCGCGCGCTTCGTCGCGGTCGCGCTGTCCGGCCTCGTCGAGACGATGCTGCTCGCGCGCGGCACCGAGGCGCTCGGCCTCGCGCACGGCTGGAGCATCGTCGCGGTGGTGCTGTGCGTGCCGCCGGTGACGTTCGTGCTGCACCGGCTCTGGACCTACCGCTGAAGCCGGCATACGCCGGACGATGCCGCGCGCCGCGCGCCATGCCGGCGGCGCGCGGCTGCCCGCCGCCGGCGCCGTTCAGCCGACGCGGCGATGGCCCGCGTCGCCGGACGGCGGCCCGGACGGCGCGCCGTCCTTGCCGCCGTTGTCGCCATTGTCGTGATCGTTCAGCCCGTGCTCGATCATCATCCGGTAGAGCGTCACGCGCGAAATGCCGAGTTCGGCGGCCGCCTTGTTGATGCGGTGATCGTTGCGCAGCAGCGCGTTCTCGATCGCGGTGCGCTCGGCCAGCGCGCGCGCCTGCTCGAGCGTCACGGGCTCGGTCTCGCCGGGCGCCTCGAGCCCGAGATCGTGCGGCGTCAGCAGCCGGCTCTCGGCCATCACGATGCCGCGCCGCACGCGGTTGATCAGCTCGCGCACGTTGCCCGGCCACTCGTAGCGGCGCATCGCGTCGAGCGCGGCCGACGTGAAGCCGCTGATCTTGCGGCCGCTGTCGGCCTTGTATTTCTGCAGCACGTAGTGCGCGAGGATGTCGATGTCCTTGCCGCGCGCGCGCAGCGGCGGCTCGTGGATGCGCAGCACGCACAGCCGGTGATAGAGATCCGCGCGGAACCGCGCGCCCTCCACCGCGCCGTCGAGATCGACGTGCGTCGCCGAGATGATCCGCACGTCCACCGGGATCGATTCCTGGCCGCCGAGCCGTTCGATCTTGCCTTCCTGCAGGAAGCGCAGCATGCTCGCCTGGCTTTCGAGCGGCATGTCGCCGATCTCGTCGAGGAACAGCGTGCCGCCGTTGGCCGCCTCGATCCGCCCGGCGCGCCGCTGGCTCGCGCCGGTGAACGCGCCGCGCTCGTAGCCGAACAGTTCGGATTGCAGCAGGTGATGCGGAATCGCGCCGCAGTTGATCGCGACGAACGGGCCCTTCGCGCGGCCCGAGCGCTCGTGGATCGCGAGCGCGGTGAGTTCCTTGCCGGTGCCGGATTCGCCCGAGATGAACACGCTCGCGTCGGTCTTGGCCACCTTGCGGATCGTGCTGAACAGCTGCTGCATCGCTTCGCAGTTGCCGATCATCCCGTGCTCGCCGATCGACGCCGCGTAGGCCGCGCCGTCGACGCGGTCGAGCGCCGCCATGCCGCGCGCGTGGCCGAGCACGTGGGAAATCCATTCGTACGGAAGCGGCAGCGTCACATAGTCGAAACAGTAGCTGCGGATCAACTCGCGCACCACCGGGCTGATCGTCACGCCGGCCCGCGCGATCGAGATCCAGCCGATCGCCGGCTGGCTCAGGCACGCCTTCAACGCGGGGAAATCGCGCGACGTGAAGCCGGTAAAGTCGATCAGGCCCGCGGCCACGCCCACCGCGGACGTCATGTTCTGCGCGGTGCCGGCCGTCTTCGCGATCGCGATTTCCCAGCCGAGCGAGCGCAACTGCTCGAGCAGCGGCTCTTCGGGCGAGCGTGCGATCACGAACAGCTTGCGCCCGGCTTCGGGCGCCGTGATGGACACCGGCGGCACGCCGAATGCCGCGGATGCCGCGTCCCTGGGTGGCTCGGGTGACTTTGGAACCATCGTTGTTCCCCGCTTTGCGTTGGTGTCGCGCTTCGGCTTCCCGCCGCGGTACGCGACGGATCAGACGGTCTAACCGACATATTCGCCGTATTTCCATCTGAATAAAATACCCCGTCGCAATAATCGCGTCGGTGCGCAGCCTGCCTTGAGCGGTATATCGGCGCCGGCGCATTGCGGCTAGATGGGTATTATCCCTGTGGCGGGGGGTGTGCGAAACAGGCTGGCGCGGTGGCCGGGATGCGCGCGCCACACCGGCCGCCCCGGCTATGCGACGCGGGGCGCTCGCCGTGCGCGGCGCGTGCGGCCAACGCCGCGCAACGCCGCACGTATCGCGCTGGCGACGCTCGATTTCGGGGCCGAACCGTTCCGCGCGGATGCTGCGGCGGGCCCGCCGCTCCGATTGACCGAGGTCAATCGTCAGACGCGCCGCGCTGACGTGCGGGCGCAACACGGCGCCCTGCCCGTTTGTAATGCGGCGTCAGCGGCCCGACGCCAGCGGCGCCAGCGCGTTCGCGCGGCCGCGCCCCGCCGACGCGGCGTCGTGCTCGCCATACGCGGCGACGAGCGCGTCGACCCGCGCGAGATGATGGCGGTTGTCGCGGTCCCACGGATGGAAACCGGGCCGGAAGAAGCTCAGCCATTCGCCCGCAATGCGCGGAAACAGCCCCCGGCGCGGCCCGTACAGGAACGCGATCATGCTCAGCGTGCCGCGCACGCGCTGCCGTTTCGCGTCGGGGTCGCGCGACAGCAGCGCCCGATGCATCAGGTACACCGTCGGCCAGAACGTCAGCGTCGTCACCGCATAGACGCCCACGCGGATCAGGTAGCGCCGCAGGCCCGGCTTCATCGCCGCGTTCCACACGTCGAACGACACCGACTTGTGCTCGGTTTCCTCGAGCGCATGCCAGATCCACATCTGCCGGTAGCCGTCGACCGAGCCGGCGAGCCGCGACGGGTCGCGCAGGAGCCAGTCCGCGAGCATCGCGGTGTAGTGCTCGGCGGCGACCGTATGCGCGAGCTGCACCGAATGCGGCAGCGTGCGCTTCACGTAGTCGAGCACCCACCAGACGCGCTTGTCGAGCTTGCGCGCGGGCAGCCGGTTCGCCTGCAGCAGCTCGTTGTATTCGACGTGCTCGCGCGTGTGCATCGCTTCCTGCCCGATGAAGCCGAGCACCTGCTGCCTGAGCACCGGATCGTCGATGCGGTCGCGGTAATTGCGCACCGAATCCATGAAGAAGCGCTCGCCCGCGGGAAACAGCAGCGACAGCGCGTTGAAGAAATGGGTCACGTGCGGGCCCTTGCCGTGCCAGTCCTTCGCACGCTCGACCGGCAGGTCGAAGCGCAGGTCGCGGCGCACCGGCATCACCTCGGCCGCGGTGGCGGCAGCGGCTGATTTCATGTTGGTTCGTCTCCTGTCGCGGCGGGCATGGCGCCGGTGCGCGACATCGATAATCTTGACATTGGTAGATGTAAAGATAGGCCGCGGCGACGCGCGTGTGCAAGCCGCGCGATAGATGCGCGCTTCCAAACACCTTGCAGGGAAAACGACGGAAAAACCGGCGCGCAAACGGCGCGAACGCAGGTGGAGATTCGAACGCGACGGGGCGTCGGCGGGCGGCCGGCGGACCCTGCAGCAGGTCCCGTCGGCGCCCGCCGGATGCAGGCGCCGCGCGCCTCGCGCACGCCGGCGCATGGCCGGCATCGGCGGCGCCGCGAACCGGATTCATACGCGCGCCCGGATCGCACGCGCGCCGTGCGCATCGCACCGCTTGCACCCGATTCAAACGCGCCTGTCGGGCGCCGCGCCTGCTCGCCTACAATGACGGTTTCACCCACCCCCACTCAGGAGAAGTCATGGCAGTCATCACGACCGAATCGGGCCTCAAGTACGAAGATCTCACCGAAGGCACGGGCGCCGAGGCGAAGGCCGGTCAAACGGTCAGCGTGCATTACACCGGCTGGCTCACCGACGGCCAGAAGTTCGATTCGAGCAAGGACCGCAACGACCCGTTCGCGTTCGTGCTCGGCGGCGGCATGGTCATCAAGGGCTGGGACGAAGGCGTGCAGGGCATGAAGGTCGGCGGCGTGCGCCGCCTGACGATCCCGCCGCAACTCGGCTACGGCCCGCGCGGCGCCGGCGGCGTGATTCCGCCGAACGCGACGCTCGTGTTCGAAGTCGAGCTGCTCGACGTCTGACGCAACCGAACACCGTCCGCCCGATGGAACCCATCGCGTCCCCCGCCATTGCGCTGCGCCGTTACGATGCGTCGGAGGCGTCGGACGTGCACGACTTTCACCAGGTCGTGGTCGGCCTCGACGGCGCGATGGTGATGGCGGTGGACGGCGTCGGCCAGCGCATCGACCGGCATGGCGCGTGGCTGATTCCGGCCGGCGCGCGCCACGACTACGCGGGCCTCGGCGAGAACCGCCAGCTCGTGCTCGACCTGCCCGCAGCCTCGCTCGCGGTGCCGCAGCGGCTGTTCGACGGCCCGCGCGCCGTGTCGATCGATCCGCGCCTCGCCGCGCTCGTCGCGCAGGTCGCGGCCGCCGCCGCGCGCTTCGACGCGCCGGCCGGCGACGCGCAGCGCGCCGCCGCGCATCGGTTCCAGTGGCAGGCGGCCGCGCGGCTGTGCGGCGCGCTGCTCGGCGACAGCGGCCTGGCGGCGCCCGCCGCGGGCCTCGATTTCGCGCGCATCGACCCATGGCTGCGCGCGCGGCTCGCCGAGCCGCTGCGCATCGCCGACCTCGCCGAGCATTGCGGCTACGGCATGCGTCGCTTCCATCAACTGTTCGTCGACGCATTCGGCGAAACCCCGCACCGCTACCTGCAGCGGCTGCGCCTCGACGCGGCGGTGATCCTGCTGGCCGACGGCCGGCATGCGCTCGCGGATATCGCCGGGCAGGTCGGTTTCGCCGACCAGAGCGCGTTCACGCACGCGTTCACGAAACGGTTCGGCATCGCGCCGGGCCGCTGGCGCGGCGATCGTCACTGAACAGCCGTCTCACCGGCCGCATCGAAGGTCATCTTGCGGCCGGCGCCGCGCGCTGTCCCCCACCTCTCCTCCCCCGCTTCCCGCCTCTCGCGGTTGAATTCCGGCTAATAGGACATTGGCCTCGAATCAATGCCGAATTCAAGGCAACAATTGTTTTCCTGAATTTCACAAAACCAATATTATTTTCCAGAGATATAACGAGCCAGATTGTTTATACAACTTCAATTAAAATCATCGAAATTCCAAAACAATCCGATATGTAACAATTTGCTACAATCAACGACGATTTACCCAGACGCACTTTATATTCCGCCATATTCACCGAGAGCCAATCAATTGATCTGATTCTTAAAATGAATTCCACTTCAGAAAACATTATTTCCGAAAGTTTTATCAACAGAAATAATGAAAATTCTTTGACATTCCGGATACGCCGCGCAACGGTTGCCGACGCCCGACGCCCGGCGCATCTGCGCGCTGTTCGAGAAGGAATATGGCGACTCCTCGCATCCGTGCCTCGACGCGCATTATGTCCGCGAGGCCATTTCAAGCAGATCGGAAGTCTGGTTTGCCGCCGAAGTGGAAATCGACACGCTGATCGGCTGCATGAGCGTCAGTTACAACGCCCAGAATCGTTCGTGGGAATTCGGCCGCGGCATGATTTCCCAGCATTACCGGAAAATGGGCGTCATTTCGGCGCTGATGCAGGCGGCCGTCGATTCGATGCCCTCGTCGACCCACGACCTGACTTTCGTGATTGCCCGCAATTACGCGTCGCTGCAGGCCATGCGCAATTATGTCGACGTGATTCCCGTCGGCCACGACGGCTCGCCGAACATGGTGCGCGGCATACGCGAGCATCACGCGGTGGCGATCGGGTCGTTCGGCGCGGGCCGGCATCCGCACTACCTGCCCGCCGCGCCGGTATTCAGCGAATCCGCGTTCCTGCGGCGGCAGGTGTTCGAACCGATGGGGCTCGGCGGAACGGTCGGCGCCTATCCGAACACGTTCTTCTGGGGGCATGGCGACCTGTTTTCCGACCAGTTCACGTATCGCCAGGACGAGCGGGTCGACGCGATCTACCTCTGCCAGCACGCCCGCGGCGACAGCGCGACGATGAACGAAGTGATCGGCGACCTGCGCCGCTTCCTGGCGCGGCACGGCACGCTGCAGTACGTGGGCGCGATCGTGCTGGCCGACAAGCTCGACCTCATCAAGGCGATGCTCGAGATCGGCTTCGCCATGACCGCCTATCTGCCGGCCTGGCACTGGCACCGCGGCGCGCGCTACGACTGCGTGCTGCTCGCGCGCCGCGAACACGGCTTCGCGAACAAGAACGGGCTCGACGCCTACATCGATTCATTCGATGCGGCCTACCGGGATATCGGCCGCCACATCCTGGCCGCCTGACGCATCGGCCCGGCACGACCGGGCTTTCTGCCCCCCCATACCGAGGAACGACCGAGGTCCAAATGACGAAAGACGAATGGCTGTCCGTGAAGAAACAATTGCCGCAAGGGCCGACGGGCGCCGCAACGATCGCGCTCTGGCTGGCCGATCTCGCGCTGCTCGCCGCGGCCTGGACGATGTGGCACAGCGGCGGCTGGTGGTGCGTGCCGGCCTACTTGGTCGGCATGCTCGCCGTGCTGCATTTCTACCTGATCATGCACGAGGCGACGCATGCCGCCGTGTCGCGCGTGGCCTTCGTCAACGACGGCATCGGCCATGTCTGCTCGTGGATCATCGGCCTGCCGTTTCTGCCGCGCCGCAGAAGCCACCTCGGCCACCATGCGTGGACCGCGCATCCGACCGGCGACCCCGAGAACAGGAAGATGATCGAGAAATTCTCGGTGATGACGGAAAAGGAGGCGCGCTCGCTCGAATTCATGTGGCGGCACTGGATCCCGATGATGGCGTTCAACCACATCCTCAGCCACTGGATCGCGTCGTTCCAGCCGCAGCGCTCGCGCGCGGATCGCGGGAAACCGAGCCGGGAATGGGCGTATGCGATCGCCTACCTGATCGGTTATGCCGCCGTCGGCGCGATCGCGTTCGCATCGGGCGTGCTGGGCGAACTCGCCGCCTTCGCGGCGCTTCTGTGGCTCACGCTGCTGCTGGCCGTCGAACTGCTCAACCTGCCGCACCACGCGGAGATTCCGCTGCTCGCCCATGACGCCAAGCGCCCGCCGCTGTGGGAGCAGGACGTCGTGTCGCACAGCTGCGCGAGCGTGCCGATCTGGTCGCGCTGGGTGATCCTGAACTTCAATCTCCACGTGGTCCATCACGCGTACCCGTGGCTGCCCTGGCACGACTTGCCGCGCGCGCAGCAGCTCGTCGACGCGACCCCGTCGGCCGAGGCGTCGTCGCAGCAGCACGAATGGGCGTTCGCGATCACCAACCGGCGCCGGCCGCTGCTCAAGCTGATGGGCCACTTCTTCGACAAGCGCGGCGCCGCGCCGGCAACGGCGCCGGGAGACTGACGCCGCGCACGCCCGGCCGGGATGCCCGCATGACCCGGCCGGCCGGATTCACCGCGCGCTTGCCGCGCCGTCGTCCCCGACCTTCCTGACGACGGTTTCCGCCGCCTTCACCGCGCTGCCGTCCTCGCGCCGCAGCGCCTGCTTGCGGACCGCCCTGCCGGTCTTCCGGTCGATCAGCACCGAATGCGGCTCGCCGCGCGCGAACAGGTTCGCCTCGCCCCACTGGCGCAGCATCACGATCACCGGAAACAGCCCCTCGCCCTGCTTCGTCAGCGCGTACTCCTGGTACGCGGTGCCGTCCGACGCCGGGACGGCCTTGAATACCCCGGCTTCCACCAGCATCCTGAGCCGGTCCGACAGGATGTTGCTCGCGACGCCGAGGCTTGCGCGGAAATCGCCGAAGCGGCGCACGCCGTCGAATGCGTCGCGCACGATCAGCAGCGCCCACCGGTCGCCGACGATGTCGGTCGCGCGCGCCACCGGGCACGGCGAATCCGCGAGACTTTTCTGTTTGGCCATGTTCCCCTCCGCTATCGTCCGGCCGCCACCATGGCGACACCGGCGAACCAACAAGTTGCATTTTAAAAGTTCTTTTCCTACACTCCAACAACTTTCAATTTGCAACCAGATGGCGTGAGGAACACCGATGGATTCATCCTGGGATTCAGCGAACGCGACGAGCGCGGCCCATGCCGGCAGCCGGCTGTCGACCGCCCGCATCGCGCTGCTGGCCGTGTGCTGCGCGGCGAGCGTCGCGAACGTCTATTACGCGCAGCCGCTGCTCGATGCGATCGCACGCGATTTCGGCATCGCACACGCCGAGGTGGGCGGCGTGATCACCGCGACGCAGCTCGGCTGCGCGCTCGCGCTGCTGTTCGTCGTGCCGCTCGGCGACCTGCTGAACCGCAAGCGGCTGATCGCCGCGCAGCTGGTGCTGCTGGCGGCCGCGTGCGCCGGCGTGGCCGCGTCGTCGTCCCGGCTCGAACTGCTGGCCGCGATGGCCGGCGTCGGGCTGCTCGGCACCGCGATGACCCAGGGCCTGATCGCGTGCTCGGCGACGCTCGCGGGCGCGGGCGAGCGCGGCCGCGTGGTGGGCGCCGCGCAGGGCGGCGTCGTGATCGGCCTGCTGGCCGCGCGCTCGCTGGCGGGGCTCGTGACCGATCTCGCCGGCTGGCGCGCGGTGTATCTCGTGTCGGGGGCGCTCGCGATCGCGATGCTGATCGTGCTGCTGCGGCTGCTGCCCGATACGGGCGCGCCGCGCGCACGCATCGGCTATGCGGCGTTGCTGGCGTCGATGGGCGCGCTGCTGCGCCACGACCGCGTGCTGCAGGTGCGCGGCACGCTCGCGCTGCTGATGTTCGCGGCGCTCGGCATTTTCTGGAGCGCGATGGTGCTGCCGCTCAGCGCGCCGCCGCACGCGCTGTCGCATACGGGCATCGGCGCGCTCGGCCTCGTCGGCGCGCTGGGCGCGGCGGCTGCCGCGCGCGCGGGGCGGCTCGCCGATCGCGGCCTCGGGCAGGTAACGACGGGTGCGGCGCTGGTGCTGCTCGTGGTGTCGTGGCTGCCGCTCGCGTTCACGCCTTCGTCGATTCCGCTGCTGATCGTCGGCGTGATCCTGCTCGACATCGGCGGGCAGGCGATTCACGTCGTCAACCAGAGCCTGATCTTCGACGCGCAGCCGGATGCGAACGCGCATGCGCGGCTGGTCGGCTGCTACATGCTGTTCTATTCGGTCGGCAGCGGCGTCGGCGCGATCGCGTCGACGCTGGTGTATGCACACGCCGGCTGGACCGGCGTCTGCGTGCTCGGCGCGGCGGTGAGCGCCGCCGCGCTCGTGTTCTGGGCGGCGACGCGCCAGCGCGCGCGCTGACGCGGCACGCTCAACCGGCGTGGATCGCCTCGTCGTAGACGCCGGCGACCCGCCGCGCGATCACGGCATTGTCGAAGTGATCGCGCGCATAGCGCTTGCACGCCAGCTCGTCGGGCAGCGTGATCGCCCCCGACAGCACCGCGCCCAGCCCGTCCGCGATCGCGTCCGCACCGATGGCGGGCAGCACCAGATCGCTGGACAGCCCCGCCACCGCCTCCGGCAGGCCGCCCACCGGCGTGACCAGCACCGGCGTGCCGGATGCGAGCGATTCGACGGTGATCAGCCCGAAGCCTTCGAGCGCGACCGTCGGCACGACGCTGACCGTCGCCGCGCGGTACAGCGCCGCGAGATGCTGGTCGGGCACGAAGCCGAGCAGCTTCACGTTGTTCTGGAGCCCCTCCGCGTCGATGCGGCCCTGCAGCTCCTCGGCGAGCTTGCCCTTGCCGGCGATCAGCAGCAGCACGTCCGGGTGGCGCTGCTTCACGCGGGCGATCGCGTCGATCAGATCCTCGAGGCCCATGCGCCGCACGAGCCGCCGCACCGCGAGCACGATCGGCCGGTCCTGCGGCAGCTGCAGCCGGTGCCGCGCCTCGCCGGGCGTGAGCGGCGTGTCGAACTGCGCGGTGTCGACGCAGCCGGGAATCACGCGCACCCGCGCCGGATCGATCTCGTAGCGGCTCGTCAGGATCTGGCCGAACGCCTGCGACAGCACGATCAGCCGCGACGAGCGCGCGTAGACGGCCTGCTCGAGATAGCGCTTCGCGCGCTGCCCGAGCGACGCGGCGCCTTCGACCTGGCTCTCGTCGGCCCACGGCCCCTGGAAATGCGAGACCTGCGGAATCCCGCGCGTGACGTCGAGGCCCGGGAACGTGTACAGCGCGAAATGCGACGAGATCACGTCGGGCCGCTCGATGCGAATCGTGTCGCGCAGCGCGCGGCGCGCGGCGAGCATGCGGCGCGCGAGCGGCTGCTCGGCCGGGCCGAAGCCGCGGATCGCGCCGCCGGTATCGCTCGCGACCTGCTCGGAGCCCGCGACGAGCCCGCGCACCGCGACGCCCGCGCCGGGCAGCGCGCCGACGAGCGAGTAGTACATCCGGTCGAGGCCGCCCGCGCGTTCGGGGAACCAGTGCATGCCGATTTGCAGCGATTTGATCGGCCGGGAGGAAAGAGACATCACGATTGCTCCTGCGTGACTGCATGCTCGACGCGCTCGAAGGCGCTCGGCTGCGAGGGTTGGCCGATGCGCCGGTAAAGCGCAATGTACTGGGCGCCCATGTGCGCCCAGCCGAAACGGGTCATCAGTTCGCTCGCCGCGGCGCCCATCGCGCGGCAGGTGTCGCGCGACGCCGCCAGCGAGCCGATCGCCTGCGCGAGCGCGGCCGGATCGTCGGGGTCGTCGAGCACGATCCCGCACTCGCGCGTGATGATCTCGGCGCCGCCCGCCGTGCGTGCGGTGACGACCGGCAGGCCGGCCGCCATCGCCTCGAGCAGCGACAGGCTCATCGCCTCGTAGCGCGACGGAAACACGTATGCGTCGGCCGAGCGCATCAGCGTCGGCATGGTCTTGACGAGCCCGAGGAAATGCACGCGCCCCGCCAGCCCGAGCGCGCGCGCCTCGTCCGGATACGGGCTGCCGGGCAGGTAGCCGGCCACCGCCAGGTGCACGTGATCGGGCAGCTTCACGAGCGCCTTCAGCACGGTGCCGAGGTTCTTGCGCGGCGTGCGCAGGTCGCCGACGAACAGCAGCAGGAACGCGTCGGCGGGCAGCTTGAACGCCGCGCGGTCGGGCTGCGCGTGCGCGAACGCACTGCCGTCCACGCCGTTGTAGATCACGCTGATCTTGCGCGCGTCGATGCCGAGCCCGGCGATTTCGTCGGCGACCTTCTGCGACACCGCAGTGATCGCGCGCGAGCGCCGGTACGCCCAGCGTTCGAGCGCGGTGTTCACGCGCGTGTACACGTACTGGTACGCGGACCACAGGCCCTTGGTCGGCCCGAACGGATAGTACGGGCTCTTGAACCAGCCGCCGTGCACGAAGTGCGCGGTGTTCACGTCGGCCTTGATCCACGAGATGAAGCCGTTCACGTGCAGCACGTCGTAGTCGGCGCGGTGCGCGCGCAGCCACCACGCGCTCTTCAGCGCGAACACCTGCTGCTTGACGAGGTTCGACGGCCAGAAACGCCCGACCTTCACCGGCACCCAGCGCACCCGGTGGTCGGCCAGCAGCTCGGGCGCGACATGCGACGCGACCAGCGTCACCTCGTAGTTCTCGGCCAGCGCCGCGCGCGCGATTTCGTAGTTGACGCGGCCCTGCCCGTCGTTATGACGCACGACGTGCGTGACGATCGCGATTCTCAATGGTCCGCTCCCCGTTGACGCGCGGCGGCTGCCTGGCGCTGGTTTTTCTGCCAGTGCGCCGCGGAAAGTATCGAAAAAATGGCGGTAAACATCAGCAGCCCGCCGGTGCCGATCAGCGAATTCGTGAACACGAGCATCGCGAACGTCGACAGGCACAGGCTCAGGCAGGCGCCGACGAACTTGTCCTTGCGCAGCTTGAACGCCGCGCGCAGCGTGCGGCCGAACAGCATCACGACGCCCGCCAGGTACAGCAGCGTGCCGGGCCAGCCGAGCACGAACGGCACGTTCATCACGCCGCTGTCGAAGCTGCCGTACTTGCCGAGCTCGCCGCTGTCGCTCGACAGCTTGGTCGACGCGCCCGTCGCGCCCATCCCTTCGCCGGCGACGTCGGTGAACGCCGTCTCCGCGAAGGTTGCGTAGAACTTGTTGCGGTCGTCGTAGCTGCGGTCGTCCTTCAGGTTCGTGATCGACTGCAGGCGCGCGCCGAGCCGGTCGGCCACCGGCCCGACGGTCAGCAGCGGCACGCACAGCCCGGCCAGCACGAGCCCGCTGACGAGGATCCGCATCCGCACGCGGTTGTTCGACTGCACGAGCTGGATCGCGAGCGCGATCACCCAGCCGCCCCAGGTCGAGCGCACGAGACACAGCGCGAACGAGATGAAGCCGGCCGCCCCCGCCACCCAGCGGATCTTCTGCGGCGCCGCGAGCACGAACACGAGCGCGCCCATCATCGCGAACGCGAACGGCCCGGACGAGTTCATCGTGCTGAACACGCGCACGCCGTACGGCACCGGCTCGCCCTGCGAGCCCATCTGCGAGCCGACCATCCACAGCACGTCCCATTGCGGCATCACGAAGTACTGCACGACCCCGTACAGGCCCATCACGAGCATGCCCCACATGAAGGTGGACAGCAGCACGTCGCGGTACTCCGGATAGTCGCGCGCGTTGACCATGATGTGAAAGCCGATCAGCACCGGATACAGCCAGTTCGCGAGGTCGTAGGTCGCCGCCATCACGCCGCTCGACACGATGCCGACCAGATACGCATAGCCGAGCCCGAACAGGATCAGCAATACCGGGATTCCGCGCCGCTGCGCGAGCGCGCGGTAGTGGCGCACCAGGCCGAGCGCGCAGATCATCGTCACCGCGAGCGGCGCGACCTGGATCAGGCTCGTCGGCGTGAACGCGCCCTTCGACCAGTCGGCGAGACGGCGCACCTCGGGGCTCAGGAACCACACCCACCACATGAAGCCGACGTAGCGCGCCGGGCTCTTGAAATACAGCCACAGGCCCACCGCGATCGCCAGCGCCGGGAACGCGAGCGTCAGCAGCGTGCCCTGGTGCGCGGCGATCAGCGCGGCCGTGACGGTCCACAGCCCGGCCTGCCCGGCCCAGTGCTTCGGTTCGGCGAACCAGCGGCGCGCGCGGCCCGCGGGCGGCGCGGCGGCAATCGACGTATTCATGACGCCCGCGCTCATCGCGACGACGGCCGGGAATCGGCAGCGAGCGGCAGCGCCGCGCCGGCCGGCGCCGGCGTGCGGTGCTGGCGCAGCAGCTCGCGGGTGATCCGCACGTGCTGCGCGGCGAATGCCTGCGTCGTCAGGTCATGCTCGCGCAGGCGCGCGGCCGCGGCGCGCGCGGTCGCCAGCGCGACGCTCGGGTCCGCCGCGAAGCGGTCGGCCGCCTGGCGCAGCGCCTGCGCGTCGAACGGCGGCACGTAGGCGGCCGTGTCGTGCGGGAAGTAATCGCGCAGCCCGCCGACGTCGGACACGATCATCGGCTTGCCGACCGCGGCCGCCTCGAGCATCACCGTGATGCCCGACGCGTGGTAATTCGGCCGCAGCGGCACGACGATCAGGTCGGCCCACGCATACAGTTCGTGCTGCCTGGCAAGCCCCGCCGCCGAGCCGATCGTCACGTTCGGCGCGTGCCACTCGCGCGGCACGCGGCGGCGCGTCGCGAGCCGCACCTCGTAGCGCGCGTCGCCGCCGAACGCGGCGAGGAAGGTGCGCCAGTCGCGATCGCGGTCGTTGCCGATCGCCGCGATGCGCAGCGGCCGGTTCGGCAGCCACTGCTGCGGATCGCCGATCGGGAAATCCTGCGTGTTCAGCCCGTAAAGGACGAACTGCGCATCGCGCTTCAGGTAGCGGCGGCACAGCTCCGCGTTGTCGCGCGCGAGCGTCGTCAGCACGTCGGCGCGCGCGAGCAGCTTGCGGTACAGCCAGCGCCGCAGCCAACCGTAGCCGGCCCACTTGTCGTACAGCCATACGCTTTGCGCGAGCAGCAGCGGGCGCTTGCCCTGCGCGCCCGCGAGCTTGAGCATCAGCGCGGCGGCGAGGTGTTCCTGCTCGGTGTGCGTCCAGATCACGTCGGTGTTCAGCAGCGCGGCGCGGTTGCGCCACGCATGCACGACGTCGAAGCCGAGCCCCGCCTTCAGCGCGCGGCGCGCGAGGCTGACCACGCGGTTCTCGCGCGCGTCCTGCGAATAGCTGAGCCGGAATTCGTCCGATTCCGCGTGGTGATAGCCGTACAGGCAGCCGATGTCGTCGCCCTTGCGGTACGTGCGCGGATCGGCGCCGTAAAACAGATGGACATGAACTTTCGTTGCAGTCATGCGAGCCCTCCGGGGGTGGCCGCGCGTCGTGCGCGCGGCCCGTTCAAGACGTCACCGGCGGCATCGCCGCACGGTGGGGGGCAAGGTTGGCGCGGCGCGCGTCGCGGGCGCCGCGGCGCACCGCGCGCCAGTGCTCGCGCACGCGGTCGCGCCGCGCGGCGGGCAGCGACAGCAGCAGGTGCGCGAAGCCCGGATAGACGCGCGTGCCGACCAGCGTCCACCACCACCACGCGATCTCGCGGCGGACCAGCGGCAGGTGCTCGCGCAGGATCAGGTGCAGGTTGTACGCGCCGTTGCTGATCGCGTTCAGCGACGCGGCGTCGCGCCGGTCGTCGTCGAAGCGCTCGGCCGGAAAATGATCGACCGCGATCGCCGGGTCGTACACGAGCTTCCAGCCGTCGCGCTGCACGCGCATGCTGAACGCCATGTCGTTGTGCACCTGCGCGCCGGCGCCGCGCAGCCGCGTGTCGAAACGCAGCCGTTCGATCGCGTCGCGCCGGTAGCTCATGTTCGCGCCCTTCAGCATGTCGACTTCGCGCGCACCGCCGACGCCGAGGTGATGGTTGCCGACGATCTTGCCGGACAGCGTGAGCTGGCCGACGCGCTCGCGCGATTCGTCGAGCACGCGGCCTTTCTCGTGGACCCAGTCGCGCCCGCCGACGGCGCCGACGCGCGGATCGGCCTGGAACGCAGCTTCGACACGCGCCAGCCAGTCGGGGCGCGGCGCGGCATCGTCGTCGGTGATCGCGACGATGTCGCCGTGCGCCGAGTCGAGCCCCTTGTTCAGCGCGGCGACCTGCCCCGGCACGTCCACCGGCACCACATGCAGCGGCAGCGCGCCGCCGACCGACGGATCGGCGAGGCGCTCGTGCGTCGCATCGTCTTCCGGGCGCGCGACGACGATCACCTCGTCGGGCGCCCGCGCCTGACGCTGCAGCGCCTGCAGGCAGCGCGCCAGGTCGGCCGGACGCCGGTAGGTCGGAACGAGCACGGAAATCTTCATCTTCGGTTTTCTCCTGTCGACCGGCGCGGGCGCTCGGGCGCGCGCGCCGGTCCCATGCCAAGCCGGTCAGGCGCTCAGATATTCGTGGACGGCCGCATAGCCGCGGCCGTAGCCGCGCGCCTTCGGCGGCACGCCGTTGAAGATGCCGCCCTGCAGGTCGACGCCCGCGGTGCGCAGCCGCTTGATCGAATCCGCGATCTCGCCTTCGGTATGCATGCCCGAACGCAGCACGAGGAACGTCGAACCCGCCATGCGGCCGAAGATCGTCGCGTCGGTCACGGCCAGCACCGGCGGCGAATCGACCAGTACGACGTCATAGCGCTTGCCGAGGCCCTCGAGGTACTGCGGCAGGCGCGCCGACATCAGCAGCTCGGACGGGTTCGGCGGGCGCGTGCCGGCCGCGATGAACGACAGGCCCTGCACCGGCGTCTCGCGGATCGCGTCCTCGAGCGCCGACTGGTCGCTCAGCAGCTCGGACAAGCCGGGCTGCGCCGTGAGGCCGAAGTAGCGGTCGAGCACGCCGCGCCGCATGTCGGCGTCGATCAGCAGCACGCGCTTGCCGGAGTGCGCGAGCAGCACCGCGAGGTTGACCGTCAGGAAGCTCTTGCCGATCCCCGGCGTCGGGCCGGTCAGCACGATCACGCGGTTCTTCGCGTCCATCAGCGCGAACTGCATCGCGGTGCGCAGGCTGCGCAGGCTTTCGACGCTGATGTCCTTCGGGCGCAGGCTCGCGAGGATCGGACGGCTGCGGCCGCCGCTCTTCTCGGCCTGCGCGTCGAGCCGCACCTGCTCGGCGCTTTCCGGCACGAGCCCGTACAGCGGCAGGTTGAACGCGCGCTCCACGCGGTCCGGATCCTCGATGCCCTGGAACAGGTTGCGGCGCAGGAACACGACGCCCGTGCCGAGGATCAGCCCGAGGAACACCGCGGCCGACAGGATCAGCACCTTCTTCGGCTTGACCGGCGCGCCCGGGCGCAGCGCGGAATCGACGAGGTGGATGTTGCCGCCCGTCCCCGCCTTCTGCACCGACAGCTCCTGCACGCGGTTCAGCAGCAGCACGTAGATGTCCTCGGCGACCTTCGCGTCGCGCTGCAGCTGCACCGCCTTCACTTCGGTGGCCGGCAGGCTGCGGAAGCGGTTCGCGAACTTGTCCTTCTCCGCCTGCAGCTGGCCGAGCTGCTGCTTCGCGGCGATCACGAGCGGATGCGAATCGGTGAAGCGCTGCCCGAGCGACGCGAGCTGCAGGCGCTGCACGGCGATCTGCTGCTCGTACTGCACGCTGCCCTCGAGGTAGACCTTCGCCTCGTCGCTCGCGTTGATCGAGCCCGACGTGCGCTGGTATTGGGTCAGCGCGGCCTCGGCGCGCTCGAGGTCCGACTTCAGGCGCGGTTCCTCGCCCTTCAGGAAGTCGAGCATCTTGGTCGCCTCGGCCTGCTTGGCGACCACGTGCTGGTTCAGGTACGACTGCGCGAGCGCGTTGGCGATCGCCGCGGTCTGGTCCGGATCCTTGCCTTCGAGCGAGATCTGCACGACGCCGGTCTGCTTGCCCTGCTCGGTCACCTGGATGCCGGTCTGGAACCCGGTGATCGCGTCCAGGTCGTTCTGCCGCACCACCGTGAACTGCGTGCCCGGGCGCGCGACCAGCTTGGTCACCGTGAGCGTCACGCCGCCGCCCTGCGCGGATTCGCCCACGCGGCCGCTGAGCAGCCGCCCGCCGTTCTCGTCGGCGAGCGAGTAGGTGCCGTCCGGCCCGGCGGTGAGCGTCAGCTTCTTGCCTTCGAGCGCCGGCACGACGGTGATCGCATCGACGTCCGCGACTTCGCCGCCCCACGCGTACGACTGCAGGCCGAGCCACGGCTTCGCCGGGTCGCCCGGCGTCGCGAGCCGCGCGGCGAGGCTGCCGAGCAGCGGGAACGTCTTCGGCGTGACCGAGAAGTTCAGCTTGAACTGCTCGACCACCGGCGTGACGACGCCGCGGCTCTTGATGATCTCGATTTCCGAATCGGTCGGCGCCTGCTGCGGGCCGCTGTTGATCACCGCGCCCGTCTGCGTCTGCGTGAGCGCCTGCGACGTGTTGTCGTTGCTCTCGACCCGCACGTGCACGTCGGCCTGGTACACCGGCTTCGCGACGTAGCAGTACACGCCGGCGAGCGCGATCACGATCGCCGCGATGCCGAGCAGCAGCCAGATGTCGTCGAGGATCACCTGCAGCAACTGGCCGAGGACGACGTCCTCTTCCTCGGTCTTGACCGCCAGGTCCGCGTAGGTATGTTTCGCTTGCGTGTTCACCATTCGTTCCCGGTTGAGTGGTGCCGGGGCGCGCATGCCGCCCCGGCGAATAGCCGCCCCGCGCTGCGTCAGCGCGTGATCTGCTTCATGAAGAAGATCGTCTGGATCGTCGGCAGCACCTGCTGCAGCACGCGGTTGAACTGCACCGAGCTCGCCGTGCTCACGTAGACGACGTCGAGCGGCTGAAGCTGGAAGCGGCTCGACAGCATCAGCGCGTCGGGCTGCGTCATGTCGAGGCGGAACACTTCCGGCTTGGTCGGGTTGTCGCGCATTCCGCGCATCACGTAGATCTTGCGCGGGTTCGCGTCAGTGTCGAGGATGCCGCCGCCCGACGTCAGCGCATCGGCGATCGACAGCCGGCCCTTCATCATCGGTATCGCGACCGGCGTCTTCACCTCGCCCATGATGTACACGCGGCTATCGCTGCGGTCCGGCACGTTGACGATGTCGCCCGGCTGCAGCATCACGTTCTGCGTGATATCGCCGCGATCGAGCACGCCGTTCGCGTCGAGCGTGTAGAGCTTGCCGCCGCGCGTCAGGCGCACGCGCTGCAGGTCGGCCTCGCCGGTCGAGCCGCCCGAGCGCGAGATCGAGTCGACGAGCGTCAGCGGCACGTCGGACAGCGCGAGCGGGCCCGGCTGCTTCACCTCGCCCGTCACCTGCACCTTCTGGCTGCGGTACGACAGCACGCGCACGTCGAGCTGCGGGTTCTTCACGTAGCGCGCGAGGCCCGTGGCGAGCTCTTCGCGCACCTGCATCACCGTCTTGCCCGCCACGCGCACGCGGCCGACGAACGGGAAGAAGATCGTGCCGTCGACGCCCACCGTCTGGCCGTACGGATCGGCCTGGCCCGGCAGCGCGGACGTATACGGCTGCTGCAGCGCGCCGGCCACCGTCTGCGTCGTGTTGCCGCCGCTCGAGAACGACTGGCCCTGCGGCGTCGTCAGCTCGGGGTGGTCCCACACCGTCACGCCGAGGATGTCCTGCGGCCCGATGTGATAGACGTATTGCGACGGATCGGTGAAACGCGACGGCGGCAGCGGGTGCGACATCTGTTGCTGCTGCTGGAGCTGATCCATGATCAGCTTCGCGTCGATGTAGTGGACCGGGTAGGTCTCGTTCGGCGTCTGGCGCTCTTCTTCCTTCAGGCGCGACGCATCGAGATAGTTGCCCGGCGCGGTCGCGCAGGCCGACAGGAAAGTCGTCAGCGCAACGGCGAGCGCCACGGGGCGCAGCGTACGATTCAGCATAGTTTTTGCAGCCATCCTTGAACCAGACGTTCGATCTGTGAGTAGCTTTCGCGATAGTCGGCCTCGGGGCCGCCATGCGGATCGGCGATTTCGGCGTCTTCCCACTTGCCGAGCAGGTGCACCTTGCCGCGCGAGAACGGGTCGAACGATTCGACCGCCGCGATCTGCGGGCGCTCGCTGACGAGGATCAGGTCGGCTTCGCGCACGAGGTTGCGCGTGAGCCGCCGCGAGCGGTGCGTCGTCGCATCGACGCCCCGCTCGGCGAGCAGCCGGCGCATCACCGGATCGATGCCTTCGCCGACGTTCGCATCGACGCCCGCCGAGTGGAAGGCCACGCGCGGGCCGCCGCGCACCGCGGCATGCGACTTGAACAGCATTTCGGCCGCCGGGCTGCGGCACACGTTGGCGTGGCAGACGATCAGGATGTTTCGGAACATGGCGTGTATCCGGCCCTTACGCGTTCGCGCGCGCGGCGCCCGGCACGCGTGCGGCGACGGCCTGGCGCGAGCCCGGACGGCCGATCGGGTGATATTCGATGCCCTGCTCGCTCATCGTCTCCGGCTCGTACAGGTTGCGGCCGTCGAAGATCACCGGCGACTTCCACAGCCGGCCGAGCGCGGTGAAGTCCGGGCTCTTGAATGCCTTCCATTCGGTGACGATCACCAGCGCATCGGCATCGCGCGCGACCTGCGATTCGTCGTCGGCATACGCGAGGCGCTCGAGCCAGCTCGGGTGGCTCGCGAGATCGAGCGCGATCACGCGCTGCGCCTCGTGCTGCGCGACCGGGTCGTACGCGGTGACGCGCGCGCCGCGCGACAGCAGCTCGGCGATCAGCGCGCGGCTCGGCGCCTCGCGCATGTCGTCGGTGTTCGGCTTGAACGCGAGGCCCCAGATGCCGAACGTGCGGCCCGTCAGGTCCTCGCCGAAGCGCGCGACGATCTTCTCGGCGAGCACGCGCTTTTGCGCGGCGTTCACCGACGACACCGCCTTCAGGATCTGCAGCGACTGGCCGTGCTCGTCCGCGGTGCGGATCAGCGCCTCGACGTCCTTCGGGAAGCACGAGCCGCCGTAGCCGCAGCCCGCATACAGGAAGTGGTAGCCGATGCGCGGGTCGGAGCCGATTCCGCGCCGCACGGCCTCGATGTCCGCGCCGAAGCGGTCGGCGAGGTTCGCGAGCTCATTCATGAACGAGATGCGGGTCGCGAGCATCGCGTTCGCCGCGTACTTCGTGAACTCGGCCGAGCGCACGTCCATGTACAGCGTGCGCTCGTGGTTGCGGTTGAACGGCGCGTACAGCTTCTTCATCAGTTCGCGCGCGCGCTCGCCGGGCACGTCGTCGTCGCAGCCGATCACGATGCGGTCCGGGCGCGTGAAATCGTCCACCGCCGCGCCTTCCTTCAGGAATTCCGGATTCGACACGACCGAGAACATCTGTGCGTCGCCGCGCTTCGCGAGCTCGTCCGCGATCGCCGCGCGCACGCGCTCGGCGGTGCCGACCGGCACGGTCGACTTGTCGACCACCACCTTGAAGCCGGTCATGTGGCGGCCGATGTTGCGCGCGGCGGCGAGCACGTATTGCAGGTCGGCGGAGCCGTCCTCGTCGGGCGGCGTGCCGACCGCGATGAACTGCACGTCGCCGTGCGCGACCGCGGCCTCGATGTCGGTCGAAAAGCGCAGGCGGCCCGCCGAGCGGTTGCGCGCGATGATTTCCTTGAGGCCCGGTTCATGGATCGGCACGCCGCCGTCGTTGAGGATGTCGATCTTGCGCTGATCGACGTCGAGACAGAACACGTCGTGCCCGATGTCGGCGAGGCAGGCGCCGGTGACGAGACCTACGTAACCGCTGCCGATGATAGTCAGATTCATGATGTGGACCTCTTGACCAGTGATTCGAAAACCGGAAACCGGATGAAGCAGCCGTGCTCAGTACGCGTTGCTGCCGGTAAAGCCTTTCCACAGCGTCAGCGCGACGATCTTGATGTCGAGCCAGAACGACCAGTTCTGCATGTAGTAGAGATCGAGCTTCACGCGCCCCATCATCTTCTCGACCTGGTCGGTCTCGCCGCGAAAGCCGTTGACCTGCGCCCAGCCCGTGATGCCGGGCTTGATCCGGTAGCGGAACATGTAGCCCTTCACCAGATCCTTGTAGATGTCGTCGTGCGCGAGCGCATGCGGGCGCGGGCCGACGACGGACATCTCGCCCTTCAGCACGTTGATGAACTGCGGCAGCTCGTCGAGGCTCGTGCGGCGCAGGAAGCGGCCGACCGGCGTCACGCGCGCATCGTTCCTGGTTGCCTGCGTGACCTTGCCCGCCGTTTCCTGGTGCACCTTCATCGAGCGGAACTTGTAGATCTCGAACTCGTTGCCGTCGATGCCCTTGCGCTTCTGCCGGAAGAACACGGGCCCGTGCGACGTCAGCTTGATCAGGCCCGCGATCACGAGCATCACCGGCGCGAGCGCCGTGAGCGCCGCCAGCGCGAACAGCCGGTCGAACACGAACTTCGGCATGATCCGCACGTCGGTGATCGGTGACGCCGCGAGGTTGATCGCCGGCACGCCCAGCAGCTCGACCACTTCCTGGTTGAAGAACGACAGGCTGCGCACGTCCGGGATGAAGCGGATGTTCACGAAGTCGTGGCGGAACACCCGCACGATCCGGCTGATCTGCGGCTCCTCCGAGATCGGCAGCGCGAGCCACAGCTCGCGAATCGCGCGGCTGCGCACGAGCCGCTCCAGCGCGTCGAAGCTGCGCTCGATCGTCACGTCGTCGAGCGTCGCCTCGCCGGCCGGCGCGCTTTCGTCGTACACGCACACCGGGTTGAAGCCGGCCTCCGGGCGGGCACGCATCTGCGCGATCAGCCGCCGCGTCGCCGGCGCATCGCCGACGATCGCGACGTCGCGATGGTTGAAGCCGCCGCGCCGCAGCTGCCGCAGCACCGCATGCACGCCGGCCTTCGACGCCGCGAGCAGCGCCACCGTCGCGAGCCCCCAGTAGCCGAGCCACAACCGCGACAGGTCGCCCGACTGGTGGAAGCTGAAGCTCATCAGGATGCCCGCCAGCTCGACCACGAGCCACGCGAACGCGACGCGCCCCATCAGCGCGACCAGCCGCTTGCCGCGCCACGACTGGTAGATCCCGAACGCCGGGAAGAACACGACGACGAGCACGCAGTCGAACAGCACCATCGTGCGCTGCAGGTCGTCGAGCCACACGCTGCGCCCGTCGTGCAGCGCCGCGGCGATCACGGCTCCTGCCACGACCATCGCGATGTCGATGATTCTCGCCAGCACGCTCAACATGTTCGCTTCCTCTTTGAACAGGCGTTTGCCGAACTGCTCCTTGCGCAGCCCTTGCCGCACATTCGATTCAAACCTTGCATGACGCTATTGAAGCGGTAAGAAATTGGCGCCTCAAGCGCACAAGTATTTCGAAAAATAATCGGCAATTATTGCCCGCCGGAGGCCAATTTATATCGGCACCTTTTCCCGGAATGCCCGGATATTTACAAGATTCCCGGCATGTTCAACCCGCATCCGACCCTTACCGGGCGGTCGTTGCACGGGATCATGACGAATTATTTTTTAATTTTTTATTAGCGCGATCCGGTGCGGGGAAAAATTTCACGGCGCGAATCTCGACTGAATATTGCACGAGCCGGCCCGGTTTTATTGTCGATTTACTTCATGCTACAACGACAGGCACTGACATCAATCATGGAGTGCCATCATGAATGCTCCGGCCGTGACAGCCGATCCGCGCCCATCCTCTTCCGCCGCCGCGCCTGCCGGCTCGCGCGTGGCGGTGCAGCCGGTGATCCTCGCCGGCGGCTCCGGCACGCGCTTGTGGCCGATGTCGCGCGAGCACTATCCGAAACAGCTGATCGGGCTGCTCGGCGAACATTCGCTGCTGCAGGCCACCGCGTGCCGCCTCGACGGCCTGGCGACCGGCCATCCGGTCAGCGACGAGGTGCTGATCGTCTGCGGCGAGGACCATCGCTTCACGACCGCCGAACAGCTGCGTGCCACCGGCAAGCGCGCGTCGATCATGCTCGAGCCGCTCGGCCGCGACACCGCGCCCGCGCTGACGCTCGCCGCGCTGCGCATCGTCGCGGGCGGCAACGACGCGGTGATGACCGTGATGCCGGCCGACCACGCGGTGGCCGACCAGCCGCGCTTTCATGCGGCGGTCGCCGCCGGCGTGCGCTGCGCCGTGCAAGGCCGGATCGCGACGCTCGGCATCGTGCCGGACCACGCCGAAACCGGCTACGGCTACATCCGCGTCGGCCAGTCGCTCGGCAATGCCGAGGCCGGCAACCTCGACGTGCGGCGCCTCGACCGCTTCGTCGAGAAACCGCATCTCGAACTCGCTCAGCAGTACGTCGAATCCGGCGAATACTGGTGGAACAGCGGCATCTTCATCGTGCGCGCGTCGGTGTGGCTGAACGCGATCCGGCATTTCGAGCCGGCGATGCATGCCGCGTGCGAACAGGCGATCGCGCAGGGCGAGACCGACGGCGATTTCTTCCGCGTCAACCGCGACGCGTTCGCCGCGTCGCCGTCGAACTCGATCGACTACGCGGTAATGGAGCCGCTCGCGAACCTGCCGTCCGTGTGCGAAAGCGTCGTCGTGCCGCTCGATGCGGGCTGGTCGGACGTCGGCTCGTGGGATGCGATCTGGCAGATCCTGCCGAAGGACAACGCGGACAACGTCGGCCGCGGCCACGTGCTGTTCGAGGACGCCGAATCGACGTTCGCGCATTCGGAAGGCCGGCTCGTCGCGTGCGTCGGCACGCATAATCTCGTCATCGTCGAGACGCCCGATGCGGTGCTCGTCGCCGACAAGTCGCGCGTGCAGGACGTGAAGAAGATCGTCGGCCGCATCAAGGCGGAGCGCGGCGCGGAAGCGACCGATCACCGCAAGGTGCATCGCCCGTGGGGCCATTACGATTCGGTCGACATGGGCGAACGCTTCCAGGTGAAGCGCATCGTCGTGAAGCCCGGCGCGCGGCTGTCGCTGCAGATGCATCATCACCGCGCCGAGCACTGGATCGTCGTGCGCGGCACCGCGCGCATCACGCGCGGCGACGACACGTTCCTGCTGTCGGAAAACGAATCGACCTACATCCCGCTCGGCGTGTCGCATCGCCTGGAGAACCCGGGCAAGATGCCGCTCGAGCTGATCGAGGTGCAGTCGGGCTCGTATCTCGGCGAGGACGACATCGTGCGCTTCGACGATACGTACGGACGCCAGTGACGATCACGACTGTCGAATGAACAAGGGCGCCGTCGACGACGGCGCCCTTGTTCGTTGCGGCCTCGCGCGCGGCGCGCGATGTGCCGCGCCCGACACTCGGCCTACGCTGCTCAACCCACGCGATACACGAACTCGCGCCGGTCGGCCTGCACCGGATCGTTGCGGCCGTCGGCCAGCGACGTCGAGCGGCGCTCGGCGATGAAGCGCTTGATGTCCGATTCCGCCCGCGCGAGCGCGGAGAGGCCGGCCAGCACCTGCACGCTTTGCGGCTCGCGCGCCGGCTCGTGGCTCGCGCCGTGCCGATCGATCCACTGCCGCGCCCATTCGAGCGCGAACTGCTCCGCTTCCTCGGCATCGGTGAAACGCGGGCCGATCAGGCCGGAACGCTCGACGCGCCGATCGTCCTGCGCGATCTCCGCCCACGCGCGATACATCAGGTTCTGCACGGGCTGCGCGATGCCGAGGATCGTATAGCCGCGATACTCGTCGACCTGCGGCTCGGACGCCGAAAAACTCGCGGCCGATGCGCGCGGGTGACGCTCGTGCGTGGCCGGCGCGGCGCCCGGCACGTTGAATGCCGACACAGCCGACCCATCGGTTGCGCCGCGCGACGAGACGGCCAGCGCCGCATCGTCGCCATGCCAAACGTTTGCCTGCGAAACCGGCAATTGCCACGATTCGGGGTTCTGCCAGAACACGCCGCGCAGGCGATCGTTTTCCGGCGCCGGTTCGGCGCGACGCGGCGGCGCGACCGGCACGGGCGGCGGCGGCACATAGGCGAACGTGCGCCCGCTGAACTGGGTCAGCACGTCGATCATCTGCAGCAGCGTCCCGCTCGCGAGCCACTCCTCGTAGCGGCGGCGGCAGGTGGGCCCGGACGGATAGCGGCCGGGCAGCTTCGACCACGCTTCGCCGGTCGTCAGGATCCAGAGCACCGCGTTGGCGACGACGCGCGGTTCCGCGCGCGGGCGACCGCGACGATTCAGCCGGATCGGTTCATCGGCGATCAGCGTCGAAAGACGAACCCACTCTTCATCGTTAAGCTCATCGAAGAACATAGTAGATCTCTCCACGCAGCCAGGCCGGGCTGCGATTGGCGGCGCCGTCGCGATCGCTCGCGGGGCGGCCAGGTTGCACATTATGGTTATCCGGTTGTGCATGCCGGCGCGATTCCGCACTGATGCGGTGCCGCGCTTCCCGGCAATGACGCACGAATCCCGGTCTCACTCCATTGCGGGATTTTTTGTGCACGAAGCATACCATCCCTAGGGTTTATCTCAATATGACAATGACTTTATGTTACGTACTGAAACAACATGGCATCGATGCGTGATCCATTTATGCTTGAATTTTTTTAAGAAATCTTTATTCGATGCACCGGAAAGCCCCGCCTGTAGAGGCTCCGCGAGGGTCTCACCCCCTGTCTTTTCTATCAGGCTTCCGGCCCGCTCCGGCCCTCGTCAGTAACATTCGCCGGATTCACGATCAAAATCGGTAATTCACGGGAAATTTCGTAACGAGATATTTTCCGATCGGTAATTCATTCAAATGCCAATCATTAGACTTTTCTCTACGCACAATCTTTTTATTGTTTCTCTGCGGACAGTGACAAGGGTGTGACGCAGCACGAACGCGTTGCGGATGGCGGTGTGTAACGCCATGTTGCGACATGTTTCGACAGTGGCGCCGCGCGATGAATCATGCATGGCGACGCGGGCCCGTGAAATGCCGCCGCGCCTATGCTCGCCGCATGCGCCTGCGGGTCGTATGCCTTTCTTCAGTTCATTTGATCTAAGTCAATTTTTGGCGAGTGGCGCGCGCCGTATTCATCGTTCTGCAAACGGAGTGTGTCGCGCGGATGCGCGACGGCTAACGCAGGTCGCCGACGAGCGACGCCGCGACGGCGTCGTCGATGCGTTGCGGCGGCACCGCGTAGCCCGGGTGATCGCAGCCGATCGACAGCGCGGCGCCCTGCCTGAGCGCGTCGCGCATCGGCGCACCGAGTTCGAAGCGGACGAAGTGCACCGCGGACGTCTTCTCGTCCGTCTCGCGATCGAGATCCTCGTCTGCGATCGCATAGACCGGCGCGTGGCCGTCGACCTGCAGGTACACGCGATCCTCGACGCCGATCAGCCGCGCCAGCGCCGCGCGCCGCTGGGCATCGTGCTCGTATTCGATCTGCATCGTCGCCTTCAGGTTGGTGCCGTCGGGCACCAGCGGCCGATACGCGTCCAGCTCGCCCTCGATGCCCGCCTCGTCGAAGATCTTCTCGATGTGCAGCATCTCCTGGATCTGGTAGCGGATCGTCGTCTCGTCCTCGAACAGGAAACGCAGGTGGTTGCCGAGTTGCACCGCGCGCTGCCGCTTGTGCGCGATGAGCCGTGCGTGTTCGGAGCGGCGGATCTTCGCGTAGGCCTCGAGCGTCAACAGGGAATCGCGGTCGAGCGTCATGGGATGTCCTTGGTCGATCGGGTTCAAATGCCGTACGCGCGGCGCAGCAGCGTGAGCGGATGCGCGAGCGGCGCGTCGCCGAGCCCGGCCTCGCCGATGCCCTGCACGATGTGATGGCCCGCGAGCGCGCAGTCGGACGAAATGACATCCGGCTTTGGCTCCGCCATCGACTTGAACACGGGCCCGCCGATGCGCATCGCGTCCGCATGGAATTCCTTCTTCACGCCGAACGTGCCCGCATGCCCCGAGCAGCGCTCGACCACGTGCACGCGCGTATCGGGCACGAGCGACAGCACGTCGGCGGTCTTGCGGCCGATGTTCTGCACACGCGCATGACACGGCACGTGATACGACACGGTGCCGAGGCCGGTCTTGAAGTCGGTCTTCAACAGGCCGTCGCGATGCCGCGCGATCACGTACTCGAACGGATCCCAGAATGCGTCGGCGACCGCGCGCACTGCCTCGTCGCCGGGGAACATCAGCGGCAGCTCGCTCTTGTACATCAGCACGCAGCTCGGGATCGCGCCGATCAGCGCATAGCCTTCGCGCGCGTAGCGCTCGAGCACCGGGATGTTGACGGCCTTCTTCGCGGCGACGCCGGCGAGATTGCCCTGTTCGAGCAGCGGCATCCCGCAGCACGCCTCGCTCGACACGAGCTCGTACGGAATGTCGTTGTGCGCGAGGATCGCGAGCAGGTCGTGGCCGATGCCCGGCTCGTTGAAATTCACATAGCAGGTGGCGTAGATCGCGACCTTGCCGGGCGTGCGCTCGCCGTCGCGCACCGGGGGGCCGTCCGAGCGCTTTGCCGTGCGCCGGAACTTGCGCGGCGCGAATTCCGGCAGCCAGGCCTTGCGGTCGACGCCGAGCGCCGCTTCCAGCGCGTGCCGCGCGGGCGGCGTGCGGTTCACCGCGTTGACCGCCTGCGTGACGATCGGAATGCCCGCGAAATGGCCGAGCGCATCGGTGTTCGACAGCACCTTGTCGCGCAGCTTCACCTCACCGCGCCGGTAGCGCGCCGCCTTGCCGCGCAGCATCAGGTGCGGGAAATCGACGTTCCACGCATGCGGCGGCACATACGGGCATTTCGTCATGTAGCAGAGGTCGCACAGGTAGCACTGGTCGACCACCTCGCCGAACGCCGCCTTCGGCACTTCGTGGATGTCGCCTGTCGGCGTCTCGTCGACGAGGTCGAACAGCGCCGGAAACGCGCCGCACAGCGACACGCAGCGCCGGCAGCCCGCGCAGATGTCGAACACGCGAGTCATCTCGGCGTCGATCGCGGCCTGGTCGTAGAACGCATCGGACTGCCAGTCGAGCGGATGCCGGGTCGGGGCTTCGAGGCTGCCTTCCTTGTGTGGCATGAGGCGCTCCAGCGCAACGGTGAGGCGCACACGCGCACGCCGCCCGCGCGATGCGGGCGGCGGCGCGGTGACGCGACGGGGTGGCGGCGAACGTCGGGCGCATGGCGGGCGGGCCCGCCGCGCCGGTCAGTCGACGAGCGCGTCGAGCGCTTTCGTATACCGGTTCGCGTGGCTGCGTTCGGCCTTCGCCAGCGTCTCGAACCAGTTCGCGATTTCGTCGAAGCCTTCCTCGCGAGCGGTCTTCGCCATGCCCGGATACATGTCGGTGTACTCGTGCGTCTCGCCGGCGATCGCCGATTGCAGGTTCAGCCGCGACGAGCCGAACGGCAGCCCGGTCGCCGGATCGCCGACCGCTTCGAGATATTCCAGGTGGCCGTGCGCGTGGCCGGTCTCGCCTTCGGCGGTCGAGCGGAACAGCGCGGCGATGTCGTTCTGGCCTTCGACGTCCGCCTTCGATGCGAAATACAGATAGCGCCGGTTCGCTTGCGATTCGCCCGCGAACGCATATTTCAGGTTCTCTTCGGTTTTGCTGCCTTTGAGCTGAGCCATCTGCGCCTCCGTGCGTGCCGGCGCGGCCGTGCGCCGAGCCGGCCATGGATATGTGGGGAACGATGCGCGCGCGATGCGCCCGCGCCGTGTTTTTCAATCTAGGCGCTGGCGCTTGCATCCCCCAATAGGCATTTTCAATCCGCGCGATAGCCGCTCGGCGGGCGGGCGCTCACGCATCGGCCGCGCGGCCGAGCAGCAATTCCCGTTCGCGCGCATTGCGGGTCAGTTCCGCCGCGCGGCGGAACTCGGCCTTCGCCTCGTCGGCGCGCCCGAGCTTCGCGAGCAGGTCGCCGCGCACGCTCGGCAGCCAGTGATAGCGCGCGAGCGCCGGATCGTCGCGCAGCGCGTCGACGAGTTCGAGCCCCGCGGCCGGCCCGAACGCCATGCCCACCGCCACCGCGCGGTTCAGCTCGACCACGGGCGACGGCGCGACCTCGGCGAGCGCGTCGTACAGCGCGACGATCTGCGCCCAGTCGGTGTCCGAGGCCTGCCGCGCGCGCGCATGACAGGCCGCGAGCGCCGCCTGCAGCGCATACGGCCCGCGCACGCCGCCGAGCCTTGCCGCGCGGTCGAGCGCCGCGAGGCCACGCCGGATCAGCAGCGGATCCCAGCGGCTGCGATCCTGTTCGAGCAGCAGCACCGGGCGCCCCTGCGCGTCGGTGCGCGCGTGCATCCGCGACGCCTGCAATTCCATCAGCGCGGCGAGGCCGAGCACTTCGCTCTCGTCCGGCGCGAGGCCGGCGAGCACGCGGCCGAGCCGCACCGCTTCGTCGCACAGCGCGGGGCGCATCCAGTCGTCGCCCGCGGTGGCCGCATGGCCTTCGTTGAAGATCAGGTAGATCACCTCGAGCACCGACGCGAGCCGCGCCGGCCGCGCGTCGGCCGCCGGCACCTCGAACGGCACGTGCGCCGCCGCGAGCGTGCGCTTCGCGCGCACGATCCGCTGCGCGATCGTCGGCTCGGGCGTGAGGAACGCGCGCGCGATCTCGCCCGTCGTCAGCCCGCCGAGCAGCCGCAGCGTCAGCGCGACGCGCGCATCCGTCGACAGCACCGGATGGCACGCGGTGAAGATCAGCCGCAGCAGGTCGTCGCCGATGTCGTCGTCGCGCGCGTCGGCGAGCGCATCCGCGATGTCGGGCACCACGTGCGCATCGAGCGCGTCGAGTTCATGGCCGAGCTGGTCGCGCTTCGCCGCGTGCAGCGCTTCCTGGCGAACCCGGTCGAGCGCGCGGCGCTTCACGGCCGTCATCAGCCACGCCGCCGGGTTGTCCGGCACGCCGTCGACGGGCCAGTGCTCGAGCGCCGCGACGAGCGTGTCCTGCGCCAGCTCCTCCGCGACGCCCACGTCGCGCACCACCCGCGCGGCCCGCGCGATGATCTTCGGCGCCTCGATCCGCCAGACGGCCTCGATCGCACGGTGCGTGGCCGCGTGCGTCACGACGCGTGCCCTGGCGCGGCCGCGTCCTGCGCCACGTACATCAGCTCCCACACGTGGCCGTCCGGATCGGCGAACGCATGCCCGTACATCCCCGGATACTCCAGCGGCGGCCGCGGCGTCGTGCCGCCCGCCGCGCGCGCCTTCGCGACGACCGCGTCGACGTCATCGCGGCTGTCGCACGACAGGCACGGCAGCACCTGCACGTGCGTGGCCGGATCGACGATGGTGCGATCGGTGAAGGTCTGGAAGAACGGCCGGACCAGCAGCATCGCGAAGATCGTGTCGCTGATGCGGAGGCAGGCGGCCTGCTCGTTCGTGTACGCGGGCACGACCTCGAAGCCGAGCCCCGTATAGAACGCCTGCGCGCGCGGCAGGTCGGCCACCGGCAGGTTGATGAAGATCTGCTTGTGCATGACGTGCGCTCCTCGTGGTGTCGCGCTCAGGTGGAGAGGCCGAGATCGGCCCGGAGCTCGCGGAACCGCTCGACCGCGTCGCTCGGCGTGAGATCGTCCAGCTCCATCAGCTGGCGCACCTCGATCTCGCACTCCATCTCCGCACCGAACGGCGCCGGGAAGCGGCGCGACCATTCGAGCGCCTCGTCGCGCGAGCGGACCTGGATCAGCGTGTAGCCGGCGATCAGTTCCTTGGTTTCGGCAAACGGGCCGTCGAGCACCTTGCCCTTGCCGCCCACGTAGCGCACGCGCCAGCCCTGCGCGCTCGGCAGCAGGCCCGTCGCGTCGAGCAGCACGCCGGCCTTCGCCAGTTCCTCGTGATAGGTCGTCATCACCTCGACCAGCCGGTTGTCCGGCGGTGCGCCGGATTCGCTGACCGCATTCGCCCGCACCATGATCATGTATCGCATCGTTCGCTCCTGGTTTCGATTGTCGAAGGCGCCGGCTCATCGGCGCCCTGCCTGAACGACGCGCGAATCGCGGCCGGATCGACGCGCGGCGCAACAATTCAGGGTAAATACCTAGCCGCGAAGATCAGAGGAAGCACGGGCCGACCGCGCGGACCTCGACCGTGCACCACTGCGCGGCCGGGCACTGGCGCGCGATCTTGAGCGCTTCCGCATGCGTGTCGACGTCGACGAGGAAGAAGCCGCCGACCATTTCCTTCGCCTCCGCGAACGGCCCGTCGATGAGGCGCGCCTCGCCGTCACGCACCTGCACCCGCGTGCCGCGCTCCGATGTCTCGAGCGACTCGACCGCGCGCAGCACGCCGCGCGCCTTCAGGCCCGCGGCGAAATCCTGCATCCGCGCGTAGAGCGCCTGCCCTTCCGCGAGCGTGCGCTCGGCGCGCTGGCCGGTCGGCTCGACAATCAACAGCATGTACGCCATGAAGTTCTCCTCTGGATGATCGGGTGGTGGGGCCGCGCGTGCGCCGCGTGGCACGGCACGCACCGGGGCGCCGGGCCGTCGCGCCGCTCGCGCGTTCGCTATCGATGAGCCGCTATTCTGGGCCGGCGGCGCGCGGCGGTCCATTCGGCCATTCGATCTACCCCGGCGGCCCCTCGAGCGCCACGCCCGCGCGCTCGCCCAAGCAATGCCCGCGACCCAGCCCGCGCCGTGCGCGGCCGGCGCGACCGGGCCGCCGAGCCATGCTGCATGTGCAGCCGGCGCGCCGTACAGCCCCTGCCAGCCGACCCGCACGGCCAGTGCGACGAGCGCGGCGAGCGCGATCGGGGCCGGGATCCGCCGGCCCGCCGCCGCAATCAGCGCGCAGGCCGCCGCACCGTAGACGACGCCCGACAGGCCCGCGTAACGCGCGAGCTGCGGCGCGCCGAACCACAGCCATCCACCGGTTGCACAGGCGAGCACGACGATCGTGCGCACGCCGCCCGCGTCACGCCCGGCAAGCCATGAGCACGCGGCAAGGCACGCGGCGTTGAGCGCTGCATGCGCCCAGCCGAGATGCACGAATTGCCCGGTCACGACGCGCCATGCATGCCCGGCCGCGATCGCCGCGCGGTCATGAACGAGCATCTCCCGCAACGGCGGCGGCAGGCACTGCAGGCCGAGCACGAGCGCGCAGATCGCCAGCCAGCCGCGATCGGGCGGCATGCCGTTTCCGCCCGGCGCAGGGCGTGTCGTTGCTGCTGAACGGATGTCGGTCAATGCGCCGCGCTCCCGGGAGTCACACGAATCCGCACGATACCCGGCGCGGTGCGGCGACCAACCCTGGCCTAACGGCCAGTTCCGGTCATTTCACGACGGTTTGCTGTCACCATGCGCCCGACACCTTTCAATTTCTTTTCATCGGAATCCGCCCATGCGCCGTTCGCTGCCGCCCCTCTTCCTGGCCGTCTCGCTCGCCATGTCACCCGCGGCGCTCTTGGCCGCGCCGCCCGTCAGCACCGGCTGCGGCGGCGCGACCACGCCGATCGCCGAGATCCGGGGCGGCAGCGGCCCATCGCCGCTGGCCGGGCGGACGACGTCGATCGAAGCCGTCGTCACCGCGGCGTTCGGCGGCGCCGACGGCTTCGGCGGGTTCTTCGTCCAGCAGGCCGATGCGCAGCGCCAACACCGGCCCGGCGTGTCGGAAGGCCTGTTCGTCTATGCGCCGAAGGTGCGCGCCACGGCCGGCGACCTCGTCCATGTAACCGGCACGGTCGAAGAGAAGTACGGCCAGACACAGCTCACGCTGTCGGGCGGCATCGCCGTCTGCGGGCGCGGGCAGGCCGTCACGCCCGCGACGCTGACACTGCCGGTCAACACCGCGTCCGCATTCGCCGCCTACGAAGGGATGCTGGTGCGACTGCCGCAGACGTTGACGGTCAGCGACACCTACGAACTCGGCCGCTACGGCAGCATCACGCTCAGCAACGGCCGGCTGCGCACGCCGACCCATCTCGTCGAGCCGGCCCGGGCCGCCGCGCAGGCCGACGCGAACGCGCGCAACCGGATCGTGCTCGACGACGGCTCCAACCGGCAGAACCCGGCCACCGTGCCCTACCCGCCACCGGCGCTGAGTGCCGCGAACACGCTGCGCGCCGGCTATACGGTGCGCGGCGTCGCAGGCGTGCTCGAGACGCGCCACCACGCGTGGCGGCTGCAGCCGGTGCCGGGCGCGGCGCCGCCGGTGTTCGAGCCCGCAGGCAATCCGCGCGCCGACGCACCCGCGCGGCACGCAGGCGCCGACCTGCGGGTCGCGTCGTTCAACGTGTTCAACTACTTCAACGGCGACGGCCACGGCGGCGGCTTCGACGATCCCGGCAACCGCGGCGCGAAATCGCCGGCCGCGTTCGCGCGGCAGGAAGCGAAGATCGTCACGGCGCTGCGTGCGCTGCGCGCGGACGTGGTCGGCCTGATGGAGATCGCGAACAACGGCTACGGCGACACGAGCGCGATACGGCGCCTCGCCGCGCAGCTCGGCGACAGCTGGCGCGTGGTCGAGCCGGACACGCCGCGCCTCGGCGGCGACGCGATCGCGGTCGCGCTGCTCTACGACAGCCGCACGGTCGAGCCGGCCGGGCGCGCGGCCACGCTCGCGCTCGACAGCCTGAACCGCCAGCCGCTCGCGCAGACGTTCCGGCGCATCGGCGGCGCGCGCGCCGTCACGGTCGCGGTCAATCACCTGAAATCGAAGAACTGCCCGCACGCGAGCGGCGCCGATCTCGACCAGGCGGACGGCCAGGGCTGCTGGAACGCGACGCGCACGCGCGCGGCCGAACGCATCGCCGACTGGCTCGCGACCGCGCCGACGGGCGCCGCCGCCGACGGCGTGCTGCTGATCGGCGACCTGAACAGCTATGCGAAGGAAGACCCGATCCGCGCGCTCGAAGCACGCGGCTACGTGAATCTCGCCGCGCGCTGGCTCGGCGACGACGCATACAGCTACGTGTTCGGCGGCGAGGCCGGCTACCTCGACCACGCACTTGCGACACCGGCGATCGCCGCGCGCGTGAAGGCCGTGCACGACTGGCACATCAACGCCGACGAACCGATCGCGCTGCAATACACACCGGATTACAAGACACCGGAGCAGCAATCGCGCTACTACGCGCCGGATTCGTACCGCTCGTCGGACCACGATCCGGTCGTGATCGATCTCGCGCTCGCGGATCGCGAGACACCGGCCCCACCGGAAGGCAACGCGACCGGCGCAGCGGCAGCCGGCCCGACGAGCGCGGGCGGCGCGGATGCCGGGTTGCTCGCGGCGCTCGCCACCGCCGCCATCGGCGCGGCCGTGTGGCGCACGCGCGGCCGCGCATGATTGGCCGCACCGTTCACGTCGCGCCAGCCGGCAACGGGCGAAGCACCGAATTTACCGGCACACCTTACAAATCGCGTCACATTTACCTGCGCCGAGCGGGCGGCCCGGAACCGGCCTGTGCCATTCACGGCGAAGCCCCCTCGCGGAGAAAAAAAATTCTCCTCCCTGTCGCCCCAGGCCTGGCGGGGCTTTCCGCCCGGTACTCCGACGAAACTGAAAGCTTGTCGCGAAACTCCCCCGCACCACGTGAATCACACAGCTTGTAGCGATTCTTCGTATCTTCAAATTGGCTTGGTTCCAAGGAGGACGATCATCATGGCGCTCACCGATTCGATCGAACACAAGCTTGACCGTGGCCTGTCCGACATCCGTCGCACCGGCCGCCGCGTGGGACGCAGCACCCGCGCCGCCGCGCGCGACCTGCATGCGGACGTGCAGGCCGATCTGCGCGAACTCGTCGACGAACTCGACGATCTGTTGAAGCACGACGGCGACGGCGACATCGCCGCGTTGCGCAAGCGCGTGCAGGCGCGTCTCGACGAGGCGCGCAACACGCTCGATCTCGCGTCGCATTCCGCAGCCGCCCGGCTGCGCGATTCCGCCGAACGCGTATCGCAGGCCGTGCACGACAACCCGTGGCAAACCGCGGGCGTGGTCGCCGGCCTCGCATTCGTCGCGGGCCTGCTGCTCGCCCGCCGCTGATCCCCCGGCATCCCGCCGCGCTCAACCAGACAACGAAGGAGAACAGGCATGAAAAAAACGCTCGTCATGAAAGCCGCCGCCGCCGTCGTGCTCGGCAGTCTCGCCCTCGCCGGCTGCACCACCACGCCCGACAAGAATCCGCCCGCCGCCGCGAACGCGTCGAAGCGCGAATCGATCGACGCGAGCGTGAACGCGACGCTGTCGCGCCTCTATTCGACGGTGCCGGGCTCGCGCGAACTGGTCGGTAAATCGCGCGGCGTGCTGGTGTTCCCGAATGTGCTGCAGGCCGGCCTGATCATCGGCGGCCAGTCCGGCAACGGCGCGCTGCGCGTCGGCGGCAGCACGGTCGGCTACTACAACACGTCGTCGCTGTCGGTCGGCCTGCAGGCCGGCGCGCAGTCGAAGGCCATCGTGTTCCTGTTCATGACGCAGGATGCGCTCGACACGTTCCGCAAGCGGGACGGCTGGTCGGCCGGCGCCGACGCGTCGGTCGCGGTCGTCAAGGTGGGCGCGAACGGTGCGGTCGACACGACCACGGCCACCGCGCCGGTCGAGGTGCTGGTGCTGACCAATGCCGGCCTGATGGGCGACCTGTCGGTGAACGGCACGAAGGTCACCCGGCTCGACCTCTGACGCGACACGGCCGTGCGCCGTGTCCGCTTTCCGGCAACGCCGCGGCTTCGGCCGCGGCGTTTTCGCACGTGCACCGCCCCGGGCACCTATGACTGACGCGGCTTTGCGGGCATACTCCGGTTCGAGCCGTCCCGGCCGCGCGCCGGGCTTCCAGATTTCACCCTCACGCGAATGCCACCATGGTTAGCGGAAACGACCACCAAAAATTCTTCCACCTGCTGCTGTTCGTCGTCACCGCCGGACTCTGCTGGATCCTCACGCCGTTCTTCGGCGCCGTCTTCTGGGGCACCATCCTCGCGATCCTGTTCCAGCCGGTGCAGCGCTGGCTGGCCGCGCGCTTCGGCAAGCGGCGCAATCTCGCCGCACTCCTGACGATGACCCTGATCATCCTGATCGTGATCCTGCCGCTCGTGTTCGTCGCCGCGACGCTCGTGCAGGAAATCGCGTACGTGTACCAGGAGATCAAGACCGCGCAGCCGAACTACACGCAGTACTACCAGGACATCATCCACGCGCTGCCGGCGTCGATCCAGCGGCTGCTCGCGAAGTACGGCCTGACCAATCTTCCCGGCATCCAGAAGAAACTGACCGACGGTGCCGCGCAGATCAGCCAGTTCGTCGCGGCCCAGGCCTACGTGATCGGCCAGAACACGTTCCAGTTCGTGATCAGCTTCGGCGTGATGCTGTACATGGTGTTCTTCCTGCTGCGCGACGGCGGCGAGATCGGCCGCCGCGTGCGCCGCGCGCTGCCGCTCGACGACGAGCACAAGCACCTGCTGCTGTCGAAGTTCACGACGGTCGTGCGCGCGACCGTGAAGGGCAACATCGCGGTCGCGCTCGTGCAGGGCGCGCTCGGCGGGCTGATCTTCTGGATCCTCGGGCTGGAAGGCGTGGTGCTGTGGGGTTCGCTGATGGCGTTCCTGTCGCTGCTGCCCGCGATCGGCGCGGGCCTCGTGTGGGTGCCGGCCGCGATCTATTTCCTGATGATCGACGAGATCTGGAAGTGCGTGATCCTGGTGGCGTTCTGCGTCGGCGTGATCGGGCTCGTCGACAACCTGCTGCGGCCGATCCTCGTCGGCAAGGACACCAAGATGCCTGACTGGGTCGTGCTGATCTCGACGCTCGGCGGGATGGCGCTGTTCGGCATCAACGGCTTCGTGATCGGGCCGCTGATCGCCGCGCTGTTCATGGCGAGCTGGGATATCTTCGCGCGCGGCGAACAGGGCGAGTAACACGCGCGGCTCTTGCAGGGCCGTCACCTCCGTCCGTCACGGATGGAGGATTTTCATCACGATCGGGCCGGCCGCGTCCGCATCCGACGCGGCCACCGTCATCGTTCCGCCGTACGGCCCGACCCGATACGCGCCATCCGGTCGCGGCCGTTCATCCCGCTGGCTGGCCGCATCGCGCCACGTCGCGCGAACCTCTGCTCCCGGCTGCATGCCCAGCGGCGCCCCGTGCGCGTCGGCCAGCACGACGCGCGCACCGGGCAGGCGCCGGTCATGCGCATCGAACGTCACGTCAGCCGACGCACCGCCGCCCGCATCGTGATGCACCGTACCGGACGGCGCCACGAGCGTCACGTCGTATCGATCGACGAGCGCCCCCGAGAATCGCACCAGGCCGCCCGCTGCGTGCCGTTCCGCCGCCCATGCGCCCGCTGCGCCGAACGCCATGCACGCGAGGCACGCCGCGCTCGTTGCCTTCGCGATTGCCGTCGCCTTCCGCCGCCATGTCGTCCGCATCCCTCGCCCTCCTTCCGCCAACGCTTCGAAAACGGCGGCGCGACGCTCGCGTCGTGCCGCCTCGTGTGTCGGCATTCACTGTAAGGAGATGCGTCGGGGCAAGATATCGGACTAGTCTGAAAAACGGATTCGGGAAATCGGACTACGCGTCGATATGACGATCGTTGACGTTCGGTCGCCCGCCTACGCCTGCGGATCGACCCGCAGCACGAGCTTGCCGCGATGATCGCCGTCGAACAGGCGGTTCAGCACGTCAGGCGCATTCTCGAGCCCGTCCGCGACGGTTTCCTCGGCCTTGAGGCGGCCGTCCCGCAGCCAGCCGGCCAGCGTCTGCACGGCCTCGCGGCTCTTGCGGTAGTCGAGGATCAGGAAGCCGCGCATCGTCAGCCGCTTCGAGATCAGCACGCCGACGTCGTCGGCCGCTCGCCCGCTGTTGTAATTCGCGATCACGCCGCACAGCGCGACGCGCCCGCCGATCACCATCCGCGACAGCACCGCGCGCATCACCTCGCCGCCGACGTTCTCGAAGTTCACGTGCACGCCGTCCGGCGTCGCCGCCTTCAGCTGCTCGCGGAAATCGTCGGCCTTGTAGTCGACCGCCGCGTCGAAGCCGAGCGTCTCCGTCAGGTAGCGGCACTTGTCCGGCCCGCCCGCGATGCCGACCACGCGCGCGCCGTGGATCTTGCCGATCTGCCCGGCGATCGACCCGACCGAGCCGGCCGCGGCCGACACGACGAGCGTCTCGCCCGGCTGCACCGGCGCGATCTCGGTCAGGCCGTAATACGCGGTCAGCCCGCTCATCCCGCATGCGCCGAGCAGCGTCGGCAGCGGCAGGCCCGACTGCGCGGGCAGCTTCACGAACTGCGCGGCCTGCTCGGCCGACACGACCGCATAGTCCTGCCAGCCGACGAGCCCCTGCACGAGATCGCCCTCCGCGAACCCGGCCGCGCGCGACGCGACGACGCGCCCGATGCCGAGCGCACGCATCACCTCGCCGATCGCGACGGGCGGCAGGTACTGCGGCACGTCGCTCATCCACACGCGGTTGGTCGGATCCATCGATAGGTACAGCACGCGCACCAGGATCTCGCCGTCGGCGAGCGCCGGCACCGACGTCTCGACCAGCGAGAAATGTTCACGGCCCACGCGCCCTTGCGGGCGCGTCTTCAGCAGCAGTTGACGATTGACGGGCGTCGACACGATGTTCTCCTCCATGAATGTCAGGCCGGGCGCGGCAGAGGCAGGCCCGGGCAAAGCGCGCGCGTCACACCGCGCACATGCCGCCGTCGATCACCAGTTCGGCGGCGGTCACGAAACGGCTCTCGTCGGACGCGAGATACACGGCCGCGTGCGCGACGTCGTCCGGCTCGCCGAGCCGGCGCATCGGGATGCCGCGCGCGAGCCGGCGCGTCGCGTCGCGCTCGCCGAGCTGACGGAACAGCGGCTCGACGATGCCCGTGCGGATGAACGCCGGATGGATCGAATTGCAGCGCACGTCGAGCTCCTTGCGCGCGCAGTCGATCGCGATCGACTTGGTCAGCGACGCGACCGCCGCCTTCGATGCGTTGTACGCGGTGAACTCGGGCTCCACCTTGAACGCGGCCACCGACGAGATATTGATGATCGACGCGGGCCGGCTCGCGCTCAGGTACGGCAGCGCGTACTTGCAGCCGAGCACGATGCTCTCCACGTTGATCTCCATCACGCGCCGCCATTCCGGCAGCTCGAGCTGTTCGAGCGCGCCGGTCGAGCCGACGCCCGCGTTGTTGACGAGCACCGACAGGCCGCCCATCGCGTCGTTCGCCTGCGCGAGCAGCGCCTGCCAGCGCGCGTCGTCGCGCACGTCCTGCGTCGCGGCGAACGCGACCGGAGCCGCATGGCCCGCGTTCAGCTCCTGCGCGAACGCGTCGAGCACCGCCGCGTCGGCGACGTCCGTCAGGAACACCCGCGCGCCCTGCTCGACCATGCGGCGCGCGATCGCGCGGCCGAGGCCGCCCGCGGCGCCGGTGATGTACGCGCACTTGCCGGTGAGGCGTGAAGAAACTACTGTCATCTGTCCCGCTCCTGTAATTGATTCGACGCCGCGGCAACCGCTGCGCGGCAGGCATCCGGCAGCCAACGCCCGGACAGCGTACGCGAATGCCATCGATCGATGAAATGAATATTCGTTATGGCCGGTCATAACCGGCACTGATGGCCGGCCGTGCGGCGCGCGCCCGCCCGCGTCACCCGATCACGCCCGTGATCAGCAGCAGGTTCGTGCCGGTGATGACCGCGAACAGCGTCCACGCGGCGGCCAGCATCCACGGGCCGATCGCGTGCTCGCCCATGGCGTTGCGATCGCTGACCGAGCGGATCAGCGGCCACATCGCGAACGGCAGCTGCAGGCTCAGCAGCACCTGGCTCCACACGAGCAGCTGGCCGACCGCGCCGTCGCCGAGCCACAGCACGCCGATCAGCGCGGGCACCAGCGCGAGCGCGCGCGTGATCAGCCGGCGCTGGTAGCACGGGATCTTCATGTGCAGGAAGCCGTCCATGATCACCTGGCCGGCGATCGTCCCGGTCAGCGTCGAGCTCTGCCCGGACGCGAGCAGCGCGATGCCGAACAGCAGCGCGGCCGCGCCGCCGGCGATCGGCGTGATCAGCCGGTACGCCTGCTCGATGTCGGTGACGGCGGTCTGGCCGGTTGCGTGGAACGCGGCGCCCGCGAGGATCAGGATCGCCGCGTTGACGAGCATCGCGACGAACAGCGACACGAAGGTATCGATGCGCACCAGCGCGAGCGTGTCGCGGATCACGCCGCGCGCGCCGCCGACCACGCGCCGCGTCTGCACGACCGACGAATGCAGGTACAGGTTGTGCGGCATGATCGTCGCGCCGACGATGCCGAGCGCGAGCACGATCGCGTCCTTCCGGTCGTGGCCGGGGTCGCCCGGCACGAGGCCGCGGGCCACCGCGTGCCAGTCGGGCGGCATCATCGCGACCTGCGCGACGAAGCAGAACGCCATCGTGCCGATCAGCCCGAGCACGATCGCCTCGATCTGGCGGAAGCCCTTGCCCTGCAGGCCGAGCACGATCATCGTGTCGAGCGCGGTCAGCACGATGCCCCACGCGACCGGCACGCCGAGCAGCAGCTTGAACGCGAGCGCGCAGCCGAGCACTTCGGCGATGTCGCACGCGATGATCGACACTTCGGCGGTGACCCACTGGACGACCCGGCCGAACGGGCCGTAGCGGTCGTAGCTGGCCTGCGCGAGATCCTTGCCGGCGACGAGGCCGAGGCGCGCGGCGAGCATCTGCAGGAAGATCGCCGCGAGGCTGGAGCACGCGACGACCCACAGCAGCGCGTAGCCGAACTGCGAGCCGGCCTGGATGTCGGTGGCCCAGTTGCCGGGATCCATGTAGCCGATCGCGACCAGCAGGCCCGGGCCGAAGAAGCGCCGGAGCTTCGCGCGGCGGGACGCGGCGGCGTCGATCGTGATGCTGCCCTTCACTTCCGACGGGCAGAAGGGGGCGGTGGCGGTGGTGGGGAGGAGGGGCATGGCGACACGCGCGGCGGCTTCGATTCCGGAATTGTACGGGTTGCGGATGCGGCATCCCGTCGGGCCGCGCGCGTCGCCCTGCGCCGATGGCGGTGCGCGCTAGCGCCCGCTCTTCTTGACGGCCAGCGACACCTCGCCGAAGTACAGCTGGATGAAATCGACGTCCGTCGGCTCGTGCAGCCAGCCGGGTTTGTAGACGCCGAACTTGAGGTACGCATACAGATCGCCCGGATACGCGTTCGGCAGCCCGTCGCCGCTGAACTGCATCACCCCGTTCTTCCAGAGCCGCGTGACGGCCGTACGGCCGCTCGCGTCCGGCGCATACTGCAGCGCCCAGTCGACCCATTTGCCGCGATCGTCGGCCGCGCAGCACATGGCGATACCGGAGCCGTGCGTGGTATTCGCGCCGCCGCGCACCGAAAGCGTATATTCGGCGCCGGTCAACGTCAGCATGAACGGCGGCGGGCCGCTGAGTCCGCTCTGGTGGATCTGCGTGATGATCTCCATCTGCTTGAGGTCGAACGCGAAATTGCGCGGCAGGTAGGTGCGCCAGCGAATCAGATACTCATGCCCGGGCGACAGGTAGACGTCGCGCGGCAACGTGAACTCGGCGCGGGGCGACCCGTTGGCCACCCTCGAGAAATTCTCGCTCCGGCGCATTTCCACGCGAATCGCCCGCCGCCCGGGCACCGCGGGATCGCCGGTCGCCGTGACGTCGGTCGGATTCGCCGCCTGGATCAGCAGATCGCCGAACCCGGTGCGGTAGTCGGTCGAATAGACCTGGCGATAGTCGCCCGCGCGCAGCGCGTTCGACGGCCCCGCCGCATGGGCCGCGGACATTACGCACGCCACGCCGAGCAGCGATGCCGCGCGTCGCAACCAGAAAGGCTTCCCGTTCTTGTCGTTCAATTCTTGCCTCCGTTCGATAACCCTCGACAACACTCGGCCGCCACCCGGCGGCCGATCGCATGACGCGGTTCCGGCATCGCATGCCGCGCGGAACCGCACCCCGGTCACTGCGAATCCACCCAGTTTGCAAGCTTCCTGACGAGATCGAGCGCGCGTTCGCTGTCGGGTTCGAGCGATGCGCTGTCCGACTCCGCAAGCGCGGCCTCGACGACGGTCGCGAAATCGCCGTCGCGCCAGCATACGTGCATGCCCGGCAACCCGTCGAGGCTGCGCGCCGTATCGATCTGGTGGTCGTTGCGGTGTTCGTTCAGGCGATGCTCGCGCGGCACGACGACGATCGGCTTGCGCAGCCGCCGCGCCGTCAGGATGCTGCCCATCCCTGCGTGCGAGATGATCAGCGTCGCGCGCGCGGACAACGCATCGATCTCCTCTTTCGACAGGAACGCGCGGTGCTTCATGTTTCTCGGTACATAGGCGCCATCGCAAATCTGCGCGTAGATTTCGGCATTCGGATGATGCCCGGCCCATGCATCGGCGAGCCGGATCAATCGATCGAACGGCTTTTGCGTGCCCACGGTCAGCAGGATCAAATCACACCTCCCCAATACCGCACACGCGGCGTTTCCAGGTGCTGCCACTGGGTCAGGGTTTCGCTGGCGAAATGGCGCGCGATCCGCCCGGACAGCGACAAGCGGGCCGAATTCGCGATGCTGTCGATCCACACCGTCCTCGCGCCCAGCATCCTGCCGAACACGACCGCGAACAGGCCCGGCGCGGCGCCGGTCGACACCACGATGTCGGGCCGCTCGCACGCCAGTATCTTCATCACCTGACAGGCCAGCGCGACCAGCCTGACCGGCGTCTGCTTGTTGGCGTCGATCAGCCGGTATCCGTCGCTGCCGGCCTGCAGTGCCTTGTTGCCGGACACGGCCCAGACGACCTCATGATCGGCAAACGCGGACGCCAGCAGCGACAACTGCACGTAATGCCCGCCGTTGGAACATGCCAGCAGTATTTTCTTCTTCATCATCGGTCCCCATCCTCGATACACCCCGTTCGACATCCGCATGGCCGCGCTTCACGCATGCCGCCGCGCCGATTCACGCAGATCGCGATAAACGTCCACATTCCGGCCGGTAATCACCTGCGTCGAATAACAGGCACGTGCGTGGGCCAGGCCCGCCGCGCCCATCGCCTTCGCGCGCGCGCGGTCGGCCACGAGCGCGCCGATGCGATCCGCCAGCGCGACCGGGTCGCGCGGTTCCACCAGGAAACCCGTCTCGCCTTCCCTGACCAGGTCGAGGAAGCCGCCAAGACGGGTGCCCACCACCGGCAGCCCGGACAGCATCGCTTCCAGCGTCGCGATCCCGAACGACTCGAAATGGCTCGGCATGCAGAACAGGCTGGCATCGCGCAGGAACGCAAACTTCGCGTCGCCGTCGAGCCAGCCCATGAAATGCACCGCGTCGGCGACGCCATGCGCGGCGGCGCGGCCGCGCCATTCCTCGAGGTCTCCGCTTCCCGCGAGATGCAACGCCACGTCGCATCCGCGCTGCTTCAGGATCGACAGCGCCGCCAGCAGATCCTCGACGCCCTTCAGCACGGTCAGCTTTCCGACGAACGCGATGTACGGTGGCAGGCCCGGCGCGTCGTCGGCCGCCAGGCCGCCCGCCGCCTCGGCGGCGTGCGCCGCGTTGCCGATCACGTACAGCGCGCCGGTGCGCCGGCCGTGCGCGGCCAGCTCGGCCCCGGTCGCCCGCGACACGCCGATCGCGGCATGCGCGCGGCGCACGAAATGCCTGACGATCGCCTGCCCGATGCCGGACGACTGCCTGAAAAAGCGGTCGAATTCACCGGAATGCATGTGAATGACCGTCTTGCGGCCGAGCATCCGCGCGAGCGCGAACAGCACGTACTTGCGGTAGAACGATCCCCTCACCGCGACATGAAAGTGCACGACGTCGACCCGCCCCGACAGCGCGATCAGGAAGCGCGGAATGTCGACCGCCACGAACAGCGCGCGATCGCGCATGCGCTTGAAGCCGCGCGTCTCGAAGAACGAGAACGCGATGCCGTGACGGCCGAATTCGTCGCGTCGGGCGTCGAGCTCGCGCAGCACCGAGTGGATTCCGCCGGGCTGCTTCGGGCCGACATGAAGCACATGCAACACGGAATCCGGCATCTCGCTATCCCCTGAATTCGACGCGGTTCGAATGACGGCCATGTGCCCCATGCTTCAAAGCCCTCTGCCGATGCCGTGGTATTCGATGCCCGATCGCCTGAGAATCCCCGGTTCGTAAAGGTTTCTTCCGTCGAAGATCATCGGCGCCTTCATCGTCGTGACGAGCGCGTCGAAATCCGGACTCCGATACGACTTCCATTCGGTCAGCGTGACCAGTGCATCGGCATCGCGCAGCGCCGCGTCCTGCTCGTCCACGAACGACAGGCGCGCGTGCGCGGCCGGTTCGTCCGCGAGATCGCGCGCAAACGCGTGGCGCGCTTCGGCGATCGCGACCGGATCGTGTGCGCGAATCGTCGCGCCGTGCCGCAGCAGCGCCGCGATGATCGGCCGGCTCGGCGCCTCGCGCATGTCGTCCGTGTTCGGCTTGAACGCGAGGCCCCATACCGCGAACACGCGCCCCGTCAGGTCGCGGCCGAAGCGGCGGAAGATCTTGTCGAGCATGACGGCGCGCTGGCGATCGTTGACCGACGTGACCGCTTCGAGAATGGCCATCGAATAGCCGTATTCGCCGGCCGTATGCCGCAGCGCGTTGACGTCTTTCGGAAAGCACGAGCCGCCGTAGCCCACGCCGGCATACAGGAAGTCGTAGCCGATCCGCGGGTCGGAGCCGATGCCCCGGCGCACCGCCTCGATGTCGGCGCCGACCCGGTCGGCGAGATTGGCCAGTTCGTTCATGAACGAGATGCGCGTCGCCAGCATCGCGTTGGCCGCGTACTTCGTGAACTCGGCAGACAGCACGTCCATATGCAGCGTGCGGTCGTGATTGCGGTTGAACGGCAGATACAGCTCGCGCATCCGTTCCCGCGCGCGCAGCCCCGCTTCGTCGGTCTCGCTGCCGATCACGATCCGGTCGGGGCGCATGAAATCCTCGACCGCCGCGCCTTCCTTGAGAAACTCCGGATTGGAGACGACCGAGAACGCATGGCGCGCATTGCGATCCGTCAGCGCAGCCGCGATCACGTCGGTCACGCGTCGAGCCGTGCCGACCGGCACCGTCGACTTGTTGACGACGACCTTGAACCCCCGCATCCGCCGGCCGATGTCGCGCGCCACGGCGAGCACGTGCGTGAGATCGGCGGAGCCGTCTTCGTCGGGCGGCGTGCCGACCGAGATGAACAGCACGTCGCCGTGCGCGACGCCGGCATCCATGTCGGTCGAGAATGTCAGGCGCCCCGTCGATCGATTGCGCGCGATGACGTCCTGCAGACCGGGCTCGTAGATCGGCACGCCGCCGGCGAGCAGGGTGTCGATCTTGCGGCGATCGACGTCGATGCACAGCACCTCGTTGCCGATGTCCGCGAGACAGGCGCCGGTCACCAGGCCCACGTAGCCGGTTCCGATAATGGTTACTTTCATGTTCGTGAGTCAGAGGCTCGATCGATGGGAAACCGCATCGCGCGCGGGCCGCCTGGCGCGGCGGATCATCACCGCGATCAACGCCAGGTACGGACTGACGACGGCGGACCCCAGCACGTGCCCCGCCGACGACGCCATCGCGATCAGCACGAAAAAGAACAGGCGTCCGAACCGGTTCGCCTTCCGGTGTTCGCCGCCGCGCACGAAGGTCCGCGTCAGCGACGCGAAATACAGCGCGAAGATCGGGAAGCCGAATGCCAGGATCAGGTCGGGCACGTCGATTTCCACCATGTAGCGCACCACCGGGTGCCCGCCGGTCAGCAACGCGATGTAGTGGTTCTGCTGGAGATCGGCCCACACGTTCGCGAACTTCAGGTTGCGCCCCGACAGCAGCAGCGTCAGGATCTTGTCGTTGCCGATGCGGCCGCCCCGGTATTCGAAGTAGCGCAGGCTCAGGTCGACGGCCGCGGTGACCTTCGGGATGAACAGGTACGCACCCGCCGCCGCCGCCCCCAGCACCGTCAGCGCGATGCCCGCATACCCGCTCGCCCTGAGCGCGTTGTGGCGCGCGTAGAGATACGCGCAGGTCACGCCCAGCGCGCCGAGCAGCGCCCCTTTCGTGCCGGTCAGCGCGGCGGCCACGAGCATGCACGCGACCAGCGCCGCGCTGCGCCACGTCCAGCCGCGCAGCAGCGCATGCAGGTAGCCGAAGCCGATCGCGGCGACGACGAGCGCCGCGGCTTCGTTCTGCGCGTAGATGATCCCCTTGTAGCCCGCGCGGATCTGCGTGTCGGCCTGGTAGCTGCGGAACATGTCGATCGACAGCGACGCGCCGATCACGATCGACAGCCCGTAGACCAGCAGCGACACGAACACCACCGACTCGATCTGCTCGAGGCGCCGGTCGCTCAACATCAGCATGGCCGCCGGATAGACGAAGAACGTGAAGACCTTGAGCGCGAACACCATCTGTTCGAGCAGCTCGTGCCCGGTCAGCATGCCGAGCACGAACGAGCCGAGCGTCGCGCACAGCACGAACGCGAACAGGATCGTGCGACGCAGCCCGGCCAGGCTCACCCGGCACCCGGACAGCAGCGCGGCCATCAGTCCGGCGATCATCATCCCGCGCAGCAGCAGCGACACGCGCGCGTCGGCGCCTTGCGTCGCGGCGCCCTTGGCCGCGTAGACGGACAGGAAATCCCCCAGCGGGGACAATCCGAGGCCGATGACGAGCGCCGCCCACGCGAGGGTCGCGGCGGTGCGCGACGCGGCGTGCGCGACGACGGGAATCGGGCGCGGGCCGTATGACATGGCGTGGCTGTTATTCATGGCGCGGGAACAGGCGGTTGCGCGAGGCCGTCGCGGTCAGGCACGCGACGGCAAGCCATCGACAGCCCAGGCGCACGGCCCGCAGCGGCTCGAGCGCCGCCTCGTGAAGAACATGACGCCGCGCCGACAAGGCCGCGCGGCCCGACTCGATCGAACTCGGCATCGCGTCGAACGCTTCCCATACGACATACGGGCGCAATTCGGCGATACGCAGCCCGCCGTGGTCGCGGTGCCACGGCCAGTCGTCGAGCAGCGTGCCGATCGCGCCGTCCGTATGGGCCAGCGCCTTGCGCGCGCCGGCCACGCTGATCCAGTAGCCGACCGAGCCGCTCGTCCACTGCTTGAACGGCACGCCGATGCGCAGGCGCTCCACGCGGGCCGCGCGCTTCAACGGCTCGTGCAGGTACGTGCGCGCGGCATGCCGGCGGGCGAGCTTCGAGCGGCCGAGCAGCACGAGATCGGCGCGCGCCGCGAGCGCGCGCCCCGAGGCCGGCAGCACGGCGTCGAAGAACGCGTCGTCCAGCAGCGCGTCGTCCTCGAGCACGACCGCGTCGCGGCCGGCGCGCACGACCTGCTGCCACACCGACCGATGGCTGCGGAAGCAGCCGAGCTCGCCGCGGCTGAGCGGGCGGCCGTAGCGCGCGATCGCGCGGTCGCGATCCGTCATCGCCGCGAAGCTGTCGTCGTCGAACCGGCGTGCGTCGAATGCGTCCTCGATGCGGAAGGCTGCGCCGCGCGCCGCCATCGCGCGCGCGATCGACGCGCGGCGCGGCGATCCGGCCAGTGAAATCACGTGGATATCGAACATGGCCGTCACCTCACGATCGCCAGAGCTGCATGAAGTGCGATCGCAACTGCGGCGACCGAACGATCCACATCGCGTAGACGGCCAGCAGCGAAGCCTCCGCCGTCAGGTACGCGAGCGCGGCCCCGCGCGCGCCGAAGCGCGGCACGAGCACGCAGGCCAGCAGCACGTTGAACGCGCCGGCCGCGAGCATCGCGCGCGCGCGCCGCGACGCGCCGCCGAACGGCACGAGCACCTGCAGGCCGAGGAAGTACGCGAGATTGCCGAACAGCGTCGACAGGCAGAGCCAGTTGACGATCGCCGCGGCGTCGACGAACTTGTCGCCGAGCACGAGCCGCGTCAGCACATCCGACAGCGTCACGCACACCGCGAGCCCGACGCCGGTCGTGAGCGCCGTCGCGGCGAGCCCGAGCACCGTCAGGCGCGCCGCCGCGCGCGTGCCGCGTTCGTGCCGCCGTGAGAACAGCGCGGCGATGCGCGGATACAGCACGGAATTGATCTGCGCCGGCACCATGTTGCCGACTGTCTTCAGCTTGTCGGCGGCCGCATACAGGCCGACCTGATAGGCGCCCGAAAAGCTGCCGAGGATCAGCGTGTTCGTCGCGCTGAACAGGCTGACGGACGCCGTGGAGACGAACATGTCCGCGCTGCCCGCGATCTGCGCGCGCACGGCGGCCCACGTGCAGCGCGGCTTGCCCAAAAGGCCATGACGATGCGCGGCGAGCAGCGAGCCGAGCGCGACCAGCAGCGCCGCGACGGACTGGATCCCTACCGCGGCATTGACGTCGCTCGGCGACTTCACCAGCCAGAAGGTGAGCGGCAACGTCGCGAAGCGGCTGGCGAGCGCGATCGCGGCGAATGCCGAAAAGCGCTCGAGCCCCTGCAGCAGCCAGTTCAGCGTGAACGCGTTCGCGGCCACGCCCAGCCAGCCGATCGCGAGCGCGACGCCCAGCCCGCCCATCTGGCGATCGACGCATGCAACCCCGGCGAGGATCGCCGCCGACACGATGCAGAGGCACCCTTTCGCGCCGATCACCGACCAGACGAGCCCGTTCAGCGTGCGCCGGTCGTGCCGCGCTTGCGCGACCGCGCGCGGCCCGCTCAGGTTGAAGCCCCATTCGGTCAGCACGGTGCCGTACACCGTCAGTGCGGTCACGTAGCTGACCACCCCGAACTGCGACGGGCCAAGCACGCGCGTCAGGTACGGAAACGTCACGAGCGGCACGAGATAGCTGCCGACCTGCCAGAGCAGCATCGCGGCGAAGTTGCGTGCGAGTCCCGCCGCGGGCCGTTTCGGCGCGGCGGACGGCGGCGAGCCGGCCGCGCCGTCTGCCTGCGTGCGCAGCGACAGGATCTTGTCGATCGGCATGGTCAGGTCTGGTCCACGCGCCGCGCGACGTCCGCGCCTTCGTAAGCGTAGGCGCCGTAGTTGCCGTACTGCGCGGACCGCAGCCCCGGGCTGAAGCAGTTGAACACGACGCCCGACACCTTCGCGCCGACGCGATCGATCCGCTTCACCGATTCCAGGATCTCGCCCTGGCTCGTGACGCCCGAGCGCGCGACCAGCAGGATCGTGCCCGCATGCGACGCGAGCACCGTCGCGTCCGTCACCGGCAGCAGCGGCGGCGCGTCGAGCAGCACGACGTCGTAGCGGTGCGACACGTCGGACAGCAGGCCCGGCAGGCTGTTCGACAGGAACAGCTCGACCGGCTGGCCGACGCGCGGCCCGGTCGGCAGGAAGTCGACATGGGCGGACACGTCGCGCACGATCGCGTCCTCGACCTTGATCTCGCCGCGCAGCACGCTGGACAGGCCCTGCTGCGCGCGCACGCCGAACTCCTTCGCGAGGTGCCCGCGGCGCAAGTCGCCGTCGATCAGCAGCACGCGCTTGTTCGACTGCCCGAGCAGCGCGGCGACGTTGGCCGAGATGAACGACTTGCCGATGCCGGCCGACGGCCCGGTGATCAGCACGAGGTTGTTCTTGGGCCGATCGAGCAACAGGAACTGCATCGCCGTGCAGAGGCTGCGCAACGCTTCGACGGCCGGCTCGTGCGGGCGGGCCAGCGACAGCACGGTGCCCCCCGCCCCTGCCCCGACGGCGGTCAGCCGGCGCTGCGACGGGCTCTGCGGAATCGTCGCGATCACGTCCAGCTCGGCATCCCGCTCGATTTCGGACGGATCGGTGACGCCGCCGTACAGCACCGCACGCGCGATCGCGACGCACACGCCGACCAGCAGCCCGACGACCGCGGCCAGCACCACGACCAGCACCGGCTTCGGGCGCAGCGGTTCGTCCGGCACGATCGCGTGGTCGATCACGCGCACGTTGCCGATCTTGCTCGCGGTCGCGAGACGCAACTGCTGGATGCTGTTCAGCAGGCCGACATAGATCTCGGTCTGGACGGTGACGTCGCGGCGCAGCCGCACGACATTCTGCTGCGCGTCGGGCAGCCGCGAGATCGCGCTCTCGAACGTCGACACGTTGGCCTTCGCGGAAGCGATCTGCTGATCGAGCGACGCCAGCTGCGGATGTTCCGGCGTGAACACCGACGCCAGCGCCTTGCGCTTCTGCTCGAGCTCGAACAGCGACGTCTGCGCGGTGACGGCCTGGCCGAGCATCGCCTTCGCCTGCTCGGTGAGGTCCACGACTTCATGCTTGTTCTGATACGCGTTCAGGCGATCCTCGACGCGCCGCAACTGCCCTTCGACCTCGGGAATCTGCGCGTTCAGAAACTGCAGCGATTTCTCCGCAGTAGCCGCCTTGCGGTTCGCATTCTGGCGCACGTAGTTGTCGGCGATCTCGTTGAGCACGCCGGCGGCGAGCACGGGATCATCGCTCTCGTACTTCACGCCGATCACGCCCGACTGGTCCTTGCCCTTCTCGGTGATGGTCAGGTCCTTCTGCAGCCTGGTCAGCATCTTCTGCTTCGAGAAGCGCCGGACCACGAATTGCGCATTCGGGCGCCCCTCGATGGCCGCGACCAGCAGGCTCACGTCGCCCGCGGCGGTCTTCACGCGCAGCGGCACGCCGATCTGGCCGATCGCGTCGTCGTCCAGGTCGCCGCCCGACAGCCGGTAGCGTCCGCCGCCGAGCGCCGTGACGGTGAACCGGTCTTCCCAGAAATCGCGCGGCACGTCGAAGGCCGACACGGTGATGCTTTCGCGCCCCCACACATATCCGCCGATGCCGAACAGGCCCGGCGTCGACAGCTTGCCGCTGCGGCGCGCGATCACGCCGCCGATCAGCGGGAAATAATCGGGCCGCGCGTCGATGTACAGGCGCTGGTCGTCGACCACCGGTTCCGTCACGAGGCGCGACTGGAGGATTTCCATTTCGCCGTCGTCGGTCGACTTCACGTCGAACAGCGTGCTCAGGCCGCCGACCAGCCCGCTGGCCGCGCCGCCCATCATGTCGGCGCCGTTGCTTTCCACCTGCACGACGATGTCGACGCCATAGATCGGCTTCGCGACGATCGCGTACAGGCCGCCGAGCACGACGAACGAGACCGTCACCGCGACGATCAGCTTCGCGTTCTTGATCACCATGTCGACAATCCCGCGCACGTCGACTTCGTCCGAGTCGCGCGAGAATCGAGGGGTCGGTTTGGGAGAGTTCATTTGACTTCCGATGTCCTGTTGAAGGTGAGACGCGATCGCTCAGTGCCGGCCGTTACCGGCCAGGTTCCCGATACGCTCGACCCAGTCGTTGACGCCGTGCTCGATGAGCGTCATCGCATAGTCGTAGCTGCGCTGCGAGCGCCGGTACGGATCCTGCACATCGGACGGAAACGCTTCCGCGATGCGGTAGATGCGCCCGCGCGCCACCGGATGGAACCGTTCGATCGCCTTGCGCTGCGCCAGCTCCATCACGAGGATCAGGTCGGCCGCATGGCACATGCGTTCGTCGAGCCGCCGCGCGCGATGCGACGACATGTCGATCCCGCGCGCGGTCAGCATGCGGTCGGCCACCGGGTCGATCGTCATGCCGTCGCGCGCCGACAGGCCCGCCGACGACACGGCGACGCCGGGCAGCAAGCGCCGGAACAGGCCCTGCGCGATCGGGCTGCGGCACAGGTTGCCCTGGCAGACGACGAGCAGGTGCCGGATCATTTCGTCACGACCGCCGCGGTGAGGCCGGCGTTGATCGCCGGCAGCAGCAGGCTCAGCACGCGGCTGAAGCGCACCAGGCCGTTGCCGTCCACGTAGACGACATCCTTCGGCTTCAGCTCGAACTGGTTCGCGAGCACCATCGACACCGGGGAACGCGCATCGAGATGGAACACCTGCGGCGCGTCGCCCTGCGCGCCGCGGATCACGTACAGCTGCGCCGCGTCCGCGCTCGCGCTGTTGAGGCTGCCGGCCTGCGACAGCGCCTCGCTCAGGCTCAGCTTGCCGGTGCGCAGCGGCAGCGCGGTCAGCGGCCTGTTCACCTCGCCTATCACGTACACGCCGCTCTCCTCGCGCGGCACCACGCGCAGCAGGTCGCCGTCGCGCAGCAGGATGCCGGCCGGGTTCACGTTGCGCGCCAGCATGCCAGGCACGTCGAGCGGATACGACACGCCGCCGCGCACGAGCACGAGGTGGCTCTGGTCCGCGGTCGGCGCGAACCCGCCCGCGCGATTGACCGCCTCGTAGAGCGTCATCGGGATGTCGTTGATCTGGATGTTGCCGGGCGTGCGCACCTCGCCGTCGACATAGATCTGCTTCGCGCGGAACGACGTCACGCGCACCGTGACCTTCGGCTTGATGAAGTAGCGCGCCAGCGCGTCGGACACGGCCTTGCGCGCCGCGTCGGTCGTCAGGCCGTCCACGCGCACGTTCCCCGCATACGGCACCTGCACGTTGCCGCCGTTGTCGACCACGAAGCCCTGCGGCGGATCGAACGGCCGGCCGTTCGGCGGCTGCTGCGTGCCCTGCGCCGCGGTCAGCTCCGGGTGGTCCCACACGGTGATCTGGAGCACGTCCCCCACGCCGAGCGTGTAGGGCGCGGGCCGGCCCGACAGCGTCTTCCACTGCTCGGCGCCGGTCGCCGCGGCCGACGCGTTCAGCTGCTGGATCAGCGTCGCATTGATCTCCGCGATCGGCACCGGCATCGACGTCGCCGGCGTAGTGGCGTCGCCGCCGGACACCGGCAGGGTCGCCGGGTCGGTCATCCGCATCCCGGGCGCGACGCCGCACCCCGACAACACGACACAGAACCCGAGCACAATCATCCTGGCCCGTTTGCCGCGCTGGCCCGGCACGACGACATCCGCCGATCGGCTATCGGAATTTCTCATTGTCTGGTTTCACTCAAAACGTCATCCACGCAACCGTGTCGGCCTCGTCGCTCGCACGGTCTCCTTCCCGGCGCATCGCGCCGCCTGCTAATACGCGTTGCTGCCCACGAAGCCCTTCACGATCGTCGCGCCGACGATCCGCATGTCCAGCCCGAACGACCAGTTCCGCAGGTAGTACAGATCGTGCTCGACCCGGCCCTGCATCTTCTCGATGCGATCGGTCTCGCCGCGATACCCGTTGACCTGCGCCCACCCCGTGATGCCGGGCTTGATCCGGTAGCGCTGGATGTAGCCGTCGACGATCTTGCGGTACTGCTCGTCGTGCTCGAGCGCATGCGGACGCGGGCCGACCACCGACATGTCGCCGAGCAGCACGTTGATGAACTGCGGCAGTTCGTCGAGGCTCGTACGGCGCAGGAAGCGGCCGACGCGTGTGATGCGTGCATCGTTGCGGGTCGCCTGCCGCACGACGCCCGGCTGCTCGACATGGGCGCGCATCGTGCGGAACTTGAAGATGCGGAACACGCGCCCGTCGGCGCCCTTGCGGCGCTGCGTGAAGAACACCGGGCCGCGCGACGTGCTCTTGACTGTGATCGCAATCAGGATCATCAAAGGCGCGAAGGCGATCAGCGCCAGCGCCGCGAAGCAGCGGTCGAAGATCTCCTTGCTCAGCATCGCGTGCGGCGGCAGCGGCGACCCGGCGAGATTGATCGCCGGCACGCCGATCACGTCGGTCACGCCGCTGTCGAACAGCGACAGCGCGCTGATGTCCGGCATGAAGCGGATGTTCACGAGCTCGTCGCGAAACTCGGACACGAAACGCAGGATCGTGCGCTCCTCCGACAGCGGCAGTGCGAGCCACAGTTCGCGCAGGCCCTGCTGCCGCACATGCGCGACGAACGCCGCGTAATCGTCGAACGTGTCGATGCCCGGCGCCGACACACGCGCCGCCGGATCCACGTTGAACATCGCCGCCGCCCGGAACCCGCTCGCCGGCGATTGCGCGATGTTGCGCAGCATGCGCTGCCCATACAGCCCGCGCCCGACCACCGCGACCGCGCGCAGGTTCATTCCCGCATGCCGCATCCTGCGCAGCACGGCGTGCACGGCGAAGCGCGCGCCGATCAGCGCGGCGCCGCTCAGGCCCGTCCAGTACGCGAACCACAGCCGCGACACGACGCCCGAGCGGTGCAGCGAGAAGGTCACGACGAGCGCGGCGCCCTGCACGATCAGCCAGGCCAGCGCGAGCTGTCCGGCGAGCCGCAGCAGCGACCGGCCGCGCCACGACTGATAGACGCCGAACGCAGGGAACAACGCCAGCGCGAACGCGCAGGAGAACGCGACGAACGCCACGTCGACCCGCATCGCCGCGACATCCGCGAAACGGATCTGCGCGGCCGCGAGCGCGCCGCCGACGATCACGGCCAGGTCGACCGCGCGCGCCGCCGCGCCTTGCGGGCTCGGCGCGGCCGACCGGTATTCGACTTGAGGTTTCGTGTTCATTGCTGCCTCGCAGAGATCCATGTCACCCCCGTTTTCAGGAGTCCTATTTGCAGGCCGCATTCATGCACGGCCGGCCCGATTCGCGCACGTCGGATCGAAAGACGCGCCGCACTGCCGCGGTTCGCGACGAACGAGCGCGCCCGCGCTTCGCCCCCCAAGGCGAAACGGCTTGCGATACGACGCGAGCGTTAAAGGTCAGGCGTGCATGATCCGGCGCGGCTGCGCGCGGTGCACCCCATGGCGTTGACTCGGCAGGCGGAGACTGGGCATCGACTGTGCTTCCCCGGCGTCGATCCCGCGGTTCGGATAGCGGTTCATGGTTGGTCTGGTGTTATTGATGTTAAATAAAGCGGCACATTGGTGATGCAGCACAAAACGTGCCAACAGTGAAATCCGGGATTCAACATCTTTCGATCCTGCAGAAAGTCCCATGAAATCCGCGTTCTAGAAGAGATCCCTCAGAAACCGCTTCCGTGCCGGGACAGCCAATTTGATTTTTGGCGGGCGGGCGTTACGTTACGCCATGCGTAACGCATGACGTAACGGACATGCCACCCCGTCGCCCGGCGGTAATCGTCGGTAATGAATTTCCCGCGCGCCGCTGCGATCGCAAACGGGCGCCGGCGAGAATCCGACACGCGATTCCTGATTGCCGGCTACGTGAAACGCGTTGCCTGTTCCCCTGTCAACGCGCCAATCCGTACGATTGCGGCATCTGCGGCGCATACGCCAGTTCGACGCCGATTTTCGAAATCCGGTTGCGCTCGCGCGCGCGGAATTCGGTGGGCGACATCGCCAGGCGCTGGCGAAACAGTTTCGCGAGGCGCTCGCCGCTGCCCAGGCCGATGCGGCGTGCCACCTTGTCCGCCGGCAGGCTGGTATGGACGAGCATGTGACATGCGCGCTCGAGGCGCACATGCAGGACGAATTCGGTCGGCGTCACGCCCACCTCCTTCTTGAAGCGCCGCAGGAAATTGCGCTCGCTCATCGCGACCGCCTGCGCGGCGCTCGCGATCGAGATCCGGCTGGTGCTCTGTGCACGCAATTGCTGCATCGACGTCCGGATCGACGGGGTGGCGCTCAGCTCCCGGATCGCCCACATCGACTGGACGAAGCGCTCGTCGATCGGCCGCGCCACCAGCCGCGCGATATCGTCCGCCGCGACCTCGCCGAGATCGTGCCGGAACATGTCGAGGGCCGCGGACAGCACGTCGACGGTCTCGCTCGGCGGGCCGGCGTCCTTCGCCGTGGAGACGAGGCTCGCGACGACGGGGCCCGATGCCGCGTCATCGCGCGCGGCCGACCATTTCGACGCCGCGATCGCGGTGAACTTCATCCCGTCGGCCACCCACCGGGCGTGCGCATGCACGTCCCGCAGCCGGCGCAGCAGCGTTTCGTTCCACGCGACGAGCGCGTGCTCGCCGTGCAGATGGAAGAACGCATAGACGCGCTGGCCGTGCTCGTCGTCCAGCGCATCGGTCGCGATCTGCACGCCCGATGACGACTGGAGCAGCCCGCCGTTCGCCGAGACGAACCGAAGCTGATAGGGCCCGCAGACGGTCTGCAGGCGATTGGCGAGATTGAACGCTTCGACCAGACGAGAAGCCTGGGCCAACGAAAATCCCGCACTCAAAAAGATGACGACTACGCGTTGATCATTTGCACCCACTTGCCAAGCCCCCGACTTTCTCTGCCTGCTTCTCTCAAACTCGCTTTTTTATTTTCAAGACTTGCGCGCGACAGTGCACCTTTCTAAAGCGTTCGCATCATATCTTCTGGGCTACGATTTTTGACAGTGCTGTCTGAGCGCGACAGGGTTATGGCGGATTAGCACAAGCATGCCGATCGATCCGATTACCCTATTGGCGCCGTGATCGGCGATAAAATCCTCTATTTGACCGCCGATTAATAACCATCTAAACGAATGCGCGTCGACCATCTGATCAAAGCGGCCCGGGCGACTGTTCGATTTAACGATCTCAACATTTCTTAAATCAATTTCAGCGGAATGATTCTGTCGATTTAAAGCGACACATCCCTCGAAAATCTGACAGGGCGGGCAATCGCAAACGTTGTCTCGCCGGAAATGCCGGATATTACCCGCACGCATGCGGATTGTCTGAACGCGACAGGGCTCCGGCCTATCTCGCGCGTCAACGCGCCCTATATACTCGCTGCGCGCGATCGCCCGCGCCGGAATCGCATACGGACGTCACGTCAACGTGGCCTGTGCTTCGACTCCTGCCTCGTGATGTCGAAGCCATTCCGCCGACCGGCCACCGGTCGGTTTTTTTTGTTCATCGACGGCTGCCGGGAAGCGCGATGCGCATCCTTTAGAATCGTCCCCCACGCCCCCTCACTGCCGCGCCCCGTGCCCGCCGATCACCGCCTCGATCTCAACCTGTTCCGCGTCCTCGACGCCGTCTACGTGCATGGCGGCATCAGCGCCGCCGCCCGCGCGCTGCACCTCACGCAACCCGCGGTCACGCACGCGCTCAACCGGCTGCGCGCCCATTTCGACGATCCGCTGTTCGTCCGCCAGGGCAACCGCGTCGTGCCGACCGAGCGCACCCGTTCGGTGATCGCGGACGTGCAGCGGCACCTGAACGGCCTGCAGGGCGCGGCGCGCACGCAGGCGGCGTTCGACCCGGCGACGCTCGACCTGGGCGTCACCATCGGCTGCCGCGACGTGCTCGAATCGATCGCCCTGCCGACGCTCGTCGCCGCGCTCGCGCACGAAGCGCCGGGCCTGCGGCTCGTCAGCCGGCGCGTGCCGATCCAGGAAATCGGCCGCGGGCTCGAATCGGGCGCGCTCGATCTCGTGATCGAGCGGCGCGTGCAGGTCGGCCCGCGCATCGCCAGCGAAACCCTGCTCGACGAATCGCTCGTCGTCGCCATGCGGCGCGATCATCCGCTCGCGCACGAGCCGCTGCGGCGCAACGACTATTTCGCGGCGCGGCATGTCGCGGTGTCGTCGCTCGGCGAGCCCCAATCGCTCGACGCGCTGCTCGGCAACGACGGCCGCTTCCGCCAGATCCAGCTCGTCTGCCAGCATTACTTCGCCGCCTGCCAGGTCGCGGCGGCGGGCGACCTGCTGCTCACGCTGCCGCGCTCGTACGCGCTGCGGATGACGAGCCTGGTGCCGATCGCGATCCGGCCGCTGCCGCTGCGCCTGAAGCCGTTTCCGATCCTCGCGTACTGGCATGAATCGCGTGCGACGGACCACGCGCACCGCTGGTTCCGCGAACGCCTGACCGCGCTCGTGCGCGGCTGCGTGCCGGATGCGCACGACGGCACGCCGGCTGCCTGAACGGGTATGCTGGCGGCTCCGGCCGCCGCGCGGCCGCGCCCTATCCCGTTACCGGAGCTCCGCCATGCCGCTGATTCACGCCGCCGCCGTCCTCGAAGCCGATGCGCCCGACTATGTCGTCAACCTGCAGGCGGGCTCGCATGCGCTGACCGGCGACGAAGCGGCGCGCGAAGGCGGCCACAACCGCGGGCCGGCGCCGTACGAGTTCGTGCTGGCCGGGCTCGCGCAATGCACGGCGGCGACGCTGCGCATGTACATGCAGCGCAAGGCATGGCCGGCCGCGCGGATCGACGTGCGCACCGAACTGCATGCCGACCGCGAAGGGCTGCAGTACGTGCGCCGTGTCGTGACGGTCGACGGCCCGCTCGACGACGCGCAGCGGCAGCGTCTCGCCGAAATCAGCGAAAAGACGCCGGTCACGCTGTTCATCAAGCGCGGCACGCGCATCGAGACGACGCTGCGCTAATAAAAAACGCGGGCCGCGCATCACGCGCGGCCCGCCCGTCGCTGCCGTCGCGCGGCGCTTACAAGCCGAGCGCGGACAAATCGAGCTTGCCGCCCTTCATCGGCGGGCACCAGAAATACGCACCCGTCAGCGGCCGCGTGAAGCGGAACAGGCCGTCGACGATGCCGTCGTCGGCGCCGCTCATCCGGCGCATCTGCACGTCGAACGCGCGGAACGAGTGGCCGAACGCGACGAAGTACAGGCCCGCGCGGCGCGCATCCGACCACGGCGCCGAACGGCGCAGCATGAACGCTTCCGGCTCGAAGCTCTCCTGCGCGGTGCGCTTCACGTGCGCGAACTCCGGCGCGTCGTCGAGTTCCTCGTTATCCGACTGGCGGCGCCCGATGATGTTGTCCATGTCGTCCGACGGGATGCTTTCCATCCGGTCGAAGTCGTGCAGCCATTGCTGGACCGCGACGAAGCTCGCGCCGTCGAGCCCCGCGCCCTGCCCGGACACGATCGCCGCCGCCACCGCGTCGTCGCCGGTCGGGTTCTCGGTGCCGTCCTCGTAGCCGGACAGGTCGCGATCGTTCGAATAGCGGAACGCATCGACCGCGTCCTGCAGCGCGAACGCGGGCGCGAGCAGCCGCTCGATCGCCCGCGCGCGCAGCGTGATCTCGCCGCGATCGTCCGAGCGCAGCCAGACCCACACGTCGGCGGGCGTCGCCGGCAGCGGCCGGTCCTGCACCGCGAAGGCCGGGAACGCGGTCAGGCCGGCGACCGGGCGCCCAAGGTGCGCCGCGAGCGAATGACCGAAGCCGACGACGGCGTCGCGTCCGTCGACGGCCTCGCGCAGCGCGGCGAGCGCCGCCGCGACGTTGTCTTGGTTGGACATCGTGAAAGTGAGGTATCGGGCCGCCGCATCGATCGGAGCCAGAATGCCTTGCTGAACGTCGCTCATCGTTTCCCCAGGAATGTGTCGTGAATCTGCATGTAGCCGCTTGGGCCGGCGCGCGCCCGGCCGTCGGGCCGCCGCAGCGGGCGCGCAGCCATGCAGTTTAATCGATGCGCGCGCACCCGCCGGGCCGCAAGCGCGGGTTTGGCGCGCGGCACGCCGCCCGCCGGATCGCGTGGATTCGTGAAAACCGGAGCCATGCCCCTGATTTAAAACGTCTCGCCGCGGCAACGCAATTCATCAGAACATTGCAGCTGATTGAAATCTGCTGATAGAATCCATTTACGTCTTTTTGACGCCTTTTCAACCATTCACTTCAGGGAGGTGCTGATGTTCCGAATGCAGTCCGCCTTCCCGAACGTGGTCCCACGGCACAGCTGATCCAGCCTGCCGTCCGCGCCGGCGCCTGACGGCCCGCGCCCGTTCCCGACAGCCCACTTGTTTCGCTCCGCGTCGCGCACGCGGCGGCCGGCTGTTGCGTTTTCGATGTTTTCCCTGACCCGGAAAGTCCCGTCGCGCGATGCGCCGGGCAACGACCCATGACCAGAAAAACCACCCAACCGGGCGGCCATGCGTTCCAGGCCGTCTTCGGCTTCACCTTGCACTACTGGCGGCGGCAGCCGGCGCGCATCGCCGCCGTCGCAGCGTTCTCGCTGCTCGCCGCGATCGCCGACGTGCTCACGCCGCTGTTCGCCGGCCGCCTCGTCGACGCGCTCGCGCTCGGCCTCACCAACCGCGCGGCCGCGTGGCACGCGGCGCTGTCGGCATTCGGCGTGCTCGCCGCGCTCGGCATCGGCGCGACGCTGCTGCGCCAGGGCGTCTACGTGAACATCATCGCGCTCACGCTGAAAATGATGGGCGAGATCGCGGCCGCGTCGTTCCAGCGCGTGCAGCGCTTCTCGACCGACTGGCACGCGAACAACTTCGCCGGCTCGACGGTGCGCAAGATCACGCGCGGGATCTGGGCGCTCGACCTGCTGAACGACACGCTGCTGATCGCGCTGCTGCCGTCGCTGACGATCCTGGTCGGCGCGACCGTGCTGCTCGGCTCGCACTGGCCGATGATGGGGCTCGTCGTCGGCCTCGGCTCGCTGCTGTACATCGCGGTGACGGTCGCGATGTCGCTCGGCTTCGTCGCGCCCGCCGCGCGGCTCGGCAACCTGTGGGATACGCGCATGGGCGGCTCGCTCGCGGACGCGGTGAGCTGCAACGCGGTCGTCAAGGCGTTCGGCGCGGAAGTGCGCGAGGAGGCGCGGCTGTCGCGCGTGATCGGCAAGTGGCAGAAGCGCACCCGGCGCTCGTGGCTGCGCGGCACCTTCAACGGCGGCCTGCAGGGCGCGATGCTCGTCGCGATCCAGGCGGCGATGATCGGCGTCGCGCTGAAGCTGTGGGCGAGCGGCGAAGCGAGCGTCGGCGACATCGCGTTCGCGCTGACGATGTTCTTCATGCTGCAGGGCTACCTGCGCGATGTCGGCCTGCACATCCGCAACCTGCAGCGCTCGGTGAACGACATGGAAGAACTCGTCGCGCTCGAGCGCCATCCGCTCGGCATCGACGACAAGCCGGACGCGCAGCCGATCCGCATCACGCGCGGCGAGATCCGCTTCGAGCACGTGACGTTCCGCTACGGCAACCATCCGGTCGCGCTGTACGACGATTTCTCGATGCGCATCGCGCCCGGCGAACGGGTCGGCCTGGTCGGCCATTCGGGCTCCGGCAAGACGACGTTCATCAAGCTGATCCAGCGCCTGTACGACGTATCGGGCGGCCGCATCACGATCGACGGCCAGGACATCGCGCAGGCGCGCCAGGATTCGCTGCGCGGCCAGATCGCGATCGTCCAGCAGGAGCCGGTGCTGTTCCACCGCACGCTCGCGGAGAACATCGCGTATGCACGCCCGGGCGCGAGCCGCGCCGATATCGAGCGCGCCGCGCGGCTGGCGAGCGCGCACGACTTCATCGCGGCGCTGCCGGACGGCTATGACACGCTGGTCGGCGAGCGCGGGATCAAGCTGTCGGGCGGCGAGCGCCAGCGTGTCGCGATCGCGCGCGCGTTCCTCGCGGATGCGCCGATCCTGATCCTCGACGAAGCGACGTCGAGCCTCGACAGCGAAAGCGAGGTGCTGATCCAGCAGGCGATGGAGCGGCTGATGGAAGGCCGCACGACGCTCGTCGTCGCGCACCGGCTGTCGACCGTGCGCGCGCTCGACCGGCTGCTGGTGCTCGATCGCGGCAAGGTGATCGAGGAAGGCAGCCACGACGCGCTGATCCGGATCGACGGCGGCGTGTACCGGCGGCTGTTCGAGCGGCAGGCGCTGGAACTCGCGAAGGGGCTCGCGGACGGCCCGCGCCGCGACGCGTTCGACGGCGCGAAGCCGCTCGGGCAGCCCGCCGAGGCCTGACGGCCGGCCCGCGCGCGGGCCGGGGGCGGCGGCGCGTTGCCGGGCAACGCGCCGCCCGTCAGTCCCCGGCCCGCTGCGCGGCCTTTTCGACCGCCACGCGCTGCGCGCGATAGATCCCCGCGTGCCCGGAAAACAGATAAGCAACGACACACGCGACCATCGCGTACACGCCGATATCCGCGCCGAACAGCTCGATCGCCATGATCGTCGACGCGATCGGCGTGTTGGCCGCGCCCGCGAACACCGCGACGAAGCCGAGCCCCGCGAGCACCGGCACCGGCAGCGCGAGCACCTGGCCCAGCGCATTGCCGAGCGTCGCGCCGATGTAGAACAGCGGCGTCACTTCCCCGCCCTTGAAGCCCGACGCGAGCGTGACGACGGTGAACGCGAACTTGCCCGCGAAATCGTACAGCGGCAGCGGGCCGTGAAACGCGGCCTCGATCGTCGGGATGCCGAGGCCGAGGTACTGCGGCACGTTCAGCACGGTGGCGGCCACCGCGACGAGCGCGCCGCCGAGCACCGGCTGCAGCGGCGCATAGCGCACGACGCGCCGGAACCACGCGGTCAGCGCGTGCGTCGCCTGCGCGAACAGCCGCCCCACCACACCGAACGCGATGCCCGCGACGACCGTCGCGGCCAGCCCCGTCGCCGACACGGCCGGCACGAACGGAATCGCATAGGCCGTGTGATGCACGCCCCATGCGCGGCACACGACGTCCGCGACGATCGCCGACGCGACGCAGGTCAGCAGCGCGTCGTAGCGCACGCGCCCGATCGCGAGCACCTCGAGCCCGAACACCGCGCCGGCGAGCGGCGTGCCGAACACCGACGCGAAGCCGGCCGCGATCCCGCCCATCAGCAGCACGCGCCGGTGCTCGCGGTCGAGCCGGAACGCGTGCGTGACGCGATCGGCGAGCGCGCCGCCCATCTGCACGGCCGTGCCCTCGCGCCCGGCCGAGCCGCCGAACAGGTGCGTGACGACGGTCGCGGCGAGCACGAGCGGCGCCATCCGCTTCGGCACCAGCGCCTTCGGGTCGTGGATCTCGTCGATCAGCAAGTTGTTGCCGCGTGCGACCGACTGGCCGAAGCGATGATAGATCCAGCCGGTCGCGAAACCGGCGGCCGGCAGCCCCCACAGCAGCCACGGATGCGCGACGCGGGTGCCGGTTGCCCAATCGAGCGCGATCAGGAACAGCGCGGACGCCGATCCGGCCAGCGCGCCGAGCAGCGCCGAGAGCGCGAGCCAGCGGCACACGTAGCGCACGGTCGCGAGGAAGTCGGCAGAAGTGTTGAACATCGGGTGATTTCCAGATTCGACAGGACATCAAACCTGAGTGGCAGGAGGATACCGCGTGGACGGCCTGCGACCTCCTGAAACCCAGGAACACGCAGGCATCATCAGCCGGTCGACCGGCGGTTGAGGGCCTGCGCCGGCTCGTTGCGAGCGGGCCCGGGCCCCGGGGAGGCATGCCATCTCCGAAGCGCGCATTCTACGCGACGGCCGGCGCGGCGTGCAACGTGCCGCGCGCAACGTGCCGTGCGCTCAGCGGCGCGGCGGGCGCGTCACGCGCGCGACCAGCTGCGGCGCGATCTGTTCGAGCGGCAGGATCGCGCTCGCCGCGCCGATCGCGGCGGCCGCCTTCGGCATCCCGTAGACGGCGCTCGTCGCCGCGTCCTGCGCGATCGTGTAGCAGCCCTTCGCGCGCATCGCCTTCAGGCCGAGCGCGCCGTCGCGCCCCATGCCCGTCAGCAGCACGCCGATCGCGTCGCCCTGCCAGCCGTCGACGACGCTGTTAAAGAACACGTCGACCGACGGCCGGTACGGCGTGTCGGCCGGATGCTGCGTATAGGCGAGCACGCCGCGCGGCGTCAGGTGCAGGTGATCGTTGGTCGCCGCGAGCAGCACCTCGCCGCGGCACGGCACGCTGCCCGGCCGCGCGACGCGCACCGGCAGCCGCGTGTGGCCGTCGAGCCATTTCGCCATGCCGAGCGCGAACGCCTGGTCGACGTGCTGGACGATCACGATCGCCGCCGGGAAGTCCGCCGGCAGCGCGCGCAGCAGCGCGGCGAGCGCCGTCGGCCCGCCCGCCGACGCGCCGATCGCCACCAGCGCCGGCTGACCGCGCACCGGCGCCGGCGCGGGCGGCGCGAAGGCCGGCGGGCGGGTTTCGAGCAGCCGGCCGATCTGGTCGATCTTCGCGAGCAGCGGCTGCGCCGCGTCGACGCCCAGGCCGAACGCCAGCGTCGGCGTATCGACCGCGTCGAGCGCGCCCGCGCCCATCGCCTCGTAGACCGACGACGAGCTCGTGATGACGCACGCGGTGACGACCAGGATCGCGCACGGCGCGCGCGCCATGATGCGGCGCGTCGCGCCCACGCCGTCGAGCTTCGGCATCACCAGGTCCATCAGCACGATGTCGGGCGGCTGCGCGGCGCAGAAATCCACGGCCTCGTCGCCGTCGGTCGCGACCCACAGCACGCGATGATCGGGCCGCAGCGCGAGCACGCGGCGCAGCGCCTCGACCGCGAGCGGCATACCGTTGGCGATGCCGATGTTCATTCGCGGGCGTCCCCGATCAGGTCGCGCACCGCGTCGAGCAGCGCCTCGTCGTGGAAGCTGCCCTTCGCGAGGTAATAGTCGGCGCCGGCATCGAGCCCGCGGCGGCGATCCTCGTCGCGGTCCTTGTACGACACGATCATCACCGGCACGCGCTTGAGCTGCGGATCGTTCTTGATCAGCGTGACGAGCTCGATGCCGTCCATGCGCGGCATGTCGACGTCGGTGACCACGAGGTCGAACGCATCGCCGCGCACCGCGTTCCAGCCGTCCATCCCGTCGACCGCGATCGTCACGTCGTAGCCGCGCTTCTCGAGCAGCTTGCGTTCGAGCTCGCGCACCGTCAGCGAATCGTCGACGACGAGCACGCGCCGGCGGCGGTCCGCGAGCGCATGCTGCGGGTCGCGCACCAGCTTCGCGAGCTGCCCGCCGCGCACGAGCTTGTCGACCGAGCGGATCATGTCCTCGACGTCGACGATCAGCACCGGGTCGCCGTTCTCGAGCAGCGCGCCCGCCGCGATGTTCTGGATCTTGTGCAGCCGGCTGTCGAGCGGCTGCACGACGAGCATCCGCTCGCCGAGGAAGCGGTCGACCGCGACGCCGTACAGATCCGGCTCGCCGCCGACCACGACCACCGCGGCGTGCGCGCGCGACACGTCGGGCTCGCCCGCGTCGAGCAGCTGATGCGCGGCGACGAGCCCGACGCGCCGGCCGTCGAACGGGAAATGCGGCTGCCCTTCGAGCACGTCGATCTCGGCGCGGTCGAGCTCGAGCGTGCGGCGCACGTGCGCGAGCGGGAACGCGTACGGCTCGCCGCCGACCTCGACCAGCAGGCTGCGGATCACCGACAGCGTGAGCGGCAGCTGCAGCACGAAGCGCATGCCCTCGCCCGGCTCGTTGAAGATCCGCACCGCGCCGCGCACGCCGCGCACCATCTCCTGCACCGCGTCGAGGCCGACGCCCCGGCCCGACACGTCGGTCACCGCGTCGCGCATCGAAAAGCCCGGCAGCAGCAGGAATTCGAGCAGCTCCTGGTCGGACAGCCGCGCGGCGGTCTCGTCGTCGGTCAGGCGCTGGCGCACCACCGCCGCGCGCAGCGCGTCGAGGTCGGCGCCCGGCCCGTCGTCGCTGACGCTGACGAGCAGCGACCCGGCGCTGTGGCGCGCCTCGAGCGTCACGCTCGCGGCGGCCGGCTTGCCGCGCGCACGCCGCGCGTCGGGCGCCTCGACGCCGTGATCGAGCGCGTTGCGCAGCAGATGGCCGAGCGGCGCGTCGAGCAGGTCGAGGATGTCGCGGTCGACCTGGGTCGCCTCGCCGACGATCGAGAACCGCACCTGCTTGCCGAGCGAGCGCGCGAGATCGCGGACGACGCGCGGATACGCGCGCGTCGCGTCGCCGAACGGCCGCATCCGGCACTGCAGCGCCTCGTCGTACAGTTGCCCGGCGATATGCGTGCTGCGCCGCTCGAAGCGGTCGAGCTCGTCCATCCGTTCCGCGAACGCGCGCTGCAGGTCGTTGAGCATGTGCCGCACTTCGTTCAGCGACGCGAGCGCGCCCGTGTCGAGCGTGTCGGAGAAACGCTCGACCAGCCCGTCGAGCGAACGCGCGGCGTCGCGCTGCGCGCGCTTCACGCGCAGCATCGATTCGGCGAACGGCTTGAGCCAGCGCGATTCGACCAGCGATTCGCCCGACAGGCTCAGCAGGTGGTCCAGGCTGTCCGCGCGCACCCGGCGCATCGCGCCCGCGCCGCGCCCCGGCTGGGCCGGCTCGGCGCCGGCCACGCCGGCGACGACACCCGGCGCGAGCGCCGCGTCGCCCGCTTGCGTCGCCGAGTGGGCGGGCGGATCCAGATGAGCCGGCGCAGGCGCCAACGTTTGCGCCTCAGTTTGCACCGCACCCGAATCGCCCGCGCCTGCCAGCGCCGCGGCGAACGCATCGATCTCGGCCGGCGACACCGGCTGCGCGTGCGGATCGGCGACCCGCACCAGCAGGTCGACGCCGGCCAGCAGCGCATCGACGTGCGCGGCCGTCAGCGCCGACGTGCCGCCCTGGGCCGCGACGAAACACTCCTCCATCCACCCGGCGATGTCGACGCCTTGCGGCACGCCGACGATCCGCGCCGCCCCCTTCAGCGAATGCGCGGCGCGCATGCAGGCCTCGAGCGCCGCGGCGTCGGGCGCGCCGGATTCGAGCGCGAGCAGCCGCTCGGACAGCGCGTGGGTCTGCGTGCGCGTCTCCTCCCGATACAGTTCGAGCAGCGACAGGCTGCTCAGGTCGTCGTCCACACTCATCGCATGCTCCGCGTGACGGCATCGAACAGGCGGTCGTCGTCGAGCAGGCCGATCGACTTGCCGCGCCACGCCAGCACGCCGTGCGACAGGCCCGCGCTCGCGCGCCCGACCGTCGCGGGCACCGGCACCCACTCCGACGCGCCGAAGCGCAGCACGCCCTCCACTTCATCGACCGGGAACACGACCGGCTCGCCGCGATGCGCGGCCACCAGCATCCGCGTGAAGCCGCCGCCCGCGCCGTCGCCCGCCGCGCCGATGCCGAGCAGCGCGCCGAGCGAGATCGCGATGCGCAGCGTGCCGCGGATGTTGACGACGCCGCGCACGGCTGCATGACGGCGGTGCGGCAGCGAGTGAATCGGGCGCGTGTCGGCGATCTCGTGCAGCACGCCGATCGGCAGCGCGAGCCACTCGTCGCCGACGCGGAACGCGAGCGCCGCCTGGCGCGTGTCGACGCCGGCCTCGCCGCGCGCATGCGCCGCGTCGCGCGCGCCCATGCGGCGCGCGGCGTCGGCCATCTCGGCGCCGTCGAGCGGCCGCTCGAGCAGCGTCGCCGCGTGACGCGCGAAGACCGGGCAATTCAGGCAGCGCTGATAGTCGTTCAGCCGCTCGCAGGTCCGGTCGCCCCGCGTGCCGATCCGGTTCCAGCAGTCGTGGACATCGATCGTCAGGTCGGTGAGTTCTGCGACGTCGCTCATCGTGTCCTCGCGTCATGCCGGCGTGCGTGCTGCGCAACGCCGGAGTCGTGCTCCCCCGCCGCGCGCCGCGCGCGCTCGAGCAGCCATTGCGCGCGCGCGCCGTCGCCGCCCGCATCGAGCAGCGTCGCGAGATGCGTCAGCGCCTCGTGGTGCGTCGGCCGCAGGTACAACGCCTTACGGTAGAAGTCGCTCGCTTCCGCGGTGCGTCCCCGCGCGTCCGCGATCAGCCCATGCAGGCAGTACGCGTCCGCATCCGGCCCGGCCTGCGCGATGAATCGTTCGAGCGCGCGCTCGGCTTCGTCGAATGCGCCCGCGTTCGCGAGCGCCTGCGCGTGTTCGAGCGTCGGCGCGTCGGCGCTGGCCGCATCGGGGCCGGCGTCCGCCGTGCCCGCGTCCGCCTCCGCGTGCCGCACCGGCGCGGCGGCGGGCGCGATCGGCCGCACGGTGTCGGCGAACCACGCGGGCGCCGCCTGCGGCACCGCGATGCGCGCGGCCGCGTACCGGTCGGACGGCCAGCGCGGCGCCGGCACCGGCGGCACCGGCGGCACTGCCGGCAGCGCCGCCGCGAGCCCGTCGGCCAGCCGTTCGGCGACGCTTGCGCGCTGGAACGCGAACGCGAGCGGAATCCGCGCGGAACGCAGCCCGTGCCGCATCGCGACGCCGGTCTCCGCCGGGCCGACGAACAGCATCCCGTCATCGGCCAGGCAGCGTTCCAGCGAGCGGATCACACGATCCTGCGCGTCGCGGTCGAAGTAGATCAGCACGTTGCGGCAGAACACGAAGTCGTAGCGCGCGCCCGGATCGCCCAGCGGCTCGATCAGGTTCGCGTGCCGGAACTGCACGCACGCGCGCACGCGCGCGTCGAGCAGCCAGCCGTCCGCCGCCGGCGCGAAATGCCGTGCGCGAAACGCCATCGCGTCGCCCCGGAACGCGTTGCGTCCGTACCGGCCGCGCCGCGCATGGTCGAGCGCTTTGTCGCTCAGGTCGAGCGCGTCGATCGTGAAATGCGCGGGATCGAGCCCCGCGTCGAGCAGCGCCATCGCCGCCGAGAACGGCTCCTCGCCGGTCGAGCACGGCGCGCTCAGCACCCGCACGACGTGCCCGGGCCGCGCGGCGCGCCGCTCGACCGCGAGCCGCGCCAGCGTCGCGAACGCCTCGCGGTCGCGGAAGAACCAGGTTTCCGGCACGACGAACAGCTCGATCAGCGCGCGCCGTTCGTCGGCGCTCGCGTTCAGGTGCTGCCAGTACGCGTCGAGCGCGTCCACGGACACCGGCGCACGCGCGACGGTCGGCATCCGCTCGCCCTCCGCCGCCTGCACCGCGTGAATGCGCTCGGCCAGCGCGCGCATCAGGAAATCGTTGCCGAGCGAATCGGGATCGATGCCGGTCTCGCGCAGCAGCCACGTACGAAAACGCAAATCGGGATGACTCATGCCGGTGGTTCCTCGTGGGCAGGCGGGTCGTCGAACAGATGCAGCCCCGCGACCGCGTCGATCATGTCGCACACCGACACCTGCTGCACGATGCCGTCCGGCGTGTTCGCGACCGGGCCGAGCCAGCGCGTGCGCGGCGTCGCGACGCCGGTCGCGCGAAACGCGCCGCGGTCGATCCGCATCGTCTGCGTCGCGCGCTCGACGATCAGGCCGAACACGCGCTCGCGCGCAACCGCGTCGTCCGCGCGCTGCCGGACCATCACGAGCCGCGTCGAGCGCAGCGCGTGCGCGGGCCGGCCGAGCGCGAGCATCGGCACGTCGATCACCGGCACCGGCACGCCGTCGCGCATCAGCAGCCCGGCGACCCACGGCGGCGCGCCAGGCACGGCCTTCGCCGATGCAAGCGGCAGCACCGCATCGATCGTGGCGGCGTCGAGCGCGTAGCGTTCGCCGTCCAGCTCGAACAGCAGGAACAGCGCGTGCGCGCCGTGCTGGGCGTCCGCGCGGGTCACGCGTCGACCTTGAAGCGCGACACGCTGGTGCGCAGCTGGTTCGCGACGAGCGTCAGGTCGTCGATCGCCTGCGACGACTGGCGCAGCGATTCGGCCGTCTGCTGCGCGGCTTCCGACAGCTGCGACAGCGCCTGCGTGATCTGCTCCGCGCCGGTCGCCTGCGTCTGCATCCCTTCGTTGACCATCTGGAAGCGCGGCGCGAGCGTCTGCACCTCGGCGATGATCTGCGACAGCTGGCCGCCCACCTGCTGCACGTCGCGCATCCCTCGGCGCACTTCCTCCGAGAACTTGTCCATGCCCATCACGCCGGCCGATACCGCCGACTGGATCTCCTTCACCGTCTGCTCGATGTCGTAGGTCGCCACCGCCGTCTGGTCGGCGAGCCGGCGGATCTCGGTCGCGACCACCGCGAAGCCGCGGCCGTATTCGCCGGCCTTCTCCGCCTCGATCGCCGCGTTCAGCGACAGCAGGTTGGTCTGGTCGGCCACCTTGGTGATCGTCGCGACCACCTGGTTGATGTTGAGCGCCTTCTCGTTGAGGATCGCGAGCTTCGCGTTCACCGAGCCCGCCGCGTCCATCACGCTGCGCATCGTCTCGCCCATCCGCGTGAGCCCGCTCTGGCCCACACCGGCGAGCGTCGCCGACTGCTCGGCCACGCCGGCCACCTCGTTCATCGTGTGCAGCAGGTCGCGCGAGGTCGCGAGGATCTCGCGCGACGTCGCGCCGATCTCGGTGGTCGTGGCCGCCGTTTCGTTCGCGGTCGCCTGCTGCTCGCGCGACGTCGCCGCGATCTCGGCGACCGACGTCGTCACCTGCAGCGACGACTGCTGCGCGCGCGCGACGAGTTCGGTCAGTTCGTCGGCCATCCGGTTGAAGCCCGTCTCGAGCGTGCCGAATTCGTCGTGCCGGTTCAGCGCGAGGCGCTTCGTCAGGTTGCCGGTGCGCATCACGTCGTGCACGTCGACGAGCCGCGCCATCGGCACCGTGATCGCGCGAAACAGCGCATAGCCGAGCGCGAGCGCGGCCAGCAGCACGATGGTCAGCGCCACCGCCAGCACGACCTCGGTGCCCTGCACGGATTCGCGGATCAGCTTCGCGGACTGGTCCGCGAACGTGCGGTTCTCCTGGACCATCGAGTTCGCGTCGTGCACCACTTCCATCCACAACGGCCGCACGTTCTCATACGCCGCGACCGCTTCGGCGTGCGACCCGCTGCTCTTCTGCACGGCGTCGTTGAGCAGCGGCAGGTACCGGTCATACGCGGCGCGGAACGTCGTGAAACGCGCGCGATCGTCATCGCGGAACGTCGAGTTCTGGTAGTCGACGGAGAACTTGTCGATGTCCTTCACGACGTCCGCGATCTTCGCGAGCTCGCCGCGCGCCGATTCCGGGTCCGTCTCGACGAAGATCGCCTGCTGCAGCAGCCTGAACGATTCGTTGACCGACGCGCGCAGCGACGACGCGAGATACACGCCCGGCAGCGAGTCGCGCTCGAGGCTGACGGCCTCGGCGTTGATCGCGCGCAGGCGCTCGTACGACAGCCCGGCCGTCAGCAGCATCAGCACGAACAGCACGCCGAAGCTGAGCAGGATGCGGTTGCCGAGCGTCAGCCGGGCGGCGCCGATCGTCGGATGCAAGCTTTCATTGGTCGCGCGGGGCGTCACGGTGGCCATGTTCCTTATGGACTTTCAGAGTCTGCGTTGAAAAAATTGGCGTCGGCCGGCGCGCCCGCGGGGGCGGCGCGACAGGGACGCATGGGATTCCGGCGCTGCCGCCGGGTGCCGCCCGCCTTGCCGGGCGACGCGCGGCGTCAGCGTTCCGGCTGGGCCGGCAGCCGCAGCGCGACCATGAAGCCGCGTTCGGTATCGCGCATCAGGATCTGGCCGCGATGCCGCGCCGCCGTCGCGCGCACGAACGCCAGGCCGAGGCCGAAGCCGCCGCGCGCCGCGCCGTGCGCGGGCTCGAGCCGGACGAACGATTCCGTCGCCGACGCGCGCTGCGTCTGCGCGATGCCGCCGCCGGCGTCCTCGACGCCGATCAGCCACGCGCCGTCCTCGCCCGCCAGCGTGCAGCGCACGTCGGCGCCGGCCGGGCCGTACTTCAGCGCGTTGTCGATCAGGTTGGCGACCGCGCGCGTCAGCATCATCCGGTCGCCCATCGTCATGCACTCGGCCGCCGGCACCCGCGCGACCACCCGGCTGCCGAACCCGGCCGCCTTTTCCCACAGCTGGTCGACCGCGTCGAGCACGATCTCGTTGAGGTTCACGACCTCGTGCGCGCGGCGCTCCGACTGCGCGCGGGTCAGGTGGATGAAGCCGTCGGCAAGCGCGAGCGCGCGCCGCGCGTGGCCCGCGATCCGCGCCATGATCGGCGGCATGTCGCCGTGCTCGGCGCGGTACACGTCCAGCAGCGCGAGGATCGATGTCTGCGGCGAACGCATGTCGTGCGACAGGAAGTCGAGCGCTTCGTCGCGCTGGCGGGACATCAGGTAGGAATTCGAATGGTAGCGAATGCGTGCCGTCAGCTCCATCGCGTCGGGCAGCTTGACGAGATAGTCGTTCGCGCCGGCGACGAACGCCTCGCGCTTGACGACCGGCTCCTCCTTCGCGGACAGCACGATGATCGGCACGCGCGCGGTGGCCGCGTCGGCGCGCCACGCGCGCACGAGGTCGAGGCCGTCGATGTCCGGCATCACGAGATCCTGGAGGATCACCGTCGGCTTCACGTCGCGCGCGACGGCCATCGCCTGCTGCGCGTCGGTGCAAACATGCAGATCGATGTCATGTTCGCTGCGCAGCGCGCGGCGGATCACTTCGCCGACGAACGCCTGATCGTCGACGAGCAGGACCGATAAGCCGGATTCAAAACAGTCCGGCGTGTTTTCATCGATCGATTCTTTCATAAACACTGTTTCAAAAGCGGAATCTCCACCCGATTATTTCGTAAGAGTTGTTTATCCGACTTAAAAACTATCTCATTTTTACAGAAGATCGATCCACCTGTAATCGCCTGTCTGGCTTGTCAGCGCTGCCGCACGGGGATGCAGACACCGATTTTCCCGATCGAAGCTCGCGCACGTACTGCGCGCCTTCTCTCAATAAAGATAGGCAGCCGATTCTAAATGAATTTAGAGAAAAGCATCTACCTCCGCCCTGTTTAGTTTTGCCAAATAAGCAAAATGAACCGGGGCGGGATAAATCCGATCATTGCCGGGCGTGAAATCGCGCATGCCGGTGCAACATGCGCGCAAATGTTTGCATGCACTGCAAACGGGCGCCCGGGTGCGCCCGGGCGCCGCTCACCCGCGCGCGTGGTGCGCGGACACTTCCTGCAGGTCGAGATCGCGCTCGAGCGCATGCAGCATCTCGTCGTGGATGCAGCCCGAACGATGCAGGCGCAACAACTCCGCGCGACCGGCCGCGATCGCGGCCAGCACGACGTCGTAGTGCGCGGCGCGCGCGCTGTCCGGAAACGCGGGCTCGTCCTGCAGGCGCGCGGTCAGCTCCGCGCGGTACGTGTACTGCTCGAGCAGGCGCGGATGGATCACGACGCCGTTCGCGTCGCGCACCAGCGGCTGGATCGCCGCGAGCTGCGCCGCCTCGACGCGCGCCCACGCCTGCGGCTCGCTCAGGTGATGCGCGGCGTGCCCGTGCGGCTGCTGCGGCAGGCGCAGCAGGCGGATCAGCGGGCCGATCGTCGTGCCCTGCAGCAGCACGGTGACGAGAATCACCGCGAATGCGGCGACCAGGATCAGGTCGCGGCCCGGCATCGTATCGGGCAGCGACAGCGCGACCGCGAGCGTGACGACGCCGCGCATCCCGGCCCAGCTCATCACCGTCGCCGCCTTCCAGTCCGGCCGGCACGCGCTGCGCGTGAACCAGCGCGTCGGCCATTTCAGCACCTCGACCGCGTAGATCCACAGGAAGCGCGACACGACCACCGCGGCCAGCACCGCGAGCACGGCCGGCATCATCGTGCCGAGCACCTGCTCGAAGCCGCCGAGCCGGTGCACCACGCCGCGCAGCGAGAGCCCGATCAGCACGAACACGAGCGCCTCGAGCAGGAACACGATCACCTGCCAGAACGCGGTGGCGCGCGTGCGCACCGCCGCCGAGAACACTTCGTGCTGGTGCCAGCCAAAGATCATGCCGGCCGTCACCGTCGCGATCACGCCCGACACCTCCAGCATTTCGCCCGCGATGTACGCGATCCACCCGGCGAGCACGGCGACGGTCACCACGAGGTAGTCGTCGTCGAGCTTCTTGAGGAACCACACGACGAGCCGGCCCACCACGAAGCCGACCACGACGCCGCCGAGCCCGAGCTCCGCGAAACGCAGGACCGCGTGCTGGAGGCTGAACGCGCCGGTCAGCGCGGCGGCCACCGCGAAGCGGAACAGCACGAGGCCCGCCGCGTCGTTCAGCAGGCTTTCGCCTTCGAGCAGCACCATCAGCCGGCGCGGCAGCGCGACGCGTTCGAGCACGGCCTTCGCCGCGACCGCGTCGGGCGGCGACACGATCGCGCCGAGCGTGAAGCACGCGGCCCACGGCAGCGACGGCACGGCCCAGTGCACGGCCAGCCCGACCGCGAGCGTCGTGAATACCACCGCGCCGATCGCGAGCAGCAGGATGCCGCCGACGTTGCGCTTGAACTCCTCCCACACGGAGAAATACGCGCCGTCCATCAGCAGCGGCGGCAGGAACACCACCAGCACGAGGTCGGGGTCGAGATTGATCGGCGGCAGGCCCGGAATGAACGCGATGCCGACGCCGCCGACCAGTAGCGCGGCGGCGGGCGGCAGCCGCACCCGCTTCGCGATGCATTCGAGCGCGACGATCGCGAGGAAAGACAACAGAACCAGCTTGAACGCCGATACGGGGGACATGAAACGACCTCGTGAAGAATGAATTCGCGGGCGTCCCGGTGTCGTACCCCGGTCGGCCATTTGGCGCGATTACATCACGATGCCGCGGCCGCAGTCGAGGGCGTTCGGCATGCCGGCGCGCGCCGGACGCGCGATGCCCGTTGCCGCGCACGCATCCTCCACGCGGCCCCGCCGACGTGAAAACGGCACGCGGGCCGGCCCGATCGCCCACCCGCGTGCCGTCGCGGCATAGCCGTGCTACCGCGCGCTACCTGCGCCGCACGATCATCAGGCGCAGCTCGGTCATGTCCTCGATCGCATAGCGGATGCCCTCGCGGCCGAGGCCCGAATCCTTCACGCCGCCGTACGGCATGTTGTCGACGCGGAACGACGGCACGTCGTTGACCACGACGCCGCCGACCTCCAGCTCATCCCACGCGCGCTGCGCATGCGCGAGCGAATCGGTGAACACGCCGGCCTGCAGGCCGAAGTCGCTGTCGTTCACGCGTGCGAGCGCGTCGTCGAAGCGGTCGAACTTCTCGAGGATCGCCACCGGGCCGAACGCCTCCTTGCGGTACAGGTCCTGCTCGCGGCCGACGTCTTCCAGCAGCGTCGCCTCGAACATCGCGCCGTCGACCTTGCCGCCCGCGACGACCCGCGCGCCCGCCGCGACGGCCGCATCCATCCAGCCCGCGAGCCGGCGCGATTCGGCTTCGGAGATCATCGGGCCGACGAAGGTCGCCGGATCCTTCGGATCGCCCATCTTCAGCGAGCGGGTCTTCGCGATCAGCTTCTCGCGCAGCGCGTCGTAGAGATCGGCATGCACGAGGATCCGCTGCACGCCGATGCAGCTCTGCCCCGACTGGTAGTACGCGCCGAACGCGAGCCGCTCGACCACGTAGTCGAGCCGGTCGCGCTGGTCCGCATCGACGATCGCGGCCGCGTTGCCGCCGAGCTCCAGCACGACCTTCTTCTTGCCGGCCTTCTCCTTCAACGCCCAGCCGACCGCCGGCGAGCCCGTGAACGACAGCAGCTTGAAGCGCTCGTCCGTCGTGAACAGGTCCGCGCCGTCGCGATGCGCGGGCAGCACCGAGAACGCGCCCTTCGGCAGGTCGGTTTCGGCGAGCACCTCGCCGATGATCAGCGCGCCGATCGGCGTGCGGCTCGCGGGCTTCAGCACGAACGGGCAGCCGGCCGCGAGCGCCGGCGCGACCTTGTGCGCGGCGAGGTTCAGCGGGAAATTGAACGGCGAGATGAACGAGCACGGGCCGATCGGCACGCGCTTCGTATAGCCCGTGTAGCCCTGCGCGCGCGCGGAGATCTCGAGGTTGATCACTTCGCCGTCGATCCGCACCGCTTCCTCGGACGCGACGCGGAACGTGTCGATCAGCCGCGTCACCTCGCCCTTCGAATCGTTGATCGGCTTGCCGGCCTCGATGCACAGCGCCTCGGCCAGTTCGTCGAAGCGCTCGCGAAACCGCGCAACGCAGTGGTCGAGCACCGCCTGGCGCTTGAACGCGGGCAGCTCGCGCATCGGCTTCGTGGCCGCCACCGCCGCGCCGATCGCCGCATCGATCGCCTGCGCATCGGCCAGCGCGACACGCGTCGCGACCGCGCCGCTGTACTTGTCGGTCACCTCGAGATCGGTGTTCGCGTAGACGGCTTCGTTGGCCAGGTAGTACGGATAGGTGTCCTTCATCATGGAACGTCTCCTTCCGGTGAACGGTGAAAACGGTGAATGGCGGTGACGTCAGAGCTGCGCCGACAGGCGCTTGATCTCGCGGTTCAGCACGCGCTCGTTGTCGGCGTAGTCGATCGGCACGTCGATCACGTGCACGCCCGGCGACGCGAAGCATTCGCGCAGCAGCGGTTCGAGATCGTCCGCCGACTCGACCCGGTGGCCGTGCGCGCCGTAGCTTTGCGCATACGACACGAAATCGGGGTTCTGCAGCGTCATCGCGAAATCGGGGAAATTCATGTTCTCCTGCTTCCAGCGGATCATCCCGAACGCGTCGTCGCGCAGGATCATCACGACGATGTCGAGCTTCAGCCTCACCGCCGTTTCGAGCTCCTGCGAGTTCATCATGAAGCCGCCGTCGCCGCACACGGCGATCACCTTGCGCTGCGGATGCACGATCCTGGTCGCGATCGCCGACGGCAGCCCCGCGCCCATCGACGCGAGCGCGTTGTCGAGCAGCAGCGAGTTCGGCTCGTGCGCGCGCCAGTAGCGCGCGAACCAGATCTTGTACATCCCGTTGTCGAGGCAGACGATCCCGTCGGCCGGCAGCGCGCGGTACAGGTCGTTGACGATCCGAACCGGATACATCGGGAAGCGCGGGTCGCTCTGCCCCTTCTGCAGGTGCGCGTCGAAATGCTCCTTGATCATCGCGAAGCGCGCGAAATCCCAGTGCGGCTGCGGCGCGAGCGCCTCCTTCATCTGCCACACCGCGTTCGCGATGTCGCCCACCACCTCGATCTGCGGGAAATAGACGGGGTCGACCTGCGCGCCGAGGAAGTTCACGTGGATCACGGTCTTGTCGTCCGCGCGCATGAAGAACGGCGGCTTCTCGATCACGTCGTGGCCGACGTTGATGATGCAGTCCGCATGCTCGATCGCGCGGTGCACGAAGTCGCCGTCGGACAGCGTCGCATTGCCGAGCCACAGCGGGTGCGTCTCGTCGATCACGCCCTTGCCCATCTGCGTCGTGAAGAACGGGATGCCCGTCTTGTCGACGAATTCGAGCAGCATCTTGCAGGTGGTCTTGCGATTGCCGCCCGCGCCGATCATCAGCAGCGGATGGTGCGCGGCCTGGATCGCGTCGACCGCGTGCGCGACCGCCTTCTCCTCGGCCACGGGCCGCCGGCTGTAGCTGCGCGGAATCGGCTTGCCGTCGCCCTCCTCGTGCGCGATGTCCTCCGGCAGTTCGAGGTGCGCCGCGCCGGGGCGCTCTTCTTCCGCACGCCGGAACGCCTCGCGCACGGCCGACGGAATGTTGCCGATCGACACGATCTGCCGCGTGAACTTCGTGAGCGGCTGCATCATGTCGACGACGTCGACGATCTGGAAGTGGCCCTGCTTGCTGGACTTGATCGGCTTTTGCCCGGTGATCATCAGCATCGGCATCCCGCCGAGCTGCGCATACGCGGCCGCCGTCACGAAGTTGGTCGCGCCCGGGCCGAGCGTCGCCAGGCAGACGCCCGTGCGGCCCGTCAGGCGCCCGTAGGTGGCGGCCATGAAACCGGCCGCCTGCTCGTGCCGGGTGAGCACGAGCTTGATCCGCGACCGCCGCAGCGATTCGAGCAGATCGAGGTTTTCCTCGCCGGGAATGCCGAACACATACTCGACGCCTTCGGCTTCCAGCGCCTTCACGAACAGATCCGATGCTTTCATGGGGGGACTCTCGGTTGATGCCGCCTGCCCGGCCTACGGGCGCGCGGCGTTCAGGACGCACGCCGGCCTACGGCGCGCGGACGCTTGACCTACCAGACACTGACCACACTGCACATGCCCGCCGCGCGGCGCGCGGCGGCGCCTCCGGAACCCGGAGGACGAACGGATCCGCCCGCGCGCAACGCGTGCGGGCGGGCGGCAAAGACGTTTTTGATTGTAGACGGATTCGGGAAATGGCGACTTGGGTCCGCAGGGGCCTCGAATGGGTCGGCCGAACGGCCATTTGACCGACGAATGGAGCCGGCGGCCTTATCGTGGGGGCAACGAAACAGCCTCTCATACATGTGAACCATGGTTGACACACTGCAATCAATCCCCTACAGTGCCCCTACGTTCAGCATCCGGACCACCGACGTCTTCGACGCATGGTTTGCCGGCCTGTCGGACCGTATCGCGAAACGCCGCATCCAGGCGCGCATCGACCGCCTTGCGATGGGCAATCCGGGCGACTGGAAATCCGCCGGCTCGCCGGTCGTCGAAATGCGTATCGATCATGGCCCCGGCTATCGCATCTACTACGTCCGGCAGGGAACGATATGGGTGATCCTGCTATGCGGCGGCGACAAGTCGACGCAACAGGCGGACATACGCGCCGCGCACGCGATGCTCGCGCATCTCGCTATGGAGTGATCGATGGACAAGATCAAGACCCGGCCATGGGATTCGGCCGAACACCTGAAGACCGAAGACGACATGGCCGAATACTTCGACGCCTGTCTGCAGGAAGCCGGCGACGATCCGGCCTTCATCGCCCACGCGCTCGGCGTAATCGCGCGTGCGCGCGGCATGTCGCAGGTCGCGCGCGACGCGGGCCTGTCGCGCGAAGGCCTGTACAAGGCGCTGTCGCATGACGGCAACCCGAGCTTCGGCACGATCCTGAAGGTGATCAAGGCGCTCGGCCTGCAACTGCACGGCGCGAAAGCGCAAGCCTGATTCGGGCGCGCGCGACGTCGCGCCTCTTCGCGGCAGTCGGGCCGCCTCAATGCAGCCAGCCGCCCGCCAGACGCGGCACCAGCGACACGAGATACAACCCGAGCCCGATCAGCCCGCCGACCAGCGTGCCGTTGATGCGGATGTACTGCAGGTCCTTGCCGATGTTGAGCTCGATCTGCCGCGACATCTCGCGCGCGTCCCAGTTGCGCACCGTATCGCGGATATGACGCATCAGGAAATCCGCGAAATCCGGCGCCATCTCGTGCACGGCCTTCTCGACGTGCTCGTTCAGCGACGCGCGCAGCGCGGGGCTTTCCGAAAGCCGCGCGCCGAGCCAGCCGCCGAGCGTCGCGGCCTGCCGGTGCAGCGCCGAATCGGCGCGCGCGAGATCGGCCTTCAGCCACGCGCGCAGTTGATCCCACAAATCGCGCAGATACGCATTGAACGCATCGCCGTCGCGGATATAGCGGCGAATTTCCTCGCCCTTCTCGATGAACGCGGGGTCGTGCTTCAGGCGCTCGGTCAGCGCCGCGACCGTGCGGTCGAACCGCTGCCGCAGCTCGTGTTCGGGGTCGGCCGCCACGCCTTCCAGCACGCGGCTCACCGCGCTCGCAAGCAGCTGCGCGCCGTTCTCGCCGAGCCACTGGGTCGGCAGCAGCTTCTCGACCTTCGGATACTGCGCCTTCAGCCATTCGACGATGAAGCCCGCGATCACCTCGCGGTTCTCCTCCTTGCCGAGCACGTCGACCACCTGCGCGATCGCGTCGTCGAGCAGCGCCTGGTGGCGGCCGTCCTTCGTCAGCGTGTCGAGGATCGCGCCGGCCGACTGCGACAGGTCGACCTTGTCGACCAGCGCACGGAACGCATCGTGGACGAACGACTGGATCCGCGCGTCGTCGGTCATGTCGAGCGCGAAGCCGATCAGCTTCGTCGCGTAGCCGCCGAGCGCCTCGGTGTTCGCGGGCTCGCCGAGCCACGCGCCGAGCTTGCTCGCCGGATCGTGCTGGCGGATCTGCGCGGCGAGCGCGTCGGGCCCGAGGAATTTCTCGCGGACGAATACCGCGAGGTTGTCGGCGATCTTGTCCTTGTTCTGCGGGATGATTTCGGTGTGGCGCGACACGAACGGGATCGGCACGCGGCGGAACAGCGCGACGACCGCGAACCAGTCGGCGAGCGCGCCGACCATCGCGGCCTCGGCCACCGCCTTGATCCCGTCGACCCACACGCCGCGCGGCAGGAAGATCGTCGTCACGAATACCGCGACGGCAACGAGCAGCAGCGACAGCGCGCGGCGCTTGCTGCGGTTCAGTTCGAGGGCTTTGTCTGGCGTCATGGGCGACCGGCGAATCGGCGATGCCGCTAATATCCCCGATTTCGCCGCGGCCGACAAACGCGCGGGGCGAGCGCGACGGGGCCGCGCGGCCGCCGCTCCAATTCACGCCCCGCGGTTGCCCGTCACGCGCGCGCGGCGGGCAACCTCATCGCCGACGCAACCCATCATCCGCGCCGGCCATACCCGCCGCGCACCCCTGCGTCACAGAAACGTCTTCAGGTTCACCGCCGGATCGGCAAGCTGCTCCGGATCGGGCGCCGCCCCCGCCGCGATCATCCGGCGGCATGCGCCGATGTCGCGCCCCGCTTTCACCGCGGCGGCTGCGACGAGCCTGCCGTCTTCCCCAAGCCCGAACACCGTAAACGGCCCGTTCGACGGATCGCCGCGCACGACCGTGGTCTTCTCGCCGCCGAACAGCCCGAGCATCTGCAGGTTGCAGTCGTACTGATCCGACCAGAGCCACGGCAGCTCGGCATAGGTTTCGTCCGCGCCGAGCGCGTTGGCCGCCGCGACGGCCGGCTGGTTCTCCGCGACCTGCCACGACTCGATCCGCACGTGCCGGCCGAGCAGCGGATTGAAGTGCATCGTCACCTCGCCCGCCGCGAAGATCGCCGGATCGTTCGTGCGGCAGCCCGCGTCGACGCGCACGCCGTTGTCGACGTCGAGCCCCGCCGCTTCGGCGAGCTCGACGTTCGGCACGACGCCGATCCCGACGACGACGACGTCGGCCGCCACGTCGCCTCGATCCGTCTCGACCACCGCGCCGCCACACGCACCGCGCCGGATCGCGCGCGGCCGCGTCGACAGCCGGAACGCGACGCCACGCCCGTCGTGCATCCGTTGCGCGAACGCGCCGACCACGTCAGGCAACGCGCGCTGAAGCAAGCCCGCAGCCGGATCGATCACCGTCACGAAGCAGCCGAGCTGGCGCGCGGCCGCCGCGACTTCCAGACCGATGAACCCGCCGCCGAGCACCGCGACGTGCTTGCCCGGCGCCAGCGCCGCGCGCAGCGCGCGCGCGTCCGCAACCGTGCGCACATAATGCAGCGGCACGCCCGCGTCCACCGGCCCGCCGAACGTGCGGACCCGCGAGCCGGTCGTGAGCACGAGCCGCCGATACGGCAACGTCGCACCGTCGTCGAGCCGCACGCGCTGCGCGTCGCGCTCGATCGCGTCGACCCGCGTGCCGAGCCGCAGGTCGATGCGCTGCGCGTCGTACCACGCGGCATCGCGTACGAACGCGCGCTGCTCGCCGCCGGCGCTCAGCAGCGCGTCCTTCGACAGCGCGGGCCGGTCGTACGGCAGCTCGCACTCCGCGCCGATCATCACGATGCGCGCGTCGGCGTCGCGCGCGCGCAGCGCCTCGGCGGCACGCCGCGCCGCGTGCCCGGCGCCGACGATCACGATGGGATCAGCCGACATTGACTTCCACCTGCCCGTCGACGATGCGGATCGGATAGGTCCGCACCGGTTCCGTGATCGGCGCGCATTTCGGCGCGCCGGTGCGGATGTCGATCAGCCCCTGGTGCAGCGGGCATTCGACGCAACCGTCCTCCACGTAGCCTTCCGACAGCCGCGCGTGACCGTGCGTGCACAGGTCGTGCATCGCGAACAGTTCGTCGCCGATGCGGAACACCGCGATCGGCTTCTGGCCCGCGACGCGCGCCGCCGGTTCGTCTTCGGAGAATTCGTCAAATGCGCCGAGCGGATGCCACTCGGCCAGCGTTGCTTCGGTCATGTCGATTCCTTGCTTCATCAGATCGGGGTGGCGAGCAGCGTCTGCACGCGCGACGTGTCGTAGATCACCCGCTTCGTCTTGTAGCGCAGCCCGTCGGGCGTGCGCACCACCGTGTCGTAGTACTTGCCGGCCTGGTAGACGTTCGATTCGCCGTTGCTGCGCGTCTGCACGACCACGTAGTTGCTCTCGGTGTCGATCTCGCCGTCGCGTTCCGCGACGATCGTCAGGCCCGACGTCATATGCCGGTACGTGTGCTCCTCGAAGATGTTCGCGTGCCGCAGCGACACCACGCGGTCGCGCAGCATCCGCTGGTTCGTGCAATGGACGATCCCGACCGGCAGCCCGAGGTCGGCGTTTTCCTTCGGCACGATCTCGTACGTGCAATCCTCGGTGAACATCTCCGGCCACTGTTCGAGCCGGTCGTTGTCGAGGTGGCCGATATAGCGGTTCTGCAGCATGTACACCTCGAACCACGTTTTCATGTCTTCCGTCATGTCTCGCTCCCGCTTCAATAGCCCATCAGCTTCTGGTAGCCGACCCAGAACTTGCGGATCAGGCTTTCGGTGATCACCGTGTCCTGCTGGTCCGGATTGCCGCGCGACATCTCGATCACCGACGTCGCGTCGCCGTCGCGCACCGTGCCGCGCTGCACGAGCTCGGTCGCCTCGGTGTCTTCCATCGAGATGTAGCCGGCCGGCCCGACGAGGTTCGCCTGCTTGATGCGCAGCGCGCGCAGCTCGGGCGTGTCGTCCGCGTAGCCGAAGAAATGGAAGATCAGCTCGAAGTTGTCGGGCCCCTTCGGCAGGATCTGCCGCGCGACCAGCGTGTTGTGGATCTGCTGGATCACGAGCTGCGGGAAGATCGGCTGGATGTGGTTCGTGCAATCCTCGTCGTATTCGGACACGAGGTCGAGGATCGATTCGTCCTCCAGATGAAAGCCCTCGTCGAACGAGCGGATGTTCTGCTGCTTGTACGCGGCCGACGTGTCGTCGTTCGTCTTCGTCACCGTGATGATGCTGTGCAGGCCGTGGTTCGCATCCGGAATCGAGCGCGCCTTCATGCCGACGCGGAAGATGTTGAAGGTCGTATGGAACAGGTGCAGCATGCTCGCGTGATACGGATCCTTCACGTTCTCCAGGTACAGCTTCCAGTTCGACTTCGAATACTGGCGCGTGCAGCCGAGATACTCCACCGGCTTGTGGAAGATCCGGTCGATCCACGGGCGCATCTGCTCGCCGAGATACTCGGGCAGCGGCGCGACCGCGTCGCTGAAGGTCGCGAACACGAGGCCGCGATAGCTGTCGACGCGCAGCTTGCGCAGCCCGTGCTGCTTCGGATCGAAGTCGGCCGGCATCCCGGTCATCCCCTTCTGGCCGCGCCGGAACGGCACGCCGAGCAGGTTGCCGGTGTTGTCGAAGCTCCACTGGTGATACACGCACGTGTGCGACGTTGCGTTGCCGCGCGACTTGCGGCACACCTGCGCGCCGCGGTGCGCGCAGCGGTTCACCCATGCGGCGAGGGAGCCATCGTCGGCGCGCGTGACGACCACGGGCGTGTCGCCGACGAACGTGCTCTTGAAGTCGCCCGGGTTCGGGATCTCCGCCTCCAGCCCAACGAAATTCCACGTCGGGCCGCGATAGATGCGTTCCTGCTCGCGCTCGTAGACGGCGTGCGAGCTGAACACCTTGTACGGCACGCGCGAGCCGTCGTCGTGCGGAAACTTCACGTCGGACGCGTCGTCGCGCGCCGCAAACAGGACGGGTGATTCGGTCTGCTCCATGTCGGACTCCTTGTCGATCCGGTTTCATTGATCTGATGGAGTCCATTTTTGAAACGCTAATATTCGCCGTCTATCCGGAAACTGCGATTGCGGCGGTGCAATATCCACTTCCGGCGGCTTTCTGCGCTAGGATGGCGACACTCGTCGCGCCTCTGCGCCGTATCGGCCCTTTGTCCGACCCGCGCACGCGCCCACAAGCGAGACTCATGCCCATGTCCCCAACGTCGTTCGAGCCGCTCGCGCTGCGCGCCCACCGGCTGTTCGAATCCCGCGATCTCGACGAGACGCGCGAGCGGATTTCGCGCGTCATGCAGCCGCACGCGCTGCTGCCGAGCGGCCGCGTGCACGGCGCGTCGCACATGGATTTCGTGCGCCTCGGCGGGCTCGGGATCGGCACCATCGCGTTCGGCGACGCGATGCGCGTGCAGGTCGACGCGGTCGACGGCTACTACCTGCTGATGTTCTGCCTGTCGGGGCAGGCGGAGGTCCGCGCGATGGGCCGGCAGGTCGGCGTCGACGGCCAGACCGGCGTGCTGTGCGCGCCCGGCGAACCGTTCGACGCGCTGCTGTCGGCCGATTGCGAGCAGTTCGTGCTGCGCATCGACGCGGCCACCGTCAACACGCTCACCGGCGATCCGCGCGCGACGCTCGACCCGGTGCTGCGCGTGAGCGACGCGGCGCTCGCCGCATGGCGCCAGCAGCTGATGCTGGTCGCGCGCTCGACGGAACTGCTCGATCGCGCGAACGCGAACCCGCGCGTCGCGTCGCAGCTCGAACACCTGCTGGTCGACCTGCTGATCGAAGGCCATCCGCCGTCGGCCGTGCCCGTCGCACGCCACGACCCCGCGCCGGGCTTCGTGCGGCGCGCGCAGGAGTTCGTCGCCGCCCACTACACGCAGCCGCTGCAGCTCGCCGACATCGTGCGGGCGGCCGGCGTGCCTGAGCGCACGCTGCGCGACGCGTTCCTGCATTTCCGCGGGATGAGCCCGATGCAGTACCTGCGTCACACGCGGCTCGAACATGCGCGCGAGCTGCTGGTCGGCACGGGCAGCGACCGGCGCATCGCGGACATCGCGCTCGATTGCGGCTTTACGCACCTGGGCCGCTTCGCGATCGCGTATCGGGAGAAATTCGGCGAATCGCCTTCGGAGACGCTCGACGGCAAGCGGTGAGATCGTGCGGGGGCGTCGCACGCTGCGTGCCTTCCCTGCCGTCAGTCTCGCGCTGCCCCCGCCCCATTCGTGCGGGCCCGCGCGGCTTGACCGTTAGTTGCGACTCAGCGTGTCGTATCGGCCGCGCTTACGCCGGCGGCGCGAACATCGCGCGAGCGATCTCGCAGAACGCCGCCGTCGCGGGGCTTTCGTCGTGCAGGCGGCGGCTCATGATGATCGGCGACGTCGCGGCCGGCTCCGGCAGGCGGCGGTACACGACGCCCTTCACCCGCACGCCCTCGACACTTTCCGGCACCAGCGACACGCCCACCTTCGCGGCCACCAGCCCGAGCGCCGTCTGCAGCTCGCGCACCTCGTGCACGGCGGCCGGCGCGAGCCCGCCGTCGCGCAGCGCGGACAGCTGCTGGTCCGCGAAGCTCGGCCGCGGCGTGCTCGGATAGACGATCAGCGTCTCGTGCGCGACGTCGGCGAGCGCGAGCGGCCGGGCCGGATCGGCCAGCGGATGCCCGACCGGCAGCGCGGCGATCAGCTTCTCCTCGACCAGCGCCTCGCGCACGAGCTGGTCGTCGTCGAAGCGCAGGCGGCCGAACCCGACGTCGATCCGCCCCCCTTTCAGCGCGCCGAGCTGCTCGAGCGTGAACATTTCGATCAGCGACAGCTCGACGTCCGGCTGCGCCTCGCGGAACGCGCGGATCACGTCCGGCAGCGCGCCGTACAGCGTCGACGGCACGAAGCCGATCACGATCCGCGCCGACATCTGCGCGAGCCGCCGCGTCAGCGGCCCGAGCTCGTCGGCCTGGTCGACGAGGCGCTTCGCCTGCGCGTAGAACACCCGGCCGGCCTCGGTCAGCTTCAGCGGCCGGGCGCCGCGCTCGAACAGCGGCATGCCGATTTCGTCCTCGATCGCCTGCAACTGGCGGCTGAGCGGCGGCTGCGTCATGTGCAGGCGCTCGGCCGCCCGCGTGATGTTCATTTCCTCGGCGACGGCAATGAAATACCGAAGCTGGCGCAATTCCATTGCATACCTCGAAAGTATGGAAGTAGTCGGAAAGAGTGTTGGACGCGTCCGGACGGATGTTCCTAACATGTGCACCAACAGGAGGAATCGCATGATAGCAACTGCCGCCACCATCGAGCGCGTCGAGACGCTGCTCGTCGACGTGCCGACGATCCGCCCGCACAAGCTGTCGGTCGCCACGATGAATTGCCAGACCCTCGTGCTGGTCCGGGTTCGATGCTCGGACGGTATCGAAGGCGTCGGCGAAGGAACGACCATCGGCGGCCTCGCGTACGGCGAGGAGAGCCCGGAGAGCATCAAGGTCAACATCGACACCTACTTCGCGCCCCTGCTGCAAGGCGTGGACGCCACCCGCCCGGGCGCAGCGATGGCGCGCGTGCGCAAGCTGTTCCAGGGCAACCGCTTCGCGAAGTGCGCGCTCGAGACCGCGCTGTTCGACGCGCAGGCGCGCCGCCTCGGCGTGCCGCTGTCCGAGCTGTTCGGCGGCCGCACGACCGACGCGGTCGACGTGTTGTGGACGCTCGCGAGCGGCGACACGCAGCGCGACATCGCGGAAGCCGAGGCGATGCTCGACGCGCGTCGCCACCGCGCGTTCAAGCTGAAGATCGGCTCGAACGCGGTGGCCGACGACGTCGCGCATGTGATCGCGATCAAGCGCGCGCTCGGCGAGCGCGGCGACGTGCGGGTCGACGTGAACCAGGCGTGGAGCGAAAGCGAGGCGATCTGGGCCGGCCCGCGTCTCGCGGAAGCCGGCGTGAGCCTCGTCGAGCAGCCGATCGCCGCGACGAATCGCGCGGGCCTGAAGCGCCTCACGCGGCTCGCGCAGATTCCGATCATGGCCGACGAAGCGCTGCACGGCCCGGTCGACGCGTTCGCGCTCGCGCAGGACCGTGCGGCCGACGTGTTCGCGGTGAAGATCGCGCAGTCCGGCGGCCTGCAGGGCGCGGCGAGCGTCGCGGCGATCGCGGCGGCGGCCGGCATCGACCTGTACGGCGGCACGATGCTCGAAGGCGCGGCCGGCACGATGGCGTCCGCGCAGCTGTTCAGCACGTTCGGTTCGCTGAAATGGGGCACCGAGCTGTTCGGCCCGCTGCTGCTGACGGAGGAAATCCTCGTCGAGCCGCTGCGTTACCAGGATTTCAAGCTGCATCTGCCGGCGACGCCCGGCCTCGGCATTACCTTCGACTGGGCCCGCATCGAGCGGATGCGACGCGACGCCCGCTGATCCCCGCACGACACCCGATACTGGAGACACGCATGAACAAGGACGCCATCGACGCGCTGCTGAAGACCTTCGACGATGCCGCGGAGAAGCCCGGCAACCCGCGCGTGCGCGCGATCGTCAACCGGATCGTGAAGGACCTGTGCTACACGATCGAGGATTTCGACGTGCAGCCGAGCGAATTCTGGACCGCGCTGAACTACCTGAACGAAGCCGGCAAGGAGTTCGGCCTGATCGCCGCGGGCCTCGGCTTCGAGCGCTTCCTCGATGTGCGAATGGACGAAGCCGAAGCGAAGGCCGGCATCCACGGCGGCACGCCGCGCACGATCGAAGGGCCGCTATACGTGGCGGGCGCGCCGGAATCGGTCGGCCATGCGCGCCTCGACGACGGCACCGATCCGGGCCAGACACTGATCATGCGCGGCCAGGTGCTCGGCGACGACGGCGCGCCGCTCGCGCACGCGCTCGTCGAGGTGTGGCATGCGAACCATCTCGGCAACTATTCGTACTTCGATCAATCGCAGCCCGCGTTCAACCTGCGCCGCTCGATCCGCACCGACGCCGAAGGCCGCTACAGCTTCCGCAGCGTGCTGCCGGTCGGCTACAGCGTGCCGCCGGGCAGCAAGACCGAGCAGCTGCTCGACCAGCTCGGCCGCCACGGCCATCGTCCCGCGCACATTCACTTCTTCGTTTCGGCGGACGGTTATCGTAAGCTGACGACGCAGATCAACATCGAAGGCGATCCGCATATCTGGGACGACTTCGCATTCGCGACGCGTGAAGGGCTGATTCCGAAGATCAAGCAAGCGGAGGGCTCGGAAGGCAAGCCGTATGGCGTCGACGGGCAGTTCGCGCTGATCGATTTCGATTTCACGCTGGTCAAGGATCGCGCGAACGTTCCGGAGAGCGAAGTCGACCGCGCACGCGCGCAGGCCTGAACGGCCTCATACGACGAACCGATAACGCAAGGAGCAAGCGATGCTGTTTCATGTGGAAATGACCGTCCATCTGCCGACGGACATGGATCCCGTCAAGGCGGCGACGCTGAAGGCGGAAGAGAAGGCGATGTGCCAGCGCCTGATGAACGACGGCGTCTGGCGGCATCTGTGGCGGATCGCGGGGCAGTATGCGAACGTCAGCATCTTCGATGTCGAGAGCGTGCAGCAATTGCATGACCTGTTGAGTCAGTTGCCGCTGTTTCCGTATATGGAGCTTGAGGTGCGGGCGCTGTGCCGGCATCCGTCGTCGGTGCGGGAAGACGATCGGTAATTGAGCGGAACGCCAGCGGTGGCCGTCCAGCGGCCGCACTTTTGTAGCCGGTAGTTGCGGCGCCCGGTCAACGGGCGCCCTTCAATCCCGGCACATCGCCTCTCGACTGCACATCGTTCTCGACCAATTCCAGCCGCAGCGGTTTGTCTGCATCCAGCCTTTTCTTTTCGATCACGCGCTTCCACACGCCGTCGCGCCCGGGGCTGCGATAGAACGCAACGATCGCGACATATTTCGTCTCCGGCTGCATTGGCTGGGACAGGCTCGCCGAAGCGCCGGGGTTCACGACCGTCGAGATGTCTACCAGCAGATCCTGCGCAAGCACGGTTCTGTCGCTTTTGAGCAGATCGTCATACGACGCACCGTCGAACATCTTGCGATCCTTCAATTGATACACGCGTACGGCAACGGAAGTCGCCCGCCCTGCGTCGTCCGGATTCAATTTGGCGCGAGCCGCAAGATCGACGTTCAGCACCTTCACCTGTTTGAAGAATACGGCGCGATAGGCGCTCGACGACGCGTCCGAAACGGATTGCCACGCGCCGCAGGCCGACAGCAGCACAACGGCTGCGGTGGTTGAAACAGCGAAACGGATAGTCATGGGTGTTTCCTGGTCAGGCATGTTGAGTCAGGTGCGGATTCGGTGCGGGTGCAGGAAATGCCTGACAGACCCCTAGCGCGATATTGATCAGGCGCGCTTCATCGGCGGGCAGCACGGTCGTCCAGCCGAGGCGTGGTGCCGAACCGTCATGCGTGGGACCGATTGCCGGTAATGGCGCATGTCGCGACGACACCTCCATCCGCAGATGCACGTCTGCCTTGACGCCGACATAAAGCTGCATGAAGGCCATCAGCTCGCGATGCAGCGATGCACCTGGCAGCAGTGCCTGAGCCTGTTGCGCATCGGCAGGCTGCAGCGTGACGCGAACCGCGCGACCGCGATACGCCATTCGCTTGCCAAGCACGTAGCCGCCACCCAGCCCCTTGCGCTCGCCGTTCACTTGCGCCTCCGCGACGCCGCCGACCGACGTGAGTGGTTGCGGCCGCCCCGTCGATGTCACGACGGGCCAGAACTCGTCAACGCGAACGCCCACGCGCGGAATCGCCAGCGCAACCACACCTGCCAGCCCTTCCGGCGTTCGGGTCCGCTGGATCAACAGCCCCAGCAGCGCCAGCATCCGCGAATCGGGTAAGCCGGCGCGCTTCGGCTTGTCGCCCCAACCGAACCCGGCCAGAGACAGCAGGCTGCGCGAGTGCGCGTCGCTGCCACCCGGCCGGAAGCTCTCCGGATAGCGGTACTTTTTCCATGTGCGGTACAGCAGCGCGACGAACCGATGATTGAACTGGTCGAGAAATGCCTCGACGACCTCATGCCCTTCTTCACGCAGCGCGATCTCGTCGACCATGTGCGACGGTACCGCTGCGTCGACGCCGTACAGCCCCATGAACGTCGTGCGCAGGGTCGGTCGAGCATCGAGGCGCTCGTCATCGAACTCGACTGACGCAACTTCGCCAGCCGGAAAACCCAGGCGCGGCCTCGGTCGGAAACGCACCGGCTCATGCTCAACGGCATCTTGCATACCGAAAACCGGCCGGTCCGACACGCGCAGTTCGAGCAGCCGGCACAGCTGCATGAAGCTCATGCGCGGCGCACGCGCCAGCAGCGACGCAACCAGCGAATCGAGATTGGGCGATTCGAACGGCCTCATAGCGGGGCCCGCTGCGCCTTGCTGCGCGGCCATTCGATCCGGGCCTGCGTCGGCAGGCTGATGATCGCGAGCTTCGTGAACAGGTTGATATCGGCATACAGCGCGAAGAACCGGTGCAGCAGCTCGCCGAACAGCATCACGTCGCCCTCGCCCGCGAATGCATGACTATCGAGCGTGACCTCGATCAGCACACCCCGCTCGACCGAACCGCCCGACACCTCCTCGATCAGTTCCTGCGATACCCACAGAATTCCGGCGAGGCGCCGTCGGTTCAGCTCGTCGTTCGTCCAATCGTAGAGTGCGAGCGCGCCGCGCAGAACTTCCGCATTCATCATCGACAGGAAGTTGGGCGCCAGATGCGACAACACACGCCACTGGAAACGGTCTTCCGTCGGCGGATACAGCGGCAGCGTCGGCGACACGAGATTGCGCACGCCGGCGACGTTCTGCGTGCTGACCGCAATTTCATTGAGACTCGCCTCCCGCAGCCCCTTGCGCGGCAACATGCCGTTGGTGCCCGTCACACGCAGCGACAGGCTTTCCTCCGGAAGCGTATCCATGGATTCCCACGCGTGACCACCCAGGATCACCCACGTTTCGTGCAGTCCGGAGACGCCCGGCCGCACGCGCGTGTGGAAATAGCGCTCCGGCGCCTCGTGCCGCAGCATGCCGCCGCGATGCCGGAACGTCGCGAACGGCACGTATTCGTACCGCTCGGCCGTGTCGTGGTCGAACGTCGCGATCGCGTCGACCGAATAGGTTTCGACATGCTCGCCCTGATGGCCGGCCGGCACCACGCGATATTCGGTTTCGTGATGGTCGATCTCGATCGGTTCGGCATCCAGTTCGAACAGGTTGATCACGGGGCTGCAGAACAGCCGCACGTTCTCCGCGCTGAAACGTTGATCGGATGGCCAGGCCTGCTTCAGCACGATCTCCAGCTCGAAGCGGGTCGAGTTTCCAGGCAGTTTCGTGATGTCCAGACCGCACAGGTCGACGAACAGGAATTTCTCGCGGAACGTGAAGTACTCGAGCAGCAGCTGATAACCGGAGAACGCGGCATCGGCCTTCGGCCACAGCCGCTCTTCGGTCGAGAAGCCGGCCGGCTCGATCGTAACGCCGTCGAGCGGCACCGCTTCGCCGTCGCGAACCTCCGGAATACGCCAGTGGATCGCGTCGACCTGCCGCGTGAGCGCGAGGTGCATGGCAAACGCGGTCGGCAGATCCGCGCTCAGGTGCAGGCGCAGCCGAGACAGGTCCGTTTCCTTGCGAAGCGCGGATCCTTCGAGCGCGAAGCCGAGCCGGATAACCGAGCGGCCGTCGTGGCGCACGGTCGGCCCGGCATGGGTGATCACGATCGGTTGCAATGCGACGGCTTGCGTGGTTCGGTACTGACACTGGATCGCCCGCGGCATCGTGCCTTCGGCGCCCGTCGGGGATGGCACGTTGATCGGCGCCGAACGTACGGGCACGCCGGCCGGCACTATTTCGGTTTTCTGCAGTTTTTCCGCGGGCGGGATCAGTTCGACGATCGACAGCGACGGAATCATCCGCAGATAGTGCGGCCACAAAAGGCTCACGAGACTCTCCGTAAGCTCCGGCAGTTCGTCGTCGAGCTTCTGCCGGAGTCGGCCAGTCAGGAACGCAAAGCCTTCGAAGAGCCGCTCCACGTAGGGATCGCGATCACCGACGCGGTCGAGATTGAGCAGACGCGCGCGGTCGGGGTGCGCTTTCGCGAATTCCTTGCCGGACTCGCGCAAATAGCGCATTTCCGCTTCGTAGTAGCGCAGGATGGGATCGTTGTGTTCCATGGAATACCGTTACGAAAGAGTCAGCGTGCGTGCCGGATCGAGCACGGTCATTTCCGCCTGCAATTCGCCGATGCGGCGTGCGAGCGCCGGTTTGTCGGCATCCTTTCGGCTGCTTATCGCTTTCAACGCCCGGACAAGCTGCTGCTTGACTTCGAACGCCAGCGCCGGCTCCCAGCGCATCAGCGGCAGCGATCGGGATGCTCCGTCGAGCTCGGCAAGCAGCGCGAGCGCCGTGTCCGGACGGCCGGCATGATCGGCGAGGCGCGCCATCACAAGCCGTTGCAGATAGTGGTGGCGATCGGTCTTCATGCCCGGCAGCACTTCAAGCCACCCGACAGCAGCCTCGATGCCATCGCGCGCGGCCAGCTCCCTCGCCTGCGCCTCGATTTCCGGCCAGTCGCAGGCAGCATCGCCTTCGCCGCCGGCCGACACCGGTAGAGGCGAAACTGTCTCGCCCGCTTCGAGGTCACGCACGACGGCATGCCGCGCGATCCATTCGAGCGTTGTGTCGTCAGCGAACGGCGTGCCGTCGTTGAACGCCAGCCGTTCGATACCCGGCAGCCGTTCGAGGAACAGCGCGAAATCCGCGCGCAGCAGTTCGCGCCATGTGTTGTACGGCGCGCCGACGTGGTCGAGCGCGACGTGCTGGAAGTACTGCAAGTCGAACCAAAGGTGATTCACGCCCTCCATGAATGCGCCTTCGACGCGTTCGAGCAGTTCATGCCACTGCTTCTGCAGCACGAGCCGCTTCATCTGCTGGCGCAATTCGCTACGCGGCGGCAAGAGACGCGTGCGGGCCGCGACATCCGCCGGTGGAACCTCGTGCAGCGTGTCCCAGCGGACGCTGCGCACGAGTCGAACCGAAGGCAGATAGCCGTTCTCCTGATCGCGTAACCACACCGCCATCCTGCGCGCCTGATCGAGCAGGTCGCGTGTGGACGCGATTGCTGCGCTCGACGAAACGTGGGGCGTCGCAGTGGACGACGCCAACGGTTGCGTATCCATGTCGTGTGCAGATTCATCGTTGCGCGCGAGCCGGGAAACGAGTGGCTGGAGGTTCGGGCGCGCGGTTTCAGGCCAGACGGCCGTGCCGGCCAACAATGCATCGAGGGCCGCAAGCGCCCGCTCGAGATCGGCCGGTGCGAACGCGTTGCGGCTGTCGAGCAAGTCGAGCATGCGTGCCGTCGCCAGCATCTCGAGCGCGCCCTTCCTCGCCTCGGCGCGCGCAGGCAGCACCGCCTCGCCGAATCGGTCGACGAGCGCGGCCGCCAGTTCGAGTGCGTCCGCGAAGCCGGCCGGACCATCCTGCCGCAGCCGGGCGAATGCAAAGTAGCCGGCCAGTCGCAGATCCTTTCCGGTTTCCTTGATCAGTTGCTCGCAGGATCGGACGATCAGTCCGTCATCGATGCCGGAGAGCTTTTGCGTTTCATCCCGCAGTTCGAAGAAAGCATCCTCGTAACCGGGGTCGCGACCAACACCGGAGTCGCCCGCGAGTGGTTGCAGCCACGCATCCCATGCGTCGAACCGCGTTTGTCCGAGCGAATCGTCGCGATTCCCGCCGACGAGCGTTTTGACAAAATTTGCAAGCGTCATTGGAAGCCTCAATAGACGAATACGTCACCAAACAACCGCAACGCATGTCCGAACGGCGCGGACAGGGGCTCTGCCGACGCGGACGTGGTCGTCAGTGACGACGTTGCTCGCGGCGATGCGTTCTTGGGTGACGTGGCGTCCGCAGCAACGCCACGCGCGGTTGGTTGATCAATTACCTGTGCCACCGCAGCCGACGGCACGTTGCCCGATACCGCCAGCCCGTCAGGAAGGTCCGGCGGCAACGGCACCGCAGCATGTCGCGCCGCCGCGATCGCCGATGGCGGCAGCGGCGGCGGATCGATAGCCGATACCTTGGGACTACCGATTGCCGCGCCCGTCACGAAAACGCGCGCAGGCAGTGCGAAGTTGCGCAACTGGAGCACGTCGAGGGGACCGCCCCCCGCTTCGCTGCGCAGTTGAACCTTGAGCGGAATGCCCTGACTCGTGTCCGGTGTCCAGGTCAGCAGATAGCGGGCGTTGTCCTGCTGCGACACCTTCGCCCGCTCCAGCAGCCGGATCAGGCCGAACCGGCCCTGCGAATCGAGTGCGGTACGCAGGCCACCTTGCTCCGTCCGCCACTCGATATGCGACAGGTTTTCGAGCGCCTGGCCCGGCCACTCGAACGGCACCCACTCCTGCTTCTGGTTGAAATAGTGCAGTTCGCGGCCGGACAGTACGAACTTCATGTCGGTGACGCCCGGTGTCTGCACGGCCTGCAACTCGTAGCGCACGCGCGCGTCGCCGGTTGGGAACAGCACCGTCGCGATGCGCGTGAGCTTGTTCAGTCCATTCAGGAAGGCCGGATCGATCGTCAGCACGCCTTGGTTGGCGCCCTGCGCGACGACCCATCGATCGCCTTGCCGTTCGATGACGCCGGCGAGCTGGGTCGTCACGAATTGCGTGATCACGCCATTGTCCGGCCGCATGAAGCGCGCCATTTCGGGCAGCGATGCGTCGTTGTCGGAGTCAGCAAACGGATACCGGCCGCCGAAGGTCCTGTTCCAGTCGGCCGCGATCGCGGTGCGCCAGATTTCGTTCAGACTCGATGCTGCCGGTCGCACGACAACCTGCCACGCCTGATCGAACGGCGCGCGGAACAACTCGCCGAAGCCCGACCATTGCTCGCCGAGGCTCGCGGCCAGCCGGCTCGCATAGTCGCGGCTGTCGGCGATATCGGATGTCTTGCCCTGCAGGACCGACTGTGCAGCCAGCCGCGCCATCGCGTCCGGATCGGCATTGGAGACGATCTGCGACGCCTTGAGGCGCATGGCCGTGACGCGCTCAAGGTAGCGCGCGAGGCTCAGGTCGCCTGTCGCGGCGAGCTGTGCGGCCGCCTTGCCCGTAGCGAGCGGGCCGGAGGCGAGATCGCTGCCGGTCAAGCGCAGGATCGGGCCGAAGGCAGCCGCCAGCGGCGCAAGCCGCGGCTGAGCCTGCTTCGTCGGATCCTTCTCGTCGGCGCCGACGAGCTGCTGCGCCTTGCTGATCAGGGTGTCCGACAAAGACTGCGTGGTGGCGCCCGTTCCCGCCTGGTAAGCGATCGCATTCATCAGCGCGACAAGCGGCGAGCGTTGCGAGTCGCCCAGCAGTGTCAACTGGTCGGCCGTGGCCGATAGCGTCGGCGCCTGTTGCCAGCGCAGGCTATTGAGGAACTGCGCCCAGGATCGCGCGTAATCGTCGAAGTAGCGTTGGCGGAGTTCGGCCTTTAGCGTCGACGGCGCCCGAGTGGCGGTTTTCGCATCAGAAAGCACCCAGTCGCCGGCCACGCTGTGCTGCCCGCTCGCTTCATCGATCGCATTCGAGATCCGTTCATCCCATGCTGCGCGCGTGAATACACCTGGAACGGTCGCCGTCGTAGCAAACAGGCCTCGGCTGGTTGTGTCGCCTAGCAGGGTGGCGAGTGACACTGGCGGGTACTTCGGTGTCGCGTCGTCGAGGATTTGTTGGTAAACCGTGTCGGTCGAGTTCTGGATGCCGCGTACACCGATGACTGTCTGGCGTGTTGATGCAACGAGTCCGGGATCCGGCGTAATCGCGGGCAACTTGCCTTGGGCCAGGTGGTTTGCGAAGAATGCAATCGTGTGCTGGCGGAGGTCGTCCCAAGCACCCGCTGACAACGGCGAGTTGGCCGGACGCGCAGGCGTGGCCGTCGCCACGAGCTGCGGCGTCAGGAAGGCAGCCACGGCGCGCTCGGGCTTTGCGAGCATCATGTAGGCCTTGAGCGTGTCGTAGGCGGCCTGTACCTGTGCGTTGCCGCCACTGGCGATCTCGGCGTCCGACAGTGATGCGAGCTGATGCAGACGTTGCTCGAGCTTCTCGCGGATCGGTATAGTCAGAATGCGGCTCGCGGCCAGGGCATATCTGGGCCATAGCGCGTCGAGCAGCGCGGCGTCGCGGTTCAGGCCGAAACGCGACATCAAGGGTGCGCCATCGCGCCGGTGGACTTCCAGGGTGTCGATCTGCCGGTCGAGGCGGTCGAGGGCTTGCATGGCTTGCGTGCGGTCCTGCACGACAGATAGTGTTGCGACCGTGTCTGTCGCACTCTGAATCGTTCCACGGTTGACGAATCCGGACAGCGTCGTGCCGGCAATCCAGCAGCCGATCAGGGCGGTGGCTGCCCATGCGGCGGTGTTCGACAGTGAGATGCCCACGCGGCGACCGTGAACCTTGCGGCTATGCTCGGCGACGGTTTGCCAGATCGTTCGGTGTTGAGGTGCGAGAGGCGGGTCGTCGTCGCTCGTCTCGCTGGACGACGGAGGCGCCAGCTCCCGCTCCTTGAACAACGGCGCGAACAGGAGACCGTGGACTGCGTGCCGCCAGACGCGGGACTGGGTGGTTTGCAGCACGAGATCCGAAAGCGCGCCGCGGAAATTCGCAATATGCTGCGACAGTTCAGCGGGATAGCGGTCATGCGCATTGTTGGCGAGGCGCACGACGCCTGCGTCCGCCAGGTTGCCGGAAAGCGCTTGCAGCGAGTTATCGATCTCGTCTGCGTTCACCCGTACGTTCGCCCAGGTGAAGCCAGTGGCTTCGTCCGCGCCCGACGCTTCGTCGCCGAAATCCGTCACGTTGAGCAGATAAGTCGGCGCGGCCCAGCGCAGGATGCGTGTGTGGTGGGTAAGCCTTTGGGAGAGTTCGTCCGCGTCGAAGGCAGCGTTTCCGGATCGGCGGTTCCGTGCCACCGCGACGATTGCATCGACCGGACGCCGGCGGCGCAGGCGGCGGATCCGATCAAGCCATTCGGTGTCGAGGGCGTTGGCCGTTTGCTTCGAATACAGCAGGACCGCATTGCTGGTGATCGCGTAGCCCGTATCGACGAGGCCCGGTACCAAACGCTTGATGAGCGGAACGTCACCAGATATCAACACCCATCGCTCGCGATAGCGCCAGCGCCAGCCGTGGCGATCACGCAGGGCGTTGCGCAGCGCCGTAGCGTGATCAACCTGTCCCGCCAGTTCATCCAGATTGGACGCGGCGCGCTTGCCGGCATCGTAACTGGCAAACCAACGGGAAGCTCTCAGCGAGGCAATCCAAAGCAGCACAAGCTCGAAGTGCTTGACCAGCAAGAGCACTACCAGCAAGGCCGAAAACAGGGAAAGCTCGATGATGATCCGGGTGTCGCGAGACCACTCGTGACGAGGCCCCTCCACCCATACCGCGATACCGAGCGCAAGGAAGACGATGACGGCCGCGATGCCAATGAAGAGGCCGGCTGGTCTAGTCTTGTTGTCGTTCTTGTTATCGTTCATGTCTGTTTTCTGCACATGAGGGCGATCAGTTCTTTACCTTCGCCACACAGGACTATTTGCGGGTCGCCCGTTGTCCGGGCACATTCTGCGGCAAGGGCCACAGTCAACCACGGCCCAGTGCCCGAACAGTCGCCCACTGACGTTTCGAGCGCGATCCATCGCGTCTCGTCAGGAAATGAAGCGGCTTGCCGAACTGCACTCACGCCGTCACTGGTCAAACCATGCGCCCACACCGTGCGCAGACGGTCGCGCGAGGATTGTCCCCAACGGGCGGCAAGCTCGATCGTCCGGGCGACAACATCGAGCGTGCCTTTGGCAGGGCGATGCAGCCGTAGCCCAACGGACATGGCCGGTGATGTAAGGCGCGAGCTCCCAACGAGCAGGGCGACACCCGCCTCTGCAACGCCATCAGACAGGACGGCGCTGATTGCATCGCGAAGCTCAACGGCGACTAGCAGATGAACCGTATCAACGCCTCGATTGTCAAGCCACGCGTCGGTTCGAAAGACCGGAATCGTGTGCTCACCCGGCACGACGTTCACCTTCAACACCGGCACTCGTTGTGCAAGCACTTCCCGTAGCCGGATCTCGACAGCCTCGGATTTCAGCCTGGACCGATGATGAAGCTCGACCTGAAGCCTCGTTCGCGGCGGAAGGGTATTGAGCTGCGGCAGGAGACGGTCGATCAAGCGTTCGAGCAGCCACGTACACACGGCATGATGGCGAGCATGTTCGGCGAGTTCGTTACCCGGATGAAAGCGCATCTCGGGGATGTCGAGCCAACGCGCATTGACTTCACTATCCGCGACTGCGCCACTCGGCCGCAGTTTCGCCGGTTCAGTTCCTTTCAGTATTCCTTCGAGCGAGTTTTCCGAATCACTCGCAGCGAAGCACCAGGCATGGCCCAAAATCGCCAGCGGTCTGCTCGCCATTGCATGACACGCCTGCTCTGCCTCGTCGCTGACGCAGTTAGTCGCAATCGCCTGATTACGACGCGCATAGCCATAACCGAGCCAGGAGCACAGCAGAAGTGTCCATGCCATGAACGGGTAACCTGCGACACAGAGCCAGAACCACAGGGTGTTCATCGGGCGCCCCGTTGGCCAGAGCATGATCGTCAGACCTGCCCCCGCGCCCGTTACGAGTACCAGCAGGACCGTCCAGACGATCATCGAGACCTGAGGCGGGGGCGACACCTCCACCCGCGGCGGCACGCGATTGAAATCGACAGGCATCGCTTACCGAACCTGTGCTCCGCTGGACGAGGCAATGAGGACCGCCCCACACCGCGTGTGATCGCCGTCGCAAGAGAGCGACGTGATGCCATCCTTCATCTTGTCGCTGCCTTCGACGATCTCGTTGTCGCCGTGGATCGGGCACGAGACCTTGTCGCCGACGCGGGCGGCCCGACGACCCTTTACCTTGATGCGATCCGAGCCGGTCAGGATCTTGCCGCCGTGGCTTGTTGCGTCGCCTTCGCATACGAGATTTTTCATTGTGCCTTTTCCCTTGTGAATTGATGGGGTACCAGGATGGCGTCTTTAGGAGCGTAGAATTCCCCTCCACCAGGGTTTCTGACAATATGCCAAATGAGATGCCCATCAATTATCTTCATCACAGCCTTTCCATTCTTTGCCCCAAAAAATGAGGAGAAATTGACGACTGACGTTTCCCCATCATTATCGATAACTCCATCAATATTCGGGCTTGCTTCGTCGTCGCAGTCTGCCCTATTGCCATTTTGCGACACTGCACAATACTGACCACGAAGCCTGTTATCTTGTTTCCTTAGATCAATTGAAAATGCCATCGCGCTCGGAGGATTACTCCAATCCCACTCTCCAGAAAAAGGATCAGCAGGAGACGCACATCCACCAGCCGAAACCACAGCGAACACGCACCCCAAAATCGTGCCCTTCGCTTTAGTCATAATAATTAACCAGCGCACACCTTTAGAAAATATTGCCTAAAAAATTAAGACTCGACGATTCAATTACCTTCGGAACACGCATTCACATCTCCACAACGGATCCATCGTTCGATAATATTTCCGTTCCTCTGACGATACCTTGACACCACAAACCCCTTCGACAAGCTAGATTCATTCACCAATACTGAATCACCTTGCACAAGGTAGGCTCTAGAAACTGACGAGTTATCGGGCATTTCATATAGATATGCCTTCTTTGAAATCACTGCATGTCCGACCCAAACACCCAACTCAACCGGCGCTACGTGGATAGATGTGCCATTCCAGCCGCTGGTCAGGATCTTCTTCAGCTTGGCGGCATTTTCCGTGTCTCCATCCCTCTGTAATTGGACAAGTAGTTTCGAATAAGCATCTCTGTTACCTGCACTTGGTGGATCGCACGCAAGCAGATTGTCAAATGTGGTACCTTCCGCCAGATATGCTAGGATTGCCGGCTGTGAAGTTTGGTATCCGCTTTTGTGTTTCGATGAATAAGCGGCATAGATGTCGGCTGCATTAGGTGGATTATCGAAGATCGGCTCAATGTTGACGGACCACTGGTGAGGCGGGCGCCACTCTCCGCCACAGACTGCATCTTGCGCCACATGCACAACGCAACCGTCCTTCATACGTACGAAGGCACACAAATACTCGGAATGCACCGACACGCCGCTAGAATCAGCCAGATCTCCTTCAGCAGAAAAATTCACGATCGAGTACTGTTTGTCCGGAGACAGGCTGTTCGTGCCGGGGTCGTAAAATCTCAATCCCTCATCGAAAGGGGTAAACATCGTGCCATCTGGGCGCTTAAAGCGAAGCGATCGGTAGTCGTCGTGTCCGCGATTGGTATACTCTAAAACGCTTGATTCACCCGACACACTTACCTGGGCCTGAACGCAGGCAGATAGTACTGCCAAGAGCAAAAATATGGATCCACGAATCATTTTCAGTCCTACAGCATCCCGCGAAGTTGGTCGTAACGTTCCATAGCAGAGTTCATATGGCGTGATGGGCCATAGATCTGAATAAGTTCGGCTTCATATTGCGATCTGTTGTCACCCCATTGCGTCGGGTCTGTGCCCAATCCGGTGTGCCGTGCCCGAAGTGTATTAATCGATGTTCCAAGGTCTACAGAGACATTACCAGGTGCGTTGACGTCTTGATCAAGAACAAGTGCGCGACCTAACCGGGATGGGAAGAAGTCACGTGCGGAATTACTATAGCCACTCGGCTTCTTAGCGATGGCAATGTGCAAACGACCAATGAAATCCACAACCTGCTTTTTCTGATACTCCTCATTGATCATCGCGTGCGCAATGGAAGCCAATGGCTTCGACTCCTTTGGGAATCCACTGTCTGCTTCTTGAAACCCCTTCTTGATGAAATCATAGAGTTCCTGTCCAGTGATTTTCCTGTTTCCGGTATCACTGGATGAATAGTAAATCCTCGCGCCTTCTTCCTGTTCAACGGACCATCCGCATCGGCCAAAAATTTCCTCAAACAGACTAGGATTTTCGTTCCGAAACTCCCAGATCTGTTGTGGGAGTTCTCCGTAGCCTTCTGGTGTCACGGTCTTCTGCATGGCACCGGCACTGAACGTCTGCCAATCCCAAGCCTGCACAGCATCCATATTGCCTTCGTTGGATGACATGGCGATCACGATTGCCTTTTCGTCCTCAGTAGCCTTGGACTTAGCAATGAGATCGTCCCATCCTGTGAACTTGTCCAACCTCTTGGTACCCGCAAAAACCGGGCCATAGTATGTCTGAGGCGGATAGTGACGCCGACGTCTTACCCAACGATAGCGGTTAAATACCTTGACAAGACAACATCCGCAGGCGCAAGTATCGCCCTTGAGAAAATTCCCCCCTAACGCAATCGGATGGATATGAAAAACCTCCGGCCCTGGGAATCCCGGCACACCAGCCTTCACCTCATCCCACCACGCCAGCATCTCGATCCGCTTCCGCTCTTCCCCATGCTGCGGGTTTGGCTCCGTTTTCCTTTCCAGTTCGACGATCAACTGATTCCATTTCGACGGATTCGCCCACTCGCTTTCGTGCTTCACAATCAGGCGTGAGGCAGCCTGCATGAGCCAGGGATAGTCTCCCCGCTCAGTCTGCGACAACGTGCATAATTCAACAGCCGCCTGCGTGCCATCACCTGTCGTGAACAGGGCGTCATACACCTTGAGCATCAACGGGCTGAGATTCGAACGCGAAGCGAGGTCGGCAACATCTGCACCTCTCGCGTAATCAACCCACTTCGGGGTTGTTGCAAAGATCGTATGGGCCGGATCATGGTTATCCGCCAGGCACTCGAAGTCGATCCACTTCTGCGCGAATTCTCGCGTCACCCGCCCCCCAGCGAAGTTGAAATCGCACACCCAGCCGTCGATCAGTTGACCTTGTGCATTCACGCCGTCGACGTGCCACCAGCTCACCGGGTAACCCGGATCGGGATTGGGGCGCCGCTCGGGAATCCGCCGATTCGGGTCACGCGCCAGTTCGGCGAGCGAATACACCTGAACGGCGTCCGTCTTTCTCGACTGTGGGTCAGCGCCCGGAACGAACTCATTATTCTGGGTGCGTTGATACAGCACCGTGCCCGGCGCGACCCGCAGCATCGTCGGCTCGGATGGCAAGCCCAGTGCCGCCCAGTCCTCCTTGTGCGGACCGTGTTGACCGACCCATTCGCGCCCCTGCTCGATAAACGACTCGATCCCGTCGTCGCAAAACACCTCGATGTGCGCCATCCGGGTTCCGGACGTGCGTTGGTCCAGCGAGTCGTAGCGGCCGAGGTGGCCGATCAGGTCGCCGGACTTGATCGGGATACCGCCTCCATCTCCTTGCGAGTCGCTCGGAGAAAGCGTCTGGTCCGTCGTTACGATTACCCCGTCGAACATCGAGTCCGGGAAGACCTCCTCGACCATCGGGCCGCCGTTTTCTTGCCCCAGATAAACCCAGCGGCCGACGTCAGGGGACGGTTCGACGTATCCGCCGGTTACAGGCGGGTACATCGAAGCGCCGAGCAGGTCCGTAACCTCGCCCCATTCCCGTCCGCGTACTTTTTTCGTCTTGCCGATTCGGATGCTCGCGCCCTGCGGCAGGATGCCGATGGGCGCGCCATTGGGAGTCTTGCGGACCCGCAGCCCCTGCTGCGACGGGTCGGGGACCTGCCCGTTGCGACCCGGTGAGGGCTTATCCTGCGCATGCTGCGTTATCCGCCATTCCCGAGACCAGTACGACGGCTTCTTCCACTGCGGGAAGTTCGCGTAGTCCTCCCAGGACATCAGGTGCATGTATAGGCTGTAGAAGGTCAGCTTCGTGCCGCGCGGGAACTCCATCGTGTGCCGCACCAGCGCAAAGCCCGTACTATATGGCGCCTGAACCGGTGATCCGCCATCGGTCGCAGCGATCTCGCTAATCGGGTATGTCTTGTTGGCGCGAAACGCAATCACCACGCCGTCGGCGATGCAGCGCAGTCCAGCGTCAAGATCCAGCGACTGCCCCGCGCCGGCTTCCGTGACATGGATTCCGCCGTGCCACATTCCCTTGCGGCTGACGAGATATGAGCCCGAAGGCTCGCGTTTGGCCAGCAGCCGGTAAATCTCGTGCTCGTCGGTGAACTGTGCGGAGGCCTCGGACTGGCCCCGCCCCTTTCGAAGGAACGGGAACGCGAAAGGCAGTGGCTTCAGCTTGGCCAGGGCCGGCGCAGGCGCTTGCCGCGAAGAAGGTTGGTTTGTCATGGTTGAGCTCTATTCGGAGAATCCGAAGGTGGCGGCGCCCTTCACGTCGTTGAGCGGCGCCTTGGACCATGTCGGGAATTTGAAGTTGCCGCCGTCCGGGTCGTGGACTTTCAGGTTGCCCTTGAGCTCAATTTCTCCGGCTGGACTACCGAGAATGATCTTGCCACCCGAGAGCTTGATGTAGGCGCCGGCGCCGTCTCCGATCGTGACGCCTTTACGGCCAGTGATAATTACTTCGCCATCCGAAGAACTTGCCGTCATATTTTGCATTGACATCAGTTCCATCATGTCGGATTGCGCCTGGACCTGGACCTTACCCTTCGCGGCGAATATCCGGATCCCAAGTCGCGCCGCAAAAAACGAAATCGCGTCGCCGGCCGCGACCGCAATGCGCTTCATGACACCGATGTCGAGTCCATCGCCAGCCGTGATGAACATCTGTCTGCGGGCGGCAAACTGCATCTGCTGGCCACTGGCGAACCCGACGCCATCGGGCGCAGTCGCGACGATAACGGGCTTCTGAAGCTGCTTGAGCTTTTGCTGGATCAGCGCCCGCTGTTGATCGATGTCAGCCTGCAGCGCGTTCGCAGCCTTCGCCGAGTCATTGAGTGCATGCAGGATTTGTTCAGCCTGCTCGAGCGTCATGTTGGCATCCTGCATGGCCAGTTGCTGGCCCGCAGCACCTGCCTGTCCTTCGGCTGTGACCAGTACCCCCTTTGCTCCTCGAACAGCTGCCGGCCCGTCGGTGCGCAATTCCGCGCCGTGCCCGCGCTCCCGGCGATCGCTGTCGACCATGTGGCCGAGGTTCAGCTCACTGGTCTGAAATGGGCTCGTCAGGTGAATGTGCTCGACACCCTCCTTGTCCTCCATCCGCATTTCGTTCTGCCCAGCGGTGCGGATGAGATTGCGAGTGTGATTGAGGTTGTTGACGAGATCGGGATGCAAGCTGTCGTGCATGGCCCCGATGATCACCGGCCGGTTCGGATCACCCCCCGTATGGATAAGCGCTACCTCCGCGCCGTCGATCAGCGGGAAGTGGTGGCCGTAGTTGTCGCCGCTATAAGGTTTCGCGAACCGCACCGGCCTGCTGGTGCCGCCCGGACTCCACTCGTCCAGGTCGAACGGCAGCTTGATCACATACCAACCCTGTTCGGTCAGGTACGCATACTTGTAATCGCCGGGCGACGTGATCCGCGCCGGCAAAATGCCGTCGATCGCTGGGCGCCGAATCGACGCCATCGGCGCGCGCCACACGCGATCGGACGGAATCCCCTCGAACGAAACCCAATACGCATCGTTACGCCCGCCCTTCGACTCCACCGAAGTAATGAAAATCCCATGCTTCGCGTCGGCCGGCTTCGGATCGACCCGCATCACCTCGCCGGCTTCGAGCCAGAACGGATTGCCGGTGCCCTTGTACGTAATCTGGCTCGCCAAATACGCCTCATGCCTCAAACGTGCAACACGCTTGCCCTCTTCCGGCGTCTCGTAGTGCTCGCCCCAGCGATAATCGACAGCGTTGGTCGTCTTGTCGTCACGGGCAGCATTTTCCTCGATCAGCAGCGAAACACCTGCCTGCCGATGGTTATAGTCATGCAACCGCACCGACTCCGGCACACGCTGCGTTTCCCGCCCAAGCGTCTTGATCGCATCCGCCCCAACGCTCTCGAGCCCCGAATCACGGCGATGCGGAACCGTGCGCTGCTTGCGCGCATACGCATCCAGATCATCACCGAACACGACCACCGCGCGATCCTTCTTCTGCTCCCAGCGGAACCAGATCCCCGCTTCCGTGCAAATGCGCTGGATGAACGCAAACGTCGTCTCGTGATACTGCGTCACGTACTCGCGCCGCTTGTATTCCCCGCGCAACTGAAACTCGAAGTCGACACCCGCGCGGTAGCCGAAGTGCCGCAGCGTATCGGTAACGATCTCCTCGACCGACTGCTTCTGAAACAACCGGCTGGTCACACCGCGATTGAGATCCGCCAGCGTCGGCTCCAACACGACCCGATAGCGCGTCTCATCAGCCGACGTTTCAAACTCGTCGAACTTCGTGATGATCCCGTGAACCGTATACGCCAGCGGCTTCTTGCTGAACTGCGCCGCGTTCTCCCCGAACATCTTCCTCAGATAGTCCATGTTCGGATCGATCGGATCGGCGATGAACTTGGCCGGCCGCCCAAGCACCTGGTCCATCGGAATGCCGGCCACCGGGCTTGTGAATTCAATCTCGTACCTGTACAGCTGGCTGACCTGGTCGAGCCCGGTGAACTTCAGGATCGAGAACGGCGCCGGGTGCGGCGCCAACTTCAATTCATAAGCCTGCGAAGGCAATATCATCGACATGGAATCCTCTCGGGTGCGCAAACGCAATACGCCGCCGGGGCAACCATCGACGCCCTGGCGGCTCATGCGACAGACGTCAGATCAGCTCTTCGCCTTCGGCATCTGCGAAACGAGCGACAGCCCGATGTCCATCCCTTCGACCTGGAAGTGCGGCACGATGAACAGTTTGATGCGGAAGAAGCCCGGGTTGTCCTCGATGTCCTCGACCGTCACCTTGGCCTCGCGCAGCGGATGCGACGCCTGCAGCTCGTCGCCCGGGTCCTTCATCTCGGTCACGAGCCCCTTGATCCAGTTGTTCAGCTCGAGTTCGAGCAGGCGGCGATCCTTGGTCGTGCCGATGTTCTCCCGCTGGATCAGCTTCAGGTAGTGCGCGATGCGCGACAGCAGGAAGATGTACGGCAGGCGCGCGTTGATGCGGCTGTTCGCAGTCGCCTCCTTGGTCTCGTACAACGCGGGCTTCTGCGACGAGTTGGCCGAGAAGAAGCACGCGAAGTCGTGGTTCTTGTAGAACGACAGCGGGATGAAACCCAGATTCGCGAACTCGAACTCGCGCGTTTCCGGAATCAGCACTTCGGTCGGGATCTTCGGCTGATAGCCGGTGCCGAGGTCATACAGGTGAACCGGCAGGTCCTCGACCTTGCCGCCTGCCTGCGGCCCGCGAATCTGCACGCACCAGCCGTTGCTCACGAAGCTGCGCACCATGTTCGCGGCGAACGCGAACGACGCATTCATCCACAGGTACTTGTCGTGATCGGGGCCCTTGACCGCTTCCTCGTAATTGAACGCCCGCACCGGCGCCGTGTCCTTGCCGTACGGCAGACGGCCGAGCACGCGCGGCATCGTCAGGCCCACGTAACGTGCATCGTCGGTATCGCGGAAGCTCTTCCACTTGATGTACTCGGCGCGATCGAAGTAATTGCCGATGTCCTGAATCGCGGCGACCTCTTCCATCGACTGCTTGCCGAAGAATGCCGGGCCGACCGAGCCGATGAACGGCATGTGCGCGGCAGCGGCGACCTTCGAGATATTGCGCAGCAGCGCCACGTCCATCGGCGAGTTGTTGAATTCGAAGTCGCTGATCATCGCGCTGATCGGCTGACCACCCGGCGTGTCGTATTCCTCGATGTACGTCAGGCGATACAGCCCGCTCTGGATCAGCTCCGGCGTGTCCTCGAAGTCACGCTGCAGCGCGTCCTTCGACACATCGAGCACCTCGATCTTCGCGTTCTTGCGAAAATCGGTGCGGCTCACCAGCATCTTCAGGCCGCGCCAGCGCGATTCGAGTGCCTGGAACTCCTGCGTGTGCATCACGGCGTCGAGCTGGCGGCCGATCTGCCGGTCGAGCTGGCCGATGTGAAAATCGAGCAGCGACTTGTCGAGCCGGTCGACCGGCTGGCTCGCGCCGGCCACGAGCTCGAGGAATGCGCCCATGCCGCGTGCGATCCGCTCGTCGGCGGACGCCTCGGACAGCATGTCGTTGTCGCGGAACGCCTCGAGCGGACGCGCCTCGCTGACGGGCTTCAGGTTGATCTTGCTGCACAGCGATGCATACACGCTGTCGATGTCCCCATGCGGGGCGTCGAGCACGACGGTCTCGGTCGCGCCGGTCTGCTGCGTTTCAGTGGATTTCATCTCGTGTCCTGTCTGCGATCGAATCGCAACCTGTTTTCGGAATGCGGTGAAGGCGCGCTTGGCCCGGCTCCGCTCACGCATGCCCTTCCGGCTGAGTCGCCGCGGTGGCGATCAGCGACAGCTCGCCGCGCAGCTTGTCGGACAGGCGCTTGTCCTTCAGCACCTTCTCGAACTCGCGGCGGAACGTGCCGTTGTCGAGCAGGTTCGATTTCAGGTCGCGCAGCAGGTTGCGCATCGCCAGCAGCGCCTGCAGCTCGGGAATCTGGCGGGCGACCTGCTCCGGCTCGAAGTCCTTGATCGAGCGGAACGACAGGTTCACCGGCAACTCGGAGCCGTCCGCCGCCAGCGTGTTGTCCGCAGCGATCTTGAGGTCCGGCGCATAGTCGGCGAGAACCGCGTCGAAGTTGTTCTTGTCGATATTGACCTTCTTCCGTTCGGCCAGCGGCGCCTGCTCGCGACCGGCGCTGAAGTCACCCGCGACGAGCAGCTTCAGGGGCAGCTCGACTTTCTTCTGCGCACCGCCGGTGTGCAGGTCCAACGTGATCGAAACCCGGCTCTTCGGGATCTCGCGCTGAAAGCTATCCAATTCGTTCTCCTTATTGCTGGATGCTTGAAGATGCCGCAATACGCATCCACGGTCATGGATGCACTTCGCCCGCCCGGCCCATGCTCAATACAGTCACAAACCTTCGCGGACGGTTGAATCGGAAATTCGAAATCACGACTCCAGATTCACGCGGCAGAAAAATACCACAGCGAATCCGAAACAGTAAACCACAAGGCATCAAAAATTCGACGCCAATCTGACGCAATACAATCCAACCTGGTAAATATAGGACAAATCTGATTTCACCATTTTTCACAATAGCCCATGCCATCGCACACACGACAATCTCAAATATCACAAAACAGATCGACGATTTCCCATCATCACATTGATAGACAACGATATTTTCATCTCCACCCGCCATCCAGGCATCTTAAAAGCCCCAATGTTTTTGAGAAATACGCCACCAACAACCTTAGCAGTATTATCCCAAAAATCACTTTGCCATTTATCTCTAAATAATCCCGCCCGCACCAACTCAATTGCCTTCATTTCGATGTATACGAAATCAGAAATTGGCGTATAGAATCAGCGCCTCTTAATTCCTACACTTCCATAGACCACACCATGCGGATCGAAAAACCGCTCTGGCATGAAGGGCTGATCCTGACGCAGCAGCATTTCCAGCAGCAGGATCGCTGGGCCTCGTTTGCGTTGCGCCAGTTCGCGAACTCCGTCGTTTCATCGCCGTGGGGAACGCTTGGCGTCGATATCGACGAGGAGGCGCTCGCGTCCGCGCGCCTGAAGCTGACCCGGCTCCAGTTGCGCCTGCCGGACGGCACGCCGATCGACACAACCGTGGCGGACACGCTGCCGAACGCCCGCGATCTGACTCGGGGAATTCCTCCCGACGCGCAAAGCATCGTGGTGCTTGCGGCGCTGGCGCTGCCCGACGCGAATGGCGGCAACTGCCGTTTCGACGAGACCACGCTCGCCCGGCCGAAGCGTGCGTATCGCGAGTTCGTCAAGGTGGTCGATCTCAACGGCGCCGGCGAGACCGAAATCGCCGCGGAACGTCATGCCGTGCGGCTGCTTTTCGATTTCGAGCCGCATGACGACGATACGGTGTGCGCGATCGCGCGACTCACGCGCGCGACGAATGGTCAGTTCCAGATCGATCGCGGCTTCGTGCCGCCCTGCCTGACCTTGTCCGGGCACGTGCTTCACGTCGAGCGTATCAACCGTCTCGCCGATATCCTGGGCGCCAGGAGCGCCGCGCTCGGTGCGCGCCGCAGCGAGAGAATCGAACAAGTCGCCGAGTACGGTGTCGCGGATGTCCAGCTCTTCTGGCTTCTGCATTGCATTCACAACGCGTGGCCGCAGCTCCGCTACCTCGCATCGCATCCGAGTCAGCCGACCGACCGCCTGTACCAGGTGCTGGCTCAACTCGCGGGCGCACTGATGACGTTCTCGACGAGCGCCCAACTCACCGACATTCCGCCCTATGACCACGCGCGCGCCGACGACGTGTTCGCCAGGCTCGAGTCCCTGATTCGCGGCCTGCTCGATGCCATCATTCCGTCGCGTGTCGTCTCGATCGGACTGATGCACACGAGCCCGACGACATGGTCGGGTCAGTTTCTCGACGAGCGCCTCGCCGACGGCACGGCGGACTGGTATCTGTCCGTCAATGCCGCGCTGCCGGCATTCGAGCTCGTCGAGCAGTTTCCGCGCCTGTGCAAGATCGGCGCACCCGACGACGTCGAGCACATCGTCAATTCCGCGGTCGCGGGCATTCCGCTCAAGGCCGTTCAGCGCGTGCCGGGTGCCATCCCCGTGCGGCTCGACAACCACTATTTCGCGCTCGATCCGGCCGACGCCGCGCTCGCGCGAATGCTTGCCGCACGTGCCTGCCAGATCTACCTGCCCGCGTCGATTCCCGACGCGTCGATCGAACTCTATGCGGTGCTGCGCTCATGACCCCCCACGTTTCCAAGCGTCGTGAGGCGGCGCTGCTCGATCAAGAACCAGGCACCATCCGCTCGACGGGCACGTCGATTCGCGCGGAGTTGCGCGACACGGCCCTGCTCGTCACGCAACTGACAAACGCCGGTCAGGTCGAGAATATCGGTGAAACGCGCCAACGCTGCGTTCAGCTCGTCGCGCAATTCTCGACACGGCTGGACGCGCTGGGCATCGCCCCGGACGTGCGCGACGATGCCGTGATCGCACAATGCGGCCTGATCGACGAGACGGTCTTGCGGTACCTGCCCCCCGCCGATCGCGCGCTGTGGGAACCGAAGCCGCTGCAGGTCGAACGGTACGGTATTCACGATGCGGGCGATCGCGTATACGAACGGATCGAGTTCCGGATGCGCGAGCCCGCACCCAATGTCGATCTGCTCGAATACTATGCGGCCATCCTGGGCATCGGATTTCGCGGGCGCTATGCGTCGCCGTCAGGCGTATCGTCTGCGTCGCATGACGGTGAAGCGAAACGCCAGGCGCTGATCGCGGCGCTCGCCACGCTGATCGATCGGCTGCGGCCCGCCATACCTCAGCCATTCATGACCGATCGATCCACGACGCGATTGATCGACCGGTTGAAGCGACTCTCGCCGTGGGCAATCGCGGGGCTCGCATGCGGGGCTGCCGCACTCGCATGGCTAGTCTGGCACCAGATCCTCGATGCACAACTGGCGCATCTCGTTCAGCAGGCGAAACGACAGTGAGTTCCGATCTGCATTCCCTGTCCGGCGCAGCGCGCTCCGAGTCGAAGGCAGCGCGTGCGACGCTGTCCGGGCTCGGCTATCCGCTGCGCATCGTCGTGACGCTGGCCGCGGCACTGGCATTGTCAGTCACATGGGCCATCCTTCCCGTCGACCGAGGCACGGCATGGGGTTTGACCGCCGTCATCGTTGCGGCCGCATTCCTGGTGGGTTGGCTGCACACGCGCAAGCTGATGCTCATGCGCGAGCAGCATGAGCACGTGCTCGCCCAACTCGGCGCCGCCACCGTCGACCTCCCGGTCGGCCTCAGGAACAGGATGCCTGTCGCGCTGGTCATCGGCGACGGTCTGGCTGCGCTCTTCGATCGAGAAGAGACCGTCACCCGCTTCGTGCATGTCGGCGACGGCGCCATCTGGTTGCGGGTGGATCGTCCGCAAGACCTGCCGCGCCTCGCCGTCGCGATCCGTCAATGGCGCGACGGGCATCCGCCCGACTGCGTCGTGCTGTCGGTCGCTCCGGCCGCGCATGCGAACGACGATGCCCTGGCACAGGCGCTGCGCGTCATCCGTCAGGCGGCGGCCGACGCATCGAAGGCGCTGGGGACGGCCTTGCCCGGCTACGTCGCGATCTATCAACGGCTGACCGACGATCCGGAGACGAATCACACACCGTCCGGCGTTACGACGGCTCAGTGGTATGGCTCGTCAGCTGCGTCACCCATCGTCGACACACGGCGCTTCGACGCCGCAATCGAGGCCGCCGAAGCAGAAGTGGTCCACGCCGGCGGCGACCGCGCGACGGCTGCGCGTGCGGCCGGTCTCGCCGCGATCGTCGGCTGGACACGGCGGAACGTGTTCGACGTGCTCGCCGACCAGCGGCAACCGGCGTCGGCATGGCGCCTGTTCGGCGCAGGCTGGATCGACTGCGGCCCCGCAACCGGCCCCGGCAAGCCATGGGAGCGCGATATCCGGACGCGCGTCGCCATCGTGCCGCGCACCCTTCCCGGCACGACGGCGCCGTGGCCGCTCCCTCAACCGCTGATCGAAGGTGCACCGCGTCGTGTCCGGATGTCCCCGCGGATTGCTGCCCTCGGGCACGCGCTTGCGATCGTCGCGTGCGCAACGGCTGCCGCCACATGGGGCGCGGCGAAGAACAATGAAGCACTGATGGCCCGCATCGGCGAACACCTCGTCCGCTACGACGCGATTCCCGCGGCTCATGACGCAGCGAAGCGCGATGCACTGCGAGCACTGGTCTCGGATCGCGATCGGCTGGACCGCTACGCACGTACCGGCGTGCCGCTCCGGTTGTCCTTCGGCATGTATCGCGGCCAACACCTGCTTTCGCCGCTCAATGGAGCGATCGCATCCTATGAGCCGCCTGCGCCGCCACCGGCCGTCGTCACGCTGAACAGCATGTCGCTGTTCGACAGCGGCAAGGCGGCGCTGAAGCCAGGCTCGACGCGGGCCATGGTCGGCGCGCTCGCGCTGATCAACGCGCATCCGGGCAAACGGATTCTCGTCGCCGGGCATACCGATGTCGTCGGCAAGCCGGATCGCAACCTGACGCTCTCGGTCGATCGCGCGGCCGCCGTGCGCGACTGGCTCGTCGACGCATCCGGCATCCCGCCGACCCAGTTCGCGATCCAGGGCTACGGCGATACGCGACCTGTCGCGGACAACGCGACACCCGACGGCCGCGCAAGGAACCGCCGCGTGGAAATCACGCTGGTGCCCGACGCACCGGCGGAGACGCGTTCGGAAGTTCCTGCGAGGTAACGGCGTAGTTTGGTCCCGGGGCGACAGCCTCGGGTTTGGCAGTGCCGGAATGCGGTTCCGGCGATTCGTAGTACGAAGAAGGAGTAAGCAAATGGCAATTCCGGCCTACATGTGGCTCAAGGACGACGGCGGCGCGGACATCAAGGGTTCGGTGACCGTTCAGGATCGTGAAGGCAGCGTCGAGCTCGTCGCCTTCGATCACGGCGTCCACATCCCGACGGACGGCAACACGGGCAAGCTGACCGGCACGCGCGTCCACAAGCCGATTACGCTGACGAAGGAGACGGATGCATCGACGCCGTACCTGTACAAGGCAGTGACGAGCGGCCAGACGCTCAAGTCGGTCGAAATCAAGTGGTACAAGATCGACGACGCAGGCAAGGAAAAAGAGTATTTCAACACGAAGCTCGACAACGTGAAGATCGTGGCCGTGAAGCCGAAGATGCTCGACATCAAGAACCCCGACTACGAGAAGCACAACCATCTCGAAGACGTCGAACTGCGCTACGAGACGATCACGTGGTCGTACAAGGACGGCAACATCATCCACAAGGACACGTGGAACGAGCGCTCCTGATGCCTTGACCGGCGGGCGGGATCCGGTCGCCTTCGCGCGGCCGGCTTCCGCCGCGCCGGCCGACACGCGCGGATCGGCCTGCGCTTCGACCACGCGCCGCCGGACGCACGCATTTCCCTTCCTTTTATCCGCTACTTTCATGACGCTGCGCGACGACCGAACGCCGCCCCTCCGGGACGCCACTCACCTCCTTCGCCGACTCAATGCCCATTGCACGCGTGCGCTCGAAGCCGCCGCGAGCCTCTGCCAGACGCGGCTTGCGGACGAAATCGCGGTCGAGCACTGGGTGCTGAAGCTGATCGAGGCCGATGACGGCGACATTCCCGCGCTCTTGCGTCACTACGATCTCGACATCGACGCCGTCTGGGACGCGCTGATGCAGGTGATCGACCGCATGCCGCGCACGCTGCGCGGCATGCCGGCGCTGTCGCGACAACTGGCAACCGTCATCGAGGACGCGTGGGCATACGCATCGTCCGACGATCCGGACGGCATGATCCGCTCCGGCCACCTGCTGCAGGCCATCGTCGATGCGCCGCATGTGTTCCGCACGCAGCGCGCCTGGCCGCTGCTGTCGGTCTCGAGCGCGCAGATCCGGCGCGTGCTGCCGCGGTTGGGTCGCCGGTCATGCGAAAACGAGACCGAGGACGTCGCGCCTGAGCAGATAAGCGAGTCGACCGCGATTCCGGCCGACTCCGCACCGGCGCCCGGCGCCGCCGATACGTCGCCGGCAACGCGCGTCTCGGCCCGCACCGCGGACGGCGACGCACTCGCCCGTTTCGCGCTCGACCTCACGGACAAGGCGCGGCGAGGCGAGATCGATCCCGTCTTTGGCCGCGACCGGGAAATCCGGCAGATGGTCGACGTCCTGGCGCGCCGCCGCAAGAACAATCCGATCCTCGTCGGCGAGCCGGGTGTCGGCAAGACGGCGCTCGTCGAGGGGCTGGCATTGCGCGTGGTCGAAGGCAGTGTCCCGGCAGCGATTCGCGACACGCGCATCCTGACGCTGGATCTCGGCCTGTTGCAGGCCGGCGCGGGGGTCAAGGGCGAGTTCGAGCAGCGGCTCAAGAACGTGATCGACGAGGTGCGCGCATCCGCGACGCCGATCCTGCTGTTCATCGACGAGGCGCACACGCTGATCGGCGCGGGCAACACGGCCGGCGGCGCCGACGCGGCGAACCTCCTGAAGCCGGCGCTCGCGCGCGGCGAGCTGCGTACGATTGCCGCGACGACCTGGGCCGAGTACAAGGAATATTTCGAACGAGACGCCGCCCTCGAACGGCGTTTCCAGCTGATCAAGGTCGACGAGCCGGACGACGATACGGCGTGCCTGATGTTGCGCGGGCTCGCGAGCCGCTATGCGCGGTATCACGACGTGCATATCCGCGACGAAGCGATCGTCGCTGCCGTCAGGCTGTCGCGTCGCTACATTCCCGCACGGCAATTGCCGGACAAGGCCGTCGACCTGATCGATACGGCGGCCGCGCGTGTGCGGATGGCGGTCGACGTGCCGCCGCCGGAACTGCAACAGGTCCGCGCGACGCTGGCGGCGCTCGAACTGGAGCGTGTCGCACTCGATGCGGACACCCGCGCCGGGATCGCCGATGCCACCGAACGGCGCATCTCGATCGAGGCCGAGCACGATCATGCGCGCAGCAACCATGATGCCCTGCTCGGCCAGTACACGCGCGAACGCGAACTGATCGGCGCGTTGCGCGACATCCGCCGTGCAGATGACACTGCTGCGCCCGACCTCGCATCGATTTCCGCGACCCTGGACGCACTATCGTCGGTTCAGGGCAAAGCGCCGATGATCTTCCCCGACGTCGATGCACAAGCCATCGCACACGTCGTCGCCGAATGGACCGGCGTGCCGGTCGGCAACCTCGTCGAAGACGAACTGAGAAGGCTGCTCGCGCTCGAAACGGCACTGGCGGTGCGCGTGGTCGCGCAGGACGACGCGATCGCCGCGCTGGCGGAGAGCCTGCGCACGGCGAAAGCCGGCCTGAAAAGCGAGCACGCGCCGCTCGGCGTGTTCCTGCTTGCGGGCCCGTCCGGGGTCGGCAAGACCGAGACCTCGCTCGCGCTGGCCGACCTGCTGTTCGGCGGCGAAGCCGCGTTGACGACGATCAACCTGTCCGAGTACCAGGAAGCCCATACCGTCTCGCAACTCAAAGGCTCGCCGCCCGGTTACGTCGGCTATGGTCGCGGCGGCATCCTGACTGAAGCCGTACGACAGCGCCCGTACAGCGTGATCCTGCTCGACGAAGTCGAAAAGGCGCATCGCGACGTGCTCGACCTGTTCTATCAGGTGTTCGATCGCGGCACGATGCGTGACGGCGAAGGACGCGAGATCGATTTCCGCAACTGCGTGATCGTGATGACGTCCAACCTCGGCAGCGCGCAGATCGACGACGCGACGGCCGACGATCCCGCGATCACGCAAGCGCTGCTGCGCGAAGCCATTCATCCGCAACTGATTGCCCATTTCCAGCCCGCACTGCTCGCGCGCTTCCAGACGCTCGTCTATCAGCCGCTCGACGCCGTGGCGCTCGCGTCGATCGTCCGAATCAAGCTGGCGAAGATTGCGGACCGCCTGTATCGGCAGCATGGCGTCACGCTCGACTGTGCGGATGCGTTGATCGATTCCGTCGCGCAGCACTGCGTTTCGCGCGATTCGGGTGCGCGCAGCGTCGATGCATTCCTGAACCAGCGGGTGCTGCCCGCCGTTTCCCGTGAGCTGCTCGTGCGAATGGCATCCGGCGTCACGCCGCAGCAGATCGGCCTGTCCGCCACCGCGGACGGCACGATGACGATCGATTTCGTCGATACGCCGGCGGCCGCCGCAACCAATATCGGTTCGCGGAGCGGCGAATGACCGCCGGCCCGTCACTCTACGACATGCTGCTGGGCCAGATCGGCGGCGAGCCGATCGACGCCCACGACGACAAGACGCTCGAATGCCTGAGCATCCAGCAGAACGTGCGACGCATCCTGAATACGCGCGCGGGCGCGCTCAAGCATCTGCCCGACTATGGCCTGCCCGACCTCACCAACATCTACAAGGCGCTCCCGGCGTCGGCGCACGTCCTCAAGCAGCAGATGGAAGCGACGCTCCTGAAATACGAGCCCCGCATCCGGTCGATCGACGTCGAGATCACCGACAACCACGACCCGGGAATACTGGTCAGCTTCGAAATGACCTGCCACCTGAAAAACCCAGGCCTCGTCCGGTTCGGCACCTACTTCGAGCCGCCCGGACGCCTGCGAGTCGAACGGCGCATCCGCAGCCGTCATTGATCGGGCCTCAGTTGCCCACCTCCGCCACATGCGCCGCGAACCCCACCCGTTCCGGCGTAATCTCCGCCTTCAGCGTCAACGCCGGAATCTCGTAATCGCCCGCATTCTGCCGCCGGAACGGAATCGGCTGTGTCTCCGACAGGGTGTCGAGACGCTCGCCGAGCGCCTCGCGCGTTTCCTCGAAGCGCGCTTCGTTCATCTTCCCCGCGCGGTAGATCACGAACGGAGGCAGCACATCGAAACCCGGGTAAAACAAAACCCCGTGCTGGATCGGAAACAGCACGTCGTCGATCGCGCCGTTGATGCCGCGCGGGCCGTAGTGCGATTCCCACCCGCCCGTCGTGACGACCACCATCGCGCGCTTGCCCGCGAGCGTGCCTTCGCCGTACCGGTCGCCCCAATGCGTATCCGAGTGCTCGCCCACGCCATACGCAAAACCGTACGCATACACGCGCTCGACCCAGCCCTTCATGATCGCCGGCATCGTGAACCACCACAGCGGAAACTGCAGGATCACCGCATCGGCCCACTTCAGCTTCGCCTGCTCGCGCGCGATGTCGTCGCGCTGCGTGCCCTGCTCGAACGCGCGCTTCGAATCGAGCGACGGATCGAAACGCGCACCCGGCCGATGATCCGTCACGTCGTTTTCATCCAGCGCCGCCTTCCACTTCATCGCATACAGGTCCGACACCTGCACGGCATGGCCGGCCGCCTCGAGGCGCTGCACGGCGAAATCCCGCAGCGCGCCGTTCAGCGACCGCGGTTCGGGATGGGCATAGACGACAAGAACATTCATGGCTGAGCACTCCGTTGCGTGAATGTCAGCAGGATGCCGCGCCCGAAGGTATATTGGAAATGAATTTCCGATATTCCAGGTATAGCCATGAATAATCTCAGACGACTGGACCTGAACCTGCTCGTCACGCTCGACGTGCTGCTGTCCGAGCACAACGTCACGCGCGCCGCCGAGAAGCTGAACGTGTCGCAGCCATCAGTCAGCGTGCAGTTGCAGAAGCTGCGGGACGTGTTCGGCGATCCGTTGCTGCTGCCCGGGCCGCGCGGCATGCGGCCGACCGCGCGCGCCGAGGCGCTGCGCGAGCCGCTGCGGGAGGCGCTCGAAGCGGTGGAGCGCGCGGTGCTGCCCGCGACGCCGTTCGATCCGGGCACCGCCACCCATTCATGGCGCGTCGCCGCGACCGACTATGCCGAGTCGACGATCGTGCTGCCGACCTTGAACACGCTGCGCGCGGCGGCGCCCGGCACGCGGCTCGCGGTCGTCGAACTCGCGCCGCCGCGCATCGTGAAGCAGGCCGAGCTCGGCGAGATCGATCTCGCGTTCCACACGACCGACTGTTCGCCGGACGGCATGCGCCGCCGCGCGCTGTTCACGGAGCGCTACGTGCTCGTCGGCCGCGACGGCCATCCGAAGCTGAAGCGGCGGCCAACGCTCGCGCAGTTCTGCGCGCTCGAATACGTGATCGTATCGCCGGAAGGCGGCGGATTCTTCGCGGTGACGGACACCGCGCTCGCGAAGCTCGGGCTCACGCGGCGGGTCGCGCTCTCCGTCCCGCACTTCCTGTTCGCGATCTCGGCCGTCGCGCACACCGACCTCGTCGCGATGCTGCCCGAGCGCCTCGTGCGCGACGCGCCCGCGCTGCGGATCGTCGATGCGCCGGTCGAAGTGCCCGGCTACGAGATGTCGATGCTCTGGCACGAACGCTCGCATCGCGACCCGGCGCACCGCTGGTTGCGCGACACGATCGCCGCGTCGGTGTGAGCGGCGCGCGGCCGGCCGCCGCGACGCACATAAATATTTTCGCTCGGCACGCATCCGGGGCTTGAAAGCACTCGAATCACTGTATATATTTACAGTGCTTTTGTGCAATTTGACCCGAATTCCGTCACCCGATGGCGGACGGATTTTTGTGAGGCGACCACGATCATGTTCCAGTCATCCGCATTCGATCCCGAGCAGCCCGGCTTCAATCCCGTCCACTTCGAGCGCGCCGCGCAGCGGGCGGTCGTCGATCTGCAGCGCGTCGTCGGCGGGCCGGCGCAACGCGCGCTCGGCCTGCGCCGGCGCACGCATCCAGCCGCGGTGCGCACGCTGAGCTGGCAGGCGCTGCTCAACGTCGAGGAACTGGCGTTCTCGAATGCCGGATTCCTGAACCGGAACGACCCGACGGTGATCGATGCCTTCATCCGGCTGCGCGACAGCCGGCTGCTGGCGGCGGACGTCGAGGAGCCGGTCGACTGGCGGCGCGACGACGACGACCTGCCGGCCGTGTACCTGATCGTGCGGGCGATGCTGGAGGCGGAAGCGGCGGAGCAGGCCGAAGCCGCGTAAGCGGCGCCGGGGGCGGTGGCGTTGCTACGCGCGCGTCACAGCCGCGCCGCGAGCCGCGCCCCCTGGTCGATCGCGCGCTTCGCGTCGAGTTCGGCCGCAAGCTCCGCGCCGCCGATCAGGTGCACCGTCCGCCCGGCCGCCCGCAGCGGCTCGACCAGCGCGCGCTGTGGCTCCTGGCCGGCGCACAGCACGATCGTGTCGACCTCGATCAGCGCCGCATCCGCGCGCTTCTCGCCGTATGACACGTGCAGCCCGCGCGCGTCGATCCGCTCGTAGTTCACGCCGCCGATCATCGTCACCTGCTTCATCTTCAGCGTCGCGCGGTGGATCCAGCCGGTCGTCTTGCCGAGCCCCTTGCCGAGCGGCGCGGCCTTGCGCTGCAGCAGCGTCACCTCGCGGGCCGGCGGCGTCGCCTGCGCACGCGTCACGCCGCCGCGCGTCGCGGCCGGATCGGTCACGCCCCATTCCGCTTTCCATTCGTCGAGGTCGAGCGCCGGCGACACGCCGTCCTGCACCAGGAATTCCGCGACGTCGAAGCCGATCCCGCCCGCGCCGATCACCGCGACCCGCTTGCCCACCGGCCGGTTGCCGGCCAGCACGTCGATGTAGCTGAGCACGTTCGGGCCGTCCTGCCCCGGAATCTTCGGGTCGCGCGGCGACACGCCGGTTGCCAGCACGATCTCGTCGTAGCCGCCCGCGATCAGGTCGTTCGCGTCGACGCGGCGGTTCAGGTGCAGCGATACGCCCGTCAGCTCGATCTGGCGACGGAAATAACGCAGCGCTTCGTGGAATTCCTCCTTGCCCGGAATCCGCTTCGCCATGTTGAACTGGCCGCCGATGTCGGCCGCCGCGTCGAACAGGTCGACCCGATGCCCACGCTGCGCGAGCACCGTCGAGCACGCGAGCCCGGCCGGCCCCGCGCCGACCACCGCGATGCGCTTCGCCTTCGGCGCAGCGTCGTACTTCAGCTCGGTTTCGTGGCATGCGCGCGGGTTCAGCAGGCACGACGCGATCCGGTTCTTGAACGCATGGTCGAGACACGCCTGGTTGCAGCCGATGCAGGTATTGATCTCGTCCGCGCGGCCCTGCGCGGCCTTGATCACGAACTCGGCGTCGGCCAGCAGCGGGCGCGCCATCGACACCATGTCCGCGCAGCCGTCCGCGAGGATCTGCTCGGCCACCTCCGGCCGGTTGATCCGGTTGGTCGTCACGAGCGGAATGCCGACCTCGCCCTTCATCTTCTTCGTCACCCACGCGAACGCGCCGCGCGGCACCGACGTCGCGATCGTCGGCACGCGCGCCTCGTGCCAGCCGATCCCGGTATTGATGATCGTCGCGCCCGCGCGCTCGACGGCCTTCGCGAGCTGGACGACCTCTTGCCAGTTGCTGCCGTCCGGGATCAGGTCGAGCATCGACAGCCGGTAGATCAGGATGAAGTCGCGGCCCACCGCCTCGCGCGTGCGCTCGATGATCTCGATCGGCAGGCGGATGCGGTTCTCGTACGCGCCGCCCCATTGGTCGGTGCGCTTGTTGGTGTGCAGTGAAATGAACTGGTTGATCAGGTAGCCCTCGGAGCCCATGATCTCGACGCCGTCGTAGCCCGCCTCGCGCGCGCGCTGCGCGCAGCGGACGAACGCGCGGATCTGCCGCTCGACGCCGCGCGCGCTCAGTTCATGCGGCGTGAACGGCGAGATCGGCGACTTGATCTTCGACGGCGCGACCGCGAACGGGTGATAGCCGTAGCGGCCCGTATGCAGGATCTGCAGCGCGATCTTGCCGTCCTCGGCGTGCACGGCGTCGGTGATCGCGCGGTGCCGGCGGGCGGCCGCCGACGTCATCAGCGTGCCGCCGAACGGCTTGGTCCAGCCGGCCACGTTCGGCGCGAAGCCGCCCGTCACCATCAGGCCGACGCCACCGCGCGCGCGTTCGGCAAAGTATTCGGCGAGCCGGGGCAGCGTCTTGCGGCTGTCCTCGAGGCCGGTGTGCATCGAGCCCATCAGCACGCGGTTCTTCAGCGTCGTGAAGCCGAGATCGAGCGGGGCGAGCAGGTGGGGAAACTGGGTCGTCATGATGGTCTGGCCGGAATGCGGTGAGCATCATCGTAGGCCGCGCGCCGCCTTGAACGTGAGGGGGCAAGCAGCCATAATGCTTGTCATTTCCGGCCAAAAAATTCATGACCTCCCCACTCGCCAAGGACCGCCTCGGGCTGCGCCGGCCGACGATTCCGGTCGCCTATCCGCGCCTGCTGCTGCAGGTGCTCGGCGCGCGCGGCGTCGACCTCGCCGCGGTGCGCGCGGGCACCGGCCTGCGCGACGCGGTGCTGGCCGAGCCGGACGCGCGCGTCGCGCCGTCGCAGTGGGGGCGGCTCGTGCTCAACGCGATCGCGATCGGCGGCGACGAAGGCATCGGCCTCGCGTTCGGGCTCCAGCTCAAGGCGACCGTACACGGCTTTCTCGGCTACGCGACGCTGACCGCGCGGGACATCCGCGAATCGCTGCAGGTGACGATCCGCTACTTCCGGATGCGCAACCGCCAATATCGTCTGACCTATGCCGAGGACGAAAACGGCGCGACGCTCGAACTGCACGGCGTACAGGCAAGCCCCGTGCTGCAGCATCACGTGATGTTCGAATTCGTGCTGACCGGGCTTGCGCAGAACATCGCGCAGTTGTCGGGGCGCGCCGCGCCGGACATCGCGCTGCACTTCGCATGGCCGGAGCCCGCCTACTTCGCCCGCTACCGCGCGCAGCTGCCGCCCGTGCGCTTCGGCTGCGCGGCCAACGCGCTGTGGATCGCGCGCGACGTGCTCGACTGGCCGCTGCCGCTCGCCGACGACGTCGCGCACCGGCAGGCGCTCGTGCAGGTCGAGCGCGAATATGCGCAGGTCAGGCAGGAGGAAGGTGATCTGGTCGAGCGGGTGCGGGCGGAACTCGCGCGCGCGGCGGGCGGCTATCCGGGGCCGGACACGCTCGCGCAGCACCTGCTCGTGTCGACGCGCACGCTGAGGCGGCGGCTCGAGGAAGCCGGCGCGAGCTACCGGCAACTGCTGGACGAAGCGCGCTACCGGGATGCGAAGCAACTGCTCGCGGCGTCGGATCTCGACCTGAAGACGATCGCCGAGCGCCTGCAGTTCACCGACCCGGCGAATTTCACGCGCGCGTTCCGGCGCTGGGCGGGGCAGACGCCGAGCGCGTATCGGGAAGCGGCCGCCGGGCTGTCCGGTACGGCGCGGCATCGCGAAGGCGAGCGCGAACGCGTGTGAGACGCCGATCGCGGCCCGCACCCGTCGCGCATTACTGCGCGGGCACCATCTGCATGTTCCGGAACGTGAAGGTGGTCGTCGGCGCGTCCGTCAGATCGCCCCGCTTCGTGAACGCGTAGGTCGCGGACACGCCGCTGTACGAGGCCGAACGCAAGGCCTGCATCAGCTTCGCGGGATCGGTCGTCTGCGCGGACGCCATCGTATTCGCCAGCAGCAGCATCCCGTCGTAGTACGTAATGCCGTAGGTCTGCGGCTCGGTCTTGAAGCGCGCCTTGTAGCGTGCGACGTAATCCCTGCCCTGCGGCGTGCCGTCGAGCCCCGTGCCGCTCATCGCGCAAAAGACATTCTGTGACGCCGCTTGCGCGACCTTGCCCATATCGTCCGAGCAGATGCCGTCGCCGCCCAGCAGCTTCGCGCGCACGCCGCGCTGCATCATCTGCCTCGCCATCGGCGCCGCCTGCGGCGTATAGCCGCCGAAGAAGATGACGTCCGGATTCTTCGCCTTGATCGTCGTCAGGATGCCGAGGAAATCGTTCGCCTGCGAATGGGTGAACTCGCGCGCGACGACCTGCAGCCCCAACGATCGGGCCTTCTCGATGAACTCGTCGGCCAGCCCCTGCCCGTACGCGGTGCGATCGTCGATCACGGCGGCGGTTTTGGCATCGAGCTTGCGGACGGCGAACACGGCCATCGACGCGCCGAGCACCGAGTCGCTCGCGCCGGTGCGGAAAATGTTGTCGTAGCCAAGCTGCGTGAGTTGCGGATTCGACGCGACCGTCAGCATCGGGACCCGCGCCGCGCTCGTCAGGCGCGCGACCGGAATCGCGACGCCCGAATTCTGCGGCCCGAGGAACGCGACCGGACGCCGATCGAGCAGCCGCTGCGCGACCTGAACGCCCGTCTTCGGGTCGGCCTGGTCGTCCTCCGACAGCATCTGGAAGCGGATCGACTGCCCGCCCACCGTGATCGGTTTCTGGTTCAGCATCTCGATGGCCAGCCGCAGCCCGTTCTCGTCGTCCTTCCCGCTGACGGCCTGCGGGCCGCTCAACGGCCCGGACAGCGCGATCCTGACGACCTGCTCCGCATGCGCGGCGCCGATCGCGATTCCGCCCAGGGCAAGCGATGCGATTGCGATTTTCAGTTTCATGGCGTCTCCTCGTCTATTGCCCGCTACCCCGCGAGCCCGGGCGGGTGGATACCCGACAGTTGCCTTATTGATACGGTGTACTTATTTATTGGGATAAACCGACGGCCGCGAACCGCAACCTCGGCAAACGTCGCCGGCTAATCTCGGCGCGCGGCGTCGCCGAGGCTAATCCTCGCGCCGCCGATTCCGCCGTGCGCCTCGATCCGCACCGGCCCCGACGCGCGGACGATCGCGTCGTACACGTCCTCCGCGACGCACACGACGGGCACCTCGATCGCATACAGCTCGGCGGCGACGATCGCGCCGATCGAGATGATCAGGTCGCGCTCCTTCAGGACGATGCCGACGGGCCCCGTGCCGTTGCGCACGGCTTCCGCGAGCACGCTGCTGCTCGAACTGGAGCCCTTCGCATGTGCCATCACCATGATCTTGCCGGCGAGGCTTTCCCCGACGCGCGGATGGCCCCGGTCGATGATCCGCCCCGCGGCCGAATCGTAGCCGCCCCAGAAACTGAGCGGCTTGTCGAGCACGAGCGTGTCCGCGAACGCGCTTCCGGCGACGAGCGTATCGCCCGACAGCACCGAACCACCGCCATTTGCTTCAGTCATCGAATCGCACCTTTCCTTCGAACGCGGACCTGACACATTCGCTCATGCTGCCGTACGCCACCGTCACGCCGATGTTCGCGGGCGCATACGACGCCCATTTCCCGGAATTGGTCATGACCAGCCCGGACAGTTGCTTCATCACGGGCGTGATGTACGTGCACGTATCGACGACGATCTGGACGCCGCGCGCCTCGAAGCGGCTCACCAGGCCAAGCTCGCCGAGCTCCCACAGGATGAACCGGCTCGTATTCACGTAGAAATCGCATGCCGGCTTGCCGTCGAAACGGTCGAGCAGTTCGTCGAGCCTTTGGAATTCCGCCAGCGAGAAATGCGGCGTGCCGAGCGCCACCGCGACGAGTGCGTCGCCCGCCGCGCCCTGGTTCAGCGAGCGACGAATCCCGTCGAGATCGGCCATCGACACGTCGAGCGTTCGCAGCGGCGCGCGCCCATGAAGCGCGGCGTCCAGCGTCGGCGCCTCGGGGGTCACGCCGACCGCGTGGAACAGCGCAACGGCCCCGCTCGACGCGGCGGCCGCGCCGAGCGCCTTCAGTTCGTCCTCGCTGGTGTCCGCCGGCAGGCCGACGATCACCGGCACGATCGCGCCCGCGACCTTGCCCACCAGCAGGCCAAGCGCGGCGAAGTAGATGTCGCGCGACGGCAGGCGGCTGAAGTCGGGCGCCGCGAACACGATCCGTCCGGCCCGATTCGCGTCGACGTGCAGGCCCGCGTAAGGCGCACGGCCCGTGATCGCGGCGGCGAGGTCGAGAAAATCGCCGTACCGGCTCGTGCGCGCGCCGAGCACCGAATTCGCGAACACGATCGCGTTGGATTCGGCCCACGCGATCTGCTGGCCTTTCGCGGGGCGGTTCTTCAGCTGATACGGGGCGCACGTGAAGCTGGATTCGCAGCCGAGCTGCAGATGGGCGTCCATCAGGCGCTGCGCATCGCGCTGGATCGCGCGGTCGCCGTGGTACAGCTCGGGATGGATCAGGTCGAGCGAGCCGACGTTCAGCGTGGTCGGCACCGCGACCTTCGCGCCCGTCGCGACGAAATAGTCGACGAAGTCGAGGCTCGTCTTGCCGTGATACAGGCAGCCGTCGATATGCGCGGACGTGATGTCGATGAGATGCGGCGCGGACATGACCTCGGCCGTGCGCGTGACGATCCGCATCGCGCGCGCGACGCCCTCGCCGAAATCCCCCTGCAACATCGCCTGATCGCGATCGCTCAATTGCAACATCGGGTTGCTCCTCCTGACTCGCTCGACGGCACACGGCCTGTGCCACGCGTGGAGGGAATGTACAACTGGAAATAAAATATGTCCAGACTGGTTTTGTCCTAGCCACCAATCAGACCAGATTGCCGGTTATTTAGGCTGAATCGCCTGATTCCGGCTGCAATCCGGCTTCAATGGCTCGAATCAGGTTCCAGTTGATCGGGGTGCGAACGCACCCGGCGGGGGGCTATTCCGGCGCGATATCGCGCTGCACGCGGTGGATATGCTGCTCGACATAGAGCGCCGCGGCATCGGCATCGCCCGTCACGATCGCTTCGTAGATGAGGCGGTGTTCGGCGACATACAGCCGGATGCGCGCCGGGTCGGTAATGCCGTCATCCTTCACGCGCTTCCACAGCGACTGGTCCATCGCGTCGGCAATGTCCTGCGCGAACCGGATCAGCAGCGCGTCGCCCGTCATCACGGCCAGCTGCCGATGGAACAGCCGGTCGCTGCTGTTCCACAGCGCAAGCTGTTCGGGGTCCGACACGTCGGCCACCGTCTCCATCTGGGACAGGTAATGTTCGGCGAGCGAATCGTGCTTCGCGAGCGCCGCTGCGCGTCGCGCGATCGCGGGCTCCAGGATCAGCCGGACGTCGAGCGTCGCCGACGGGCTGTAATCGGGCCCGCTGCCGCCTTCGTCGGCATGCCCGGCCGACCGGGCGAGCAACTGGTACGCGAGCGGCGCCACGTACGTGCCCGAGTTTCGCCGCGTGACGACCAAGCCCTCGTTCTGCAGCGCGCCGATTGCCTCGCGCACCGCGGGTCGCCCGACGCCGAAGCGCATCGCCAGCTCGCGCTCGGACGGCAGGCGCGTATCCGGCGGAAACTTCCCGGCGCGGATTTCGGCCCGGATCTTTTCCGCGACCTGTTCGTAGATCTGGAGCGGCCGGAAGCTCGGCTCAATTTCGGGGAGCGTGGACGCCATACCTGTTTCTCGTCGCCGGATGTCGAACTGGTCGCAAATATACCACCGTGACATCGGACAAATCTGCACGGGTCCGGCTCGCCCTACCGCTTCCCCGTCATGCTGAACAGCTCGTCGCGCAGCGCCTTCGCGCGCCCTTCGCCGAATTGCGCCTCGAACTCGTCCTGGGCGGCCTGCCACGCGTGCTTCGCGTGTCCGAACGTGCGCACGCCCTGCTTCGTCAGGTTCAGCACATGCGCGCGCGCGTCCTGCCCGGATACGCCGGCCTCGACGAGCCCGTCGCGCTGCAGCGGCTTCAGCGCGCGCAGCAGCGTCGTGCGGTCCATCACCAGCATGTCGGCGAGCTCGCTCATCAGCACGTCCGGCTTGCGCGACAGGATCGCCAGGATCGAGAACTGCGCCGACGTGAGGCCGACCGGCCCCAGGTGGCGCTCGTAGATTTGCGTGACGTACCGCGTCGCCTGACGCAGCGCGAGGCAGTTGCACGCACCTGCAATTTGAATGTCGTCCATGATCGGCAATTTATATGTGCATATGCATAAAGTCAACGTATACTCCGCCGTATCGGCCGGCGGCGGCCGGCTGAGCCGCAAGCATCCGGGGCCGGAACGGCGACGCGGCCCCGCGTTCGAACCCGAGGACACGCAACATGGACTACATCGACAAGCTGCGGATTTTCCGGTCGGTGGTGGAACAGCGCAGCTTCACCCGCGCCGCCGACATCCACGGCCTCGCGCGGCCCGTCGTGTCGCGCGCGGTCGCCGAGCTGGAAGCGCGCTTCGGCAGCCGCCTGCTGCACCGGACCACGCGGCAGGTGTCGCTGACGGAGACGGCCGAGCGCATCTACGAGCGCTGCGCGGCCGTGCTCGACGAACTCGACGCGCTCGAAGCGGAAGCCGTCACGCACACGCGCGAGCCGGACGGCCTGCTGCGGCTCGTCGCGCACACGACCGCCACGCTGAACCGCCTCGTGCCGCTGATCGCCGGCTTCAAGGCCGCGTATCCGAAGGTGCGCCTCGACGTCACGCTGACCGAGCGCCCCGTCGACCTGGTCGGCGAAGGCTACGACATCGGCATCGTGGTGCCCTACATGCTGACGAGCGAGACGACCGTCGTGCGGCTGATCGAACGGATTCCGGTCGTGATCGTCGCCACGCCGGAATACCTCGTCACCCACCCGCGCCCAACCACGCCGGCCGACCTCGCCGACCACCTGTTCGTGTCGTTGTCACCGTCGCTGCGGCGCCCGGCGCTGGCGTTCCGCGTCGACGGCGACACGCTGAGCGTGCCGTACCGGTTCGACGTGTCGTCCAACAGCCCCGTGTTCAACCGCGAGATGGTGCTGCGTCACTTCGGCATCGGCGCGGTGCCGCGCGGGATCGTCGAGAAGGAGCTCGCGTCCGGCGCACTCGTGCAGTTGCTTGCGGATGCAGATCTCGTCGACGCGTTCGTCGACATCAAGCTCGCCTATGCGAACCGTGCGCTGTTGCCGGCGAAGGTCAAGGCGTTCATCGACTACGTGGCGGCCTACGGCAAGACGGCCGAGCCCGTCGCGCAAGCGGCCGGCTGACAGCCGGCCGATTGGTACGCACGGCGCACCAATCTGATCCCACCCAGCGCATCGCTTCGCGCCGCCGCCCTCACTAACATGTGCACATGCACAAGTACACGCTCACCGATGACGACTGTTTCGCGGTCCGGCAGGCCGCCCGCCGGATCTCGCAGTTCTACGAGCGCTACCTGTCGCACGCGGGCGTCACCGCCTCGCAGTACAGCATCCTCGCGCTGCTGCGCGAACGCCCGAGCCTGACGATGGCGGCGCTGTCGGCCGTGCTGGTGATCGAGCGCACCGCGCTGCTGCGCGCGCTCAAGCCGCTCGTCGGCGCGGCGCTCGTCGCGAGCCGCCACGAAGGCGAGCGCCGGCGGCAGACGTTCGCGCTGACCGGCGCGGGCGAAACGAAGATCGCACAGGCGCACGCGCACTGGCTCGAAGCGCAGGAGGCGTTCGAGCGGCGCTTCGGGCCCGCGCAGGCGGCCCTGCTCAGAGACGAACTGTTCCGGATCACGCACAACATCCCGGAACGGTGACCCCATCCCCCGATCGGCACGCCACGTCGGTCGTTTCAAAAAGTGCATATACATAGGTGATTCGATGGATACGACGCAGACCCCTGTTACCCGCGAGGCGACGCCCGCCGACACCGTCGCGCAGCAACGCCGGCGCGTGCCGTGGATGAAGGTCGCGGTGCTGGCCGTGATCGCGGTGGTCGCGTCGGCGGCGCTCTACTGGACCTTCGTGCTGCGCTTCGAGCAAAGCACCGACGATGCGTACGTGGGCGGCAACGTCACGGTGCTCGCGCCGAAGGTCAACGGCTTCGTCGACCAGATCCTCGTGTCAGACAACCAGCGCGTGAAGGCCGGCGACGTGCTGGTGCGGCTCGATGCGCGCGACTACGACGCGAAGCTCGCGCAGGCGACGGCCGACGTCGACGGCGCGCGCGCCGCGGTGACCGAGCTCGAAGCGAAGCAGCAGCTGCAGTACGCGGTGATCGGCCAGCAGACCGCGGAAAAAAGCGCGTCGTCGGCCGAGCTGACCCGCGCCTCGTCCGACAAGTCGCGCTACCGCGAGCTCGTGAAATCCGACGCGGTGTCGAACCAGATCGTCGAACGCGCCGATGCCGATTATTCGAAAGCGAGCGCCGCGGTCGATCGCAGCGACGCCGCGCTGCTCGCCGCGAAACGGCAGCTCGACGTGCTCGGCGCGCAGCTCGCCGATGCCCGCGCGCGCGTCAACACCGCGCTCGCCGCGCAGCGGGTGGCGGCGCTCAACCTCGAATACACGACGATCCGCTCGCCGGTCGACGGCTACGTCGGCAACCGCACCGGCCGGGTCGGAATGCTCGCGAGCGTCGGCGTGCCGCTGCTCACGATCGTCCCGGCGTCGGGCCTGTGGATCGACGCGAACTTCAAGGAAGACCAGCTCAAGCACATGCACGCGGGCGACCGCGTCGACGTGCAGCTCGATGCGTCGAGCGTGCGCCTGCATGGCAGCGTCGACAGCGTCGCGCCCGCGACCGGCGCGACCTTCAGCGTGCTGCCGGCGGAGAACGCAACCGGCAACTTCACGAAGATCGTGCAGCGCGTGCCGGTGCGCGTGCATCTCGACCCGCAGCCGGGCAGCGAGAACGTGCTGCGCCCCGGCCTGTCCGCGGTCGTGACCGTGCACACCGATCACGCGAACTGAGCCTCACGCGGAGCCCATCATGACCACAGGTTTTATCGGCGACCCGGCGTCGCAACCGACCAAGCAGCGCGTGTTCGCGTTCGCGCTGATGTGCGTCGGCTTCTTCATGGCGACGCTCGACATCCAGATCGTCGCATCGTCGCTGCGCGACATCGGCGGCGGCTTGTCAGCAAGCCAGGACGAGCTGTCGTGGGTGCAGACGGCCTACCTGATCGCCGAGATCCTCGTGATCCCGATGTCGGGCTGGCTGTCGAAGGTGCTGTCGACGCGCTGGCTGTTCGTCGCGTCCGCGGTCGGCTTCACGATCACCAGCATGCTGTGCGGCCTCGCGTGGGACATCAACTCGATGATCCTGTTTCGCGGGCTGCAGGGCGCGCTCGGCGCGGCGATGATCCCCACCGTGTTCACCACCGCGTTCGTGCTGTTCCCCGGCAAGCAGCGGCTCATCGCGTCGACCACGATCGGCGCGCTCGCGTCGCTCGCGCCGGCGATCGGCCCCGTGATCGGCGGCTGGATCACCGACCAGTGGTCGTGGCACTGGCTGTTCTACCTGAACCTCGTGCCCGGCATCGCCGTCGCCGCGCTGGTGCCTCGCTACGTGCACATCGACGTGCCCGATCTGAGCCTGCTCAAGCGCGGCGACTACGTCGGCATCGTGCTGATGTCCGGCTTCCTCGGCTGCCTCGAATACGTGCTCGAGGAAGGCCCGCGCAAGAACTGGTTCGGCGATCACGTAATCGTGTTCTGCACGTGGATTTCCGCGATCTGCGGCTTCCTGTTCATCGTGCACGCGCTGACCGCGAAGGATCCGATCGTCGACCTGCGCGCGCTCGCCGTGCGCAACTTCGGAATCGGCAGCCTGCTGTCGTTCGTGACCGGGATCGGCATCTTCGTGACGGTGTTCCTGACGCCGCTGTTTCTCGCGCAGGTGCGCGGCTTCAACTCGCTGCAGATCGGCATCGCGCTGCTGTCGGTCGGCGCGTTCCAGATGCTCGCGCTCGGCGCGTATGCGTTCGCGGCGCGCTTCGTCAGCATGCGGGTGCTGCTGGTGTTCGGGCTGATCTGCTTCGGCCTCGGCATCTACCTGTACACGCCGATCACGCACGACTGGGGCTGGCGCGAACTGCTGCTGCCGCAGGCGCTGCGCGGCATCGGCCAGCAGTTCAGCGTGCCGCCGATCGTGACGATGGCGCTCGGCTCGCTGCCGCAGTCGCGCCTGAAATCCGCGAGCGGCCTGTTCAACCTGATGCGCAATCTCGGCGGCGCGATCGGCATCGCGGTGAGTGCGACGATGCTCAACGACCGGCTGAACTTCCATTACCTGCGGCTGAACGAGCACGTGACGGCCGGCCAGCCGCAGATCGCGGCGCTGCTCGACCAGCAGGCCGCGCACTGGACGGCGGTGGCCGGCGACACGCTGAACACCGCGCAGGCAAGCCTCGCGAACCTGCACCGGCTCGTCTATCGCGAAGCGCTCACGTTGACCTACGCGGATGCGTTCTACGCGCTCGCGGTGTGCTTCCTCGTCGCGCTGGTCGCGGTGCTGTTTTCCAAACCCATTTCGTTGAGCGCGCCGCCGCCGGACGCGCACTGAGGCAATCACCATGAAGAAGCTTCTCGTCGCCCTCGCCGTCAGCGCGCTCGCCGCCGGCTGCGCGGTGCAGCCCGCGCAACATCCCGCGCTGCACGAATCGGTCGAATCGCTCGCGCCGCACGCGTGGGACACGGACGTGCCGCGCGCCGACGTCGACGCCGCCGCGTGGTGGGCGCAGTTCCACGATCCCGCGCTCGACCAGCTGATCGCCACCGTGCTCGACGGCAATCTCGACCTGCAGGCGGCCGCCGAACGCGTGAAGCAGGCGCAGGCGCTGACCGTGCAGAAACGCTCGGTGTTGCTGCCTGAACTCGATGCCACCGCGCATGCATCCGACGCGCGCCAGAACACGCCGCCGCCGCTCGGCTACGTGAAGCAGGCCGGCGCGGGGCTCGTGCTCAGCTGGTCGCCCGACGTGTTCGGCGGCGAACGGCTCGACCTGCTCGCGGCGCAGGCCGAGCTCGTCGGGCAGAAGCATGCGGAAGACGCGATGCGGCTCGCGCTGGCGGCCGACACGGCGTCCGCATATGTCGACCTGCGCTGGGCGCAGCAGGAGCTGCGCATTCTGCAGGACAACGCAACGATCCGGCAGCACGCGCTCGACCTGACGCGCAAGCGGCAGGCGTTCGGGCTGTCGACGGAGCTCGACGTCACGCGCGCGCAGAACCAGCTCGATGCGCTCGAAGCGCGGATTCCGCCGACGCAGGCGCAGATCGCGCACCAGCTCAACCTGATCGCGGTGTATTCGGGGCGCACGCCGGAATCGGTCGACCGTCTGCTGCTCGCGCAAGCCGCCGACATTCCCGCGCCGCCCGACGGCACGCCGCGCACGCTGCCGTCGCAGGCGCTGCTGCGCCGCCCGGACGTATTGGCCGCGTATGCGCGCGTCGAGCAGCGCGCGGCGCAGGTCGGCGTCGCGAAGGCGGAACGCTATCCGAAGTTCTCGCTGAACCTCGCGGACGGCATCCTCGCCGCGTCCTACCTCGGCCTGCCGACGCTCACCGACAACCTGTTCAGTGCGGCGCTCAGTGCGACGAGCCCGATCTTCAATGCCGGGCGCATCACCGCCGACATCGCGCAGAGCGAAAGCCGGATGCGCGAATCGGAACTCGGCCTGCGACAGACGATGCTGCAGGCGCTGCGCGAAGTGGAGGATGCGCGCGCGAACCTCGTCAGCACGACGGCGGCGACGCAGCGCCTCGACAGCGCGCTCGCTGCGTCGGACAAGGCACTCGGTCTCGCGAACAAGCTTTACAAGGGCGGTGCGACGGATTTCCTCGACGTGCTGTCGGCGCAGGAGGTGTACCTGCGCGACTCGGATGCGCTCAACCAGGTGCGGCGCGAGCATGCGCTGTCGGCGGTGGCGCTGTACCGGTCGCTGGGCGGCGGGTGGAGCCGGCATGACACGGACGACGGCGGGAACGCGGGCGCCGTGGCGGCGAATTGATGGACGATGTGGATCGCGAATGGCACGCGCGCTCGAGAAACGCGCGGCCGTCACGCAGGTTCACGTCGGCGACACCGCGACCGTGATCGCGTGCGTCGCGCCGTGCGCGGACTACCCGAGGTCGACCGGTGGATCGTCGGCGTCGCGTGCGTCCGGTTCAGGACGCACACGCCGCGACTTGCGCGCTTGCGCCGGCTTGCCGGCTCGTTGCTTGGCCCCGTCGAGCGGTACGCTTGCAGCCGGGCTGGCCTGCGGCAGCGCCACCGCGCTCGCTGGGATCGGTATAAAAGACGCGCGCTGCGCCCGAGGAGACGAAGCGCGCGGTGAAGCCACCTGACGAATCCGAGGCGCTAACAACCATGTATACGCCGTCAGGCGGGACACGGGACCGGAAGTCCGTGCCGAGTGAGAACCGTTTGAGCTTTGGAAAGACGGGTGCCGCGCGGTCGAACCGGCATGCAGGCGCGCAGCAAGCGCCCACCCGCGCATGCGCGTCGTCACGGTGTGCACGATCCGCGCGCCCACGCAAACGTTCGCGCCGGCATCGAAACCGACAATGCGCGCGGGTCGAACGATTGGCGGCAGTCGACAGGCCATCGCCGGACCACTGCATGTCCGACGCAGCCGATGTTGCCGTAGAATACGGGCAGCCATGGACGGTCTCTCAAAAGCTTCCGATGGTCAGGCCGATGCCGGTGCTCGCAACACCGTCATCGGCCGATTCATTTCTGGTCGTCGCCTGCGCTCGCAACACAAGCAACGACAGTCTTTCCTTCTTCAGAATCCTTCTTCATTCAAGCATCCGGCTGCCGATGCGAATCGCCCTACGCTGGCGCTTCGCACGGCACCCCGACGCCCGAACGTCATGCATGCTGCTGGTTCGACTGCGGGATCCCGGCGTCGTCCTGCGCGTGTTCCGGGCCCGCGAGCTTGACCGCGACTGCCGCGGCCGTGGTACTTGCATAGACGTTCAGCGCCGTGCGGCCCATGTCGAAGAACGCGTCGACGCCGAGGATCAGCAGCACCGCATCCGCGGGCAGGCCGATCGACGTGAGCACCACGGTGATCGCGACGATCGCGCCGGACGGCACGTTGGCCGCGCCGTCGATCGTGACGATCGTGAGGATCGCCACCGTGAGCACGATCGGCCAGGTCCACACGATGTGATACGCGTCGCCGAGGTAGCCGACCGCGAGCGCCGTATAGAGCACCGCGCCGTCGCGATTGAAGATGTATGCAAGCGGCAGGATCGTCGACGCGACGCCGCGCGGCACGCCCATCTCGGTCAGCTTCTTCAGGTGCAGCGGGAACGTGATCTCCGACGAACGCGTCGTGAACGCGAGGATCAGCGGTTCGCGCACCTTGCGCAGCACCGCGAGCGGCGACTGGCCCGACACCTTGATGATCGTCGTCAGGATCACCGCGAGGATCGCCATGCCGAGATACGCGACACCGAGCAGCTTGAGCAGCGGATGCAGCGCCGCGAAACCCTTGGTGGCGAACAGCAGCGCGAGCGCCGAGAAGATCGCCAGCGGCGACCACGCGATCACCCATTCGACCAGCTTGAACAGCGCGGCCAGCAGCGCCTCGAAAACTGCGATCGCAGGTTCAGCGCGATCCGGAACGGCAGACAGTGCGGACCCGAGCAGCAGGCCGAACACCAGCACCGGCAGCGAATTGCCCGCCGCGAGCGCCGCGACGATGTTGCTCGGGATCAGGTCGACCACGAACTGCATCCAGTCGATCGACGACGCGAGGTGCTGCGGCATCGCGCCCGTTTGCGCCAGGCTCGCGCCGAGGCCCGGGCGGAACGCGAAGTTGAGCAGCAGCCCGAGCGCCGCCGCCAGCGCGGTCATCACGACGAAGAACGCGATGCTCAGGCCCGCGACGGAGCCGAGCCGGCCGCGCTGCTGCCGCGCGCGATAGACGCCGAGCGTCACCGACAGGAAGATCAGCGGCATCACGACCATCTTGATCGCATGCCCGAAAATGGCCGTGACAAAGCCGAGTTTCGCGCCTACATCCGGCAGCCAGATACCGCATGCGCCGCCCAGCACGAGACCGGCAAACATCTGAATCGGAAGCGATATTTTCGAGGGAGTCTTATTCATGTTGTGCCCGTATTAATCTGATTCGCGCGGGTGTTCCGTCGACGATGTGATTCCACATATGCTGTCGAGCGAGTTCGCAATCCTTTTCGACGATCGCGTGATAAATCCGCAAATGCTCGATCGTGCCGCGGCGCACCGTCTCGGCGTCGCCGCGCGGCAATTCATTCAGCGCGAGGGTCTGTACCCGCAGTAATTCGTAGGCCGTCGAGATTCGCGGATTCCTCGCCGCGAGGAACAATTCCTGGTGAAACACCCAGCCGATGCGCTGCTCGACCATGATGTCGCCCGTGTCCGCCTCGAGCAGCCGCTTCATCCTGTCCGCGGCCTCGTTGAGGCCGTCGGTCGCGCCGCCCCGGGCCGCGAGATAGGCTGCCGTGCTCTCCAACGCCAGCCGCATTTCGAAGATTTCGCGCAGATCGTCGTTGGTCGGCGACGTGACGAACGTGCCGCTCTTGCCCACGACAGTGACGAGCCCCTCGGCCTCCAGCAGGTGCAGCGCGCTGCGCACCGGCATCTGCCCGAAACCCAGCTCGCCGGCAAGACCCCGATGAGAAATCTTTTGTCCAGGCGTGAGTCTCCCGTCAAAGATCCGCGCGCGAATCTCCTCGTAAGCACTCTCAGCGTTGGTCAATGGTTTCCCCGTCATCTGCGATCACAGTTAAATGGCTTGTTCGAAATGAAATCTGCGACTTCCGAAGATTATCTTCAAGCTTTAATTTCGACAACTGTAATTTGTGCTGGTGCTGTAAATTTCGTGTCTGGACTAAAAGCAGTACCAGAAACAATTGGAAAAACCATGACCCAAAATGGCGTGTTGTTTACGATTTCATCGATACAGGCGGAACAGACCTATCCGCTTCGGGCCGAGGTTTTGCTCAAGAGAGACGAGGATGCATGCACGCTGCCGGGCGATCATGCACCGACGACCATCCATCTGGCCGTCCAGGATCGCGAGCGCATCGTCGCAATTGCGTCGCTGTGCGAGGATCGCCCGGAAGGCAGTGCCCCCGGGCTGCGCGCGTGGCGCCTGCGCGGAATGGCCGTGCATGCGTCCGCGCGGGGGCTCGGCTTCGGCCGCCTCCTCGTGCACCTGTGCCTGCGTCATGCGCAGGCGCGCGATGCGGAACTGGTGTGGTGCACCGCGCGCGAATCGGCGCACGGTTTCTACGAGAAGCTGGGCTTCGCGGCCGACCCGCAGACGCTCACGATGCCCAGCCGGCCGGACCTCAATTTCTACCTGATGCGGCACCGCTTCGCTTGAAGCCGTGACGCGACCGCGTTACAGCGGCGGGCGCGCCAGCTTCACCCAGCGCTGCACCGACGGCCGTTCCCACTGCGCGCGCGCATAGTCCGCGAGACGCGTCGGCACCGGGTCGTCGTTCAACACAAGGCGGTTCAGCATCACCGCGAGATCGACATCCGCGATGCACCAGTCGCCGAACAGGTTCGCCGCGCCCGGTGCGAGCAGCACGTCGGCGGCCGCGAACAGTTTCTTCGCGGCCGCCTGCGCGAGGCCGGACAGCGGTTCGCTCGACGGCCCGTAGAACACGACCTCGGTCGAGCGTTCCGCGCGGATCGGCATCAGGTCGCTGCGCAGCCACGCCTGCACCTGCCGCGCCCGCGCGCGCAGCTGGCGGTCGGCCGGATACAGGCGCGCGCCGGGGAACGTCTCGTCGAGATACTCGGTGATCGCCGACGACTCCGACAGCGCAAACCCGTCGTGGACGAGCGTCGGCACGCGTTGCGTCAGCGACGTCGCCGCGTAGTCCGGCGCGAAATGCGCGCGGTTGCCGAGGTCGACGGTGACGAGCTCGAACGGCAACGACTTTTCCTGAAGCGCGACGTAGGCGGACATCGCGTAGGGGCTCGTGTACTGCGCGTCCGCGTAGAGGCGGAGGTTACCGGTTGGCACTGCACTCTCCTGGTTGATGATGGGCGAGCAGCAGTGTAGCAATGCGCGCGACGGCGCGTGGGCGGGTATGGCGCGGGGGCGTTAGGCCGGCCAGCGGTAGCCGAGCACGGTGTCGAGCGGGTACGCGAGCTCGCGCACTTCTTCGAGTTGATTGCCGCCCCACAGGTAGACGTGCTCGTCATCGTGACGGAGATAGAATCCGACGTGCCCTTTCCAACTCGCAGGATCGTCGCGCGTAAGCACGGCGATGCAGCCGTAGACCGGCCGCTCGAGCGCCCTGCCCCATTCGAGCCACGAGCGCGCGAGCGCGGAACCCGTGCCGCGGAAGCCCGCATGCGCCATGCACCAGTTCAGGAAGGACGAGCACCACGAAATCTTGTCGTCGTAGCCGACCAGATTCGTGTGGTTGTTGTACTCAACGATGCGGGGGTTTGTGTCGCCTGCGGGGGAGCGGCGCACGCCGCGTTCTCTCATCGCGACGGGCATCCATGCCGGGTGGTGGTCGACGGTCATTTGGGGGACTTCGGGGGGCGGGTGACGGTGGTGGGATCGTCGCTGATTCGTGGGGGGATGTCGAGGGGTGGGGGTGGCGGGATGATGGCTGCTAATTTTCGACACAATGCGCGCGATTGTTTCTTGTATACGTCGCCCGTTGCGCGGCGTCGCATCGTGCAACGACCCAATCCGGACCATGCAGTCACTTAAGTCGCGCGCTTTGGGGCTCATTGGGATCAGCTTTTGCATACCATCGCAGTACCGCTGCCCGTGATTTCACTACGATGAGGCCAAGCGGCTTGCGGCGCAGTGAAATGCGATTGGCTCGCAAGCGTGGAACTGGATGCGGTCGACGTGGACAGCAACGTCCGCTAAGGGCCGCGAACCTCGCGGCCCCACGCCACTTACAACGCCGTGATGATTAGCCTGCCCGGCTCGATCGTGATCCGTGCTCGTCGGCCCGGTACGAAACCAGCGTCGTTAATGATCCACATGCCGGCGATCTTGAAATACGGGATAGTGCTCGACGGCCTGGACCCCATGTTCTTCGGGTAGCCCCAGAGCTCCTGCATCGTCACGAAACGTTCCGTGATCGGTGGGCGTGATTTATGATTCGGCTTAGCCATGGTCAACTCCTGGATAGTTGGCTGCGGTTAGCGGGTCGTGAGTGTTGGTAGCACTTGCGGCCCGCGCTCGTTTACAGCGGTGGTTTGTTAAGTATTCCTCCTTTGTGAGCGGTTTGCCTCGCGCAGTAGATCAATGGAAGTACGTCGCTCGCGACACACTTGTCAGTCGCGCGCCAGGGATTCGCGATCGCCATCGACTGAGCATGACTCATTAGACCAGCGTTGGTCGCCTAATGATCGATGCCTGGGCGAACGTTAGCCAATGGGTATAGGGCACACCACCCAATCAGCCGCCGGCAAGACACAGCACGTATCGGCGATGGATCGGCGACTTGAACAAACAGAGATCGCGTTCACGTCGTGACACAATCAAGCCATGACGATTCGAAACAATCTCACTATCGAATCGGCCATGGCGATTTGCAACTCAGATGCCTGAGTGTCACACCAACATTCGCTTTGGTTACAGGAACCCGCGCCCTTGGCGAAGTTCGTTGCAATGCGCACTGAAAAGCAAGCCGGCTTGATGGATTTGTCCTACCGAAAGATTCCTTGTTGGGCTTGCTGGCACGTCAAGCCGGGCGCTAGGCATCAGTGGAACGAAAACGAACGAAGGAAACCTCAACTGACTTGAGGTCCGCCACGACACATGACAGCATAGCCTCCCATAGCGAAGCGTCATACACAGTTTGTAAGATGTCTACATAGGTCACAGTCTGTGGTCTAACCTGGCATGTGTCACAAATGCATGCACATGAGATAACTAGCGAGCGCTATGGACAAACATTCTCGGGGACAAGAATGCGTATAGAAAAGGTTAGGGTTGAAGGATTTCGACTGCTTCAAGACATCGAGATCATGTTGGAGTCATCTTCCACAGTGATTGTGGGGCGAAACAACAGTGGCAAGACCTCCTTCACCGAAATATTCGATCGGTTCACAGGAGAAGCTGGACCCCGCTTCCGGCTGGAAGATTTTTCGGCGCGTATACGAAGCAAGTTTTTCGACGCCAAAGCATTGAGAGGGAGAGGCGCGAGCTCGGAGGACGTACTCGCTGCACTTCCGAAGATTGCCCTCACGCTCACCTTCGCTTATGACCGTGACGCTCCAAACTTGGGCCCACTTGCACCATTCGTCATTGACCTGGATGTGGCCTCCACCAATGCCATAGTACGCATTGAGTACGCGGCAACTTTGGCAACGCTCCACGTCTTACTCGACGTACCCCCTTCGGTGGAAGGTGTCGATTCAAATATCCATTGTTTCCGTTCGCTGCGCGAGACACTCCCCAAGGCCTATAGAGTCCACATTTGCGCCATCGACCCTACGGATGACACCAACCGTCGCGACTTTGATGGAACAGCTGCACTATCCGCACTAATTCAGTGCAACTTCGTGCGTGCTCAACGCACTCTCGACCATGCAAAGCACGGCGACGCTGATGTTATTGGAAAATTGCTCAGCAGTCTTTTTAAGACAGCTACCGCCCCGACAGCTGCTGCGGCCGATCAGGAGCTTGCCTCTAAGCTGAAGGAATCGGTGGAGAGCATTGAACGAAACGTGCAAGGCGATTTCGACGTAATGCTGAAAAAGCTGCTACCCGCTATGGAAGTTCTTGGGTTTCCGAGCCTCAACGACTCCGAGCTTCGTCCGGAAACTTCCCTGAATGTTGAGGCACTTCTTTCGGATCATACAAAAGTCGTTTACGCCGGAGCGGATGGGGTACATCTCCCCGAGGGCTATAACGGTCTGGGTACTCGCAACCTGATTTACATGCTTTTGCAGCTTGAGAGCTATCACAAGACCTACCGCGCAAAGGCAACTCGCCCGGTCACACACCTCATCTTCATCGAAGAGCCAGAGGCCCATCTGCATCCTCAGATGCAAGAAGTATTCATCAATCAATTGAACGCTGCGATTGGCAAGCTGTCAGCAAGTTACCCCGACGAGCCTGCATGGAAAGTTCAATTTGTCATCACAACGCATTCGCCGCATGTTGCGAACGCCGCATCGTTTGAGGCAGTACGGTACTTCCTGAATGAGTCGCCGCAAAAAACAAGAACTCGACAGACTAAAGTCAAGGATTTCAAGAAGGGACTGACAATCATATCGCCTGAAGATCAGGACTTCTTACATCAATACATGACGCTTACAAAGTGTGACCTCTATTTTGCTGACAAAGCGATCATGGTAGAGGGAACCACTGAGCGACTATTGATGCCCCGCCTTTGCGAGATCGTTGATAAATCACTCGAAGAAAGACATAAGCTGTCCAGACAGTACGTAACCTGCGTCGAAGTAGGTGGCGCTTACGCGCATACTTTCTATCCCCTACTCGACTTTCTCGAGCTGAAGGCACTCATCATCACCGACCTGGATTCGACCAAACTCGTGGAGAAGAAAAACAAGAATGGAAAGATGATAAAAACGTGGGAGAAGTGTCCAGTCGCCGAAGGCACGAGAACCTCGAATGCCGCAATCAAGGATTGGTTTCGTCCCAGTGACGAAAAGGATAAGGAAGCGTGGCAAATCGCTCCTGCTGAACTTGCGGCCAAGACGGCCAATGAAAAACAGAGAGCCTGCCGCCGGATAGCCTATCAAATACCGGAGAAACCTGACTCGGACGTGTGCGCACGTAGTTACGAAGACGCACTTGTGTTAGCCAACCCGGATCGATTTGATTGGCCGAAAGAGCAAGACGAAGCGACTGAAGCATGGGAAATCGCACAGGGACTTGCGAAGGCCGATACGGCACTGCGCTTTGCGATTCGAGAGAAGGATTGGACAGTGCCCCGCTATATCCGGGAAGGCCTCGTATGGCTCTCCGAACCCCCTCCTGCTCCTGCGGCGGAACCACCCGTAGAGAATTCGGCCAGCGGGGAGGAGGCATGACTGAGCCTATCGAGACCCCCGCCATCGTTGCCGCCAGACAGGCCCAGAAGAAGATCGATGAAGCCCTCGATACTGGCAGCAGCTTTCGCCTCGAGGCCGGTGCAGGTGCCGGCAAGACATACTCGCTGGTTGCCGCGCTAAAACGCCTGATTGCAGAGCATGGGCCATCGCTAGTTCAAGCAGGGCAAAAAGTTGCATGCATTACCTACACGGAGGTCGCTCGAAACGAGATCGCCCAAGAGATCGAAGACCATCCGGCAATTCTCGTCGATACGATTCATGCCTTCTCGTGGGCATTCTTACGCCAATTTCAGAAGGCGTTGCGTGAACTTGTCGATGACATTGACGATCGGCGCGAGAAAATTGAGCAAGGCGGTGGAATCGGCTCAAAGCCCGTTGACTACGACCTTGGCTTCTTCGGCGTCAATGCCGATCGCATCACACTTGGTCACGACGATGTCCCAGAGTTCATGGCCAAACTTCTCGCACAGGAAAAATTCCGACTGCTTTTAACCCAACAGTTTCCCGTTATCTTTATCGATGAATATCAAGATACCGATCGTCAGTTCATGGAGGCGATCACTGAGCATTTCTTGAAGGTCGGCAAAGGTCCACAAATTGGCCTCTTTGGGGACCATTGGCAAACGATCTATCGCAGCGATTACAACCTTGCCGACTATCCGATCGAAGAGATCGGCAAGGGTTCCAATTTCCGCTCCGTGCCGGCCATCGTTGATGTACTAAACAGACTTCGTCCCGAGCTGATTCAGGCCGTCCGCGATCCAAAGGCGCTCGGTGAAGCAAGATTCTTTCATGCCAACGCCTATAGCGGTCCAAGGACCAATGAGAGACATTCAAAGGGAGATCTGCCACCCGAGCTCGCACGCGGCGTACGCGAGAGCTTGATGCAGCGGCTCCAAGCCGAGGGCTGGGAACCCAGCAAGACCAAGGTTCTCATGCTCACCCACAACGTCCTGGCCGCCGAACAGGGATACCCGAATATCGCCGAGATATTCAGTGGTCGGACCGACTTGTTCGCGAAGAAGGAAGATCCGGCGATAAAGTTTTTTGCTGAGACAGTCGAACCCATGTGCACGGCTTATAGCGCATCTCGCTATGGCGACATGTTCAGAGTGTTTGGCTCTGGCCCCGCCATCGTGAAACATGCCGACAAGGCCTTGTGGCGCGAGGACATGGATATTCTTCATAAGCTACGTATCGACGGAACGATTGGCCAAATTATCGACCATTTGAAGAAATCTCGACGCCCGCCGCCACCGGATCGACTCTTGCGCCGAGATGAGGAACTCATCGCACTCGATGGTAAGCCTATACCGGACGATGCCACTGCTCTCCAGCGTTACAGCCAACTCCGAAGTGTTCGTTACACAGAGGTCATTGAGGTGGTCAAGTTTATCGAGAGACAAACCTCCTTCGCTACGCAGCATAGCGTCAAAGGCGCCGAATTCGAGAACGTTCTCGTCGTGCTTGGCGGTGGCTGGAACCACTACAATTGGCCTCAGCTATTAGAGCTCATCGAGACGAAATCACTAAACAAAAAAAATACTCAGGGATACTATCGGGCTCGCAATCTATTTTACGTATCGATATCCCGGCCCACGACACGCTTGGCCGTTCTTGCCACACAAACGATGTCCGAAACGGCTTTGGCAACGATCAATAACCTATTCGGAAACAACAACGTCGAAGAGCTTGAAATTTCATCCTAAAATCAAAGAGAAAGCCCGAGACGAGCGCTCGCTTCCGTGCGCTCGTTGCCCCTTCAGCGCAGTTTCCCCTTTCTGCTCTGAAACCCACGGGAGACCCCACTACGAGCGCCTCGCAATCGCATCACACCCCCGCCCCCTCACCCAAACGCCCCTCGCGTCAAATCCCTATCGAATTCCGCAGTCCAAGCCGTGCCATGCCCGACCCGATACCCTTTTTCCTTGAGCGTCGAGCAGCGAATGACTGTGACATAACCAAGCAACGGATAGACCTCGTCGACGACCTCGGGCGCACCGCTCTCCTGGATCGTGAAGTCCGACTCGGCCAAGTGATGGCGATGCAATACAGCAACGAAATCCGCCTTTTCGTCTGCAGCAATGATGGACATTTCGCGTTCCTCCATACCGAACGATTGACGCTTTCAAGCTAGCACACCGCATCGACGTTGCAGCGCGAAAACACGCACCATCCGTCCCCAAGCTTCACTACCCGCCCCAAATCCACCAAATTCCCGCACCGCAGCGACCCGTTCCCCAAATCCCGCCCTTCGGTAACACCCCTCCCCCTCGCTCTCCACAATTGGCACACCACCCAAATTTCGCCAATAATTCCCCCACACCCACTCCTGGACGATGGCGGCCATGGACTACCCTCCCGAAGCCATCCGCACGATCGCACTGGTCGGGCACGCCGGATGCGGCAAGACCTCGCTTGCCGAAGCGCTGCTGCACCAGAGCGGCGCGCTGCACGCGCCCGGCAGCGTCGCCAAGGGCACCGCCCTGTGCGATTTCGACCCGCTCGAACGCAAATACCACCACTCGCTCAGCTCCGCCGTCGCCCAGTTCGACTTCCAGGACACCCGCATCTGCCTGCTCGACACCCCCGGCTACCCCGACTTCGCCGGCCTGTCGATCAGCGCGCTGCCCGCCGTCGAAACGGCGGCGATCGTGATCAACGCCCGCACCGGCATCGAAATGACCACCCGCCGGATGATGACGTTCGCGCAGCAACGCAAGCTCTGCCGGATGATCATCGTGAACGGCATCGACGGCGAAAAAGTCGACCTCCCCGCGCTGCTCGCCGAGATCCAGGAGATGTTCGGCAAGACCTGCCTGCCGATCAACCTGCCCGCGAAAGGCAGCAGCGACGTCGTGGACTGCTTCTTCAACCCGGCCGGCGAATCCGATTTCCACTCGGTGGAAGCCGCGCACAACGCGCTGATCGATCAGGTGATCGAACTGGATCCCGAGTTGATGGAGCTGTATCTGGAACAGGGCGAAGCGGTCCGCCCGGAGCAACTGCACGCGCCGTTCGAACGCGCGTTGCGCGAAGGGCATCTGGTGCCGGTCTGCTTCACGTCGGCCGCCACCGGCGCGGGCATCGCCCAGCTGCTCGACGTGTTCGTGCGGCTGCTGCCGAACGTCACCGAAGGCAACCCGCCGCTGTTCTATCGCGAAGTCGACGGCAAGGTGGAAACCGTGCACGCGAAGCCCGTCGCCGACAAGCACGTGCTCGCGCACGTCTTCAAGATCGTGATGGACCCGTACATCGGCAAGATGGCCGTGTTTCGCATCCATCAAGGCACGGTCGCGCGCGACAGCCAGCTCTATATCGGCAACGGCCGCCAGCCGTTCAAGGTCGCGCGCCTGCTGATGCTGCAGGGCAAGGAACACACGGACGTGCTGCGCGCGGGCCCCGGCAACATCTGCGCGGTCACGAAAGCCGACGACATCAGTTTCGACGACGTGCTGCACGATGCCCCCGAAGACGGCAACGTCCACCTCACGCCGCTCGATTTCCCCACGCCGATCTACGGCCTCGCGATCGAACCGGCGCGGCGCGGCAACGAACAGCGCCTGTGGGAAGTGCTGCAGAAGCTCGCGGCCGAAGATCCGTGCCTCGTGATCGGCCACCCCGTCGGCACCAACGAGACGGTCATGCGCGGGCTCGGCGAACTGCATCTGCGCTTCATGCTGGAGCGGCTCACCGACCAGTACAAGCTCGATGTCGTCACGCGGCCGCCGACGATCGCGTGGCGCGAAACCATCGGCGGCAAGGCGGAAGGCCACTATCGCCACAAGAAACAGACGGGCGGCGCCGGCCAGTTCGGCGAAGTCATGCTGCGCGTGGAGCCGCTGCCGCGCGGCGACGGGTTCGAGTTCGTCGACGCGGTCAAGGGCGGCGCGATTCCCACGCAGTTCATTCCGGCGGTGGAGAAAGGCATCCAGCAGGTGATCGACAGCGGGCCACTCGCCGGCTTCCCGATGCAGGACGTGCGCGTGACCGTGTACGACGGCAAGAGCCATCCGGTCGACTCGAAGGAAGTGGCGTTCGTCACGGCCGGGCGCAAAGCCTTCATCGACGCGGTGCTGAAAGCCCAGCCGATGGTGCTCGAACCGATCGTCGACATCGAGGTGATGACGCCGGAAACGGCGATGGGCGACATCATCGGCGACCTCTCCTCGCGGCGCGGGCAAGTGCACGGCACGCGCACGGTGGGCGGCCATGCGATGGTGGTCGCGGGCAAGGTGCCGCTCGCCGAACTCAACGACTACCAGTCGCGCCTGAATGCGATCGCGGGCGGACACGGCAATTACAGCATCCAGCTGAGCCACTACGATCCGGTTCCGCCGGCCCAGCAGGCGCGGCTGGCGGCGCAACACAAGGCGCATGCGGAAAGCCCTGATTGAGTTTCGCCGCTCCGCCCCGTGGCAACATTCGGCGGACGCGCGGCGTCACCGATCCGCCTGATCGGACGCAAGCGTCTCGAGCAACGCCTTAGCCTCACGCAGATCGGCGGTATCGAACCCCTCCGTGAACCAGCCATAGATCTCGGACAGCGCTTGCCTCGCCTCCGCGACCCGCCCCACGCGCCGCCACAGCCGCGCGAGACTCGACACTGCGCGCAGTTCCAGCGACCGGGCACCCAGAGCACGCGCCACCTCGATCGCTTTGAGGAAGCAGGCTTCGGCTGCATCGTGTGAATCGGAAACGTCACCGTTCGACTCATCGAGCAGCATGATCCCCTTCAGCCGATGCAGCTCGGCCTCGAAGCAACGCTCCCCTGCTTTGTCCAGAATCGCCATCGCTTCGTCGAGCAACCGCATACCCGTCTCCCGGTCGCCCGCGCGCCGATGGCAATCGGCCAGCAGCGCCAGAAAATACGAACGCTGATCCTCGCCGCCGGCTGCCCGGTCGGCGGCCAGGCCTTCGCTCATCCGCGCGATCCCTTCCGCGAGGTTGTCCCGCTCGGTCAGCGCCCAGCCCCGGAAGAACGTGCCCCACGCGAACCAGTACGGCAAGCCGTGCTCGGTCGACAGCGTCAACACGGCTTCCGCGTGTTCGCGAGCCAGCGACGATTCGCGCCGAAGCTGATGCAACTCCGACGCGTAAGCGAGCGTGAACGCCAGCGTCGGGCCGTATGCGAGCTTCTGTGCGAGGGCCAACGCCTCCATGCTGCGCTTGAGCGCCTGGTCGGGGTAGCCCTGCAGCCACAACGTCAGCGTCAGGAAGTTCAGCGCGCGGATGCCGGGGTCCACGCCATGCGCGAACACGTGCGCCTGATGCTGCTCCGGGTCGTAGATCGCCAGCGCCTGTTCCTGATGCGTGCGCGCGGCGTCGAGGTTCCCCTGCAAGAACAGGCACGCGCCGAGCGCACCGTACGACTCCATCAGCAAGCTCGGGTCCTTCGCGCGCGTCGCCACGTCGAGCATCTGCTTGCCGAGTTCGCGCGCGGTCGCGTATTCGGCGCGCGTCAGGTAGTGGATCCGCAACCCCAGTTGCGCGGCGAAGCGCTGCGACGTCTCGCCGGTCTGCTCGCACAGCGTCAGCGCGCGGCTGTAGGTTGCGGCCACCTCCGGCGCGCCGTAGCCGCGCACATCCATCAATGCCGGCCCGAGCGACAGCAGCAACGCCAGTTCCTGATGCGCGCGCGCCCGCGTGTCGGGCAGCTGCTTCAGCAGTTCCAGCGCCGCGCCGAGGTGCTGCATCGCGTCCAGGTGCGCGGCATGGCGAAGCGCCTGTTGCGCGGCCTGGTGCAGATACTCGACGGCCTTCGGGAGGTTGCCGCTCAGGCTGTAGTGATGCGCGAGTTCGCTGCAGTAATCCGCGATGCGCGTCGGGAACAGCGCCTCGATCGCCTGCGCGGTGCGCTCGTGCAGCGCGCTGCGCCGCTGCGTAAGCAGCGAATGGCCGGCCACTTCCTGCGTGAGCGCGTGCTTGAACGAATACTCGACCTCCGGAAACGCCGGCCGCTCGTAGATGAATTCCGCGGCCTCCAGATGCGCGAGCAGCCGGCGCAGCTCGTCGTCGGTATGCACGGCCTCGCCGCCGCAGATACGCCGGATCAGGCTGAACGGAAACTCCTTGCCGATTACCGCGAGCGTCTGCAGCAGCTCCTTCTCCGCGACCGGCAGCCGGTCGATACGCGCGGCCAGCACGCCCTGCACGGTGGTCGGGATATGCAGCGCGGCCGGCGTGCGCCCGACCCGGTATCGGCCGGGGTCACCGAGCAGCGACTGCTCCTCGGCCAGGGTCTGCACGACCTCCTCCATGAAGAACGGATTGCCCTCCGTCTTCTCGAGGATCAGCCGCTTGAGCGGCATGAGCGACGGATCATCGCCGAGCAGCGCCGCGAGCAGGCCCTGTGCCTCCACCGGGCCGAGCGGTTCGAGTCGAAGCTGGAGGCCATGGCCTGCACGCGTCCACACGGGCTGATACTCGGGCCGATAGTTCACGAGCAGCAGAATCCGCGTGGCCGGCACGCGTTCGCTCAGGTGCGCGAGGAACGCTTCCGTCTCGCGATCGAGCCATTGCAGGTCCTCGAACAGCAGTTCGACCGGCTGGTCGCGACTCTCGCGCGCGAGCAGCTGGATGATCGCGTCGAAGGTCCGCTCGCGCCGGATTCGCGGGTCCATCTCCGCCAGCGCGGAACCCGGTTCGCCGATGCCGAGCAGGTACAGCAGGTAAGGCACGATATCCTCGAAGCTGCGTTCGAGCGTCAGCACCTTGCCCATGACTTTCTCGCGGCAGCGCCGCTCGTCGTCCTGCGCGGTGATCTGGAAGTAGTTCTTCAGCAGCTCGATCAGCGGCAGGTACGCGAACGCCTTGCCGTGCGACACCGAGAAGGTCTCCAGCAGCAGGCAGCCGCGCCGCGAACGCTCCTTGAATTCATGGAACAGCCGCGACTTCCCGACGCCGGCCTCGCCGCGCACGCCGACGATCCGGCCGTGCCCCGCCCTGACCTGCTCCAGCGCGTCCTGCAGATGACCGAGTTCGGCGTCGCGGCCGACGAAGCGGGCGAGGCCGCGATGCGCGGCGAGTTGCAGCCGCGTGCGCAGCGCGCCGAGGCCCAGCACTTCGTATACCGACAGTGGCTCGGGAATGCCTTTGAGCTGGGTCGCGCCCAGCGCCTTGAACTCGAAATAGCCTTCGGCGAGCTTGTGCGTCGAATCGCTGACGAGAATCGACGATGGTGCCGCGATGCCTTCCATCCGCGACGCGATGTGAATCGTATGACCGACCGGGTCGTAATCGGTATGCAGATCATCGGTTCGGATCGAGCGCACGACCACTTCGCCCGTATGCACGCCGACGCGAATCTGCAGTGGAATGCCTTTCTCCAGACGGATGCGATCGCCGTGACGCCGCATCGCCTGCTGCATCCGCAATGCCGCGAACAGCGCGCGTTGCGGATGGTCTTCATGGGCGATCGGCGCGCCGAACAGCGCGAGGATGCCGTCGCCGAGCGACTTCGCCACGTAGCCTTCGTAGTAGTGCACGGCGTCCATCATCAGCGCGACGACGGGATCGATCAGACGGTGCGCTTCTTCCGGGTCGAGGTCGTGGATCAATGCGGTGGAGCCCGCCATATCCGCGAACAGCGCGGTGACGGTCTTGCGTTCGCCGGCGGTTTCGCCGCGCGCTTCCATCGCGGCCTGTTCGGCGCGGATGCGTTCGGCTAGATGGTGCGGTGTGTAGTGGATCGGTGCGGGAGAAGGTTCGGCCACCGGTTTCGGACGCGGCGGCGGCGATGTGTCGGAGGGCGCATCGGCCAGCGGTGCGCCGCACGCATTGCAGAAGCGTGCGGCGGGGCTCGCGTCGTGGCCGCAGCGCGGACAGGTGCGCGACATCGGAGATCCGCACGCTTCGCAGAATCTGGCCCCGACGAGGTTGTCGAATCCGCAGTTTGCGCAGTGCATGCCACCCTTCCCCTGCCGAGCGCCGGCATTCGGTCATTATGCGCCGCGTTCGCGTGCCGAAAAACCCGCCCCGATCGCACGCACGTCATTCCGTGCCGATCGTCGTCACCGGCACCCAGCGCCCGCCTTTCACCTGATAGAGCGTCGACGTCGGATGCTCGAGATCGCCGTTCGCGTCGAATGCGATCTTCCCCGTGATGCCTTCGTAGCGCGTCGCGCGCAGCGCCGGCAGGAACTCGGCCGGCTTCGCGGAATTCGCCTGCTGCATCGCGTGAATCACAACCCGCACGCAGTCGTACGAGAACGGCGAATAGGTGAGCATCTCCACGCCAAAGCGCTTGCTGAACTTCTGCGCAAATGCCTTGCCTTGCGGCAGCGTGTCGATCGGCCGCCCGTATTCCCACGCCATCGCACCTTCAGCCGCCGGGCCGGCCACGTTGAGGAAGATGCTGTCCGCGATGCCGCCGCTGCCGACGAACTGCACCCGCATGCCGAGCTGCTTCATCCGCTTGACGATCAGCGCCGCCTGGTTGTCCAGGCCGCCGAAGTACAGCAGGTCCGCGTTCGCCGCCTTGATGTTGGTGAGCTGCGCATTGAATTCGACGGCCTTGTCGTTCGTGTATTCGGCCGCGACGATCCGGCCGCCGGCAGCGACGACGGCCTTCCTGAATTCCTCCACGGCGCCCTGGCCGAAGGCGGTGCGGTCGTCCATCATCGCGATGCGCCGCGCCTTCATCACGGTGACCGCGTAGGTGCCGGCATTGCCGGAGTTCTGCGCGTCGGTCGCGATGATGCGAAACACCGTCTTCAACCCCTGGCGCGTGATCGCCGGGTTGGTCGCCGCCGGATCGATCAGCGGAATGCCGGCCTTCGCGAAGATCGGCGCGGATGGCAATGCAACCCCCGAGTTGTAGTAGCCGACCACGGCGACGACCCCGTCGTCGACCAGCTTCTGCGCGACCTGCACGCCGATGCGGGGGTCGCCCTGGTCGTCGACCGTATCGAGCTCGAAGCGGACGTCCTGGCCGCCCAGCTTGATGTGCTGCGCGTTCGCCTCTTCGACCGCCAGGCGGACACCGTTCTCGAGATCCTTGCCGTTCGACGCGCTGACGCCGGTGAGCGGGCTCGATGCGCCGATCCTGACGACCTGCTGGCGATGCGACGGCACGCCGGCCAGCGACAGCGCGACGGCGCTCAGGCCGATCGCGAAGAACCTTCGAGCAGGGGTACGCATGGTATCGATCCAGATGATCAGGCGCGCCGCCCCGGTGTCGTTTACAACCGGTTTCCGGGCGCATCAGTGATGCCTCGATCCGAAGCACGTCACTACACTCCATCGAACGATTTCGCCGCGTGTCCCGCAGTCGGTGTTTACCCGTGCCTGCCTGCTTCATCCATCCGCCAGTTTCGCAGTGCCCAATCAGGAGTGTGTCGATTGAACCGTTCGAAAGCGCGCATCGGAAATTCCTCCCTCTCGAGTTCGCCCGGTTCGCTCGGCGACGTCACCATCGTCAATCAGGCGCTGCTCAAGCGCGCCGTCGGCGCGATGGCGCTCGGCAATGCGATGGAATGGTTCGACTTCGGTGTCTATAGCTACATCGCGGTCACGCTCGGCAAGGTGTTCTTCCCGTCGAGCAGCCCGTCCGCACAACTGATCGCGACCTTCGGCACGTTCGCCGCGGCCTTTCTCGTGCGCCCGATCGGCGGCATGGTGTTCGGCCCGCTCGGCGACCGCATCGGCCGCCAGCGCGTGCTCGCGATGACGATGATCATGATGGCCGTCGGCACCTTCGCGATCGGCCTGATTCCGAGCTACGCGTCGATCGGCATCATGGCGCCCGCGCTGCTGCTCGTCGCCCGCCTCGTGCAGGGCTTCTCGACCGGCGGCGAGTACGGCGGCGCGGCGACCTTCATCGCCGAGTTCGCCACCGACAAGCGCCGCGGCTTCGCGGGCAGCTTCCTCGAATTCGGCACGCTGGCCGGCTATATCCTCGGCGCGGGCACGGTGGCCGCGCTGACGGCGTCGCTGTCGCAGGAGGCGCTGCTGTCGTGGGGCTGGCGCGTGCCGTTCTTCATCGCGGGCCCGCTCGGGCTCGTGGGCCTCTACATCCGGATGAAGCTCGAGGAAACGCCCGCGTTCAAGAAGGAAGCCGAAGCGCGCGAGGCGGACGAGAAGGCGCGGCCGAAGCAACCCTTCGTGCAACTGCTTGCGCGGCAGTGGCGGCCGTTGCTGCAGTGCGTGGGCCTCGTGCTGATCTTCAACGTCACCGACTACATGGCGCTGTCGTACCTGCCGAGCTATTTGTCGGCGACGCTGCATTTCAACGAATCGAACGGCCTCTTCCTGGTGCTGCTCGTGATGGTGCTGATGATGCCGATGACGCTTTACGCGGGCCACCTGTCCGACCGGGTCGGCCGCAAGCCGGTGATGATGTTCGGCTGCGTGGGCCTGCTCGTGCTCGCGATTCCGGCGCTGCTGCTGGTTCGCACCGGCGCGCCGCTGCCGGTGTTCGGCGGCATGCTGATCCTCGGTGCGCTGCTGTCGACGTTCACCGGCGTGATGCCGTCGGCGCTGCCCGCGCTGTTCCCGACGAAGATCCGCTACGGCGCGCTCGCGATCGGCTTCAACGTGTCGGTATCGCTGTTCGGCGGCACGACGCCGCTCGTCGCCGCTTGGCTCGTCGACCGCACCGGCGACCTGATGATGCCCGCGTACTACCTGATGGGCGCGGCCGTGATCGGCATCGTGTCGGTGCGCGCGCTGCGCGAAACGGCAGGCCAGCCGCTGCTCGGCTCCGGCCCGAGCGTGGCGAGTTACGCCGAAGCGGTCGGCCTCGTTCGAGGCGCCGTCGAGCGGGCTGGCGTCAGGAAGAAAAAGGCGGCCGCAGGCAAGCAGCGCACGTAGTCGCGCCGTGCCTCCGGTCGAGCGCACCAGCCCGACCGGTGAGATCGCACATCCCCCCCGCCGTTGCGTCACAATGAAGCCCGGCATGCGTATCGCTCGATGTTTGCCGGCATGCCGTCGACGTGTGGCGCGCATGCCGGCTTTCCAAGGGGGAAACGATGGACGACGTGATTTACGCGACGGATGGCGCAGTCTGCACGATCACCATCAACCGGCCTGAACGGCGCAACGCCGTCGACGGCCCCACCGCGCTGCGGCTCAGCGAAGCGTTCGAACGCTTCGAGGCCGATGCCGCGCTCGCGGTCGCGATCCTGACCGGCGCCGGAGGCCACTTCTGCGCCGGCGCCGACCTGAAGGCCGTCGGCGATCCGGCGTTGCGCAACAGTGTCGACCCGACAGGCGAAGGCCCGGGCCCGATGGGGCCGAGCCGCATGGCGCTGTCGAAGCCGCTCATCGCGGCGGTCGCCGGCCATGCGGTCGCGGGCGGGCTCGAACTCGCGCTGCTGGCCGATCTTCGCGTCGCGGAAGAGGATGCCGTGTTCGGCGTGTTCTGCCGGCGCTGGGGCGTGCCGCTGATCGACGGCGGCACCGTCAGGCTGCCGCGCGTCGTCGGCATGGGACACGCGATGGACATGATCCTGACCGGTCGCCCCGTGGGCGCGCAGGAAGCCAAAGGCATGGGGCTCGTCAACGTCATCGCGCCGAACGGCGAAGCGCTCGCGCATGCGACGCGCCTCGCCCGACAGATCGCCGCGTTTCCCCGTCAATGCATGCTCGCGGACCGGCGCTCCGCCTACGAGCAATGGGACCTGCCGCTCGCGGAAGCGCTGCGCCGGGAAGGCGCGAATGGCGCACCGGTCGTGTTTGCCGAGGGGGTGGCCGGCGCCGCGCGCTTCAGTGCGGGGGAAGGACGTCACGGGACGTTTTCCGATTGAGCTGGCGCCGCATCGTTGCGTCTGTGTATTCGTTCGGAAACCGTATCAAATCAGACGATGATGCCGTCTGTCGCCGGGCATGGAGGCTGACATGCTTGAGATCGCACGAGGGAAAGCCGTTGCTGCGGTGATGTTCGCATCGGCCGTGGCGGGTGCGTTGCTTGCTGCCGATTTGGTACAGGCGCAGCAGGCGTCGTTCGACTCGTTCGCCGTCCCCGCCGGCAGCGCACCGCACGACGTCGCACCGGCGCTGGATGGCTATTCCGTGTGGTTCACCGCGCAGGCCAAGGGCGCGGCCGGACGGCTCGACCCGCGCAGCGGCAAAACCGACTCGATCCCGCTCGGCGAAGGTTCGGCGCCGCACGGCGTGATCGTCGGCCCCGATCGGGCTGCGTGGATCACCGACGGCGGCCTGAACGCGATCGTGCGTGTCGATCCGGATACGCTCGCGGTCAAGCGTTTCCCGTTGCCGAAGGATCGGCCGGACGCCAACCTGAACACGGCGGTTTTCGACAAGCGGGGGCATCTGTGGTTTACCGGGCAAAGCGGCATCTACGGCGAACTGGACCCGGCGAGCGGCAGGATGCGCGTGTTCGATGCGCCGCGCGGGCGCGGGCCGTACGGCATCTGCGTAACGCGAGACGGCAGCGTGTACTTCGCATCGCTCGCCGGCAGCTATCTCGGCCGCATCGATCCCGCGAGCGGCGCGGCGCAGGTGATCGAGCCGCCGACCGCGAACCAGGGCGCGCGCCGTGCGTGGGCCGATTCGTCGGGACGCGTCTGGATCAGCGAATGGAATGCGGGGAAAGTCGGCATGTACGACCCGGCCACGCATCAATGGCGCGAATGGCCGCTGCCCGGCCATGATCCGCACGCCTACGCGATCTTCGTCGACGAGCACGACATCGTCTGGCTCAGCGAATGGAGCGCCAACGCGCTCGTGCGCTTCGACCCGCGATCCGGGAAGTTCGACGTGCTCGCGCTGCCGCGTGCGCATGCGAACGTGCGCCAGATGATGGGCCGGCCGGGGGAAGTCTGGTTGTCCGAATCGGGCACGGATCATCTGCTGCGCTATCGGTATCGGGTCGGATCCGCTAACACACAGTGACAAACGAGCCGGACACTTTTTGAACATCACTCGTCAAACAGACATGTTCCAACCATCGGTAGGAGTGACCTGATGAAGAGGATGTTGCAAATTTTGCTTTGCAGTCTTTCCCTGTTGACGCTCGCCGCGTGCGGCACAGTGCTCGGCGCGACCGCGGGCGGTGTCGCGGGCCACGAGCTCTCGCACGGCAGCACGGCGGGCACGATCGGTGGCGCGGCCGCCGGCGGCCTGATCGGCCACGCGATCGGCGATTGACGCCGGTCGAGGCGATCACCCGCCGGTCAGCTTCCGGAGGATCGCCTGCAGCATGTGCTCGTGCTGATCCAGCGCCTCGTCGAGCGTACGCGCCGCATAGCTCTTGTTGTCCGGCGCTGCCAGGCCGGCGATGCGCGTCACGAACAGCCAGGCGTCGCCGGTTTTCGCATTGGATACGCCGCGAAAGCGCGTCGTGATCGTCACGCCGGATTCATCGAGCACGGTGCGGCGGAAGACGAGTTCGTTCTCGGACATCCAGCGTGACCACGCGCTCTGGTCGAATACTTCGACGGGGGTGTCGTTCGCGTCGAGGATGTAGAAGCGTCGCGACTTCGTGGGGACTGGGCGAGCGTTCATCTTTCAATGGGCAGGCGCGAGCAGGAAACCGATCGCGCTGCGCCACCATGCTTCGTCGACCACGCTGATCCAGTCGTTGTGCTCGGCGGACTTCATGACCGTCAGCCGCTTGGGATCGGCAAGCGCGTCGTAGAGTGCTTCGCCGAAGCGTGCGGGGACGATGCTGTCGCGCTCCGCGATCGCCACCACGACGGGGCGGCCCAACGATGCGAGATGCGCGGCGCTGTCGTAGCGGTCGCGCAGCAGCCATTTCACCGGCAGCCACGGGTAATGGTGGGCAGCGACGTGCTCGAGCGAATCCCATGGCGTGATGAGTAGCAGGCCGGTGGTCTTGTCGCGCTCGTGCGCGCCGGCTGCGGCGGCGACGCCTGCGCCGAGCGATTCGCCGATGAGCAAGAGCGGTGCGCCGTATTGGCGATGCGCGGTTGCGATCGTCTGCTTTGCATCGGTGACCAGGCTCGCTTCGCTCGGCGTGCCATCGCGCGGCCCATAGCCCGGGTACTCGGCAAGGATGACGCGCAGCCCCATTTGGGTAAGCGCTTCTGCGTAGTACGCGCGGTGTCCTGCATGGCCGGCGTTGCCGTGGAACACGATCGCCGTGCCGCGAGTAGATTTGGGCGGCTCGGCAAGCAGGCCACGAAAATCGTCCTGCGATGGCCACGCACGAAGCTCGCTGGATACGATATCGCCGATCGCAGCTTTCTCGGGGAAATAGATGAGGCGATCTTGCACGACGGCCACTCCCGTAAATACCACCAGACATGCGATGGCGAGACGCAGCATGATCGTGGCAGCTGTGCTTTGATCGATCATCGGCGTATTCGTCATCCGCTTCAGATATTTCCGATACGCTGTACGCGAGGCTTCATCCATCGCGTATTGACGATCAAGCATACGCCAACTGACCGGGCGACGATCGGTGCGCGGCTTCCGTTCAATCACGCCAACGACATCATGATCTGGCTGGCCAATGCGGTTCTCGTGTTGCACGCGCTGCTCGTGCTGTTCATCGTCGGCGGGCTGTGCGCGATCTGGGTGGGGGCCGCGTTCAAACACGGCTGGGTGCGCAACCGCGCTTTCCGGATTGTGCATCTCGCGGCTATCGGTATCGTCGCGACGCTCGCCGCGCTCGATGTGCCGTGTCCGCTCACTGTTCTGGAGGATCGGCTGCGTACCGGTACGTCAGGCCCGCAAGGCTTCGTGCAACGCTGGGTCAGCAACCTGATGTACTACGATCTGCCGGGGTGGGTGTTTGTGGTGGTCTATGTAGTGTTTTTGGGGATTGTGGTCGTGACTTGGCGCTGCGTTCCGCCGCGAAGGTGATGGGGCGTGCAGGCGGTTATGCAGACGGAGAGGACGATCTGTCGTCGCGTGACGGCTGGTCACGGCCAGGAACGGACATTCGACATTGCTACCTGAATCGTCGACAATCCGACAAGAATGGTTCTATGTTTACAGTGCTCGTTGGAGATTGCGGAATGAAGCCAGCACGCTGCCTTACTGTCGGATATGATCGGACACCGATAATGCAGCGCTCAATGAGTGCAATGGCATACCGCATCCAACACAGTCGTCATGCCTGAAAAGAAACTCCGTGGCATTCCTCGTAGACTCCGTGCTATCCGACGATGGCCGGAACAACTTTCAAGCTACATTTCCCCCGACGTTTGGAGGTCGAGTGAGCCTTACTGGAATTGGAAAATTCCGGTGTCGTCTAGCCTCGTTCGGGGGCGATATGCCACCGCTGTGACCCGTCGCGCGTGTGCGCAAGGCCTTATCGACGCGTCGGCGCTGCTTCTCGCTCGCAAACCCGTCGGCTGTAGGTCGGCTCGAGTAACCTGCGTAATTGTCCTTCCTGACATGTTCGGGAGCGAAGTATGCGTCTACCTGGACGAGGACTACTTCAGAGCCCACGTCGGAGAGGGTACAAATATTTTTGGTGAAAGAGAATTCATCCGGGACCGGAAGCTCTCCCGTGAATGGGCGTTGCACGTGCCACCAGGCATGTCCGAGTCGGGTATTGCGGTAAAGGACCTTGACGACGACGGTCGCCCGTTCAGCTATGAATGTTGGTACTTTGGTGAAGTGGTTCGATGAAGTACAAGTCTAACCGGATGCACACTACGTTACCCGACGAGTGACCTTTGAAAGCAACGCTGAGAGTCGCTTCGGGTCGTCCTGAGCCGACTTCCTTCGGGCGCTGTGCGGCCACAACCGGACATTCGACGCTTAGGCTAAGATCGTCGGCAATCACGCTCATCGTCGAGTAGGCTCACGAACCGGAGGCTCAGCCTTGTTCGCGACACCGATTCATTTCGCATGGAGATTCGTTTGGCTCACACCCGCCACCGGTTCGCTCTTTCGGCGATGCTTCTGGCAACTCAGTTGTTTGCAAACACTACAGCAGGGGCTGATGATATTAGTCTCGCGCTCACACAAGCGAATGAATTCGGTCTTCTCAAGTTCTGTAAAGCAAAGGGATTTGTCAGCGATGCAGCAATAGAACTCAAGGCCAAGATCGTCGATCTGGTGAGCGCAGCCGACCAAAAAGCGGCGGATGCTGCGCGTGAAAAAGGTGAGCACGGCATTCGTTCTATTATGGGTATCGACCAATCGATGGCGGAGCTTTCGGATGATTATATCCGCACGATGTGTCAATCCCAGGCTGATCTCGATCGTACGATCGCAACTACATACGGTATTTCCCGATGAAGCTGCCAGTACGTTACGAGGCACAGTCCCCTGCACGAAACTTGGCCATCGCGTTCGAGCATTACAACGAGAAGCATCCCCATAGCGCGTTAAAGTACCGCTCGCCTCGCGAGTTCCGGCGCTCAATGGATTCAGCAACCTTAGTGTGACGCTGTGTCCGGGATTGCAGGGTCAACTCCATCTACCGAGGCCGCACTGCACGACGAGTCCATATGGTTTCGCGGTCCGCGTGGAAACGGAAAGTTCAAGTGTCGTGAGTTCTGACCTGCGGCGTGTAAATGTCCGCTTAGGAGAAATGCGAAGGACCGCTCCGGGTCGACAGCGGAAGTTGGGCGGTCTACGCCAGAGCTTGACTGGAGCCCAACTTCGAACTGCCAGATCACGGTCACAAGCAGTCCGATCCGTCATCCTGACAGACATTTCAACGTATGTACTCAAGGACGTAGGCCCGGCAAATCGCAATGCCGGTGGGCACTTTTCCTCACCGGATGCGATGAAATATCCGCATAGAGTTGACGCATGAACGCCTGAAAGGTGTCGCCCATCACGTCATCATGGTTCTTGATGACATCACCGTCCGTTTCAACGTTCCAGACCACCGCATTTGCATTGCGAACAGCGTCGCCGTCGTTGTCGTCGACAGGCATCAGATACCCGCCACCGCAGAAGCTGCGCACCCATTTCGGCTTGAGCAGGAGGCCGTCAGACGTCAAGTTTTGGCGGAAGAACTCGGCCGAGAGCCGATTCTCCAGCTTCTTGTTCTCCTTTATCGCGTCCACTAACGCCTTGCCTTGCAGGCCCTCCAGATCAGTCGCCGACGTCCACAACGTGGTTGGGCAATATACGCTGCTGTCCGGAACCCCGTTGTTCGCGCTGGAGAGCGTGCCCGGCGCATGCCCATAGAGTCGGTGCGTCAGATAGCGCTGAATATGTCCGGGCGTTTTCTTCATGGCCACTTCTTCGTCTGGGGAGGTAATCGGGTGCTCGAAGAACGCATTCACCGATCGCCCTACCGGGAACGCGATGCCGGTGGCCCAGTCCGCCGTCGACGTGACCGACACGAACAACGGCGGCTGGAACTGCGTCGGTTTGTAGTGGAGCGCCACGTGGTAGAGCGCCTCGTAGCGAGATGCCTCGAACGCCGGGTTGATCAGTACGATCATGTCCGCGGGTCGATCCGCGACGTCTTCGCCGTTCTCGCAGTTCTTCAGATCCTGTTGCGCGGTCAGCGCCTCGATGAGCGAGCCGGACATGGCGGAATAGAGAATGAGCCCGCCGAAGCTGTGCCCGATCATCAGCATGCGAATGCGCGGCGGATGCTCCGCCTGCTCCGAGGCTGCGCCGGTTGTGGGCTCGCCCGGCGCCGACTGGTCGTAGTGGCGCCGGATCGCCCTCAGTCGTGCGAACAGTTCCCGAGCGGATCCTAGCGATACGCGCTTGGCGGCCTCCTTCCGGGCCCAGAACGACAAGCTCAGCATCGGATCGGACACTTCCCACGACTTGCCCCTCCATGCGACGTAGACGCCTACCACCTTTCTCGGCCGGGGTCTGCTGTTTTCCAGATTGCCCAAGGAATGCAACAGCGTCCGGAATTCCACGACGTTTGGATCCTCCAACTGCGCGCCGTGCTTCCAGCCGTGCACGAATACGATGATGCTCAGGTCCTTCTGTTGATCCAGGAGCTGCCTGATCCTCTCCATCAGATGATCGATCTGGCGCGACGGCTCGGTCACAAGTCTGTCCCCCGACGCGGATATCTCCGGATAGAGCCAGCCTTGATCGTCGAATTCGACAAAATGCAATTCGTATACGTCGTCGACTTCCGGCGTGACATGCTCGCAGTTCTTCCTCGCTTGCGGGTCGCCCGGCTTCTGAACATTGGCGAGCGAACACTTCACCTCATCAGCCTGGACGAGATGGGTCCGGTATGGGACGTTCGGCGCGCATGCGCAAAGCACGAGGGCCAACGCCCCGCAGAAGGCTCGCGCAAGGCATGAATGGCACATGATTTTTTCCTCATTGCATTCGCTGATCGGCTTGGCGCCGCTTCTCGGCGACAACGTGCACCTGCGGGACTTTCCGATGACTTGCCGATTGAAAAACATTCGGAGCGACGCTAAAACAGGGAAGCTGGGCGCTTGGCCGGGCGGACTCGTGAATGAATAGTCCGTTCGGCATGAAGCAACATTCGTGCTGATGCTTATATGACAAGTGTTCCCGGGCTCATGGATTGCAGCGAGTGCGCATTTCGAGCCAAAACTGATTCACATTTGAAATGGCGCAACTGGATGGCAATTGCAAATTCAGCCCACTTTGTCGAATGCCCGTGAATTCAAAGCTGATATCGCGGCGAGAGCATGCTCACGATTGCTTCGGTGGATCACCGGCCGAGTGGCCGAAAAACTTGAATGGCCGTTGTAATCTGAAAACAACCGACTCGATCGCGCTTTATCCGCCGTCCGCTCAGGGCCGACTACGGGCAATCGCGTCCTGCGGCAGTCAGCCACAAGCGGCCCTTGAGCCGAACTCGGGCACGCAGCGATGCAGTCGCGCGAACCCGCTCCGCTCTATCGCCACCTTCCCGCCCCGCATCCGGAATCTCCCCGCATTGCCCGGAATCGAGTCCGGGCGCACTATCCCAGCACGCTTGGGATATCGACCGACTTGCTTACGCGGCGCTAACGCCAAAGTGCAGACGATTGACAACCCACGGGAGCCTTCACCTGCTCTTAAGCCTTCGTTTCCTACAATCCGTTCCGTCGCCTCAATCGCAGCTCGACCTGTTCATCACTAGGGATTTCGATGGAAAAGACGATCATTGCGCGCACGCTCGCCATTCCGGCACAACAGCTCAAGGAGGCTCAATGATCTGGCCGGACGCCTTCCGCACCCCTGCGCTGTTCCTGCGCGAATGGCTCGGCCGCCCCGCCACTGTCGGCGCGCTCTGCCCAAGCTCACCCCAACTCGCGAGCCGACTGGCAAACGCGGTCCCGGCTGGCGACGGACTGGTGATCGAGCTCGGCGGTGGAACGGGCGCGGTGACACAGGCGCTGCTTGATCAAGGCGTCGCTCGGGAGCGCCTCATCGTGATCGAGCGCTCCCCTGCTTTCGTACGACATTTACAGATCCGTTTCCCCGGCGTCGCGATCGTGGAAGGCGACGCGACACGCCTCGCGAAGCTGTTGCCTCCCGATGCCCGAATCGACGCCATCGTTTCATGCCTGCCGTTGCGCTCGCTGCCCCAGCGGGACGTGACCACCATCGTCGACCAATGTCACCAGCTGCTATCCGGGCACGGTGTGATGATCCAGTTCACCTACGACCTCCGGCCGCCAGGACGCCATGCGATCGGACACGCAGGCCTCGTGACCTCGAAGACATCCGTCGTCTGGGCGAATATCCCGCCCGCGCGGATCGTGGTTGCCTGCAGAGGCTCGTGATCGTGCCTGCTCTACGATGTCGCTGAATTGCGATAGCGGGCAGGCGCGACGCCGCGCACCCGCTTGAATGCACGGCTGAACGAAAACTCCGACTGGTAGCCGACGCGCGCGGCGATCTCGCTCAAACGCAGATCGGAATTTTCAAGCAATTGCGCGGCCACACCCATGCGCCAGCGCGTCAGATACTCGAGCGGTGGCTCGCCGACCAACGCATTGAATTGACGTGCAAAGGCAGCGCGAGACAATCCAACCGCCTTGGCCAGCTCTTCCAGCGTCCACGCATGCTCAGGCGTTTCGTGCATGCAAGCGAGCGCCCGAGCGATGTGCGGCGTTCGCACGGCGGAGAACCAGTCATGCGCGTCCAACGCGGTCGTCCTGGCCCATTCGCGCATGAAATACACGAACAGCATCGAGAGCAGGCTACGCACGACGATCTGATTGCCGAAGTTCGGCGTTTCAACCTCGGCACGCAGCAGCCGCAGTGTGTCGGTTAAGGCGGAATGCCCCGGCTCGTCGGCTGCCCGCACATGCACGATCGGCGGCAACGCACGTATGGCGGGTATCGCCAGATGTCGATCCAGCTTGAATTCACCACAGAGCAATGTGCTTGCCTTCGCCGCCGGATCGATGACGCCATTGCGCAGGGCCATGAACTCGGCGAGCGGAGCCGCCTTGCCGCGCGGCGAGTACGTGACTTCGTGTGCGCTCCCGCTCGGGAAGATCACCAGTTCCCCGGCCTGCAGTTCGAGCGGCGCAGCGCCGGCCGAACGCACGAACGCGCGCCCTTCCGCGACGAAGTGAAACATCACGGCTTCGCGGCGCTCGACCGCGAAGCCCCACGGCCCCGCCACACGGGTACGCACCAGTACCACGCCGTCTGCATGAACGGCCTTGAGCCAATCGTCGAGCGCTTGCATGCTGCGAGTCTACGCGGAATTCGAGACGATTGGATATGGATTTGCGATGAACTGACATTCAACGTCTATCCCGTGGGTGGTCCAATAGTCACGACCCGTCGCGGTCTTGCCCATCAGCCTGATGTCCACCTCTCGGAGCACACGCATGCAACGCGCCAAAATGGAAGCCGCCATTGCCACCATCTACGGCAAGATCTTCAACGAAGGAAAGGGAGAACTGCTGCCCGGCCTCGTGTCCGGGCCATATATCCAACATAACCCGCAGTTTCCGGACGGCACCGATTTCATCGTCGGGTTCATCAAGCAGGTGAAGCAGGTTCCCTGCGAGGTCAAGCGCGTCGCCATCGACGGCGATCTTGCCTTCGTCCATGTTCGCTATCTGGACTGGGGCGGACGGGAGACTGCCGGTGTCGACATCTTTCGCTTCGATGCCGATGGCAAGATCGTCGAGCATTGGGATGTGCTGCAGCCCGTACCCGACTCGGCGAACAATGCGAACGGGATGTTCTAAGCGCTGCGCCGGTCCGTCGCGTTGAACAGCTTCACGCATGCCTCCTTATCAGCCCGGCCACCCACGGCTCGAGCTCCGGATAAAGCGCGCCGTCGATGACAAACTCCTGCCCCTTGGCAACCGATCGGAGCATGACCCCGTCCTCCCGAATCTCCCATCGGTTCGCATTCGCGTGGTAGCTCATCGGCTCGCGCCCATCGGGCGCGAACCATCGCGGCAATAGCCAGACGCTGCGCGACTGCCCGGGGCACGTCAGTTGCAGCTCGCGGCGCATCAGCGGAAATCGGCCGCCGCCCGCGGCCTTCGTTTGCGTATACGCCGATCGCTTGCGAGCGACATAGAGCGTATTGCGCGGATCGGTGTACCAGTCCGGCGCGACGACATGCGGATGCTCGGCGATCCATGGGTGCCGCCGTAGCGCGTCGTCGCGCTGCGTCACGATCGGCCAGACCTCGTCGATTTCCAGCCATCCGAACAGCACGTGCAGGTCGGGCGCACGCGGCACGAAGCGCCATGTGCCACCGGCGCACTCGGTCAGCCGGAACCAGCCGAAGAACAGGAACACATCGCCGGCCCCGACGCCGTGCCGGCTCAGATGGCTTTGCGCGGCTCCCGTCTGCCCGAGCGCCGGGCGCCAGTTCGCGAGGTTGGCGCCGCGCCTGCCGCCCAGGTCCGGATCGACATGGACGCGCCGTTGCGGCCCATGCTTGCCGGCCGACAAATCCGATATCAACCGATCGAGCTGTGCATCTGCGAAGTCCAGATCAGCCAATGTGGCGTCGTCGTGCTCGCTCGGAATCGGCAACGGAACAAGACGGCCATCCGGCAATATCGGGCTGGGCATGCCGCCGAACTGCGAATCGAATCCTTTGCGGGACAACACGACTTTCATCGACGCCCCCTGCCCGTCCTTCACCACCGCATTTCAGCGCGGAAATCCCCGCACATCAATACTGCACGAGTATCGTCACCCGTCGATTCGCCGCCCGCGCCGCCGCATCATCCCCAACCACCAGCGGCAGGTTGTCCGCCCGTCCAATCGCAGCAAGCCGATGCGCCTCGACACCCCGCTCGACCAGATACCGCACGACCGCCCCCGCCCGCGCCGACGACAGCTCCCAGTTCGACTCGTATTTCGCCGTCGCGATTGGCACGCTATCCGTATGCCCCTCGACGAGAATATTGCTCGCCGGGTGCGTCTTCAACACGCCCGCGATCCGCGCCAGCACATCCGATGCATCCGGCAGCAACCGTGCATCCCCGACATTGAACAGGATCTTCGCGTTGATGCCGATCTCCACGCCGTGCGCGGCGTTCACGACCGTCACCTGCCCCTGCTCCTTCAGCGATTTCAGCAGCGACGTCCACTCCTGCGCGGCCTGCCCTTGCGCAGCAACCACCGTCCCTTTCGCCGCCGCCTGCTGCGACAGCGTCTGATACCGCACATCGAGCGCGTTGTACTTCGCGAGCTGCAACACGTACAGCGCGAGAAACAGCACCATCAGCGTGGTGACGAGATCCGCATAGGAGATCAGCCAGCGGCCGGACTGCGCGCCGTCGCCGTCGTCGTCGTGTTCGGCGGCATCTCCCGCCGCTCGCCTGCTGCCAGATTGCGCGTGCATAGCCTGAAACCCGTGTTCGTTATCCGTGGCGTCATGCCAGCGACTCGGCCGCGCGGCCGCGCACGTCGCCGGTCAGGCGCGTCTCGATCGTATGCGGCGACTCCTTGCGCGAGATTGCGAGCAAGCCGTCGAGATACAGCTTGCGAAACCGCAACTCGCTCTCCAGCTGCGCGCGCAGCTTCCCGTACAGCGGCAGGAACACGAGGTTCGCCAGCGCAAGCCCGTACAGCGTCGCGACGAACGCGACCGCGATCCCCGGCCCGAGCTGCGCGGGTTCGAGAATATGGCTCGTCACCTGGATCAGCCCCATCACCGAGCCGAGGATGCCGAACGTCGGCGCATAGCCGCCCGCCTGCTGCCACACGCGCGCGGCCGCCATGTGGCTGCGCTCGTACGCATCGAGCTCGCGCTGCAACGCATCCTCCAGCACGGCCGTCGACACGCCGTTCGCCAGCAGTTCCAGCCCGCGTCGCGCGAATGGATGAATGCCGCTGACATCCATCGACTCGAACGCCAGCAAGCCGTTCAGCTTCGCGCGATCGCCCCATTCGAGCAGGTCGGACAGGCTCTGCCGATCGACCTGCCGCGCCTGCACGAACGCGAGCCGCAGTTGCTTCACCGCGTCGAAGAAGCGCGCCCACGTGTTCTGGATCATCACCGCGCCGAGCGTGCCGCCCAGCACGATCACCAGTGCCTCGAACTGGAACAGCGTCGAGAAATGCCCGCCCTCGAGCGAGAAGCCGAACACGATGGCCGCGCCACCGAATACCACGCCGAACAGCGTCAACAGATCCATGTCTTTCTCCGGCCGGCTGCGCGCGTTCGGCAGCCGGCATCGTCGTCAGTGCGTCGTCGCGACGCGTGCGCTCAAGCTGCGGAATCCGGCACCGGCACGGCCGCCGCGGCCGGCGCCTTGAGCGCGCGCACCGCGTCCAGCAAGCGCTGCTCGATATCGCCGACTTCCACCGGGTCGAGCTTGAGATCGCGACGCGTGACCCACGACACCTCGTTGCGCCGCGTCTCGGTCATCACCGAGAACAGCCGGTCGACCACGGCCAGGTCGTCCGTGCTTGCGATCAGCTTCGCGAGGTCGTACGTATCGAATGCGCTGACGACCTCGAACAGCGTGCGCTGGTCGACCCACGCGAGATCCTCGAGCGCGGCGATCTCGCCGCGCCGTACGTTGCGCCGCGAGAAGTACGCGACACCCTTCTGCTCGACGTAGCTGAGCACCTTCGACTTGCGGAACGCGAACACGTCCTCCGCGATCTCGCCGTGCGACAGCTTGTTGAGCAGCAGCTTCTTCTCGACGCCGATCAGCGCTTCCAGATCGGCGAGCTCGATCAGCTCGAGTTCGCTGTTGATCGACAGGTCGAGCTCGTGATCCGCGACCTGTTGCGCGCGATCGGTGATGCGCGCGGCGTCGAACGTGACGACCTGGCGCGCATCGGCGGACGCCGCGTAGTCGGTCGACGCGCCGCCGAGCTGCTCGCCCTGCGCGGCTTCGATCGTGACGAGATTGAGCTTTTCCATGCGCCGCAGCATTGCCATCACGTGCGGACGCGAGTGGCCGGCGATCGCTCGGCACTTCTTGATGACTTCGGCGAGCGGCACCGACGCCTGTTCGGCCTGCATCTGCATCGGCCGGCGCGCCCATGCGTCGTCGCCGCCGCGCCGCTCGCCGCCGGCCATCAGCGCGAGCACGTGCGCATAGGACAGCACGCCCGGCAGGAAATCGGCATGCGTGTAGGTGGCGAGCAGATCGTCCTTGCGCTTCACGCGGCGCACGAGGGTGCGCACGATGTGGCGCAGCAGCGCCGACACGCGCTCGATTTCCTCGTCGAGCATGCTCGCCGGCACGACCGTGAGCTGGCAGAAGCTGAGCGCCTTCGCGGTGTGGCCGCGCGGCTCGGAGGCGAGCAGCGCCGACTCGCCGAAAAATTCCCCGCGGCCGAGGGTCGCGACGACGACTTTCTTGTCGTCGCAACGGGTCGACAGTTCGACCTTGCCGTCCGCGATCAGATAGATGACCGCCTCTCCCCCGAACCCTTCCGAATAGATAACTTCGCCGGGTGCCGCCGTACGCGACCACGACTGTTGACGATTCACGATGTTCCCCCTGCTGCGCTTGCTTACTTGTACGACTGCGCCGCACGTTTCAGACGTGGGTCGACAGCCGTTCCCCGTGCTTCCGTTTACGACATCGGAAACACGGTTCTTTAACGGCGCGCAGCGCGACCTTGGCCGGAACTTGATGTGTATCGTTTGCGCGGCGGAAATCGCGCGGTTTATCGGGGAAAACGAGACGTCGCAGCGCCATGCATGAATCGGTTGGATTACGCGTGAATCGAACGTCAGGTTACGAAATGCCTTCAGCAATGCGGCCTTCCGCCGCTCACTCGCGCACGCCCCACGACACGAGCACCGCATGAATATTGCGTGCGTATTCGTCCCGCAGGTGCGGCGTTTCCGAGTGATACGCGCCGATCGCCTGCCACGTGTTTCCGTAGCGGACCATCTTGCGCTTCAGCATCCACGCGGCGACGTAGATGTTCACGCACGCATCGCGCAGCGCCCCCGGCGGCACGCCGTAGCGGCGCAGCTCGCCGAAGTGCACCGAGTTGATCTGGGTCTGGCCGACGTCGATGCTGCCGTCGGCGTTGCGATGCACGGCGCCGGGGTTGCCCTTCGATTCGTACCACGCGATCGCCCGCAGGATCTGCGGGTTGACGCCCTGGTAGCCGGCCGCGTGCTCGAAGCACGCGTCGTCGGGTTTGGCGTCGGCCGCATGCGCGGGCGTCACGACGGCCACGGCCAGCAGCATCGCGAACAGCACCCATTCCATCCAGCCGAACCGCATCGTTGCTGCCCAGACGCTCTTCATCGCGTGTCTCCCGATTCGATCGAGCCGCGTCATTGCGACATTGCCAGCGCGGCCGCGCCATTCCCGGCCGGGCGGCGCTCGTGGGCATTCTTGTCGAGCGCGTCGTCGAGCTTCTTGTCGACGGCGGCCAGCGCCGCGCGCGACGCGTCGGTCACGACCATGCGCACCTGGAATTCCGCCGGCGCTTTCTTCGCAGGCGGCGCATGGCGGAGCTTCTTCCCGTGGCGCACGGCGCCGGCCGGCGCGGGCACGTCGTCGTCGCCGCCCGCGCCCGGCGGCAGCGACGCAAAGGGCGGCAGCGGCGGAAACACCTGGTTCGACGCGGCAGCCGTGGGCGGCGCGCCGTCGGCCGGCTGCGCCGCGAAGGCCGTGCCGCATGCAAGCAGGGCCGTACAGAAGATCGACAGTCGTAGCATCGCGAGATCTCCCATCACTGCGTCGGGCCGAGCTGAACGCTGTACGGCTTGCAACTGCCGGCCGCGACGTTCTCGACGCGTACCGACGCGATGCGTTGCGACGGCATGCCGCGCCGGATCGACTGGTTCAGGTAGCCGAAATCCTGCGGCAGTGCGGCCACGCGAATCGTCATCGGTTGCGATTGTTTGGCCGCCAGCGTGCCGACTTTCGCGAGCACGGCGGTGAGCTGCGGGTCGCGCGCACCGAGCGCATCGGCGGGGATGACGAAATCGACGAGCGGCGTCGACGCGGACGATGCGTCGTTGCGCGCATTCGCGTCGGGGCGGCCGGTTTGAAGTTGGGCGCAGCCGGTGAGTGCGGCGGCGACAAGAAAGATAACGAAGGGCTTCACTGTTTCACTCCCGGTCACTGGATCTGCTTTATCGGCACGGCACTCGCGGGATTTACCCCTTCGAGCGCGCGGGCCGTGGTGACGGGAGCGTGCGTGGCGCGTCGATTCCTCCGATTTAAGCGTGTCCTGAGCAGACGCCATTCATCCGATGTTTGAACGCGACGTTGCGCGCATGAAACATGATCGATGCGGCATGCAAGGCCTGCTTGCATCCGCTGCATGCAGGCGTTCGCTCAGAACTCCATGTCGAGCTCGTCGATATCGTCCTGCTCCGCCTTCGCCGCATCGATCCACTCCGCGACGAACGGGTGCGCGAGCACGCGCATGCAGTACTCGGCGATATCGGGTTCGAGCTTCACGTCGTAGGTCAGGAAGCGCATGACGACGGGCGCATACATCGCGTCGGCCGCGCCGATCTCGCCGAACAGCCAGGGCCCGCCATATTGCGCGAGGCACTCGCGCCAGATCGTCACGATCCGCTCGATGTCGTGCTGCGCACGCGACCAGATGCGGAAGTTCGGGAAATGCGCGCGCAGGTTCATCGGCAGCGCGGAACGCAGTGCGCTGAAGCCAGAATGCATCTCGCCGCAGATCGAGCGGCAATGGGCGCGCGCGTGCCGCTCCTGCGGCAGCAGCCGCGCGTCGGGCCGGATTTCGTTCAGGTACTCCGCGATCGCGAGCGTGTCCCATACCTTGCTGCCCTCGTGCGTCAGGCACGGCACGAGAATCGACGGCGACAGCAGCAGCAGCTCGGCGCGCGACGCGGCATCGATCGGCACCATCACCGTGTCGAACGGCAGGCCGCTCAGCTTCGCGAGCAGCCAGCCGCGCATCGACCACGACGAGTAGTTTCGGGTGCTGATGGTCAGCGTGGTTTCGTCTGCGGAATTCATGTCGCTCCCCTGGGGTTGCCTGTCGTGCACGTGCACCGAAAACGTCCACCGCACCAGATGCGCCGCACCATTGCTGTGCGGTGCATGCGCCGGCCCGGCGCAGCGCCGCCGCGCGTTACGCCGCTGAAACGTATTGCGTCGCAGCGCATGCGGCTGTCCGTGGACAGGCCGTTGCACACGCCGTCTCGCCCCGTGCAGCGTGCAACGCGCGTGCCAGCCGCCGACTGGCACACGGCTTGCCTCGCTCAACGCACCGCGACGCGAGGCGCGAAACTCATGAATTTGCTTGCGTACCCGTTTTATCAGTGGATGGCCGAATGCACGCGCCCGGCGCGCGCGTGGGCTTCGTGCATGCGCCTGTCGATGTCGATGTGGCCGCCGGCGACGTCCACGCCGCCGGGCCGCATGCTCGACGCGTGGTGCGAGCTGCTCGAATGCTGCGCGTTCTCGCATCGCCGCCCGCCGTTCGGCATCGACGCGATCGACGTCGACGGCGACACGGTGCCGGTGGTCGAGCACGCGGCGGCCGGCACGCCGTTCGGCACGCTGCTGCACTTTCGAAAGACGAAACCGGTCGCGCGGCAGCCGCGCGTGCTGATCGTCGCGCCGATGTCCGGGCATTTCGCGACGCTGCTGCGCGGCACGGTGCGCACCATGCTCGCCGAGCACGACGTCTACATCACCGACTGGCACAACCCGCGCGACATTCCGCTGCGGGCCGGGCGTTTCGGTTTCGACGAATACGTCGAGCACGTGATCGACTTCATCCGCCATATCGGCCCGGATGCGCACGTGCTGGCGATCTGCCAGCCGACCGTCGCCGCGCTCGCGGCGGTCGCGCTGATGGCGGCCGGCGGCGATCCGGCGCAGCCCGCGAGCCTGACGCTGATGGCGGGCCCGATCGATTGCCGCGTCAATCCGACCAAGGTCAACGCGCTCGCGACGAGCCGCCCGATCGACTGGTTCGCGCGCCATCTGATCAGCGTCGTGCCGCCGGGTTTTCCCGGTGCGCAGCGGCGCGTGTATCCGGGCTTCGTGCAGGTGGGCGCGTTCATGTCGATGAATCCGGAGCGGCATGCGTCGTCGTTTTCCGATCTGTATTACGAGCGCGCGAAGGGCGACCCCGCGAAAGCCGATGCGCTGCGGCACTTCTACGATGAATACTTCGCGACGGCCGATCTCACCGCGGAGTTTTATCTGGAAACCGTCGAGAAAGTGTTCCAGCAGTACGCGCTTGCGCGCGGCGAGCTGACGGTAAGCGGGCGGCTCGTCGAGCCTGCCGCGATTCACCGCACGGCGCTGCTGACGGTCGAGGGGGAGAAGGACGATATCTGCGCGGTCGGCCAGACGGTCGCCGCGCAGGAGCTGTGTTCGGGGCTGCCGCCGTATCTGAAGACGCATCATGTGCAGACGGGTGTCGGGCACTACGGCGTGTTCAACGGGAATCGCTGGGAAACGCAGATCTATCCGCTCGTGCGCGCGACGATCCACGACAACGAGCCATACGATCGCACGGCGGTCGCGAACGGCGGTGCGGCAGGCACGCAGTATGTGACGCTGCGTGCGCTGCTCGATGCGCGAGCGGCGGGCGGAGCGGCGACGACGGGGGCGTTGTCGACTTGATGGGGCCCGGCGGCCACCCGCCATGCAGGCGCGCGCCCCCACCCCGCGCGCCCGCCATCACCACCTCACCCCGCGCGCTTCTCGAGCTTCACGATCGTCATCGTGCCGCCAACCTCTTCGACGCGCACCCTGACCTTGTCGCCTTCCTTGACCTGCCTGACCATCGCCGCGTCCTTCGCCTTGAACGCCATCGTCATCGCCGGCATGCCGACGTTGTCGAGCGCGCCGTGTTTCAGCGTGATCATGCCGGTCGCGGAATCGACCTTGCGCACTTCGGCGTCGGTCAGCGCATGGGCCGGCGCCGCTTTCATCGCGGACGGCTTCGACGACATGTCCATGTTGCTCATGTCCATGCCGGCCATGTCGTTGCCGCCGGCAAATGCCGGCGCTGCCAGCACGGAAGCCAATGCGACGGATACCACGATCAGTTTCTTCATTGAATTTCTCCAGTAGGTTGAACCGGCACCTGCATGCCGGCGGGAACTGCATCGGTCAAACGGGCGGCGTCGGCATACGCCGCGCGACGCCGCTGCAACAGGAACCACGCGGCGGGAATCACGAACATCGACAGCAGCGGCGCCGTCACCATCCCGCCGACCATCGGCGCCGCAATGCGCTGCATCACCTCCGAGCCGGCGCCGTGCCCGACCATGATCGGCACGAGGCCGGCCAGCACGACGGCAACCGTCATCGCCTTCGGCCGCACGCGCAGCACCGCGCCTTCGCGGATCGCGTCGAGCAGCAGCGCCTCGGTGAGCGGCGCTCCGCTCGCGAGCCGCCGATCGAGCGCGCCCTTCAGGTACAGCAGCATCACGACGCCGAATTCGGCCGCCACGCCGGCGAGCGCGATGAAGCCGACCGACGTCGCGACGGACACCGCATGGCCCAGCAGCCAGATCAGCCAGAAGCCGCCGACCAGCGCGAACGGCACCGTCGACATCAGCAGCAGCGCGTCGGCGGCCGAGCCGAAGGTCAGGAACAGCAGCACGAAGATCACGGCGAGCGTCACGGGAATCACCGTTCGCAACTTGGCCGCTGCGCGTTCCAGGTACTCGAACTGGCCCGACCACGCGATCGAGTAGCCGGGCGGCAACTGGACCTGCCGAGCGACGACGTTCTGCATCGCCTTCACGGCGGACTGCAGGTCGGTGTTGCGGATGTCGACGTAGACGTACCCGGAGAGCCGTGCATTCTCGCTACGAATCATCGGCGGGCCGTCTGCGATCGTGACGTGCGCGACATCGCCGAGCAGGATCTGCGCGCCGCGCTCCGTGACGATCGGCAGCGTGCGCAGCTTCTCGAGCGAGTCGCGGATTTCGCGCGGATAACGGATGTTGATGGGGAAGCGCTCACGGCCGGCAATCACCTCGCCGACGTTCTCGCCACCCACCGCCGACGACACGACCGACTGGATATCGGCCACCGACAGCCCGTAGCGCGCCGCGGCGAGCCGGTCGATGTCCACGTCGATGTAGCGGCCGCCGTTCAGCCGTTCCGCGAGTGCGGACGTCACGCCCGGCACGCGTTTCACGGCCGCTTCGACCTGCGTCGCGATGCGGTCGATCTGCGTCAGGTCCGGCCCGGAAATCTTGACCCCGACCGGTGTCTTGATGCCCGTCGACAACATGTCGAGCCGGTTGCGGATCGGCGGCACCCAGACGTTCGAGAACCCGGGAACCTTGACCGTCCGGTCCAGTTCGTCGACCAGCTTCTCCGGCGTCATGCCCGGCCGCCACTGGCTGCGCGGCTTGAACTGGATCGTCGTCTCGAACATCTCGAGCGGCGCCGGGTCCGTGGCCGTATCCGCGCGTCCCGACTTGCCGAACACCGTCGCGACCTCGGGCACCGTCTTGATGAGCCGGTCGGTCTGCTGCAGCAGTTCGCTCGCCTTCCCGGCGGAAATGCCCGGCAGCGCGGTCGGCATATACAGCAGATCGCCCTCGTCGAGCGGCGGCATGAATTCACCGCCGAGACGCGAAATCGGCAGGATCGTGAGCACCAGCGCAACCACTGCGAGACCGATAGCCGCCCATGGCCGGCGCAACGTCGCCTCAAGCAGCGGCCGGTACAACCGGATCAGCAAGCGGTTGATCGGGTTCGCGTTCTCGTGCGGAATCCGGCCGCGGATCAGGTAGCCCATCAGGACAGGCACCAGCGTGACCGACAAACCGGCTGCCGCCGCGATCGTGTACGTCTTCGTGAACGCGAGCGGCGAGAACAGCTTGCCTTCCTGCCCTTCCAGCGAGAACACCGGTATGAACGACAGCGTGATGATGAGCAGCGAGAAGAACAATGCCGGCCCCACCTCGGCGGCCGACGTCGCGATAAGTTCCCAGCGCTGCGCAGCGGTCATCCGTGTGTCGCGAAATCGATGCTCGAACGCTTCCAGGTGCTTGTGCGCGTTCTCGATCATCACGATCGCCGCATCGATCATCGCGCCGATCGCGATCGCGATGCCGCCGAGCGACATCAGGTTCGCATTCACGCCCTGGTAGCGCATCACGATGAACGCGGCGAGCACGCCGAGCGGCAGCGACAGGATCGCGACGAACGCGCTGCGCAGGTGAAACAGGAACACCGCGCAGACGAGCCCGACGATGATGAACTCCTCGACGAGCTTGTCCTTCAGGTTGCCCACCGCGCGCTCGATGAGCTGCGAACGATCGTAGGTCGTGACCACCTCGACGCCGGCCGGCAGCGACCGTGCGAGATCGGCCAGCTTCGCCTTCACCGCGTCGATGGTGGTCAGCGCGTTCTTGCCCGAGCGCATCACGATCACGCCGCCCGCGACTTCGCCCTCGCCGTTCAGCTCGGCGATGCCGCGACGCATTTCCGGCCCGATCTGCACGCGCGCGACATCGCCGAGCAGCACCGGCGTGCCGGCGTCGTTCGTGCGCAGCACGACGTGGCGGAAATCGTCGAGCGTGCGCAGATAGCCGGACGAACGCACCATGTATTCCGACTCCGCGAGCTCGACGACCGAGCCGCCCGACGCCTGGTTGGCCTTGCCGAGCGCATCGGCGACCATCGACTGCGCGATGCCGTACGCGCGCAGCTTGTCCGGGTCGAGCACGACCTGGTACTGGCGCACCATGCCGCCGAGGCTCGCGACCTCGGCGACGTCGGGCACCGCCTTCAGCTCGAACTTCAGGAACCAGTCGTTCAGCACGCGCAGCTGGCCGAGATCATGCCGGCCGGTACGGTCGACGAGCGCGTACTCGTATACCCAGCCGACCCCGGTCGCATCGGGGCCGAGCGACACCGTCGCGCCCTGCGGCAGGCGGCTCTGCACCTGGTTCAGGTATTCGAGCACGCGCGAGCGCGCCCAGTACGGGTCGGTCTTGTCGTCGAACAGCACGTAGACGAACGCGTCGCCGAACGACGAATACGCGCGGACGGTCTTTGCGCCGGGCACGCCGAGCAGGGTCGTCGTCAGCGGGTAGGTCACCTGGTCCTCGATCACCTGCGGTGCCTTGCCCGGATACGACGCCTTGATGATCACCTGGGTGTCCGACAGGTCCGGCAACGCATCGAGCGGGGTCTGCTTCAGCGAATGAATGCCCCATGCCGTCACCAGCAGCGTCGCGAGCAGCACGAGGAAGCGGTTGCGAATCGACCAGCGAATGACGTGCGCGATCATTGGGCGCCTCCGCTCGGTTCGACCTTCGTCAGCTGGTAGCCGTCGTCCGACTGCTTGAAGGCGAAGTGCACCGTCTGTCCCTGCTTCACGTCCGCGAAAGCGCTGGGCGCCGGCTTGTTGAACGTCATCGTCATCGCGCCCCAACCAAGCGCCGGAACGGGCTGATGTGAGAACGTCATGTCCGCGGCCGTCACCTTCTCGACCTTGCCGGTGGTCTCGTAGGTCGGCGCAGCGGCGGCGGGCGCGGATGCCGGCGCGGTTGCGCTCGCCCCCGTGCCGCCTTCCAGCCTCGGCAGAACCGACTTCAGGCTCGCTTCGGAATCGATCAGGAACTGGCCCGATGCGACGACCGTGTCACCGTCGTTCAGCCCGCTCAGCACTTCGGTTTCGTTGCCGACGTCGTTGCCGACCGCCACCGATGCCGGCTGAAGGCGACCGTCGCCGTTCTTCACGATGACGACCGAGCGCTTGCCGGTCGTGATGACCGCCTCGGACGGCACCAGCAGCCGCGACACGGCGTTCTGCGCACCGACCCGCACGCGCATCAGCATGCCGGGCGTCAGCTTGAGCGCGGCGTTGTCGATTTCCAGGCGCGCCTGAAGCGTGCGGCTCGTGGTGCTGATGCCCGGCAGGATCTCGCGGATTCGCCCGGTGAAATGCTGCGTCGGGTCGCCCGAGAATGTCGCGTCGACCGTCATGCCGGGTTTCGCGCTCAGCGCGAGCGCTTCCGGAATCTCGACGATCAGCCAGAGCGTCGACAGGCCCGAGATTTTCGCGAGCGTCTGCCCGGGCGTGACCATCGCGCCATCCCGGACATTCAATTCGCTGACGACGCCCGCTTCCGGCGCCGTCAGCACGATGTGCGTTTGCGCGTTGCCGGTCCGGTCCAGCGCACCGATCATGCCGTCGGGGATCGACAGGGCACGCATCCGCGCCCGCGATGCGTCGAGCAGGCCGCTGTCCATTCCGCCGCGCTTGAGCGCGAGGTACTCTTCCTGCGGCGCGAGCCAGTCCGGCACGAACAGCGACGCGATCGGCGCGCCTTTCGCGACGCGTTGCATCGGTGCGCTTGCATACAGCCGGTCGATATAGCCGGTCACGCGCGACTGTATGACGTCGGCGCGCGACTCGTCGAACTGCGTGGTGCCGACGGCATCGAAGCCGCCCGTCGTGTCCTGCCGACGCACGGTCGCGTAGCGAATGCCGAGATTCTGTTGCAGGCCCGGGTCGATCCTGATGCCGGACGCGCCGCCGCCCTCATCCGCGTAGACGGGCTCCAGCTGCATGTTCATGAAAGGCGACTTGCCGGGCTTGTCGAAATGCTGGTTCGGCACCATCGGGTCGTGCCAGTACAGCACTTTCCTGCCGGTCTTCGGGTCGATCCTGTCGCCCGCGGCGGACGTGGCGGCAGCGGCCGTTCCCGTCGATGCGTCGCCGGCCGCTCGATGCGCGCCCGCGACGTAGCCGGCGCCGAGCAGGGCTGCACCGGCGAATAGCGCAAGAACCGCGCGCACGAATGTGGTCTTCGTCATGTTGTTCTCCTTCACTGCGCGGCAGCCATCGTCGACGGCACGACCTGATATTCGAGCTGCGCCCACGTCTGCGAGATCTCGCGCTTGACGTCGAGCACCTGCAGTTGCGCCTCCAGTTGGGCGCGGCGGGCCGCGAACGTATCCGCGAGCGCGCCGGCTCCCGCACGGTAGGCCGCGTTGGCGAGTTGCACACGCTGATCGGCGGCCGGCAGCAACGACTCGCTCAGATTGGCGATCCGCTCGCGCCCGCTCGCCAGCGTCGCGGATTGCATGCGGATGTCGGCTTGCACCTGGCGCAGCATGTCCTCGTAGGTCAGGCGCGCCTTCGTCGCGAGTGCCGCCTTCTGCGCCACGTCGCGATCCTGCAGGTTCTTCCGGTTCAGCGGCAGCGGAATGGTGACGCCGATCGACACCATGTTCGAGTACGCCCCGCCGCGCTGCTGGTACGCGACCTGCCACGTCCAGTTCGGGCTGCGCTCGCTGTTGGCGACTGCCGTGTCCGCTTCGGCCACCGCGATGTCGTCGGACGCGGCCACGAGCGCCGGCTGCGAAATACGCAGTTCGTCCGGTGGCAGCGAGGAAACGAACGACTCCGGCGCGGGCGGCTCTCCCGATACGTCGGACACCGGCACGGCCGTCCAGCGCGACAGACCGATCAGCGCGGTCTGGTAGGTCTGCTGAGCCTTGAGAACCTGGTCCTGGGTCTGCGCCAGCATGGCTTGCGCCTGCACGACGTCGGTGGCGCTCGCCTTCGCGCCCCGGTAGGACGCTTTCGTGGCCGCGAGCTCGTGATGCATGTGGTCCAGCAAGGCCTGCTGAAGCGCGAGCCCCTTCTTCGCGTAGACGGCGTTCAGCCACGCGGCGGCGGTTTGCTGGCGGACATTGGCGAGCTGCATCAGGTAGCCGGCGCGCTCCCGGCCGACCATTTCGTCGGCCAGCGCCGAACGCAGCTGCCGCTTCTTGCCGGATACCCACTCCTGCTGAATGCCGATGCGGCGCATCGTCATGAAGTCCTGACCGATCGTGAAGCGCTGGTCGCCGTTGATCGGCAAATTGTCGATGCCGGCCGTGAGCATCGGGTCGGGCAGCTGGCCGGCTTTGACCGCTCCCTCCGAGCTGGCGCGTACGGACGCTTGTGCGGCCTGCATCGACGCGGAGCGGTCGGTCGCCGACTGTAGCGCGGCGTCCAGCGTAAAAGGCGCCTGCTGGGCGTGAACGACGCCCGCGACGAGAAGCGCGGCAAAAAGCGTGTACGCGCGCCAAGGAACACGCCGGCGCTGCGGCGTGCCAAACATGGATGGCATGTTGTTACCCCAACTGCGAAACCCCATAGGGATTCCACGTCCTGGCATAGGACGAACCTCACCGCAATGGCGGTGAACCTGTCAGAGAGGGATCAGATGAGGCGCGGAGGTCGCCACAACCCGTTCGGGTCGCGGTTCGGGAGAGACTGGGTGTAGTGGAACAGGACCGGGCCGGCGAACGCGGCCGGGCGGCTGATGTCGGCCCGGGGGGCCGGATGGTAGAGGCTGCCGAACTGGCATTGGGCCGTCGGCTTGCAGAGCGTGCCCTTGGCTTTGGCCTTGCCCGTCGACGTCGATTTCATCGACTCGCAGCCGGACATGTCGGCGGACATCGCCGCATCGTCCGCCATGGACATCGTGTGCTGCATCGGACATTCACCGGTCAAGCCGCTCGCCGCCAGCCCGCTGATGGGCAGCACCGCGCAAAGCAGCAAGAGGATGAAGGTTCGAAGCAGTCTCATGGGGCGGAATTATAGCGCGGCGGGCGGACAACGACGCATCCGCCACGCGTCCGCCGCCTTTATTTCAACCGCCCCGACAAAAACTGCCCCAGCCGCTCGCTCTTCGGGTTGACGAGAATCTCCTGCGGGTGCCCCTGCTCCTCGATCTTCCCCTGGTGCAGAAAGATCACGTGATTCGACACGTTGCGCGCAAACCCCATCTCGTGCGTGACGACGACCATCGTGCGGCCTTCCTCGGCGAGCTTCTGCATCACCTTCAGCACCTCGCCGACGAGTTCCGGGTCGAGCGCCGACGTCGGCTCGTCGAACAGCATCACTTCCGGCTCCATCGCCAGCGCCCGCGCGATCGCGACGCGCTGCTGCTGCCCGCCCGACAGGTGCGACGGATACATCCCCTCGACCCGCGCCGGCAGCCCGACCTTCTCCAGGTACTTGCGCGCGCGCGACACGGCCTCGTCCTTGCCGAGCCCGAGCACTGCCATCGGCGCCTCGATCACGTTCTCCAGCACCGTCATGTGCGCCCACAGGTTGAAGTGCTGGAACACCATCGCGAGCTTCGTGCGCATGCGCTGCAGCTGCTTCTGGTCGGCCACGCGCAGCGCGCCGTTCCGGTCGCGCGTGGTCTGGATCGCCTCGCTGCCGATCGTGATCTGCCCCGAGCACGGCTGCTCGAGAAAATTGATGCAGCGGAGGAACGTGCTCTTGCCCGAGCCGCTCGACCCGATGATGCTGATCACGTCGCCGGCCTTCGCCTGCATCGAGACGCCCTTCAGCACTTCGTTGTCGCCGAACTTCTTGTGCAGGTCCTGGACGATGAGCTTGTACATGCTTGTGTTTCCTTACGAATGCGCGAATGCGTTAATGCGTTAATGACCGCGGGGCGACAGGAACGCGAGCCAGCGCGCCTCGAGCTTGCGGAACGCCCAGATGAGTGCGAAGACGACCACCGCGTACATCGCCGCCGCGATGCCGTAGGCCTGGAACGACATGTAGGTCGCCGAGTTCACGTCGCGCGTGACCTTCAGGATGTCCGGCACGGTCGCGGTGAACGCGAGCGTGGTCGCGTGCAGCATCAGGATCACTTCGTTGCTGTAGCTCGGCAGCGAGCGGCGCAGCGCGGACGGCAGGATGATTCGCGTATACAGCTTGAAACGCGACATCCCGTACGCGAGCCCGGCCTCGACCTCGCCCGCCGACGTCGACTTGATCGCGCCCGCGAAAATCTCGGTCGCATACGCGCACTCGTTCAGCGTGAACGCGAGCAGCGTGCAGTTCATCGCATTGCGGAAGAAGCTGTCGAGCAGCACATGGTCGTGCACGACCTGCAGGCTGTAGATGCCCGTGTAGCACATCAGCAGCTGCACGTAGAGCGGCGTGCCGCGAAACACGTACGTGTAGAACCACACGGGCCCCGACACCCAGCGGTTGCTCGACGCGCGCGCGATCGCGAGCGGCACCGCGAGCACGAAGCCGAGCGCGATCGACACGACCAGCAGCCACAGCGTGATCGCGAGCCCGCTGAAGCAGTAGCCGTCGGAGTAGAGGTAGCTTTGCCAGTACTGGCTGATGATCTCGATCACAGTGCAAGCCTCCGGACGCCGACCGAATAACGCTTCTCGAGGTGGTGCAGCACGACGTTCGACACCGTCGTGATCGCAAGGTAGATCGCGCCCGCCGCAAGCGTGAAGAAAAAGAAGTTCAGCGTGCTCTTGCCCGCATCCTGCGACGCCTTCACGACGTCGGCGAGGCCGATGATCGACACCAGCGCGGTGGCCTTCACGAGCACCTGCCAGTTGTTGCCGATGCCCGGCAGCGCGAAGCGCATCATCTGCGGGAACAGGATGCGGTGGAACACGCGCCAGCCGCTCATCCCGTACGCGAAGCCGGCTTCGAGCTGGCCGCGCGGCACCGACAGGAACGCGCCGCGGAACGTCTCGGTGAAATACGCGCCGTAGATGAAGCCGAGCGTCACGACGCCGGCCGCGAACGGGTCGATGTCGATCTGGTCCCAGCCGAGCATGTCGGTCACGTTGTTCAGCAGGATCTGCATCCCGTAGAACAGCATCAGCATCAGCACGAGATCGGGCACCGCGCGAATCAGCGTTGTATAGAACGTGCCGACCGCGGCGAGCGCCCGGTTCGCCGACAGCTTCGCGGCCGCGCCGGCGAGCCCCAGCACGAGCGACGCGGCCAGCGACAGCACCGCGAGCTTCACGGTCTCGACCGTACCGGCCCACAGCAGCGGGCCAAATCCATGGAAAAACATGTGTGCGTCTCCAGTCCAGAAAGGCGTGCGGCGCGCCGCGGCCGGAGCCGGGCGCGCCGCCATGCGGTCAGCCGCCGTAGACGTCGAACGCGAAGTACTTCTTCTCGAGCTTCTTGTAGGTGCCGTCCTTCAGCATGTCGGCGATGGCCTGATTGATCTTCGCCTTCAGGTCGGCATCTTCCTTGCGCAGGCCGATGCCGGCGCCGTTGCCGAGCGTCTTCGGATCGTCGATGTCGCCGCCGGCGAACTGGAAGCCCGCGCCGCGCGGCGTCTTCATGAAGCCGATGTCGGCCTGCACCGCATCCTGCAGCGCGGCGTCCAGGCGGCCCGACACGAGGTCCGCATACACGCCGTCCTGGTTCTGGTAAGGCACGACCTGCACGCCCTTCGGCGCCCAGTGGGTCTTCGCGTAGGTTTCCTGGATCGTGCCCTGCTCGACGCCCACCGACTTGCCCTTCAGCGCGTCGGCCGTCGGCAGCACCGTCGAGCCCTTCTTCGCGACGAGGCGCGTCGGCGTGTTGAACAGCTTGTCGGAGAACGCGATCTGTTCCGCGCGCTGCGGCGTCATCGACATCGACGACAGCACGCCGTCGAACTTCTTCGCCTTCAGCGCCGGGATCATCCCGTCGAAATCGTTCTCGATCCACACGCACTTCGCCTTCAGGCGCGCGCAGATTTCGTTGCCGAGATCGACGTCGAAGCCGGCCACCTTGCCGTCGACGCCTTTCGATTCGAACGGCGGATAGCTGGCGTCGACGCCGAAGCGGATCGTCGACCAATCCTTGGCGTGGGCACCGACCGCGATGCAGGCGAGGGCAATACTGAGCGCGAGTTTCTTCATGGCGTACCTGTGTATGTCGGGAGGACGACGGGCATCCGCCCGCCCAACCTGTGCGCCGTCCAATCGGTCGCCCAAGTTGTACATACAACTTTGCCGTTTTTTCGGTTCCGTCAGCAATCCGTGTTTATCTCTAATTGTCGGACGATTGCTTTTCGAGTTCAGAATTCCCTTGTATTTCAATTACATATGAATGACATCCAGCTAAACGCGCGCCGACCGGCGCGGTGCGCCCGCGCCGATGATGACAGAACGCTTGTCTAGACCGGGCGCGATGCCGGCCAGCCCTCCCCGCGCTGCGCGCCGACGGCCTCCAGCCCGACCAGCCGGTAGCCGAACTGCAGCTCGGTCAGCAGGTGCCGGGGCGCCGCCGGCACCTGTTCGAGCTTCTGCCGCAGGTTCGTCATGTAGACCCGCACGTAGTGCGCGCGGTCCGCATCGTGGATGCCCCACACCTCGGCCAGCAGCTGCCGCGCGGCGATCACGCCGCCGCGCCCGCGAATCAGCGCGGCGAGCAGGCGGAACTCGAGCCGGGTCAGGTGCACGGGCTGGCCGCCGCGGGCCACTTCGTGCTTGCCGAGATCGACCAGCACGTCGCCGAAGCGCACGATCGACGACGACTGCCCGTCCTCGGCCGATACGAACGCCGCGCGGCGCAGCTGCGCCCGCGCGCGCGCGAGCAGCTCGGGCACGCCGAACGGCTTCGCCAGGTAATCGTCCGCGCCCGCGTCGAGCGCCGCGACCTTCTCCACCTCCTGCTGCCGCGCGGAGAGCACGATGACGGGCACCGTCGACCATTCGCGCAGCTCGCGGATGAACGCCTTGCCGTCATCGTCGGGCAGCCCGAGATCGACGATCACGAGATCGGGCTTGCTGCTCGACGCAAACATGCGCGCCTCGCGGGCCGTCGCCGCCTCGCACGTGTCCATCCCTTCCTGCTCCAGCGCCATCCGGACAAACCGCCGGATGTCCGCTTCATCTTCTACGACCAGCACGCGTGAACGGATCATGAATGGCTCTCGTGTTCGATATCGGGCGGCGCGCCCAACGGCAGACGGATCTCGAACCGCGCGCCGTGCGGTTCGAGCGGCATCGCGCGGATCGAGCCGCCGTGCGCATTGACGATGCTGCGGCACAGCGCGAGCCCGAGCCCGACGCCGGCGATCGACGACACCTGCCGCTCGCGCTCGAACGGCGCGAACAGCGGCTCGGGATCGCGCACGACGAAGCCGGGCCCGTCGTCCTCGACGAACACGTAGATCGTCTCGCCGAACACGCGCGCGCGCACCGACACGGATGCATCGGCGCCCGCGTATTTCGCGGCGTTGTCGAGCAGGTTCATCAGCACGCGCTCGATCAGCAGCGCGTCGACGTCGATCAGCGGCAGGTCGGCGGGCAGGTCCGCCTTCACGTCGCGGCCGGCCAGCACGTGCGCGGAATGCGCGAGCGCGCTGCCGACGATCTCGTCGAGCATGTGCCACTCGCGGTTCAGCCGCACGCCTTCGCTCTGCATGCGCGCGAGATCGAGCAGGTTCACGACGAGCAGGTGCAGCGCCTCGGCCTGGTCGCGAATCGAGCGGGCCAGGCCGGCCGGCTGCCCGGGCGCGAGCCGCTCGGGCCGCTCGAGCGTTTCCGCGAGGCCGCGGATCGCGGTCAGCGGCGTCTTCAGGTCGTGCGACACCGCGGACAGCAGCGCGTTGCGCAGCCGCTCGCCTTCCATCGTCACCAGCGTGCGCTGCGCGACCTCGACGTAATGCACGCGCTCCAGCGCCATCGCGATCGACGAGCACAGCGCGGCCAGCAGGCGGCGGTCGTCCGGATCGGTCGGCAGCGGCTGCGCGCCCGCGTGCAGCGCGAGCACGCCGCGCACCCGCATCGGCGCCTTCAGCGGCATGTACTGCGCCACCGCGCCGTTAAGCGCCTGCGTGCAGCGGCCGGCCGGCTGTGCCTGCTCGTACGCCCAGCGGGCCACCGCCGGATCGACGAAGCCGGCGTCGTGCGCGGCCGGCATCCGGTCGTCCGCGTCGGGCAGCACGAGCGCGACGTGCACGCCGAGCAGCGGGCCGATCGTGCCGGTGCAGATCGACGCGATCTGCTCGGTCTCGATCGCCGCCGACAGGTCGCGCGCGACCCGCGCGAGCGCCGCCGAGCGCCGCTCGTTCGCGCGCGCGGCGCACGCCTCCGCGCGCAGCCGCGCCGCGAGCTGGCCGACCGCCAGCGCCACCGCGAGCATCAGCGCGAACGTGAACACGTACTGCGTATCGGACACCGCGAACGACCAGCGCGGCTCGACGAAGAAGAAGTCGAAGCAGCCGACGCACACGAACGCCGCCCACGCGCCGGCCGCGCGGCCGAAGCGCAGCGCGACGAGCACGACCGTCAGCAGGAACAGCATCACGACGTTCGACAGGTCGAACACGCGCAGCAGCGCGTTCGCCGCGAGCGTCGCCAGCCCGCAGATCAGCGTCGCCCACGCGAGCGGCGCGACATACGGCGATGCCCGCTTACGCACATGCGCCGGCGGGCCGCTGCCGGGCTCGGCCCCGGCGATCCGCGCGACGACGCCCGCGCAGGCGCTCAAAAACCGCGTTAACGGACTGCGGCCCTTGCGGGCCGTGTCTGGTTCGGCGACCTCGTACAGGTCGTCCCCATGTCGATGCATCGCGTTCTCGTTCAATCACCCTCCCGGCAAGTCGGATGTGTTGCGGCCACGCGCGCGCCGAACCGGGCGCGACGCGTGGCCGGATGCGCATCGGTCAGACGAACGGCGTCAGCAGCATGTCGATCAGCTTGATGCCGATGAACGGCGCGACGACGCCGCCCACCCCGTAGATCAACAGGTTGCGCCACAGCAGCTTCTCGGCGGGCTCGGCGCGGTACTTGACGCCCTTCAGCGCGAGCGGGATCAGCGCGACGATGATCAGCGCGTTGAAGATCACCGCCGCCAGGATCGCCGACGTCGGGCTGTGCAGCCCCATCACGTTCAGCGCGCCGAGCGCCGGATAGGTCGCGACGAACGCCGCCGGAATGATCGCGAAATACTTCGCGAGATCGTTCGCGACGCTGAACGTCGTCAGCGCGCCGCGCGTCATGATCATCTGCTTGCCGACCTCGACCACCTGCATCAGCTTGGTCGGGCTGCTGTCGAGGTCGACCATGTTGGCCGCCTCCTTCGCCGCCTGCGTGCCGCTGTGCATCGCCACCGCCACGTCGGCCTGCGCGAGCGCCGGCGCGTCGTTGGTGCCGTCGCCCGTCATCGCGACGAGGTGGCCCTTCGCCTGGTGCTCGCGGATCAGGCGCAGCTTGTCTTCCGGCGTCGCTTCCGCGAGGAAGTCGTCGACACCCGCCTCCGCCGCGATCGCGGCGGCGGTCAGCCGGTTGTCGCCGGTGATCATCACGGTCTTCACGCCGACCTTGCGCAGCTCGGCGAAGCGCGCCTTGATGCCGTGCTTGACGATGTCCTTCAGCTCGATCGTGCCGAGCACCTTGCCGCCGTCGGCCACCACGAGCGGCGTGCCGCCGCGGCGCGCAATGTCGTTGACGGCCGCGTCGACGTCGCCCGGGAACACGCCGCCGAGCGCATCGACGTGCGCGCGGATCGCGGACGCCGCGCCCTTGCGCACCTGGCGCGCGCCGAGATCGATCCCGCTCATCCGGGTGCGCGCGCTGAACGGCACGGTGACGTGCCCTTCAAGGTCCGGCAGCGGCGACACGGCGCGCTGCTTCGCGAGCGTGACGATCGAGCGCCCTTCCGGCGTTTCGTCCGCGAGCGACGACAGCAGCGCGGCCTGCGCGAGCGTGCGCTCGTCGACGCCCGGCGCCGGCCGGAACTGCACCGCCTCGCGGTTGCCGAGCGTGATGGTGCCGGTCTTGTCGAGCAGCAGCACGTCGACGTCGCCCGCCGCCTCGATCGCGCGGCCCGAGGTGGCGAGCACGTTCGCGCGCATCATGCGGCTCATGCCCGCGATGCCGATCGCCGACAGCAGCGCGCCGATCGTCGTCGGGATCAGGCACACCAGCAGCGCGATCAGCACGGTGAGGCTCACGGCCGTGCCGGCGCCGTTGAGCAGCACGCTGAAGGTCGAGAACGGCAGCAGCGTCACGCATACCAGCAGGAAGATGATCGTCAGCGCGACCAGCAGGATCGACAGCGCGATTTCGTTCGGCGTCTTGCCGCGCTTCGCGCCCTCGACCATCGCGATCATCCGGTCGAGGAACGCCTCGCCGGGGTTCGCGGTGATGCGCACGACGATCCAGTCGGACAGCACGCGCGTGCCGCCCGTGACCGACGAGAAATCGCCGCCCGACTCGCGGATCACCGGCGCGGATTCGCCGGTGATCGCCGACTCGTCGACCGACGCGACGCCGTCGATCACCTCGCCGTCGGCCGGAATCGTGTCGCCGGCCTCGACTTGCACGACGCTGCCGGCGGCCAGCTCGTCGCTCGGCACGCGATGGGTCGTGCTGCCGTAGCGCTTCGGCTCGTCGAGCACTTTCGCATACACGCGCTTGCGCGCCGCGCGCAGCGCCTCGGCCTGCGCCTTGCCGCGCCCTTCGGCGAGCGCCTCGGCCGCGTTCGCGAACAGCACCGTGAACCACAGCCAGCACGCCACCGCGAAGATGAAGCCGGCCGGCGCGTCGCCGTTGCCCGCGAGCGCCTGCAGCCACAGCACCGTGGTGACGATGCTGCCGAGGTAGACCACGAACATCACCGGGTTCTTCCACTGCACCTGCGGCGCGAGCTTGCGCAACGCGTCGCGCAGCACCGCGGTCCAGCGCATCGGCGGCACGTCGCCGATCGGCGCGGCCGCGGGGTTGATCGTTGTTTCGATATGGGACATGAAACGACTCCTTTGCGTTCTCTCAGTGCGCGCCGGCCGCTTGGCCGAGCGAGCGGTCGAGCGCCATGTTCAGTTCGAGCACGCGGATGCGGGGCTCGCCGAGCACCGCGAGCTGGCGCGGCGTGGCCACCTGCCCGACCAGCGCCATCACCTGTGCGACGCTCACGCCGCGCGCCTGCGCGACGCGCGCCGCCTGCAGCCGCGCGTTCGCGAGCGAGATGTCCGGGTCGAGCCCGGACGCGGAGGCGGTCACCGCGTCGACCGGCACCGGCGCGTCGCCTGCGAGCCCGTTCTGCTGGCGATACGCTTGCGTTCGTGCCGTGACGTCCGCCAGCAGCTTCTTGCTGGTGGCGCCCTGGTTGCTCGCGCCGCTGCCGGCCGCGTTGTACGGCTGGTCGACGGTCCTGGCCGGATCGGCGGGATCGGTGCCGACCGTTGCGCTCGGCCGCGGATGGAAATACTCGGCGCGCGTGAAGTTTTGCCCGATCACCGCGGAGCCGACCGTCACGCCGTCGCGCACGACCAGGCTGCCGCGCGCCTGCGACGGGAACAGCAGGTTCGCTGCGCCGGTGGTGAGCAGCGGGTACGCGAGGCCGGTGACGAGCATGAACAGCACCGACGACGCGATCACGGGCCTGACGAGGCCGCGCGTCGCGTCGAGCAGCGACGAACCGGGAGCCGGTGCGGCGGCGGGTGCCGCGTGGCGATTGCTTTGAGCCATGTGGGTGTCCTCAGAACAGTTGGCCGTTCGTCATCATCAGATGCTCGACGATCGGGCCGAGCGCGAGCGCGGGCAGGAACGTGAGGCCGCCGACGACGAGGATCACGAAGATCAGCAGGCCGGCGAACAGGCCCGTCGACGTCGACAGCGTGCCGGCGCTCTCGGGAATGCTTTTCTTGGCGGCGAGGCAGCCGGCGACGGCCAGCATCGGCAGCAGCGTCAAGTAGCGGCCGACCAGCATCGCCAGGCCGATCGTCGTGTTGAAGAACGGCGTGTTCGCGTTCAGGCCGGCGAACGCGGAGCCGTTGTTCGCGGTGCCTGACGTGTACGCGTACAGCACCTCGCTGAAGCCGTGCGGCCCGAGGTTCGCGAGGCTGTCCGGCGTCGCGTGCATCAGCGCGGCCAGCGCGGTGAAGCCGAGAATGCTGAACGGGTGCGCGAGCACCGCGAGCATCACCAGCTTCATCTCGCGGGCCTCGATCTTCTTGCCGAGGAATTCCGGCGTGCGGCCGATCATCATGCCGACCAGGAACACCGTCAGGATCGCGAACGTGAACAGGTTGATCAGCCCGACGCCGTCGCCGCCGAACACGTTGTTCAGCATCATCTGCGCGAGCGGCACGAGGCCGCCGAGCGGCGTCAGCGAATCGTGCATCGCGTTAACTGACCCCGTGGTGGCGGCCGTCGTGACGGTCGCGAACAGGCTCGTCTGCGCGATGCCGAAGCGCATCTCCTTGCCTTCCAGGTTGCCGCCCGGCTGCTCCGCGCTCCATTGCTGGTCGACGCCGAGGCCGGTGAGCAGCGGATTGCCGTGCTGCTCGGCCGGGTAGATCACCGCGAGGAAGCCGACGAACATCACGACGAACGCGGCGAGGATCACCCAGCCCTGGCGGCGTTTGCCGATCATCGTGCCGAGCGCGTAGGTCAGCGCCGACGGGATCAGCAGCATGCTCAGCATGTGCAGCGTGTTGGTGAGCGGCGTCGGGTTCTCGAACGGATGCGCCGCGTTCATGCTGAAGAACCCGCCGCCGTTGGTGCCGATGTGCTTGATCGATTCGAGGCTTGCCACCGGCCCCGTGACGATCTGCTGGCGCGCGCCTTCGAGTGTGGTCGCCCACGCGTCCGACGCGAGCGTCTGCGGCATGCCCTGCCACACGTAGACGAGCGCCATCACGAAGCAGAGCGGCAGCAGCACGCGATAGATCACGCGCGTGAAGTCCACCCAGTAGTTGCCGATGTCGGCCGCGTTCCTGCGGCTCAGGCCGCGGATGAAGCCGCCGGCGGCGGCAACGCCGGTTGCCGCGCTCACCGTCATCAGGAACGTGATGACCGCCATCTGCGAGAAGTTCGACAGGCTGCTTTCGCCGGCATACGCCTGCCAGTTGGTGTTCGTGATGAACGACGCAGCCGTGTTGAACGCGAGATCGGGGCTTTGCGCGGCGCGATGCAGCGCATCGAACGGCAGCGCGTCCTGCACGCGCAGCAGCAGGTAGCCGAGCGCCATCATGCCCGCGTTGCTGAGCAGCAGCACCATCCCGTAACGCTTCCACGACATCGTCTCGCCGGGATCGACGCCGAGCAGGCCGTACGTGCGGCGCTCCAGCCACGCATGGCGCGGGCTCGTGAACGCATGCGCGAGCCATTTGCCGACCACGGGCACCAGCGCCAGCATGATCGCCAGGACGATCGCGAATTGAATGAAATTATTGAACATGTCGACGCTCGCTCAAATCTTGTCCAGACCGTTGATGAAACCGGCCGTCAACGCGAAGAACGCCAGCGTGACCAGTATGAAAACCAGATCGCTCATAGATTCACCGATATTTTCCTGTTCCTGTCGAATCGCGCGAATCAAACCCGCTCGGGCCTGATCAACGCATGGAAGAGATAGATGAAGAGCACGGCCGATAAGGCTCCCGAAATCCACAACATCGCTTTCCCCTGTTTTTGTTTGATGTGCGCGGGTCATCCGCGGCACCGTCACACCCTGCGCTCCAATGGAGAACGGGATGCGCCAGTGTAGGAATCCGCGTATCAAAGCGGTGTTCAATTTCAGGGCGTGGAGTAAAAAACCTGTAAAAAGTGCATTCGGTTCAATTCGGGCTTTTATGTGATTTTTTCAAACTCGCCGACAGTCTATACACCGTCTCTTCACCGCAATTCCTAGAATCGCCGCCAGGTTCGAGACGGGATCTCCGTCATTCGTCGCTCCCCGTCGCAACGGGTCTTTCCAGGAAGTCAGACAATGAAAAAAGAAGTCGTCGGCGCGCTGTCCCTCGCCATGTTCAGCGTGGCCGCCCACGCGCAAAGCAGCGTCACCCTCTACGGCATGCTGGATGCCGGCATCGCCTATACGAACAACCAGTCGGGCAAGAGCACCTGGCAACAGGGCAGCGGGCTGCTGTCGAACACCGTGTTCGGCCTGAACGGCGCGGAGGATCTCGGCGGCGGCCTGCATGCGCTGTTCCGGCTCGAGAGCGGGTTCAACCTGAACAACGGCGCGCAGTCGTACCGGAACACGATGTTCGGCCGCCGCGCGTACGTCGGCCTGCAGAGCGACCGCTACGGCACGCTGACGCTCGGCCGGCAATACGACTCGGTCGTCGACATGCTCGGCCCGCTCGCGATGTCGAACAACGGCGACGGCAACAACCTCGCCGCGCACCCGTTCGACAACGACAACGTCGACGATTCGTTCTATATCGACAATGCGGTGAAGTACACGAGCCCGACGATCGCCGGCGTGCAGTTCAGCGGCCTGTACGGCTTCAGCAACCAGCCCGGCTTCTCGAACAACCGCGCGTACAGCGCGGGCGTCTCGTATGCGAACGGCCCCGTCAACCTCGGCGCGGCCTACCTGCAGCTCAATCGCGGCGGCACGACGCTCGCCGGTGCGCTGTCGGGCAACGACGCGCCGAATTTCCCGGCCGCGCGCCAGCGCGTGGTGGGCGCCGGCGGCAGCTACGCGTTCGACCGGCTGACCGTCGGCGCGCTGTGGACCCATTCGATGTTCGACGAAACCGCCGCATCGTCGCTGCCGGGCGCGCTGAATGCGCTGCGCTTCGACAACTACGAGGTGAACGCCCGCTACGCGCTGAACCCGGCGGTGTCGTTCGCCGGCGCGTACACGTTCACCCACGGCCGCTACGACGACGCCACCGGCACCCACCGCCCGAAGTGGCACCAGGTCACGCTGATGGCCGACTACGCGCTGAGCAAGCGCACCGACGTGTACGTGGAAGGCGTATACCAGCACCAGTTCGGCGTTCCGGCGGGCGCGACGCTCGGCTTCGCGAACATCAACGGCGTGGCGGCGTCGTCGACGAACACGCAGGTCGTCGGGACCGTCGGCATGCGGCACCGGTTCTGACCGGCGGGCGCGCGCCTCTGTGCAATCCCGCATGGACGCGCGCCGCCCGACAAGGGATCATCCAGGAATTCGCGCCGGTGCCGCCGGGAAACCGGTACACTCGGCGCCGGGCGCGCGCCGGCCGGCATTCGGTGGCGGGCGGCGGCCGTCTCTGGAATTGCGATCCCATGACCACACCGATCTATCAGGAAATCAAGGATTTCATCCTCGCGCGCATTCATGCCGGCGAATGGGCGGAAGGCGACCAGGTGCCGTCGGAGAACGAGCTCGCGCGCGAATTCAACGTCGCGCGGATGACCGTCAACCGCGCGCTGCGCGAGCTGACCGCCGAGCAGGTGCTGACGCGCACGCGCGGCTCGGGCACGTTCGTCGCGTCGCCGAAGTACGAATCGACGCTCGTCGCGATCCGCAGCATTTCCGACGAGGTCGCCGCGCGCGGCCACGGCTATCGTGCGCAGGTGCTGCTGGTCGGCGCGAGCGTCGCCGACGCGAAGCTCGCCGACGAGATGCAGCTCGACGCGGGCAGCCCGATCTTCCATTCGCGCGTGCTGCACTTCGAGAACGACACGCCCGTGCAGCTCGAGGAACGCTGGGTCAATCCCGCCAGCGCGCCCGAATACGCGTTGCAGGACTTCACCGCGACGACGCCGAACCAGTACCTGATGCGCGTCGCGCCGCTGCAGCGCGTCGAATACCGGATCGAAGCCGCGATGCCCGATGCCGAAACGCGCAGCCTGCTGACGATGGACGAACGCGAGCCGTGCCTGATGCTGCACCGGCGCACGTGGTCGCAAGGCGTGGTCGCGTCGACCGTCAACCTGTGGCACCCGGGCAGCCGGTATCGCTTTACCGGGCACTTCTGACGCGGGCGCCCCAGCGCTCGAGCGCGGCCACCGCGCGCCGCAATCCCTCCTCCCGCGCCATTCGCGCGCCCAGTTCCGCGGCGCGCGCCTGCGTGCCGGCGCGTTCCGCGAACGCGATGCCGCGCGCAAGCTCGGCGGCCTGCATCCGCCTGCCCGCGACCGGCGCGCCGGCCACGCCGAGCCGCCGCAGCCGGTGCGCCCAGAAGAACTGGTCGCCCGCGAACGGCACGACGACCGACGGCACGCCCGCGCGCGCCGCCGAGTGCGTGGTGCCGGAGCCGCCGTGGTGAATCGCCATCGACGTGCGCGGCAGCAGCCAGCGATGCGGCGTGTCGCCGACCACGAACACATTGCCCGGCAGCGCGTGCGCGTCGATCCCGCTCCATCCCGGATAGAACAGCGCGCGGCGGCCATCGAGCGCCTTCGTCAGCGTATCGGCCAGCGCCGGCCGGTCAAACCCCGCCATGCTGCCGAAACCGACATAGATCGGCGGCTCGCCGGCGTCGAGAAACGCGGCAAGCTCGGGCGGCGGCGTCCACGCCGGATCGTCGACGCTCCATTGGCCGCACGCGCACGCCTGGTCCGGCCAGTCGGCGGGCCCGGACAGCAGCGCCGGCGACACGCCGTACAGCATCGGATGCTCGCTCCACACACGCTTGCGCGGCGGCAGCCCGCACACGCTCGCGCGCGCCGCATTGGTCGAGCGGCGGAACGCGTGCCACAGCAGCGCATTCACGAAGCGGTGGCTCGCGCGGTTCAGCCAGCGCGGCAGCTTGCCGGGCGGCAGGAACGGCGACGCGAATTCCGCCGTCGGCGTGATCGGGATGAGGCCCGCGCCGATCGCGGGAATGCCGCGATACTCGGCCACCGACAGGCCGACGAACGCCGCGAGCCCCGATGTGACGATCGCATCGCAGCCGGCCGACGCGTCGGCGACTTCGCGCATCCACGCGGCGGTGTTCGCATTCGCGATCGCCGCGAGCGCCTTCGACGTGTCGTTGAAGCCGCCCCGCCCGTTCACCGCGTCCGACAACGCCTCGCCCGGCGCGAGCGCGCGGCGGATGTCGCCCGACAGCGCGGCCGACGGCACGCCGAGCGCGGCGGCCGAACCGAGCGTCGCGGCGTCGGCCAGCAGCCGCACGTCGTGGCCGGCGTCGATCAGCGCGCGGCCGAGCGCCGCGAGCGGGCGCGCATCGCCTTCGGTGCCGTAGGTGACGATGACGAGCTTCATGCTGGACTCCCGGTGGAATGGCATCACAAAAAATGCACGTCGTATACTAATGCAACTCGTACACTTTCTGTAAAGACCTTCGCCATGGAACCCACTCCCGACGATCCGGGCCGCCGCGCGCGCAAGCGCATCCAGATGCTCGCGCATCTCGCCGCGACCGCCGCGCGCCTGTTCGACGCGCATGGCTACGACACCGTCACGATGGAGCAGATCGCCGCGGAAGCGGACGTCGCCAAGCGCACGCTGTACAACCATTTCCCGACCAAGGAAGCCGTGCTCGCGCACTGGCTCGAAGGTGAACTCGCACGCGATCTCGCGCATCTGCAACGCGACGTCGCTCGGCGCAAGACCTTCGCGTCGCGCATCGCGTGCGTGCTCGACGCGTCGGCCGCATGGTGCGAACAGCATCCGGTCTACCTGCTCGCGTACCTGAAGCACCGCTTCCTGACCATCGATGCGGCGGAACCGGAAGGCGGCAACGCGCACGGCAGCGACATCGCGCTCGTGTGGCAGCAGCTCATCGCCGCGGGGCAGCAGTCGGGCGAACTGAACCCGTCATTGCCTGCCGACCAGCTCGCAACGTGGTTCCATCACCTGTATCTCGCAGCGATGCTGCGCTGGCTGAACGTGCCTGGGCTGTCGTTGAAGCGGGAGTTTCATGCGGTCGCCCGGTTTTTCGTCGAAGGGGCCGAGGTGAAGGCGTCGTCGAAGGGCACGCGACGCGCGTAAGCGTGCGGCGGCCGATGTACGGCAATCGTAAGCCGGCGTCGCCATTGCGATACACCGTTCATGCCAAATCCGCCGCGCGGCAGTATGCTGATGACGTACGGCGGCGCACGTCGTCGCGCCGCCGTCGCGATTGCAACCCTGTTTGCAAGGAGGATTCGTGATGGCCACCACGCATCATTTCCACTTCGAACTACGGCACGCCGGCGCGCCCACCTATTTCATCAGCTACCTGTTCCCCGCCGCGCTGTTCGTCTACGAACTGCTGCGCGTCGGCCAGTGGATCCGCGATCACGGGATGCACTTCGCCGGCTTCAAGGGAATGGGTTACGAGTATCTGCTGATGCTGCTGTTCGTCGGCGCGCAGATCGTCGTCGAAGCGGTCTTCCTGCTCGGCGCGGCGATGCGCAAGGATCGCGATTTCGAGCACCGGCTGCCGAACGTGATGCTCGGCATCGGCTGTTCGATCGCGCTGCTGGCGATCGATCTCGCCGTCCAGCTCGCGTTCTGATCGCCGCCGGATCGGGCGCTCAGGCGCCCGGGCGGTGCGGGAACGCGCCGGCACGCGCGTCAGCGAGCGTTGGGCTCGTTCGCCACTGGTCGGCTGCGCGCACGCATTTGCCCTTCCAGCCAGTACGGCGGAACGTGTGACATCAGGCTGCTCTGCCAAGTGAGCGGCGTCCACATCTTGCCGCCATCCTCCGAATACACGATCTCGGGGTTGTCCTCGTTCGCCATGCCCGCATGATTGGCGGCGAGCCACACATGCCGTGGATCGACCACATACGCACTGACCGTCTGCGAAATGCGGTCGGGCAGCTTGGTCGTGGTCCATGTGATGCCGTCGTCGGAGCGAATCAGCGTTCCCTCGGTCGCGCCGGTGATCCACCAGTGTCCGTTCGGTGTCCACCCCAGTTCGACGAGAAAATCCGGGTTGCCGAGGTCCGTCGACGTGACCGCGCACGTATCGGGCGCAATGCGGACGGCCAGATACCGGGTATCGCCGGCCTCCCTGCCGCCCAGCGTCACCACGCCCACCAGCGGCCCGTCCGCATCCACGAAGCGGATCGCGCCGTGCAGGAACGCGCTGGCACGCCCGTCTGCCGGATCGAGGCCCAGCTTGCTGACATCGACTTCGCACATGTGCGCGCCGCGCCGGATCTTCACCGCATGACGGGCGTCGTCGGCCGACACGGTGTAGCGGGAACCGAGGACGATCGCGTGCCGGTCCGCGTCGGTTTTCACCACGCGACCGCTGACGCTGTCGATGGTCTTGTTGCCGACGTGGAAGCGCCCTTGCGTGTCGGTGTTGACCGGTGGCCAATAGAAACCTGCCGCATCGGTTACGGCAACGCGCCTGCCGTCGGCCAGTTCGAACCTCAGGTATCTGGAATACTTCTGGAATATCGTGAGGCGGCCGATCTCCAGCTTGTGCAGCGGATTGCCTGCATCATCGGCGCATGCCGCGCCCCCGCACGCGAGCAACGCTGCGGCAACGATCGTCCTGGCCCATCGCGTGTATCGCATCGAAGCGCTCACACCCCATGCCGCGCCAGAAAATCCTTCACCGCGTCGAGCACGACGGCCGTCCGCTCGCGATGCGGCACGTGTCCGCATTCCTTCAGCATCACGACGGACGACGGCCCCGCGACGCGCGACGCGATGCGATCCGGATGCGCGGACGAACCGTACTCGTCCTGCGCACCATGAATCGCGAGCGTCGGGCAGCGCACCTGCGGCAGCACGTCGTCGAGGCTCCAGTCGCGAAACGCCGGCGACAGCCACGTATCGACCCACGCGCGCAGCACCCATTCCGCCTTGTCGCCGTGATAGCGCGCGAGCCGCTCGAGCTGGCCGGGTTCGGCGAACTGCCGTTCTGCCTCGCGAATGCCCACCAGTGTGCGTTCCTCGACGAACGCCTGCGCGGCGACCGTCACGAGCGCGCGGCACCGCTCCGGATACGCGGCGGCCGCCCCCACCGCCATCCCGCCGCCGACGCTGTGGCCGAACGCGACGAACGACGCGATGCCGAGCTGCTCGCGCAGCGCGTCGAACGCATGGTCCGCCTCGTCGCGCACGAACGCCGGCGACAGCTGCTCCGAATGCGGATCGGACTGGCCAAAGCCGAGCCGGTCGTACGCGATCACGTCGCGGCGCGTCGCCTGCGCGAGCTGTTCCGGAAAGTCGCGCCACAGCGCGACGCTGCCGAGCGAATCGTGCAGCAGCACGATCGGGCACACGGCAGCGTCGGGCGCGGGTGCGCCGCGCCAGCGTTTCGCAAACAGACGCCCTTGCGGCGTCGCGATCCAGGTCTCCTCGGTCACGATATCGGTCATGTCGGTGTGTCGGATGTTTGAAAGCGGCCGGACGCACGCGGTCCGGCGAGTTGGCGGCCATGTTGGCGCGGCGACGGGCAACCCGTCAAGCATGCACGCCGCCGCTGACCTGCGCCTGACGCGTTCACCGCATCGGCAATGACGGGGCATCGCGCAGTCGCGCCGCGCCGCCTTCACTCCTGCTGCGGCGGCAGGTAATCCATCTTCGCCTCGTCGTACAGCCGGTAGATCAGTGCCTGCATCGCGCGGATGTCTTCCGATTCGTCGAGCATCCGCATGCTCATGATGATCGGCGACACGAGGTTCGGATCGTCGAGCGGCTTGTAGCTGACGTCGTCGCGCTTCAGCCCGTACACGCTCTGCGGCACGACCGACACGCCCTCGCCCATCGCGACGAGCCCGAGCGCGATCTGCAGCTCGCGCGTCTCGTAGATGCGCCGCGGCTTCAGCGCGCGGTCGTGGAACGCGGCCAGCACCTGGTCCGCGTAGCTCGGCCGCGGCGCCTTCGGGAAGATGATCAGCGTGTCGTTGACGAGGTCGTGCAGCGACAGCACCTGCTTCGCGCCGTCGAGCGGATGGCCGAGCGGCAGCGCGACGATCATCCGCTCCTCGCGCAGCACGACGCGCCGCACGCTCGGATCCTCGTGGCGGATGCGGCCGAACCCGACATCGATCCGCCCGTCCTTCAGCGCCTTGATCTGGTCCATCGTCGACATCTCGTGCAGGCTCAGCTCGACCGCCGGGCATTCGTCGCGATAGCGCCGGATGATCTTCGGCAGCATCCCGTACAGCGTCGAGCCGACAAAGCCGATCGACATGCTGCGTTCGATCTTGCCGATCCGCTTCGTCATCGACTCCAGCTCGGCGGTCTGTGCCAGCAGCTGCACCGCGTGCGAATAGAAGAAGCGCCCCGCGTCGGTCAGCTTCAGCGGCCGCGTGTTGCGCTCGAACAGCGTCACGCCGAGCGTCTCCTCGAGCTGCTGGATCTGGCGGCTCAGCGGCGGCTGCGCGATATGCAGCCGCTCCGCCGCGCGCGTGAAATTCCGCTCGTCGGCCACCGCGACGAAGTAACGAAGGTGCCGCAACTCCATTTCAATACCTCTGAGATATGGAACTGATACTAAATCAGTGTTGGACGACGCATTTCACGCGCAACTATCCTTCAACTGCCTGCTCGGAACCGCACAACTATACCCCCAGGGCATTAACGCTCCAACGGTCCGAACGGCGCAGGTCAGAGGAAACACGCGCATCCCGCCGGATCGCGGCCCATCAGAGCCAGGAGAAGACAATGACCCACAGTGACATCGAAGCCCTCGTCGAAGGGTTCATCGTCGGCGCCGCGCGCGGCGAAGCCGACTCGCGCGTCCGGCAGGTGGTCGTGCGGCTGACCGCCGACCTGTTCAAGGCGATCGAGGATCTCGACCTGACCCCGTCCGAAGTGTGGAAAGGCATCGAATACCTGTCCGAAGCCGGCGCGACGCAGGAACTCGGCCTGCTCGCCGCGGGCCTCGGCCTCGAGCGCTTCCTCGACATCCGCATGGACGAAGCCGAAGCGCAGGCCGGCCTGACCGGCGGCACGCCGCGCACGATCGAAGGCCCGCTGTACGTGGCCGGCGCGCCGGCGAGCATCGGCTTCGCGCGCCTCGACGACGGCTCGGACGAAGCGGATGGCGACCTGCTGTTCATGCAGGGCACCGTGTACGGCGACGACGGCGCGCCGCTCGCGGGGGCGAAGGTCGAGGTCTGGCATGCGAACCTGCACGGCAACTACTCGTTCTTCGACCGGACGCAAAGCGCGTTCAACCTGCGCCGCACGATCGTCACCGACGCGCACGGCCGCTACCAGTTCCGCAGCATCGTGCCGGTCGGCTACGGCTGCCCGCCGGACGGCACCACGCAGCGCCTGCTCGACCAGCTCGGCCGCCACGGCCGCCGCCCCGCGCACATCCACTTCTTCGTGTCCGCGCCGGGCCACCGCAAGCTGACCACGCAGATCAACATCGACGGCGACGCGTACCTGTGGGACGACTTCGCGTTCGCGAGCCGCGAAGGCCTCGTGCCCGCGATCGAGCGCGTGAGCGCACCCGCGGTGCTCGACGGCCACGGCGTCGACCGGCCGTTCGCGTCGATCGATTTCGACTTCCGGCTGCACGGCGAGCATCCCGCGGCGCCGGAGGCCGAAGTGGCGCGCACCCGCGCCGCCGCCTGAGCCGATTCACCGGTGCGCGCCACGCCGCGCGCATCGCCCCATCGCTTTGCATCGCACCGGAACCAGCACCGACACGCTGACGCCGGCCGACACTGGAGACACCCGATGATCCCGATCTATCCGGACCGCGCGCCCGCCGTGCGTTCGCTCGACGACTTCCTCGTCGAAGACAAGGCGAGCGGCGACTATCGCCTGCATCGCAGCGCGTTCACCGACGAAGCGCTGTTCGAGCTGGAGATGAAGCACATCTTCGAAGGCAACTGGATCTACCTCGCGCACGAGAGCCAGATTCCGAACACCAACGATTACTACACGACGTACATGGGCCGCCAGCCGGTGTTCATCGCGCGCAACCGCCAGGGCGAGCTGAACGCGTTCGTCAACGCGTGCACGCACCGCGGCGCGATGCTGTGCCGCCACAAGCGCGGCAACAAGGCGACCTACACGTGCCCGTTCCACGGCTGGACCTTCAACAACAGCGGCAAGCTGCTGAAGGTGAAGGACCCGGAAGGCGCCGGCTACCCCGAGTGCTTCAACAAGGAAGGCTCGCACGACCTGAAGAAGGTCGCGCGCTTCGAAAGCTATCGCGGCTTCCTGTTCGGCAGCCTGAACCCGGACGTGCCGCCGCTCGCGGAACACCTCGGCGAAGCGGCGCGGATCATCGACATGATCGTCGATCAGTCATCCGAAGGGCTCGAAGTGCTGCGCGGCGCGTCGACCTACACGTACGAAGGCAACTGGAAGCTGACCGCCGAGAACGGCGCGGACGGCTACCACGTGTCGGCCGTGCACTGGAACTACGCGGCGACCACCCACCACCGCAAGGAGCAGAACGCGCGCGAGGACACGATCCGCGCGATGGACGCCGGCAGCTGGGGCCGCCAGGGCGGAGGGTTCTACGCGTTCGAGCGCGGCCACATGCTGCTGTGGACGCGCTGGTCGAACCCGGAGGACCGCCCGAACTTCAGCCGCCGCGACGAATTCGCCGCGCGCTGCGGCAGCGAGAGCGCCGACTGGATGATCCAGAACTCGCGGAACCTGTGCCTGTATCCGAACGTGTACCTGATGGACCAGTTCGGCTCGCAGATCCGCGTGCTGCGCCCGCTGTCGGTGAACCGCACCGAAGTGACGATCTACTGCATCGCGCCGAAGGGCGAGGAAGCCGACGCCCGCGCGCGCCGCATCCGCCAGTACGAGGATTTCTTCAACGTGAGCGGGATGGCGACGCCCGACGATCTCGAGGAATTCCGCGCGTGCCAGCAGGGCTACGCGGGCATCGCGGTTGCCTGGAACGACATGTGCCGCGGCTCGACGCACTGGATCGACGGCCCGGACGACGCCGCGCGCAAGATCGGCCTGAACCCGGTGATGAGCGGCGTGAAGACGGAAGACGAAGGGCTCTATACGGTGCAGCACCGCTACTGGGCCGAGACGATGAAACAGGCCATCGACGCCGAACGGAGCCCCGCATGAACACGATTTCGATCGCCGACGTCCAGGCGTTCCTGTACCGCGAAAGCCGCCTGCTCGACGACGAGCAGTGGGACGACTGGCTCGCCTGCTACCACCCCGACGCGCAGTTCTGGATGCCGTCGTGGGACGACGACGACACGCTCGTCACCGATCCGCAGCGCGAGATCTCGCTGATCTTCTACCCGAACCGGCAAGGCCTCGAGGATCGCGTGTTCCGCATCAAGACCGAGCGCTCGAGCGCGACGATGCCCGACACGCGCACCTGCCACAACGTCGCGAACGTCGAGCTGGAGAAGCATGACGGCGGCGTCTGCACGGTGCGCTTCAACTGGCACACGCTGAGCTTCCGCTACAAGACCGTGTCGACCTACTTCGGCATGTCGCGCTACGTGATCGATTTCAACGGCGACGCGCCGCGGATCCTGAACAAGTATGTCGTGCTGAAGAACGACTACATCAATCAGGTCATCGACGTCTATCACATCTAGTTTCGACGGGTTCAGCAAGGACGATCATGGAACACACCATCGCACTGCAATTCGAAGACGGCGTGACCCGCTTCATCTCGTGCCGCGACGGCGAGAAACTGTCCGACGCGGCCTATCGCCAGCAAATCAACATTCCGCTCGACTGCCGCGACGGCGCCTGCGGCACCTGCCGCTGCCAGTGCGAGTCGGGCGACTACGAGCTGCCCGAATCGAGCTATATCGAGGATGCGCTCACCGCCGACGAAGCCGCCCAACGCATGGTGCTGGCCTGCCAGACCCGCCCGCGCGGCGACTGCGTGATCCGCGTGCCGGCCTCGTCGAGCGCGTGCAAGACCGGCGCCGCGCGCCACGAAGGCACGCTCGCGGCGGTCGACAAGCTGTCGGACTCGACGCTGCATTTCGCGATCGACCTCGACACGCCCGAGCAGCTCGGCTTCCTCGCCGGGCAATACGTGAACGTCGAGATTCCCGGCACCACGTCGTCGCGCTCGTATTCATTCAGCTCGCAGCCGGGCACGCCGCGCGTGTCGTTCATCGTGCGCAACGTGCCGGGCGGCCGGATGAGCGGCTATCTCGCGCAGGACGCCGCGCCCGGCCAGCGGATCGCGTTCTCCGGCCCGCACGGCAGCTTCTACCTGCGCGACGCGGCGCGGCCCGCGCTGTTCCTCGCGGGCGGCACCGGCATCGCGCCGTTCCTGTCGATGCTGGACGTATGCGCGGCGCGCACGAACGGCCAGCCGGTACGCATGGTGTACGGCGTGACGAACGACGCGGACCTCGTCGCGCTCGCGCAGCTCGACGACGTCACGCGCCGCCTGCCCGGCTTCGAATACCGCACCTGCGTCGCGGATGCGGGCAGCGCGCATCCGCGCAAGGGCTACGTGACCGCGCACGTCGATCCGGCCTGGCTCAACGATGGCGACGTCGACATCTACCTGTGCGGCCCCGTGCCGATGGTCGATGCGGTGCAGGCGTGGCTGCGCGAATGCGGCGTGACGCCGGCCAACCTGTATTTCGAAAAATTCTCGTCGAGCAACGCCGCATGAACACACCCCATCCGAACCGCTTCGCGGACAAGATCGTCGTCGTCACCGGCGCGGGACAAGGCATCGGCCGCGGCGTCGCGCTGCGCGCCGCGCAGGAAGGCGCGACGCTCGTGCTCGTCGATCGCGCGCCGACCGTGCGCGACGTCGTTGCCGACATCGAGAAGGAAGGCGGCCGCGCGATCGCGGTGCTCGCCGATCTCGAAACCGCCGACGGCGCCGCGCAGATGGCGCAGGCCTCGCTCGGCCCGTTCGGCCGCATCGACGTGCTGGTCAACAACGTCGGCGGCACGATCTGGGCGAAGCCGTTCGACGCATACGAACCGCAGCAGATCGAGGCCGAGATCCGCCGTTCGCTGTTCCCGACGCTGTGGTGCTGCCACGCGGTGCTGCCGGCGATGATCGAGCGCAAGCGCGGCGCGATCGTCAACGTGTCGTCGATCGCGACGCGCAGCATCCACCGGATTCCGTACGCGGCCGCGAAAGGCGGCGTCAACGCGCTGACCGCGAGCCTCGCGTTCGAGCAGGCGCACCACGGGATCCGCGTGAACGCGGTGGCGACCGGCGGCACCGACGCGCCGCCGCGCATCGTGCCGCGCAACACCGAGCCGCCCAGCGTGCAGGAAACGCACTGGTATCAGGCGATCGTCGACCAGACGCTCGCATCGAGCCCGATGCACCGCTACGGGACGATCGACGAGCAGGTCGGCGCGATCCTGTTCCTCGCGTCGGACGAGGCGTCGTACATCACGGGGTCGGTGCTGCCGGTGGGGGGAGGAGATCAGGGGTGAAGCCGCCGCCCCAGGCTGCCGCGAGCGCGGAGGAAATCGACGACCAGGAGCAAAATACATGCCCTGCGCACCTACCATTTCTAGTAGTTGCCGGTGCTCAAAAATATCCGAATGATGAGCCGGTCGCTCACTCGGCCGTATCAACGACTCAAAAAAGGTCGAGCGTTCCGGCACGGCGCGCCCGAGGGAAATAGAACGGGAGATGTCGCACGGACTCACGACGCTTCGGCGTCGAATGCATTTGCATGCCGCGGGGCAGTCGGCATGAGACAAGAGGCACCAGCGTTCGGCCGCGGTACACGCAGGCCGCGACGCGCGACGCCCGCACACCCACTTCTGTTCGAAACACGGCGCTCACTTCATGTCACGGTACGGTACGGGAGAAGAGTCATGTTGGATATCGGAAGCTCGGATACCTTGAAATACGATTTCGCCGGACGGTCATACACGATCCAGATTTACAAGGACAACCAGGACGCCAAGAAGTATTACATCGTTCCGCAGCCGCAGTTCGCGGTCGCCGCGAACGGTCTGCCGGAATTCTCGCTGCGGCAGTTCACGAATGGCAAGGAAGTTACCGGACAGTGCAATTTCCAGACCGTGCTGCAAACGCCGCCGGGGTCCATCGAGGCCGTGCAGAAGAAGTTCGGCAGCGACATCCGGATCGGCGCCTGGGACTGGTCCCTCGGTACGACCTGGTTCAATTATCAGTATCCCGACGACAAGGGCCAGATGCGCAGCTATTCGGCCGTGGCCTGGCCCTCCCTGGCGCCGACGACCGGTGACATCGGGCAGGCAAGTGCCCGCGCGTCGTTCTCGATCTCCCTGCCGAGCCAGGCCGCGGTCGCTGCATTCATCACCGCGTTCAGCAACCCGGGGGGCGGCGGCACGTACGATGTCCAGTACCAGATGCACGTGCCCGGATCGTTGCCGGGCGTGACGGTCACGGTCGGATTCGACTCGAGCGTCGCCTATCAGTACGAGCAGACCATCCACATCGACAGAAACGTCTGGGGTTCGGAAACCAGCCGCACCGTCGACGTCAAGCAGTACCTGAGCCAGTCGCAGTCCGGCAGGATCAACTATGTCTGGGGCAAGATCGACCCGATGTCGCCGCAGGGGCAGGCGATCACGAACTGGGCGCAGCAGACGTTGCAGAATGCCGTCACCCAGACGGTCAATTCGACCATCGCGATGATGCAGGCGAATAATCCGTCAGGCAACGACTACACGTTCAGCATGAACCAGGTGAGTTCGTTCTCGTACACGTACTCGCAGAACTCGGTGGTCGACTGGATTGCACAGTCGTCGACCCTGCTGCCGGCCTTCTCGAAGGATGTGTGGGACCGGGTTTACAAGTTGGTCGACGCCAGCCCGCTCTCGGTCGTGTTCCAGCTGTCCAACGTCGACCTGATCGACTCCGGGGTCGCGTCGGTGGAAATCCTGGTGCAATCGCCGTCGGGCAACGACTCCGCGACCCTGAGCAAGGACAAAACCAGCTGGACCTTCGAGCGCCCCGCGGTCAACAATCCGGATGGCACGCCCAATCTGCACTATTCGTACAAATACGTCGTCAGCTACCTGAACAGCAAGGCCTATACGTCGCCGACGATCTACGGCAACGCCGCCGTCCCCGGCGAGGCGAGCGTGCCGTTCACTTCCGGCACGCTCGCTGCGCTGGCCGTTACGTTCCAGACGGCGAACGTCCCCTTTGGGACCACGGAGCAATCGGTGCTGGAAGTGGAAGTCGACTTCGTATTCGTCAACACCAACGTGGCCCCCGGCCAGTCGGCAGAGGCCAAGACGCTGACCCGCGTGTTCCACGCGAACAACGACAAGTGGCACGTCTCGTTCCCGACTGCGCTCCCCTATACGACGAACTACACCTACTCGGTGATCTACGTCATGGGAGACGGTTCGCGCGTGACCCTCGCGCCAAGCCAGCCGACCAACGGGAACAAGGTGCTGATCGGATCTCAGCTGGTCCCGCAGGACGTCCTCCTGAATCCGCTTTGGTCGAAGGACATGGAGAACGTCTATGTGTCCGCGTACTACGTCGATCCGGACAACCGCGTGACCGTGCCCGGCAAGACCTGGCGCGTCGCGAAGAAGGGCGATCCGATCAGCGCATGGTCGTTCCTCGCGCCGGACAACCCGAACGCCTACTACAACGTCGTGATCGCGCAATACGAGTACGACGGCGAGATCATCCAGTACCCGACGCCGTGGTATGTGCCGCAGCGGCAACTGATCAACGTCACCGCGAAGCAGACCCCGACCATGGTGACCATCGATCCGTCGCTGATCCAGTGGGATACGTACAGCATGGTCACGATCGAGGCCTACCTGCTGAGGGCGGACGGGCAACCGATCCAGCAGCACCCGTTCCAGTTCGTCAAGGGATCGGGCAAACAGTTCTACTCGTTCATGCTCGCCGGACAGGAGCCCAGCCTGAGCTGGTACTTCAAGGGCATCTACTATCCGACGGAGAAGGGGGCGCCGCCGGTCGACATCCAGCAGACGAAGATGACGTCGGCGCTGCTCGTGCTGCCGAGGACGTGGAGCGGCAGGCAGGTGCTGGCCAACGAACGGCCCTACATCGTTCCGGAAGAGCATGCACAGGCGCTCGAGGCGGCCCACCGCCGTCTGATCACGGGCGTCAACCTGGCCGACGAGGAAGAGGTCGCGAGCGTGAAATAACGTGCGCCACCGCCCGGCTCCCGCCGGGCGGACCGCAATGCCGCGGGGGCAACGACGCTGTCGCCCCCGCATGCCTGCACGCACCCACCGGTTCGGAGCCACCATGGCGGACATCCACTATCGCATCGTCGGTCACGGGCTGGGCGGGGAAACCCCGTCGCTCAGCCTGATCGTGCTGAACCTCGTTTATCTCGACACGGATCACCATTACTGCGCGAACCACTGGTGCGCACTCACCGCCGCGCATCCGGAGGACACGTGGCAGTTCGACCCCGGCCCCGCCACCGCCGGCGTCGTCCTGTACGACGGCCAGCAGTTCGGCCCAACCGGAGAAGCCACGCCGATTCCGCTCATGGTGGCCGACGGCACGACGATCCAGGTCGGCGCCGGCATCCCCGCCACCACCGTCGTCACCGTCACACCGCTGCTGGTCGACTGGAGCCGGGTCACGCGCGTCGACGTGAAACTCGGCGGCCATCCGCTGACCTTCACCGAGGCCAGCGCCGCCGCCCGCTGGCTGTCGCTGCCGGCCGCAGACTACACATGGACGGCGACCTACACGCTGAACGACGGCTCGACCTGGGCGCATTCGGGAGCCGGTTCGACGCCGCTGCTGGTGCTGCCGGCGCTGCCGCCCGTCACGACGGTCACGTTCTCGCCGGTCGCGGACTACTTCGAGACGCTGCCGATCGAATCGATCGCGCTGACCGTCGAAAACCCGGGCGGGTCGCCCGGCCACGGCGTCTTCGACCCGGGCCACACGCAGCCCTGGCCGACCGGCATCTTCCAGACGGCGATTTCCCCGGTCGCGTGGCGGCTCGACTACCGCTATCGCTACGTCGTCACGTTCAAGCCGGAAGCAAAACTCCCGCCGTTCGACTCGGGCGAGATCGACGGGCGCGGCGCGACGTCGATCACCATCGACGAGGTCGGCATTCGCGAGTTCGTCCTCGACAGCAAGATGCCCGCGCTCATCCAGAGTGTCAGCGTCCACTATGAATCCGGCGGGAAGAGCGACACGCGCACGATGCCGGTACGCCTCGTCGCGCGCAGCAACTATACGCCGGGCTCGTTCTCGTACTGGCTCGAATACACGATCGCCGGCAAGACGCCGGACTCGAACGGCCAGGAGACCGGCACCGTCATCCAGCCCGGTGCGCAGCCCGCCCTCGCGTTCGTCAGGGCCGCGTCTCCGCTGCGGGAGAAATCGGTCACGTTGACCGCGCGCAATTTCGACTCGGGGAGCAAGGTGCAGCTTGGGCTCCGCACGAGCGAATCGGGCAACCTGGGCATCCCGTCATGGAAATGGGCGATCCAGGGCGTCGGTCCGGCGAATGTCACGCTCGACCGCGCCCACCCGTCCGTCACGTACCGATACCTGGTGGTCGATCCGGATTCCGCCGCGACCATCTTCTCGGGCTCGCTGGTGGTCGATGGCGACCTGACGCCGTTCGACTTCCCGACGGCCGACACAAGCGTGGAAGTCACGCGCCGTACGCTGCCCGCGTCGGTCAAGCTCGATCCGTCGCTGATCGACTGGAGCGTGAACGATCACGTGAAGGTGGCGATAACGTTCAAGAGCGCGCCGCACGACGGGCAAGACTTCCCGTTCACGCGCGAAAGCGGCTACGCGTATGCAGGCAGCACGTCCGTCGACGACGTGACGCCGATCTACGGGTACGTTGCCCGCTATTACCTGACGGACGGGACGACGCGCGTCGAGTCGGCGAACAATCAGACGAGCCAGCTGCTGATCTTGCCCCCGCGCGGCACCGGGCAGGAGTAGCGCGATGGCCTGGCACCCGGCACTCGAACGCGCGCTGCAGATCGCCCGGCACTTTCACGGCGACGACGCGGAGCAGGCGCGCACACGGCTGCTCCGCCTGCTCGACGATCGCGCCCGTGCAGCCGACGGCTTCACGGGCAGCCTGCTGACCATGAGCGGCTTCCCGGTCGAGATCGCGTTCTCCACCGCGGACGATGCATTGCGGTATACGATCGACCCGGCGTTGCCGGGCAGCGATCCGCGCGGCGGGGTCGATGCCGCGCTCGTGCAGCTCGCGGCGCTCGGCGCCGCGCCGGCGCCCGCGTCCACCGTCGACGCGGTTCGCCGGCTCCAGGCCGGCCATCCGCTGCGCTTCGGCGCGTATGTCGGCGGACGGCATCGCGCGGGGCAGTGTCGCGCCAAGCTTTATTTCGAAGTGCCGAAGGACGCGGCGGCGGATGCCGACGCCTTCGCCGCCGACGTGATCGGCAGGCCCAAGTCGCTCCCGGACAAGCGCCAGCACGTCGAGCTGATCGGCGTGGACCCCGACTCGCAGCGCACGGAGTTCTATTCGCGAATCGAAGGCATGATCGCGCCGGACCTGGTCGCGCTGCTCGCGCGGGTGAATCTCGCGTCGCGCTACCGAGAACTCGTCGAGCTGTTGGGCGAATGCTGCGTCGTGCCGATCTGGCGCGAGCTCCCGGGCGATCTGTACGGTTTCAGCTACTCGGTCTCCGCGCGTGGCGAGCCGACCGCGTTCACGCTCTACACGCACGCGCGCGCGCTGTTCGGCGGCGATGGGCGGGCCCGCGCACGCATCCTGGAGCTTGGCCTGCGCCACGGATGGGACCTGCGCTTCTACGCGCAATTGACGGAGCCGCTCGCCGCGCTCGACGACCCGACGACCCATCACACGATGTTCGGCATCACCGTGCACGGCGACGCCGAGCTCGGCGCCACCTTTGGCGTTGCGCCGCCGCCAGAGCCGGCATGAGCGTCGACCACCCGACCGCCACCGGAGCCGCGCTGCATGCGCTGCTCGCCGCGCAATCGCCCAGCGGCGCATTCGGGTCCGTCGTCGATCTGCCGACAGGCCCGGCCGACGACGAGAACGGTTTCGTGACCGCGCTCGTCCTGCATGAACTCTCGGCATGGCCCGCCACACCGGCGCTGACCGCGGCACGCAGGCGCGCGCTCGACTTCCTGGCGCGCTGCGAGCGGACGGACCGGCCCGGCGCGTTCTCGTTCTATCCGCCCGATCGCCAGCCGCCGTGGATGCCCATTGCGCTTCTGCCGGACGCCGACGACACCGCGCTCTTCACGCTCGCGCTGGTCGACGGCGGCCACTGGCCGGCGCAGCGGCTGACGCATGCCGCGCGCCAGGTGCTCGAGTCGTTTCGCCTGAGGTGGGTCGCGGCCGACGCCAAGCCCTGGCATCGCGAAGGCGTCTATCTGACCTGGCTCGATGAATTGGTCTATCCGAACGTCGTCGATCTTTGCGTGAACATCAACGTTGCCGCGTTGCTCAAGCGCGCGGGGCCGGAGCATGCTTCCGGACTGGCCGCGATCGTCGACATGGTGGATGCCGGACTCACGTGGGCGGACGCATCGCCGCAGCGAGCGTTCCTGCTGACGCCTTACTATCCGCATCCCGCCGAACTCGGTCATGCGATCGAGCGCGCGATCCGCCTGGGCGTGACCGAATTGCTGCCGTGCCGGGACAAACTGCGGGGCCTCGGCTGGTCGTACGCGGCCGATCCTGCCGGCTGGCCGCTCGATACCCCGGTCTGCAGCTCGGACGACGGGCGAATCGTCTGGCGCGCGCCCGTGCTCCAGCAAGCGCGGCAACTCCGTCGCCGCCTGTCACCGCCGGCTTCGCATGCTGCGTAGGCGTTGCTCCGAACGCCCGATGCACCGCCACGGCACGCTCGACGAGCAGGTCGGCGCGGGCGCGTCCTACCCCTCCGTCGCGAACAGCGCATCGCGCTGATCGGTGTTCAACGTGTCGAGCGGCACGCTCGCCTGCTGGAAGCAGATCATCGCGCCATAGAGTTCGGCGAGGCAGTTGCTGCCGGCATCGAGCGCGTAGCCGTCCTCGCCGTCCGGAGCCGGCGGGTACACTTCGCGCCACGCATTGATCGCCGCTTCGATTCGCACGATGGAGACGGTCTCGGCCGTCCGCCCGGCAGGTGATGCGCTCATGAATTCCTCTTGGTTGCGCGCCCCGCGCGCCATGCCGGCCCTGACGGAGCGATTGAAACACCGGGCGACGGCCGATCCGCGGCCCGGCAGGGTCGGGAAATATAACCGGCTTTGGCCGCACGCAGGCCGGTGCCGATAAAAAAAATCACGCGGGCCAGCCGCACGATCGGGCCGAACGGTCCATGACGAATGCCGCATTTCGCCGCACGACGGCCGCGCTTAACCTGACTCCCAGCCGCCCTTCGCCACCCGGCGCGGCGTTTCCCCGCCGTCGACACGCGCGTCGCGCCACGACGGCATCACCGACATTCTTTCGAGGAGGGCGACATGCCCCAGTTCAACATCGCCGCGGAAGGTACGCTTGCGTTCGACTTCGGTCAGCATTCCCCGGTCACGATCACCAATCCCGGCCCGGACGACGTCGACGTTCACGTCGACTACAACCGCGGCACCGCGAGCGCACCGCAGTGGTCGAGCGCGCTCACGGGCGCGTCGGGCATTCCGAATCCGAAGCGGCTGCGCGCCAACCAGACCTTCGTCGTCGCGCGCGCCGACCTGGAAAGCGAGCACGTGCGCATCGGCGTGCACGGCAACCAGAACGGCGTCGTCGGCCGCTACTGACGCACCGTCACGCGCCACGCAAAAAAAACGGGAAGCCCGCAAGCTTCCCGTTTCGTCCTGAGCGCGCGGCGCCGTGCGCCGCATCGTTCATGCCGCCGTTTCCGGCGCCGACACCGTCTGCACCTGCACGCGCTGCGCGTCCCGGCTCGCATCCACCCACGGCGCGATTTCCATGTCCTCGTAGCGCACGAAGCGGCTCTTTTTCGCGAGCCGGTAGCCGCCCCACACCGCGAAGAACAGCGGAATGCCGACGTAGGTCGCGAGCACGCCGACCCAGTCGATCCGGTTCGCGAGGAACGCCTGGTAGTCCTGGCCGAGCGCGATCACGATACACAGCACGAACGCGAACAGCGGGCCGAACGGGAACCACTTCGATTCGTACGGCAGCTGGTCGAGCGCATAGCCCTGCGCGACATAGCCCTTGCGGAACCGGTAATGGCTCACCGCGATGCCGAGCCACGCGATGAAACCCGTCATCCCCGACGTGTTCAGCAGCCACATGTAGACCGTCTTGTCGCCGTAGAGCGAGGTCAGGAAACACAGCGCGCCGACCGCCGTCGTCGCATACAGCGCGTTGCGCGGCACGCCGCCCGGCGACAGCTTCGCGAACAGCTTCGGCGCGCGGCCTTCGGTCGCGAGGTTGTACAGCATCCGCGTGGACGCATACATGCCCGAGTTGCCGGCCGACAGCACAGCGGTCAGGATCACCGCGTTCATCACGCCGGCCGCGAACGCGAGGCCCGCGTGGCGGAACACGAGCGTGAACGGGCTCACGCCGATGTCGGTCACGTCGCTTTTCAGCAGGTTCGGGTCGGTATAGGGAATCAGCACGCCGATCACGAAGATCGCCAGCACGTAGAACAGCAGGATCCGCCAGAACACCTGGCGCACCGCGCGCGGGATCGTCGTGCGCGGGTTTTCCGATTCGCCGGCCGCGACGCCGATCAGCTCGGTGCCCTGGAACGAGAAGCCCGCGATCATCGCGACGCCCATCATCGCCGGCAGGCCGCCCGCGAACGGCGCGTCGCCGATCGTCAGGTTGCCCCAGCCGTTGTGCGGCGCGCCCTTCAGAATGCCGAAGATCATCAGCAGGCCGACGCCGATGAACGCGACCACGGTGACGACCTTGATCAGCGCGAACCAGTATTCCGCCTCGCCGAAACCGCGCACGGTGAGCACGTTGAGCAGGAACATCACGCCGAGGAACGCCGCGCTCCACCAGACCCCCGGCACATCCGGGAACCAGTAATGCATCACGAGCTGCGCGGCCACCAGTTCGACCGCGATCGTCACCGCCCAGTTGTACCAGTAGTTCCAGCCGAGCGCGAAGCCAAAGCCTTCGTCGACGTACTTCGCGCCGTAGGTCGCGAACGAGCCCGACACCGGCATGAACGCGGCCATCTCGCCGAGGCTCGTCATCAGGAAGTAGACCATCAGGCCGATCAGCATGTACGCGACCATCGCGCCGCCGGGGCCGGCCTGCGAGATCGACGCGCCGGACGCGACGAACAGGCCGGTGCCGATCGAGCCGCCGATCGCGATCATCGTCAGGTGGCGCGCCTTCAGCGCGCGGTGGAGCTTGGGAGGGTTCTCGGACGAACCGGGTCGGTCGGGATTCGGAAGTGCGGACATAAAACGGACGAACGTTGAGCGGGCCGACGGCCGGCGGGGCCGGCGCCCGTGCGAAACCGGGGCACGATGCGCTCCGCGGCCGGCAGCGATGCAGCGGCCCGGGCATGTCGCGCGCCGGGCGCCTGCGGCGAAGCGCGGATTCTACCTGATTCGTCCACCGCGCAGCCTTTGCAGAATCAAGGAGTTGGGAGCGGCCGGCGAGGTGTGGCCGGCCAGGTGCGGCCGGCGAGGTGCGGCCGGCCAGGTGCGGCCCGCTAGAAGCGGCCAACCTGTCCCGAACCGCCAAAACGCCGATTAACCTGAAAACATTCCCGCCAGATTGACGCTAATCAGACAAAATGCCGAAAACCGCCGTGTCGATTCAAATCGGGCTCGCCGTCGCGGATCGCGGTAATGCAATGTAACCGGGTCGGATTCGCGTTAAAGCCCGCGCGCGTTTGGCGATATGGTCAGTTTGTTGAAGTTCGCGAGATAATACTGAATATCTCGAAATAATCGTGCGGGATCGTCCAATGCGCGCATCTTCCGCCCCTTAATCCCGTCAGGATGATCCCCTTCCCGCCGCTGCAAGCGTTGCGCCGCCCTGTTGCTGCGACAGTCGCACGGATTCTGTCGCCCAACGGCATTATCGTTTCCGGCTTCGCGCTCCTGCTGTTCAGCTGGAGTTTGTGCGTGTCGGTGCTGGCCGACGCGCGCCAGGACGCATATAGCCATGCGATCGACAATGCCCGCAACCTGATGCTGCTCATCGAGCGCGACGTCGCGCGGAATATCGAGCTGTACGATTTGTCGCTGCAGAACGTCGTCGACGGCATGACCGACCCGGCCGTGATGGCCCTGCCGCCGGCGCTGCGGGACCGGGTGCTGTTCGACCGCGCGGCAACCGGCCGCTATCTCGGCTCGATTTTCGTGATGGACGCGCAAGGCGACATCATCATCGATTCCCGCTCGATGCCCGCGCGGCGCGGCAATTTCGCCGACCGCGACTATTTCATCGCGCAGCGCGACAAGCTGAGCCACGGGCTGTTCATCAGCAAGCCGTACGCGTCCCGGCTGCGCAACGGCGCGCTGACGATCGCGCTGAGCCGCCGGATCGACCGGCCGGACGGCTCGTTCGGCGGCATCGTCGTCGGCACGCTGAGCATCGACTACTTCCGTGCGCTGCTCGACGGCATCGCGGTCGGCAAGCGCGGCACCGCGTCGATCGTCGAGGACAACGGCACGCTCGTCTGCCGCCTGCCGTACGATCCGGCCATGGTCGGCCGCGACCTGAGCAAGGCGCCGCTGTTCACCCAGGCGCTCGCTCAGCGCGAAGGCGTGCTGAACGGCAGCGCGTCGATCGACGGCGTGCGGCGCTACTTCGTCTACCGCCGCATGGCCGGCCTGCCGCTGATCGTCAACGTCGCGCCGGCCGAGGACGACGTGTATGCGCCGTGGCGCAATCGCGCGATCTGGATCGTCGTGCTGATGACGGCCTTCACGGTCATCATGGCGGCCGGCTCGGTGCTGCTGTCGCGCGAGCTGCGGCGCCGGCAGGTGGCCGAAGCGAAGCTGGTGCGCCTCGCGCACACCGATGCGCTGACCGGCCTCGACAACCGCGGCACGTTCGACGCGGTGCTCGCGCAGGAAGCCCAGCGCGCGAGCCGCGGCGGCCAGCCGCTGTCCGTGCTGTTCGTCGACGTCGATCACTTCAAGTCCTTCAACGACTTCTACGGCCACCAGGCGGGCGACGACGTGCTGCGCCAGGTCGCCCAATGCGCGTCGCGCGGCCTGCGCCGCCCGGGCGACCATGTCGCGCGCTACGGCGGCGAGGAATTCGTGGTCACGCTGCCCGACACCGACGCGCGCGGCGCGGCGAGCGTCGCGGAAGCGATCCGGCGCGCGATCGCCGGGCTCGACATCGAGCATGTGATGAGCCCGTACGGGCATGTCACCGTCAGCATCGGCACGGCGACCACCGGCGGCAACCGCGCGATGAGCGCCGCGACGCTGCTCAAGCTCGCGGACGAGGCGCTCTATCACGCGAAATCCGGCGGCCGCAACCGCGTGTGGGGCACGGCGCTGAGCCGGACGGAAGCGTGACGGGCCGGCATTCGGCCCTCGGCGTGGACAGCCCGCGCCCGTTCCGCTAGCGTTACGTCTGATCGCAGCCGCGACGCGACGCCGGCCGGGCCTCCCGCCGGCGCGTTTCCTCGTCACCCGCTTTCCGCCATGACCGCCCTGCTCCACACCCGGCTGCCGACCCTCGTCCGTAGCGCGCTCCGTCCGCTGCTCGACCCCTACCGCCGTTACCGGCACGCGAAGCTGATCCACGCGGCGCGCGTGTCGCTCGCGATCCTGATGTCGATCGGCCTGTCGACCGGCCTGCGGATTCCGCACGGCGAGTGGTCGACGATCACCGTGCTGATCGTCGTCGGCGGCCTGCAGCATCACGGCAACATCCGCAAGAAAGCGGCCGAGCGCGCGCTCGGCACGTCGATCGGCGCGCTCGCCGGGCTGCTGCTGATCCTGCTGCACTCGGTCGTCCACGCGCCGCTCGCGATCTACGCGGTGATGGCGATCGCGTGCGGCGTGTGCGCGTATCACGCGATCGGCAAGGCCGGCTACATCGCGCTGCTGTCGGCGATCACGATGGTGATCGTCGCCGGGCACGGCGACAACGAGATCGTCGACGGCCTGTGGCGCGCGGTGAACGTGCTGGTCGGCATCGTGATCGCGCTGTCGTTCTCGTTCGCGCTGCCGCTCTACGCGACCTACTCGTGGCGCTACAAGCTCGCCGACGCGCTGCGCGCGTGCGCCGCCGTGCACGCGCGGATCGCCGGCGACCGGCAGGTCAGCGACGAGGCGCACCTGAAGGACATGGCCGCGCTGAGCGCACTGCTCGTGCAGCTGCGCTCGCTGATGCCGTCCGTGTCGAAGGAGTGCGAGATCTCGATGGTGCAGCTCGAGGCGATCCAGCGCGGCCTGCGCCTGTGCATCGGCTATCTCGAGATCCTGTCGAGCGCGCTGCCGGCCCGCGACGATACGGCCGCGCGCGACTACATGCGCGTCGCGATGAAGGCAACCAACCGGAACATCCGCGACATGCTCGTCGGCGCGAGCCGCGCGCTGAAGTTCGGCACGCCGAGCCGGCTCGGCGCGACCCGGCGGCGGCAGGATGCGCAGGTCGACGCGCCGCCGCCGCAGTTGTCCGGGTACGTGTCGATTTCGGCGAAGCTGGCCGCCGAGGTCGATCAGTTGCGGGAGCGGCTGCTGGATACGGCGCGGTCGTGGAATATCTGAGCCGGAAGATGCACCTGCGTGGTGCATTCACGCCGGCTCGCGCTGGCGTGCAGGCTGTCCGCCGCCGATCCGGCCCCTGAAGCGGGCCCGGGCCGCGATGCGCTTCCGGTGCCGCCGGCGGGCGCGCCGGCCCGCTGCGGCAGGCCCGGCGGGGCCGTCGGCCCGAAATCAACCCTTGCCCCAAGTTCCCGGACAGCCGATACTCGCATATTCCGCGAAATACGATCCCACCGGACTTCAATCCACGGTAATTCCTATGAGCACGATTCTCGAAAGCCTCCCGACCGGCCAGAAGGTCGGTATCGCCTTCTCCGGCGGCCTGGACACCAGCGCCGCACTGCACTGGATGAAACTCAAGGGCGCCGTCCCCTACGCATACACGGCGAACCTCGGCCAGCCCGACGAAGACGATTACGATGCGATCCCGAAACGTGCGATCGAATACGGCGCGGCCGGCGCCCGCCTGATCGACTGCCGCGCGCAGCTCGTGGCCGAAGGCATCGCCGCGCTGCAATCCGGCGCGTTCCACATCTCGACCGCCGGCATCACGTACTTCAACACGACGCCGATCGGCCGCGCCGTGACGGGCACGATGCTCGTCGCCGCGATGAAGGAAGACGGCGTCAACATCTGGGGCGACGGCAGCACGTACAAGGGCAACGACATCGAGCGCTTCTACCGCTACGGCCTGCTCGTGAACCCGGACCTGAAGATCTACAAGCCGTGGCTCGACCAGACGTTCATCGACGAGCTCGGCGGCCGCGCGGAAATGTCCGAATTCATGCGCCAGGCGGGTTTCGCGTACAAGATGTCGGCGGAGAAGGCATATTCGACCGACTCGAACCTGCTCGGCGCGACGCACGAGGCGAAGGATCTGGAAAGCCTCGAAAGCGGCATCAAGATCGTGAACCCGATCATGGGCGTCGCGTTCTGGCGCGATGACGTGAAGGTCGCGGCGGAGGAAGTGACGGTTCGGTTCGAAGCGGGCCAGCCGGTCGCGCTGAACGGCGTCGAGTTCAAGGATCAGGTCGAGCTGCTGCTCGAGGCGAACCGCATCGGCGGCCGTCACGGGCTCGGGATGAGCGACCAGATCGAAAACCGGATCATCGAGGCGAAGAGCCGCGGCATCTATGAAGCCCCGGGCCTCGCGCTGCTGTACATCGCGTACGAGCGTCTCGTCACCGGCATCCACAACGAAGACACGATCGAGCAATACCGCGAGAACGGCCGCCGGCTTGGCCGTCTGCTGTATCAAGGCCGCTGGTTCGACCCGCAGGCGATCATGCTGCGTGAAACGGCGCAGCGCTGGGTGGCGCGCGCGGTGACCGGCGAAGTGAAGATCGAGCTGCGTCGTGGCAATGACTACTCGATTCTCAGCACGAAGTCGCCGAACCTGACGTATCAGCCGGAACGCCTGTCGATGGAGAAGGTTGCGTCGACGTTCTCGCCGCGCGATCGGATCGGGCAGCTGACGATGCGCAACCTCGACATCACGGATACGCGCGACAAGCTGCGCGTGTATACGCAGGTCGGGCTGCTGACGCCGGGTGAGGCTTCGGCGCTGCCGCAGATCAAGGACGAAAGCAAGTAAGTCTTCTTTGCTTGCGGCCGGACGGGAAAGCCGTTCGGCCGCATGTCGAACGCCCCTTCCCGTTTCCTTCAGTTGCTGCCGGTTCCAGGCAGTACCGCGTCATGCCTGCGCTCGACCGGGTGTCATTGGGTCGAGATCGTCACCGGAGTCTTTGGCGCTCGCACCAGATCCTGGCCAATCATCGTCGCGATGGATGTCTCGCAGGACTTGATGCCCTCCACCGATTTGTCGAAGGACTTCTCGAGGTCGCCGAAGCTGCCGTAGGTGTATGACACGTCACTCTCGATGTGGACGCTGTTCAACTTGATGTCGTAGCCGCACGCGAACGTCTTGAAGTAGATGTCCTGCTTCGTCTTTGCGTCGAGCATGCGGGCGCGAACGACCACCCACGGAATGAAATCGGTCCTCTCAGGCGGCGAGACATAGCCGAATGACGTGAACCATACGTTCATGATGGCGTCCGCGTCGGTCTGGATGCCGGAGTAGTCATCCGACTTGCCGTCATCCGCGAGCTTCACTTTCTGGCCGTCCAGCTTGACGACTTGATAGCCGTTCTCGGTGAGTTGACCGATCACGCGATCGGCAACGACCGGCGCGAAGACGATCTTGTCGCTCGCCACGCGTTTTGTGTAGGTACTCGAGTGGCTCGCGTTGACGGCACCTTGCACCAGTCCGCCGATCAGGCCGAATGCGCCCGCCGCCCCGCCGAAGTTGACGACAGCGACACCTTTGGGCTCGTTGACGTCAAGGACGGCGATCGTGTGCAGCTTCTGGCGACTGTCGGCATTCAGATCCATTTTCGGCACATTGGCGCATCCGGACAGCAGCGTGACCAGCAGAGCGCAAGCGAATAGGGTGGCTTTGGACGAGTTCTTCATTGGGCGAAAGAGGTTCTTGGTGCGGTAAGGGGTTTCGATCGGGCGAGGACTTCGCGAAGCACGCGGCCCGTGCAAGAGCGCCGCGTGCGATTCGATCCGACGTTTATTGCTTGATGACCTGGCCGTATGCGACGAAGCTGTAATCGGCCGCGCGCAGTACATACAGGATGGATCGTTGGAAACCGTTGGTCCCGCGGATCGGCACGAACATGATGGCGGCGCTGCCCGACAGCGGAACGCCTGCCGGCACCCTGCAGCCCGTCGACGCCGATGCCGTCAAGGTCATGTCGTACATGTTCTGATTCGAGCCGGGTGTGGCGAGCGTCAACGTGCCGCTCATGTTGCAACCGCTCAGCGTGCCGCTCACCGTACCCCCCGATCCGATCGTGAACGACGCATTCGTCGTCGCCCACGTGCCCACGACGCTATCCTGCGTGACGCTCAGGGCGTTTGCCGCGTTGTAGGCCCACGTGAAATTCGACGCAGTGCCGCCTTGGCTCATGGTTCCGGACAAGGTTTGCTTCGCGCTGTACGCCCCGGATCCGGAGTCGATTCTCGTGGTGAATCCGGTCATGGCGTTAAAGTTGATGCCCGAATTCAGGGACCACGTCGCGCCATTCACCGTCAGATTCGTGAAATCGTCGGACATCACGAACGATCCCAACGTATTCATCGTGGTCAGGTTGTTGTGTGGATCGACAAGGGCAATGGTCGTGTAGCCGAGGTTGCCGGAGGCTGTCCAGATCCCGGTCGGGGTGGTCGCCGTCGCGGCCGTCGACCCGGCCTGCGGATTCGTCAGGCTGGGCAACGCCTCGCCAGCCGTCACCGGTTGCGAAGAAGCGTCCGGGCTGGCAGGTTGAGCCGCAACAGGCGTGGACGCGACGACGGGCGCACTGGCCGCATTCGCTGCGCCGCCGGAGTTTGCCGGCGCTCCGCTGCTTGCGTTCGACGAGCCGTCGCCACCACCACCACATCCCGCGACAATGAATATCGAGACCGCGCCAGCCGCCAACAAACCAAGAGAATTCTTCTTCAATTCAACCCCCGAGTTACATGCATCTTTAGTAGTTAAAATTTGAATCGCTGTATTGGATTCTTCAAAAAACTGCGTCATGCCCTGTCTTTTTTGCGTACCTCCCCAAAAACTTTCCGGGTGAAAATTTCAGTGCAACTGAGGATTCGCGTGTGGTCGCGTCGAAGATGCGTCAGGCTGAATGACGGCCAACGAACCTGGCTGGGCGCGATGGCAAATTCGACGCCCCACCGTTGACGGTGATGTCGTTCGGATCGGATTCGTACCCGTTACCTGATTGACGATCGCGCGCGGCACGCCAGAATCGCCGGCAACGCGCGGCGGGAAGCTTGCGACGGCAAGCACATGCAGACGACGCGCAGTCGGCCAATGCCTGCGCGCCAGATCGGAAAACGACGGGCCATTTGATTGTCATCCACGCAGGCTGCTCAGCCTGCGCGGTCCTCGGTTATCGGTCACGTGGTTGCTTCGGTATTGATTTATTACTTTCTATTACGAAGTAACGGCACCGGATTCGAGTTCTTTAGGGTGATGTTTCGATGAATTTTCTTTCGGAATGCATTTATATAATTACTTATGCCTTTCATTTTGAATGACTACCGCACATGAGCCTGCACGGTGCTGACCGGCTCGCCCGGCAGGGCTTTGGGAAGCTCGGTCAGGTCGGGGCTCCGGTCAATCCCACTCACACACGAACACAAGAGATCATCGTGAACTACATCGCGACCAAACCGCATCGAAGTGAGTATCCGAATCCTATCTGTCTCAACAAGGGCGATTCGCTCGTCATCGGCGAGAAGGATCAAGACCCCGAGGGCTGGGATGGCTGGTTTTTCTGCACGACACCCGGTCAGGCAGGTGGCTGGGTTCCGCAGCAAGCCATCGAGCGGCTTGCCGATGGCACAGGCCGTGCGCTGGAAGACTACACGGCTCGGGAACTGGATGTGGATATCGGCGACATCCTGATCGGGACCAGGATTTTGAATGGATGGATCTGGTGCGAGCGCCTGTCTCGCGACGAAGCGGGATGGGTTCCGCTGCGAAATCTGCAGGCTACTGGAACGTGATAGGAGACGCCGTCCAGAGGCTCGGGCAGACATTTCATGTCTGCCCATCGATTGTCGACGACTCAAGACGCTGCGCGGGTAGCGCAACGTCGAAGCATCACTACTGAAACAGAATGGGGAGGCCGTGTTGCAACGCGACGTCGACAAGCCCATCAATACGTTCCAGCACGAATTCGCCATCGACATCAATGAATGATTCGAACGCATTCCGAGGCACCACGCCCATTTTTGTCGCAACGTGCTTTTGCCAATCGGAGATAAATTCAAGCGGCGGCCTGCCCTTCATCGCCGTCATGATCGACTCGAGCTCAATCTTCAGTTTCTTGCACTCCGACACGTCCCATTCGCCATCCGAGTCGGCATGCATGATGAATGTCGGATAGCGGCTACCTGCCTGCCCGCTTTCCAGCTCCTGCACGATATAGCCTCTCACGTTGTTGAAATCGGCATAGTGACCGACTTCGACGCCGTCGACCTCTTCTTCGCCATCAAAGACACACAGATAGAGCCCCATCAAAAATTCTCCCGAGATACGCGGCCCTTGCACAACTTCATCAAGTCGCGCAGCGAGCGATCAAACGTACATGCCGCCGGCACCCTGATCACCAGATGCTTCTTCTGGTCGACCGCGCGAAAGGCCAGCAGGCGGATCTGATAGGTCGCGCGAAGCGTAGAGACGTTCTTGATCAGATACATCCTGTTGAGTATCTCCGTGTCCGGCATCGCGCTACGCGCAACCTGATGACGGGTATTCCTGTATTCCACGACGCACTCCTATTGGGGCAACGGCGCCACCTTCACTCCCCACCTTTCGAGCCACTGACTGAAAGTAGGATTGACGGGGCGATTCGTGAGGATTGTAAATTGCGTATTGTTGATCAGCGAGCCGAACGTCTCCAGCCTGACTTGATACGAGGAATCAAGCGGGCTCGTCCCGTTTTTTATCTCTACAAGCCCGCCCGGCGTGTTCCCGTCGAAAATGACACCGACCAGATCACCGCTTGGCGTGTACTTCGGCTGCCCGACGATCACGTTGAACGCCGCGCTGTTCACTTGCTCCGGCGTCGGCGTGAACGGCACCTTGCCGGACGAGTTGAGCGCGGCCAACTGCGCAGCTTCGGCGCTCTGCCCGGCAAGCAGTTGTGGAGGAACGCCGCTGGTAACCGGCGCCGTGCCGTTCGAACCGACCGGGTGGGCCGCTCCACCATCCCAGAGTTTGTTTGGCCCAGCGTACGGCTCGTCACCGACCGTCAACGTACCCGTCCCTTTGCCGACACTCGCAGCCGACGACGCGCCGAAACCGCGCACTGCCCCGATAAGCCGCCCGAGAATACCGCCGGCCACCGCCCCGACGCCGTAGGACACGACGTTCTGAATCGCGTTGGACGCGATCGTGTTGTTGTCCGTCATCGTCGCGACGGACTGTGCAAGCGTCTTCTGATTGACGTACAACTGCGCCATGTCGGCGCGTGCCGTCTTGCATGACGCACTGTCGCCGCCTGCGCCGCACATTGCGGCGACGTCTTTCTTGGATTGCTCGTACGCGGCCTGCGTCGACTTCAACGCGTCGGACCAGCACGCTTTCGGCTGTCCGTTACAGCCATCCAATTGAGCCTTGAGCGGCGCGTACTTCGGGCTCAGTGCATTGTTCAGCACCTCGTTCTCGGCCGCGAACGTCGCGCCCGACACGTTCTGCCCCGCAGCGCTGGCCAACGCCCCACCGGCCAATGTAGAGAGGCCCGCGGTCAATGCGTTGAGCGTCGAATCGTCGAAGCTCGACACTTTCGCGACAGTACCGTCCGCGCCCTCTACGTAGTCGACCTTCTCCTTGCCGTCATATAGCGCATCGCGTGCGATCGGAGCCACCAATGCACTGGTGGCTCCGCCAATCGCTCCGCTCGCACATCCCGTTCCCTTCACCGCCGACAACGCGCATCCCAACCCGGCATGGGCCAGTACGTATCCGGGACTCCCCTCCGCCAGCATCGAGTTCGGGTCCGTCGAAGCCATGCCAATTGCCGAGGCACCGACCAGGCCGACATCGCCGATGACACTGTTTTCGAATGCCCTGGCGAAACTACCTCCACCAATGACCGTATTGACCGTGGCCGAAACGAGGCCGCGTTCGCCGATGTTGACAGCTGCCAGACCCAGGTCGCCCATCGTCACGGTGCCGTTCGCGATTTTTCCGCCGAGCTGCTGCAACCCCTGAGTCCCTGCTCCCAGCGCCGCGATTGCCCCCGCGGTGACCGCAGCAATCGCCCCGGCTTCGACGATCTTGCCAAGATTCAAGCCCTGACCCGACGCCACCTGACTGACGGCACTACCCACCATCCCGCCCAGCGCGCCGATCATCACCGAGCCGACGGACAACTGGGTCATCACAACGCCGGCAGCAGCCGCTGCACCGCCGGCTGTCGCAATCGACGCCGCGATTGCGATTGCAGCGACCATGAACGACGGCAAGCCACCGCCTTCCTTCACGAAATCGGAGTGCAGGTGATCGGTTACCGACGTTTGCGTGAAATTCAGTCCGAGCTGCTGCTGGAGGCCCGCGAGCACCTCCTGCGTGCCCGCCTGGTCGACCGTGCCGTCCGCATTGAGCTTCTGCAGCGCCCCACCGATCTGGTTGAGCGTCTGCACGTTCAGGTCCATGTTCGCCGCGCTCATGAACCCGCCCGGCTGCACCATCGTCCCGGTCGTATTCAGATAGCCGTGATCGACCTTCTGCCAGATCTCCCCGACGTCGACCTGATTCGCCTGGTTCGTCAGCGTGTGGGTATCGACGCTCAGCGTCCCCGACGCCGTGATGCTCCCCGTGTTGAGGATGCTGCCGTTACCGTCCTGATTGAACTTCAGCGTGACGTCGCGGCCGGAAATGTTCCCGCCGGCCGACATCGCCGTCGTGTCCTGCGACAGATACACCTGCGGCATCAGCGCGGTGATCGTCGGGCACGTCGCCGTCCCTGTCGCGTGACACGTCGGGTCCGGCACGGTCTGCTCGACGTACCACAGCATCGGTTTGTCGAGCGCGTTGACCTGCGTCTGCGTGAGGGCAGCGCCGAGCTGCAAGCCGTGCGTCTTCGAGTAATCCAGCGCGTTCTGGTACAGGTACGCCTTCTCCTGCGCCGTCACCGACACGTTGTTCTTGCTGTCGTACGTCAGCCCGTCGACGAAGCTCGACTTGCCGGTTTGCTTCAACGCCGCCTGCTGCAACAGCAGGTCTTCTTCCTGCGGGTTGTAGTAGAACAGCGTCGACGACGGCTGAAGGCTCGACGGCAGGTTGTTGAGCAGATCCTGCGGCCCAAGCGAGCCGAGTGCCGATCTCCCCAGCGACGCATCGACATACGACGCCTTGCCGGCCACCGGCGTCGGCAACGCACCCGTGCCGACCGCACGTGGAATCGACAGGTTCAACCCCGGCAACATCACCGGGCTCAGCGTAATCACGCGCTGCGGCGAGCCGACCTGCGGCGTATACGTATTGGGCGTCGTGATGCCGTTGATCAGCTTCTGCCCGCTCAGCGACACCGACGTGCCGAGCACGTTGCCGACGTTCTGAATCTGGCCATTCGACGAAATCGACAGGTTCGGCGCCTGGATCGTCGCCGCGATGTTGCCGACCGGCGTCGGCGGGTCGATCGCGCCGCCTGTGCTCGTATACGCGCTGCCGTACAGCGCCTTGCACTGCTCCGGCGTGCCGCATGCCCAGATGTCGTGGCGCTTGTCGCTGCTGAACATGCCCGTTTCCTGCACCCAATGCGAGTGCCAGTAGGCGTTCAGGACCTGCGCTTCGTTGACGACCGGACCCGCGACGGCGATCGTCGCATTGTTGCCCGCGGCAATCAGGCTGCCGATGTTCGTCAGGCTGCCCGCGCTGAGCTGCAGGTTGTTGCCCGCGCTGATCACCGACGCGCTGCCCGCCTGCTGATCGACGTAGCCTTCGCAGTAGCTTTCCTTGTAGCCGCCCGCGGTCATGCAGCCCGAATACTGTTCCTTGGTGCCGTAGTTTTCATGCACCGGAACCGGCGGCGGCAGGTTGTTGGTAATCGCCCCGGATACATTCAACGTGATGTTATTGCCCGCGACGATGTTGCCTGACGTGTTGTTCAGGCTTTGCGCAGGCGTGGTCGAACTCGCGGTCGAACCAACGCCGCCGATCACGATGTCGTGACCCGCGAGCAGGTTGCCGTATGTGTTGTTGATCTGACCTGCCGCGATGACAAGGTCATGGCCGGCATAGATCGTCGCATTGCTCTGCGAATAGCCGAACGTGGTGGTGGTCGGATTGTTGCCGCGTGGTTGACCTGCGTTGCCGCAGGCTGCATTCGGCACCCCGGATGCGCAGCCGACCTGGCTCGCGTAGTTTTGCTGGTTGCCACCTTGGTTGCTCACGCTGCCGGCCTGCACGACGACGTTGTTGCCCGCGTACAGGAGTCCTGCGTTCGTCAGATTGCCGCCGGCGAACGTCAGGTTGCCCGCCGCGGCAATCATCCCGGTCGGCGTGGTATACGACACGGCTCCGGTCGCAACCGGCACCGGCGAAGACGGCTGGATCGAAAACTGCGTCGGCTGCAGGGTCCGCCCCACAAAGCAGGAATCCCCGATGCATCCGTAAACCCCGCTCGCGTTGCCCGTACCTGCGACCGCGATCGTGCCGAGGGCCTTGAGCTGTGACAGGAACGCAGCGTACTGATTCGCGTCGACCGTCACCGTGTTCTGGCTCGTTGTCGTGGGCGCGACCGCCCCGTTCGCCAGCGACTGCACGTTAAGCGTAATGTTGCCCTGCGCCGCTATCTGACCGCCTTGATTGGACAGGGAATTCGCGGCCAGGGAGATCGAGTTTCCGGCAGATATGACACCCGATACGCCGGGCCGCTGGCTGGTCGTCGTCTGATAGACAGTCGGCAACGTAAACGAGGCCGTCCTCAGCGCGCTTCGATCGGGGGCGGCGCCGACGTACCAGAGATTCTGCCTTTGTCCGTCATAGCCGGTCGTCACGCTGTATTGGTTGAAATACACCACGCCGGAACCCGCCGTCGGCTGTCCCGCAGACAACCCGCAGTTCTCGTTGCACGATCCGTAGAACCCCGAGACATCGACTTGCTTCTGCGAACCGGTCGGCGAAAGCAATCCGCCCAGCGTTGCCGTAAAGCTCTGCGTCTCACTGAACAGTTCGCCCGCGTCCCCGCCGCCGTAGGTCTGGTAGTTGACCGTGACCTGACCGACCACGCCGGACCACAGCACCGACGGATTCGTAATCACCGTCGTCGTCGTGGTCGAACCGCTCGGCGCGGTCTGGTCGTTCACCACTGCGCCCGCACGGATATTGACGTTGTTGCCGGCGAAGATCGACCCGCCGGTATTCCACAACGTGCCGCCGAGATTGAAGTTGACGTCGCCTCTCGACTGCGTCGTCGCCCCCTGGTTGTCGTAATTCCAGCCGTTGACGGTGAGAACACTCCTCGCTTCAACCGTCCCACGATTCGTCGTATTGCCATTCAACGTCAGCGCATTGTCGGCATGCATCACCGCGCCGGCCGCGTTGTTCAGCGTGCCGTTGAAGGTGACGTCGCTGCCGGTGACCTGCCCGTGGTTCTCGAACGTTCCGCCGCCAGACGACAGCGTCAGCGCCGCGGTGCCGGTCATCGTGCCGTAGTTCGCGATGCCGTTCAGGCCGGTCAGCGCCACGCTCTGCCCGCCGTAGTTCCAGGTGCCGCCGATGTTCACATAGCCGGCGGTGATCGACAGATTCCCGCCCTGGCTGATCGTCCCCTGCAACGGATCGAACGTCATGTTGGCGACGTTGATGCCCATGTTCCGTTGCGCGAGCAACTGTCCGCCCGCGTTATTGAACGCTCCGTTGCCGCCATTGACCGTCAGCGACACATCGCCGGTCGCCCCCGTCCCGACACTCGGGTTCCCCGCAAAGATGACCCCGTTCTGGTTGTTCAGCGAGCCCGTGTTGATGTTGAGCGCATTCACGCCCATCAACGACCCGCCGACGTTCGTCAGCCCGCCCCCGACGGTGACATTGGTCGTCGTGCCGTTCACCAGCCCGGCGTTCGTGAAGTTCGACGCATTGATCGTCGTCGCGCCGATCGACGCAAGCGACGCCCCGGCCGCGTTCGTCAGGTTCGGCGCGGACACATTGAGCGACCCGGCCAGCACATGCGCCGCGTTATACAGCCCGTTCTGCGAGGTCAGCGTCGCATTGCCGACCACGTTCACCGCGCGCCCGCCGGCCAGCGTCAACTGATTCGACGCCTGCGCGTTCAACGCTCCGCCCACCGTCGCATTGCCCAGCGTAACGTTCGCACCGCTAACCTTCAGGTCCTGCGATGCGACGATCGACGCGGTGCCCGCATCCACCGCCCCCTGCGCGGAAACGGTCACGTTCTTCGACCCGGTAACCGTCCCGTTGAGCATCACGTTACCGCCCGACACCCCCAGCTGGCCGGCCACGACGCTCGAGCCGCCGAGCGTGAGGTTCTGCCCGGCATGCAGCGTCGCGTCGCCGTTCGACGACACGCCCGCGAGCGTCACGTTGCCGTTGGCGCCGTTGACGTTCACCGTGCCCATCGACGACAGCGCGTCCGTCACCGATACGTTGTTCGCCGCCTGGATCTGGACGTTCCCGCCGGATTGCAGCGCGCCGTTGACGGCGACGCTGCCCGCCTGCGACGTCGCGGACACGCCGCCCACCGCGGTCGTCGCGCCGAGCGACATGTCGCCGTTCGATGTCGCCGTGAATTTCCCGGCGCTCTGGATCGCGCCGAGCGTCACGCCTGCGCCTGACGTGACGCCGATATCCTTGCCGAACGTGAGCGCGCTGCCGCCCGTGATCGCTCCGCCCGCATTGAGGTTCGCCGCGCCGAGGCCGAACAGTCCGCCGCCGAGCGTCATCGCGCCGCCGGACGTCAACGTCGTGTCGCCGTTGGCGAGCCCGCCCGACAGCAGCGCCAGCGTCCCGCCGGCACGTGCCCCGAAATTGCCGACGGACACGAGGTCGCCGCCCACGGCAAGATTGCCGCTCGTCGCCGTCAACGACGTATCGGCGTTCGAACGGATCGCCCCCGTGATGCCGAGGTTCCGTCCCGCACCGGCCGTCAGGCTTGCGCCGCTGCCGACGCTGCCGGCGATCGCCACGTCGCGCGCGGCAGCGATCGTCGTCGCCGTGCCGGACGCCAGTCCGCCGTTCACGACCACGTCGCCGGCGCCGTTGTGCCCCTGCGCGCGCAAGTCGATCGCACCGCCCGCCTGCGCGCTGCCGATCGCCAGGTCGTTGCCGGCCGTCATCGCCAGATCGCCGTCGGTCGCGACGCTGCCTTTCACGGCGATGCTGTTCGCCGCGCTGACCGTGGCCTGCTTGCCGAACGCCATCGATGCCGCGTCGATCGAACCGCCCGCCGTCAGCTTGCCCACCTGCTGCGCGGCGATGCTGCCGGTCAGCGTCATGTCGCCGCCGGACGCCAGCGTCGCATTGCCGCCCGACACGGTTTGCCCCGACACCGCGATCGCCTGCCCGGCCGTCACGTTCAGATTGCCGCGCGCGGTCACGTTCGCCGCGGCGGCGCTGCCGTTCGACGCGGTGATGGCCAGGTCGCCGGCCGTGTTCACGTCGGCGAGCGCGACGTTGCGCGCGGCCGTGATGCCCGTCGTCGCCCCCGCGTTGATCGCGTGACTCACGTTGACGTCGCGCGCCGCCTGCAACGAGAACGCCCCCAGCGCAGTGCCCGCGCCGCCGAGCGTCACGTCGCCGCCGCCCGCCAGGCCGTTCGCGACGATCGACAGATCGCCCGACACCGCCTGCACGCTGCCGAGGCCGGCATTGTTGCCGCCCGTCACCGACACGCTCGCGCCCTGCAGCGCCCCCGACAAAGCGACGTCGTGCGACGCGGCGAGCGTCGCGGCCTGCCCGAACGCCACCGATCCGGCGCCGGCGATATCCCCCGCGGCCGTCAGCGTGCCGCCGGCCTGCCCGGCCACGCTGCCGCCGATGCCGATATCGCGGCCGGCCTGCACCGTCGTCATGCCGGTCGCGGCAATCGTGCCGTCGAATCGCGCATCGACGCCGGCGCGCACGTCGAGCGCGCCGCCCGACGTCGTCGTGCCGTTCAATTGCACGCTGCCGCCCGATGCGGCCACCTTCATGTCGCCCGCAGATTGCGACGTGCCGCTGACGACGACGTCGTTGCCCGCGGTCAGCGCTTGCGCCGCGCCGTTCGCGAGCGTACCCGTCACCCGCGCGTCATGCGCGGCGGCCACGGTCGCGGCGCCCGCCGCCTGCACGGTGCCGCGCACCACGGCATCGCCGCCGCCGGCATTGCCGAGCGCCTTCAGGTCGACCGTGCTCACCGACACGACGTCGTTGACGGACGCATCGTTGCCGCCCTGCACACGCACGCTCTTCGCCTGAACGAGGCCGCCGGACGCGACGTTGCGCTGCGCGGCGGCATCGAACCCGCCTTGCAGGAACGATTGCGTTCCAGCGCCGACGATATCGCGCCCCGCGCGCAGCGTGCCGTTCGCGTCGCCGATCAGCAGCCCGCTGCCGGTGTTCAGGTCGCGCGCGGCGTCGAGCGTCACGTCGCCGACCGCGCTCGTCGTCGCGCCGAGCGACAGGTCGCGCCCGGTCGTCACGTCGAGCGTCGCGCCGCTGTTGATCCCGCCGGTTGCGGCCAGATCGCCGGCATGCGCGGCAATCGTCATCGCGCCGCCCGACTGGACCGCACCCGCGATCACGGCATGGCGGCCCGCATCGATGCCGACCGTGGCCGCGCCCTGCAGCTTGCCGGACACCGACACGTCCTGCGCCGCGACCGCGTCGATACGCCCGCCGGCGGCGGCCGTGCCGGTGATCGTCAGGTTGCCCGGCCCGGTGTCCGTGCGCGTGCCGTTCGCGCGCAGCGACAACGTATCGTCCGCCTGCACGTTCGTCACGCTGGCATTGCCTGCCGCCGTGACCGCCACCGTATGCCCCTGCACCGTCCCGCCCTGCACGACGTCGCGGCCCGCATCGAGCGTCGCCGCCTGTGCGAAGGCGATGGTGCCTGCGCCGGTCAGATCCCGGCCGGCGCCGAGCGTGCCGGCCCCGTGGCCCTCGAGCTTGCCGGTCACGTCGATATCGTTCGCCGCGCCGACATGCACGTCGCCGATGGCCAGCACCGCGCCAACGATTCGAGTATTTGCGCCGGCCGTCGCATCGAACGCGCCGCCGCTCGCCAGCGAGCCGCCGATCGCGATGTCGCGTCCGGCTTTCAGTGCGGTATTCAGCGCCGAGGCCGTCGTGCCGCCAAGCGCGATATCCGTGCCCGCGTTCACCGCGAGCGCGCCGTTCGTCGCGATCGAGCCCGTCGACACGACATGCCCGCCGCGCGCATCGAACGTCGCATTGCCGATCGCCTGCAAAACCCCGCCGTGATCGATGTCGCCGCCCGCGCGCAGCATCACGTCCGCATTGCCGGTCACGGCGCCGGTGGTCCGCAGGTTGCCGGCCGACGCGAGCGTCATCAACGCGCCCGCGGTCACGTCGTGCAGCGTCGCGTTGCCGCCCGCGTTCACGTCGACCTTGTCGCCGCGCAGCGCCCCCGAGAGCAGCGTGTCGCCGCCCGACTGCAGCGTCGCCGCGCCGCCGAACGCCAGTGCCCCCGCCCCGCCGATCGCCCCGCCGGCCGTCAGCGTGCCGCGCCCCTGCGCGATCACCGTGCCGTCCGCGCGCAGATCCCGGCCGGCGTTGGCCGTGAGATCGCCGAGCGCCGTCGTGCGCCCATGACCGAGATCGATCGTGCCCGCCGCGCCGGCCGACAGGTTGCCGCCCGATTGCAGGGTACCGGTGCTCGTCAGCGAGCCCGCGGCATTGCGCAGCGTCATGTCGCCCGACGACACCAGCGCGCCGCCGACCGTCGTGTTGCCGCCGCCGATGACATCGAGCGGCCCCGCCGCCTGCAGCGTGCCGTTGACCGTGATGTCGCCGTCCGAGCGCAGCGTGCCCGCCCCTGCCGCATTGACGATGCCGCGCAGCGTCGTCGGGCCGCCGCTCGTCATGTCGAGCTTGCGGCCGGCAGTGACGGTGCCGTCGACGGCAAGACCGCGCGCCGCGCTCAAGGTGGCATCGGTGGCGGCGTCGAGCTTGCCGCCGACCGACAGCGCGCCGTTGCTCGTCGCCACCAGCGGCCCGGCCGCGTGCAGCGTGCCGTTCACATTCAGATCCGCGGCCGAATGCAGGGTCGCGTCGGCGAGCGCGTTGACGGCCCCGTTGACCGCGAGGTTGCCGCCACTCGCGGCATTCAGCGATCCGGCCGTCTGCAACGCGCCGTTGACCGTCAGGTCGCCGGCGGCGTTCAGCGTGCCGCCCGCGAGCGAGTTGACGGTGCCGTCGATCGTCAGCGCGCCGCCCTTGGCGTTGACGGTCAATGCCGCGTTCGATTGCACGTCCTTCAGCGCGACCGCGCGCGCGGCGCTCAGCGACACCGCCTGCCCCTGCAGCGCGCCGGTGACCGCGAGATCGTTGCCGGCCTTGGCCGTGACGTCGTTCGCAAAGACGGTGCTGCCGCCGATCGCGACATCGTTGCCCGCGTTCAGGACCGCGCCGCCCTTGCCCACGACCGATCCGCCGAGCGTCAGGTCGTGCCCGGCCGTCAACGACGCGTCGCCGCCGACGCTCGTCTTGCCGGTCAGCGAAACGTCCTTGCCCGCCGTCAGCGCAGCATTGCGTTCGGCCGCGAGCGTGCCCTGCGATGTCACGCTGCCGGCGGCAGCGGCGAGCGTCATGTCGCCGGCCGCCTGGACCTGGCCGGCGTTGCCGACCGTCACGTCGCGCGCGGCATTGACGTCGAGCGTCGCGCCACCGGCGAGCATCCCCGTCACCTGGACGTCGCGCCCGGCCTGCACGGACGTCGGCGCATGCGTCGCGCTCGAGCCGTCGCCGCCGCCGGCGAGCGCGCCGCGCACGGCCACGTCGCGCCCCGCGTTCACGGTGGTTTCGCCGAGCGCGGCGGCCGTGCCGTTGAATGTCGCGTCGCCGTTTCGCGCTGTGACGGAGAAGGCCCCGCCCGCCTGGACGTCGGCCAGGCCGGCGTTGTTGCCCGCCGTGATCCGCAGGTCGTTCGCCAGCACGCTCAGGCCCTGCGTCGCGGATACGTCGCGGGCCGCCGTCAGCGACATGCCGCGCGCCGCGCCGACGGCTCCGTTCAGCAGGATGTCGGTGCCCGCCTGCATGTTGATCGCGCCGTTGCCGGCGATCGGCGCGCTCGTCGAGATGCTGCCGCCCGTCGCGGTCAGCGCGATGTCGCCGACCGCCTGCATCGCGCCGCCGACGCGCAGGTTTCCGCCGGCCTGCAGCGTGGCCCTCGCGCCAGCCACCACGTTGCCCGTCGTCGCGAGATCCTGCGTGGCCGTGAGCGACATCGTCGCTGCGGCCGTCACGTCGTGCAGCGACGCCGATCCGCCCGCCTGCGTCTGCACCGTGTCGCCGCGCAGCGAGCCCGTCAGGTGCATATCGCCGCCCGATTGCAGCGTTGCCGCCTGACCGAATGCGATCGCCGCCGCACCGCCCAGCGCACCGCCCGCGTTCAGCGTGCCGTTGCGTTGGCCGATCACCGTGCCGTTCGCGGTCAGGTCGCCGCCGGCGCGCACGGTCAGGTCGCGTTGCGCGGTCGTCTGCTGCGTACCGAGGTCGACCGCGTGCGCGGCGTCGATCAGCAGATCGCGGCCTGCCTGAATCGCGCCGGTGCTCGTCAGCGAGCCCGCTGCGTTCGTCAGCGTCACGTCGCCCGTCGACAGCACCGTGCCGCCGATCGACGTGTTCGCGCCGCTCGTCAGCGTCAGCGGGCCCGCGCTCTGCAGCACCCCGTTCACGGTCGCGGCGCCGCTCGACGTGACGATCGCATCGGACAGCGCGCTGACGGTGCCGCCGATCCCGAGATTGCCGCCGCTCGTCAGATCGAGGCGGCCCGCGCTTTGCAGCGTGCCGGTCACGGTCGTGTCGCTGCCCGATTTGAGCTGTGCGGTCGACAACGACGTGACCGTGCCGTCGACGGTCAGCGTCCCGTTTTTCGCAATAGCCTGCAACGCTGCCGACGACTGCACGTCATGCAGCGTCATCGACTGGCCGCTGCCGAGCGTCACGTTCGTGCCCGCGAGCGAACCCGTCATCGACAGATTGCGGCCCGCCTGTGCCTGCACATCCTTCAGGAATCCTGTACTACCGCCCAGTGCGATATCGCGCCCCGCGTCGATGCGTGCACCGCCTCGGCCTGCAAGCGTTCCGCCCACCGTCACGTCGCGGCCCGCCTTCACGGCGGCGTCGCCGGTGAACAAGGTCGCTCCGGTCAGCGCGACGTCCTGCGCCGCGTTCGCGGTCAACCCGCCTGCGCCGTTCAACGTGCCGGCCGAGCTGATGCTGCCAGTTGCCGCCGTGATCGCGAGATCGCCGATGGCCCGGACGGCGCCGCTGCCGTTGACGCCGACGTTGCGCTGCGCCGAGAGCGCCACCTGCGTGGCGCCGGTGAGCGATCCGTTCACGACGATATCGCGCGCCGCCTGCACGTTCGTGCCGCCCGCGACGGTCGCGTTGCCGTTGAGCGTCACGTCACCGCCGCCCGCCGTGCCGTTCGACTTCACGTCGAGCAGGCTGCCCGCTTGAAGATCGCCGATCGTGGCGTTGTTGCCCGCATGAACGTGCAGATCCTGGTCGGTCCGCAGTGCGCCCGTGGTGGCGACATCGCGACCGGCGGTCAGTGTCAGCGTCTGCGACGACTGAACCGTGCCGCTGACGGCAACGTCGCGTCCGGCATTCAGCGTCGTTGTGGCATTTCCGATCACGCTGCCGGTCGTCGCGAGATCCTGCGCCGCGGAGAGCGACATCGCCGACACGGCCTGAACGTCGTGCAGCGACGCCGATCCGCCCGCCTGCGTCTGCACCGTGTCGCCGCGCAATGAGCCCGTCAGGCGCGTGTCGCCGCCCGATTGCAGCGTCGCCGCCTGCCCGAATGCGATCGCCGCCGCGCCGCCCAGCGTGCCGCCTGCGTTCAGCGTGCCGTTGCGTTGGCCGATCACCGTGCCGTTTGCGGTCAGGTCGCCGCCTGCGCGCACGGTCAGATCGCGTTGCGCGGTCGTCTGCTGCTTGCCGAGATCGACGGCTTGCGCGGCGTCGATCAGCAGATCACGGCCTGCCTGAATCGTGCCGGTGCTCGTCAGCGAGCCCGCCGCGTTCGTCAATGTCGCATCGCCCGTCGACAGCACCGTGCCGCCGATCGACGTATTCGCGCCGCTCGTCAGCTTCAGCGGGCCCGCACTCTGCAGCAGGCCGTTGACCGTCGCGCCGCCGCCCGACGCGAGCACCGCATCGGCCAGCGCGTTCACGGTGCCGCCGATCGACAGGTCCGCGCCGCTGGCGATATCGAGTGTGCCGGTCGTCTGCAGTGTGCCGTCCACGCTGAACCGGTTTCCTGAGCGGAACGTTCCTGTCGACAGTGCATTGACCTGCCCCGCGATCGCGAGGCTGCCGCCGCTAGTGACGGCGAGGCGGTCCGTGCTTTGCAGCTTGCCCGTCACCGACGTATCACCGCCCGATTTGAGCTGGGTGGTCGACAGCGACGTGACCGTGCCGTCAACGGTCAACGCCCCGTTTTGCGCGTTCGCCTGCAACGCCGCTGTCGACTGCACGTCGTGCAGCGTCATCGACTGGCCGCTGCCCAGCGTCACGTTCGTCGCGGCAAGCGAACCCGTCATCGACAGGTTGCGGCCCGCCTGCGCCTGCACATCCTTCACGAAGCCCGTGCTGCCGCCGAGCGCGATGTCGCGCCCTGCGTCGATCCGCGCGCCGCCGTGCCCGGACAGCGTGCCGCCCACCGCCACGTCGCGCCCCGCGCTCAGCGTCGTGTCCGCGATCGCGCCCGTCGTGCCGAGCAGCGCGACATCCTGCGCGCCCTGCACCGACAGGTTCGATGCGCTCGTCAACGTGCCGTTCGACGTCACGCTGCCGGTGCGGGCCGTCAGCGCGAGGTCGCCCGTCGACTGGACGGTGCCATGTGCGCCGACCGTCACGTCGCGCTGCGCGTCGAGCGCGAGCGTCGAGCCGCCCGTCAACGTGCCGTTCACCGTGATGTCGCGCGCCGATGCGACGCGCGTCGCGCCGGCCACCTGCGTATTGCCGTTGAACGACAGATCGCCGCCGCCGGCCGCGCCTTGCGCGCTCACGTCGATCGCGCCGCCCGCATGGATATCGCCGACGCTCGCGTTGTTCCCCGCGTGCACGCTCAGGTCGCCGTTCGCCTGCAGCGCGCCGCTGGCGGCGACGTCGTGTCCGGCGTTGAGGGACAAGCGTCCGCCGCTCGCGACGCGATCGGTCGACGTGATGTCGCCGCCCTGTGCGGTGAGCGTCACGTTGCCTGTCGCGCTCACGGGCCCCGCGACGCCGATGCTGCGCTGCGCGGTGACGTCGATCGTCTGGCTGTCGAGGTGGTTGTTCACCTGCACGTCGCGCGCGGCGCGCAGTGTCGTGCCGCCTGTTGCGAGCACTGCGCCGTTCAATGCGACATCACCACCCTGTGCGGTGGTGGCCAACGTGCCACCGGTCTGGACGTCGCCCAGCGCGACGTTCGCGCCGCCCGCGATCGCGATGTCGCTGTTCGCCTGCGCGTTCGCGACGTTCACGTTCCCGCCGGCCGATACCGCCAGCTTGCCGCCCGACTGGATCGCCCCGGCCGACGTCACGTCGCCGTTCGCGTTGATCGCGTAGCCACCCACGCCGATATGCGTGCCCGTCATCGACACGTTGCCCGCGCTCTGCACCGTCGCCTGGTGCTGCGCCGCCGTGCCCGCGATCGATACGTCGCCGTTCGACGACAGCAGCAGATCGCCCGCGTTTGCAGCCAGCTGCGCATCGGTGCGCACGCCCATCCCCGCTGCGGTGCTGATCACCTGGATCTGCCCCGCCGTCATCGCGCCGAACGCGGTCGCGTCGATCGCGAGCGAGCGATTCGCGCCGCCGTTCGCCGCGTTGATCGCCGCTGCCGAATTGAGCGCGCCGTTCGACGCCGTGCCGTAGGTCGTGCCGGTTCCATCGGCCGCAGACGGCGTCACGAACTGCCGACCCGCGATCGTATTGATTCGCATCCCTGCATACAGCGGCGCATTGATCCCGATCGTCTCGCCGATCAGGTCGATCGTGCCCACCGTGCCTTCGATCCCCGCGCCGGGGCCGTTCACGCCCGCGTTGCCCTCGATCTGCAGATGGCCGCCCGTCACGTTGTAGCCGATCGCCTTCGCGTTCGCGTAGTCGGTCGGCGCACCGCCGACACCGCTCAGGAACTGCGGCGCCCCCGTCGACAACGTGACGCCGATCGTGTTCGTAAAGCCCGTGCCGCGCGTCGTGATCCCGTTCGGGTTCGCGATGATCACCGTCGCCGGCGCGCCGAACACTTCGAGCGGGCCGTTCAGCAAGCTCGCATACGCACTGCCCGTCGACGTGACCTGGTTCACGATCACGCTCGCGGCCCGTCCGTTCAGGTTCGGGTTCGCCTGCACGTTGCCGCCCGTCAGCGACGTGCCCGACATCAGGCTGTTGTTCAGGATCAGACCGACCGGGTCGATGTTGAAGCGCTGGTACTGGTTCAGCGAAATCCCCGCCGCATTCGGCGCGGTGATGTTGACCACCGGCACGCCGCCGCCGGCGCCCGTCGATTGCGTGATCGCAGGCTGGAACGAGATGGGGGCTGTGGGGTCGGTGATCGGCGCCGCAGCGGCGAGCTGCATCGACAGGCGCACGCGCAGCGATGCGAGGTCGAGCAGTTGCTGCCATGTGTCGTCGTCCAGGCGCCGGTTGCCTGCGCCGAGCATGCCGGCCGCATCGCGGCTCTGCTCGACCGTCACGGTAATCGGGCCGATGAACATCGTCGTCGCAACCAGCGCGCACATCACGCGTTGCCACCAGCTGTACTCGCGCAATGCGTACGCATGAGTGCGGAAGAAGCGCGACATCAACGCTTCCGCACGCTCGTGCGCGCCGACACGCGCCGCTGCCGCGGCAGCCAGTTGCTGCAAGACCTTACGCTTGGACGTGTTCATTTCTTGGTCGATTCGTTCTGGTTCTTGTGTCATGCATGGCATGCCAGCGGCCGGCCAGACCGTGGCGAGACGCGATGCCGGGTTTCCCCGCCCGGGATCGCGTCTGGGGTGCCGGGTGTATGCCCGGCTCAATCGCTTGCTGCTTTACTGCTGGATATGCGCAGACGTCGCCCGTGCAGTCGCCTGCTCGATAGGGACATGCATGCGCTTGTGCTTCGGGTTGCCCTTCAGTCGCTTCACGGACGCTCCACCGTTGACGGTGATGTCGTTCGTCGTGAGGAACGGTGAATGGGTATTGCGTGACACGCCGGCAACGGCCGGCGCGTGATTGATGAGTTGCGGGTTGCCTGTCGCTATGGGAGCGCTCGTGCGCTTACTGTCGCCCGAGCCGATTCCGGCGGCGACTGCACCATGCGGCAACCGATCTGCCGCAGCAAGGCATATGGAAATCGCGCGCAGGCCCTCGATGCCTGCACGCCGAATCGGGTCAGCGCTTACCATCCTGTGGTCTTCCGCACGGCTTCGCCGGCCGTGCGGCCCTCGGTTATTTGGTCGTGTGGTTGTCTGCTTGTGTGATGCTTTTTTGAGCTGCTATCGAGGGGTAACGGTAGGTGGTGCGCAATCTTTAGGGTGGATCCCCAAAATATTCTCATTACACATTCATTACGGCTGACATTTCTGCTTTGTCACACCAATGCGTCGTCCAGGCCGATGCGGCTCGCTGCGACAGGTTGGACTTCCGGTTGAGCTCAGGGCAGCTGTTCGGCTATTCCTCTTTCAACTCGCAAACTGCGCCCAATAGTGAGGCGCGCGCCAAGAAAGAATCGCTGTGGTACTGGGCAACCGTCACTGCAATCGGCTTACCCTCAAGTGAATCTTGTCGAAGCCGGCTTTCCAGCCGGTCACTCGCCGCGCGTTGTTTGTGGCAAAAGTCACAATCTCCAATGTTGGAGAACCGCCCCTGCTGCATCAAGCTCTATAGCGACGGACGCCTATCAAAGCGCTTGTCTAGTTCCTGCTCCGATTTAAATCCCATGAGCAACCCGATTTCAAGAAGCTTGACCGCTGCCGCGCCAGTTAATCTGAACGGCATGCTCTCCAGCGCTCCCACGACGTATTCGTATGCGAGGCCGTACTCCCCAGCGTCAGTGATGAACTCATGGATCTGGGCCAGGTGTTCCTCATAGGTCAGTCCATCTGGTGGATAGTGTTCAGCGATTTCCGGCTGGGCCTTCATCTCGCCGAGAATGAAATTCAGGTTACCTTCAATCAACGCATTGTCGGAAATAGAGCTCATTTCGGGTTTCTCGGTAAATTTGTCGGATAGCCTGTCACGATTCGACCCTTCGCAGGGTCAACGACGACTTTGATGTCGACTCCGTTGATCGTACCAGTGCCGGTGACGTAGCCATTTCCCGGTGCAGGCTTCGACCAAGCAGTGATCGGGTTTGTAGCAATATCCGAGATTGCATTTGTAATGTCCTGCGGCTTCCATGTTGCAGGAAATTCTGACTTGCCTGGTTTGCCAACGCCGGAAAGGTGTCCGCCAGATGTAGGCCCGTCCCCGTACAGCACATGGTTCTCTGCTTTCGGGTCCAGAAGTGAGTTGTTACCTGTGTTTGTGGCACTTTGGCCATTCGTGTTGCCAGAACCGGTACCGTTGTTGCCGCTTGAAAGCAGAGCATTCGCCGGCGTGTTTCCGGTAACCGGTACGGTGGCCTGTCCGGAATTCACCAGCACCGCATCCGCACCTGCGGCAGGCGGCCGACCGCCCCCTGCCCCCATAACGGCATTCACCCCATTCGCGACACCTTGGGCAACCAGAGACGAGGGCGATTCAGATGCCTTCGCCTGCGCACCAGACTGCACTTGCCTCGCGAACTGATTGATCCAGTTCTGGACCGATCCGACTGGATCGCCATACGTGTTCTGCAACCACGTGCCGAACGCATTCAGCAAGCCGCCTCTTTTCGCCGCGTTGTCCGCATGATCTCCCGTGTTGTTCAGTGCCTCGTTCTGCGCAGCCGTCGCTCCGGCCATCGCATTCTGGCCAGCGAGACCGGCAAGGCCACCACCAGCAAGTGTCGCAAACGCAGCCAGTGCCGCCTGCTGCCCCGCATCGAGCTGCGCACCCGTCGGATCGATCGCCTTCACGACATCCGGCGAGAACGCCGCACTCACCGTCCCGCCAATCGCCCCGCCGGCGCATCCAGTCCCGCCTGCGGCTGACAATGCACACCCCAACGCGGCATGGCTTGCGATATAGCCGATACTGTTCGAATCTGAATGCCCATTCAGACCATCGAACTTCGTACCGATTGCACTTGCCGCCACTGCTCCCGCATCTGCGATTACACTGCGCGCGAACGCATCGCCAAAGCTACCGCCATATACGACAGTACCAATACCTGCGGACACCACACCACGCTCAACGATGACTTTGAGCGCTTGCCCAACGTCGGACATGGCAATCGTACCGACCGTACCACTGGCAAGCTTCCCACCAATCTGCTGAAGCGCCTGAGTACTCGTCCCCAGCGCAGAAAACGCTCCGGCAGTCAAGGCGCCGACCATGCCTGATTCGAGCATCTGGCCGAAATTCAGTCCGCCTCCCGACGCGAGTTGTCCAGCAGCACTTCCCGCCATAGCGCTAAGGGCACCCACCGTCATCGCCATTGGCAGAGACATGGCAGACAGTGCTATTCCCATGGCCGCCGCTGCCGCACCCGCGGTCACGATCGACGCTGCAATAGCGATGGCCGCGACGGCAAACGTCGGCAACCCGCCACCTTCCTTCACGAAGTCCGAATGGAGATGGTCGCTGACCGACGTCTGCGTGAAATTCACACCCAGTTGATGCTGCAGGTTTTCGAGTACCTGCTGCGTACCGGCCTGATCAACCGTCCCGTCAGCCGCAAGCTTCTGCAGCGCCCCGCCAATCTGATTGAGCGTCTGCGCGTTCAGGTCCATGTTCGCCGCGCTCATGAACCCGCCCGGCTGCACGGTCGTGCCGGTCGTCTTCAGATAGCCGTGATCGACCTTCTGCCAGATCTCCCCGACGTCGACCTGATTCGCCTGGTTCGTCAGCGTGTGCGTGTCGACGCTCAGCGTCCCCGACGCCGTGATGTTCCCCGTGTTGAGGATGCTGCCGTTACCGTCCTGATTGAACTTCAGCGTGACGTCATGCCCGGAAATGTTCCCGCCGGCCGACATCGCGGTCGTGTCCTGCGGCAGATACACCTGAGGCATGAGCGCGGTGATCGTCGGGCACGTTGCCGCCCCCGTTGCGTGACACGTCGGGTCCGGCACCGTCTGCTCGACGTACCACAGCATCGGCTTATCGAGCGCATTGAGCTGCGTCTGCGTGAGGGCAGCGCCGAGCTGCAAGCCGTGCGTCTTCGAGTAATCCAGCGCGTTCTGGTAGAGGTACTCCTTCTCCTGCGTCGTCACCGACTTGTTGTTCTTGCTGTCGTACGTCAGCCCGTCGACGAAGCTCGACTTACCGGTCTGCTTCAACGCCGCCTGTTGCAACAGCAGGTCTTCTTCCTGTGGGTTGTAGTAGAACAGCGTCGACGACGGCTGAAGGCTCGGCGGCAGGTTGTTCAGCAAATCCTGCGGCCCGCGCGAGCCGAGTGCCGATCCGCCAAGCGATGCATCGACGTAAGACGCCTTGCCGGCCACCGGCGTCGGCAGCGTACCCATCCCGACCGCACGCGGAATCGACAGGTTCAGCCCCGGCAAATCGACCGGGCTCAGCGAGATGACTTGCGATGGTGCGTTCACACGCGGCGTGTAGGTATTCGCCGTCGTGATGCCATTGATCAGCTTCTGCCCGCTCAGCGACACCGACGTGCCGAGCACGTTGCCCACGTTCTGAATCTGGCCATTCGACGAAATCGACAGATTCGGCGCCTGGATCGTCGACGCGATGTTGCCGACCGGCGTCGGCGGGTTGATCACACCACCCGTGCTCGAATACGCACTGCCATACAGCGCCTTGCACTGCTCAGGCGTGCCGCACGCCCAGATGTCGTGACGCTTGTCGCTGCTGAACATGCCCGTTTCCTGCACCCAATGCGAGTGCCAGTAGGCGTTCAGCACCTGCGCCTCGTTGACGACCGGACCGGCGACGGCAATCGTCGCGTTGTTGCCCGCGGCAATCAGGCTGCCGATGTTCGTCAGGCTGCCCGCGTTGATCTGCAGGTTGTTGCCCGCGCTGATCACCGACGAGCTGCCCGCCTGCTTGTCGACGTAGCCTTCGCAGTAGCTTTCCTTGTAGCCGCCTGCGGTCATGCAGCCCGAGTACTGTTCCTTCTTGCCGTAGTTCTCATGCACCGGAACCGGCGGCGGCAGGTTGTTGGTGATCGCCCCCGATACGTTCAGCGTGATGTTGTTGCCCGCGACGATGTTGCCCGACGTGTTGTTCAGGCTCTGCGCAGGCGTGGTCGAACTAGCGGTCGAACCAACGCCGCCGATGACGATGTCGTGCCCCGCGAGCAGGTTGCCGTACGTGTTGTTGATCTGGCCGGCTGCGATGACGAGATCGTGGCCCGCATAGATCGTTGCGTTGTTCTGCGCATAGCCGAACGTCGTCGTGGTCGGGTTGTTGCCGCGCGGCTGCCCCGCATTGCCGCAGGCCGAGTTCGGCACGCCGGATGCGCAGCCGACCTGACTCGCATAGTTCTGCTGGTTGCCGCCCTGATTGGTGAGCGTACCCGACGCAATCGCAACATTGTTGCCTGCATACAGCAAGCCGCCGTTGACAAGGTTTCCACCACCCACCGCTAGATTATGACCAGCGGCAATCAATCCTGTTGGTGTCGACGAGCTCAACGTTCCGACAGACGTTGGCGCCTGAGAATTAGGCGATAAAACAAATTCAGTCGGTTTAACATGATCAATGGTGTGTTGCTGATCCGTCACTGCGACTGTTCCAAGCGACTGAAGTTGCTTCAGAAACGCGGTGTACTCCGCCTGATCAACCGCACGTACCGTCTGATTCGTTATTGTTGGCGCAACAGCACCATTGCTTAGCGAAGCAACATTCAGTGAGATGTCGCCTTGCGCAGCAATCTGCCCTCCACGGTTCGAGAGCGAACCAAGAGAAAGAGAAATCGATCCGCCTGCTGAAATTACGCCCGAAGTCCCAGGTGTCTGACTGGTGACCGTTTCATGCACAGTCGGCAACGTAAAAGTGCGAGACGCCAATGCATTCGGTAATGCTGCACTTCCAACGAACCATACCTTGTCGATAGATGGTCCATCTGCCGCATTTCTGTAGTAGCTAACTTGAAATTGGCTGAACGTCACAGACCCTGAGCCCGCGACGGGTGACGTCACTGGGAAATCACAGTATTCCCAACAAGCTCGCCCGATATCTGGCGCTCCACGCGGCGCGGTGCTGCCTGATGGGGACAAGAGATCTCCGAGTGACGCGCTCATCGACGCACTTCCGAGTTCGAATCCCGTGTCAGCTCCACCATTGGGGCGATATAAGTACATAAACGTCTCAGTACCCACGCTTCCTGACCATAGCAGCGCAGGATCGACAACATCCCGCGTCGTCGTCACCGCAGCCCCCGGCGCCGTCTGATCATTCACCACCGCCGCAGCCGAAATATCAACATTCCGCCCTGCAACGATTGACCCACCCGTGTTCTGCAGCGTCCCGCCCAGCCGGAATACGACATCCCCCTTCGACTGCGTCGTCGCCCCCTGGTTGTCGTAGTTCCCACCATTAACGTTGAGAACACTCCCCGCCTCAACAGTCCCCCGGTTCGTCGTCTCCCCATTCAACGTCAGCGCATTTTCGGCATGCATCACCGCCCCGGCAACGTTATTCAACGTGCCGTTGAACGTCACATCCTGCCCGGTCAACTGCCCGGCATTGGTAAACGTCCCATTCGTCGCCAGCGTCAGCGGCGAAGTCCCCGTGATCGTGCCGTGATTCGCGATCCCGTTGATCCCGGTCACCGACGCACCTTGCCCGCCGAAATTCCACTTCCCGCCGACGTCGATCGACCCGGCCGTCAGCGTGAGGAATCCTCCTTGACTGATCGTCCCCTGCGACGGATCGAACGCGGTATTAACCGCGCTGACGCCCATGTTTCGTTGCGCGAGCAACTGCCCGCCCGCGTTATAGAACGCTCCGTTCCCGCCATTGATCGTCAGCGACACATCCCCGGTCGCCCCCGTCCCGACGTTCGGATTCCCTGCAAAGATGACCCCGTTCTGGTTATTCAGCGTGCCCGTATTGACGTTGAGCGCATTCACCCCCATCAGCGACCCGCCGACGTTCGTCAGCCCGCCCGCGACCGTGACATTGGTCGTCGTCCCGTTCACCAGCCCGGCGTTCGTGAAGTTCGACGCATTGATCGTCGTCGTCCCGATCGAAGCAAGCGACGCCCCTGCCGCATTCGTCAGATTCGGCGCGGACACATTGAGCGACCCGGCCAGCACATGCGCCGCGTTATACATCCCGTTCTGTGAAGTCAGCGTCGCATTGCCGACGACATTGACCGCGCGTCCACCAGCCAGCGTCAGCTGATTCGACGCCTGCGCGTTCAGCGCCCCGCCCACCGTCGCATTGCCGAGCGTGACGTTCGCGCCATTCACTCGAAGGTTCTGCGACGCCACGATCGACGCATTGCCCGCATCCACCGTCCCCTGCGCGGAAACGGTCACATTCTTCGACCCAGTCGCAGTCCCACTCAGCGTCACGTTCCCGCCCGACACGCCGAGCTGCCCGGCCACCACGCTGTTGCCGCTCAGCGTAACGTTCTGTCCGCCGAGCAGCGTCGCATCGCCATTCGCCGACACGCCCGCAACCGTCACGTTGCCGTGCGTCCCCTCGACGTTCACCGTCCCCATCGACGCAACGCCGCCCGTCAGCGCAGCATCATTCGCCGCCTGAACCCGGACATTCCCGCCCGACTGCAACAGCCCACCGAACGTCACGCTGCCCGCGCGCGACGTCGCCGACACGTCGCCGACCGCCGTCGCAGCACCGAACGACATGTCTCCGCCAGATACCGCCGTGAACTTGCCCGCGCCCTGAACCGCGCCGAGCGCGATTCCGCCACCGGCATTGACGTCGATGTCCTTGGCGTACGTCAGCGCACCGCCGCCATCGATTGCGCCGCCCGCATGGATGCTTGCGAGCCCGAGACCGAACAGGCCACCGGCCAGCGTCATCGCGCCGCCGGACGTCAACGTCGTGTCGCCGTTCACGAGACCGCCGCCGCGCAGCGCCAACGCGCCGCCGGCATTCGCACCCAGACTCCCGGCCGTCACCACCGCCCCGCCGACGCCGAGCTTGCCGGCCGTCGCGGCCAGCGCCACGTCCGCGCTCGCCTGGATCGCGCCCGCGACATTCAGGTCGCGCCCCGCGGTCACGTTCAGCTTGTCGCTGCTCGACATCGCGCCGCCCATGCCCGCATCGCGCGCGGCCGTGATCGTCGTCGCCTTGCCCGACTTCACGTCACCCGCGACCGTCACGTCGCCCGCGCCGTTGTGCCCTTGCGCCTGCAGCGCGATCGCGCCGCCCGCCTGCGCCGACCCGGCCGACAGATCGTTGCCGGCCGTCATCGCGAGATCGCCGTTGGTCGCGACACTGCCCGCCACGGCGATGCTGCCGCCCGCGTTGACGGTCGCCTGTCGCGCGAACGCGATCGAACCGGCCGTCACCGAGCCGCCCGCCGTCAACGTGCCGCTTTGCTGCGCGTTGACGCCCGCCGCGAACGTCATGTCGCCGCCCGCGTTCAGCACAGCGTTGCCGCCCGCGATGGTCGGGCCGGTGAACGAAATCCGCTGCGCAGCAGTCACGTTCAGGTTGCCCTGCGTCGTCACGTCCTTCGCGCTCGCGCTGCCGCCCAGCACCGTCACGCCGAGATCGCCCGCCGAATTGACCGATGCAAGCGCAACGCTGCGTGCAGCATTGATCGTCGTGGTGCCACCGGTATTGATCGCGCCCGCGACATTGGCATCACGCGCCGCTTGCAGCGCCATCGAACCGAACGCCGTCGCCGCACCGCCAAACGTCACGTCGCCGCCGCCCGCACTGCCCTTCGCGGTCACGCCGAGGTTGCCGCTGACGGCCTGCACCGAACCGAGCCCCGCGTTGTTCCCGCCCGTCACGTTGACCGTCGAGCCTTGCAGCGAACCCGTCAACGCAATGTCGCGCGTCGCGTCGAGCTTCGCCGCCTGCGCAAACGCCGCCGAACCTGCACCCGTGATGTCACGTGCCGCATTCAACGTGCCGTCCATCTGCCCCGCGAGCGTGCCGGTCAACGTGATGTCACGCCCGGCCTGCACGCTGACCTGCTTCGTCGCCGAGATCTTGCCGCCCAGTTGCGTATCGAGCCCGGATACGCTGGTGAACGCACCCGCCGTCGTTGCCGTCCCCGTCAGCGCAACATTGCCGTTCGTCGCGGTCGTCGTCAGGTCGCCCTTCGATTCCACGCCACCGCTGACGGATACGTTGCGTTGACCGCTCAGCGTCAGCGCGTCGCCGCTGCCAAGCGTGCCGCTCACGGACACGTCGCGCGCCCCCGTGACGCTCACCGCGCCCGCCGCCGACGCCGCACCGGTCATCCCCGCGTCGCCTTCGCCGGCCTTGCCGTTCGCGGTTACGGTCAACGTCGTCGAGGACGCCGCGTCATGCAGCGACGCATTGTTCCCGCCGACCACGGCCACCTTGCTCGCCTGCACGCTGCCCGTCAGCGCAACGTCACGCTGTGCGTTGTAGTTCGCAGTCCCATCGAATACCTGCTTGCCGCCGCCATCGATGTCGCGCGCGGCCGTCACGCTGCCGTTTGCGTGTCCGACGAACATCCCGTTCAACGTCGCGTCGCGGCCGGCCGCAAGCGTCGCGTCCCCAACCGCGCTGGTGCTCGCGCCAAGCGCCAGGTCGAGCCCGGTCGTGATGCCCAGCTTGCCGCCGCTGTTGATGCCGCCGGTCGCGTTGAGGCTGCCTTGCTGCGCGGTGACCACGGCATCACCCACCGATTCGATCGCACCCGCCACCGCAACGTTGCGCTGCGCGGTCACGCCGACCGTCGTGCCGCTCGCGATCTTGCCCGCGACCGACACATCGTTCTGCGCGACCGCCGTTACCGCACCCGCCGCCGCGACCGTGCCATTGATGCCGAGATCACCCGCGCCTGTGTCCGTATTCGTGCCGTTCGCGCGCAGCGCGATCGCGCCGGCCGACTCGACGTTGTGCACGCTCGCGTTGCCTGCCGCCGTCACGCTGACGGATTGCCCCTGGATCAGCCCTTGCTGCGCGACGTCGCGCCCGGCCGTCAGCGTCGCCTGTTGCGCGAATGTCAGCGCACCCGCGCCGACGATGTCGCGCGCCGCGCTGACCGTGCCCTGCCCCTGCCCGGCCACCGTGCCGCTCACGTTGACGTCGCGTCCCGCCGCGAGCGTCGCGTCCCGCGCGACGGTCGTCTTGCCGCCGAGATGGATGTCGGCACCTGCATGCGCGTCGAACGCGCCATTGCTCGCGATCGTGCCGCTCGACCCGATGTTGCCGGCCGTTGCCAGCAGCGACGTATTGCCGGCCGATTGCAGCGACCCGCCGATATCGACGTTGCGTCCTGCGCTCAGCGCCACGTCCGCACCGCCGTTCGCCGCGCCGGTCACGCTCAGGTCGTTCGACGCGCCGAGCGTGAGCGCAGACGCCGCCTGCACGTCATGCAGCGTCGCCGATCCACCGGCCGTCGTCTGCACGTTGCCGCCGCGCAGCGAACCGCTCAGGTTCGTGTCGCCGCCGGACTTCACGTTCGCCGCGAGCCCGAACGCCACTGCGGCAGCGCCGCCGATCGCGCCGCCCGCAGTCAGCGAGCCGTTCCCCTGCGCGACGACCGAGCCGTTCATCGTCAGGTTCTGGCCGGCGTTCACCGTGAGATTGCCGAGCGACGACGTGGATTGCGAGCCGAGGTCGATCGACTGCGCGGCGGTCATCGACAAGTCGCCGCCCGACTGGATCGTGCCCGTGCTCGTCAACGCCCCGGCCGAATTCGTCAGCGTGACGTCGCCGTTCGACTGCACGGTTCCGCCGACCGACGTATTGCGGCCACCGTTGACGGTGAGCTTGTTCGCGGTTCGCAGCGTGCCGTTCACCACGACGTCGCGCGCAGCGTTGATCGCGCCGCTCGTCAGCGAATTCACATTGCCGCCAATCATGACGTCGCCGCCGCGCGTCGCGAGTTGCAGCGACGCGTTGGCCTGCACGTCGTTCAGCACGATCGCGTTCACCGCGGTCATCGAAACCGCACGGCCCTGGAACGCGCCGGTCACATTGATGTCGTGGCCCGCGTTCAGCGTCGCGTCGCGCACGAAACCGCTCGTGCCGCCCGCGACGATGTCGCGTCCGGCCGCGAGCGTCGCCGCGCCCTGTCCGGCGAACGCGCCGCCGATCGTCAGGTCGCGCCCCGCCGTTGCCGTGACGTCGCCGGTGACCGTCGTCGCACCGGTCAGCGCGACATCCTGCGCGCCCTGCACCGTCAACGCGCCCGCGCCGTTCAGCGTGCCGGCCGACGTGACGCTGCCGGTCACCGCCGTCATCGCGAGATCGCCGACGGCCTGCACGGTCCCGCCGCCATTCACGGTCACGTTGCGCGCCGCCGCGAGCGCAAGCTGCGCGCCGCCGGCCAGCGTGCCGTTCACGATGACGTCGCGTGCCGCATGCACGTCGGCCGCGCCGAGCATCGCCGTGCTGCCGTTGAACGTCAGGTCGCCGCCGCCGGCGAGGCCATTCGCCGTGACCTTGAAGGCGCCGCCCGCCTGGACCGCCGCGAGACTGGCGCTGTTGCCCGCATTCACCTGCAGGTCGTTGGCGAGCAGCTTGCCGGTCAGCGCGACGTCATGCGCGGCGTTCAATGCACCGCGCTGGCCGAACGCGATCGAGCCGCTGCCGGTGATGTCGTTCCCCGCGCTCAGCGTGCCGTCGTGCTGGACGATCGCGACGCCGGACACGTCGACGTTGCGCCCCGCATTCACCCGCGCGTCGGTGCCGACCATCATCGAGCCGCTGACCGACGCATCGCGCGCGACGTCCGCCGCCAGCGTCGTGCCGCTCGCGAGCGACCCGCTCACGCTCAGGTCGCGCCCGGTTCGCACGCTTGCCGCGTTCTGCGCGGTCGCTTGCGCCGCGATCACCGTATCCTGCCCGGAGGCCAGCGCCAGATTGCCGCCGCTCTTTACGCCGGCGTTCGTCGCGACGTTGCCCTGGGTCGCCGTGAGTGAAAGATCGCCGGAGGTCTGCAGCGCGGCGTTGACCGTCGCATTGCGCTGCGCGGTCGCCTGCAACGTGCCGCTGTTGGTCTGCCCGTTCACGTTGACGTCGCGCGCCGCCTGCAAGGTCGTCGCGCCGGTCACAACCGACGTGCCGTTCAGGTTCACGTCGCCCGCGCCGTCCGCGCCGCGCGCCGTCACCGACAGCGCGCCGCTGCCCTGCACATCGCCCAGCGCGACGTTCGCGCCGCCCGTGACCGCGATATCGCTGTTCGCCTGCGCATTCGCGACGTTCACGTTCCCGCCGGCCGACACCGCCAGCTTGCCGCCCGACTGGATCGCCCCGGTCGACGTCACGTCGCCGTTCGCGTTGATCGCGTAGCCGCCCACGCCGATATGCGTGCCCGTCATCGACACGTTGCCCGCGCTCTGCACCGTCGCCTGATGCTGTGCCGCCGTGCCCGCGATCGATACGTCGCCGTTCGACGACAGCAGCAGGTCGCCCGCGTTTGCAGCGAGCTGCGCATCGGTGCGCACGCCCATCCCCGCTGCGGTGCTGATCACCTGGATTTGCCCTGCCGTCATCGCACCGAACGCGGTTGCGTCGATCGCGAGCGAGCGATTCGCGCCGCCGTTCGCCGCGTTGATCGCCGCTGCCGAATTGATCGCGCCGTTCGACGCCGTGCCGTAGGTCGTGCCGGTTGCATCGGCCGCAGACGGCGTCACGAACTGCCGACCCGCGATCGTATTGATTCGCATCCCTGCATATAGCGGCGCGTTGATCCCGATCGTCTCGCCGATCAGGTCGATCGTGCCCACCGTGCCTTCGATCCCCGCACCGGGGCCGTTCACGCCCGCGTTGCCTTCGATCTGCAGATGGCCGCCCGTCACGTTGTAGCCGATCGCCTTCGCGTTCGCGTAGTCGGTCGGCGCACCGCCGACGCCATTCAGGAACTGCGGCGCCCCCGTCGACAGCGTCACGCCGATCGTGTTCGTAAAGCCCGTGCCGCGCGTCGTGATCCCGTTCGGGTTCGCGATGATCACCGTCGCCGGTGCGCCGAACACTTCGAGCGGGCCGTTCAGCAAGCTCGCATACGCACTGCCCGTCGACGTGACCTGGTTCACGATCACGCTCGCGGCCCGTCCGTTCAGGTTCGGGTTCGCCTGCACGTTGCCGCCCGTCAGCGACGTGCCCGACATCAGGCTGTTGTTCAGGATCAGACCGACCGGGTCGATGTTGAAGCGCTGGTACTGGTTCAGCGAGATGCCCGCCGCGTTCGGCGCGGTGATGTTGACCACCGGCACGCCGCCGCCGGCGCCCGTCGATTGCGTGATCGCGGGCTGGAACGAGATGGGGGCTGTGGGGTCGGTGATCGGTGCGGCAGCGGCGAGCTGCATCGACAGGCGCACGCGCAGCGATGCGATGTCGAGCAACTGCTGCCATGTGTCGTCGTCCAGACGGCGGTTGCCTGCGCCGAGCAGGCCGGCCGCGTCGCGGCTCTGTTCGACCGTCACGGTGATCGGGCCGATGAACATCGTCGTCGCAACCAGCGCGCACATCGCGCGTTGCCACCAGCTGTACTCGCGCAGTGCATAGGCGTTGACGCGGAAGAAACGCGACATCAACGCTTCCGCACGCTCGCGCGCGCCGACACGCGCCGCTGCCGCGGCAGCCAGTTGCTGCAAGACCTTACGCCTGGACGTGTTCATTTATTGTTCGATTCGTGATCGGTTCTGGTGCCGTGCGTTGCTTGCCACCGGCCGGCCCGGCCGTGGCGGGACGCGACACCGGGTTTCCCCGCCCGATGCCGCGTCGAAGGCTGGCCGGGTCTACGCCCGGCGTCACCGCTTACTGCTGGATGCGCGCGTTGCGGATCAAATCCGCCACCACCTGCGCGGTCGCCTTCTCGAGCGCGACCTGTTCGAGCTGCTGGCGCAGCGTGTCCTTCGCCTGCTCGAACGCCGGCACCTGCGTCGGCCGCTTGTCGTCGACGCGCAGGATCCAGTACGCATCGCCGACCTGCACCGGATCGCGCGTCAGCCCGCCTTGCGGCAGCTTCACGAGCGCCTCGGCGAGCGGCTGCGGCCAGTTCTGCGTATTGCCGGCGGTGATCGGCGTCTTGAACGAAATCCAGTTCAGCACGCCGCCCTGCGCGGCAGCCGGCCCCTTGCTGAACTCCTGCGCGAGCTTGCCGAAGTCCTCGCCCTTCTTCAGGCGCGCGATGATCTGCTTCGCGGTGTCCGCGTCGTTCACCGCGATCACGCTCGGCTTGTATTCGTTCTCGCCGAGCGTCGCGACGATCGCGTCGTAGCGCGCCTTCACGTCGGCGTCGGCCACAGGCGCCGGACGTACCTGGTCGCGCAGGTACGCCTGCGTCATCGCGAGCGCCTTCGCCTGCTCGATCGCGGCGACGACCTGCGGCTTCGTGTCGTAGTGCTGCTTGAGCGCCGCCTGGCGGAACAGCTCGCGCGCGATCAGCTGGTTCTTCAACGCGTCGCGCAGTGCGGGCGTGTCGGGCGCTTTCCCCGCGCGCACGGCGTCGTCGATCTGCGCCTTCGTGATCGGCACGCCGTTCACGCTCGCCACCGCATCGGCGGGCAGCGGCGCGGAAGCGGCGAGCGCCGCGTCGGCGGCCTTGCGGGCGGTCTTGTTCGCCGCGTGCGCATGCGGCGCGGCCACGCCGCAGAGCGCGGCGACGACGAGCCCGAGGCCCAGGTGGCGCACGTGCGCGGCGAGGTTCGATCGGGTTGCGACAACACGACAGTGCGCACGACGGTTCGACAGGCGATGCATGAGGTTCTCCTTCAATCGGTCCAGTTGAGTGTGGCCAGCAATACGCTGGCTTTCCTGCCGAGGGCTGCCGGCTGCGCGAGCGCCTGCCCGAGCAGCACCTCGGCCGATACGGTGCCGCTCTTCAGGCGCCATTGCGCGCGCGTTCCGACGCCGGCGCCGACGAGCGTCGGCCAGCCGCCCTGCGCATTGAGGTGCGCCTTGCCGCCGTCGAGAAACACGTACGGTTCGATGCGCGCGTCCCGCCACGCGGGCACGTTCTGCCACGCGGCCTCGTTGCGCATGAACACGCCGCTGTCGCCGGCGATCCCCCCTTCGGTGAAGCCGCGCACGGAGCTCATCCCGCCGAGGAAGATCTGCGCGTTGCCGAACATCGCGACGCGGCTGTACTGGCCGCGCAGCGTGCCGCGATAGGCCCAGGTGGAGCCCGCCAGCGTGCCGAGCGACATCTGCAGCGTCGCGGTGGCGTCGAGCTTGGTGAACTGGCTGTGCGCGTCGTCGATGCCGATGTCGGACGCATCGTGGCTGGCCGACAGCCACGGCAGCCCCTGCGACACGCCGACGTCCCAGGTCGCCGCGGCGCCCTGGCCGCGCGCGACGAAGCGCACGAGCCCGTTCAGCCCGACGCGCAGCACCGTGAGGTTCTGCGGCGACAGCGGCAGGCCGTTCACGTCGCGTTCGGTGCGCAGCTTGTTGAGCGTCACGTCGACGCTCAGGCGCCCGCGCGGCGAGCGCACGAGCACGCTGTTCCAGCCGAGCATCTGGCTGAACGTGCGGCCTTCGAGCAGCGCGACGTCGCCGATCGCCTGCTGGTACTCGGACATCGACACCGTGTAGCTGAAGGTCTGGTAGCCGTACGGCACCGCCGCCGAGAACACGACCGCGTTCGTGTCGGTCGTGCCGACATAGCTGAACGACAGCGATTCCTGCAGGCCGATCACGTTGTCGGCTTCGACGCCCGCGCGGTAGCGCATCTTGCCCGTCTGCGAACTGCCGTAGGTGTCGACGCCGAAGTCGTAATGCAGGCGATCGCCGCTGCGGTTCGAGATCGCGACGATCGAATCGCCCGGCGCCTCGCCCGGCAGGATCTGGATCTCGGCCTGGTTGCGGCGCAGCCGGTTGATCTGGTCGACGCCCTGCTCCAGATCGGGCAGGCGCAGCAGGTCACCCGGGCCGCTCCCGAACGCCCAGGCGGTGCCGGCTTCCGTGAGCAGGCCGCCGCCGCGCACCTCGTACCACTTCTCGTTCGGGTCGCGCGGCCGCAGCGGCTTGCCGTTCAGCGTCAGCGCGGCCACGCGGCCGGGCACGAGGTTGATCTTCAGCGTGCCGGACGCGAGGTTCTGCGGCCCGAGGTAGGCGCGCGTCGTGATGTAGCCGCGCGCGATGAATGCTTCCGTCAGCCGGCGCAGCAGCAGGTTGATGCGGTTGCGCCCGAGCTGCCTGCCGATGAACGGCGCGGCGATGCGGTCGAGTTCGGGCTGGCCGAGGATCGTGTCGCCGGTGAATTCGACATGGTCGATCCGGAACGTCGGCGCGACGTCGGGCAGCGTCTCGACGTCGGCATCGGCCGGCAGGTTCGGCATCGCCGGCTGCGCCGGCACGGCGATCTGCGCGGGCGGCTGCGCGATCTCGTCGTTGCGTTGCCGGTCGCGCTGCTCCTGCAGCAGCCGCTGCGCCGGATCCTGTTCGGCGCGCGGCACGGCGATGCCCGGCGGAATGCCGCCCGCGAGCTGCGCATGCGCATGCAGCGACGCCGCGCCTGCCGTCATCAGGAGCGCGCGGGCCAGCGCGCGCGGCATGCGGGCCGTCACAGGCCGAACCAAGACACGAGCCCCAGGTGATTGCCGTTGCCGATCGTCATCGGTTGGCGACCCGGCGGACGAATCGTCACCACGCCGCCCGCCGCCGACACGCCGCCGGGCGCGTTGAACGCGCCGCCCTCGATGTCGGCCTCGCCGGTCAGGCGCACCTTCCCGGACCCGCCGGTGAAGATGCCGCCCGTATCGGCCGCATAGATCGCCGCCCAGCGATTGCCGAACCATGCCTTCAGGTCGTGGTCGCGGTTGATCGCGGTGTAGCCCGTCACGCCCTGCGCGAGCGTCTTCGGCGCGTCGAGCGTCAGGTTGCCGAGCGCGAGCACCGTCCCGCCCGTATTGGTGATCTGCGTGCCGGCCTTCAGCGTGATGTCGGTGTTGGCCTCGATCACGCCGCCGAACGCCCGCACGTTCGACGACGCGCTCGAACGGCAGAACACGAAGCACGTGCGCCGGTACGACGCCTGCCCCGTGAACACGGCCTGCGTCAGCAGCCGGTCGCGCGCGGCGATGTCGATCGCGCCGCCGTTCGACAGGATCGAGCCGCCGATGTTGGTCACGTTCGCGGCGCGGATCGTCACGTTGCCCGCGTCCGCGGTGATGTACGCGAGCTTCGACGCATCCGCGAGCGCGCCGTAGTCGACCGTGAAGCCGTCGCTGCGATGCTGCAGGAACAGGAAGCGCCCACCGCGCTCGGAGAACCCGACCACCGCGCCGTCCTGCACGCCGGTGCTGTGATCGACGACGTTGTTCACGTCGCCGCCGGCGACGACCGACACGTTCCGGTTCGACAGGATCCGCGCATTCTGGTTGACGATATCCGCGCCCGCGGTCAGCGACACGTCACCCTGCACGCCGAACAGGATGCCGAGCGCCGTCTGCGGCAGCGACTGGTTCAGGATGCGGCCGGCCGCGTTCACCGTCACGGCACCGGCCGAATCGGCATCGTCGGCGATCGCGGCCTGCCCCTGCACGAGCGAGCCGACGTTCGCGATGTCCGCGCTGCTCTTCAGCACGACGCCGCTTTGCGACGACGCGATGGTCGAGCCCGCCTGCGCCGCGTCGGGCGCGAGCGCGATCCCGGCGCCGTCCAGCTTCACGCCGCCGGACGCGAGCAGGCTGCTGCCGGCGAACGTGATCGCGCCGGCGGACGCGACGTTCGCGCTGCCGTTGTTGACCTTGATTTGCGTGTCCGTCAGCGCGATGCCGCCCTGCGCGGTCACGCTGAAGTCGCGCGCGACGCCGATCTTCGTGTTCGACAGCTCGACGCTGCCGTTCGATGTCAGCGTGAAATCGCCGAGCGATGCGTTCAGCGGGCCCGCGCTGCGCACACCGGGGCCGCGGTCCGTGACGATCAGTTGCACGCGCCCGCTCGTCAGGCTGCCGGCGGCCGTGATGTCGATCGCATACGACGACGCCGTGTCGGGTTCCATCGTCGCGCTGCGCATGAGCCAGTCGTTCGCGTTGTCGTTCGGCGACACCCCGGTGTTCAGCTCGACATGGCTGCGGCCGGCGAGCAGCCGCACGCCGGCCGTCGACGACGTGAACGTGTTGTTCAGCGGGCCGTCGATGCGAATGTTCTTCGCGATCAGGTCGAGGCCGATCAGCGCGCTCTCGAGGCCGCCGGGGCCGACGACGATCGTGCCGGTCGCGGTGTCGAGGCGCACGTTGCGCTGGTAGAGCCCGGGCGCGATCTGCAGGTCGTTGAAGCTCACGTTGCCGGTGGACAGCACGACGTGTCCGGTATTGACGAACGACCCGCCGTTGACGGTAATGCCGTTCGGATTGGCCAGCACAACGTTCGCGAGCGCCCCTGCGACGTCGATCCGGCCTTCGATCAGGCTCGGGTTCGTGCTCGTCACCTGGTTGACGATCGTGCGCGCGTTGATGCCGACGTTGTTCAGCGTCGCGCCGGCTGTCGTCACGTTGAACGACGAATAGGTGTTGCTCGACACGCCGCCGACGGCCGGCGCGAGGTCAACGAGCTGCCGGCCGTTCGGCCCGATCGACACGTGCGTTGACGTGCCGCCGTCCGGCACGATGCCGGCGGCCGACGCTGCGCGCGGCAGTACACCTGCCGCGGCCAGGCAAAAGAAGATCACGCGCAGGCTCCCGGTGCCCGCGCGCCGTATCGAGTCTCGGCGTGCCATCGTATGGTCATCCGCACGGCTTGGCCAGCCGTGCGGTCCTCGGTTGTTTGGTCGTGTGGTTTTCTGTGTGTAATGCTTTTTAAGCTTCTGCAGAACGCTAACGGCGGCCGCCGGGCTTTCTTTAGGGAGACCGAGGGAAGAATTTCCTTTCCCAATCCTTACGGTTAAAATTACCGATTCCTTGCTCCGCCTTCAGCCCATCCCGCGCGCGACCATGCCTCCACTCACCGTCATCCACCTCAACGGCCCGATCAACAGCGGCAAATCGACGATCGGCGCCGCGCTCGCGCGCACGCTGCCCGACGCCCGTTTCATCGACGGCGACGATCACGACGCCCCCGAAGACGCGCCGTTCGACGTGCAGTGGGCGATCGCGCTGGAGCGCCTCGTTCGCTGCATCGCCGATGAGCGCAAACGTTTTCTTGTCGTCGCGTATCCGATTGGAGAGAGGGAATTCGAGCGGCTGCGCGCCGCATGCGATGCGCGGTCGGCGCGCCTGTTCGTCGTGACGCTGGCGCCGCCGGAAACGGTCGCGCTAACGGACCGGGGTGAGCGCGTGCTGACGGACTGGGAGCGGGAGAGAATCGCGCAGATGTATCGCGAAGGCTATGCGTCGCGGGATTTCAGCGATTGTCTTGTCGATACGTCACGGTTGCCGGTGGACGCATGCGTGGCGGAAATTGCGCGGCGCGTCGCCGCGCTGGACGAACGGCGTTGACGCGCGGGCGATCGCAGCGGCCGAGTGTGAAACCGGCACGCATGCCGCACGACGGCTTCATGGGCGCGCCCGAAGATCTCGAACTGAGCCGGGAAATCGCGCACTTCGTGCGATCGCATTTGCATGCTCCCGGTTGAAGCAGCGTGCGTCCGCGCGAGCGTTTGAAGGAATTAGCGGTGGACTTCCGCCCATATACGCGTATGATGGCCCGTATCAGCGTGGCTGCGTTCCATCCGCCTCTCCCACCTGACTGCTCGTCGCGTGGCACTCGCTAGCCGCGCACCACGCCCTCCTACTTCTTTCCCCTTGTCTTGTCGATCTGCCCCGCGCCTGGCGTGCGCCGGAAAGATTATCATCGTCCGGCGATCCCGAGGATCGCGAGGAGTTCGTCATGAGCATGCACGTGTATCGCGGGTTCGAGATCTACCCGCTGATCTACCCCCATTCGCCGACCACGCTGTCGGCCGGGCACGATTACGACGATGGCTTCGACGCCGCGGTGAAAATCTGCCTTCGAGGCACGAATGCCTCGCTGACGCGCAGCCTGACATTCCGCGTGGCGGATGCCACCCCGTTCCCCAGCTCGGGCGCAGCGCGCAGGGCATCGATCCGCTATGCGGAGAATCTCATCGACACGAACGATGGCGAACGCTGGGCCCTTGCGTGACACGTCGCAATCCGCACTGCGTCATGGCCATGAACGAGGTCACCACGATATGACCGTCGATGAAATTCTTGCGCTGATCCAGCGCCACGAAGTCAAGCATGTCGCTGCCGCCCTCTCGGACGAGATCGCGCGCCAGCAACCGGATTTCCAGATCTTCGCGGCTGTACGCGCGCTGCTTCTCGATGCAGGTTGCGCCGAGTTCGAAGCCAATACGAAGGCCGAAGCGGTCATGGAGAAGCTTCGCTACCCCTCCCATCCATCCAACCTCCAACCGAATTACGCATGACGACCATTCTGCCCAAGCTTAACGAACCACTCGAAGTCACGCTGCGACGATTTCGCCGGGAAATCGAAAAAACCGGCCTGATCAAGGAACTGCGCAGCCGCACCAGCTATGAAAAACCGACGGCCGAGCGCAAGCGAAAGAAAGCCAGCGCCGTGGCCAGGCAACGCAAGCTGACGAAGCGCCTGCTGCCGCCGCGCAAGATGTACTAAGCGCGGCGACGGAACATCGGCACCCGACGGATCGCGACGATGCGGCCGAGCCAATCGCCGCGATCCGCTCAATGGTTGTGCCGCACCCCCGACACGACTGCCTGCTGCGACGCCTTCCGGCTCAGCAGCAGCGTGACCACCGCCGACACCGCGAGCGTCCCGGCCACCACATACAGCCCGGCCGCATAGCCGCCCGTCACGTTCTTCAGCCAGCCGATCGCGAACGGCCCGACGAACCCGCCGAGGTTGCCGATCGAATTGATCATCGCGATCCCGGCGGCCGCGCCCGCGCCCGACAGGAACATGCTCGGCATCGCCCACAGCGGCGCCTTCGCGGCACTGATGCCGATGTTGACGACCACCAGCGCCAGCACCGTCAGCAGCGCGGTGCTCGCCTGCCCCGCGAACACGAAGCCGACGCAGGCCAGCACGCACGGAATCACGACATGCCAGGTGCGCTCGTCCGTGCGGTCCGAATGCCGCGCCCACAGGATCATCGCGGCGACGGCCGCCATGCTCGGAATGCCGGTGAGCAGGCCCGTCTGCAGCGCGCTGAAGCCGAACTGCCTGACCATCAGCGGCGCCCACAGCCCGAGCGTATACAGCCCCGCCGACGTGCCGAAGTAGATCAGCGCGAGCGCGAGCACGCGCGGGTCGCGCAGCGCCTGCCAGGCGCCGGCCGTATGCCCCGCGTGCGTGTGGCGCGCGTCGGCTTCGGCCTTCAGCTTCGCGATCAGCCAGTCGCGCTCGTCCGGCGCGAGCCACGCCGCCTGCGACGGCGCATCGATCATCCGCTTCAGCACCACGAAGCCCAGCACGATCGCCGGCAGCGCCTCGATGATGTACAGCATCTGCCAGTCCGCGAGCCCGAACATCGGCGGCAGCTGCATGATCGCGCCCGACAGCGGCGAACCGATCGCGGTCGAGATCGGCGCGGCCGCCATGAACCACGCGGCGGCCACCGCGCGCTGCTTCGCCGGGAACCACAGGCTCAGGTACAGGATGATGCCGGGAAAGAAGCCCGCCTCGGCCACGCCGAGCAGGAAGCGCAGCACGTAGAAGCTGGTCGGGCCGGCCGCGAACGCGGACACGGCCGACACGAGGCCCCACGTGATCATCACGCGCGCGATCCAGATGCGCGCGCCGACGCGGTGCAGGATCAGGTTGGACGGCACCTCGAACAGGAAGTAGCCGATGAAGAACAGCCCGCCGCCGAGCCCGAACGCGGTCGGCGACAGGCCGATCGCCTTGTTCATCGTCATCGCGGCGAAGCCGACATTGACCCGGTCGAGGAAGCTGACGAAGTAAAGCAGCATCACGAACGGAATGATGCGCCACATCAGCTTGCGCGCAACGCGGGCTTCCAGGTTGGCTTGCATGTGTCTCCTCCTTCGAGGTCGAGCCGTGCTCTGTAGGGTGAAACCGTTCGACGCCCGCCGATGGCGCGGGCGCCGCTGCCCGGCTCGCGTCGCATGCGCGAGTCGCGGGCGGAAGATCGGCGGCGCTTAGGCCGCGACCTCGACTTTCTCGATGCGTTCGCAGACGGCCGCCGTCACCTGCGCGGTGGTCGCATGGCCGCCGAGATCGCCGGTGTGCAGCAGCGGATCGGCGGTCACGGCTTCGATCGCACGCATCACGCGCGCGGCGCTGTCCGTTTCGCCGAGATGCTCGAGCAGCATCACGACCGACCAGAACGTGCCGATCGGATTCGCGAGCCCCTTGCCCATGATGTCGAACGCGGAGCCGTGGATCGGCTCGAACATCGACGGATAGCGGCGCTCCGGGTCGATGTTGCCGGTCGGCGCGATGCCGAGGCTGCCCGCGAGCGCGGCGGCGAGATCGCTCAGGATGTCCGCGTGCAGGTTGGTCGCGACGATCGTGTCGAGCGTCGCCGGGCGGTTGACCATCCGCGCGGTGGCCGCGTCGACGAGTTCCTTGTCCCACGTCACGTCGGGGAATTCCTGCGCGACCTGCTTCGCGATCTCGTCCCACATCACCATCGCGTGGCGCTGCGCATTGCTCTTCGTGATCACCGTCAGCAGCTTGCGCGGCCGCGATTGTGCGAGCCGGAACGCGAAGCGCATGATGCGTTCGACGCCGGCGCGCGTGAGGATCGACACGTCGGTCGCGGCCTCGATCGGGTGCCCCTGGTGCACGCGGCCGCCGACGCCCGAATACTCGCCTTCCGAGTTCTCGCGCACGATCACCCAGTTCAGGTCTTCCGGCTTGCAGCGCTTCAGCGGCGCGTCGATGCCGGGCAGGATGCGCGTCGGGCGCACGTTCGCGTACTGGTCGAGCCCCTGGCAGATCTTCAGGCGCAGGCCCCACAGCGTCACGTGGTCGGGCACGTCGGGGTCGCCCGCCGAGCCGAACAGGATCGCGTCCTTGCCGCGCAGCGCGTCCAGCCCGTCGGCCGGCATCATCACGCCATGCGCGCGGTAGTAGTCGGCGCCCCAGTCGAAATTCTCGAACTCGAACGCGAAGCGCCGGCTGCCGCGCGCGAGCGCCTCCAGCACCTGCTTGCCGGCCGGCACCACCTCCTTGCCGATGCCGTCGCCGGGAATCGTTGCGATACGGTACGTCTTCATGTCTCCACCTTCGATTGATCGTGATCGTGAACGCACTGTACTCAACTTGAAGCGCAGCAACCGGTGCTAAACTCAAAGCATCTTTAACCTGAATTCACAAGTGACGCGATGGCGGATGCCGTCCAGCCGGCCGATCTCGGCTTCTTTTCCACGCTTGCCGCGTCGGGCAGCCTGAGCGCCGCCGCGCGCGAACTCGGCCTCACCGCGGCGGCCGTCAGCAAGCGGCTCACGCTGATGGAGCAGCGCGCGGGCGTCACGCTCGTGAACCGCACGACGCGGCGGATGATGCTGACGCCCGAAGGCGAGGTCTACCTGGAATACGCGCGCCGGATCCTCGACCAGATGGACGAGCTTGGCGAACTGCTCGGCAGCGCGAAGCAAAACCCGAAGGGGCTGCTGCGCGTGAACGCGACGCTCGGCTTCGGGCGCAGCCACGTCGGGCCGGCGATCTCGCGCTTCGTCGCGCGCTACCCGGCGGTCGCGGTGCAGCTGCAGCTGTCGGTGATGCCGCCGCCGCTCACCGACGACGCATTCGACGTCTGCATCCGCTTCGGCGAGCCGCCCGACACGCGCGTGGTCGCGCGGCGGCTTGCGCCGAACCGCCGGCTGCTGTGCGCGGCGCCCGCGTACCTCGCGAAGCACGGGATGCCTGCCACGCCGCACGATCTCGCGAAGCACAACTGCATCGGCATCCGCCAGGGCGACGAAAGCTATGGCGTATGGCGGCTGACGAGCGGCCGCGGCGCGGCGCGCAAGACCGACGCGGTGCGGATCAACGGCAACCTGACCACCAACGACGGCGAGATCGCCGTGAAATGGGCGCTGGACGGGCACGGGATCCTGATGCGTGCCGAATGGGACATCAACGAATACCTGGCCGACGGCCGCCTCGTCGTCGTGCTGCCCGATCACGAGACGCCGGGCGCGGACATCTACGCGGTGTACGCGCAGCGCCACCAGATGTCCGCGCGGATTCGCGCGTTCGTCGAGTTCCTGGCGGCCGAGCTCGGGCGGTCGCAACACGCGTAGGCACGGGTAGCGGCACCACCGGGGCACCGCCGGCAACGCGGCGGCGAACGGACTACAATGCCCCGATCTCTCGCGCTGTCGCGTTGCCACCGGAGCCGCCATGTTCGACCTCACCACGCTGACCACCTTCGTCGCCGTCGTGCTGGGCCTGTTCCTGATTCCCGGCCCGGCCGTCCTGCTCGTGCTGAGCCGCACCGTGCAGGCCGGGCGCAAGACCGGCATCCTGACCGGCCTCGGCGTCGCAAGCGGCGATTTCGTCCACACGCTGTTCGCGGCCGTCGGGCTGTCCGCGCTGCTGATGACGTCGGCGCTCGCGTTCAACGTCGTCAAGCTGGCCGGCGCCGCATACCTGATCTACCTCGGCGTGCGCGCGCTGCTCGAGAAGCCGTCCGATCCGTCGCTGCCGAAGATGGCGCCCGTCACGCCGCTCAGCGCGTACCTGCAGGCGATCCCCGCCGAGGTGCTGAACCCGAAGACGGCGCTGTTCTTCCTCGCGTTCATGCCGCAGTTCGTGCACCCGGAGCGCGGCTCGACCTTCGTGCAGTTCGCGGTGCTCGGGCTGATCTTCGTCGCGCTCAGCTCGCTCTATACGACGCTGATCGCGTGCTCGATCCGTCCGCTCGGCCGCATCGTGAAGCGGCTCACGTGGCTCACGCGCTGGCAGGGCAAGATCATCGGCACGATCTTCATCTCCCTCGGGCTGAAGGTTGCCGCGCAGCAGCGATGACATCGATCGACACGCTCTACACCGACCCGCGCCTCGTCGCGCTCTACGACCTGCTGAACGCAGGCGATCACGACTTCGCGTTCTACGCGTCGCGCATCGGCACGGCGCGCCAGCGCATACTCGATCTCGGCTGCGGCACCGGCACGTTCGCGCGGCGGCTCGCGGCCGCCGGCCATCAGGTCGTCGCGATCGATCCCGCGCCGGCCATGCTCGACTACGCGCGCCGCCAGCCCGGTGCGGACGCCGTGCAGTGGCTCGCCGGCGACATCGCGCATGCGGCCGCGCTGCCGCCGTTCGACGCCGTCGTGATGACGGGGCATGCGTTCCAGTGCCTGCTGACCGACGACGATATCGACGCCACCTTGTGCGACGTGCGCGGCGTGCTGACCGAACGCGGCCACTTCCTGTTCGAAACGCGCAATCCGCAGGTCGAGCCGTGGCGCGCGTGGACGCCCGAACGCACCGCGCGCACCGTGCGCTCGCCCGCGTCCGGCGCGGTCGGCGTGCATCACGATGCGTGCCGCGCCGACGGGCAGATCGTCGCGTTCGAAACGCACTATCGCTTCGAGCGCGACGGCGCGCTGCTGAAACATGCGAGCCGGCTGCGCTTCATGCCGCAGCCGGCGTTGCGCGACCGGATCAGCGCGGCCGGGTTCGCCGAGATCGACTGGTGCGGCGACTGGCACGGCGCGCCGTTCGACGCCGCGTCCAGCGCGGAGATCATCGCGATCTGCCGCGCCTGACGCACGCGCGCTACCCCGCAACCGGCAGCGTCTCTACCGCCTGCGCATGCCCGAGCGTGCCGCGCGCTCGTCCTCACATGGCTCTCGCCCCTCTCGCGCTCCATTCGTTCCATCGCGGTTTCGCCAACTGCAACCGTGTTTGACAAACCATCGTTATTTACCTTTGTTATTTAGTTTTCATTGAATGAAAACAAAGTCTTGGGTTCAAATCGTCGCAATCCCTGCCCGTCAAAACCTCGTTTGAAAGACGCCCCTACTCGCGGGATGGATGTTGCACGCGCCGGGCGAAGCTGCACTTACACTTCGGCTTCCGCATCCCGGTGCCTGCCGCCCGGCGCGCACGGCACCGCTACAAGGAGCCACGCCCCATGCATGACAAGCAGACGAAGCGTCCGATCTACATGGACTACAGCGCGACGACGCCGGTCGATCCGCGCGTGGTCGACAAGATGGTGCCGTTCCTGCACGACCGGTTCGGCAACCCCGCGTCGCGCAGCCACAGCTACGGCTGGGAGACGGAGCAGGCGGTCGAGGAAGCGCGCGCGCACGTTGCCGCGCTGATCGGCGCCGACCCGCGCGAGATCGTGTGGACCTCGGGCGCGACCGAAGGCGACAACCTCGCGATCAAGGGCGCGGCGAATTTCTACAAGGGCCGGGGCAAGCACATCGTCACGGTGAAGACCGAGCACAAGGCCGTGCTCGACACCTGCCGCGATCTCGAGCGGCAGGGCTTCGACGTCACGTATCTGGACGTGCAGGAAAACGGCCTGGTCGATCTCGACGTGTTCAAGGCCGCGTTGCGCGCGGACACGATCCTCGTGTCGGTGATGTTCGCGAACAACGAGATCGGCGTCGTGCAGCCGGTCGCCGAGATCGGCGCGCTGTGCCGCGAACGCGGCCTCGTGTTTCATTGCGACGCGGTGCAGGCGATCGGCAAGATTCCGGTCGACGTCAACGCGCTGAACGCGGACCTGCTGACCATGACCGCGCACAAGGTCTACGGCCCGAAAGGCATCGGTGCGCTGTACGTGCGGCGCAAGCCGCGCGTGCGCATCGAAGCGCAGATGCACGGCGGCAGCCACGAGCGCGGGATGCGCTCGGGCACGCTGCCGACGCATCAGATCGTCGGGATGGGCGAGGCGTTCCGGCTCGCGAAGCGGGAAATGATGGAAGAGAGCCGCCGGGTCCGCGTGCTGCGCGACCGGCTGCTGGCCGGCCTGTCGGCACTCGACGAGGCGTACGTGAACGGCGACATGCAGCAGCGCATTCCGCACAACCTGAACATCAGCTTCAACTTCGTCGAAGGCGAATCGCTGATCATGGGGATCAAGGGCGTGGCGGTGTCGTCAGGGTCCGCGTGCACGTCGGCGTCGCTGGAGCCGTCGTACGTGCTGCGCGCGCTCGGCCGCAACGACGAGCTCGCGCACAGCTCGATCCGCTTCACGCTCGGCCGCTTCACGACCGAGGCGGAAGTCGACGACGTGATCGCGCAAGTGCGCGACACCGTCGTCAGGCTGCGCGAACTGAGCCCGCTGTGGGACATGCACCTCGACGGCGTCGACATGAACACGATCGAGTGGGCGGCGCACTGAGCGTCGCGCGTCAGCCTTTTTCCGGACGGGCGATCATGTGCGCGAGATCGAGCGTCGCACGGTCGCCGTTGGCGACGAGCCGGTCGATCGCCGAGCAGAGCGCCTTGAATTCGGTCTTGGTCACGCCCTCGAACAGCACGTTGTTGATGCGCTGCTGCGTCGGCGCCAGCGTCTTCAGCCGCTTCGTGCCGGCCGACGTGACCGTGAGCCGCATCTTGCGCTTGTCGTCCGGGTCCGCGCGCTTGTCGATCAGGCCGAGCTGCTTGAGCTTGCCGGTTTCGATCGTGACGAACGCGCCGCTCAGGTGCAGGTGATCCGCGAGGCGGTTGACGGTGACGACGTCGTCGTGGGACAGGTGCGCAATCGACACAAGCAGCGAATACTGGATGCCGGTGAGCCCGGCGATCGAGCCGAAGCCGTCGCGCATCGACAGCAAGCGGGCCGCGAACGGCAGCAGCCCGTTGATCAGGCGCCGGAATTCCGCGTCCGTGCCGTCGATCAGGCACGCCGGGTGGGTAATCGTCAGAACCGACTCCTCTTGCTGCTTCGCCATGACATTCACGCTCCGTGCGGTCATGCAGATTTACCTTTGGAACGAAATTATAGGGCAAAGGCACTTGCCGCCCGGCCCGGCGTCGCGCCGGCGGGCATGGCCTGACGCCGGAGGAACGACCATGTCTTCATCGCCCGATCGGGCCACCGTCCGCGCGCTGCTCGAATGCTATCTGCGTGCCAAGGACCTGAACCGTCCCGCACTGATCGGGGCCTGCTTCGCCGCCGATGCCGAACTGCGCTTCTCGCTCGCCAGCGACGACATCGACTTTCCGGCGCGCGTCGACGGCGCGCCGGCGATCGCGACAACGCTCGTCGGCGATTTCGGCGAGCGTTTCGAGCGGTGCCGCACCTATTACGTCTGTGTCGAGCCGCACGTGAACGACGACGGCGCGTGCGCGATGCCGTGGCTCGTCGTGATGCGGCAGAAAGACACCGGCGCGCTGCGGATCGGCAACGGCACGTATCGCTGGCAGTTCGCACGGGAGCACGACGGAGAGGAGCGGATCGCGCGGCTGCATATTCACATCGTGCGGATGGATACGGTCGACGATCCGCACGCCGACAGGCTCGACGCGCTGCACGGCGCACTCGGCTATCCGTGGCTGCCGCCGCACGCGCTTGCGCGCGGGCTCGGCGAGCTCGCCGCCGCCCATCCGGACTGGACCTTCGTGCAGCCGTTCCTGCAACCTGCGGTGCACGCGAACGCCTGACCGCCGCTCAGCGCGGCGCGTCGAGCGCCTGCCGGACCCCGTCCCAATCCAGCCCGAAGCGCGCGAGATACTTGCGCAGCCGGTCCGCGTCGTTCGGCTGCTTCTTGCTCTGCCGCGACACCGCGAACAGCGTGCGCCCCGCCTCGGACAAGCTCGCCGACGCGCGGCACACGTCGAGCACGCGCTCGAGCTGCACGCGGTCGAACAGGTCGAGTTCCGCCGCGCGCGCGCCGAACACCGCGCCGATTAGATCGTCGGCGCCATCCGTCGCCGACCACGTGCGCGTCAATCGTTCGACCTCCTGATCGGCGATGGCCTCGGTGATGCGCCCCGCATCGGCGAGCGTCGCCATCCGCGTGACCGACGCCGACAGCTCGCGGAAGTTGCCGGCCCACGCCGCGCGCGGCGACGCCGCGAACGCGAGATAGCGCCGCTTCGCCTCGACGTTGAAGCGCACCTGCTCGCCCTGCTCGCGGCCGAAACGGTCGAGCTCGAAGTCGAGGTTCGGCTCGATGTCCTCGCGGCGCGCCGCGAGGCCCGGCAACTCATAGGTCCACAGGTTGATCCGCGCGTACAGGTCTTCGCGGAACGTGCCGGCCGCCACCATCTGCCGCAGGTCGCGGTGCGTGCCCGCGATCAGCTCGAAATCGCTCGCCGTCTCGACGTCCGCGCCGACCGGCAGGAAGCGCTTTTCCTCGATCGCCTTCAGCAGCATCGCCTGCTCGTCCAGCCCCAGTTCGCCGATCTCGTCGAGAAACAGCAGGCCGCCGTCCGCCGCGCGCAGCAGCCCCGCGCGCGCGTTCTGCGCGCCGGTGAACGCGCCCTTCACGTGGCCGAACAGCGTGGACATTGCCGCATCGCCGCGCAGCGTCGCGCAGTTGATCTCGATGAACGGCCCGGCGAGCCGATGCCGGCCGCGCTTCAGCTCGTACACGCGCTTCGCGAGGAACGACTTGCCCGCGCCGGTCGGCCCGACCAGCAGCATCGGCGCGCGCGAGCGCACGGCCACGCGTTCGAGCTGCTCGATCAGCGCGTTGAAGCGTGCATTCCGGGTAGCGATGCCGGCCTTCAGGAACGACACCGTCTCGTCGCGCTCGCGTGTGAAGCGCTGCGCGATCCGGTTGTAGCGCGACAGGTCGAGATCGATCACCGACACCGTGCCGGGCCCGCTCGGCCCCTCGTCGGTCCGCTCCGGCGGCCCGGTCTGCACGAGCCGCGCGGGCAGGTAGCGTGCTTCCGCGAGCAGGAACCAGCAGATCTGCGCGACGTGCGTGCCGGTCGTGATGTGGATCAGGTAATCCTCGTGGTCGAGATCGAACGGATACGCGCGCGCATAGTCGTGCAGCGTCGCGTAGACCTCCTCGAAATCCCACGGGTCGTGAATCGTGACGGGCGTGAGCCGCACGTCGGTGTGTGGCGACACGCGCGCGAGATCGTCCTTCACGCGGTTCGCGAGGCGCGCGTAGCTCGGCGGATGCAGCAGTTCGAGCCGGTCGATCGGCTGATCCGGCTGCTGGCACAGCGAGATCGTCGGCCGCCACTTTTGCCAGCGGCGCGGCGCACGGCCGCCCTGGTCGAGCACGGTGCCGAGAAAACCGATCGCGACGGTCTTGCGCATGTTTATCCAGATTTATAAATAACGATCGGATCGTATCAGATTTTTCCGTTCCCGCGATCGACGGCGAACCGGCGCGATTCAGCGCATCGAAAATTTTCCCCTTTCGATTCAATACGTTGCCAAGCAATTTCGGTCGGCGCCCGACCCGCTGGCACGCTCCTCGCTATATAGAAAGCGCCGGATGTCCCGCTGGCCCGCGAGCCAGGGTTCACAAGCCCTGCTGGTGCGCTGCCGCCGAACCTTGACCGGTTCGTCGCGGCCGCGCATGCCGCCATGCACAGACGAAGGCAAAGGGGCGCGCTGGATGCGTGAGCCCGGGTTCGAATCCCGGGGCGCCCACCTGTTCGGTAGCTCATTCGGGTAGAGCAGTCGGTGAAAACCGATGTGTAGCGGGTTCGAATCCCGCTCGAACGCTGTCCGCAAGGACAGTCTCGTAGATGAAAAGCAGTACCCGCCGGCGCGGGCCGCAAGGCCCGCCGCGCGTCGGACCGGTCGCGGTTCCGCGCGAACGGCCGGGCGGCCCGACGGCCCGCGCGAACGCGCACGACGACGCCATGCAGCATGCGTCGCCGCGCGCGCCAGCGCGGCGCCCGAAGCCCCGCCCGCCCGTTCGCGCCGCGCCCCGATCCGTGCGACGCGCGTCCGCCGGCGGACCATGAAGAAAAGGACAAGAATATGTGGAAGCGTCATGTTGTGAAAAAGAACGAACGCGCGCTGCTGATGAGCGAGGGCGATTTCGTGAAGGTGCTCGAACCGGGCGTGTTCAAGGCTTTCGATCCGTTCAATCGTCTGACGGTGCAGACCGCGCGTCTCGACGCGCCGCTCGCCGACGAGGCGCTCGCGAGCTACCTGCGCCACGACGCGCAGGACGTGCTCGCGCGCTATTTCATTGCGATGGATCTCGCGGACGACGAGGCAGGCCTGCGTTACGAGAACGACGTGCTCGTCGAGATCCTGCCGCCGGGCACACGCCGGCTTTACTGGCGCGGCCAGATCGAGCATCGTCTCGAACGCGTCGATCTTGCGCAGGGCGGCACGCTGCCGACCGAACTGGCGAAGCGCCTGACGCAGCCGGCGCTGCGTGCGCGCGGCGTCGCCGGGCTCGCGGGTGTGCTGCTGGCCCAGGTGCCGGCCTACCATGTCGGCGTGCTGAAGATCGACGGCAAGATCGAGCGCCTGCTGGACGCTGGCTTGTCCGCGTTCTGGCGCTTCAACCGCGACGTGGCCGTCGAGCTCGTCGACCTGCGCCAGCAGGCGCTCGAGGTCGGCGGGAAGGAAAGCCAGGCGCTCGCCGACTACTTGCGCCACGACGCGCAGGACGTGCTGGCGCGCGACTTCGTCGCGATGGATCTCGCTGACGACGAGACGGGGCTGCGCTATGAGGACGACGTGCTCGTCGAGATCGTGCCGCCGGGCACGCGCCGCCTGTACTGGCGCGGCCTGATCGCGCACCGCCTCGAGCGGATCGATCTCGCGCAGGGCGGCACGCTGCCGGCCGAACTGGCGAAGCGCCTGACGCAGCCGGCGCTGCGCGCACGTGGCGTCGCGGGGCTCGAAGGCGTGCTGCTGGCCCAGGTGCCGGCCTACCATGTCGGTGTGCTGAAGATCGACGGCAAGATCGAGCGCCTGCTGGATGCTGGCCTGTCCGCGTTCTGGCGCTTCAACCGCGACGTGGCCGTCGAGCTCGTCGACCTGCGGCTGCAGGCGCTCGAGGTCGGCGGGCAGGAAATCCTGACGCGCGACAAGGTCGCGCTGCGGCTGAACCTGTCGGCGACCTGGCGCTACGCGGACGTGCTGCGCGCGTACGGGCAGTTGCAGAAGCCGGTCGAGCACCTGTACCGCGAGCTGCAGTTCGCGCTGCGCGCCGCCGTCGGTACGCGCACGCTGGACGAGCTGCTCGAGGACAAGCAGGCGATCGACGAGGTGGTCAGTACGCAGGTGCGTGCGCGGCTCGCCGATTCGGGCGTCGACGTGCACGGTGTCGGCGTGAAGGATATCGTGCTGCCGGGCGACATGAAGACGATCCTCGCGCAGGTGGTCGAGGCCGAGAAGGCCGCGCAGGCGAACGTGATCCGCCGCCGCGAGGAAACCGCGGCGACCCGTTCGCTGCTGAACACCGCGAAGGTGATGGAAGAGAACCCGACCGCGCTGCGGCTCAAGGAGCTGGAAACGCTCGAGCGGATCGCGGAACGGATCGACCGCATCTCGGTATTCGGCGGTCTCGACCAGGTGCTGAACGGGCTGGTCAACATCAAGGCCGCGCAATGAACGCGGCAGCGCGGCGCACTGGCGCCGCGCGAACCATGACGGAAGCAGGTGAAAGCAATGAGTGAACTGGATTATCAAGTGATGGAACTGGCGCACGGCAAGCCGGTGAAGATGTGGACGACCGGCGTCGCCGTCGAAGAGGACGCGCGCGAACAGCTGCGCAACACCGCGCAGATGCCGTTCATCTTCAAGCACGTCGCCGTGATGCCGGACGTGCACCTCGGCAAGGGCTCGACGATCGGCAGCGTGATCCCGACGAAGGGCGCGATCATTCCGGCCGCGGTCGGCGTCGACATCGGCTGCGGGATGATGGCCGCGCGCACGACGCTCACCGCGTCGGACCTGCCGGATTCGCTCGCCGGGCTGCGCAGCGCGATCGAGCGCGCGGTGCCGCACGGCCGCGCGCCGGGCCGGCGCGATCCGGGCGCATGGGGCAACCGTGCGCCGCAGCAGGTCGACGAGATGTGGAAGGCGCTGGCGCCGGGGTTCCAGCGGATCGTCGACAAGTATCCGAAGCTGGAGAAGACCAACAACTATGTGCACCTCGGCACGCTCGGCACCGGCAACCACTTCATCGAAGTGTGTGTCGACGAGAGCGACAGCGTGTGGTTCATGCTGCACAGCGGGTCGCGCGGCGTCGGCAACGCGATCGGCAGCCTGTTCATCGAGCTCGCGCAGGCCGACATGCGACAGCACATCGCGAACCTGCCGGATCGCAACCTCGCGTATTTCAACGAGGGCAGCCGGCACTTCGACGACTACGTCGAGGCGGTCGGCTGGGCGCAGGACTACGCGCGCCGCAACCGCCAGGTGATGATGGACGCGGTGATCGAGGCGGCGCGCGGCGTGATCGGCAAGCCGTTCGGCATCGACGAGCACGCGGTGAACTGCCACCACAACTATGTGCAGAAGGAACGCCACTTCGGCGAGGACGTGCTCGTGACCCGCAAGGGCGCGGTGTCCGCGCAGAAGGGGCAGTTCGGGATCATTCCGGGCTCGATGGGCGCGAAGAGCTTCATCGTGCGCGGGCTCGGCAACCCGGAGAGCTTCTGTTCGTGCAGCCACGGCGCGGGGCGCTCGATGAGCCGCACCGAGGCGAAGCGCCGCTTCACGGTCGAGGACCAGGTGAAGGCGACGCAAGGTGTCGAATGCCGGAAGGACGCGGGCGTCGTCGACGAGATTCCGATGGCCTACAAGGATATCGACGCGGTGATGGCCGCGCAGCGCAGCCTCGTCGAGGTCGTGCATACGCTGCGGCAGGTGGTGTGCGTGAAGGGATAGCGCGGTGCGCGGCCGAAGGCCGGGCGGCCGCGCGCAATACGAGAGAACAACATGAAACGAGAAGAAGACATGAAAACCGTGCGCAGTGCACATCCGGTCGACCCCGCCGTGCGCGAGCGCGTGCTCGCAGAACTCGACGATGTCGAACGGCGCCATGACGTGAAGGTACTGTTCGCGTGTGAATCGGGCAGCCGCGGCTGGGGGTTTGCATCGCCGGACAGCGACTACGACGTGCGCTTTGTCTACGTGCACCGGCGCGACTGGTATCTGCGCGTCGAGCCGCAACGCGACGTGATCGAGCGGCCGCTCGACGACGAACTCGACGTCAGCGGCTGGGAACTGCGCAAGGCGCTGCAACTGCTGCATCGCTCGAACCCGACGCTGCTCGAATGGCTCGACTCGCCGGTCGTGTATCGCGAGGATGCGCTGCTGGCGTCACGGCTCAGATTGCTCGCCAACGCGTTCTTTTCACCGATGCGCGGGCGGCATCATTACCTGTCGATGGCGAAGAGGAACTTTCGCGGGTATCTGCAAGGCGAGACGGTACGCTACAAGAAGTACCTGTATGTACTCCGGCCGCTGCTCGCGGTGCGCTGGATCGACATGGGGCTCGGGATGCCGCCGATGCGGTTCGCGGATCTCGTCGCGGGCACCGTGCACGAACCGGCGGTGCTCGCGGAGCTCGACGCGTTGCTCGAACTGAAGATGCGGGCGGGCGAAGGCGAGTATGGCCCACGGCGGCCCGCGATCCACGCGCTCGTCGAGTCGATGCTCGCCGATGCCGAGCATGACCGCGAATACAAGCGGCCGTGGGGGGAGGTCGGGATGCTCGACGCGTTCATGCTGGACGCGCTCGAAGGCCGGTGATGGCTGGGCGGCGCGATGCTTCAGGGCATCGCGCCGCTCTTTTTTGGTTCAGCGCGGATTTCCGTGGATGTCGCTTAGCGACCCGTTGCTGTCGCTTACATTTCTCTTGAGCGGCCGTTGGCGGGGGTAATGACTTCCGCTGCTAGAGCCCGCGCGAACGCTATTCACCTTAGGCTGGCTAACACAACTGGACGGGATGTTCGCCAGGGTATTGAGAGCAAAGAGCGCCTCGGGCGCCATCGGTGGGTCGTTGAACGCACGCATGATTGGTTTGCGGGCTTCGGCAAACTCCGTATCCGTTTTGAGCTGCGGCTCGACATCCATACCGCGCTACTCAAGCTCGCGGCTGCGATTATCTGCTCGCGATTCGTGGATGACCTGTGTTAGCCGCTCTAACCTTCATATTTTTCAATAATTATTGCCAAAATTTCCTCAAGATAACGCCCCCTCATAATTTTCTGTCGGCTTATCGACGCACTGAGCACCGGACGGCTCACGAGACATCCACAATTTCTCTGCTGGTTTGCGCTAGCTCCGTGCAGTGGAGGCGGCAGGCCATCGCGTCTGGCGCCCACATTCAGTCACTTTCATCACTTCATTTACACCATTAGCATCATTAATCAAACTATAAACAAATTAGATTAATACACAAATACTCTTTGAAGCCTCCAAAATCCCTGATACCATCCCCAAACCATTACCCACCAGAGAGGATTAAAATGGCAAGCGTTACAAATATCACGACGATTGTTAACGAAACAGAGTTCCACCTCACCATCAAAAATGGCGAGACACAAGAATCGGTTATCATTAAAAAAGAAGAGAGAAAACCTCTCGATAAATCTTTTCCGGTCCCATGGATCGGCAATCAGAACGAGGGGTGGAAGGCAATAGACATTAAAGACAACGCAACTTCAAATGTACTTGCCTACTTGTTCCAGGATTACTGGCACCCAGCCCATAAAGACGCCGTAAAATATTGCACCGCTGTGTTTTCATACGAGCAAGCACATGAGGTAGATGGCAACAATCAAGGTGGCGGCGGGAAAGTTCTCTACATAAAGAAGCATGACAGCGGAATTAAATTTTTCATGGAATAAATAAAATTCCGTTTTAAACAAATGGCATTGCCGCGAAATCAAATAACAAAATTAGGCCGGCTAACACAACTGGGCGAGATGTTCGCCAGGCCGGCCTCCAGAGTGAGGATATCCGGCCGCGTCAGGCTTTCTTGCAACCAAGCAACGGAAATAAGCGGTTCCACAGTTTCGTTTCGTACGAAATTAGAGTTCAAGCTGCGAATGTTTCACCGACCTCGCGGCAATAGCACGAAGAGATCGATTGTTGACGATTCCGGCCAAATCATCGAGTGGTCGAAATTGGCCGATCGCCGACGCTCTCCCCCACGTTCGCCCGTAATCCACGACGAACTTTTTCTGGTGGCGGAACGTGTTACGTGCGCCTCGGCAGCCTACTCACCTCGGCGCCACAACGCCCGCCGAAGGCCGCAGCTCGACCGACACCGATAAGGGCATCCCCTCGTACACCTGACATGCAACGCGCGCTGACATTACATTGCGGATCGCCTGCCCGATGGCGAACCACCCGCTTCACCGACCGCGCAGACAACAACATTGAGGGGAAGCGAACCATGCACCACCCGGAATTCGACCGATCGCCGCCGAGATCGATATCTTGCCGCCGCAACGACCGGCGCACCATCCTGTCCCGCGCCATCGTGGCCGCATGCGTCCTCGCCGGCCTGCATGTGAGCGCGGCGGCCTCCGCAATGCCCCAACCCGCCGACACCGTCGAACTCCCGTTCTGGATCCGCGAGTGGTCCGGCACGGTCGGCACGAAGCGCGTCGAGGTAGCGTTGACGCGCACCGGCGACACCGTGTCCGGCACGTACTGCTATCTTCCGTGCACGCTCGACAAGCGCAATCGCCTGACGCTCGAAGGCAAATTCGACACGCAGCGCGCCCAGCTGGCCGAGCGCGACATCGGCGCACATGCGAATCCCGATCTCGCCACCGGCAGGTGGGACATGAGCACGCTCGGTGAAACGGCTGCCGGCACGTGGCGCTCTCCCGACGGCAAGCGGACGCTTCCCGTCGCGCTCTCGCAATCACATACCGGCAAGCCGTTTCCGTACGAGATCCGGCTCGTCGCACAGGGCCTGCCAAGCGACGGCCAATGCAGCGATTCCGCGAGCATCTCGGCTATCCGCCTGTATGACAAGGGCCGGCCCGTACAAACGCTGGCGACCGCTTCCGTCGGCCCATGTAGCCTGTTCACGCCGGAGATCGTCGACGCGAATTTCGATGGCTGGCCTGACCTGATGCTCGCGCAGTCGTTGGGCGCCAGCCCGAATATTCCGTACCAGACCTGGCTCTTCGATCCGAAGACGCGGCGCTTCGTCGACGCGCCGGCGAAGCTGCAGGACATCACGTCGCCGGGCTTCGACCCGGCGCACCGGATCATCTGGACGAGCTGGCGGGCGAGCTGCTGTGACCACGGCGTCACGACCTACCGATGGCAAGGCAATGACGTGACGGAAATCGATACGCAAAGCAGCCATATCCTCCCGGTTCTCGACGGCGATACGCGCCGCTACTGCTACGTCATTCCCGAGTATGGCGACGGCTACATCGAATATCCGCAACGAATCGAACAGACCGGCGCCGGGTTGAAGTCGACGATCCGCGATCTCAATGGATGCGACACCGGCGCTCCATCCTTTCTGGAACGCACGTATGTCGACATCTGGAAACCCGGTGCGGCGGGGCATGCGCCCACGATCGTGCGCACCGAGGGAGTCAGGTGGAAACGCACTCAGACCGCCGGCGGGCCGCGCTTCTGTCCCGAGGTGCCCTTCTATGACCGTGGGCGGGTTCGCCGAATCGTGCTGCGTGACGACCCCGAGCAGTGCAGCAAGACGGACCCGGGGCAACCGTGACCGCTGGGCGCGGCCAGCGTCCCACTCGTCAGCTGCCCACGATCGAAATCGCAAACCCGTCCCACCCCTTCAGCCCGACGGTCTGCACGGCCGTCGTCGTGAGGTGCGGTTGCGCCGCGATGAAATCGAACCCTTCGCGCACGCCGACGACGTCCGGATCGTGGTTGTCGAGATCCGCCACGCGCCCCTGCCGCACGACGTTGTCGACGACGATCACCGTGCCCGGCCGCGACAGCTTCAGCGCCGCATCCAGATACACCGCGTTGTTCTCCTTGTCCGCGTCGATGAAGATGAAGTCGAACGGCTCCGCGCCCGCTTCGACGAGCTGCGCGAGGCTGTCCTTCGCGCCGCCGACAACGACCGACACGGCCTCCGCGAACCCGGCGCGCGCGATGTTCCGCGTCGCGATCTTCGCGTGCTCGGGGTTCAGCTCCAGCGTCACCAGTTTGCCGTCCGGCGGCAGCGCACGCGCGAGCCAGATCGTGCTGTAGCCGCCGAGCGTGCCGACTTCGAGAATGCGCCGCGCGCCGCGGATCGTCGCGAGCAGCTGCAGCAGCTTGCCCTGGTTCGGCGCGACATTGATCGCCGGCAGCCCGGCCGCTTCGCTCGCCGCCAGCGCAGCATCGAGCGCCGCGTCGGACGGCACGAGCGCATCGGTCAGGTAGGCATCCACGGCACGCCACGTTTCCTTGTCCATCGTGCACCTTTCGTCTGATGAAAAGGCCATTCTAGGCCGCGAAAAACGAAAGCGTCGAGCAAGCCCGCGGCAAAGATGCTCGGGCCCAAGGGCAACGTCCCCCAGCGCGCCAACCGTCCGGCGGTCGGCATCACCTTCTGCGGCGGCCGGATGCCTTCCGGCCCATCAACGCCTCTTCACTCCATTCGGCCGCACCCAGTTTCGCGATGAAGAAATCGGCCAGCGCGCTCACCTTTGCCGGCCGCGCGCGGGCAGTGGGCGTGACGAAATACAGGCCGCCTTCCGGCAGGCGCCAATCGGTCAGGATCGGCTCGAGCTGCTTGTCCGCGAAATACTGCGTCGCGGCAAACTCGGGAAGCTCGGTGATCGCGAGCCCCGCGAGAACCGTGGGCAGCAACGCTTCCACGCTCGTGCCGCGCAATGGGCCGGCCGGTGTCACCGTGCATTCGTCGCCGCCTTTGTGGACGAAGCGCCAGACGTCGCGCCTGTTCCGGTTCGCGTAGGTCACGCACGGGTGGGCGCCAAGCTCTTGCGGGTGCTTCGGACGGCCATGGCGCGACAGATAGGCGGGCGACGCGACGACATACCGCCGCACGGGTGCGATGAGCCGTGCGACGAGCGACGAATCTTCCAGGATGGCGATGCGCAGCGCCGCGTCGAACCCCTCGCCGATCAGATCGGCGTGCGCATCCGTGAGATGGAGGTCGACGGCGATTTCCGGGTAGGTCCGGAAGAACTCGGGCAGCAGCGGCGCGACCCAGCGTGCGCCGAAGGAGAGCGGCGCGGCGAGCTTGACCAGGCCGCGCGGCCGGCTCGAGGTTTCGCGCGCGACATCCTCGGCCTCCTCGGCGTCGATGTAGAGCTTCGCGGCGCGCTCGGCAAGCATGTGGCCGTAGTCGGTCAGTGCGAGCCGCCGCGACGTGCGGTTGAACAGCCGCCCGCCCAGCCGCTCTTCCAGGCGGGTGACGGCCCGCGACACCGTGGCAACGGAAACGCCCATGACCGCCGCCGCCGCGGCGAACGAACCCTCTTCCGCGACCTTCGCGAACATCGCGAGCCCTTCAAAATCCGGCAGCCTTGACATCGACAATCCTGCAATGATGGTTTTCGTTTGTTGCTATTTCGAAAAATAGCATGCGGCCGTAGATTTGTGTGACCTCACCTGATGCCGCCACAGGCGGCTCGTTCACCAAGGAAATTCTGATGAGCACACAGCTCGAATTACACGCATTCGCCACGGCCAACAGCGTCAAGGCCACCATCGCGCTGGAAGAGATGGGGCTCGACTATCGGCTCGTTCCCGTCGACCTGCGCCGGGGCGAACAGAAATCCGACGCGTTCAAGGCGATGAATCCCAACGCGAAAGTCCCGGTGCTCGTCGACCGTTCCGTTCCCGGGCACGGCGACGTGGTGCTCGGCGAATCCGCCGCGATCCTCGTCCATCTTGCGGAGCAGACGGGACAACTGCTGCCGCAGGACGGCCCCGCGCGCGGCATGGTCTTCGAGCAACTGTTCTTCCACGCATCCGGCGTCAGCCCAGCGTTCCTGCAGGCCTTCCTGGTCGCGATCCAGGCGTCGCCGCAACCCGACGCAAAGGCACGCGCGCTCGCGGAAGTCGACCGGACGCTGGGCGTGCTCGATCACGTTCTCGCGCATCAGCCGTACGTGGCAGGCGATGCGTACAGCATCGCGGACATCGCCCACTTCGGATGGGTGTGGCGCCACGATGCGGTCGGCGCGACCCTCGACGCGTTTCCGTCCGTCGCGCGCTGGCACGACGAGATCTCGGCGCGCCCCGCTGTCGTCACCGCCATCGCAAAGACCGTCGCACTCGCGCAGTAACGCCCGTTTTTCAGACACCGGCGCGTCACGACCTGGCGCGGCCGGTGCTCGATCATCAAGGAGAAATGACGTGAAAGACCGCATCCATGAACTGCTTCATCGCAATCTGCAGGAAGTCTTCGGCGAAGGCGACGCCATGCGCCGGCGTGCGGCCATCGAGGCACTCTATACGGAAGACTGCGTGCTCTACGCGCCCCCGGGTACCTTCGCCGGGCACGACGCTCTCGACCGATTCGCGGGAGAGCTTCGCTCGACGCATCCGCATTTCGTCTATACGCCGCTCGGCGAGCCTCAGGCCCTTCACAACGCCGGCCGGCTGGCGTGGCAGTCCGGGCCGCGCGACGCGGCGCCCGACTATACGGGCCTCGACGTGATCATCGTTCGCGACGGCAAGATTGCGGCGCTCTACGTGTTCCTCGATTCCGCGCCGTCGGCAGCATAAAAGTCCGCCCCGGCATATGCTGGGGCGCGGCGATCGACAAAAAAACCGCCGCGCCCGGAACGGGAAACGCGGCGGTCCACAAAAAACCGCCGCGCCCGGAGGAGAAAACGCGGTGGTTCACGCCATACGGGTCACGCGACCCGTGACGGCACGACGGGTCACTGCTTGACGGCTTCGGCCGTAATCAGCAGCCGGGTCTTCATCTTGAAACCGTACGCCTTGCCATAGTCGACGCCGAAATCGGCGCGATCGAATTCGCCGACCGCGTCGATCCCGCACACTTCGCGCTTGAGCATCGGGTGCGGCATGCACTTGAACGAATCGATCTTCAGCGTCAGCGGCTTGGTGACGCCGTGCAGCGTCAGGTTGCCGACCACCGACGCAGGCTTGTCGCCGACGAACCTGATGGTCCCCTTGTAGATCGCTTCCGGGTACTTCGATGCGTCGAAGAACTCGGCCGAGCGGAGATCCTCGTCGAGCTTCGCATTGCCGGTGCTGACCGACGCGATGTCGGTCGCGACGTCGACGGTGCCCGTCTTCGCCGCGCGATCGAGCGTCACCGAGCCCTGCGACTTGTCGAACTTGCCGCGCCACACCGACAGGCCGCCGAAGTGGTCGGCCTCGAAGCTCGGGTACGTGTGGGACGGGTCGAACTGGTAGGTCGCCACGTCGGCGAACGCGGAAAACGACAGCGAAGCGGCAAGCGCGGCCATCGCGGCACCGGAAAAGGACAGTTTCATGGATTGCTTCATCTGGAAAAAGGAGGTATCCGCGACAGCAGGCCGTCACGGTCCAACGGCGGATGCCAGGCGGATACCCGCCTGGCCGTCTCGTTCGTGCGTCGACAGTGAGAACGACGCCCGACGTTCAGTCGAACAGCTTGTTGGCCGTCCGGGCGATCAGTTCACCCTGGTGACGCGCGCCGGCGAGCTCGATCGCGCTCGGCTGGCGCTGGCCTTGTCCGCCGGCGATGGTGGTGGCGCCATACGGCGCGCCGCCGACGATCTCGTCCAGCGTCATCTGCCCCTGGTGGCTGTACGGCAAACCGACGATGGTCATGCCGAAGTGCAGCAGATTGGTGATGATCGAGAACAGCGTCGTTTCCTGCCCGCCGTGCTGGCTCGCGCTCGACGTGAACGCGCCGCCGACCTTGCCGTTCAATGCGCCGCTCATCCACAAGCCGCCGGCCTGATCCAGAAACGACGCCATCTGCGACGAGATGCGCCCGAAACGGGTCGGCGTGCCGACGATGATCGCGTCATAGCCGGCGAGCTCGGCGACCGTCGCGACCGGCGCGCGCTGGTCGAGCTTGAAGTAGGCGGCCTTGGCCACCTCCTGCGGCGCGGTTTCCGGCACCCGCTTGACGTCGACCGTGGCGCCCGTCGAGCGCGCCCCTTCGGCGACGGCATCCGCCAGCGTTTCGACATGGCCATACGACGAGTAGTACAACACCAGAACCTTGGACATTTCGACCTCCTGCTTGATTGATGCGGCACGGCCGCAGTGGGAAATTGCGCGCTCCCGACCACGCGCGCCGCGCGCCGTCGGGACATGGACATCATGGGCCCGCGCGGGCCCCGCCGAGCGTCTTCTCAGCTCACGTTGAGCGACGCCGCACGCGACGTCGCCCGGCCAGCGCGCGCGTCCAGACTGAAGGCGCCCGCGCCGAAGTACGCAATCTGCAGCAGGCCGCCGGCCATCATCACGTTCTTCAGGAAGTGAATCATCTGGTTCTGGTCCGCGAAGTGGTTGTGGAAGAACACGGCCGTGGCCACGCAGAACGCCGCCATCACCAGCGACACGGCGCGAACCCGGTAGCCCGACAGCAGCAGCAGGCCGCCGCCCGCCTCGACGATCACCGCGACGGCGAATGCGAGCGATGGCGCCGGCAGGCCCACGGCCGAGATATAGCCGACGGTCGCGGCCGTCGCGCCGAGCTTGCTCAGCCCGCTCATGACGAACGGCGCGCCAATCAGAATGCGGCCCAACAACGGAAGAAATCGGTAACGATCCACGACATGCTCCTGAAATGAAATAACCGCGATGGACAAGAGAAATCGAACTCAGCCGGCGTCCACCATCACCAGCTCGGCCTCTTCGAGGGCGGCGATCTCGGCTGCCGCCACGTGCGTGATCGCGACGCCGTCCAGCGGCCCCATGCGTTCACCATTGACTTCGATGCGCCCCGACGCCACGACGAGATACGCGTGACGCAAACGCCCCAACACGTGCCGGACGCGCTCGCCCGGCTTCAGCGTCGCGCCCAGCAGGCGCGCATCCGCCCGAATCGGCAGCGCGCCCGCGTCGCCGGCGAAGCCGCTGGCGAGCACGACGAAGCGCCCCGATCGATCGCCCTTGGGAAACGGCTTCGTGTCCCACCTGGGCGTGCCGCCGCCCGCGCGAGGCGCCAGCCAGATCTGGTAGAGCTTGAGCGGCACGTCGCCGCGGTTGAACTCGGCGTGGCGGATGCCCGTACCGGCGCTCATGACCTGCACGTCACCGGCGTGGATCATCCCTTCAGATCCCAAAGTGTCCCGATGGCCGAGCACGCCCTGGCGCACGTAGGTGACGATCTCCACGTCGCGGTGCCCGTGCATCGGGAATCCGCCGCCGACGGCAATCTCGTCGTCGTTCCAGACGACCAGGGGGCCCAGGGCCGCATGCTCGGGGTTGCCGTCGGCGCTGACCGCGAAGTGATATTTCGCGCGCAGCCAGCCGTGATCCGCTCCGTCCAGTGATTCCCAACGCCGATGGGTCAGCATGTGTGCGTCCTTGTTCCTGCCGTTCGAATAACGGGCTGTTGCCAGCCCGCCGCCCACCGGGATCGGCGAGTCATCGAACCATGGATGAATGCTATATTCGCAACGATTTCCGGCATATCTCCTGAATCGCAACGCATCATTGCTCCCTGTAGAACGATTACGTCGAACGGAACCACGCCCATGAACCCAATCACCGACCTCAACGATCTTCGGCTCTTCACGGAAGTGGTCGAGCATGGAAGCTTCACGGCGGCCGCCCGCAGCCTCGGCGCGCAGACGTCGAAGCTGAGCCGGCGCATTCGCGCGCTGGAAGAGGAGCTGGGGGTCCGCCTGCTCAATCGCACGAGCAGAAGCCTGTCGTTGACGGAAACCGGGCGGCGGTTCCATCAGCATTGCGTCGCGCTGGTGGCGGAATCGAAGGCGGCCAGGGACATCGTGGACCAGACACAGGCCCGGCCGCAGGGCACCGTGCGCATCAGTTGCCCGGTCGCGCTGCTGGGTTCCGGCGTCTCCGCGATCATTGCGCGCTACATCGAGGACAACCCGCAGGTGCAGGTGCTGCTCGACGCGACCAACCGCCGCGTGGACGTGGTCGAGGAAGGGCTCGACTTCGCGATCCGCGTCAGGCGTCCGCCGCTGGAAGACACCGATCTCGCGGTCCGGCAACTGGGCGTGTCGGTCCTGATCCTGGTCGCGAGCCCCGCATTGGTGGCGCGCTATCCGGCGCCCGCGTCGATCGAATCACTGCAGGAATGGCCGACGCTCGCGACGGCCAGCGACAGCGAGAAGTTCGTGTGGAACCTGGTGGACGCCGATGGACAGGTGAGGTCCTGGGCGCATCGGCCGCGGCTGGCGACGGACGACCTGGCGAGCCTGCGGATGGCGGCGGTGCAAGGCATCGGTGTCGCGATACTGCCCCGGGAACAGGTGAGCGCGGATCTTCAGGCAGGCCGGCTGCTGCACGTGCTGCCCGAATTGTCGATGACGCCCGGGCTCGTGCACGCGGTCTTTCCGTCGCGCCGGGGCATGGTGCCCGCCGTTCGCCAGTTGCTCGACGCGCTCGCCGCGGGATTCGAGGCGCTGAACCATACGACGTAGCGCCGTCGCCGGTTCGCACGACGGATGATGTGCGTCGCGACGCATGCGGATGCCGCCGGCGCGTAGCGGATCCCGCGCGCCCGGGCGAAGGCGGTCGTCACACGGCCGCATTCCGCATGCGCCGGCGCTTCGCCAGCCACGCGAGCAACTGCCGCCCGTCGCGCTCGCCGAACCAGCGCGCATGCCCGATCAGATAGCCGTCGTACGCGACATCGACCGTTTCCGGCGACCCGACGATGCCGTCGAAATACGCGACCTCCGACAACGCGAACTCGGTATGCACGATCGGCAGCAGCGCCACCAATGCCGCGTACGCGTCATCGCTCAGCGGCGTGACCGACTCATAGCCGTCGAGCAGCGCATCGATCTGCGCATACTCGATCCGGCGCGCGTCGGCCGGCGCCATCCAGTCGATCGCATTGCGTTCGATCGCGACCGCGATGTCGTACACCGCGCAGGTCCGGTCCGACAGCCCGAAATCGAGCACCGTCCGCACCTGCGCGCCGGGCTCGCCATGGCGCCACAGCAGATTCGACGCATGCCAGTCGCCATGCGTCCACAGCGGCGGCAACGCGGGCAGCAGCGGCGCGAAACGCGCGTGATACGGGCCAATCGCGGCCGCGATGTCGTCGCGCCAGTTGCGCGCGGCCAGCGCGCGCGCCAGCAGCGGCTGCGCATCGACCCAGCGTTCGAGCGCGCCGGGCAGATCGTCCGACGACAGCACCCTGAAGCTCGACAGCAGCAGCCGCAGCGGCCGCGCCGGCGCGTCGAACCCGGCCGCCGCGCGATGCAGCCGCGCGAGCGCGCCGCCGGCCTCGCAGGCATGCGACACATGCATGAACGGCTTCCACGACATCACGCCGCGATACGCGTCGACGCCCGGCGCGACCGCATGCACTTCGTAGGTCCAGTCGCCGAGCGTCACGGCCGTCGCGCCGTCGCGGTCCGCCAGGATGTCGGGCACCGGAATGCCGTGCGCGCGCAGGTGCGCGATGAAGCGATGCTCTTCCTCGAGGCCGGCGACGTCGCGGATCCGCACGTGGTGGCGCTTCACGAACAGCGCACGGCCGCGCGTGGTATGCACCAGCACCGCCGCCGAAAACGGCCGCGGGCTGTGCCATGCGAGCTGCGCCGGCGCGCCGGCGCCGTCGATCCGCGCGAGGACCGCGGCGGCCTCGTCGCGCGTGATCAGCGGCCAGTCGCGTTCGGCCTGCTCGCCGTCGACGCCGAACTGCGGCGGCGCGACCGCGTCGGCCGCGGCATGGGCCGCCCGCGCGGTCGGCTCGGTCGGATTGGACATCGGCGGCATTCCTCCGGAAACGAATCAGAGCCCGCGTTCGCGCGGCGCGAGCACCGCGGCGCCCGCCGCCGCGCGCACCGCCGCGGCCGCGTTGCGCCAGTCGCGCCAGCCGATGACGGCCAGCCCGATGAACAGCGCATACAGCCCGGCGGTCAGGTACAGCGCCTTGACGATGAACATCCCGACGTACACCACGTTGACCACGATCCACAGGCCCCACGACGCGATGTAGCGGCGCGCGGTCCAGTATTGCGCGACGAGGCTGAACGCGGTCAGCGACGCGTCGACGAACGGCAGCGCGGCATCGGTCCAGCGCGCCATGATGCCGCCGAGCAGCGCGCTGCCGACGACCGCCGCGAGCAGGTCCGGCAGCACCTTCGTCGCGGTGACGCCGCTGGCCGGCACCACCGCGTCGTGCGCTGCGTCGCCGCCGGCCGCCGCGCCGTCGCGCTGCGCGAGCCAGCGCCGCCAGCCATACACCTGCAGCACCGCGAACGCGCCCTGCAGCAGCATGTCCGAATACAGCTTCGCGTCGAAGAAGATCCAGCCGTACAGCGCGACCGACGCGAGCCCCACGGGCCAGCACAGCATGCGCCGCTTCGCGGTCAGCCAGATCGCGAGCGCGCTGACGATCACGCCGGCGATTTCAAGGGTGGACATCGTTCGTTCTCTCCAGTGTAGTCATCGCGGCGCGGCGCTCAGAAATCGACCGTCAACGACATGCGCGCGGTGCGCGGCGCGCCGGCGAACAGGTACGCGTCGCCCTGCTGCTCGCCCGCGTCGCGCCAGTAGAACTTGTTGAACAGGTTGTCGACCGACACGCGCAGCACGGTGCGATGCCCGCCGATTTTCGTCGCATAGCGCGCGCCGAGGTTGAACACGAACCACGACGGCACCCGCGCGGAGCCCTCCTCGTTCGCATTGCGGCTCGCGCTGTAGTCGACGCCGCCGAGCACGTCGAGCCCCGCGACGCCCGGCACCGCATAGTCCGCGTACAGCGACGCGCGCAGCGCCGGCACGTTGATGACCTGATGCCCCTCGTAGGCCGGCGAGCCCGAATCGTACGCGCGCGCGCGAATCGCCGCGACGGACGCCGTCAGCGACAGCCGCCGCGTGAGCTGCCCCGCCGCGCCGAGTTCGATCCCCTGGTGCCGCTGCGTGCCGCGCTGCACGAACGTGTAAGTCGTGTTCGATGCATCGGGCTGCGCAAACTGGAACGGCTTGCTGATCGAGAACACGGCGGCCGTGAGGCTCAAGCGATCGAGCCAGTCGTACTTCGCGCCGACTTCGACCTGATGCGATTCGACCGGCGGCAGGAACGCATATGCGTTGCTCGCGCGCACCGGCGCCTGGTCGCCGAGCGACAGCGCCTTGCTGTACGACGCATAGAGCGACAGCGCGCTCACCGGCTTGTAGACCAGCGCGACCTGCGGCAGGAACACGGAACGGTCGGTGCGGGTCTGCGGGCCGTCGAGGCTGCTCCAGCTCCGCTGCCGCAGCAGCACTTCCTTGCCGCCCGCGAGCACCTGCCAGTGATCGCCGATGCTGACCCGGTCGAGACCGAACACCGCATACTGCCACGCGTCGAGCCGCGGATACGACGGCCCCGCGACGTTCGGCGACGACGCGAACGTGGTGTCCGGGCCATAGATGTTCTCGCTGCCGACGTAGTCGTACACGGCATCGGCCATGTGCACCACACGCCGCTGCACGCTCGTGCCGACGGTCAGCTCGTGCCGCAGCGGCCCGGTCGCGAACTTGCCGGTCGCCACCGCGCGCACCTCGTCGTTGCGGCGGTATTCGCCCGGGCTGCGGAAATCGTAGACGTCGTAATCGCCGTTCGCGCCGAAGAAGAACGGCGACGTCTTGCCGCCCGCGCAGCTCGCCGCGTACGAGCAGCCATACGCGAACGCGCTGTTGTCGTCGATCATCGTGCGGCTGCGGCCCGCGGCGACATAGGCCTTCCAGTCGTCGTTGAACTCGTAGTCGAAGCGTGCGTTGAGGTTCAGCGCATCGGTCGTCAGCGGCTTCGCCCACGGCTGCGTGCCGAGCGCCTTCGACGTCGTCTTGACCGACGGCACGACGGTGCCGCCGAGCAGCTGGTAGCCGGGCGCGGAACGCTGGATCCACTGCTGGAACTCGGCATTGAGCTGCAGGCTCGCGCGCGGGCTGATGTCCCAGTCCGCGGCGATCGACCCGAACGTGCGGCGGCCGTTCGTGCCGTCGACGTACGAGTGCATGTTCTCCTTCGCCGCGTTGATCCGGATGCCGAACTGGTTGTCGACGCCGAAGCGCCGGCCGAGATCCACCGCCGCCGATGTCGAGCCGCGGCTGTCGACGCCCGTGGTCACGCTCGCGACGTTCGCGGAGCGCTTGGTCACGAAGTTGATCACGCCGCCCGGCGCGACCACCCCGCTGTCGATGCCCGCCAGCCCCTTCAGGATCTCGACGCGCTCCTTGTTCTCGAGCGGCACGTTCTGCTCGCCCGACACCGTCAAGCCGTCGATCCGGATCGCGCTGGCGAGATCGACCGGGAAGCCGCGGATCGCGAACCCTTCGAAGTAGCCGTCCGGCGCGTATGCGTTGTTGACCGACGCGTCGTTCTTCACCACGTCGCTGAGCCGCTTCGCCTGCTGGTCGTCCAGCTGCGCGCGGGTCACGACGCTGACCGACGCGGGCGTGTCATGCAGCGGAGCGTCGTCGTACCCGGCAACCGAGGCCGTGCGTGCGCGCAGCGCATTGCCGCGCGCGCCGCTCACCGTGATGGCCGGCAGCGTGGCGGCGCCGGCCGGCGCGTCGGCGTCCGGGGCCGCGCCCGGCACGTCGCCAGTGGCCGCGCCCGCCTGCGCGGCGAAAAGCGTCATGCCGAGTCCCACGCCGACGCACGCGCGCCGCCGCCGTGCGGGCGACGCTGTTGTTCTGTTCACTGTCATCTTTCTGGATCTGAAACTCGCCGCTCAATCTGTCGAAACCGCCTGCCGATGCGCACCGGCCCGGCGACGAGGCCGCCGGCCTGCCGATCGGTCCGGAACACGCATCGGGGAAAGTCGGATCGGTGCCGCGCAGGACGGCACGCGGGCGCGCAGCGCCGGTTTGTTGCATGCGCGACCGGCATCCGCCGGCATGTCGCGCGCGGCGGGCGACGACGGTGCCGTGGCCCGGTCGCGACGCCCGGGGGCGCACCGCGTTGCGGCGCGCATTTTACCCCGTGCGGGGGTGGCGGCCGGGGAATCCGGCCGGAGCGGGAAAAGGAGGGGAACGGCGGGAGGGGGCGGCGGAGTCGAGCGTGTGGCGTGGCGGCCCGGCGGCGCGGCCGCCGGTTCCGGGCGCGCGTGGCGCCCCGGGAGCGGTAACCCGCTCAGAACCCCTGCATCGTCGACGTCGGCTCGGCGACCAGATGCACGACGCCGTAGATCACCGCGCCGACGAGCACGGCGAGGATGATGGCCACGAACGGCAGCATCGTGAAGTTGACGTTCGCGAGATCCTTCGCGTGCGCCTTGCTGTTGCGCACGCCGAAGAAACTCCACAGGACCAGGCGAATCATGCCGAGCAGTTTCATAGCTTTGCTCCTTTCAACGTATCGGTTGACGTGATGGTCGATCCGATCGGCACATGAAAAAAGAAGCAGTTGCGAACGCTTTTCGGGCAGCAGGTCACCAGGGCGTGTTCACCCTAGCGAAGGGCGTCGACGGCCGGGGCGAAGTGGATAGAGGCAATGAACGTCAGATCGAGTTTGTCGAAGCGCGAGCTGCCGGGTTTCGCTGCCTTCGTACGCCTTGTCCATCAGCAGGTGCGGCGGCCGATTCGGCGGTCCCAGGCGTTCGAGCAGTACACGTCCGTGCGGCGCGTCGCCGGCTTGACCGGGTGATTCGAAGACGGTGGCCGAGCGCGAAGCCCGGCACATCGCCGGCGCGCAGCGGCGCCGGGATCTCGTGACCATCAATCCGTCGCGCGTCATCGGGCCCGGCATCAATCCGCACGCCACGTCGGAAGGCTTCGAGATCGTGCGGCAGATGGGCAACGGCACGATGGAAATGGCCGTGCCGGATCTCGGCATCGGCGCGGTCGACGTGCGCGGCGTGGCCGATGCTCAAGTGCGGGCCGCGTTGCTGCCGGACGCGATCCGCCGCATCCGTTGAGCGGTCCGCCGTTTTATGCGAACCTGTATCGCCAATCCCGGCGTTTCCTCCTTCCCCGGCACGGGAGACAGCCATGCTCGTCGATCGAAGCGCGCATCCGGAAACGACCGCTTTCGTGTTCGCAGGCGGCGGCAGCCTCGGTGCAATCGAGGTCGGCATGCTGCGCGAGCTGCTCCATCACGGCGAACGGCCCGATTTCGTCGTCGGCGCGTCCGCCGGTGCGATCAACGCCGCCTATTTCGCCGGGCAGCCCGACGGCGACGGCGTCGCCAGACTCGAAGCGCTGTGGTGCAACATCCGCCGGCGCGACATCATGCCGTTCTCGATGCTCGGCCTGCTGCGGACCGTGCTGCAGAACCGCGCGCACCTCGTCGAGGCCACCGCGCTGCGGATGCTGCTGGAAAAGCATTTGCGTTATCGATACGTGGAGCGGGCATCATTGCCGCTGCACGTCGTCGCGACCGAGATGCTCAGCGGCAACGAAATCGTGCTGTCGTCGGGGCTCGTCGTCGACGCCGTGCTCGCCAGCGCGGCGATTCCGGGCGTGTTTCCGCCGGTGCGGATCGGCGATCGGCTGATGGTCGATGGCGGCGTCGCGAACAATACACCGGTGTCGATTGCCGTCGCGCGCGGCGCGACGCGCATCGTCGTGCTGCCGGCCGGCTTCGCGTGCGCGCTGCGCAAGCCGCCGAACAGCGCGATCGCGCAGGCGATGCATGCGCTGACGCTCGTGATTGCGCGCCAGCTGGTGCGCGACCTGGAATTCTACGAAAGCCGGGCCGCGATCCACGTGGTGCCGCCGCTGTGCCCGCTCGACGTGTCGCCGTACGACTACACGCGCTGCAAGGAACTGATCGAACTCGCGGCCGAGCGCACGCGCGCGTGGCTCGGCGAGGGCGGCCTCGAACAGACGTTCATTCCGGGCGCGCTGCACGAGCACACGCATTCTGCGGAGCGGCCGACCTGCGAGACCGATGCGTAGGGCCAGCCCCGCAAATGATTTTCTTCAAAACAGGGGAACGTACCCTTCCGCCCGCATTGCGGCGTCGTGCGACGGATGTGGGGGTCACCGGAAGCCGGGGCTCGGAACCGCGCCCTTGGAATCGGCGCGCTTTCTTCAATGAGGAGGCGCGCTGCCCCCTGCGTACCTAGTCGCCCCGCCGTTGCAAACGTGGCGCGGCGACACATGGCACCTGATTTTCAATGTGGGCCGTCGCAGCGACCGTGACGCCCTCCGGCGTCATCGCATGCAACGGCAGGTGACGCATGTCGGACCGAATCGGCGACATCCGCCCGCCTCCATCGCGGCACGCAAGCCGCGCCTGCCAGCATCGACAGCACCAGCACGGATGCCGCCAGCACAGTGCCGCCCGTGCCGAACAGCGCGCTGACGCGTTTGCCGTCTGACACGCGGCGAACGTGCGGCGGACGTGCGGCAGGCTTGCGGCGGACGCGTCAGAGATCAAGCACGAGCGGCTCGCCGGCCCCGGCGGCAGGCTGCGCGACGCAGAGCAATGCGCAGCCCGTCTCGACGGTGGCATCCGGCGTCTGTACATAATCGACCTGCCCCGACAACACGCGGGTCGCGCACGTGCCGCACGCTCCGGATCGGCATTCGAACGGCACGTCGATGCGCTGCGCTTCAGCGAGTTCGAGCAGACTGCCATCGGCGAGCGTCCACGCGGCTTCGCGCCCCGTTCGGCGAAACGTGACCGTTGCAACCGCGCCAGTCTCGCTGGCCGGCGCACCGGCCGCACGCGCCGGCTTGCGCGTCACGCTCGATTGCCCGAACGCCTCGAAGCGGATGCGCTCGTCGGCCACGTTGAGTGCGCGCAATCCTTCATACAGATCGCGCATGAACGCGGAAGGCCCGCACAGATAGAAATCGTAGTCGTCGAACGGCAGGATGCGCTTCAACTGCGCGACTTCGACGCGGCCCGGTCGCGCGATTCCGCCCCCGTCGTCCCGGCTGTCGAACCAGTGCAGCGACAACCGCGCATCGACGGCGGCCCGTTGCATCAGTTCCGCCGCGAACGGACGGTCGGCCGCCGTGCGTGCGCCATGCACGAAGACCACGCGTCGCGACGGATTGTCGTCGGCCAGCGCGCGCTCCAGCATCGCGATCATCGGCGTGATGCCGACGCCCGCCGAGATCAGCACGGCCGGCCGCGGGCTCGACATGTCGAACGTGAAGCCGCCGCGCGGCGTTTGCGCATCGATAACCGCGCCGGCCTGCGCATGGTCGTGCAGCCACGTGGACACGAGGCCTTCGCGCTTGACGGTGATCCGGTAGCGTCGGCCGTCGGGCGCAGCGGACAGCGTGTAGCTGCGTATCGACGGGGTATCGCGCCCCGGTATCGCGACGCGGATCGGCATGTGCTGCCCGGCTTCGTATGACGGCAATGCGCCGCCGTCCGCCGCTTCGAAATGGAACGAACGGATCGCGTGCGCTTCGTCGACAATGGCGGTCATGCGAAGCGGTCGCCAGGCCGGTTGCGATTCCGTTGGCGCACTTGAAGCCGCTGACGTGTTCGACACCGTTGACGCTGCTGCAACCGACACCGACGCAACCGAGGCCGCCAGCGTATGCCCACGTCTGCCAGGCGCCAAGCCGTCGACTGACGCATCGGACGCCGCCATACCCGTGTCCTTCACACCGCTACGCGCGATGCGATCCGCGAACTGCGGCGCCCATTCGACCGGCGACCAGCGCAACGGCAGCGCCGCCGGGCTGCGCCGCACGTCCTGCACGCGATACCGCACGACCCGCTGCGCGCCGTCGAACGACGCGACGAGCGGCCCGTCCCAGACGATCTCGGCCAGCGCGGCGACATACACCAGGTCGCCGCGCTCGAAATCGACGAACAGCAGCCCCGCGCGCGGATCGTGATGCAGGTTGCCGAGCGTGTTGAACAGGCGGTTGCCGCTGAAGTCCGGCGTCGTCAGCGTCGCGTCGTCGTCGACGTGCACGAAGCCCGGCATCCCGCCGCGATGCGACACGTCCACGCCGCGCGCCGCGCCTGCCTCCGCCGACGTGTTCGCGCTTGCGACGAAGAACGTATCCGCGCGCGACAGCAGCGCACGATCGGCGTCGCTCAGGCGGGCCGACCGTTCGATCGCACGCGGCACGCCGGCCGCGCGCGGCTCGAACGCCGGCGTACGCCCCTGGATGTACTTCGCGCAGTTGCCGAAACTCTGCTCGACGGCGATCGTCAGCGCATCGCCGTCGACGGCCTGCACGACGCCGTTGACGCGATTGCGCCGCCGCGTGTCGAACTCGATGCCGAGCCCGCCGAGCGGCGCACCGGGCCGCCACGTACCGGCGAGCGGGTCGCCGGGCAGCGTGTCGCCGGCGATCCGCAACGTGCGCGCATCGGGCGAGCGCACGAAGCCCGGCGCGCCGACGCGCAGCGTCGCCCACGGCTGGCCGCCCGCATCCACGCCGCCGAGCACGAACAACGGCAATTGCGTGAAGAACGTGCGGTGCTGGTCGGGCATGAAGCGCCGGATGCCGCGCAGGCCGGCGGTGGCCGCCGCATCGGCAACGCCCGCGTGCTGCTGCACGGCGAGCTCGCCCGCATGAAACGGCGAGACATCCAGCTCCCAGCCCGGTGTCACGACAGTCGGCGCGTTCATCGCTTGCACTCCTGAACGAATTTAACCCGGCGCGCTACGCGGCGAGCAGGCCGGCACGGGTCGCCGGCATCGCGACGAAGCCGGGCAACGCCTCCACGCGCGCCAGCCACGCGCGCAGGTGCGGATACGGGTCGAGCGACACGCCGCCTTCCGGCGCATGCGCGATGTACGAATACGCGGCGACGTCGCCGATGGTCGGGCGCGTGCCGGCCACGAACGGCTTGTGCGCCAGCTCCGCGTCGATCGCGTCGAACAGCCTGACCGCGGTGCGCTTCGCCGCGTCGTGGTCGAGCGGCGCGCCGAACACGGTGACGAGCCGCGCCGCGGCCGGGCCCATCGCAATGGGCCCCGCTGCAAGCGACAACCAGCGCTGCACGACCGCCGCGCCGGCCGGATCGTCGGGCAGCCAGTGCGGATCGCCGTAGCGCTTCGCGAGATAGACGAGGATCGCGTTCGAATCGAACAGCACGGTGCCGCCGTCGTCGATCACCGGCACCTGCCCGAACGGATTCAGCGCGAGGAATGCCGGCTGGCGCTGCTCGCCGCCGCGCAGGTCGACGTCGACGGTCTCGAACGGCACGTCGAGCAGCGACAGGAACAGGCGCACGCGATGCGCGTGGCCGGACAGCGGAAACGACCACACGCGGATCGGCACGGGCGGCTTGTCGGCAGCAGGCATGGAAAACCTCCGGAAACGGGCGCCGCCGGGAATCGGCGACGGACGGCCCAGCGTAACGCGCGCCGTGCGTCGCCAGAAGACGGATAATCGCGGAAACATCTTCCTCTTTGACAGGACAATCGACGATGGCGGATTTGCGCGACGTGAACCTGAACCGGCTCGCGGTGTTCGTGGCGGTGGTCGAAGCGGGCTCGCTGACGGCCGCGGCGGAGCGGCTCGGCCTTGCGAAGACGGTGGTCAGCACGCACATGCAGCGGCTCGAATCGGAAGTCGGCGCGAACCTGCTGGTGCGCACCACGCGGCGGCTGGCCGTGACCGACGCGGGGCGCGCGTTCTACGACGCGTGCCGCGACATCGTGCGCGTGACGGAAAGCGCGCTCGACGCGGTGTCGTCGGAAACGGGGCCGCTGCGCGGCACGCTGCGCGTGAGCGCGCCGATCGACTACGGCGCGCAGGTGGTCGCGCCGGCGATCGTCGCGTTGCGCGACGCGCATCCGGCGCTCGACGTCGAGCTCATCGCGAACGATCGGCTCGTCGACCTCGTCGCGGACAACATCGACGTCGCGATCCGCATCGGCCGGCTCGCGGATTCGAACTACCGCGCGGTGCGCTTGGGCGACTACGAGAAATGGCCGGTCGCGAGCCCGGCGTTCGTCGCACGCTGGGGGCTGCCGCGCGACCCGGCGGCGCTGGCCGCGCTGCCGTTCGTGATGCTGTCGACGCTGCCGCGCCCGCAGACGCTCGAGCTCGAGAATGCGCGCGGCGGCAAGGCGTCGGTGCGCTGCGCCGCGCACGTCGTGTCGAACACCGCGACCGCGTGCCGCGCGATCGCGCTGGCGGGCGGCGGCTTCGGGCTGCTGACCGACTTCTCGATCGCGGACGACGTCGCCGCGGGCCGGCTCGTGCGCCTGCTGCCCGCATGGCGCTCGCCGCCGGCGGGGATACACGCGGTGTTTCCGTCGACGCGGCTGCCGTCGCCGAAGGTGCGCGCGTTGATCGACGCGATGCGGGAGAAGATCGGCGAGGCGCCGGCGCGGGGACGAATGACGAAGCCGAAGCGCCCGACGCCGTAACCAGGCTTGGAACGCCCGGCGTTCGAGCACCGCGCGACAGCCTTTCCATGCCCTGGGCCGCTACACCGACCGTCAACGTTCGTCGTCCGCGTCCAGTTCGGCGAACACGTCCTCCGCGGGGCGAAAGTCCCCTGCCTCGATCTGCCGGTTTCCTTCAGCGAGGAGCATCGGCAGCGCAAGCGCCTGTTCACGTTCTTCGTATGTCATGGCCCGCTACCCCGCCTCCCTCAACGTCCCCATCAACACCTTCCGGCAGCTCGCGATCACCTGCGCCTCCGGATCGCGATAATCGGTCAGCAGCCATGCCGCGCCGACGTTCGTCATCGCGCCGACCAGCGCGATCCCGATCAGCCGCTGCTCGGCGCGCGCCGCGGCCGTGGCCGCCTCGCCCGGCACGCCGATCGCCATGATCAGCTTGCCGAAGTCGACGAGCACACGCTGGTAGGTCGCGTCGGTGTCCAGGCTCACGCCCATCACCTCGAGCAGCAGCACGCGCGCCGCATGCCGGTCGCGCAGGAACCCGAAGAACGCCGCGAGCCCCGCGTCGATGCGCGCGCCGAGCTCGCCGCCGCGCGCGGCGACCGCCTGCGCGACCGCATCGCGCAACTGCTCCGCGTGATGCAGGTAGGTGCAGCGCAGCAAATCCTCCGTGCTGTCGAACGCCGCATAGAAATAGCGGTCGTTCAGCTTCGCCTCCTGGCAGATCGACCGCACGGTCGCCTTCCGGAAGCCGACCGTGCCGAACACGCGCGTCGCCGCGCCGATCAGCGCGTCGCGCCGCTCCGCCGCGCGCACCTCGGGCGCCACGCCGCCGTACGACCGGCCCCGTTTATCCGTTTCGAGTGCTTTCTCCATTCCGCTATTTGACATCAGGACACCCGAAAACTAAAGTGGTGACGACTAACACCACAATTAGGCGCGCCGCCCGCGCAGCGCCGGCGGACACAGGAGGAACGACGGATGAAGGGGTTTTCCGGCAAGGTCGCCGCGATCACCGGCGCCGGCTCGGGCATGGGCCGCAGCCTCGCGGTCGAGCTCGCGAAGCGCGGCTGCGAGGTCGCGCTCTCCGACGTCAACGAAGCCGGGCTCGCCGGCACGGCCGCCGCGTGCACACGCTACGGCGTGCGCGTGACCGCTCAGCGGCTCGATGTTGCCAACCGTGACGCAGTGTTCGCTTGGGCCGCGTTCGTGCGCGCGTCGCACGGCAAGGTCAACCTGATCTTCAACAACGCGGGCGTGTCGCTCGCGGCGAGCGCCGAAACCGCGCGCATCGAGGATCTCGAGTGGATCGTCGGCATCAACTTCTGGGGCGTCGTGCACGGCACGCAGGCATTCCTGCCGCACCTGCGCGCGTCCGGCGACGGCCACGTGGTCAACACGTCGAGCCTGTTCGGGCTGATCGCGATGCCGACGCAAAGCGCGTACAACGCGACCAAGTTCGCGGTGCGCGGCTTCACAGAGGCGCTGCGGATGGAGCTCGAACTCGACGGCGCGCCCGTCAGCGCCACCTGCGTGCATCCGGGCGGCGTCGCGACGCACATCGTCGACGCGTCGCGCGTCGACACCAGCATCCATGCGCTGACCGGCCAGGACGAGGCCACGCACCGCCGCCAGGCGAACCGCCTGATCAACGCGACGACGGCCGACGACGCCGCACGGCAGATCCTCGCCGGCGTCGAGCGCAACGCGCGCCGCGTGCTGGTCGGCGCCGACGCGCGCCGCCTCGACAGGCTCGCGCGCCTGCTGGGCGCCGCCTACCAGACGCTGATGCTGCGCCACGTGCGCCGCGCCCGTGCCCGCAACCTCGAGCGCGCGCCCGGCGCGCTTCCGACCACGCCGACCAAGGACCCCGCATGACCCCGACGACGACCGACCGGCGCGCCGCGCCGCCCGCCTTCGACCGCCCCGCGCCCGCCGGCGGCGCGCGCCGCGACGCGACCGACCTCGACGTGCTGATCGTCGGCGCGGGCCTGTCCGGCATCGGCGCGGCCTATCACCTGCAGAAACGCTGCCCGTTCGCGAGCGTCGCGATCCTCGAGGCCCGCGACGCGATCGGCGGCACCTGGGACCTGTTCCGCTATCCGGGCGTCCGTTCGGATTCCGACATGTTCACGCTCGGCTACAGCTTCCGGCCGTGGCACAGCGACAAGGCGATCTCGGACGGCCAGACGATCCTCGACTACATCCGCGACACCGCGCGCGCCTACGGCATCGACCAGTCGATCCGCTACGGCCACAAGGTGGTCGGCGCGGACTGGGATTCGATCCGCGCGCGCTGGACGGTGCGCGTCGAGCGCACCGCCGGCGAGACGGCCGGGCCGCAGGTGCTGACCTGCCGCTTCCTGTACATGTGCAGCGGCTACTACGACTACGACGCGGGCTACCTGCCCGACTGGCCCGGCATGGACGCGTTCGCCGGCGACCTCGTGCATCCGCAGCACTGGCCGAAGGACCTGTCGTACGCGGACCGGCGCGTCGTCGTGATCGGCAGCGGCGCGACCGCGGTGACGCTGGTGCCGTCGATGGCCGGCGAGGCCCGGCACGTGACGATGCTGCAGCGCTCGCCCACCTACATCGTGTCGCTGCCCGCGCGCGACAAGATCGCGAACGCGCTGCGCCGCGTGTTGCCGTCGCGGCTCGCGCACCGGCTCGTGCGTGTGAAAAACGTGCTGCTGACGATGTACCTGTACAACGTGTCGCGCCGCAAGCCCGAGCGGACCAGGCAGTTCATCCTCCGCGCGGCCGGCAAGCAGCTCGGCCCCGGCTTCGACGTCGCGAAGCACCTGAGCCCGCGCTACCAGCCGTGGGACCAGCGCCTGTGCCTCGTGCCGAACGGCGACCTGTTCAAGGCGATCCGCGCGGGCCGCGCGTCGATCGTCACCGACGAGATCGCGCGCTTCACGCCCACCGGCCTGCTGCTGAAGAGCGGCCAGCGGCTCGAGGCGGACGTGATCGTCACCGCGACCGGGCTGAAGGTGAAGATGCTCGGCGGCGCGCGGGTCACCGTCGACGGGCGCGCGGTCGACCTGTCGGAAACGGTGTCGTATAAAGGAATGATGTACAGCGACGTGCCGAACCTGGCGTCGTCGTTCGGCTACACGAACGCGTCCTGGACGCTGAAGGCCGAGCTGATCTCGCGCTACGTGTGCCGCCTGCTCAACCACATGCGCGCGCACGACTACGACACCTGCGTGCCGCGCCTCGCGCCGGGCGATCTCGGCAACGTGCCGGCGGTGAACCTCAGCTCGGGCTACATCCAGCGCGCGGCCGGCATCCTGCCGAAACAGGGGGAGAAGAAGCCGTGGAAGTTCCATCAGAACTACGTGCTCGACCTGGCGTCGCTGAAGTTCGGCGCGCTCGCCGATTCCGCGATGCGCTTCGAACGCCGCGCGACGCCCGGCGCGGCGGCCGCGCCCGTTCCGCAACCCGCTTTCGAAACCCGATGAGGCCGACATGAACCCTACGCTCCATCTGATCCAGCAGGCGCTGATCGCCGTCGTGGCCGTGTGCGCGGCGCTCGCGGTGTTTACCTGGTACATCGCCCGCCGCGTGACGCGCGCGTTCCGGCCCGAAGGCCGCTTCGTCGACGTCAACGGCGACCGCATCCACTACGTCGAGTACGGCAGCGGCCCGCCGATCGTGTTCGTGCACGGGCTCGCGGGGCAACTGCGCAATTTCGCGTACCTGCCGCTGCAACGGCTCGCGGAGCGGCATCGCGTGATCCTGATCGACCGGCCGGGCGCCGGGCACTCGATCCGCGGCGCGCGCTCGCAGGCGAACATCTTCGCGCAGGCGCGCATGGTCGCCGGCTTCATCGACGCGCTGCAGCTCGACAAGCCGGTGCTCGTCGGGCACTCGCTCGGCGGCGCGATCTCGCTCGCGGTCGCCCTCAACCATCCGCAGCATGTGAGCCGCCTCGCGCTGATCGCGCCGCTCACGCATCCGGAAGCCGCGCCGCCGGCGCCGTTCCGCCCGCTGCTGATTCCGTCGCGGCTCGTGCGCCGCTTCGTGTCGTGGACGTTCGCGATTCCGCTGACGATCGTCACCGGCCGCAAGGCGGTCGACGCGGTGTTCGCGCCGGAGGCGGTGCCGAAGGATTTCCCGGTCAAGGGCGGCGGGCTGCTCGGGCTGCGGCCGAGCAGTTTCTACGCGACGGCGTCGGACCTGATCGCGGTGCCCGAAGACATGCCCGCATTGGAGCGCCGCTATGCGGAGCTCGCGCTGCCGGTGGACGTGCTGTACGGCCGCGGCGACCGCATCCTGAACTGGCGCAGCCACGGCGAGGCGCTGGCGCAGAAGTCGCCGCGCGTGCGGCTGCGGGTGGTCGAGGGCGGCCACATGCTGCCGGTGACGATTCCGGGCCCGACCGCGCAATGGCTGGCCGAGGTGGCGGCGGAGCCGGTTGCCGCAGCGGCGCCGGCGGTGCAGGCCGGGCGCTGACGTCTCGCCCCCGGCGCGGCGGCCGCCACGGCGCCGCCGCGCTCAGCTTTCGTCGTCGGGCAGCGTCAGGCCGAGCTCCGTCAGCACCTCGCGCGCGCTGCGGAACGCCTCGACGGCCGCCGGCGCACCCGCGTACAGCGCGCTGTGCAGCAGCACCTCGCGAATCTCGACGAGGCTCGCGCCGTTGTTGAGCGCGCCGCGCACATGGCCCTTCAGTTCGTTGCCGCGGCCGAGCGCGGCCAGCATCGCGCACGTGCAGAGGCTGCGCGTCTTCAGGTCGATGCCGCCGCGCTGCCACGTGCTGCCCCATGCGTGTTCGTTCAGCCAGTCCTGCAGCGGCCGCGAGAATCCGTCGAGATCGCGCATCGCCCGTTCGACGAATGCCTCGCCCATCACGTCGATGCGGCGCGCCTTGCCCTGTTCCCTGTCGTGTTCGCTCATGTCCGTGTCCCTGTCCTGTCGGTTCGAATGCCGCCGCGGGGCCGGCCCGCGTTCACGTGATGTTCGCGGCGCGCGGGCGTTTCGTCAAAGACGCCGGGCTCGGTCCCGCCGACGCACGGCATGCCCGCCAGTAAGCTTGTGAACGCGCACGCGCCGCCGCGCGCCGGCGCTACGTAACGTTTCCGCGCGCGTTACGGTGCCTTGCGGGAACATCGCGCCGCCCATCCCGCCGCCGCCATGCGAAAACACAATTACTCAGAACAAAACGCAGCGAACGTCGCACATTCTGCAGCGCAAAACGGCGACGCCCCGCACGGGCGCCGGTGGCGCGGAAATTGCAGTTCTGGCCCGGACAAACATCAATTGTCGAGGCCAATATGCAGAATTACTTCACAAAAACCACACTCTCACTCGCCATCACGTCACTGCTCGCGCTGTACGGCTGCAGTTCGGTCGACGGACCGTCCACGCCGAGCACGCTCAAGCCGACGACGTCGGGGACATCGGGGGCGTCCGGGAGTTCGGGCAGTTCGGGAAGCTCGGGGTCGTCCTCCGGGACGTCTTCGGGTACCTCATCGGGCACGTCCTCCGGGACGTCTTCGGGCACTTCGTCGGGCACGTCTTCCGGGACATCTTCGGGTACCTCGTCAGGCACGTCTTCCGGGACGTCGTCAGGCACCTCGTCAGGCACGTCCTCAGGTACGTCTTCGGGCACCTCATCGGGCACGTCCTCCGGGACGTCCTCGGGCACCTCGTCAGGCACGTCCTCCGGGACGTCTTCGGGTACCTCGTCAGGCACGTCCTCCGGGACGTCTTCGGGTACCTCATCGGGCACGTCCTCCGGGACGTCTTCGGGTACCTCGTCGGGCACGTCGTCAGGCACGTCCTCCGGTACGTCCTCCGGCACCTCTGGCGCCACCCCGCTCGGCAGCATCTTCCGGCAGACCGGCAACCTCGTGACGTCGCTCGGCACGACGGTCGCGAACGGCGGCGCTCAGGTCGGCGGCGTGTCCAGCAACCCGGCGGCCACCAGCGTCGGCAATGCGGTCACGAGCCTCGGCAACGGCGTCCAGTCGCTCGGCAACGGCATCGCGGCCGGCCTCGGCTCGATCGGCGTGTCGGCCAACCCGCTCGGCCCGACGGTGACGTCGGCCACCGGCCTGCTGAGCGGCACCGGCGCCGCCGTCAACAACCTCGGCAATGCGGTGACGAGCCTCGGCAGCGGCCCGCTGTCGCCGCTCGCGCCGGTGACGACGACCGTCGGCAGCCTCGTGAACACGGTCGGCAGCGTGCTCAACACCACCGCGTCTGGCCTGAACACGACGGTCAACACCACGCCGATCCAGCAGCTCGAGACGCAGGCCGGCAGCCTGATCAACCCGATCACGAACACGCTGACCGGCGGCGTGCAGACGCCCGGCACAACGCAGAACGCCGGCTCGGCGACCGGCCTCGGCACGCCGGTCGGCAACCTGCTGACCACGGTCGGCAGCGGCCTCGGCATGGCCGGCTCGCAAATCGGCGGCGCGACCGGCAACCCGGCCGGCACCGATCTCGGCAGCGTCGTGACGCAGCTCGGCAACACGGTCACGAGCGTCGGTGGCCTGCTCGGCGGCACGACCGGCAGCTCCAGCAGCGGGTCCGGCGGCACCAGCGGGACCAGCGGCACCAGCAGCGGCAGCCCGCTTGCGCCGATCACGAACCTGCTCGGCTCGCTCGGTTCGATCGGCGGCAGCAGCAGCGGCTCGAGCACAACGAGCGGCACCAGCGGTACCAGCAGCAGCGGCCCACTCGCGCCGGTCACAAACCTGCTCGGCTCGATCGGCGGTGCGACGGGCACCAGCGGCACCAGCAGCAGCCCGCTCGCGCCGGTCACGAACCTGCTCGGCTCGCTCGGCGGCGCGACAGGCACCAGCGGCACCGGCACCAACGGCCCGCTCGCGCCGGTCACGAACCTGCTCGGCTCGCTCGGCGGAGCGACGGGCGGCACCGGCACCGGCGGCCTGCTCGCCCCTGTCACGAACCTCGTCAACACGCTGACGCCGCTCGGCGCGAGCCTCACCGGCACGGTCACGACACCGGGCGGCAGCACGACGGGCACCCTCGGCGGCGCACTGACGAGCGGCCCGGTCGGCACCCTCGCCGGCGCGCTGACGTCGCCGCTCGGCACCACGGGCGCGGCCGTCACGGGCAGCCCGAGCGGCGTGACCGGCGGCACGGTGACGACGCCCGGCAGCAGCGGCAGCGGCACCGTCACGAGCGGCCTGACCGGCAGCTCGACAGGCGGCACGTCAGGGGCAGCCAACCTGCTCGCGCCGGTGACGAACCTGGTCGGCGGCCTGCTCGGCGGCACCGTCAAGAAGTAATCGACCGCAGCGCAACGCAGCCGGGCACACAACAAATCAACGCCCGGCCGCCCGCCGGCGCCGCCACCACGGCGACGCCGGCCTCATCCATACGAGGATCCCGATGAACTCGACGCTCGAAGGCATCGCAGCCGTCCAAGACCGGCCGCCCCGCTCCGCCACTCCGTTCCGCGCCGGCCTGCTCGGCATCGCCACCGGCCTGCTCGCGCTGTGGATCACGCGCGACCAGCCCGCGCTCGACGGCGCCACGCGCGCAGTGATCGCGAGCCTCGCGATCATCGGCACGATCGCGCTGCACGAACTCCTCATCTCGCGCGTCTACCTGCGCCCGAGCGCCGGGCTGTCGCGGCAGGCCGTGCGGCCGCTCGGCATCGCCCGCGTCGCGGTGCGGCTCGGCGCGCTCGCGTCGGTCTACGCGGGCATCGGCATGCTGTACTGGCTGCTGCCCGAGTATCACGGCGCGTTCTACCAGCCGTTCTGGTCGCTGCTGCGCTCGCTCGCGCCGTACGTAATCGCCGCCGCGCCGTTCTACTTCGCGTGGATGGATCGCCATCAGCGCGAAGCCGACGACGCGTACCTGCTGTGGGGGCGCTTCCTGTTCCGCGGCGAGCGGCCCGCGAGCTGGCAGCCGGTGCGCGAGATGCTCGCCGGATGGATGGTGAAGGCGTTCTTCCTGCCGCTGATGACCGTCTACCTGTCGAAGGACGCCGATCACCTGAGCGCGTCGCTCGCGAACGCGATGCACGCGCCGATGTCGCTCGCGCTGTTCGTGTTCATGTACGACCTGTCGTTCACGATGGACCTGATGTTCGGCACCGTCGGCTACCTGTGCACGTTCCGCATCCTCGACAGCCACGTGCGCACCGTCGAGCCGACCACGCTCGGCTGGCTCGCCGCGCTGATCTGCTACCAGCCGTTCTGGTCGCTGATCTCGAGCAACTACATCCGCTACGAAGGCTCGCTGTTCTGGGACAACTGGCTGCTCTCCGCGCCGGTGATCCGCGTGATCTGGGGCGCGACGATCATCGCGCTGCTGCTGTGCTACGCGCTGTCGACGATCTCGTTCGGCCTGCGCTTCTCGAACCTGACCCATCGCGGAATCATCACGTCCGGCCCGTACCGCTTCACGAAGCATCCGGCGTACATCGCGAAGAACCTGTCGTACTGGATGATCTCGGTGCCGTTCGTCGAGCCGCTCGGCTGGCAGGTCGCGCTCGCGCATTGCTCGGCGCTCGTCGCGGTGAACCTGATCTACACCCTGCGCGCGAAAACCGAGGAGCGCCACCTGATGCGCGACCCGGACTATCGCGCGTATGCGGCGTGGATCGCCGAGTACGGGTTGTTCGCGCGGGTGCGGCGCGTGTTCGGGCAGCCGCGGGCGACATGATGGGCCCCGTCTACTATCTCTAAATTGGCCCAACTTGCGGCCAATTGTCGCGAAGCACGTCGAATTGACGCCTTTCCTGTCCGACGGGATTGCCTACCCGGCCGCAACCGCGTATGGTGCGTCCCGTCCGCATGCGCGGCGGCTCGCCGGGCCATCCTGACGCCGCCCCCGCCACGGACACCCGACCGTCGTCCCGCACGACGGCCGCGCGGGCTTCGCCCCGCCGTTCACCGTCTCCGCGACGCCGCCCGCCGGCGCCGCGCATTCATGAGGGAAGAGGCGTGATACACAAAGTCCTGATCCTGATCGCTCTCTGCATCGCGGGCCTCGCCGCGATCGCCGCCGGTTTCCAGCACATCCCCAGCTGATTGGCGGCCCCGGCTCGCGCGTCGAGCCACGGGGCCGCGCTCCCCATTTCCCATTGCCATGACCTATTCATTCGACTCGCCCGACACGGCCTTCCCTTGCCATGCGCATCGACGTACAGCATTGCCAGCACACCATCGACGATGAACTCGACACGCTCCACGCGCGTCTCCACCAACCGGGCCATCGCCTGCATGGCCTGCCCGCCGTCGCGCTCGGCGCGTCCGGCCTGATCGTCCGGCACCGCGAGGCGGACGGCGAATATTTCCTTTACGTCGAAGATCCGGCGGCCCGGCAGCTCGCCGGGTACACGGTGTTCAACCGGCTGCCCGAAATCCCTCGCCGCGCGGATCGCTACCTGCGCGCGCCGCATTCCAAGTTTCGTACCGCGTACCAAAGGCGCGGCCTCGCGAGCACGCTGTACCGCTGGGGGCTCGACGCCGGCCTGTGCCTGATCAGCGGCGCACGGCAGTCGCACGGCGCCGCGCGGCTGTGGAGGATGCTCGCGCACGATTATCGGCACGGGTTCGTCGATGTCGAAGGGCGGGGGCTGCGTTATCTCGGCGAGCAGGTGGCCGATGACGTGCACGGTGCGTTGCATACGCGGCGTTTGCTGCTGGGAAGCGGCTGGACGGTCGCGGACTTCGCAGCGGTGGCGGGGATGATGGATGGGCCGGCGCGTGCAGGCGTTCGATTCGCGCAGGCGCGCGGATAACGACTTGTTCAATGCCTCGCCCACCAAAACGCGGAAAGGTTCGGACAGCCTCCGCTTATCGAAACTTCAACTCGTATTCCGACATGTATTCAAGCTCGCGCTTCAACTGACAGCACCATCTGTATGGCTTGGATGAATATGGATTCCTAATGACAGCGCCCTCGGAAAACACGTAATCCCCATCGCCCACATCCATGTACAAGTAAATGTAATCCCCCTCCTTGATCTCGACCTTCCTACCGCCAAATGCGGAAACCTCGTCCGTCTTCGTGAGCCCGACGACGTCCTCGTCATATGGCCGCTCGTTATCGAAATCGGCGAAAATCCGCGATTCCTTGGGTTGATAGACGCAGTCAGCAGAGCCCACTTTATGTTCCCTCTCTTTGGTTTTGGGACCGGATTCTCGTTGTGCGGGCCGAACAATTTCTCGGCCTGTTCCGCCCCAATCCGGAACAGTCAGAGCCCCGCCTCGCCTTCGATCGAAAAAAACCGGTACGGCGATGCCGGCCGGCCAGCCGAAACGCCAGGTCGGGCGCGTGCCAGGTCAGCCTGCGACCCTGCATGCCCCAACGGATCCCGCCCGTCACTTCGTCCACTTGGCATATTTGTCCGGATCGTCGCGAATCGAATCCTTCAATTCGGCCACGATCTCGCCCACCCCGCTCGAATCGGTCTTGTACTTGTCGAAGACGATACCGATACCCTCGCCGACAAAGTCGAGTGCATAGGCCATTTGATCGGCAAAGGAGGCTGCCGCCTGGTACGGGATATGAAGGACGAACTCCACCTCCTTGCGCTTCGACAAGGTCGTCGGCCCCTTCACCACCAGTGCATCATGCTTCGTCGTCGCCGAAATGATGAAGACGACGGAGAAATTTTCCACGCCGAACAGTTTCCTGTAGTGCCCCAAAACCCTGCCGAGCCCATCCAGCTTTTCACGCAACGCGTTCAGAACGGTATTGGTGAACTTGAACGACACACCAATTTCCGGATATATCTGTCCAAAACGAATCTTCATCAGCCGCATCCGCCCTTTGGTTTGAAACTCTTCCTTCTTCGATAACCTAAACGCCGAAATCCCCTGTCTCGCCATTCGTATTGAGGTTGATCCAGCTCAACGGATTCGGCGCGTAAGCGTCCAGGTTCTCGCCTCCCTGCACCCCGATCGAATCCTGGTTGATGAACCTTCCGACATTCCGATCGTAACGCCAGATCATTCAGGGACCCGCCTCGCCTTCGATCGAAAAAATCTTGACCAATGTGGCCTGCATTTGAATCAAATCCTGCGGATCAACTTCTATTGAAAATTCCTTTCCATCGTTCCAATGGAAACACTCTTCAGAATCCTGATCAAATGATAATGTCAAGATATTCCCGTGCACCGAATACGTGAGATCAGTCGTCTTTTTTCCATATATCTGGTCCTGCGCCTCCACATAGATGACATCCGACTCCTCCAGACCGTCCCGGGAAACCGAAACATACCGGGGCGGATCGGAGTCCACCCACAACGTCACACAATATAAGCCGTCATCCTCAAAATCCTTGTCCACCACCACTCGGACAGCCTTCATCTCGCCCCTCCGGTTTCCAGCACGTCCCCAGCTGATTGGCGGTCCCGGCTCGCGCGCATCGACGTACAGCATTGGCAGCACACCATCAAGGTTTAACCAGGCCAATTATCCTGCGGGACAAATTGCATATTCTTCGTACCGTCGACAACCATATCCAGGAATGCGGCGAATCCGTCAGCGACATAGTATAGATTCCCGCACTCGTCCACTTCTGCGATATCTGGCTTGGACACATCGTCTGCATGCAGATGCGTTCTATCCCAGTAAAGAACCTTACGAACGCCGTCCACCAATGCAAGTGCATAGTAGTTCCCCCCGGGATCGTCTCCGATCACAAAGAATTCGTCCAGAAACCCGACCTCATCACAGACCGACTCATTTTGATGGACCAAATCGAAATTTTTATTGCTCGCCCCAACCCCGAACAATGATGAAAACGATATCAATCCACTATCCACGCCCGGTAAATCGAAATCAAGATAATCATCGCCACCTACAAAAATGCCGTTCCATTTCTTCAAAAAATCTGCATATTCGACTGGAAGAGCGAAGCCAAGCTCGAATTCCAGTTTTGTAAAAAAAGGCTCAGCAGGCCTTACTCCATATAGAACTGGCATTTACCCTCCTCGCCGTGAAGATGACCGCTTCAAATCGCTACATACGCATCGCCTGTTGCTCGGCAGCGGGTGAACAGTGGAAGATTTCGCCGAGGCGACATGGAGGACAGACAGGACAACGCCAGCGTGCGATTGAAATGCCTATGTGCACACATGCTGGCCGGAAGGAGAAATGCGATCGGGATCGAAAGGGGACGTACCGGGTGGATGGTCGTTGATGCGTCACGCCAACGGCGTTGTCACAATCCCGGGGGGAAGAACGAAATGCAGGGCCGCCATCCCGGCTCGCCTGTCACGGTACATCAATTCGAACCCACCGGGAAAATCTTCAATTTGGCCATCAGCACGACCAAATACCAGATTTTCCTCACAGTATCTCCACACTCTGGACCAGAACATCCTTCAGCTTCACCCCTTCAACTTCCTTATAGATACCCTCGTCGATCAAAATCCCCAAGCCGGTACAAGAAATTGGCGCATCAGGGCATTCCGATTCCAACAAAAACCATGGCGCCCTCTCACGCCTTGACTCAAAACCACATTCATTGCAAACAACAAGACGCTCATTTTCAGGGAAAGGAACGCCCTTGAAAATACTTGGCTTTTTCCCTCTCAACGTTACATATCCATATTTCCCTGAAAACGACTTATAGGGCTGCTCGAACTCCACCCCACCCTCAACGGCAATCACCCTTCCAACATTCAAAAAGCGACGCCCCTCGCTCCCAAGCAAACCTATAAGCCGATCTGACGCAATACCCGGAACCGGCAAGTAGCCGGCAAACAGCATGTCGGGCTTACCCGATATTTTTCGATCCAGCCTGACATCAACCTCACGATCAAATATCTTTAACCTACGACAACTCCCGCAAAAAAATTCAGCATTGCGATTCAGCCAGTCCTGATCGAAATCATATCGATCCATTCCAGAATAATAAATGTGATATAACTCTCGCTTCCTCATGGGTAAACCTTGAAATTTCCGCTAACAATATTTTCCCACACAGCACTCGTCAAATTCGTACCATGCGTGGCATCAACCGAACGAGCCGCATCAAGCACCGCATCCAATGCTTCCTTTTGCATTCCCGGCGTGTTGGCCATTTCAACCGCCCAGTCTGCGGCTCCCCCTCCTCGACCTCCGCCTCGCATCCCGAACAAATCCATAAGACGCTTGTTCAAGGCTCCATGAAAGTCGACGTGCGGATCTTTCGCGAGATTGATGAGGTTTTGCTTTTCGTTACCACCCAGGAACTTGGGAATAGGATGGTGTTTTTGGGCTGCACCGCAAAACCACCCGACCGGATCGGACCACCGCACTGAATTGGGCGCATACGAGTAAAGATTCTCCCCCCCCAGCACCCCGATCGGATCCTGGCTCACGAACCGCCCCACGTCCGGATCGTAAAACCGGAACGTGTTGTAATGCAGCCCGGTGCTATCGTCCGCATACTGCCCCGCATACCTCAGCGGCTGCTCGGTGCGCGGCGCAGCCAGTTGCCGATCACCCTGCTCGACCTTCCCCCACGCCGCATACCGCCCGGCCCACGCGACCTCGCCCGCCTCGTCCGTCACCTCCAGCGGCGCCCCCACCAGATCCGTGTGGAAATGGTAGACCCGCGCCGCATGCTTCGCCTGCTCGATCGCGACGGCCGCCACCGCATCCGCGATCACCGCGTCGACGCGCGCGACCGGCGAATACGGTGCATCCGGGCTATACGCATAGCTGCTGACACCCGTCTCGCGAATCTCCTGCGCGAGCCTCAGCCCCTCCCACACGAAGCGCTTGCGCGCCTTGCGGTGTTCGACGCCCCGGACATCGAAATACGTCTCGCTCGTCGCCGTCCGCCTTCCGAGCGGGTCGTATTCGAACCGCGCCTCGACCGCGCCGCTCGCATCTTCCGTCCGGACGGCGATCAACCGGTCCTGCCCATCGTAGCTGAAGCGCTGCGTCCGGTTCGGCCCCTGCTGCTTCGTCGCCAGATTGCCGAACGCGTCATAAGCGAACCGCAAGTCCTGCCACATCCGCAGCCGGTTGCCTTCCACATAGCCGCGGCTGCGGCGTTGCCGGTCATCCAGCAGGTTGCCGGCCGCGTCCCACGCAAATTCCTCGAGATGCCGGTCCGCTGCGCGGTACTGGCGCAGCAGTTGCCCCGCCGCATCGTAGCCGTACTGCGTGCTGCCCCGCAGGCTGTCGCTCATCTCGGTCAGTTCGCCGGCCGCGTCGTAGCCATAGTTGCGCCACAGCTGCCCGCGCATCCGCCCGGTCGTTTCCGGCGACACCCCGGCCGCCTGCCAAAGCTTGCGCCCCAGCAAGTCGTAACCCGACCGTTCCAACAGGCGCCCTTGCGTCCGCGAGATCTCGCGATGCAGGTCGTCCCGTTCAAAATCGCTGATCACCTGGTCGCCGCAGCGAATCTGGTGCACGTGCCCGGAACCGTAGCGCAGCATCTGCAGCGTCTGCGCGTGCGGCAGCGACAGCGTCGACACGTTGTCCAGCTCGTCGAGCCCATACCCGACCGCGCCGTTCACCCCATGCTCGGCAATCAGCCGCCCGCCCTTGTCGTATTCGAACCGGACCACATCCGGCCCGATGCCGAGCGCCGCACCCGCGTCCGTCGGCGTCCGCTCGACCGCCAGCAGCCGGTCTCCCGCATCGCGCTCATAGCGGGTCACGTCGGTCGGCGTGTACTGCGCCGTCAGATTCCCCATCGGATCGCGCTCGAAGCGGATCACCCGCACCGGGCCCGCATCGCGACGATTCGCCGGGTCGGCCGCACCGACGATCGTCAACTCGCGCAGCCCGCCCGCCGCGTCATACGCGAAGCGCCGCGTCACGCCGTCCGGCCGCGTTTCGGACGCGAGTCGCCCGCCCGCGTCATGAGCGAACGCATAGCGGGCATGCTCGTTCAGCAACTCGAACAGGCGCCCTTCGGCATCGTAGCGATACTGCAACCTGCGCCCGGCCGGATCGATCGCTTCGCACAACTGGCCGCGTGCATTGCGGCGCCACTGCCGGATGCGTCCGCCCAGTCCGACCTGCCGCACGACGAGCCCGGCCGCATCGTATTCGAAGGATTCCTCGCTGCCGTCGGGATAGGCGATGCGCACCGGCTCGCCGGTCGGGCGCATCGCATACGCGACGCGCTGCCCCAGCGCGTTGACCGTCTCGACCGGCATGCCGAACCCATCGAACGCGTAACGCGTCGTCTTCCCCGAGCAATCCGTATACGCAACCAACTGGCCCAGCCGGTTCCATGCCAGCACCTTCCGCCCGCCGCGCGCATCGACATGCGCGTCGGGCTGCGACGTCAGCCCGTCGGGATACGTGTACCGGTTGGTCCGGCCGAGCGGATCGCGGCCGAGCACGAGCCGCCCCTGGCGGTCGTATTCCGCCTGCCAGACGCCGCCGTCCGGCGCGGTGACTTCCACCGGCCGCAGGCTGTTGCCGTCATACCGCGTGCGCGTCGTGCGCCCGAGCGGATCGGTCTCGGCGACGATGCGTCCCGCTTCGTCGTAATCCAGCGTCACCTTGCGTTCGCCCGGCAGCAGGAACGCCGTCGGCATCCCGGCATCGTTGTATTCGACCCGGTATTGCGCGCCATCCAGGTCCGTGCATTCGACGATCTGGAAACGCGCGTCGTAACGCCAGCGCGCCGAGCGTCCGTCGGCGTGGCGAACGCGGCTCTCGCGCGCATCGAGGTCGTATTCGAAGGTCCAGCGCTCGCCTTCGCTGGTCTGCGTCTCGACGACCCGCGGCTGCCCGCCGATCGTCGCCCACGTGTAGCGCGACACGAACCCGAGCGCGTTCGCGTGGCTCGTCATCAAGCCGTCGGCATACGTGAAACGCCGCACGACGGCGCCGTTGGCGTCCGTCACCGACGCCATCTGCCCGTAGTCGTCGTAGCCATAGGCCACCGCGAGACGGCGTTCGTCGCCGTGCACGAGCGTGATCGTCCCGAGCCGGCCGTGGACGGGCTCGTAGTCGAGCACCGCCTGAATCCCGCCGCAGGTGAGGATCTCGCGCACGCGCCCCTGGCTGTCGCGCTCGAACTGCATCCACTGCCCGGCCTGATCCTCGATGCGGCGCACCCATGCGACGCGGTCCGTATCGGGATCGAGCCGCCCGAAGTCGCAGTATGTTTCGCCGACGTCGTGCAGCACGTATCGGCCATCGGGCGTGCAGGTGAGGTAGCGCTGCTCGCTGTCGCTGAACGACGACTGCCCGCTGCGAACCAGCGGAAACCCGCTTTCGCGCCCTTGCGCGTCCGTGTACCAGAGCCGCCCGTCGCGCGCCTGCAGCCGCAGGTCCCACGGCAGCACCCAGCCGCGGCCGAGCGTCCCGGCCTGGTCGAGGTGGCTCGAATAGAAGCGCTTGATCCGGACCGGCAGCGGGCTCGGAATCACGTAATCGGTTTCCGCCTCGGCCAGCAGGACCTTGCGCCCCGTCGTCACGTCGACCGGGTTGCCGAACAAGCCGCCGATCGCGCGGTGGATCGCGGGCCCGGCCACGTAGCGGCTGACGACTTCACCGAGCACGAAGCCGCCGATGAACTTCGCCGCGCACGGCAGCACCGCGCGCGACAGTCCGCCCGCGGCCTTCACGAGCCCCGCGAGCCCGCCGACGAGCCCCGCCAGCGCGAAGGCCCAGTCGACCGCGGTGCGCAGCCACGGCGGCACCTCGTCGTCCACCGGCAGGTAGGTCTGCGTGCCACCGTGAACGAAGGTGTCGTGCGAGCCGTCGCCGATCGTCGCGCCGCACGTGATCTTGTCGTCCTTGCGCGCGGCGGGCCGCCCGTTGATGAAGACGTTGGTCGAGCCCTGCGCGACGAGCGGCACCGGATTGTGCTTGTCGCACATCACGCCGCTCAGCGTCGCATACGCGGCAGGCTGGCCGTTGATGAAGACGTTCGGCGAGCCCGACACGATCGCGCCGGACGTCGACGTGAACATCTTGCCGATCGCCTCCCCCAGCGACAGGACCCCGCTGGCGCCGACGCCGGCCGCGAGGCCCGCCAGCAGCGCGACGCCGAAGCCGCACGTGAAGGTCGCGAACGCGACGGCGGCGATCAGCGCGATGCCGATCACGGCGCCGATCAGGAACCCCGTCAGCGCGCTCGTATGCTCGATCGGATCGGTGACGCGTGCGGCCTCGAACATGATGTGCTGCCCTCGTCAGGCCGGCCCGGTCTCGCCGGTGTCGTCCGCCGGCCGGTAGCCGTCGAGCCAGCCGCGCCACAGCGCGTCCATCTCGTCGTTGAAGGTCCGCGTGCCCGATGCCGTGAAGATCAGCACGCGCCCCGGCGCCACGATGAAGGCCGCCTGCCGCTGGTACACGAGCCGCGCGCCGTTGCGGTAGCTCGCGTCGATGCGTTCGCCGGCGAGCGCCGCGTCGTCCGGGCCGAGCCGTTCGGCGTGCCGTGCGATCAGCTTGTGCCCCTGCAGGCGCGACTTGAGCAGCGCGAGTTGCCGGTCGACGTACGGCGCGAGCGTCTCGCCGTCCTTCAGCCAGTCGCGCGCGACGCTCAGGTTCGGCTGGTTCGCCGGATCGGCCGGCACCAGCACGTTGGTGGTGCGGTCCTCGAAGCCGGCGGGCAGCGTGATGCTGCCTTCGTGAATCCGGATGCGGTTGTCTGGATCGGTCATGCGGGTTGTCCGACGAATCTAGAGGAATGGATCGGTGTAGCCGGCAGGCGCATCGGATCGTACGGGAGCGCCCTCGCCCGGCTCACTCCCCCTGCTTGGGCTTGAACGCCACGGACGCGAGACAGCCGGGATTGCGCTCGGTGAAACTGAACGACAGTTGCCCCCACGGCAGGCGTGCCGAATGCGTCGTGGCTTCGTCGGGCGAGCGCCCGCGCGGCACGTCGGTGATCTCGAGCGCGCCGTAGTGCCCGCGCACCGCATCCAGTCCGACACACGGGCCGCCGAGACGCAGCACCATGAAACCGGGGTGCGCGCCCTGGCGCTTGATGCGCAGGTCCACGTTCTCGATGACCACGCCGTCCGTCAGCTTGACGGGCGTGCTCTTGAAGAACTGGAACACGTCGCTGCCTTCGTCGTCGGTCTCGGTCAGGCGCGTCGACAGCGTGTTTTCGATCCCGGACTTCGAGAACGGGACTTGCCGTGCCAGCGCGTCGATCGCTTGCCACAGCGTCATCTTCGGTTGCGTCATGTGTGAATCCTGTACGTTTTTTCCATCGGCCTGGCCGCATCCGGCCAGCCAGACCGCGACGCCAAGCGTCATCAGAACCCGTCGCAAGTTACTTCTTGGGCGGGAAATTCTTGTCATACCAGCCTCCGTAATACTCCGCATAGGGTTGCTTCGTGGTCGACGTGATTTCCCCCTTGCCGAACTGCGCGCCGATCGCGTGCCTCGCCGCGTCGGCGTTGCCGTCCTTCAGGAACTGGTCGTAGGCCTTGTTGTACGCCGCTTGATTGGCGCTGTTGCCGGCAATGCCGATGTCCTGGCCGCCGTTGGCGAGGATTTCGCGCTGCGCCTTGATGTTGTTCAGCGTCGCCGCGCCCTCGTCCGCCAGTGTGCCATCGACGTACGCGGCCTTCGACGAATAGTCGGGCTTGAACGGGTAGGTCGCGTGCCCGGCCTCGTGCGCGAGCGCCTGGGTCGTTGCCGCCGTATTGCCCTTGAGGCTGCCGTCCAGCGTGACGGTCTGCTCCCCGCGATTCGCGAACGAGCCGCCGCCCGGCGCACCGTACTTGAACTTCCAGCCTTCGTCCTTGAGCTTCTTCAGGTCGCCTTGCAGCCCCGGCGATTTCGCCGCGAGCTTGTCGACGTCGTCGCCCAGGCCGGTCTGCTGCGGCGCGGCTGCGCCGCCTGCCGCCGCCGCGCCGGCCCCTGCAGCGCCAGCCGCCGCGGCCGCTGCCGCATCGGCGCCGGTCGCGCCGGCCGCGCCGGTCCCGCCCGGCGGCGCCGACGCGCCGCCCTGGTTCAGGTGGATGACGGGCCCGTCAATATAGATGCCGCTCGCGTCGATGAGGATGGTGGACGCGCCATGCGTCAGCTTGATGCTGCCCTTCGTCATCGTCACGACGCTTTCGCCGACCCGGTGCTCGATGCCGTCGCTTGCTGCATGGCTTTGCGTGCCGGGGCCGGCCGCGTTCGCCACGGCCTGGGTGTTGATCACGTTGGCGGTCGACGAACGCGTCAGCGCGATCGTCTCGGTCATGCTGCCCTGCGCGACATGCTTCGTCTCGTCGCCCTTCAGCACCGACACCGTCCGCGCGCCGCCTTCGACGGTATGCGATTCGTTATCCTTGACGACCGTGTTCATGTCCTTCTGCGCGTGCATGAAGAACTCTTGCGCGCCGTTCGCATCCGAGAAGCGCAGCTCGTTCGAGCCGGCGCCCTTGTGCGTCTGGCTCTTGATCCCCATCGTCTGGCCGCCGTTGCCGTGATACGGATTGCCCGAATCGCCGTTGAACACGCGCCCGACGATCACCGGGTTGTCCGGATCGCCCTCGTTGAACGCGACGATCACTTCCTGCCCGATCCGCGGAATCGCGGCGCCGCCCCAGCCCTTGCCGGCCCACGGCTGCGACACGCGCACCCACATCGAATCCGAGCCGTCGAGCTTGCCGCGGCGATCCCACGGGAAATGCAGCTTCACGCGGCTGCCGTCGGTATGGATCTCCTCGCCCTTCGGCCCGACCACGATCGCCGACTGCGTGCCGTGCATGGACGGCTTGCGGGTGCGCCGCTCCGGCCGGAACGGAATGTCGAACGGCAGGCACGTGAACGTGTTGTGATACGGCAGCTCGGCGCCCTGGCGCGTGTAGTCGTTCACCGCCTGGTGGCGCACGCGCAGGATCACGAATTCCTTGTTGTCGTACGACGACGACGCGTGGTTGACGAGCGTGAAGCGGCCGTTCGCCGTCATGCCGCGCGCATAGCCGGCGCCGTTGAAGCGCCGCGCCTGCGCCTCCTCGGCTTCCATCGCGTAGCGTGCATAGCGTTCGCCGTCCTCGCCGTGGTCGTACAGCGAGTGGTACTGATAGCGCTCGGTGGCCTGGATGTTGTCGTGCTTGAGGCTGACGGTCGGCACCTCGACATGCATCAGGCTCGACGACGGCTGGTTGTAGTTGAAGTCGCGGAACGTGATCTTGCCGACCCGGAAGCTGAACGCCTCGTCCCAGCGCTCGATCCCGTTCAGCTCGCTGGCCGAGCTGTCCGCGTAGTACGGGATCGTCTCGAGATTCGGGATCGGACGGAACAGCGAATTGCTGTCGCCGATCACCAGCACGTGCCTGTCCTTCTCGAAGCGGAAGGTCCAGACGAGCCCCTCCTGCTCCATCAGCCGCGTGCAGAAATGGTAATAGGACTCGTCGTACATCACGATGTACTCGAGCGGCGGGCGCTTGCTCCGGATGTCGAACTCGACGTCCGCGAAGCCCATTTCCTGGAAAATCTCGCGCAGGATGTCCTGCGGCGCGAGGTTCTGGAAGATCCGGCAATCGGTCGAGCGCGTGAGGAACCAGAACCACGGCACGACCGACATCTCGTAGCGCGTGACCGTGCCGGAGTTGCCGACCCTGCCGAACGACGCGACATAGCCGTCGAAATAACGGCGCTCGTCGGTCTCGGTCGCCCCGGCCACGATCTTCGTCAGGCTGAAATTCTTGCCCTGCGGATCCAGCACGATCCTCACGCGCTTGCCGACGATCTGCTCGGGCCCGATGTTGTTCCGGTGAGACAGCAGGTCGAGGTGAATCTCCGGCAGCTGGTTCACGTGCTCGTCGATCACGGCGGCGTTGACGAGCAGGACATCCGGGCCGAGCGGCGTGTCGAGCGTGACGTAGCGGTTGTCCTGGGTCAGTTGCGGGCGCACGCCCGTCAGGCTGTTGAGCGCGCCGGCGATCGATTCGGGCGTCTTGCCGAGCATCGCCATGCCGGTCTGCGCAAGCTGGACGGCGCTTGCCGCGCCGCCGAGCAGCCCCGCGCCCGGCATTCCGGTGAGCGCGCCGAGCTGCCCCGCCATGCCGGCCATCGAGCCCAGGTTCGCGAGGCCGCCCGCCATCGCGGGGACCGCGCCGCCAGCCGGCCCGCCGGCGCCCCTGTCTTCCACGAAACTCATGATTAACCTCTTTCTTCTATTCGGGCGGGCCGACTGCCGAATTCGCAACGTGCCCGTTCACGAGGGTCTCTCAGTCCCTCGCGCGTCGCCAAATATAACAAATCGGAAGAAAATTCATAAGCATTTCCGGGATTTAACGTTCGTTTAAATCAGCGCGATTTTCGGCGATTCAGTTTCTTCCCGCACACGGCGCCAATCATCGGCCGTGCGCTGGCTGCAGGGCGTTGTGCTGCGTTGCGTCATTCCATCGCCAACGTGCCGCGCATGAATGCCTGTCATTCATGTGTCACACAGCGATGTGTCATCCCGACCGGCACATATCAGTGAGTCGATTTCGGCGCCTTAATAACCCGCCGCCAAATTAATACCGATTAAAATCGGGCCTTATCCAGCCCCAGGGTCATATTTACCGATTCATCGAATTTCGATTTGACAACCCGGCAGATTCAATCTGCACCATTCGCACATGATTAGCTGATCAACGAGAAACGAATGCCGCTGATCGGCCGCGCATTGATGCCGGGTTGGCAGCGCCCGCCACATGCAGGCACGCCCCCGCCCGGACGTCGTCCGTACCGTCAACGCGCGCGTCTGCGCGCCCCGCCCGGCCGCGTCGCATCCGCCAGCATCGCGACAATGGCATCGATCATCGGATGCCCGCGCGCCGTGCTCCACGCCATCGCGGTCGTCACCACGCTCAGGTTCTCCTTCAGCGGCCGGAACACGACCTGCTCCGGCGCGAGCGTCTTCAGCGACGCCGGCACCAGCGCGACGCCCTGCCCGCACCCGACGAACGCAACCTGCGACGCCACCGAGCGGACCTCGTGCAGCACCCGCGGCGAGAAGCCGTTCGCGCGGCACGACGCGACGAGGCCGTCGAAATACACGGGGCTCACCTGCCGCGAGAACATCACGAAATCCTCGTCCGCGAGCGCCGCGAGCCTGATGCGCGCGTGCGCGGCCAGCGCATGGTCGCGCGGCATCGCCACCGCGAGACGGTCCTGCGCCAACGGCACCGAGCGGATCGTCGCGCCGAGGTCCCCTTCCAGCCGCGCGAACGCGAGGTCGATGTCGCCGGTTTCGAGCGCGGGGATCGCGTCGGCGCTGTCGATTTCGCGCACGGACACGGTGAGCTGCGGATAGCCGGCCTTGAGCCGTTCGATCAGCGGCGGCAGCACGTCGAGCATCGCCGACGAGATCGCGCCGATCGTCAGCACGCCGCTGTGCCCGGCGACGGCCTCGCGCACCGCGAGTTCGAGCCGCTCCAGCTGGTCGGCGAACTTGCGCACCGCCGGCAGGATCGCCGCGCCGACCGGCGTCAGCTGCGCGCCGCGCCGCGAGCGTTCGAACAGCTTCACCTTCAGCGCCGCCTCGAGCGCCTGGATCTGCTCGGTCAGCGGCGGCTGCGACATGTCGAGGCGCCGCGCCGCGCGGCCGAAATGCTGCTCCTCGGCGACCGCGAGGAACAGCCACAGGTGTCGGATGAGCCGGAAATTGATCATGGTTTTTTGATAGGTCGGGCGTATCGCAAGCTTCCTGGATTCGGAATTTACATATCGAACTGTAGGCATGACAGTATCGGGTCGCAAGCGCCTGGGCCCTTGCCATCGCCGCCGGAACTGACCGAATGGAGACACCACACGTGAACCGAAGCGCGCAATCGCTGAACCTCAACCTGGCCCGTGCCCAGCCATCCGCGACCTACCGGATGATGGACCGCGTCGCGGCCCGCCGCGCCAGCGGCGCGCCGGTGATCTCGCTGAGCGCCGGCGAGCCGGATTTCGATACGCCCGCGCACATCCGCGACGCGGCCATCGACGCGATTCGCGCGGGCCATACGCGTTACACGCCGGTCGCGGGCCTGCGCGCGCTGCGCGACGCAGTCGCCGCGAAGTTCCGGCACGAGAACGGCCTCGATGTCGGCTGGGCCGACACGATCGTCTGCAGCGGTGGCAAGCAGGTGATCTACAACGCGCTGGCGGCGACGCTGAACGACGGCGACGAAGTGATCGTGCCCGCGCCGTACTGGGTCAGCTACCCGGAGATGGCGCGGCTGTGCGGCGCAACCCCGGTCATCGTTCCCTGCGGCGGCGGCAGCGGCTTCAAGCTGACGCCCGCCGCGCTCGCGGAAGCGATCGGGCCGCGCACGCGCTGGCTGATCCTGAACTCGCCGTCGAACCCCACCGGCGCCGTCTACACCCGCGACGAGCTCGCCGCGCTGGCGGCGGTGCTGCTCGCGCATCCGCACGTGCTCGTGCTGTCGGACGACATCTACGAACACCTGATCTTCGACGGCGCGCCCTTCCATACGATCGCGCAGGTCGAGCCGCGGCTCGCACCGCGCACGCTGACGATGAACGGCGCGTCGAAGGCGTATGCGATGACGGGCTGGCGCATCGGCTACGGCACCGGGCCGCGCTGGCTGCTGGATGCGATGACCACGCTGCAGGGCCAGCAGACGTCGGGCGCGAGCACGATCTCGCAGCATGCGGCGCTGGCCGCGCTGACGGGCCCGCAGGATTTCATCCGCGAAGCGCGCTCGGTGTTCGAGCGGCGGCGCGACCGGGTGGTGGAGTGGGTGAACCAGACGCCGGGCCTCGCGTGCGCGAAGCCGGCCGGCGCGTTCTATGCGTTCGCGTCGTGCCACGCGCTGATCGGCCGCACGACGCCGGCCGGCACGCGGCTCACCGACGACGAGGCCGTGGCCGGCGCGTTGCTCGACGAGGCAGGGGTCGCGGTCGTGCAGGGCAGCGCATTCGGGCTCGACGCGCATCTGCGCATCGCGTATGCGCTGGACGACGATGCGCTGCGCGACGCGTGCCGCGCGATTGCGCGCTTTTGCGGATCGTTGACCGGCGCATGCGATGCCGCTGCCGCATGACGGCATGAAGGCGGCACGGCGGCCGTGACGCGCGACGCTAGCGCGTCTTGCCCCGCACCGCCTTCTTCGCGCCCTTCGCGCGCGGCGCTTCCTTCTCCGCCTGCGCGCCGCCGCCCATCAGATCCTCGAGCCACGACAGCGCATCCACGTACGACAGGAACTGCTGAAGATAGCCCGGCGACAGGTCGCGCATCAGCGACAGCGAGCGGTGCACGAGGCTGCTCGAATTGAGCGGGCCCGCATTGCGCGGCACCTGGTCGAGCGCCTGGCGGTATTGCTTCTCGGTGCGGACCTTCGACCAAGTCTCCCTGAAGAACTCGACCATCGCCGGATCGATGCCGGCGCGATCCGCCTGCGCATCGCGCGCGAGCTGCGCGACGAGCGCCGCCAGCGCGCCGCGCGCGGGCTCGCCGGGCGGGGGTTCATCGGACGGCATGCCCGCATCCGCCGGGTTCGGCACAGCGCGTTCGACGGTATCGGCATAGCCGGCGAGCAGCGTCGCCAGCCGCGCGTCGAGCAGGCGCCGCGTGTCGCCGTCATGGCCGGCCGCGCGGCGCGCCAGCGCGTCCATCAGATGAAACCGCACCGGGTCGAGACGATCCGCGCCCTGCTCGCGCCACGCGTCGAGCATCGCGCGGGCCTGCGTCGCGTCACTGCCCACGCTGCTGGCCCCCATTCGACGCCGTGCGGCGCGGCACCGGCGCGATCTCGACGCGGCGGTTCTTCGCGCGCCCCGCGTCGTCGGCGTTCGAGCTGACCGGCTGCTCCGAGCCGAACGCGGCGGCGAACACCGACGCGCTCGGCACGCCGGAATCGATGAACGCGCGCGTGACCGTCAGCGCGCGCTTCGCGGACAGCTCCCAGTTGTCCGCGAACTGGCGGTTGCCGGCGTGCACCTGCTGGTCGTCGGCGAAGCCGCTGACCATCAGGATCTCGTCGCGGTTCTTCAGGTACGCGGCGAGCGGCCCGGCCAGCGTCTTCAGCAGGTCGCGGCCCTCGGGCTGCAACTGGTCGGAGTTCAGCGCGAACAGCACGTTGCCGGCGATGCCGATGCGGCCGTTCACGAGCGTCACGCGGCCGGCCGCGAGCGGGCCGGCCAGCGCCTGTTCGAGCGACTTGCGCTGCTGCGCTTCCTGCTGGCGCTGCCGCACCGCTTCCTCGAGCTTCGACGTGAGCTGCAGCTGCATGCCGATCACGCCGACCAGGATCAGCACGAACGCGCCGAGCAGCACCGACATCAGGTCGGCGAACGCGGGCCAGACCGGCGCGGCCGATTCCGTGCCGCCGTCGATTTCGTCGTGCATGCGTTACGCTCCGACGGACGCGCGCCGGCCGGCGAGCTGTTGCAGGTCTTCGACGATCTGCTTCTGCGACATCATGCTCAGGTCGATCACCTCGCGCGCCTGCGCGACGTAGTATTCGAGCTGCTCGTCGCTGCGCACGAGCGACTTCTCCAGCGCGGCCTCGATGCGCTGCAGGTGGGCCAGCAGCTTGTCGTTCGATTCGCCGAACGCGTGCACGGCGATCCCGAACGCGTCGCCGAGGCTCGCGACCTCGACGGCGCCGGCCGTCACCTGCGCCGCGACCGCGTCGAGCTTGCGGGTTTCCGCATCGACCGTGTCGTTGAAGCGCGCGCCCACGCGTTCGAGCAGGTCGGCCGACGTGCCGACCAGCGCGTCGACCGCGCTGCGCTGTTCGGTCGACGCATGGTTGACCGCGTCGAGCAGCGTTTCCAGCGTCGCCAGCAGGCGGCTGCGCTCCTCGAGCATCGCGGTGTCGCGCACCATGCTGTCGGACAGGCGCTGGCGCAGTTCGGCGACGACCTCGGCCGCGGCCTTCGGCGCCTCCGATGCGGCCTGCACGAGCCGGGAGATCTCGTTGATCGTGTCGCTCGCGTGCGCCTGCGCGTGCGCGGTGATGTCGTTCGCGGTGCGGGCGAGCGTGTCGCAGATGTCCTGCTGGCGGCTCGCGGCCTGCGTGCTCGCCTGCGCCCACTCGTCGCGCAGCGTCGCGGCGAGCGACGCAAGCGATGCGTTCCATGCCGCGAGACGCTGTTCGTCGCGCGACGCAAGTTCGGTCTGCAGCCCCGCGTGCGACTCGCGCATCGTATTCAGCAGCGATGCCGAATGCTGTTCGAATGCAGACGTCTGCGCGCCGATGTCGCTCGCCGATTGCGCGAGCGCGTCGGTGATCGCCTGCTGGCGGGCCGTGTGGTCGGCGCTCGTCTGCGCCCATTCGTCACCGAGCTTCGCCGCGATCGCAGCAAGCGATGCGTTCCATGCCGCGAGACGCTGTTCGTCGCGCGACGCAAGTTCGGTCTGCAGCCCCGCGTGCGACTCGCGCATCGTATTCAGCAGCGATGCCGAATGCTGTTCGAATGCAGACGTCTGCGCGCCGATGTCGCTCGCCGATTGCGCGAGCGCGTCGGTGATCGCCTGCTGGCGGGCCGTGTGGTCGGCGCTCGTCTGCGCCCATTCGTCACCGAGCTTCGCCGCGATCGCAGCAAGCGATGCGTTCCATGCCGCGAGACGCTGTTCGTCGCGCGACGCGAGTTCGGTCTGCAAGCCCGCATGCGATTCGCGCATCGTATTCAGCAGCGATGCCGAATGCTGTTCGAATGCAGACGTCTGCGCGCCGATGTCGCTTGCCGATTGCGCGAGCGCGTCGGTGATCGCCTGCTGGCGGGCCGTGTGGTCGGCGCTCGTCTGCGCCCATTCGTCGCCGAGCTTCGCCGCGATCGCCGCGAGCGACGCGTTCCATGCCGCAAGGCGCTGTTCGTCGCGCGACGCGAGTTCGGTCTGCAAGCCCGCGTGCGAGTCGCGCATCGTGTTCAACAGCGATGCCGAATGCTGCTCGAACGTCGACGTCTGCGCGCCGATGTCGCGCGCCGTTTGCGCCAGTGCATCGCTGATCGCCTGCTGGCGGCTCGTCTGGCTTGCGCTCGTCTGCGCGAGGTCGTCGCGCAGCGCGGCAGCCATCGCCGCGAGCGAGTCGCGCCATGCCGCGAGGCGCTGTTCGTCGCGCGACGCGAGTTCCGTCTGCAGCCCCGCGTGCGATGCGCGCATCGTGTCCAGCAGCGACGCCGAATGCTGCCCGAAGGTCGCGGCGGCCGTCTCCAGCGCGCGCGCGTTGTGGCCGGCCATCGTCTCGCCGGCCTGCGCCTGCTGCGACAGCGCGTGCCGCCACGCGTCCGACATCCGCTGCTCGGTCGCCTCGAGGCGCGTCGCGACGCCGTCCACCAGGTCGGTCGAGCGCTGCGCGAAGGTGTCGGTGAACTGGCCGAGCGTGGTGCGCAGGTGCTCGGCCGACGCGTCGTTCGAGCGCTGCTGGTCCGCGAGCGCGCGGTTCCAGATGCCGGCCACGTTGCTGGTGGTCGCCTCGAAGCCGCTCGACAGGCCATCCAGCTGCCGGTCGACGGCCTGCGTGACGGTGTCGCGCAGCACGGTCATTTCGCGCGTGAGCCCCGCCATCGTCGCTTCCATCACCGGCTGCAGCGCGGCGCCGGCCACGCGGGCGCTCTCGGCGGCGCTGTCCTGCAGCGACTGCCCGACCGACGACGCAAGCTGCCCGTATGCGTGCTCGGTCCGGTCGAAGAAGGCCTGCTGGCTCGCGGCCTGCTGCGCGTGCAGCGCGACGCTGCGCTGCTCGAGCGTCGCCATCATCGTCTGCAGTTGGTCGACCAGCGCCGGCATCACGTCGGCCTGCCGCTGCAGCAGCCGGAACGACTCGTCGCGGCGATGCGCATGCGAATGCACGCGCAGCGTCGTCGCGATCTTCGCGTCGAGCTGCTGCGCCGCATCGATGCGCTCGCGGCGCAGCAGCGCGGACAGCAGCCCGAGCATCGCGGACGTCGCCACCCCGGCGATCGACGTGCCGAACGCGAAGCCGAGGCCCTTGACCGGCGCGATCAGCGACGCGCGGATCGCGTCGAGATCGGTCGCGCTTTCCAGCGCGGCGCCGGTGCCCTTGAGCGTCACCACCATCCCGAGCAACGTGCCGAGCATCCCCAGCAGCACGAGCAGGCCGACCAGGTAGGGCGTGAGCGACGGCCCCGGCAGCGCCGCGCGGGTGCCCTCGATGCGCGCGCGCACCGCGCCGCGCAGGCCCGGGTGCAGCGTGTCGAGCCACGCGTCGAGCGTCGCCGGCGGCTCGGACAGGCCGGCCACCGCGCGAGAGAGGGTCGCGGTGGCCTGCCGGTAGCGCAGCAGTTCGAAGCCGCCGGCGAGATAGCAGGCGGCGATCAGCAGCGTGACGGCGGCCGCCACCGGGTTCGACGCGACATAACCGGCGCCGATCCAGCACACCGCGATCAGACCGGCCACGAATACAACGAGATCAATACGAATTCTGGACATAACGTCTTGTTTAGCTGGCGCGAAGGGCCGCGAGCAGCCCTTCCACCGTTTGAAACCGAACTTCGAGCTCGGCGAGCAGCACGCTCTGCATATCCTTGCGGAACACGTCCAGCCATGCGCCGGGCGTGACCGCCGGGTTTCCCGATTCCTCCGCGTCGCCGAGCGCCTGCCGCTCCGCGTCGCGCAGCCGCTCGAAATGCGCGCCGAGCAGCGCCGGCACCGTGGCCAGCAGGCTGCGCTCGCGCGCGCCGAGCACCCGCTCCATGATCGCGTCGAGCGTCGCGAGCCGCGCCATGCCGGGCGTGCGCGCCGCGAGCGCGACCCGCAGGCGGCCGCGCAACTGGCCGATCGCCGTATCCATCTCCTGCTGCAGGGACAGGTAGCGCTGGCGGAAATCCGCGAAATCGGCCGTCTCGGCGGCCGGCGCCGCCGGCATCGCGCCGTGGCGGCGGCTCGCGCCGGCCGCGCGGCTGCGCGTCACCGCCTGCGCCAGTTCGTGGCGCACGCGCGCGCACTCGCGCTCGGCGTCGCCGCCGGGCGCGCGCGCGCCGCCGGCGACCGCGGGCGGACTGCCGTTCAGCGCCGAGGACAGCGTGATCGCGTCGGTCCAGCCGAGCCATTGGCTCAGCCGGTCCGCCAGCGTCTGCCGGGATTCGGGTACGTCGGCGTCCGCCAGCCGCGCGAGCAGGCGAACGAGCGTCGGGCCGCTCAGTGCCGTGCGCTGGGGGGCTTGCACCATGCTGCAACCGTCAAAAAAGGCAGCAGTTTACACGTCGGCGCGGGGTCCGCCGCCGGATTGCGCCCGGCGGGTGCGGCAACGCGCCACGGCAGAACCCGCGAACGCCCGCCGGACAAGGCTCGCAGCGCGATCGGCGGCGGCCGGCGCTCAAGAATCCGGCGCGCCGGACCGATAAACCGGACACGGCGGGCTCGCCCCGCGCGTCTGCCTTGCCGGCCCGACTCGAATCCACACGATGCTTCCCGATTTTGCCCTGCGCTTTCTCGACCGCTTCCGCAAGCCGGTCACCCAGCAACAATTCGCCGAACGGCTGACGAACGCGCTGCGCGCGGCCGGCGACACGCGCTCGTGGATCTACGAAAGCGACAGGAGCCGCCTCGTGCAGTCGGACACCCGGTCGAACGTGATCAACCTGCACAACCTGTTCCGCGACTACGTCGGCGCGAAACCGGCGGACCGGCCGGCCACGCTGGCGCGCCAGGCGAGCGGCATGCTGCAGCACGCCATTCCCGCCGCGTTCGCCGATGCAAAGGCGCAGCTGCGGCCGGTGATCCGCAGCGCGACGGAGCGCGGCGTGATCGACCTGCAGATGGAGACGCGCGCGAACCGGCCGCAAATCGCGCACCGGCCGCTGTGCGAGAACCTCGAGATCGGCATCGCGTACGACAGCGAGTTCACCGTGACGCGGCTGACCACGGCCAAGCTGGACGAATGGGGCGTGACGTTCGACGACGCGTACGACGTCGCGCTCGACAACCTGCGCGCCGAGTCGTCCCGCGCGTGGCTGCCGCTGCAGCACGGCGTGTTCCTGTCGCAGTTCGGCGACTACTACGACGCGGCCCGGCTGCTGCTGACCGACCTGCTCTACCGGCAGCCGATCGCCGGCGCGCCGGTCGTGATGGCGCCGAACCGGTCCGTGCTGCTGCTCACCGGCGACCGCAACGCGGCGGGGCTCGACACCCTGCTCGGGCTCGCCGAGCAGGCGCTGGCGCAGCCGCGGCCGCTGTCGCCGCTGATGCTCCGCTGGGACGGCGCGGCCTGGCGGCAGTTCGTGCCGGACGCGCTCGCGCCGAGATTGCAGCAGCTGCGCATGAACGAGCTCGCCGGCGACTATCAGGACCAGCAGGCGCTGCTGAACGAGGCGCACGCGCGCGACGGCGTCGACATCTTCGTCGCGAAATACGGCGCATACCAGCACCCGAGCGGGGAAGTGTTCAGCGTGTGCGTGTGGACGGAAGGCGTGCGCGCGCTGCTGCCCGAGACGGACTGCGTGGTGCTGTACCGGCAGTCGACCCGGCAATCGGCCTACGTGCCGATGGCCGAGCTGATGCGCCTGTGCGGCGGGCTGATGAAGGCGACCGGGCATCGCCCCGTGCGCTACGAGGTCGACGCGTTCCCGGACGACGCGGTATTCGGCGCGTTGCTCGCGCAATACCCGGAAGGCTGATGGGGTGAACGGCGGCGCGGGGAGATGCGGCACCGCATCATGCGGCCCGCGCCCGCCGCACGTTGCACGCCGCACGTAGCCCGCCGCGTCAGATCCCCGCTTTCGGCGCGGTCAGGATCAGCCGCAGCCCGAGCGCGGAGATCGCGCCGGCCGCGGCACGGTCGACCCATTTCTTCGCGCGCAGATACCATTCGCGCGGCCGGCGGGTCGAGAAGCACAGCGCGACGATCGTGTACCAGCCGCACTCGACGACGAACACGAGCGGCGGCAGCACGACATAGCTCCACAGCGGCGGATGCTGCGGCAGCAGCGCGGCGAAGATACTCGCATACCAGATCGCCGTCTTCGGGTTGCTGAGCTGGGTGGTGAGCCCCGTCCAGAACGACTTGCGGGTGCTGCTACCGCGGGCCGCCAGCGGATCGGCGACCGCGAGCGGGTGCGCGGCGCCGCGCCAGATCTTCGATGCCATGAACAGCAGGTACGCGCCGCCCGCGACCTTCAGCGTGACATACAGCCACTCGACCGTCTGCAGCAGCGTATAGAGCCCGGCCAGCGCCACCGCGCCGAACACGATGCCGCCCACGCCCATGCCGAGCGCGGTCGCGAGGCCGTCGCGGCGCGACAGGCCGATCGAATTGCGCGCGACGAGCACGAAGCTCGGCCCAGGAATCATCGCGCCCAGCCACAGCGCGACCAGAATGCCGAACACGGCGGCCATTGCGGTCATCAACGTCTCCTCGAAGTGGCGGCCCCGCCGCGCCGGACACCGGCGCGCGGCGCATAAACGAGCCGAACGGCGATTCTGGCACGCTTCGCCGGGCGCCGAAAGGGCCGGCCCAGGCTCCAAGACCCAACGCCGCGCGGTGCGAGGCCGGCCCGACGAAGTGCACGCGACGCGCGCGGACCCGAAGCGGCCGGTTGCGTTCGGCGCGTGGCGGCGCAAGGACTGACGCGCGACCGCTACACGCATCGGCGCCGCACGGTGCGGCTGCCGGGTCTACCATAGACGAACCGTGCGCCGCGAACGCGGCCCGGCCGGCACGCATGATGCTTCCGTCATGCAGGGTTCACAACGCAACGCACCCGCAGCGCAGGAGAACGCCATGGCCCAACGCTTCGACGCGATCATCATCGGCACCGGGCAGGCCGGCCCGCCGCTCGCCGCCCGGCTGTCCGGCGCGGGCATGAACGTGGCCGTGATCGAGCGGGGCCGGTTCGGCGGCACCTGCGTGAACACCGGCTGCATCCCGACCAAGACGCTGATCGCCAGCGCGTACGCCGCGCATCTCGCGCGGCGCGCCGGCGAATACGGCGTGACGCTCGGCGGGCCCGTGACGGTCGACATGAAGCAGGTGAAGGCGCGCAAGGACCAGATCTCCGGGCGCTCGAGCCACGGCGTCGAGCAGTGGGTGCGCGGCCTCGAACGCGCAACGGTGTTCGAGGGCCATGCGCGCTTCGACAGCGCGAACACGGTGCGCGTCGGCGACGCGCTGCTCGAGGCGGAGCGGATCTTCATCAACGTCGGCGGGCGCGCGCTGGTGCCGCCGATGCCCGGCCTCGACCAGGTGTCGTACCTCACCAACTCGACGATGATGGACGTCGACTTCCTGCCCGAGCATCTGGTGGTCGTCGGCGGCAGCTATGTCGGGCTCGAATTCGGCCAGATGTACCGGCGCTTCGGCTCGCGCGTGACGATCGTCGAGAAGGGGCCGCGCCTGATCCGGCGCGAGGACGAGGATGTCTCGCTCGCGGTGCGCGAGATCCTCGAGCGCGAGGGCATCGACGTGCAGCTCGATGCGAACTGCCTGAGCGCGCGGCGCGACGGCAGCGGCGTGGTGGTCGGCCTCGATTGCACGGGCGGCGCGCGCGAAGTCGCGGGCTCGCACCTGCTGCTCGCGGTCGGGCGCGTGCCGAACACCGACGACCTCGGGCTCGAGCGCGCCGGCGTCGACACCGACGCGCACGGCTACATCAAGGTCGACGAACAGCTGCGCACCAGCGTGCCCGGCATCTGGGCGATGGGCGACTGCAACGGCCGCGGCGCGTTCACGCACACGGCCTACAACGACTACGAGATCGTCGCGGCAAACCTGCTCGACAACGATCCGCGCAAGGTGTCGGACCGCATTCCCGCATATGCGATGTTCGTCGACCCGCCACTCGGCCGCGTCGGGATGACCCAAACCGAAGCCATACAGTCGGGCCGCCGGCTGCTGGTCGGCACCCGCCCGATGACGCGCGTCGGGCGCGCGGTCGAGAAAGGCGAAAGCCAGGGCTTCATGAAGGTGATCGTCGACGCGGACAGCCACGCGATCCTCGGCGCGTCGATCCTCGGCGTGACCGGCGACGAAGTCGTGCATGCGCTGCTCGACGTGATGGCCGCCGGCGCGCCGTACACGACGATCAGCCGCGCGATGCACATTCACCCGACGGTGTCCGAACTCGTGCCGACGCTGCTGCAGGATCTGCATCCGGTGCCGTAGCCCGCGCACAGGACGCACGCCGGCAGGTATGCGAACATGGCCGCTCGTCACGGAATTCGGGAACGCCCATGGACCGCCTGCAAGCGATGCAGATCTACGCGCAGATCGTCGAGCGCGGCAGCTTCACGCAGGCCGCCGAAACGCTGCAGCTGCACCGCCCGGCCGTCACCAAGGCGGTGCAGCAGCTCGAGCAGGAACTCGGCATCCGGCTGCTCAACCGCAGCACGCGGCGCGTCAGCATGACGGCCGAGGGCGAGGCGTTTTATGCGCGCTGCGTGCAGCTCCTCGCGGGCGTCGACGATGCGTTCGCGTCGTTCCCCCGGCAACGCGCCGCGCCGAAGGGCCGGCTGCGGCTCGAGATCGCGGTCGCGCTCGCGAAGGCCGTCGTGATTCCCGCGCTGCCGGAATTCCAGCAGCGCTACCCGCAGATCGACCTCGTGCTCGGCGCGAGCGACCAGCCGGCGGACCTGATCGGCAAGGGCATCGACTGCGTCGTGCGGGTCGGCACGCTGAAGGATTCGAGCATGATCGCGCGCACCGTCGGCGCGATTCCGATGGTCACGTGCGCGTCCCCCGGCTATGTGTCGAGCCACGGGCTGCCGCGCACGCTGGACGACCTGCGCCGGCACCGTGCGGTCAACTTCTTCTCCGGCCCGAATCGCAAGGTGCTCGAATGGACGTTCCGCCCGGCCGGCGAGATCGTCACGCTGAAGCTGCCCAGCAGCCTCCTCACCGACAATTCGGAAGCGCTGCTGTCCTGCGCGCTCGCAGGCCTCGGCGTCGTGCACGCGTTGCGGCCCGCGCTGCAGCCGTTCATCGACGCCGGCCAGCTGATCGAGATCCTGCCCGGCATCGCGAGCGTGCCCAAGCCGGTGTCCGTGCTGTACCCGAACCGCGCGCACCTGCCCGACAAGGTGCGCGTGTTCGTCGACTGGCTCGGCGAACTGTTCGCGCGCCGCTATCCGGCCTGAACCCGCTCGCGCATTGTTATTCGTCGAATAACAATCAGTGATGCCGCCGCGCGTTTATCCCGCGCGGCCCGCGCCCTACAGTGCTCCTTCATGCGATGCGCCCCCGCGCCACGTTTCGATCGTTCTGATCGTTCAACGAAGGAGAAGTCCATGTCCCGAGTCATTCGCTTTCACCGTATCGGCGGCCCCGACGTGCTGCAGATCGACGACGTCGACGTGCCCGCGCCCGGCGCCGGCGAAATCCGGCTTCGCGTGAAGGCCATCGGCATCAATCGCGCGGAGGTGATGTACCGCACCGGCCACTACACGATCGCGCCACGCTTTCCCGCGACGCTCGGCTACGAGGCGGCGGGTGTCATCGCGGCGCTCGGGCCCGGCGTGACGAGCTTCGCGCCGGGCGACGCGGTGAGCGTCGTGCCGGCCTTCTCGTTCGCCGACTACGGCATGTACGGCGAGGAGGTGAACGTGCCCGCGCACGCGGTGGTGAAGCACCCCGACGGCCTGTCGTTCGAGGAGGCCGCGGCCACGTGGATGATGTACGTCACCGCATATGGCGCGCTGATCGAGCTCGGCGGCCTGCAGCGCGGCGACGCCGTGCTGATCGGCGCGGCGTCGAGCAGCGTCGGGCTCGCGGCGATCCAGGTCGCCAACCGCATCGGCGCCGTGCCGATCGCGCTCACGCGCAGCGAAGCGAAGCGCCAGGCGCTGCTCGACGCCGGCGCCGCGCACGTGATCGTCGGCAGCGGGCCGGACCTGACGCGCGACGTATTGCGCATGACCGGCGGCAACGGCGCGCGCGTCGCGTTCGATCCGGTGGGCGGGCCCGATGCCGCGCACCAGCTGCGCGCGCTGCGCCCGCACGGCATGTTCGTCCAGTACGGCGCGCTCGACACGCGCGACCTCGCGGTGCCCGTGATGGACCTGCTGGCGAAGCACCTGACGCTGCGCGGCTACGAGCTGTTCGAGATCACCGGCGATCCGCAGCGGCTCGAACGCGCGAAGCGCTTCATCACCGACGGGCTCGCGGCGGGCGCACTGAAGCCGTCGATCGATCGCACCTTCGCGTTCGAGCAGATGGCCGAGGCGCACCGGTATATGGAGGCGGGTGCGCAGGTCGGGAAGATCGTCGTGACGGTCTGAGGTTTGCCGCACGCAGGCATCGTGCTCCGCACTGGAAGCCAGTCGAATATTCAATTTTCAACTGGCGCGGCGCGCCTTTACCCTTTCGGCGTCGCACCACGCGGGCCTGTGGCCCGCCCCTTCCTCGAGCATCCCGATGACCGATTGATTCCAGCGCTGATGGCGAGGCCGGCGCATGCGCCGGCCCAAACAAGGTTCATCGAGGATGACCGCGAAACGCAGGGCAGACCGTCGGCGTTCAGGGCCGGCAAGCAATGGCCTCGATTTCTATCTTCGTGCCGACCATGTTCGTCGCCTGCAATGTCGAGCGCGACGGCTTGTTCCCGGGGAAGAACTCCGCATAGACACGATTGAACTCCGCGAAATCGCGAGCGTCTTCAAGCCAGACGGTGGTTTTCACCACGTCGTCGAGCGTGCATCCCGCAAGCGCGAGAACGTGAGCGACATTCTTCAACGTCTGGCGTGTCTGCGCTTCGATCCCGCCAGCGACGATGCTCCCGTCTTCGCTTCTCGCAACCTGACCGGATACGAACACCAGGTCGCCCGCTTTTGTCGCCAGCGACCGCGGCAGGTTTCGGGTGACTGGATTGCGCTCTGCAAAGTACTCGATCGGCATTTGAGTCTCCTTCGGCCAGCGGCCCGTTCCGGTCATGTGCCGTCCGCGGACGAACGGCCGCCTTGAATCCGGCACGTGACAAAGCTCAATGGAAGCCTGCCGCCTTCAATGCGTCTGCGGCCATGTGTGCGCCAAGCGCAAACAACATTACACCCATCGTCCATCGCTGCGCCAGCAGGAGTCCCGGGCGACGGGCGAGGAACGTCGCCATGCCGCCGGAGCAGACGGCCACGAAGCCATTGACCAACGCGAACGCGACGATCAACGACGCACCGAGCATGAGCGACTGCCTGAGCACGCTGCCATCCTGGGCGTTGATGAATTGCGGCAGGATCGACAGGAAGATCATCGCAAGCTTCGGATTCAACAGACTCGTCGCGGCACCCATCGCGAAAAGCCGGCGCGGCTGTTCCCGGCGCAGCTCGCGAACCTCCAGCGGCGAACGGCCGCCGGGCTTCACGGCCTGCCACGCGAGATAGAACAGATACACGGCGCCCCCCGCGCCCAACACGCTGGCTGCGTAAGGCACGCTCAGGAAAAGCGCCGTGATGCCGAACGCGGCGCCAAACATGTAGAAGAGGTAGCCGAGCATGACGCCCGCCAGCGAAATGAGCCCGGCCGACCGTCCTTGCGCGATCGAGCGCGACATCACGTAGACCATGTTCGGGCCCGGCGTCACCGCAAGCATCCCGCCAACTGCCAGAAATCCGTAAATCGATGCCGTGCCGTGCATGGTTGCGCGCTCCCCAGGTGATCATCGATCGTAGTATCGGCTCGATGCATAAACGCGTAAAACGAATTAAACTTAACCGATTAATCAGATTTTCTGAATAGTATGAAGAAGCTCGATCTGGACGTACTCGAGATGCTCGTGGCGGTTGCCGATACGGGATCGTTTGTGCGCGGTGCGGAATCCGTGCATCGGTCGTCGTCGGCGGTCAGCATGCAGGTCAAGGCGCTTGAAGACGCGCTGGGCAAGCCGCTTTTCGTGCGAAGCACCCGCCACGTCACGATTACCGCGGAAGGCAAGACGCTGGTGGACTATGGCCGTCGGATGCTGGCAATGCGGGATGAAGCCTGGGCGTCGGTCGTTCGCCCCGAGATGAAGGGCCGCGTCACCATCGGGGTTCCCGACGACTACGCCGCGTCGCTGCTGCCCCAGGTGCTGGGAAAGTTCGCGGTTGCGCATCCGCGTGTCGAAGTTCGGGTCATCGGCCTGCCCAGCAGCGCGCTCGTTCCCTTGCTCAAGGACAACACACTGGACCTCGCCTGCATCACGAAAACGAAGGGTGTGGCGAGCGAATTCATCCGCTTCGAGCCGATGGTGTGGGCCGGGTCGCCCGCCAGAAAGGTGTGGAAGGAACGCCCGCTTCCGATCGCCGTCTTTGCGCATGGCAGCACAGCGCGCGCCAACGCGATCAGCGCGCTTCAGCGGGAAAACATCAAATATCGGATGTCCTACGAAAGCCCGAGCCTGATGTGCCTGATCAGCATGGTGGAGGCAGGGCTCGCGATTGCCCCCCTCGCAAAATGCTGCGTGCCGGCGCACCTCGTTCAGCTATCGCAGAACGAAGGGTTGCCGCCCCTGGATGAACTCGAAGTCGTCCTGGCCCGCAGCGCCCGATCCGGCCGGCCGCCCTGCGATTTTCTCGCTGAACAGATTCTGGCCGAAATGAGTGTGTGAGCCGGCCGCGCGTTGACGCTCAGTAACGACTACGCCCCCACAGCGTCGCCGGCTCGTCGAGCAGATGCCGCAGACCACTGCCGGGAGATACAAAAATGGCATGGCGCTTTTCATGGGTAGCGCCACTTTGAGCCAGCACATATCAAGTGTGGCGCCGTCAATGGGCTAGCGTCCAGACGACAGCGTGTCCTGCCCCACCTGCGGTGTATGCCACACCGGACACCTTACCCTCGTTGTCAATGCTCGTCGCATAGCTGTTGCTGCCACCAGGTAGGGTTCCAAGATCCGTCATCACGCCGTGGTCATACAAAACGGCGTGGCTGTCACCATTCGACGTTTGCGAGTAGCCGACCACCTGGCCGCGCGCATTGATGCCGCTGGCGGCGCTGTTGCTGCCACCAGGCAGTGTGCCGAGATCTGTCATCACCCCGTGGTCATACAAAAAGGCGTGAGTGCTACCACTCGCCGTTTGCGATTGGCCAACCACTTGACCCTGCGCATTGATGCAGTTGGCGAAGCTGTTTCCGCCACCCGGCAGGGCGCCGAGATCTGTCATCACGCCATGGTCATATAAAAAGGCGTGATATTGCCCATTTGCGTTGGTTGCATAGCCAACCACCTGACCCGGGTCGTTGATACCAATAGCGGCACTGAAGCCGCCGCCGGGCAGAGTACCGAGTTCGTTCATCGCACCGTGGTCATACAAAAAAGCGCGCAAGTCGCTATTTGCGGGATACGCATAGCCGGCGACTTGGCCGCGGTTGTTGATGGCCTTCCCGACGCTGACGCTGCCGCCTGGCAGCGTGCCGAGGTCGGTCATGGCGCCGTTTTCATATAAAAAAGCGTGTAAGTTCCCGCTCGCTGCAATAGCAAAGCCGGCCACGTGGCCGAGAGAATTGATACCGGCAGCGACGCTGTAGTTTCCGCCAGGAAGGGTACCGAGGTCGGCCATAACGCCGTCGTGATACAAGAATGCGTGATATTGCTGGCTCGCGGTAAGTGCATAGCCGACGATCTCACCGCGTCCGTTGATGCCGGTGCCGACACTGAAGGTACCACCGGGAAGGGTGCCAAGATCGGAAATCGTAGCAACCTGACCGGCTACCGCCTTGTCGGCACCAAGCGCCAACAGAGCCGCCATGCTCATAACGATGCTCACGTCATAAATTTTTCTCAAGAGCGTGAACGTGAATTTCATAACGAACTCCTAACAATTTGACTTCCGCCGCGCAACCCTAATGGCGGCTTCAACTGACTTGCATGACGTCCCGCGCCCCGCGCGTTTCCTGTCGTCCCCAAAAGAATCAAGGCTGACAGGTTGGCGGTCCCATCATGTTGTTCACGCAGTGATTGCTTGCGCAGTCGGAATCGATCAAGCGCTTCCGAGACAGCCCGCACTTCGGGCAAGCGGGGCCGCCGCAATCGACATCGGTCTCCTGCCCGTTCTGCATATTGTCAGCACACGTCGGCGCAGGCGGCACAAATGGAGTGACGACATCGAACGGAATCTTCCCTACCCCGACCGTAGCCTTGACGGTATTGGTCGCCGTGGCGATGACCGACACGGAATTGTCGGAACCGTTTGTCACATAGACGCTCGTTCCGTCCGGCGAGACGGCAACTTTATTGGGCTGGTTGCCAACTTGCACGGTGGCAATCGCCTTCAGCGCGACCGTGTCAATAACGGATACAGACTGGGCACGGGCGTTCGCTACGTAAGCGCGCCCTCCACCTGGCGTGAAGGCAATGCTCACCGGACCCAAGCCCACCGGTATCGTGGCGACGACCGTATTGCTTGTCGTGTCGATAACGGACAAATTGTTCGAGATGCTGTTGGCAACATAAACCCGCGATCCATCCGGAAGGATGGTGATACTGACCGGGCCGGCGCCGACAGCGATCGTGGTCACAACCACGTTGGTCGACTCGTCGATGACCGATACCGTGTTCGAACGGGCATTGGCTACATAGGCATGTTGCTGCGCGACCGCTTCGCCAGCGATCATGGCCATCGAGAACAGCGTAAGGATTGCCAACATGCGATGTATGGCTTCAAGGCAGATGCGTGCTCGCTCAACGAGGCAGGTAGACATGGCGATTCTCCTTACCCCCGGCCAAGCTGAACAATCGAGGCGGAGAATGCCCTAACTGAATGGCAAACTGCGTGCCGCCTGCTCGGCCCGTGCAAATTCCGCACGAGCGCCTGAATGAATTGAGCTCGCTAACGCCCGTGCGAAGCCGGGTGTCGCGACACATTGAAATCTAGACTAGATTAAAAAATTTTCCCTAGTGCGGATATCGAGTGCGGGTTTACGCTTGCGCATGTTTCGGCATTGATCAGGACAACGCCAAGCGGGAGAGCCGCCTTTTTATGGTGCATGCATAACTCCGGGCCCATGGCAAATAGATGACATTTCGCCGACAACGGTTAAGGCTAACGCCCGCGATCGCGCATCAACCGACCGTCGGAGCTCACCAGGGAAAGGCATGAATCTGACGATACCGCTAGACGGCTAGTTGTTTAGGCTCTGATGCCGCATGTGCGTGCGCGTCGATCAGGCCCGGCGGCACGGCCTTGCGGCGCGAAGATCGTGCGTGCCGCACGGTAGCGCGCCTGCAACGCTTCGGTGTCGCCCACGGCGACGATGCGCTCGCCCTTCACGGCGACCGCGCCGTTCTCGATCACGCGCCGCCGCAGATCGAGCGTGATCACACAGCCGTTGGCGATCAGCACGTCGATCGCTTCGCGCGGTTCCTCGGTAGTCACCGTATGTTGTCCTGTTCCGGTTCGATGTGATGAGGCATCGCGCACGGTCACCCGTCGATGCACGCGCCGTCGCGCGCGACGATGCGCCCGTTCGCGACCACGAGCCGGCGCACGGGCCGCGCGACGATCGCATGCGCGACCGTCTCGGCATCGACGAGCACGAGATCGGCGCGCGCGCCGGCGCGCAGCCCGTAGTCCGCGAAGCCGCAGCCGCGCGCGCCCGCGTCCGTCACGCAGTCGAGCGCGATCGCGAGATCGTCGTCGCGGCGCAGGTCGTAGCGCATGCCGATCAGCATCGCGCGCTCGAGCATGTCGGGCACGTTGTACGGCGACCAGGTATCGCGAATCCCGTCGTTGCCGCCGAACATCGTGATGCCGCGCTCGCGGCACATCTTCAGCCGCGGCACCGGGCAGGACGGCGGCGCGGACGTCAGCAGCGCGACATTCAGGCTGGCGATCCGGTCGAGCAGCGCGTCGCGTTCGCGTTCGGGCAGCGCGCCGAGGCAGAACCCGTGGCTGACGACCACCTGCCCCTGCATTCCGAGCGCCGCGACGCGGTCGAGCAGCAGGTTCAGCGTGAACGCGCCGACCTCGCCCGGTTCGTGCAGGTGGATATCGATCGGCTTGCGGTGGCGCTCGGCGAGCGCGAACGTCGCATCCAGCGAGCCGGCCGGATCGCGGTCGATCAGCGCGGGATCGAGCGCGCCGAGCACGTCCGCGCCCGCGTCGAGCGCACGCGACAGCAGCTCGACGGTGCCCGGGCGGATCAGCATTCCCGACTGCGGGAACGCGACGATCTGCATGTCGAGCGTGTCGGCGAGCGTCTGCCGCGTCTGGAGCACGCCGTCGAGATAGCGCAGGCCGCCGTCGGTATCGATGTCGACATGGGTGCGCAGCCGCGTCGTGCCGGCCGCGACGAACGTGCGCGACAGCGCAAGCGATTGCGCGGCCGGGTCGTGCCCCGACGTCTTGCGCCATGCGCGCTCGTTGCCGATGCGGTCGGTGAGCGCGGGGCCGACTTCGTTGCGGTACCACGGGCGGCCCCAGTTGCTCTTGTCGAGGTGCGTGTGCCCTTCGACGAAACCGGGCAGCAGCAGCGCGCCGCGGCCGTCCTCGACCGCCACGCCCGGCGCGGCCGTCACGCCGGGCCCGAGGGCCGCGATGCGGCCGCCTTCGATCGATACGGCTGCCGCGCGGCCGTCCGGCAGCCGGACGTTGGAGATCAGGAGAGGAGAAGATGGGGTCGTCATGTGGATTCGGCCGTCGTGGAAAAACGGGCCCGCAGCCTGCGCTGTACGGTGGTGCTCGCGACGAGCCCGCGCAACTGGATCATCAGTATGGTATCCAGCCGCAATTGCACGCGGAAATGAATTGTTCAACTGGAGATCAGTTTGAAATCGAATGACACGTGCGGCGTCGATTGACAAATAGCGGGGACAGGATGCCAAAACGGCCAATCGATGCGCGCGCCCCAGAGGCGGCGCGATCAGGAACCCTTCACCGATCCACGCCTCATGACCATCCGCACCCGTATCTCGGAAGGCAACCCCGTGCTGCTCGACATGTGGCACCGCGCCGTCAAGGCGACCCACGCGTTCCTCGGCGAACAGGACATCGCCGGTTTCATCGGCACGATCGACGCGTAAATCGCGTGGCGTATTGAACGGCCGGGGCGGCGCCCGCGCCCCGCAATTCGAAATGATTCATCCAATTACAACCAATATCGTCAATTTTAAATAATCTCAATAACCGGACAATATTCGTAAATTCACAAAATTCCACACGAGTCGAATTGCATTATTCGATTTACATCGGCGCAACGAAGCCCGGAAAACTCAACAAATCCGCCTGTTTAGTTGATACAAGGTAAAAACGATCCGCATGATTGCATTCGCTAAAATCGTCAATTAACATCCAAACCACTTGAAAGGCATCGACCGATAAATGCCGGACAAGCAGCGGCGGCCAATCCGCCGTGTTTCCATGTTGAAAATCTCGTGTTCACCAAATCAGGAGAATTGACATGCAGGAAAATCAGCAAATCGACTTGCTCGAGTGGATGAAGGAAGACACGCATCCGCAGGCCGTCGACATGATGGTCGAGGACGCCGTGGTGCCGTTCGGCACCGCACTCTGGCCGGTCTGAGCGGGCCATTCGACCAGGCGGAAGGGCATCGCCCCTTCCGCCGCTTCCGGAGACACGCATGCTGAACCTGCACCGCGCGCTCGGCTGTCATCCCGCGCTGCGCGACAAGCTCGCGCGCGCGGACCAGGCAAAGCTGCTGGTCGGCTACGACGCGCGCAACCGCGACACCGCGCTGCGCGCGTTTTCGACGCTGCCCGACACGCTGGCCGCCACCACCGTCTGCCTCGACACCACGCCGCCCGACGAGATCGTCGCGGCGATCGGCGAGGCCGACCTGTTCGTGCTGCTGTACGACTCGTCGACACTGCCGACGCCGTCGCCGAACGGCCCGCCGTTCCTCGCGGCGATCCGGCCGGCGATCGTCGAGCACTGGGGCAAGTCGGTGCTGTTCAAGGACTACGGCCCGCATCTCGACGAGGCGTTCGCGGAATCGCTCGACGACATCGCCGAGCGCAACGGCCGGCTGATCGATGCCGCCGCGCGCGCATCGCACATTCACTTCATCGACGAGGCCGGCAACCGGCTCACGGGGTCGCTCGCGCCGGACCAGAAATGGACCAGCGTGGACGGCCGCGGCAACCTCGACGTCGTGCCCGGCGAGATCGCGACGCACGTCACCGACCTGCGCGGCTCGATCGTGTTCAGCGGCACGTTCCTCGGCACGGTGCCGTTCGCGGTCAAGTACAAGGTGGCCGAGCGGCTCGCGACGCTGCACGTCGAGGACAGCACGATCGTCGGCTTCGACAGCGACGATCCGGACTTCCGGCGCGATTTCGCGTCGTACCTCGAGCGGCACGCGAACCATCGCACGATCGAGGAATTCGGCATCGGCACCAATCTCGGCATCCGGCGCCTGTATGGCCGCAATGCCGGCTTCGAGGAACGGCATCCGGGCCTGCACCTCGGCCTCGGCGGCGGTGCGCAAGGCAGCCACCATCTGGATCTGATCTTCGCGCGCGGCACGCTGGCGCTGGACGACAGGATCGTGTTCGACGGCGCATTCGCCGTGTGATGCCGTTCGCGAAGCGGCCGATCATTCCTTCGCGAACACCCCATCCCGCAACCGCCACACGCCGAGCGGATTGCCATCCTGCAACGCCGGCGGCAGCAGCTCCGCCGGCAGCGCCTGATAACACACCGGCCGCAGGAACCGCTCGATCGCGAGCGTGCCGACCGACGTCGTGCGCGAATCCGACGTCGCCGGGAACGGCCCGCCGTGCACCATCGCATGCGCGACCTCGACGCCGGTCGGATAGCCGTTCGCGAGAATCCGCCCCGCCTTGCGTTCGAGCGTCGGCAGCAGGCGGCGCGCGAGCGCGTAGTCGTCCGGCTCGATCTGCAGCGTCGCGGTCAACTGCCCTTCGACGTGCTCGGCGAGATCGATCATCTCGTCGAGGTCGCGGCACGTGACGATCAGCGACGTCGGCCCGAAGATCTCGTCCTCGAGTTGCGGGTTCGCGACGAACGCGGGCTGCGTCGTCGCGAACAGCGCGGGCAGCGCCGCCGACAGCGCGCCGGTCGTCACGCCCTGCGCGAGCGCGCGCACGCCGTCCGCCGCCGCGCGCTGCGACACGCCGCGCGCGTACGCTTGCGCGATGCCGGCCGTCAGCATCGTCTGCGCGCCCTTCTGCCCGAGCGCCTGCGCGGCCGCGTCGATGAACGCCTGCGTGTGCGGCCCGTCGAGCACGGCCACGAGCCCCGGGTTCGTGCAGAACTGGCCGACGCCGAGCGTCAGCGATTCGACGAAGCCGCGCGCGATCTCGCCGCCGCGCGCCGCGAGCGCGCCGGGCAGCACGAAGCACGGATTGATGCTGCTCATCTCCGCATAGACGGGAATCGGCTCGCGCCGCCGCGCGGCGATGTGCATCAACGCGAGCCCGCCGCCGCGCGAGCCGGTGAAGCCCACCGCCTTGATCGCCGGATGCGCGACGAGCGCCTCGCCGATCGCGTTGCCCGCGCCGAGCACGAGCGAGAACGTGCCCTCCGGCAGGCCGCAGGCGGCGACCGCGCGCTGGATCGCGCGCCCCACCAGTTCCGACGTGCCGAGATGCGCGGGGTGCGCCTTCGCGACCACCGGGCAGCCGGCCGCGAACGCCGACGCGGTGTCGCCGCCCGCGACCGAGAACGCGAGCGGGAAGTTGCTCGCGCCGAACACCGCGACCGGCCCGACCGGAATTTTCTGCAAGCGCAAATCCGGGCGCGGCAGCGGCTGGCGCGCGGGCTGCGCGGCATCGAGTGTTGCATCGAGCCAGCGGCCGTCGCGCACCAGCGCCGCGAACAGCTTCAGCTGGCCGACCGTGCGCGCACGCTCGCCTTCGAGCCGCGCGACCGGCAGCGCCGATTCCTGGTGTGCGCGCGCGATCAGCGTGTCGCCGAGCGCGACGAGCTCGTCCGCGATCGTGTCGAGAAAACGCGCGCGCACGTCGAGCGGCGCCGCGCGCAACGGATCGAACGCGGCCGCCGCGAGCGTGCAGGCGCGGTCCACGTCCGCCGCATCGCCCGCGCCGAATTCGGGTTCCAGTTCGACGCCGCGCGCGGGATCGAACGCGCGCAGCGCCCCTGCCGTGCCGCGCACCGAGGCGCGGCCGATCAACATGTCTCCGGAAATCTGCATCATCCACCTGCCTGCTTGTGCGGTTCGTTCAGGTCGATCCGGTAGACCCGGATCGCGTTGTCATGCCAGATCGCGCGGCGCGCGCGATCATCGAGGTCGGCCAGCGCGGCGGCGAAAGTCCGCAGCAGCGCGGGATAGCTGACCCGCAGCCCCGCCACCGGGAAATTGCTCGCAAACAGGCAGCGTTCCCAGCCGAAAATCGCGATGGCCTCGCGGATGATCCGCTGGTTCTCCGCGTCGTTCCATGCGGCGTCGCGCAGCCCGAACTCGGACAGCTTCACCGACACGCGCGGCAGCGCGGCAAGCGCCGCCATGCCGCGCCGCCAGCGCGCGAGCCCGGCCTCCGAGCGGTCCCACGGCAGCCCCGCGTGTTCGAGCACCACGTCGACGGCCGGCACATCCGCGAGCAGCGCGGCCGCTTCGTCGAGATGCCAGAACGGCACCCGCAGATCCCAGCCCAGGCCGTGCGCGGCGAGCCGTTCGAGCGCAGCAGGCCAGCGCGCGTCGCGCAGCGTGCCGGGGCCGTCCACGGCCGCGTCGGGCGCGGGCGCGATGCGCGGCTTGAAGCGCACGCCGCGCACCAGCGGCCACGCGGCCTGTTCGGCGAGCCGCTCGGCGGCGTCGTCGGCGAACAGGTCGACCCATGCAACGACCGCCGACGGAAGCCCATGCGCGGCCGCGACGTCATGCAGCCAGCGCGTTTCCGCGAGCGCCTCGTCGTGCGCGCGCTCTGCCTCGACATGCACGCTCGCGACCAGCGGCGCGCCGTGCGCGGCCCGCCGGTAGTCGTCCACGTCGAAATCCCGGCACAACGCCGCGTAGTCGCCGAGGATGAAGCGCGCCGGGTCGTAGCCGTCCTGCAGCCACGGATAGTGCGCGCCGTCGCCGAGCCGCCACAGATGATGGTGCGCATCGACGAGCGCATCCGGCAGCGCGACGGGCGAAGGCTCCCCGCGCATGTCAGCGCGTGCCGGCGAGCACGAACGACGCATCGGGCTCGCGCAGCGTCGGCAGCGCGCTGACGAAGCGCCACGCATCGAGATCGAGTTCGCGCACGTAGTCGTCCTGGAACGACACGTAGGCCGCGCGCCGCGACGGATGGAACGACAGCGCGGTCGGGTTCGCGGGCAGCGCGACGCGCTCGATCTCCTCGAGCTGCTGCGCGTCGAACACCGAGATCGACCGTTCGCCCGAATTGGTCAGCAGCAGCAGGTCGCGGCCGTCCGGCGCGCTCGTCCGATAGATGCGGTTCGGGTCGTGGCGGGTTTTCACGCGGCGGCCGCAGGTCATCGTGTCGGTGTCGATCGCCACCAGCGTGTCGTCGCCGCGGTTCGCGACGAACAGCGTGCGCTCGTCGCTCGACAGCGCGTTGCCTTCCGGGCGCGGCCCCGGCATCACCGCGCGCGGCGCGACCGTCGCGTCGCGCGGATGGAACCGCGTGACCGTGTTCGACAGCAGGTGCACGCCGTATGCGCGGCTCGCGTCGCGCGTGAGCGTCACGAGGTGCGTCTTCACGCCGCCGGACGGCACCGCCAGGTTCGGCACCGCCTGCTCGGTCGGCCGATCGAACACGAGCAGCATGTCGTGCGCCTCGCTCATCGCGTACAGGCGCCCTTCGCGATCGCTCGCCATGCCGTGCGGCCGGTAGTACGGCCACAGGTCGAGCATGCGCGTGTGGGTGCGCTCGGCGAGGTCGATCTCGGCGATCCGGTGATCGCCTTCGTGGCCGCGCGACCACGCGGTCTCGATCCCGAAGATGCCGACGTACGCGAAGCGGCCGCTCGCGTCGACGGTGAATTCATGCGGGAAGTTCGGCAGCACGATGTGCTTGAGCGCCGTCTTCGTGTCGAGGTCGTAGAAGCTGAAGGTATGGGCGCACTTCTGCACCAGCAGCAGGATGTCGTTCATTTTGTGTCTCCGTACTTCGATCATGCCGCCGCGGCACGCAGGTCGCGCCGCAGCGAAATCTTGTGTTCCTGCGCCGTCTCACGCCTCGCAGCGCTTCGGCAGCGTGAAGGTCAGCAGCCCGGCCACCGCGAGCGCGCCCGCGAGGCTGTACACGCCGGCCGCCGCGCTCACGTGCTGGGTCAGCACGCCCACCGCATACGGGCCGCAGAACCCGCCGAGGTTGCCGAGCGCGTTGATCAGCCCGCGCGCGCTGCCCGCCGTCTCGACGCTGCACAGCTTCGGCGGGATCGCCCAGAACACGCCGGCCGCAGCCTGCAGGAAGAAGCCGCAGCCGATCAGGAACCCATACGACACCCACGTCGCCGACTGGAACCGCACCGACAGGAACAGGCATGCGGCGAAGCCGAGCAGCGGCAGCACGATGAACACGCGCCGCCTGCCGGTCTTGTCCGACAAATACGACGTCACGCTCATCCCGAGCATCGTGCCGATGTACGGCAGGATCGCTAGCATCCCGACCTGCGCCATCCCGCCATGGGTGAGGTTTTTCAGGAGCGTCGGCAACCACAGCGTATAGCCGTAGATGCCGACCTGGTAGCAGAAATTGATCGCGACGAGCCGCCAGACCGTCTCGTCGCGCAGCAGCGCGCGGAACGACGTCGCGGTGTGCTGCGCGCTGCCGCGCGCGGCCTCGCGCTCCGCGCGCAGCGCATCGACGAGGTACGCCTTCTCGCGCGGCGACAGCCAGCGCGCGGTTTCCGGGCGATCGTCGGCGAACGGCAGCCAGATCGCGAGGAACGCGAGCGACACCAGCCCCGCGCCGTAGAACAGGTGACGCCAGTCGTACGCGGCGAGGATGAAGCCGGACAGCGGCGCGGTGATCATCCCCGCGAGCGGCACGAACATGATCACCATCGCGTTCGCGCGGCCGCGCTCGCGGTCGGGAAACCAGTTGCTGACCATCGTCAGCACGACGGGCAGCATCCCGCCTTCCGCGACGCCGAGCAGGAAGCGCAGCGTCAGCAGCTGCCACGCGGCGGTGACGAGCCCCGTCAGCGCCGACAGCACGGCCCAGCTCACCAGCGACCATGCGATGAACTTCTTGCCGCCGCCGAGCGCCGCGAGCCGCCCGCCCGGAATCTGCAGGAACAGGTAGCCGAAGAAGAAGATGCCGCCCGCGAGGCCGGCCATGCTCGCGCCGATGCCGAGCTCGGCGTTCATCCCGCCCGGCATCGCGAACGCGATGTTCACGCGGTCCATGTACGACACGATGCAGGCCATCAGCAGCGGCGGGATCACGCGCAGCCAGCGGCGGCGCGGAATGGGGGCGGCGGCGTCGGCATCGTAGGCCGGGCTCGCCTGGTTCAGGGTGGTCATGGTGTCTCCAATAGCTCTTGGCTTTGTCGGTATGCATGCGGCCTTCTGGCGGGCCGTTCGGTGTCTGGTCGATACGCGGCGGCGCGCCTAGCGCCCCCAGCGCAGCACGAGCGGATCGAGCCGCCGCGCCGCGTCGAGCAGCCCCGCGCGCGTCTCCGGATGCAGGTCGGGCCACGGCGCGCGCGGCCGGTCGCACGCGATCACGCCGCCTGCCTTCATCAGCGCCTTCGCCGCGAGGAAGCCGGCCTGCCGGTTCTCGTAGTTGATCAGCGGCAGCCAGCGCGCGTACTGCGCGCACGCTTCATCGCGGCGGCCCGCGAAATACGCGTCGGTGATCGTGCGGATGCCGTCCGGATAGCCGCCGCCCGTCATCGCGCCGGTCGCGCCCGCATCGAGATCGGCGAGCAGCGTGATGCCCTCCTCGCCATCCCACGGCCCCTCGATCGCATCGCCTCCGACGCGGATCAGCTCGCGCAGCTTCGCGGCCGCGCCGGGCGTCTCGATCTTGAAGTACGACACCGCGTCGATCTCGCGCGCGAGCCGCGCGAGGCAGTCGACCGGCAGCGGCGTGCCGCTCGCGGGCGCGTCCTGGATCATCAGCGGAATGTCGAGCCCGTCGGTCACGTCGCGGAAGAACGCATGGATCGCGGCTTCCGGCACGCGGAACGTCGCGCCGTGATACGGCGGCATCACCATCACCATCGCCGCGCCCATTTCCTGCGCGCGCCGGTTGCGTTCCGCGCAGATCCGCGCGCTGAAGTGCGACGTCGTGACGATCACCGGCACGCGGCCGGCGACGTGCTCGAGCACCGTGCGGGTCAGCACATCGCGTTCGTCGTCGCCGAGCGCGAACTGCTCCGAATAGTTCGCGAGGATGCAGATGCCGTGCGAGCCGGCATCGATCATGAAGTCGATCGCGCGGCGCTGGCCATCGAGATCGAGCGCGCCGTCGTCGGTGAAGATCGTCGGCGCCACCGGAAAGACGCCCTGGTAACGTGCGCGCATGGTCACTCCACGATGTCGAACTGGTCGAGGAATTCGGTCTTCAGCGTGAGGCCGAGCCCGGGCACGTCGTCGCGCAGCTGCAGGAAGCCGCGCTCGGCCACCGGCTCGCCGTCGAAGATGTAATAGAACAGCTCGTTGCCGACCTCGACGTCGAACATCGGGAAGTACTCGCTCATCGGCGACGCGAGCGTGCTCATCGTCAGGTGATAGTTGTGCATCTGGCCCGCGTGCGGGATCACCGGCACGCTGTACGCCTCGCACAGCGCGTTGATCTTGTGCGCCATCGTGATGCCGCCCACGCGGTTCGTGTCGTACTGCACGACCGACACGGCCTTGCGGTCCAGCAGCTGCTTGAAGCCGTACAGCGAGAACTCGTGCTCGCCGCCGGAGATCGGGATGCTCGTCAGCCGGTTCAGCTCCGCGTAGCCGTCGAGGTCGTCGGCGATCACGGGCTCCTCCAGCCAGCGCGGCTGGTACTTCTCGAGCTTCGGCAGGATGCGCTTCGCATACTCGAGGTTCCAGCCCATGTAGCACTCGAGCATCAGGTCGTTATCGTAGCCGATCACCTCGCGGATCGCCGCCACCGATTTCAGGTTCTCGGCCACGCCCTGCTGCCCGTGCGCGGGCCCGTAGCCGAAACGCATCTTGAACGCGCGGAAACCTTCGTCCAGATAGCGCTGCGCTTCCGCCTGCATCTCGCGCAGGTCGGTGCGGTACAGCTTCGAGTAGTAGCAGGGAATCTTCTCCTTGGTGCGGCCGCCGAGCAGCTTGAAAACCGGCTTGCCGACGCTCTTGCCGAGGATGTCCCAGATCGCGATGTCCACCGCCGAGATCGCCGCCATGCCGATGCCCTTGCGGCCCCATGCATGGGTCGCGCGGTACATCCGCTGGTTCAGGTATTCGTAGTCCCAAGGATCCTGGCCGATCACGAGCGGCGCGAGGTACTGGTCGACGATCGCCTTCGCGACGTGCGGCGCGAGCGCGACGTTGCCGAGCCCGACGATGCCGTCGTCGGTCTCCACTTCGACGACGGTCCACGCGTGGAAGCGGAACGTGCTCATCGTCTCCTGCGGCGCATACAACAGGTCCATCGCGTTCGAGCAGAAGTTGCCCTGCGGCGGCACGGTCTTGCCTTTCCATTGGTACACGCGTGCGCGTACGGCCTTGATCTTCATGGGGTTGTCTCCGGGTGTTCGGTTCTGGTTCGAATGTCTTGCGGGGCGCGCGTCGTCACGCCGATGTTGTGTGCTGCCGGTGCGCGGCGCCCATCCGGCACGCGATCTGCAGCGCCTGCCAGGTCGCGCCGACGTCGGCCGCGCCGCGCCCCGCGATGTCGTACGCGGTGCCGTGCGCGGGCGTCGTGATCGGCACCGGCAGCCCGCCCTGCACGGTCACGCCGCGCGAGAAGCCGAGCAGCTTGATCGCGATCTGCCCCTGGTCGTGGTACATCGTGACGATCGCCTGGTAGTCGCCGGCCTGCGCCTTCAGGAAGATCGTGTCGGCCGGAAACGGGCCGTGGAACGGCGCGTCGGTCGGCCAGTCGCGCGCCTGCAGCGCGCGCACCGCCGGTTCGATCACGTCGATCTCCTCGCGGCCGCAACTGCCGCCGTCGCCGCCGTGCGGGTTGAACGCGGCGATCGCAACCTTCGGCACGGCGACGCCGTTCGCGAGCAGCGCGCGGTAGATCAGTTCGGATGCCTGTTCGATCCGCTCGCCGGACAGGTAGCGGGCCGCATCCCTCAGCGGAATGTGCGACGAGATGCGCGCGGTCCACAGTTCGCCGAGCGTGTTGAATTCGCAGAAATAGCCGGTCACGCCGAGGTATTCGGCGAAGTGGTGCAGCTCGTCCTCGTGCCGCAGGCCGCCGAGCTTCATCGCGTGCTTGTTGAGCGGCGCGAAGCAGATCGCGTCGATGTCGCCGGCGAGCGCGGCGTCCATGCAGCGGTCCAGCACGTCGAGCACCGAGCGGCCGCCGGCGGCGCCGGCCTGGCTCATCGCCACCTGTGCCGGATCGACGGTATCGACCGCGACGAAGGCGGGCAGCGCGCACGACGGCCGCTCGCGCACGGCGGCGAGCGACGCCACCGGCTCGAGCTCGACCCGCACGCCCGCGACGCGCTGCCCGGCTTCCCACAGCCAGCGGTCGCCGATCAGCACCAGGTTGGCGCGCGACGTGGCGTCGGGGCGCGCGAGCAGCTTCGCGATCAGCTCGGGGCCGATGCCGGCCGGGTCGCCGAGCGTCAGCGCGACAACGGGCAATGCCGGGGCGGCCGTCATGCGCGGTCTCCGGCGCGGGCCGGGCCGTGGGCGGGGGTGGGGGTGGCCGAATTCGTCTGCATGGTCGTCTCCTGTGCTGGCTGGCCGGAAACCGGCCGTTCGTCATGTGGGGTTCATGCTAGGTAGACGGAACCCACCGGTAAATTGAAAACTCTTGATGAATTGATAACCTGAGGTAATCGAATTGGGTTCGATCGACAGGAAGGATTCGACGCCGCAACTGCTGAATCGGCTGCGGATGCGCCAGGTCGCGCTGCTGCTGGCGGTGGAGGAATGCTCGACGCTGCGCGCCGCGGCCGACCGGCTCGGCCTCACGCAGCCGGCCGCGACCAAGATGCTGCGCGAGCTCGAGGACGCGCTCGGCCAGCCGCTGTTCGAGCGCGTCGGGCGCGGGCTGGTGCTGAACCCGGCCGGCGAGCGCGTGCTCGGCTACTTTCGCGGGATTCGCGGCAGCATGGAATCGCTGAACCGCGAGCTGGCCGAGCTGCAGCTCGGCAGCGCCGGGCGGCTCGCGATCGGCAGCATCATGGCGGCCGCGCCCGGGCGGCTCACCGAGGCGCTCGTGCAGCTGAAGGCGCGCTTTCCGCTGCTGGCGATCGACATCGCGGTCGATACGAGCGACAAGCTGATGCCGCAGCTACAGGAAGGCGTGCTCGAAGTGGTGATCGGGCGCAACGTCGGCGCGGACTGCGAATTCCGCGCGGTGGACGACGAGGCGCTCGCGATCGTCGCGGGCCGCGACCATCCGCTGGTCAGCCAGGGGCCGGTCGAATTCGGGGCGCTGCTCGACTATCCGTGGATCCTGCAGCCGGCCGGCAGCCCCGCGCGCGAAGTGGTCGAGCGCGAGTTCCGGATGCACCACCAGCCGATGCCGCGCGGGCTGATCGAGACGGGCTCGATCCTCACGACGATGAACCTCGTCGACCGCTCGCGGATGCTCGGCGTGATTCCGCAGACGGTCGCCGCGCTGAATGCCGCGCACGGGATGGTTGCGATCGTCGATTACACGCTCGCGCAGAAGCTGCCGTCGTACGGGAGCCTCGTGCGGCGGGATCGGCCGCTGTCGGTGCCGGCGCAGCAGTTTCTGGGGTTGTTTCATCGGGAGGCGGGGGCTTGAAGGGAGCGAGCGATGCGCAGCCCTTTACGTCACCACATCGACAGGCACTTCTTTGTCCAATGCCCTGGCGGCAAGTTCTCCGACCCAGTCTGCATCGGCGGGATCGACGACGCCATATTGGTCCGGCGGGAAGAAATGATCGTGGTGAGCCACCGCGGTCAGGCGCTGACATTCAGCGTGAGACAGCAGATAGGAAGTGAGGGTTAATGGCGCTGCCGGCCCACTGAATCTCAATCCGAGACGAATATTGGTGCGCGGCGCAAAGGCTACCGCCAGTTCTCGCCGCGGGGTCAACCGTTTCACCTCCAAGGGGAATGTTGGCATTCCGTACCGACTTTCCACCGCGAGTCGATGCTCAAGCACCAGCCAGCGATCGGCGGACGTTCGAGCCAGGATCCACTGCGTCACGCCGGCTCGGCTGGATTTCAGCTTGCCGTCGATCCATTCCTCGACGTAGAGACGTTCCGGGTCGTCGTCATCCGACCACACGATGATGACCGAGCGCAGCGTATGGCGCTCCAGTTCGACATGCCCTTCGAATGGCATTTCGCGCCAGTAACGCTGTCGGGTACCGTACGTCGCGATGCACCAGTTCAGGCCGATCCAGGCTGCGATGATGAGAGCCGTGACCCATATTGCCGGCACGGCAGCCTGGACGACCGCACGATCAATATCAAAGGTCGGATCGAGCATCTCTCGGTATGCAAGCATACCGAGCATATACGCGACCATCGGGATCCAAGGCCCGAATGCGAGTGGCACGAATAGGATGGCGAGCCAATTGCGGACATGCACTGTCGCAGCCGACTTGGCACGCGCCTGCTCCTCATCGCTCATCGCCGCGACTTCCCTCGCGGCAACTTCGTCGCTCGGGGTGTGGAATCTCTCGTAAATATCATTGTGGCCTTGCGGACTCGTCACACGCATTCAGCCCTCAATCCCTCTTACACCCTGCATCGCCGCCAACTCGCGAGCAAGCCGGTCCATGTGACCGAGACAATCAGGCAGGCGCGGCTCCTTCCCTTTCATACAGGCTGGGCCTCCGCCACCACAACTGCACGAAAATGGTCGGGCAGTGCATTCGGCGTCAACACATCGACCCGAACGCCGAGAAGTTCCGACAGCCTGTACCGGATGGTGCCGACGTTGAGCAGCGTCATGCCGGGCTGCGGCTCCACGAGAAGATCCAGGTCGCTTTCGTCGGTGTCGTCGCCATGCAGGACGGAGCCGAATACGCGCGCGTTCGACGCGCGATTGGCTTCGACAATCCTGCGAATCTCGACGCGATGTGCGTTCAATGCAATGGACGGCCTCACAAGTCTCTCTCCCACAGTGAATTCGGGGCATTCCCGTCGGCAACGAGGCCATTCTAGCTCGTGGTCACGATGCGCATGCTGGCCGCATTGCACCGCCTCAGCCGCCCTTCCTCTCCCTCGACACCCCACTCCGAAACGCCCCCGGCGCCACCCCATACCACCGCTTGAACGCCTGCGAAAAACTCGACAGGTCGCTGAACCCGAGCCGCTCCGCCACGTCGGTCAGCGTCAGCCGCGCATCGCCGAGCAGCGCCTCGGCCATCGCGCCGCGCGACTCGGCGAGCAGCGTGCGAAACGTCGTGCCCTCGTCCTGCAGCCGCCGCTTCAGCGTGCGCGCGCTGGTGTTCATCAGCCGCGCCATGTCCTCGAGCGAGAACGGCGCCGCGCCCGGCGTCGCGCTCAGGTAATCGCGGATCATCGCCGCGGTGCCCACATGCGCGCGCCGCGCTTCCACGAGGCGGCTGCACATCTGCTCGCACATCGTTACCGTGAGCGGATTCGCATGCGGCAGCGGCCGGTCGAGATATGCGCGCGAAAACGCGATGCTGTTCGAACGCGCGCCGAACACGGGCTCGACGCCGGCGATCCGCGGCACGGAAACGGACGGCGCCGTGCCCCGCGCCACCGCCACCGCCACCGCCACCGCCACCGGACGATCGCCCTGCAAGGTAAACCGCGACAGCATGAAATCCGGACCGCCGATTTCCTCCATCAGCACGGTCGCCGCGGTCATGTCGCGCTCCACGACGAACCGGCTCAGCTCGGGAGCCAGCTCCGGCGCGCCGAAATTCAGCACGCAGCCGTCGTCGTCCTCGCGGTACGTGATCACCGTGTACGCATAGGTGAGCGGCAGAAAGCGCATCGCCAGCGCGAGCGCGTCGCGCGTGGTGGCGCTCGCGATCAGCCCGTAGCCCCACACGCCGTAGGCCGAGAAGTGATAGCGTCGCCCGACCTCGAAGCCGAGGCCCGGCGGATGCCCGAGCAGCCGCAGCAGGTTGCCGGTGACGCGCAGTTCCTGCGCGGCCGTCACCTCCGCGTTCGGGTCGTCGAGCTGCGCGGCCGACAGCCCCGTGCCGGCCAGCAGCTTCGCGCGCGACACGCCGCGTTCGTCGCCGAAATCGGCCAGCAGCCGGGCGCTGGCCGGACTCCGGGTGTAGTCCCAGAAGCTCATTCGGAGAAACCCTCGAAGCGCCGATTTGGCCCAAATACTAAAACAATTGTCCCGTCGCAGCATTGGTGTTTTCCCACGCGGCACGCACCATCGGCGTCATCCAGTCGTCGCCTGAATGACTTCCACGACCGCCTTGAGGAGACACCATGCAGCCGAACCCACCGACCGCCGTCGCCGCGCGCAGCGCATTGTCGCGCGCCGCCTGACCCGCCGATCTTCCGAAGAGGATTCCATGACCAGGACATTCGACTACATCGTCGTCGGCGGCGGATCGGGCGGCTGCGTCGTCGCGGGGCGGCTGACCGAGCGTCCGGACGTCACCGTCTGCGTGCTCGAGGCCGGCAACCGCGGCGACGGCACGCTCGTCAACGTGCCGACCGGCGCCGTCGCGATGATGCCCACCCGCATCAACAACTGGGCGTTCGAGACCGTGCCGCAGGCCGGGCTCGGCGGGCGCCGCGGCTACCAGCCGCGCGGCAAGGCGCTCGGCGGCTCGTCCGCGATCAACGCGATGGTCTATATCCGCGGCCACCGCAGCGACTACGACCACTGGGCCTCGCTCGGCAACGACGGCTGGGCCTACGACGACGTGCTGCCCTACTTCCGCCTGAGCGAGCACAACGAACGCTTTGAAGACGCGTGGCACGGCCGCGACGGCCCGCTGTGGGTCAGCGACCTGCGCACCGGCAACCCGTTCCATGCGCGCTACCTCGAAGCGGCGCGCCAGGCGGGCCTGCCGCTTGCCGACGATTTCAACGGCGCGCAGCAGGAAGGCATCGGCCTCTACCAGGTCACGCAGAAGCACGGCGAGCGCTGGAGCGCCGCACGCGCGTACCTGCTGCCGCACGTCGGCCGCCGCGACAACCTCACGGTCGAGACGCACGCGCAGGTGCTGCGGATCCTGTTCGACGGCACGCGCGCGATCGGCGTCGAGGTGCGGCAGCACGGCGAAGTCCGCACGCTGCATGCGCGGCGCGAGGTCGTGCTGGCCGCGGGCGCGTTCCAGACGCCGCAACTGCTGATGCTGTCCGGCGTCGGCCCGGCCACCGAGCTCGCGCGTGTCGGCATCCGCCCGCTCGCCGACCTGCCCGGCGTCGGCCGCAACCTGCAGGATCATCCGGATTTCATCTTCGGCTACCGCACGCGCAGCGTCGACACGCTGGGCGTGTCGGCGGGCGGCGGCCTGCGCATGCTGCGCGAGCTGCTGCGCTTTCGCCGCGAACGGCGCGGCATGCTGACGTCGAACTTCGCGGAAGGCGGCGGCTTCCTGAAGACGCGCGCCGAACTCGACGCGCCGGACATCCAGCTGCACTTCGTCGTCGCGCTCGTCGACGACCATGCGCGCCGCCTCCACGCCGGCCACGGGATGTCGTGCCACGTGTGCCTGCTGCGCCCGCGCAGCCGTGGCGCGGTCACGCTGCAGAGCGCCGATCCGCTCGCGGCGCCGCGCATCGATCCGGCGTTCTTCGACGATCCGCGCGATCTCGACGACATGGTCGCGGGCTTCAAGCTCACGCGCCGGCTGATGCAGGCGCCCGCACTCGCCGGCTGGATCACGCGCGACCTGTTCACCGCGAACGTGACGACCGACGACGAGATCCGCGACGTGCTGCGGCAACGCACCGAAACCGTATACCACCCGGTCGGCACGTGCCGGATGGGGCGCGACGCGCTCTCGGTCGTCGATCCTGAGTTGCGCGTGCGCGGGCTGCAGGGGCTGCGCATCGTCGATGCGTCGGTGATGCCGACGCTGATCGGCGGCAACACCAACGCGCCGACGATCATGATCGCCGAGAAGGCGGTCGACCTGATGCGTGGCGCGAGCCGCGTGTCGATCCGCTCGCATGCCGATGCGAACGCCGACGCGCAGCGCGCGGCGGAAACCGCCACGACACCCGCATCCGACACCCCACCCGGCCCCGCCCAACCCGAGGACACCCGTCATGCACTCGCCTGAGCCCACCGCCCCCAACGCCGCCGCGCCGCTCGCCGCCATCATCATCGGCGCGGGCTTCGCCGGCATCGGCATGGCCATCGCGCTGCAACGCGCCGGCATGCACGACTTCGTGATCCTCGAGCGCGCACACGACGTCGGCGGCGTGTGGCGCGACAACCGCTACCCGGGCGCCGCGTGCGACGTGCCCTCGCACCTGTACTCGTTCTCGTTCGAGCCGAACCCGCGCTGGTCGCGCATGTTCGCGCCGCAGCCGGAAATCCACGCATACCTGCAGCACTGCGCGCGCAAGTACGGGCTCGCGCGGCACCTGCGCTTCGGCGCGGATGTCGCGCACGCGCGCTACGACGAGCCGCATGCACTGTGGCGCGTGACGCTCGCGGACGGCACCGAGCTGAGCGCCGCGCTGCTCGTCAGCGGCACGGGGCAGTTGAGCCGCCCCGCACTGCCCAGGCTGCCGGGGATGGAAACGTTCCGGGGCCATGCGTTCCACTCCGCGCACTGGGACCACGCGTATCCGCTCGCCGGCAAGCGCGTCGCGGTGGTCGGCACCGGCGCATCGGCGATCCAGTTCGTGCCGGCCATCGCCGGGGACGTGACGTCGCTGACGGTGTTCCAGCGCTCGCCCGCCTACCTGATGCCGCGCCCGGACCGCCCGTACCGGCGGTGGGAACAGGCGCTGTTCCGGCGGCTGCCGTGGGCGATGAAGCTGCATCGCGCGTCGATCTACCTGCGCTACGAATCGCGCGCGATCGCGTTCACGCGCTTCAACGGCCTGATGGATGTCGCGGTCGGCCGGCCGTTTCGCGCGCTGCTGGCGCGGCAGGTGCCCGATGCGGCGCTGCGCGCGCGCCTGACGCCCGACTACCCGATCGGCTGCAAGCGCATCCTGCTGTCGAGCGACTATCTGGCGGCGATCGGCCGGCCCAACGTCGAACTGGTCACGCAGGGCATCCGCCGCGTGACCGAACACGGGATCGAAACCGCCGACGGCACGCATCATCCGGTCGACGCGATCGTCTACGGCACCGGCTTCGCGGCCACCGAGTTCCTGTCGCCGATGCGCATCACCGGCCGCGGCGGGCTCGACCTGAACGACGCATGGCGGCGCGGCGCGCAGGCGTATCTCGGGATGACGGTGCCGGGTTTTCCGAACTTCTTCATGCTGTACGGCCCGAACACCAACCTCGGCCACAACTCGATCGTCTACATGCTCGAGAGCCAGATCGCGCACGTGATGCGCTGCGTGCGCGCGATGCGGCAGGCCGGCGCCACCGCGATCGACGTCGACGCGCGCCGCTACCGGCGCTACAACGTGCACGTCCAGCAGCGCCTCGCGGGCTCGGTGTGGAGCGGCTGCAAGAGCTGGTATGTCGACGCGTCCGGCCACAACAGCACCAACTGGCCGGGCTTCACGCTGACCTACCGGTGGCTCGCGCGCCGCTCCGGCCTCGCCGCGTATCGCTTCTCGAGCGTGCTGCCGGGTGCGGCGGGGCACGCGGGCGGCGTCGCCGTCGCCGCGCCGAAGGGCGCGCTGGAAGCGCTCAACGCGGGGTTCCTGCGCGGCTTCCTGCGCGTCGGCTTCCGGTCGCTGATCGGGCCGCCGTTCGGCATCGGCGTGCAGCGGCGCGTGGTCGGGCTGCTGGCGCCGCTGATGCCCGGCGCGGGCGGGATGATCCGCTATCGCACGCAGGCAGGCGGCGTGCCGGCCGAGGTCGTCGCACCGAAACGCGGCGACAGCGGCGGCGCGATTCTCTATCTGCACGGCGGGGCGTTCTGCGTCGGCGGGCCCCGCACGCACCGCGGCGTGACGACGCGGCTCGCCGACGAATCGGGCCTGGCGGTCTGGGTGCCCGACTACCGGCTCGCGCCCGAGCATCCGTACCCGGCCGCGCTCGACGACGCGCTGGCCGCCTATGCCGCGCTGCGCGCACAGGGGCATGCGCCGGCACGCATCGTCGTGGCCGGCGATTCGGCGGGCGGCGCGCTTGCACTGGCGCTCGCGATCGTGCTGCGCGAGCGCGGCGAGCCCGCGCCGGCCGGGCTGCTGCTGATCTCGCCCGTCACCGACGCGGCACTCGGCGGCGAGACGCTCGCGACACGGCGCGACGACGACCCGATGATCCGGCGCGGCTGGCTCGAACAGGGGCTGCGCTGGTATTACGGCGCCGGCGCGGCCACGGCGCGCGGGCCGCTCGACACCGACCTGCGCGGGCTGCCGCCGATGCTGATCCAGGCCGGCGACCAGGAAGTGCTGCTGTCGGATTCGGTGCGGCTCGCGGATCACGCGCTCGCGTGCGGCGTGCCGTGCCGGCTCGAAGTGCACGCGGCGCGCTGGCACGTGTTCCATCTGCAATCGTTCTATCTGCGTTCGGCGCGGGAGGCGCTGCGCACGCTCGCGGGCTTCGCGCGGGAACGGGTGGCGGCGACGGCGTGACCGGCGCGCGGCAACGTTGGCCTTCCGGCCAATAGCAGGCAGTCCGTAGCGAATGAAAGAATCGACCTCGTCCGGTTAACGGGTTTCATCGACTGAAACCCGGAACGAAAGGCGCTGCACGCCGCCCGGCTGCAGCGCCTTTTGCTTTGCATGCGGGCCGCCCCGGCACGTTTCGAGGTCCCCCCCTTTCATTTCCTTTCTGTAGTTTATAAGTTACAATGCTGCCTGTCATCGAACTGCTTCGCTACCAATGCGACGACGGTCGCGAACCCTTTACCGAATGGCTGCTCGCCGTGCGCGACAAGGTCGCGCAGGCACGGATCCGCGTTCGCCTGCGCCAGGTGCACATGGGCCATTTCGGCGACTGCAAGCCGGTTGGCGACGGCGTGATCGAACTGCGCATTCACGTCGGCGCCGGCTACCGCGTTTACTGCGGCCGGCACGGCAAGGCGGTGGTCCTGCTGCTGACCGGCGGCGACAAAGGCAGCCAGGCGGCCGACATCGGTTACGCGAAGGCAATCTGGACGGAATGGAAACGGAGGCAAGCATGAGCCCACTCAAAGGCGCGGTGTCGCACCACGACGCCGAACTCGCGGAACTGCGCGCCGACCGCGAACTGGCGGTCGAATACCTGAAGGCGGCGATGGCGTCGCTCGACGATCCGGACGACCGCGCGGCCGGCCTGCTCGCGCTGCGCACCGTCGCCGAAGCCTACGGCGGCCTCGGCGCGGTCGCGGCGCAAGCCGGCATCAGCCGCGAGGCGCTCTACCGCGCGCTGTCGCCGAACGGCAACCCGACACTGAAAACCCTGATCGCGGTGCTCAAGACCGTCGGCCTGCGGCTGACCGTCGAACCCGAAGCCAGCACCCGCGCGTGAGCGCCGCGCGCGTTCACGGCTCCACCATCCACACCAGCAGCACGTCGGCGGGCGCCGACGGCGTACCGGCCGGCGGATGCACGATCGTCGGGTCGATCGCGAGCGCCTGTGCGATGTCCGGCGCGCGCTCGATGGTCGCGGTGCGCACGATCGTCATCAGCCCGGCCGGGCGGCGCAGCGTCTCGCGATACAGCGCGCCGTACCACAGCGCCCGGGTGCCGCGCGCGTCCTGCAGCACATACGGATAGCGCCACAAGCGCAGCACGAGCCGGCTGTCCGGCTGCCCCGGATCGACGCGCACGAACACGCGCCGCGTGCCCACGCCCTGCGAATAGCGCGGCAGCACCGGCAGCCCGTCCGCCGGCGCCTGCGGCACCAGCCAGCGCAGCGCGGTCTGCAGCGACCACGGCGTCGCGCGCTGCCAGCCGGCGTGCACGAGATGCCGGGCGAGCACGTCGGAAGCGACGCACCACTGCAGCGGCAGGAATTCCTCGCGGTCGCCGCTGATCTCGGTGCGCCGCGTCGGCACATGCTGCCAGCCGCCGCGCATCCACTGGTCGACCGTCATCGCGACCACGCGGCTGTGCGCGCGCTGGTCCCGGTCGGCCTGCCACGCGGCCGGCACCGTCCAGACGCCCGCCGTCGCCAGCACCATGACAACCGCGACGAGCGCGCCCCGCGGCTGCACGTCGTCGCGCACATGTCCGTATGCATACGCGCCGGCCAGCAGCGCGAACCACGCGAGCCCGAGGCTCCAGCCGCCGAGCAGCCCCGACAGCCACGTGTCGCCCAGATACAACCGCGCGAAGCCGCCGAGCACGATCCACAGCACGATCGCTGTCACGACGCCGGTGCGCCACAGCGCGCCACGGCCGCGCGTCAGCACCCAGCCCATGAAGCTGCTGACGAGGATGCCGAACGCCGCGTCGGCGTCCGGCAGCGGCACGTGCGGGCTGCCGGGCGCGAGGCTCGCGGGCGTCGCGCCGTTGGTCCCGGCGCCGAACGCCGGCACCATCACGACGGCAACGCCGACCGTCGCGATCCACCACACGGCCGTCAGCCAGCAGCGGTGGATCACCAGCCATACGAGGAACGCGACCGCGACGATCAGGCCGACGTCGCGGCCGTTGAGCACCACGACCGCGCGCATCGCGGCGTCGACGGGCGGCGTGTGCAGGTTCAGCAGGGATCCGTACAGCACGATGTCGGCGCCCATCAGCGGATCGTTGGCGACGACGTCCTGCACGATCCCGGCGAACAGCCAGACGCTGCCGACGAACAGCAGCGCGAGCACCGGAATCGCGCCCGGCAACCGGCGCGCGCGCGCGGCGAGCCCGCGCAGCCGGGCGGCCAGCCCGGGCCAGCGATGCGCGAGCGCGTGCAGCGTGGCCCGCACGGCGCGGCGCAGCAGCGGCACGCCGCGCTGCAGCGCGACGCGCACGCCGAACCACACGGCCGCGACCAGCGCCGCGACGACCAGCAGGATCGCGGCGACCCGCGTGCTGACCGCTTCGGCGAGCGCGGCCGACGCGCCGAACGCGATGCCCGGCGCGACGTGCAGCGGCGCCCACACGAGCGCCGACCCGACGTTCACCGGATAGAACGAGCGGCGCGGCAGCGACGCGCAGCCGACCACCACCGGCACGACCGCGCGCACCGGCGCGAGAAAGCGCGCGAGCACGATGCTCTTCGTCCCGTGGCGCAGCACGAACTGCTCGCCGCGGTCGTAGGCCGCGGCGTGCCCGAGCCGCGCCCACCAGTTCCGGACCTCGCTGCGATAGCGGCGGCCGAGCTCGTAGCTGACGCCGTCGCCGACCACCGCGCCGGCCACCGCGACGCCGATCGTCGCCCAGCCGTCGAGCGCGCCCGCGCCGATCAGCGCGCCGGCCGCGAACATCACCGGGCCGGCCGGCACGACCGTGCCGACCAGCGCGATCGCCTCCGCGCACGCGGTCGCGAACACGATGACGAGCACGAGCGCCGGATGCGCGCCGACGGCGGCAAGCCACGCATGGATCGTTTCGCTCATCGGGTGTCCTGTCGAACGGCGGCCCCGCGTCGCCACGCGGCCGCGGCGAGCAGCGCGGCCGGCGGGATGGCGACGAGATCGATCATCGATGGCTCTCCTCGAATGGCGGGGCGGCGTCGAACCCAGTGTAGCCCCGAACCGGGGCGCGCCGCCGGGCCGCACGCGCGGGCGGCGCAATTCAGGGCACGATTCGAATCGCATGCGCGCCGGATTATTTCGTACCGGTATCGATTTCACCTGCCGCGCCGCAGAAAATTTCGCCAACGTTTACCGTTTTTCGGTCAGGCGGAATATATTGATCGGATGAACGGCCGGCGCGCCGACTTCGCGCGGCCCGGCCTTCCGGGGGAAACCGTCTCCACGACACCCGCGCCATCGCGCACCGAAGCGTCATCCCGCCAAGAGGACCGCTCCATGATCAAGGTGATTCTGGCCGACGACCACGCAGTCATGCGAGACGGACTGCGTCACATACTCGAGACAGCCGGCGGTTTCGAAATCGTCGGCGAAGCGAGCGACGGGGCGACCACGCTCGCGCTCGCCGAACGCGGCACGGCCGACGTGCTGCTGCTCGACCTGTCGATGCCCGCGCCGACCGGCATCGTGCTCATCCGGATGATCAAGACCCACGCGCCCGCGCTGCGCACGCTCGTGCTCACGATGCATACGGAGGAGCAGTACGCGGCGCGCGCGTTCAAGGCCGGCGCGACCGGCTACCTGACGAAGGACAGCGCGACCGCCGAGCTGGTCGCGGCGGTCGGCAAGGTGGCGGCGGGCGGCATCTACGTCAGCCCGTCGGCCGCGGAGAGCCTCGCGCGCACCCTGCACGCGCCCGTCGAGACGCTGCCGCACGAGCGGCTGTCCGCGCGCGAGTTCGACGTGATGCGCCGCATCGTCGCCGGGCAGACCGTCACGCAGATCGCGGGCGCGCTCGCGCTGAGCGCCAAGACCGTCAGCACCTACAAGATGCGCATACTCGAGAAGATGGACCTGCCGCACGACGCGGCGCTGATCCGCTATGCGGTGCGCCACGGCCTCGGCATCGACCTGGACGACGCATGACGCACGCCGTGACGCCCCAGCACGATTCCACGCGGCCGGACGATCCGCCGCCGGTGGACACCGCCACTCGCGACGCCGAGACGGACCCGTCGCGGATGTTCATGTCGTCGCTGCCGCCGGGGCCGCGCGAGCGACGGGTCGCGCTCGCGACGGTCATCGTGTCGGCGATGATCTTCATCGCGCTCGTGCCGTTCGCGCCGATTCCGCTCGCGCAGGAGTGGGGGTTCATCCCGGTCTACCAGACGGCGATCCTCGTCAACGACATGGCGACGGCCGGCCTGCTGCTCGGCCAGTTCGCGATCCTGCGCGAGCGGGCGCTGCTGGCGCTCGCGGCCGGCTACCTGTTCACGGGCTTCATGGCCGGCGTGCACATGATGACCTTCCCCGGCCTGTTCGCGCCCACCGGCCTGCTGCACGCGGGCGAACAGACCACCGCGTGGCTCTACATGTTCTGGCACGGCGGCTTCCCGCTCGTGGTCGCGTGCTATGCGCTGCTGCGCGACGGCCCGCGCGCGCCGCCGAAGCCGGCCGGCCATGCGGCAGTGCCGATCGCGGGCTGCATCGTCGCGACCGCGCTCGCGACCGTCGCGATCACAGTGTTCACGACGGCAGGCCACGACTACCTGCCGCGCGTCATGCGCGGCAACCGGATGATCGAGCCGCTGCTGAGCCCCGTCGTCGCCGTCTGGGCGCTGAACGTGGTCGCGCTCGCGCTGATGTGGCGCCGCCGGCGCCGCCACTCGGTGCTCGATCTGTGGGTGATGATCGTGACGGTCGCGTGGCTGTTCGACATCGCGCTGTCGGCGATGCTGAATCATGGGCGCTTCGATCTCGGCTTCTATGCGGGGCGCGTCTACGGGCTCGTCGCGTCGAGCGTCGTGCTGTTCGCGCTGCTGTTCGAGAACGGCCGGCTGCATGCGCGCACGGCAAGCGCGCTCGCCGGCGAGCGGCACGAGCATCAGCTCGTGCTGCAGAAGACGGCGGAGCTGAACGACGCGAACGAACGGCTCGAGCAGCGCGTCGCCGCGCGCACCGCGCAGCTCAGCGCGTCGAACCGCGACCTGCGGCGCGAGGTCGAGGAACGCGTGCGCGCCGAGCGCGCGCTGCAGGCGTCGCGCGAGGAATTGCGGGAAATCTCGGCGATCAGCGCGAGCGCGCGCGAAGCCGAGCAGCGCCGCATCGCACGCGAGCTGCACGACGAGCTCGCGCAAACGCTCGCGACGCTGAAGAACGATCTCGAATGGCTGATCGATCACGTGCCGCAGGACGATGCGCAGCTTGCCCGCAAGATCGCGGCGATGCACGGGCTCGCGCGCGGCGCGGTGGCCGCGACGCGGCGCATCGCGTCCGACCTGCGGCCGCTGATGCTCGACGATCTCGGCTTCGCGGCGGCGATGCAGTGGCTCGTGCAGGACTTCCGGCAGCGGCACGGCATCGCCTGCACGCTGCGCGTCGACCCGCCCGAGCAGAACCTCGCGGAGCCGTACGCGACGGCCGTGTTCCGCATCGCGCAGGAAGCGCTCGCGAACGTCGCGCGGCACGCGGCGGCCTCGCAGGTCGACGTGGAACTGACCTGCAACGACGACGACATCGCGCTGACGATCCGCGACAACGGCACGGGCTTCGATCCCGGCGATCCGCGCAAGCCCGGCTCGTTCGGGCTCGTCGGGCTGCGCGAGCGGGCGTACCTGGTCGGCGGCACGCTCGGCATCGATACGGCGCGCGGCAAGGGTACGACCGTCGATGTGCATGTCCCTTTGACGGGTGGCCCGGCACCCGCTCAAGCTGCGGAACGCGGTGCGCGTCATGCGCGGTAGCGTGGGGCCTGCAACGGCCTGTCGCGTTCGGCATGCACGTGCGCCACATCGAAGGCATCGATATTCTTGACACCCCGTCGAGAATCAACCCGCACGGCAGACATTGAATCACCCACGAAGATTATCGAGTCGGCGCGCGCCGAAAACACGTTCATCCGCCAACAAATCAAAAAAAAGCCGGCAACACTGGCAAGTGTCGCCGGCAAACTTCTTTGAGATCGTCAAACGAATGAATCGCTTTGACGTGCGAACGATATCACGTTCCATTGCAAGTCAAAAGCATGCCCCGTTGACGACTGGCTCGCGCCCGCCAGCTCCGCGGTGCGCGACGGCATGGAGCCAGCAACGGCCTGTCGCGTTCGACATGCACGTGCGCCGCATCGAAGGCATCGATATTCTCGACACCCTGTCGATAATCAAGTCGCACGACTGACATTGAATCATTCACGGAGATTATCGAGACGGCGCGCGCCGAAAATACGCTCATCCGATAGCAGATACAAAAAACGCCGGCAACACGGGCAAGTATCGCCGGAATAATTCCTTGAGATCATCAGTCGAATTAATTACTTCGCGATACGAACGATATTGCGCCCCTTGGATTTCACAAATTGTGACAACTCTGTCTCCAATTGGCAACGGCACAGTGTATTGATTCGAAACCTCTGATACCTTTGCGGCCGGCACCGCGAAAAGGCTTCGGCTACAGCGACATATCTTTTCGGCGTCCATAATAAATCAGACGATTTGGAGATCTTTACATGAAAAAAACTCTCGTTGCCCTCGCGGCACTGGGTACGTTCACGGGTATGGCTCATGCACAGAGCAGCGTCACGCTCTACGGGATCGTGGACGCAGGCATCCTGTACACGAACAATGTCAAGACGGCCAACGGCGGCAAGGCGCTGTGGCAGCTCGCAAGCGGTAACGAGTCCGGCTCGCGCTGGGGCTTGACCGGCACCGAGGATCTGGGGGGCGGCCTCAAGGCAATCTTCAAGCTCGAGAACGGCTTCAACGTCAACAATGGCACGCTTGGCCAGGGTGGCCGTGAATTCGGTCGTCAGGCGTACGTCGGCCTGAAGAGCGACAACATCGGCACGTTCACGATGGGCCGCCAGTACAACGCCATCCAGGACTACGTGGCTCCGCTGGCCGTGGCGTCCGTGCTGACCCAGTTCGCGACGCATCCGCTCGACAACGACAACCTGAACAACACGTTCCGCACCGACAACTCGGTGAAGTACGCGACGCCGGTCATTGCCGGCTTCCAGGCCGAAGCCATGTACGCGTTCTCGAATTCGACGCACTTCGCGAACAACCGCGCGTACAGCGTGGGCGCGACGTACGCGAATGGCCCGCTGAACCTCGGTGCCGGCTACGCGCGCGCGCAACAGCCGGGCACGATCGGCGGCGCAATCGTCGGGAATCCGTCGTCGAGCACGCCGTCGAATCCGCTCCTGGGCGCATCACGCGTGGATCAATGGGGCGCAGGCGGCACGTATGCGTTCGGACCCGCAACCGTTGGCCTGTTGTACACCGGGTCGCTGTACAGCAACTCGACCAATGGACTGACGGCGGCAGGCGGCACGATCCACTTCCAGAACTATGAAGGCAGCGTTCGCTACCAGGTGACGCCGGCCCTGGTCCTCGCGTTGGGCGAGACCTACACGAGCGTGCATCAATCGGGCGTGTCCGGTCACTACCTGCAGACGAGCGGCGGTGCGCAATACCTGCTGTCGAAGCGCACGGACGTCTACGCGAATGCGTTCTACCAGAAGGCATCGGGCAACCTCCAGGCGAACATCGATGCAGCCGGCGGCGCGGCAAGCGGCTCGTCGCAGGTTGCAGTCGTGGTGGGTATCCGTCACAAGTTCTGACCTGCCGACCCTCGAAGCAATCCGGGCCTGCGGGCCCGGATTGCTTCTGCTTGATGCGCTCGCGCGCGACACCTTCCCGCCCGGCCCGGCCGCGTTCATCCTGGTCAGGCAAGCCTCAAGCGCCATCCACGACCAGGGGTTTTCCTTGCCCGGCGCTTACGGGTGCGACGTCCGGACAACGCCCCCTCCCGCATCCCACCACCCGCATTCCAGGCACTACGCGGCTCGGCGATCGTCAGCTCACGCCCCAACCGCCACCATCCCCCGCTCCGACCGCGTCCACGCCACCAGCGCACCGACGCCGAGCAACGCGAGGCACACGATCGGCACGATCATCGGCCCGAACGCGGTGCCGGTCACCTTCCCCGCGAACGGCATCAGGTTCTGGCTGAAGAAGCCGCCGAGGTTGCCGATCGAGTTGATCGCCGCGACGCTCGCCGCCGCGCGCGCGCCGGTGAAGTAGCGCGGCGGCATCGACCAGAAGCACGGGTACAGCAGCGGGATGCACGCGCCGCCGAGCACCAGCGCGACGAAGCGCAGCGGCGTCGACGGCAGCACCAGGCTCAGCAGGAACCCGAGCGCGCCGAGCGCCGCGACGATCGCGATCGTGCGCAGGATGCTCTTCGCGCGGCGCAGCTTCGACGGCAGCCAGACCAGCAGCAGCACGGCCAGCGCCCACGGCAGCATGCTGAGCAGGCCGTTCGTGCTGCTCGACACGCCGAACGATTTCACGAGCGTCGGCAGCCAGTACGTCACGCCATACAGCGACGTCGACATCAGCATGTAGGTCGCCGCGAACAGCATCACGCGCGGATCGAGCAGCGCCTTCCACGGCTGCGCATGTTCCGCGTGCGCGGGCTGCTCGCGTTCGAGCGCGGCCGCGACCACCTGCTTCTCGCGCTCGTCGAGGAAGCGCGCGTCGCGATACGACGCGGGCAGCACGCGGAACACGACGATCGCGACCACCACCGCCGGAATGCCCGTCGCAATGAACACCCACTGCCAGCCCGCCAGCCCCCACACGCCGTTCAGGCTCAGCAGCCAGCCGCCGACCAGCGAGCCGAGCATGTTCGCGAGCGCGCTGCCGAGCGTGAAGATGCCGAGCACCTTCGCGCGGTAGCTCTGCGGGAACCACAGCGTCAGGTAGTAGATGACGCCCGGATAAAAGCCGGCCTCGGCGATGCCGAGCGCGAAGCGCAGCCCGCAGAACACCGGCATCGACGTCGTGAAGCCCATCAGCACGGTAATCGCGCCCCAGGTCAGCATGATCCGCGCGAGCCACACGCGTGCGCCGTAGCGATGCAGCGCGAGCGTGCTCGGCACCTCGAACAGCAGGTAGCCGATGAAGAACAGCGACGACGCGAGGCCGAACGCGGCCTCCGTCATGCCGAGGCTGTGCACCATCTGCAGCTTCGCGAAGCCGACGTTCTGGCGGTCGATGAACGCGATCAGGAACATCACGACGAGGATCGGCAGCAGGCGCCGCGCCATCTTCGACATGACCTGCCGTTCTTCGGCGGACGCGGGGTCCAGGGTTTCAGTGGCGTTCACGGCATGCTCCTCCTTGATATCGGTTGTGTGCGCTCGGGCGTTCGCCTAGGACGGGCGGAATGCGTCGAGCATCGGCGTGAACATCTCGGTCCACGCGCGCGGCTTCGCCTTGATCGTGCCGGCCATGTAGAGAAATTCAACGTAGTCCATCAGCTGGTTCGGCTTCACCGAGAAGCGCGTCTCGGGCGCCGCGAGCATCTGCATCACGTCGTCGTGCGACACGCCGACGCCCGACGACGCGGCGTAGATGGCGGCCGCCGCGCGCGGATCCTGCGCAATCGTGCGGTTCGCTTCGTCGAGCGCGCCGAGGAACGCGGCCGCGAGTGCGGGCTCCGTGTCGACGAGCCGCTTCGGCGCGAACACGACGTCGAGCGTCAGCGGGCCGAGCACGTCGACCGAACTGACGACGCGATGAATGCCCGGCTGCCGCAGTTCGAGCGTCGAGAACGGCGGCGACGTGAAGTGCGCGGTGACGCCGCGCTCGCGCCGGATCAGCGCCTGCATCGCCTGCGGATGCGGCAGGTTCACGGTGATCGAATCGAGCTGCGCGAAATGCGGCCGGCCGAGCAGCTTGCCCGCGACCATCTGCAGCACGACCGCCGACAGCGACGTGCGGATGCCCGGCACCGCGATCCGGTCGGCCGGCGTGAAGTCGCGCAGCGATGTCAGCCCGGGCCGGTTCGCGTTCAGCGACAGCGACGTCGTCGACAGCCCGCTGATGCCGATCACCTCGACGTTCGGAATGCCGCGCGCCCGCGCCCACAGCTCGATGAAACCCGGCGCGCCGGCGCCCGCGAAATCGAGCGTGCCGGCCATCATCGCGTCGTTCACCGAATTGCCGCCGTCGAGCAGCACCCAGTCGACGCTGACGTCGCGCACGCCGTGCTTCGCCGCATGCCGTTCGAACAGCCGCTGCTTCTCCATCACGAGCAGCGGCAGGTACAGCACGCCGTAGCCTTTCGAGATCCGCACCGTGCGCGGCTTCGACAGCACGAGCGCGGGCGCGAGCGCCGCGCCGAGCCCGGCGGCGACGAACGCGCGACGGCGCAGCGACGGTGTCATGCGGGTGCGCCCGCTTCGCTGGTTGCCTGCTGCATGTTGTCGTCTCCTCTGGTATTAATGCCGTCTCTGCACTTCCCGGCTTGTTCACAGGTTATCGAGCGAGTCTGAGAAAATGCTGACATCCCGTCCCCGGGAAAACCCCTAACCCAACCAAAGCAGGCCAGCACCATGCGCATTCTCGTCGCGGAAGACGACGCTGAGATCGGCGCGGCGATCCGCAGCCGCCTGACGCGGCTCGGCCACGCGGTCGACCTCGAGACGAACGGCGCGACGGCCAACAGCCTGCTCGGCGTCGAGCGCTTCGACCTCGTCGTGCTCGACGTGATGCTGCCCGCGATGGACGGCTTCGCGATCCTGCGCAACCTGCGCGCGTCGGGCAGCACGACGCCGGTGCTGCTCGTCACCGCGCGCTCGGCGATCGACGACCGCGTGAGCGGCCTCGGGCTCGGCGCGGACGACTACCTCGTGAAGCCGTTCGACTACCGCGAGCTGGACGCGCGCGTGCAGGCGCTCCTGCGCCGCAACAGCGGCCACGCGAACGACGTGCTGACCCTCGGCGGCCTGCGGATCGACCGCAGCAGCCGCCTCGCCGAGCTCGACGGCCGGCCGCTGTCGCTGTCGCGCCAGGAGTTCGCGCTGCTGGAGATCCTCGCGAGCCGGCCGCAGCGGATCTTCTCGAAGGACGAATTGCTGAACCAGTTGTTCAGCTTCGGCAACGAGCCGAGCGCGAACGCGGTCGAGCAGTACGTGACGCGCGTGCGCAGGAAGCTCACGGGCAGTTCGATCGAGATCCGCACCGCGCGCGGGATGGGGTACCAGATTGCGACGCATTGACTGGTTTCCGAAGACGCTGTTCGGGCGCACGCTGCTGTTCATCGCGCTCGTCGTCGCATCGGGCGCACTCGCGCTCGCGGCGATCGCGCGCTACTACGCGGGCGTCGCCGCCGAACGCGCGTACGACCAGCTGCTCGCCGGCGCGGCGATCCAGGTCGCGGAAAACCTCTACGTGCAGGGCGGCGTGCTCGCGCTGAATCCGCCGGTCGCCGCGCTGTCGACGCTGTCGCGCTACGACCTCGTGTACTACAAGGTGGTCGATTCGCGCGGCGTCGTCGTGGCCGGCTACCACGACCTCGCGAGCCCCGCGACGCTCGCCGCCGCGAAGCTCGGCCCCACGTTCGCGAACGGCACCTACCAGCACGCGCGGATCCGGATGGCGACCATCGCGCGCTACATGCCCGAGGAAAGCACGCCCGGCTGGGCGCTCGTCACCGTCGCGCAAACGACGAACGCGCGGCAGGCGCTGACGAACGACATGAGCTTCAAGGTGTGGACGCTGATCCTGCTGATGAGCGTGCTCGCGATCGGCGCGAGCGGCCTCGCGATCCGGCGCGGCCTGCGGCCGCTCGCGCAGATCGAGACCATCATCGCCGCGCGCGACCCCGCCGACCTGCGCCCGCTGGCGGTCGACACGCCGAGCGAGATCGACGCGATCATCGGCGCGATCAACGGGCTGATGCGCCGCCTCGCGGAACGGATCGCCGCGATGCAGCGCTTCATCGCCGACGCCGCGCACCAGATGCGCACGCCGCTCGCGCGCCTCGACGCACAGATCGAGCTGCTCGACAGCGAAGCCGACCCGGCGCGCCATGCCGCGCGGCTCGACGCGCTGCGTGCGACCTGCGCGGACGTCGGCCGCCTCACCGGGCAGCTGCTGAACCACGCGATGGTGATCCACCGCACCGAGGTGGTGCCGTTGCAGCCGGTCGAACTGGTCGGGATTGCCAAGGAAGTGCTCGGGCGCACGATCCCGCTCGCCGACGCGCGCGACGTGGCGGTCGCGTTCGACAGCGACACGCCGCACGCGTGGATCGACGGCGACGCGATCAGCCTGCAGGAAGCGCTGTCGAACGTGCTGCACAACGCGCTGCTGCACGGCCACGCGGACGACATCGTCGTATCGGTGGCCAGCACGGACGAGTCGGTGACGCTGAGCGTCGCCGACAATGGCCGCGGCATTCCGCGCGAACAGTGGGACGCGGCGCTGCAGCCGTTCGTGCAGCTTGAACCCGACGGCACTGGGCGGCGCACGGGGTCGGGCCTCGGGCTCGCGATCGTGCAGGAAGTGATGAAGGCGCACGGCGGGCGGATCGGCTTCGCGTTCCCGCCGCGGGGCGGGTTCGCGGTCGTGCTGACGTTTCCGCTCGCGCGGGGTGCCGGCGGCGCGGCGGCCTGAGCGCACCGCTACGCCGCGACCGCCTCCCCGCCGAGATACGCATCGCGCACCCGTTCGTCGCCGTTGATGCTGACGCTGGGGGAGCCGATGTTTCCGAAAGCGACATCGAGGGGCTGAAGTCGGCCCTCGACTGCCGTGCGGCTCGTCGAATCGTCACGATGTACCGCTGATCTCATCCGGTCTCTTGATGAGACCTCTCCCGCGATCCAGGAACGAACTGGGAATTGAGTACTTTCCATTCTGCGTCGCACCTGCCTGAGCCGGCTCAAAGCAGGCGCCAGTGATGACTACCGCGTCGCCATTCTACGTTTGTGACATTTCGTGCGATTGTCCCGGCTTATTGCGTCAACCTGGATCAAATTCGAACTCGTCTCATTGCATTCGAATGGCGCACACGCACAGAATGCTCCGGCTGATACGCGTTGCCGGATGAGCAAGATGCAAGGGACTCTAACGCACCGCACTAGCCTCGATCATCTACACCATAGAGGTCCCGAGCATGCTTCCACATTCAGGAAAAGAGAAGGCATTTCTCCAGCCCTACTGCCGCCATTGTGTTTGTGAGGGCATCGACATCTCACAACGCTACTTCGTCAAAGTTGTCGCGACGTCCACGCGATTCGCGGGTGCGGACCATGCGTAAAGCCGCTGTACGCGACGGCGATCCGACCACGACGCGCGGATCGGTCATCGCTCAAACCTCCACGATCTACGATAACGGGAAGAAGGTTGCATTGGATGGCGACGAAGCAACCTGCGGCAATTGCAGCGGATCGTTCAAGATAATCGGCACCGGCAAAGGCATATCCGAAAAGAGCCGCAATGTCGTCATCGATGGTGACGTCGTCACGTGTCCTTGCGGACGGAATCGCGTCATTATCGGCGGCAATCCAGGCATCTTTCTGAATTCGAGCAGCTCCCAGGCGAATATCGCCAGCACGGTGACACCCATGGTGGCGAATCCGCCACGCACCGGCGCGGAATCATTCGATGAACGCTTCGTGCTGTGTGACGCAGACGGAACGGTCATGCCGCACACCGCGTATGCACTGCAATTCGAAAACGGAAGTCTCGTGTACGGAACAACAGATCGGCTCGGACGTACGCACCAGATCGAATCGGGTATGCAAGCAGAGCGAATCAAACTATACGTAGCGGGGTAACCATGCCGGATCGCACTCACATTTCTCCAGAGGGAGTGAAGTACCGGTTGATTGCAACCAGAACAACCACGCCAGTCACGGACACGGCTATCAAGGAGATATTTTTCGACACGACATCCATCGAAGTCATCGTCAGCGACTCTCGCTTACGGAGCCGTGGTTCGCAGTGGGGTCACGTGGCAATCGAGATTGACGGCATTGTGTATAGTCGAGCCCACGAGGAATACGTCAAGATCGATAAGAGTACCTACCTGCACGGTGGCACAGTATCGTTGGCAAACGGCTCGATAAGAACCAGCGGGAATCTGTGGCGGGACAATATCGGCCTCATCCTGAGGCTGTCGCCGAGCGAAAAGGAGAAGATTCGGAACGAACTCGAACGACGTGTCAGTGTTGATCGAGCGTTCAAAAGAGCAAATCCTCAATCAAGCACATACAGCGTCTTCGACAACAGTTGTTCATCCAACGTGGCGGACGTACTCGAATCAATTGGCATTCTCGCTCATGATCCGCGCTGGCTACCGACACCTGTGACACCGGCCGAGTTATCGGCCGTGCTCGAAAAGTCGAAGCGACTTGCAAGGAAAAACCATTATCCAAAGCGTCCAGATCAATGACTTTCCGCTACGCCATTCTCGGAATCGTTCAACTACTGTTCATTGCAACGTGCGGCTGGCTTAGGCGCAAGGCATGGCCGGATATAGACTTTCTCGACGGTCCCGGCGCATTGCCCCCTCTCATACAGTATTCGTTCTACTGCCTCGCCGGATGGTTTTCCACCATCGCATTCGCGATCGGGTTGGCCGTGACAGACAAGCGGAACAGGTCAATGATCGTACTGTTTCTCATCGTTGTTTTCCCGTTCATCGAGCTACTTGCATTGCTGATGTTCGCGTGGTGATCGCCGCTATGCGGGACACACATCGACGAACCAGTTCGTGCTCAGCAATCAATGAAATTGCGGGCAAGTCGGGGAGATCGAACGCAGACGTTACTCAGCACCATGTTCCGACGTGATCCTCGACGAACTGCTCGAACGCGCTCGGCGCGCGGCCGCATCACGCCTTGTGCGTCGACAACAAAATGCTCGTCTCCGTATTCGCGATCCCGTCGATCAACCGGATCGCCCCCAGCACGCGATCGAAGTTCTCGAGCGAATCCGCATTCAGCTCCGCGACCAGATCCCAGCGCCCGTTCGTACTGTGAATCGTCGCGACGTTCGGATGCCCGCGCAGCACCTTGACCACCTCCGCCGCGCGGTTGCCCTCCACCGCGATCGACATCAGCGCGCGGATCCGGTGCCGTTCGGCGGCCGGCTTCAGCCGCACCGTGTAGCCGACGATCACCCCGTGCTTCTCCAGCCGCGTCAGCCGGTTCTGCACGGTCGCGCGCGCGACGCGCAGCTGCTTCGCGAGCGCGACCACCGACAGCCGCGCGTTGTCGCGCAGTAGCGCAATGAGCTGACGATCGACGTCGTCGAGCGTAATCATCGAATTCCCCCTCCTGTGAAATGCCATCGCCGCGCAAGCCTGCCGTGCGCCGCCGCGCTTGACCAGCGGGATTCGATCACATTGCCACATGCCGCCGGCATTTTGCAAAGTTTGATGATGAATCTGCCAGTTTTGCTGTCTTTTTGTTGGCCGGCGCCCCGGAAATAATGTCTCCATCGAGCGGCCCGTTACGCCGCAACCATCACCGGAGACACCCTCATGACCCGCTTCCTGGACGTTCCCGCCACCGCCCGGCTGATCGCGCAAACCGGCGTCACGCGCTTCCTGAACGAGCTCGTCGACACGCTGCATGCCGACTATCTGCGCTGGGCCGATTTCGACAAGTCGCCGCGCGTCGCCTGCCACTCGCGCGACGGCGTGATCGAGCTGATGCCGGTCGCGAACGCGTCGCTGTTCGCGTTCAAGTACGTGAACGGCCACCCCGTCAACGCGGCGCGCGGCATGCACACCGTGATGGCGTTCGGCGCGCTCGCGGAAGTCGAGACGGGCTACCCGCTGCTGCTCGCCGAGCTCACGCTGACCACCGCGCTGCGCACCGCCGCGACGTCGGTGCTCGCCGCGAAGGCGCTCGCCCGCGCCGACGCGCGCACGATGGCGCTGATCGGCAACGGCGCGCAGAGCGAATTCCAGGCGATCGCGTTCCACACGCTGCTCGGCATCGACGAGATCCGCGTGTTCGACGTCGATCCGCACGCCACCGACAAGCTCGTGCGCAACCTCGCCGCGTATCCGGCGCTGCGCGTCGTGCGCGCCGCCTCGACCGCCAGCGCGGTGCGCGGCGCGGACATCGTGACGACCGTCACCGCCGACAAGGCCTACGCGACGATCATCACGCCGGACATGATCGAGCCGGGCATGCACCTGAACGCGGTCGGCGGCGATTGCCCGGGCAAGACCGAGCTGGATGCGGACGTGCTGCGCGCGGCGCGCGTGTTCGTCGAATATGAGCCGCAGTCGCGCATCGAAGGCGACATCCAGCAGTTGCCGGCCGATTTCCCGGTGATCGAACTGTGGCGCGTGCTGCAGCAGGAGGCGGCCGGCCGCGAAAGCGCCGCACAGGTCACCGTGTTCGACTCGGTCGGCTTCGCGCTCGAGGATTACTCGGCGCTGCGCTACCTGTATTCGCTCGCGCAGCAGCACCATGCCGGCGTCGAAATCGCGCTGATCCCGCCGGCCGTCGACCCGAAGAACCTGTTCACGCTGATCGACGATCCGTCCGCGCTCGCGCACGGCCAGGCCGCCTTCGTCGCCGACGCCGTCGCCGCGCTCGCGCGCTGACCCGAGCCGGTGCGGCCCGCGTGCCACACCGCCCTTTTCCCTGCGCTTTCCCTGCGATGAACCTCGTATCGATTCAGGCGCCGGCCGCCGTCGTGATGATCCGGCCGCACCATTTCCTGCCGAACCCGCAAACCGCGGCCGACAACGCCTTCCAGCGCACGGCCGCCGCGGTCGGCGAGCACGACGCGCACGCGCGCGTGTCCGCCGCCGCGCGCGACGAAGTCACCGCCGCCGCACAACGGCTCGCCGACGCCGGCGTGCGCGTGCACGTGTTCGACGACCACGGCGAGCGCGACACGCCCGACTCCGTATTCCCGAACAACTGGTTCTCGACGCACCCGGGCGGGCACGTCGCGCTGTATCCGATGACGAGCCCGAACCGCCGCCGCGAGCGTCGCGCGGACGTGATCGAGCTGCTGAAGGCCGAATACCGGGTGCAGGACGTGATCGACTATTCGGGCCTCGAATACGACGACGTGTTCCTCGAAGGCACCGGTGCGATGGTGCTCGACCACGTCGCGCGCGTCGCGTACGCCGCGCGTTCGCGGCGCGCCGATCCGGTCGCGCTCGAACGCTTCTGCACGCACTTCAACTTCGAGCCGATCTGCTTCGACACCGCCGACGCGCACGGCCGCACGATCTATCACACCAACGTGATGATGAGCGTCGCGACCGAGTTCGCGTTGATTGGCCTCGACCTGATCAGTGATCCAACGCGTCGCGACGAGATTCAGCGCCGGTTGACCGAGACCGGCCGCACGGTGATCGCGCTCGAGCCGTCGCAAATCGCGGATTTCGCGGGCAACGCGCTCGAGCTGTCCGGGCGCGACGGACGCGTGCTCGCGCTGTCGCGGCGCGCGGCCGACTGCCTGACGCTGCGCCAGCGCAAGCTGATCGAGCGCTCGGCGCGGCTGCTGCCGCTCGACGTGCCGACGATCGAGCTGGCCGGCGGCTCGGTGCGCTGCATGCTGGCCGGCATCCACCTCGCGCGCCGGCACGGCTGACGGTGCGCCGCCCCCTTCCCTCTAAAAACGATTGGAGATACCGATGCGTCACACGATTCGCCCCCGCGCGCCCCTGGCCGCGCTCGGCCTGGCCTGCGCGGCCACGCTCACGCCCGCTGCGCATGCGGCCGATCCGGTCGTCACGATCGGGCTGGCCGCGCCGCTGACCGGCGGCGTCGCGCACCTCGGCAAGGACGACGAGAACGGCGCGCGCCTCGCGGTCGAGGAAATCAACGCGAAGGGCCTGACGATCGCGGGCCGCAAGATCGTGCTCGCGCTCGACGCGGAAGACGACGCCGGCGACCCGCGCCAGGCGACGCAGGTCGCGCAGAAGCTCGTCGACGGCAAGGCCGTCGCGGTGATCGGCCACCTGAATTCCGGCACGTCGATCCCGGCCTCGCGCATCTACAACGACGCGGGCGTCGTGCAGATCTCGCCGTCGGCGACCAACCCGACCTACACGCAGCAGGGTTTCCGCTCGACGTATCGGCTGGTGGCGACCGACGCGCAGCAAGGGCCCGCGCTCGCGAACTATGCGGCGCGCGCGCTGGAGGCGCGGCGCGTCGCGATCGTCGACGATTCGACCGCGTACGGCCAGGGGCTCGCGAGCGAGTTCGAACGGCAGGCGAAGGCGCTCGGCATGACGGTGGTGTCGCGCGACGCAGGCACCGACAAGACGATCGACTTCCGCGCGATCCTCACGAAGATCAAGGGGCAGCGCCCGGACGTGATCATGTACGGCGGGATGGACGCAACGGGCGGGCTGCTCGCGCGGCAGGCCGCGCAGCTCGCGATCGGCGCGAAGATCCTCGCGGGCGACGGCGTGTGCACGCCGAAGGTCGCCGATCTCGCGGGCCCCGCCGCGAAAAGCATCGTGTGCTCGGTCGCGGGCATGCCGCTGCAGAAGATGGCGCAGGGCGACGCGTTCGCGAAGCGCTTCGCCGCGCGCTTAGGCAAGCCGCTCGAGGTGTATGCGCCGTTCACCTACGACGCGGTGTACATCATCGTCGACGCGATGCAGCGCGCCGGTTCGACCGACCCGCGCAAGATCCTCGCGGCGATGCCGGCGACGCGCTACGCGGGCATCATCGGCGACACGCAGTTCACGCCGAACGGCGACCTGAAGAACGCGACCATCTCGCTGTACGAATACGTGAACGGCAAGCAGACGCTGCTCGACGTCGTGAAGATGTGACGCGGCGCCCGCTCAGCCGGCGATCAGCTTCAACCCGGCCGGCAGCGATTCGCCGAACACGCGCACCGTGTCGTCGACGTCGAGCGCCACCACCTCGCGCACCCGGTCGAGCCACGTCGCCGGTGCGTTCGCGGCCGCGAGCCGGCGAATCACTGCGTCACGCGTGTCGGGCGGCAGGTCGCGCGAGCGGTCGCCCGTCATCCGCGCGATCTGGGCCGCCGCGAACGCGGCTGGCTCCACCTGCTTCCAGTCGAGCGCGAACAGCGCGTCGAGCAGCCGCGTAGCGACGTCGGCCGGCACCACGCCGTGCGCGCTGCCGTAGAACGGCTGGCGCGCGCCGAGGCGGCCGATCGCCCACGCGCCCAGCGCGCTGTCGGCCGGCTTCTGCAGCAGCGCGACGAGCCGCTCCGCGAGTTCGATCTTGCGCTCGACCGGCAGCCGTTCGAGCGACGCGGACAGCCGCGTCATGTCGGCCGGCCCGACCTTGGCCGGATCGAACGGCAGCTTGCGCCGCTTGCCGTCGGTGGGCTCGAGGAACGCGATCGCGTCGCGCACCTGCGCCTGCGCATCGTCGTCGAGCCCGCCCGCCGCGCGCCGCCACAGCGTCCACCATTCGGACCACACCTGGCCGTCGTTCACGTACTGGATGCCGTCGTCGAACAGCGGCCACAGCTGCTCGATACGCCACGCGTCGAGCGGATGCCCGAAACCCGGGCGCACGCAATAGCCGGCGAGGTTCAGCCACGCGCGTTCGTGATCGGCCGAGCGCCGCCGCCGCCGTGCGCGCGCAAGCAGCGCATCGAACAGCTCGCGGGCGAGCGCCACGTCCCATTCGTCGCGCGGGCCGAGCAATTGCTCGAGCTGCGCGCGCAGACGGCGCGTGTCCTTCGGCGTGACATCCGCCGCGCGGCCGCCGAACGGGCGATCGATCAGCTCGATCGCCTGGTCGAGCCGCGGATGCCGCGCAGGTATATCCGTATCGCCTTGCGTCGCCGCGTCGCCGCGCAACTGGAATTCGAGGCGCCAGCGCCGCGCGGCGTCATCCGTCGCGATGCAGTGCATTTCGAGCGTGCCGACTTCGGTCAGCGACGCCGTGAGCTTCACGGGCGTCTCTCGCGCGTCGCGCGCATCCTGCCGCCCGACGACCGTCGCGATCGGCGGCAGCCGCACGAAATCGCCGTCGCCGAACGTCACCAGATCGCCCGGCCGGTATGCGGTGTCGGCCACCGTCGACACGAGGTGGAAGCGCACCGGCTGCCCGAGCCGCAGCGCGAACGTGCGGTCCTCCAGCCGGATCTCGTGGCCCTCTTCGGTGCCGCGCGGCAGCAGGCACACGCCGCGCGGTTCGGCGTCGCCGTCGTCGAGCACGAGGAAGTAGCTGCGCGCCGAGCCGCCGCCGATACGCGGCGCGTGCCCCGCGCGCGCCAGGCCGTACGCCACCGCGCCGCGCGCGACCGCGACGTCCGGATGCGCGTTGTGCAGCACGTTGAGCGGCTGGCCGCGCCACGCGCCGAGCGTCTGCGCCAGGCGGCCGGCGAGCGCGCCCGCGCGGAACACGCCGCCGTTGAGCAGCAGCGTGTCGGGCAGCGGCCCTTCCGCGTGGCGGGCGAGGAACGCGGCAACGTGCCGCGTGACGGCCGCATCGCTCGCGTACGGCAGGCCGAATTCGACGATCGCGCTGCGCGCGCGGCGCGGCAGCTCGTCGGCCGCGACCTGCGGGAAGAAGCCGTCGACGACGATCTGCTCGACTTCCTGCCGCGTCAGCTCCGCCGAACGCGCGCCGCCGATCAGGCGGCTGCCCGCACCGAGCAGCGTGACCGTGACCGCATCGGGCGCGTCGTCGCCGAGCAGGCGCTCCTTCGCGGCGCGGCAGCGCTCGACGAGCTGCGACAGGCTCGCGGCCGACAGCCGCGCGCCGGGCTCGGTCAGGCGTGGCTCGACGAGCCGCGCGAGCGCGAGGTCCATGTTGTCGCCGCCGAGCATCAGGTGATGGCCGACGCCGATCCGCGTGAGCGCGGGCTCGCCGTCGTCGCCGAGCGCCACGTCGACGAGCGTGAGGTCGGTCGTGCCGCCGCCGACGTCGCAGATCAGCACGCGCCGCGCGCCGGCGAGCGTGTCGCGCAATGACGCGCGGTGGCGGTACAGCCAGTCGTAGAACGCGGCCTGCGGTTCCTCGAGCAGCCGCAGCGCGGGCAGCCGCGCGAGACGCGCGGCCTCGACCGTCAACGCGCGCGCGCCGTCGTCGAACGACGCGGGCACGGTGAGGATCACGTCTTGCTCGGCAAGCGGCGCATTGGGGAAATGCGCGTCCCACGCATCGCGCACGTGTGCGAGGTAGCTCGCACTCGCGTCGACCGGCGACACCTTGTCGACGCCGTCGGCCGCGCCCCACGGCAGGATCGGCGCGAGCCGGTCGACCGATGCGTGCGACAGCCAGCTCTTCGCGCTCGCGACGAGCCGGCCCGGCACCTGCGCGCCGAGCGCGCGCGCGTAGCGGCCGATCACGGCCGGCAGCGGGCCGCCTTCACCTGCTGCTTCACCCGCCGCCTGCCACGGCAGCCGCAGCGCATCCGCCGGCAGTTCGCCGGGCGCCGGGTGATAGCGCACCGACGGCAGCAGCGGCTGCGCGCCGGCTTCGCCGGGGCCGACGAGTTGCTCGACGTCGAACACGCGGATCGCATCCGATCCCGCTTCGACGTACGCGACGACGGTGTTGCTGGTGCCGAGGTCGATGCCGACCGTATAACGCTTCATCGCGCTCAGGCGGTGCCGCGCACGTCGAACTCGACCTTCCAGCGCTCGTCGGTGCCGCTCGGGATCGCTTCGAGTTCGAGCGTGCCGGCCTCGGTCACGCGCGCGTGCAGCTTCACCGGCACGATCTCGCCGATCGAGCGGCCGTCGGCCGGCAGCGTCGCCTGGATTTCCTCGAGTTCCTGCAGCTCCTCGGGCGACCAGTAGTCGAGCAGCGTGCCGACCTGGTCCTGGCGGCGCACCGACGATCCGAAGAAACGGAAATGCACCGGCTCGCCGACGACGAGGCCGAACTCCTGCGGCGGCAGCGCCGCGTTCGTGCCCTCCTCCATGCCGAACGGCGCGACGCACAGCGCCTGCACCGGCGGCTCGAGCCCCGGCACCGCCGGCATTGCCGATTCGATCGCGACGTAGTACGCACGCGCCGTGCCGCCGCGAATCCGCACGCCGCGGCCGCGCTTCACGTAGCCGTAGTACGCGGCGCCGCGCGCGACCGCGAGGTCGAGATCCGCGCCGCCGAGCAGGCGGGCGGGCGCCGCGCCTTCCGATCCGAGCCAGGCGTTCAGCGTGTCGAGCACGCGCTGCGTCAGCAGCGACGACTTGAACACGCCGCCGTTGAACAGCACCGCGGTCGGATGCAGGAACGTCGCGCCCGGCGGCAGCGTGCGCTGCACGCCGTCCAGCGCGTCGAGCGCCGCGACCTGGCGGCCGAGGAATGCCGCGAGATGGCGCGTGATGCCCGCGTCCTGCGCATACGGCAGGCCGAGCTGCGTGAGGCCGACACGCGCGCGGCTGACCGGGCGCGCCGCCGCGTCCACCTGCGGGAAGAAACCTTCGAGGATCGTCTGCGTGAGTTCCGCGCGGGTCAGCTCGGTGCGGATCGACCCGCCGATCAGCTTCGAGCCGCGGCTCGGCACGACGAGCGGCACCGCGTCGGCCGACGGGTCGGACAGCAGCGTCTCCTTCGCGGCGCGGCACGCGTAGGTGAGCGCGCGCAGCTGCCACGGGTCGGCCTGCGTGCCCTGCGTCGCGAGCTTGCGCGCGACCACGTGCGCGAGCGCGAGATCCATGTTGTCGCCGCCGAGCAGGATGTGCTCGCCCACCGCGACGCGATGCAGTTCGAGGTTGCCGTCGCGCTCGACCACCGCGATCAGCGACAGGTCGGTCGTGCCGCCGCCGACGTCGACGCACAGGATCAGGTCGCCGACGTTGACCTGCTTGCGCCAGTCGCCCTGGCTCTTCTGGATCCAGCTGTAGAGCGCCGCCTGCGGCTCTTCGAGCAGCGTCATGCGCGCATAGCCGGCGGCCCGCGCGGCCTCGGCCGTCAGCTCGCGCGCGGCCGGGTCGAACGACGCGGGGATCGTCACCGTCACGTCCTGGTCGGCGAACGGCGCGTCCGGATGCGCGTGGTCCCACGCTTCGCGCAGGTGCGTCAGGTAGCGGATCGAGCTTTCGAGCGGCGACACGCGCGACACTTCGGGCGGCGCGTCGCTCGGCAGGATCGCCGCGCGGCGGTCGACGCCCGGGTGGCACAGCCAGCTCTTCGCGCTCGACACGAGGCGGATCGGCGTGCCGGCGCCGCGGCTGCGCGCCATTTCGCCGACCGCGAAATTGCGCGACGCCGTCCACGGCAGCGTCAGGTCGCCCTGCGTCAGCTCGCTTTCATGCGGCAGGTAGAGGAACGACGGCAGCAGGTCGCGCGACTCCAGCGCGCCGGGCGCGGTGAGCTGCGCGATCGGCAGCACCTGCTGCGCGACCTTCTCGCCGTCGCTCGCAGCCGTGTCGACATACGACAGCGCGCAGTGGGTGGTGCCGAGATCGATGCCGATCGAATAGCGTGCGTCGCTCACAGTTCCACCTCCGCCGGGGCGATCACGGAGGCGTCGTGGCTGCCGGTCAGCTTCGGCAGGCGCACGTCGGCGACGCGCCAGCCGCGATGGCTGACGGTGCCGCTGAACGGCGCGGCGCCGACGACGTTGCCGGTCACGCGCACGGCCGTCGCATCGAAGCCGGCCGGCAGCGTCACGCGGCTGCCTTCGGCTTCGTCGCGCACCGGCACGATCGTGAAGTGCTCGCGCAGCGCGGCGCGGCAGCCGTCGTGCACGAGGCGCGCGGCTGCGCCGATGTCGGCGTCCGCGTAGCCGGCGATGTCTTCCTGCACGAAGTCGATGAAGCGTGCGTCGCGCTGCAGCAGGCCGAGCAGTTGCAGCGCGGCCTGCGGGCTCGCTTCGCGCAGCTCGGGCGCCTTCACGGGCGCGGCGGCCGGTGCGGGCGTGGGCGCAGGCGCGGCGGCCGGGGCCGGTTGCGCGGCAACGGGCGCGCCGTCGCGCACGCGCAGCACGCCGGCGGCGAACTCGCGGTTGCCGAGCACGGAGAAGAACGTGCCGACGGCAAGCGACAGCCGGCCGAAGAAGGACAGGTTGGATTCGGGCATGTGGCTTGGACTCCTGTGGGCCCGCCGTGCGGCGAGCGATCTTGCCTGGGCGGCGGGCGCGGGGCGCGCAAGCGCGCGCGGCGCCGGCCCGGCGCGTGATTCTGGGCCCCCTCGCGGGGTGCGGAAAACCCGTATTTTGCCCTGTGGCGGGCGAATGGTGCGGAAGTTGGGGGACAGAACGCTTTGGGTGCGTGGGAAAAGGCACTCGTCAGGTGCCGAGATCGCGGCGCGAGGCTTAGCGGTCCGTAGTGAATTTCAAGGTGCCGGATGGCATCAGGAAAGCCCGGCAATGCGCGCGGCGTGGGCTGCTTCGCTCGGTACGCCCTTCTTGGTAAAGCTTGAGATCTTCCCAATAGCCAATCAGATCACTACATTGAGGCGTCCGGCGCAACATCGGCGTGAACAAGCCCGCGTTCCTCTGAACCGACCGCCCTCCATCACCCCGCCCCGCGGAGCAACAACATGAACGTAATCCTATTCGGCGCCAGCGGCATGGTCGGCCAGGGCGTGCTGCGCGAATGCCTGCTGGCCCCGGATGTCGGAACGGTGCTGGCCGTCGGGCGCAGCGAGCTGCCGCTGCGCCACCCGAAGCTGCGCCAGCTCGTGCGCGCGGACCTGCTCGACTACCGCGGCGTCGCGAGCCAGCTCGACGGCTACGACGCGTGCTTCTTCTGCCTGGGCGTGTCGGCCAGCGACACCGACGAGGCCGGCTTCGTCCGGCTCAATCACGACCTCCCGCTGGCCGCGGCGCAGGCGCTCGTCGAGCGCAACGCGGGCATGACGTTCGTCTACGTATCGGGCAGCGGCACCGACTCGACGGAAAAGGGCAAGGTCATGTGGGCGCGCGTGAAGGGCAGGACGGAGAATGCGCTGCAGCGGCTCGGTTTCCGCGCCGTCTACCTGTTCCGGCCCGGGATCATCGTGCCGCTGAACGGCGAGCGTTCGAAGACGCGCCTCTACCGCCTGTTCTACTCGAGCCTCGGCTGGGCCGTCGCGCCGTTGCGACGGCTCTTTCCGAACGCGATCCTCGATACCGAGCGCGTCGGCCGTGCCATGCTGCAGGCCGTGCGCGACGGCGGCGCGCAGGCCATCGTCGAACCGACTGACATCAACCGGCTCGCGCAGGCCGCCGTCGCGCCGGGCTCTCGCCCTTAACGCACGGCGCGGCACACCCGCTTACGACGTCACACCCGCGCGCGCAGGCACGGCCGACACGATCGTCGCGACCGCCACCGCCAGCACGACCGCCGCACCGATGAAGACGCCGCTCGCGCCGTTCGCGTCGAACACCACGCCGCCCGCGGCCGCGCCGGTGGCGATCGCGAGCTGCACCGCCGCGACGATCAGGCCGCCCGCGCTCTCCGCCTCGTCAGGCACCGTGCGCGTGACCCACGTCGACCACGCGACCGGCACGCCGCCGAACGCCATCCCCCACAACGCGATGAGCACCGCGTCGACGAGCGGCGCGCGCCCAAGCGCCACCAGCGCGACGCCGAGCACGACCATCAGCGCGGGCATCGCGATCAGCATCGGCCGCAGCCGGTGCTCGAGCACGCGGCCGGCCAGCGACGTGCCGACGAAGTTCGCCACGCCATAGCCGAGCAGAATCGCCGACAGGCCGTTCACGCCGACGCCCGCGACCTGTTCGAGAAACGGCCGCAGGTACGTGAAGAACGCGAAATGCCCGGTGAACACCAGGATCGTCGCGAACATCCCGAGGCCGACCGTCGGCCGCCGCAGCACGTCGACCAGCGTGCGCAGCCGGGTCGTGCCGGACGGCGCCATCGCCGGCAGCGTCGCGACCTGCGTCGCAAGCGCGAGCACGCCAAGCCCGGCCGCGATCAGGAACACGTTGCGCCAGCCGATCAGGTGACCGAAGTAGCTGCCGAGCGGCGCGGCCGCGATCGTCGCGACCGCCACGCCGCTGAAGATGATCGACAGCGCGCGCGGCACCATCGCCGTCGGCACGAGCCGCATCGCGGTGGCCGTCGCCATCGTCCAGAAGCCGCCGAGCGCGATGCCGAGCAGCACGCGGCCGACCAGGATCGTCGCGAGATTCGTTGCGCACGCAACGGCCAGGTTCGAGACGATCAGCAGCGCCGTGAACGCAAGGAGCACGCGCCGCCGGTCGATGGAGCGGGTCGCGGCGGCGGTGAGCAGGCTCGTCACGAGCGCGACCGACGCGGTGGCCGTGACCGCCTGGCCGGCGACGCCCTCGGTCACGCCGAGGCTGTCGGCCATCGGCGTGAGCAGGCTCGCGGGCAGGAACTCCGCGGTGACGAGCCCGAACACGCCGAGCGTCATCGCAAAAACGGCGCCCCAGGCGGGCTCGCGCGGCCCCGCCGCGATGCCGGGGGATTCGATGGTGGGATTCATGCTTGCTGCCATTCCGTAAAAAGTGCCAATGATTGCGCATCGTAAGGTAGCCGCATCAGGACGGTCTATGACATACAATCCGGAAATATTGATCAATCGTCCGAAACCAATGTCCGATCCCGTCGACCTCCCGCCGTCCGACGCGCACGACCTCGTCAGCGAGCTGCTGCTGGGAATGCGCCTGAGCGGCGTCCAGTACCGCCGCATCCAGGTGGCGCGGCCGTTCGGCATGCGCTTCGGCAACGTGCGCGGCCGCGCGCAGTTTCACTTCATCGGCCGGGGGCCGGTGTTGCTGCGCGATCCGCGCGGGGCGACCTACCGGCTCGACACCGGCGACGCGATCCTGCTGCCGAACGGCGGCGAGCATGCGCTGGTGTCCGAGCCGGACACGCCGTGCCGCGCGATCGACGGCTTCGAGACCGCGAAGATCTGCGACACGGTCGCCGCGGTCGGCGCCGCCCGGCATGGTGAAGGCGACGGCGCCGTGGAGGCCGGCGACGCGCTGATCTTCAGCGGCTGCATGGAGCTCGATCTCGGCGGCATGCAGCCGCTCGTCGCGACGATGCCCGAGGTGATGTTCGTCGGCACGCTGCTGGCGCGCAGCCCGGAGCTGCGGCCGCTGCTCGATGCGATGGAGCGCGAGTCCCGTGCCGAGCGCGCCGGTTTTGCGGGCATCCTGGCGCGGCTCGCGGACGTCGTCGCCGCGTTCATCGTGCGCGGCTGGGTCGAATGCGGATGCGGCAACGGCACCGGCTGGGTGCAGGCGCTGCGCGATCCGAAGCTCGGCCGCGCGCTCGTCGCGCTGCATCGCGAACCGGGGCGGAACTGGAGCGTCGCGGAACTCGCGGCGCAGGCCGGCGTGTCGCGTTCGGTGTTCGCGGAGCGGTTTCTCGCGGCCACCGGGATGACGCCCGTGCGTTACCTGACCGAACTGCGGATGCGGCTTGCCGCGCAATGGATCACGCGGGATCGCGAGCCGATCGAGACGGTCGCGTATCGGCTCGGGTATGGGTCGCTGGCGGCGTTCAGTCGCGCGTTCAAGCGGGTGGTGGGGAAGCCGCCGGGGGCCGTGAGGGCCGACGGCGAGACCGAGGCCGAAGGCGACGCGGCGGCAAGCGCCGAAGCGGCCGGGTAACGCTGCGCAACGCACGCGCGCAGCCGCGATGCGCCGGAAGCGGGCGTGCCCTCGCCCGCTCGCGGCGCATCATGCCCGCGCATGGGTACGGCGCAGTCTCCCCCGCCGTCAGCCGGCCCGCTCCTCGAGCCGGTCGATCAACGCCGTCGCGCAGCGCACGGCCAGTTCCGCGCTCTGCTCGGCATCGACCGTCGCGCCGGCCGCCAGCGTGCCCTGCACGATCCGCCCCAGCAGGTCCTTCGCCAGGTCGCCGATTTCGTAGTCCCGTTCCGTCATGATTCGCCTCCGGTGCGCCGGTCCGCCCGGACCGCGCGAGTGGGTGTTGCCGGTGCCCGCACGACGATCTGCGCCTGCGTATCCCGTTCGATCCGTTCGAGCGACGCGCGCATCGCCGCGTAATCGTCCGGCGTGCACACCTGCCGATCGAAATGCGCGCGCAGCCGCCGCGTGACCTGCACGACGCGCGCGCCCGCATCGAACACGTAGTGCGACGCGAAATCGACGTAGCGATCGCGCACCGCCGCATCCGTCGGCAGGTCGGTCACGGTGACGCCCGCCGGCAGCGCGATCTGCGCGGTCTCGCTGAACGCGCCGCCGAGGCACACCCACGACTGCGTGCGCACCGGCTCCGCGAGCCACGCCTGCACCTGCGTCGCGATCCCGCCCGTCAGGCTCGACAGCGCGGGCACCGCGCTCGTGCCGTCCGGCCACACGACGTGATCGAGCGTGCCCGTCATCGTCACGCCGAACGGCCCGTCCGTCGCCGCGCGGTCGGTCGTGACGAGCTGCGCGGTGCCGCGCAGCCCGCTTTGGCGCAAGCGCTCGACGGCCAGCTGCCGGATGCGCTCGCGGGTCGCGCGGCGGAACACGGTGCGTTCGAGTTCGGCGGTCCAGCCGTCGTCCTCGACGTACGACTGGTAGCGCTGCGCATCGATCCGCGCGGCGTCGATCGCGACGCGCGCGCTGCGCATGCGCGGCTGCGTGGCCGGCGTGCGCGACAGCACGCCGGTGTCGACCAGCAGCGCGGGCCGGTCCATCACGATCGGCGGCAGGTAGCCGAACGCGATGCCGGCGGTGGTCGTATCCGCGTACAGCCCGAGATCGGGCAGCCACGTGATCGCGTGATTGATCGCGCCGCCGCCGTAGCCCGGCACCGACGGCAGCGTGTACACGGCCCCGAGGTTGAGCAGCACCGGCTCGCTGCGGATGCCGACCGCCGCGAGCAGCGCGCCGAACAGCGCGACGTGGTCCTTGCAGTCGCCGTAGCGGTTGCGCAGGATGTCGGTCACGCGGTGCGGCGCGGCGGCCGTCTCGCCGAGAAACAGCGCGACGTAGCGCACGTTCGCCTGCACCCAGTCGTACAGCACGCGCGCCTTGTCGCGCGGGTCGGATGCGTTCGCAGTCAGCGCCCGCGCGAGCTGCACGACCGCCGGATCGTTCGCGCTCGGGTCCACCGCCGCATTGCGGTAGCGCGCGGCGAACGCCGCGTAGTCGGGCAGCGTCGACACCATCAGCCGGTCGCCGTCGGTCGGGTAGCCGACCGCGCCGTTCTCGAGCCGATCGTACGGGCCGTGGCGGTAGTCGAACGTGTAGCGGGTGCGGCCGTTCTCCGTCACCGGCGGCAGCGCGACGTAGCCGCGCGCGTCGGCATGCAGCGGCATGTCGGCCGGCACGTCGAAGATCAGCCGCTGGCGGTCGACGGGGTCGCGCGACGGCTCGACGAAGTAGCCGAAATAGCCGGGATTGAGCGGCCTGGTCCGCACCTTGCGAAACGCGACGCGCGTGCGCGAGCCGGCCCCGACGCCCGGAAACACCACCGTGCGCAGCACGCCGTCCTGGAACGTCGGCGCGCCGGCGGAACGCGGCTCCTGCACGTCGCGGATCGCGTCCGGGCCGACCGGATGCGCGACGCCGTCGCGGTCGATCGTCTCCGCCGCGAGCAGCTCGACTTTCTCGATGTCCTTGTCGAACCACACGTAGCGCTGCGCGATCGCGTCGATGCCGTTCGCGTCGTTCGCGCGCAGCGTCGCGTCGTCGTGTTCCTCGAGCGAGCCGTCGCGCTGGATCACGAACACGTGCACGTCGTTCTCGAGCGTCGTCGGCGCGATGTCGGCCGACTCCGGCCCCGCTGGCTCGGGGGCCGCCGGCGACGCACGCGCGCCGACTGCGCCGACCGTCGACAGGCAGAAACAGGCAACGCCGAACAGACGGAGCAGCATGCGCATCGCATCGAACCTCGCGGCACGGGGCCGGCAGGACCGCAGCCGGACGGCCGCATTCCTCGTCAGACTACGCCAATCGGATGCGCCGCGCAGCGTGCGCCCGTCTCGGGGTCGAATCAGAATCGGCGGAAGCATGCGCCCGCGCGCGCGATGCCTGACACCGCGCGCCGGAAGGCGTTCTCACCGGTCATCTGCATCACTTCGCGACATATACTGGAAACGTGCCCCGTGATGCGCGGGCCTGCCGTGACGTGATGGCAGCCACGCACGGCGCCGCGCGGGCAGCGGGCGAGGAGGCGTCATGGATGTCATCAACAGCAACTATGAAATCGGTTTCCTGTTGGTCGTGTTCGTGCTGCTGGGCGTGGTGCTGGTCGGCGCGTTGCTGACGGCCATGCATCTGGAACGCTGGCACCCTCGGCTGATCGGCGCCGCCATCGGCGCGCTGATCGGGATTGCGCTGATCGAAGCCGTGCCGATGCTGACGTGAGCGCGGGCGCGCGCACGGAGCGTCGATCCTTCCTGCAGGAGGCAACATGGCACACAGCATCGTGCAAATTGTCGTGATGCTCGTGATCCTGGCGCTCGCGCTGCTGTTCTTCATCGAACGGCGCAGCCGCGACCGGATCCGCGAGCGCCTGCTGCACCGATCCTCGCGGCGATCGCATCGCACGCATACGCACCATCATCCGTGATGCCGCGCGTCGCGGGCGGATCGCGCGCGCGGACATGACGGAATCCGAATCAATGGCTTTGACAGCCGGCCATTCGTGCATCACACGACGCCGGCCCGGCGGTTACCGGCAGTCGCCGACCCGCTTGCCGCGCCAGGTCCACGCCATCGTGTACGCACCGGCCTGCGCATGCTGGCCGCGCATTTGCCCCTTGAGGTCGTAGCGGGTCGGCGTGACGGTGCCCGTGACGTTCGCCGTGCCGCGCCCCTGTGTGTTCGCACACGACATCGCCACCTTCAGCGTCGTACCCGCGTAATCCCAGTGCGTGATCGTGCAGGCGATGTTGTCGCGCCGCATGCGCGCTTCCATCGTCGCGCGGATGTTCTTCGCGTCGGCGTCGGTCAGGCACTGGTCGGGTGCCGGGTCGCCCGACGGCAGCGGCTTGCCGTTCAACGTATAGGTGGTGTCGTCGTGCCACATGCCCGGCGACACGGTTTGTGCAAACGACGCAACGGCAAAGCCGGCAAGCCCGGCGGCGATCAGCAGTTTCATGGTTTCGGTTTCGACAGGGCAGGCACCTGCGCAGCCGCATCGGATGCGGCGCGCACGGCGATGTGGAACGACGGTTATTGCTGGACGAGTTCGACGCGGCGGTTCTGCGCGCGGCCTGCGTCGTCGCCGTTGGAGGCCACCGGCGACAGCGACGCGACGCCCTTCGCGCTCAGGCGTGCCGGGGCGATCCGGTAGGTGGTCGCCAGCGCCTGCGCGACCGCTTCGGCGCGCTTCTGCGACAGGTCGGCGTTGCGTGCGAACGGGCCTTGATTGTCGGTATGGCCGACGATGTACACCTTCAGCGCCGGGTTCGCCGTCAGCAGCTTCGCCATCTCGTCGAGCTGCGCCTTCGATTCCGGCTTCACCTGCGCCTTGTCGGTATCGAAGTAGATGCCGTACAGCGCGACCTTGCCGGTCGCCGCGAGCCCCTTCTGCAACGCGCCCGAATCGAGCACCCTGACCTGGCCCGTCTGCATCGGCTTCACCTCCACGACTTCCTCGTAGACGAGCGTGCGCTTGTTCGACGCGGAATCGTCCATGATGTGCAGGAACACGTACGCATCGCCGGACGCGCGCGGCAGCTTCGCGAGGATCGTGCGGTGCTTGTCGCCGAACTGGGCCTGGCCGACGCCCGACTGCGCGACCCGGTTCGAGCTGATCACGACGCTCTGGAATTCCAGCCCGCCGGTCATCCCGCATTGCTCCTGCGTGCAGCGGAACAGGATCTGGAAGCCGCCCTTCTGCAGCGCGTCGAGATAGTTGCGCTCCACTTCCAGCGTCGACTTGCCGCCGCCGATCGTGTACGAGACGCGCGTGACCTTGCCTTCCAGGCTGAGGCCCTTGGCGGCCTTCCGGTCGTCGATCGGCTGGTTCGGCAGGAACGCTTCGTCGAAGGCCGTCTGCGAGTAAGCATTGATGGTCGCGCCCGCGAAACGCGTGAGCAGCGGATGGTCTTTCGAGCCCGGCGCGTCGCCGGCGGCGAAGGCCTGCGTGGACAGCGACAGCAGCGCGGCGGCGGACAGCAGGCGGAATATGGACGAAGCTGCGTTCTTCATGGAGTCTCTCAGAAAGGATTTTTTATTCGATCGAATGCGGCGAAGCGCGCGAATCTTATCAAATCTTTCCGGGGAAATTTTCGATAACTGAATGTTCTTCGGCGGCGTCTGCGGCAGGGGTGATCCTGAGGGTGCTTGATGTCTGCCGAAGCGGCCCAAGGCATCCGACCCTCACGGCTCGCGCGTTAATTGTTTGCAAATTATCAAACGAAGTGCCCATTTCTCGCTCATGGTCAACGCGTTGCAGTGAGCGACTCGATTCTCCATGACGGGTGGCGCGAGAGCCGATTTCACGACAGCAGGATTGGGCGCGGCGGCGTTAAAAAATTGCAGATAATCAAATATTCTCCATATATACTGCAACCAGACAACGCCACAATCCCCCTCGATGAGCAACAAAACAGTCCAGCGGCTGATGCAAGAGACCCTGCGCGGCTACCCCATCGATTCCGAAACGCTTCGGGACATGGGTGTGAGCGCGGCCCTGGCGTCGCATATGGTCAAGTCCGGCTGGCTGCAGCGCCTTTCGAAGGGCGTCTACCTGCTGACCGGTGACACGCCTTCGCGAGACGGCGTCATCGCGTATCTTGGCCGACGCGTCCCTGGCATCCACGTCGGTGGCAAGACCGCCCTCGCCTGGCAAGGTGTTCGCCACAATATCGCGTTCAAGGAAAAGGTCGTGCTATGGGGCCCGAAACCGTACCGCATCCCCTCATGGGTCGCGGAGCACATGCACTACACGTACCAGACCACGGCGTTGTTCGACGAATCGTTGCCCGACGCGTTCGGGCTGACGACGCTTCCCACGGGGGGGCCTGACGTACTGGTGTCGGTACCGGAGCGAGCGATCCTGGAGCTTGCAAGCGACATCGGAAAGGGGCAATCGATAGAGGAAGCAACCAACCTCGTGATCGGATTGCGCAACCTGCGCGTCAAGACGCTGGACATGCTGCTGGACCACTGTACGAGCGTGAAGGTCGTCCGTCTGGTGCGGGATCTTGGGCAGGGTGCGGACTTTCCATGGGCCCAAGACCTACAGAAGCATGTCAACCGCCTCGGCGAAGGCACGCGATGGTCGAACATGATGAAAAACGGCAAGCGACTCACACTCAAACCGCGATGAACCCGACCTACGTAGACACCGTCCGGCTGATGCTCGCGATCGCACCGATCGTCTTCGACACGCCGCGCTTCGCGATGAAAGGGGGTACCGCGCTCAACCTGTTCCTGCACGACATGCCGCGCCTGTCGGTCGATATCGACGTCGTGGTCACCGATCGAAGCCTGAACCGCGAAGAAGCGCTCGAAGCGATCAACCAGGAGCTGGATCGCACCCGGAAGCAAATCGAGGCCGAGGGGCATGCGACTGAATTCTCGGCCGCCTCGTCATCCGGGAAAGCGAAGGGCGATGACGTGAAACTCGTGGTCATTTCCGGCGCGACCGCGGTCAAGGTCGAGGGTCAACTACATCTTCCGGGGCACGTTGCTTGAACCGGTCCGGCGCCCGCTCACGCAGCAAGCCGAAGACACCTTCAGCACCAGCATCGTCGTCCCGACGCTGCATGAAGCCGAGCTTTACGGCAGCAAGCTTGTGGCCGCATTGGATCGCCAGCATCCGCGCGACCTGTTCGACGTGATGCATATGGTCTCGCGCCACGGGTTGCGCGCGGATATCGTGGATGCGTTCGTGGGCTACCTCTGCGGGCATAACAGGCCGGTTCACGAGGTGCTCTTCGGGCCGAAGCATTCGATGGCGGAAGCCTATGAAGCCGATTTCGTCGGCATGACCGCCGAACCCGTCGGCCTGGATGTGCTCGAGGCAACGCAAGAGCGGCTCCATCGGGAACTGCCGGCGTCACTCACGGAGAACCATCGTCGATTCCTGATATCGCTGGTTCAGGCCGAGCCCGACTGGTCCTTGATGCCGTACGAGCATCTGCGAGAACTGCCGGCGCTGAAATGGAAGCTCATCAATCTCGAGAATCTCAAGAAGAAAAAGCCGAAGGTGTTCGAGCAGCAGGCGTCCGAGCTCCGCGAGCACTTCGCCACGCTGGACAACGAGACGCGCTGACGCCGCGCGTCATCCTGCGCCACCTCCCGCCTACCCGACATTCATCGGCAGCAGCACCATCTGCTTGCCTTCGACATGCAGCCGCGCCTGCAGCTCGACGGGCGTCTGGTTGTGCAGCCACGCGGTCAGGAAGTTCACGCGCCGGAAGATCAGCTTGCTCGCGAAGCACACGCTGTTCGGGAATTCGTCGAGCGTCGCCGAGGCGAGGTTCATGAACTCGACGACCGGGTTCGTGCCGAAAGCGATCCGGTAATCGGCCGCGATGCCGTTGCGACGGCAATGCGCGACGTAGTAGTCGAGCGCCTCGGTGATCGTGTGCCGCAGCCGTTCGAGATGCTCGTGCCCGTCGTACGCCTTCGCGTCGACCTCGCCCACCGCGAGGAAGATCACGTTGCGGAAGTGCCCCGGAAACAACCGGTTCACCCACAGCAGCGCGTGCATGCTCGCCCCGCGATGCTTGCCGACCAGCAGCACCGCGGTCGGCTGCGACGGATCGGGCTTGCCCGGCGCCGTCGCTTCGTCGACGGCCGGCGGCGCACCCGAGAACAGCGCGTCCTCCTTCGCGAGCTGCGCGCGCGTCTCCGCATAGTGGCGGTTGATCATGAAGCACGCCGCGACCACCGCGCTCGTCACGAGCACCGTCAGCCAGCCGCCGGCCGTGAACTTCTCGATCAGCGTGATCGCGAGCACCGTCGCCGTCACGACCAGCCCGATCGACGTCAGGAAACAATGCTTGTACCAGTGGCGATCCACGCGGCGCTGGCGCCACCAGTAGGTGCTCATGCCGAGCAGCGACAGGCTGAACGTGAGGAACACGTTGATGCTGTACAGCACGACCAGCACGTCGACGCTGCCGTGCGTCCACAGCAGGATCAGCAGGCTCGACGCGCCCACGACGATGATGCCGTTCTGCCGTACGAGCCGCGTCGACAGGTCGCGGAAATGGCGCGGCACCCACGAGTCGGACGCCATGTTCGACAGCACGGCCGGGCCGTCGAGAAAGCCGGTTTGCGCGCCGACGAGCAGCAGCCCCGCCTCGAACGCGAGCACGGCCGCGAGCAACGCGTGCCGCGCGAACGCCGAGCCGAGCCCGAGCTGGTCGATCACGCTGCCGAACACGACCGCGTTGAGCGTCTTGCCTTCGACCGGCGCCGCGTGCCACAGCATGTAGAGCAGGATGATCCCGCCCGCGGTGAACGCGAGCGACGTCGACATGTACAGCATCGTCACCTTGCCGTTCGGCACGCGCGGCTCCGCGAGCATGTTCACGTTGTTCGACACGGCCTCGAGGCCCGTGTACGTGCCGCCGCCGAGCGAGAACGCGCGCATCAGCAGCGCGAGCATCACGAAGGTGCCGAGCGATTGCGACATCCCGTGCGCCTCGTGCACCGCGTCGGGCACGATCGCCGCGAGATGGTCGCCGTGCGCCGCGACGCCGTAGACGATCAGCCCGAAGTGCAGCACGACGAAGCCGATGAAGATCGGCAGCAGCACCAGGATCGATTCCTTCATGCCGCGGAAGTTGAGCCCCGTCATCAGCACGATCAGCACGATCTCGGTCGTCAGCTTGAACGCCTGCGCGCTCACCGGCAGCAGGCTGTAGAACGCGTCGACGCCGCTCGCGAGCGAGGTCGCGACGGTCAGCACGTAGTCGACCAGCAGCGCGGCGCCGGACACGAGCCCCGGCTTCGGCCCGAGCAGCGCGGTCGCGACGCGGTAGCCGCCGCCGCCCGTCGGGAACAGTTCGATCACCTGGTTGTAGCCGATCGCGATGATGAACACCGTCGCGGCGGTCGCGAGCGCGAGGAACAGCGCGAGCGGGGTGTGATGGCCGAGCGCGAGGAACGCCTCCTCCGGGCCGTAGCACGACGACGACAGGCCGTCCGCGCCGAGCCCGACCCACGCGAGCAGCGGCGTCACGGCGATCGCATGGCGCGTACGCGGGTCGAGGGGATCGAGCGGCTTGCCGACGAGTACCTGCCACATCCTCTGAAGTGCGGTCACGATTCCTCCCGGTGGCTGACGCGCCGGCGTCATCTTTTCCAAGTTAGATGGGTTCGGGAGCGGCCGCCAGTCGGCACATTCCTTAGGGCGGCAGGCGTGGCTGACGGGCGGCTTTCATTAGGCCGACGTGATGCAGACAAAACGGCATCGCATCAGTCAGCCTCGCCGAGCACACCCGCCAGCATGCGCGACACGCCCGTGAACGCCGGATGCGGCGCGGTAATCACGAAGGTCGGAATCTTCGCGAGATAGTCGGCGAAGCGGCCCTTCGCCTCGAAGCGCGTGCGAAACGGGGACGCGTCGAACAGCGCGCCGAGGCGCGGCACCACGCCCCCGCCGATATAGATGCCGCCGGTCGCGCCGAGCGTCAGCGCCAGATTGCCCGCGAACGTGCCGAGCATCCCGCAGAAGCAGTCGAGCGTCGCCATGCAGCGCGCATCGCCGGCGAGCGCCCGCTCGATGATCGCGGCGGAATCGGCTTCACGCGCGGCGAGCGCTTCATGGATCACCGCGATGCCAGGACCCGCCGCGAGCCGCTCGAACGACACATGCGGCCAGCGCGTGCGCGCATGGCGCAGCACGTGATCCTCCCGTTCGTCGGCCGGCGCGAACGACGCGTGCCCGCCTTCGCCGGACAGCGGCACCCACGCATCGCCCGCGCGCACGAGCGCGGCGACACCGAGCCCCGTTCCGGCGCCGAGCACGCCGATCGCGCCGCCGGGTGTCGCCTCCCCGCCCCCGACCCGCCGCCGCTGTTCGTCGGACAAATGCGGCACGGCCATCGCCAGCGCCGAGAAGTCGTTGACCACGTGCAGCGTGTCGAAGCCGAGCGCACGGCGCGTCGCATCGATCGAGAAACGCCAGTGATGATTGGTCATGCTGACGAGGTCGCCGTCCACCGGGTTGGCGATCGCGATCGCCGCATGCCGCACCTGCACGCCGCCGGCATCGCGCAGGAACATGCGCACCGCGTCGGCGATGCCGGCATGATCGTCGCAATGATAGACGCGCACGCCGCCGATTCCGTCGCGCGCGGTTTCCAGCGCGAAGCGCGCGTGCGTGCCGCCGATGTCGGCCAGCAGGCGGGGTTCGGCCGCGTGCATCACACACCGCGCGACCGGATCGTCGCGCAGGGTCATTTCGCTCATCGTGTCTCTCTGATGGTCATCGATTGTCGATCCTGTCGGTCATGCCGCTCATGGCACCTCCACGCCCCGCGCTGCCTCCAGCAGTGCGAACCAGTGCTCGCGCGCGAGCGTCAGCCGGGTCGCCGCCACCGCTTCGCGCAGCGCATCGATACGGCTCGACCCGACGATCGGCAGCGGCCGGCACGGCAGCGCGAGCAGCCACGCGAACAGCACCGTCGTCATGCCCACGCCGAGCGCGCCGCCGATCCGCTCGGCACAGGCGCGCACGCGTATCGCGGCCGGCGACGCATCGGTCAGCACGCGCCCGCCCGCGAGCGGCGACCACAGCATCGGCGGGCTGCGCCAGCGCTGCGCCTGGTCGAACGTGCCGTCGTCGAGCGGCGCGAGATGCAGCAGCGAGCATTCGACCTGGTTCGTCGCGAGCGCCATCCCGTGCGCGGCCATCCGGTCCTGCAGCAGCGCCGCCTGCGCCGGCGCAAAGTTCGAGATCCCGAACGATCTCACCTTGCCGTCGCGCCTGAGCACGGCGAGGGTCGCGGCGACTTCGTCGGCGTCCATCAGCGGATCCGGGCGATGCAGCAGCAGCAGGTCGAGCCGGTCGGTGCGCAGCGTGCGCAGCGACTGCTCGACCGACGCGACGACGTGCGCGGCCCCCGTGTCATAGTGCTTGACGCGGTGGCCGGGCCGCCGCGCGGACAGCGCGCGGATCCCGCACTTCGTGACGAGCTGCATCCGCTCGCGCAACTGCGGCGCGTCGGCGAGCACGTCGCCGAACAGGCTCTCGGCCGCATAGTCGCCATAGATGTCCGCGTGATCGAAGCTCGTCACGCCGAGTTCGAGCGCCGCTTCGACCAGCGCGCGGCGCTCGCCGCGCGACAGCTGCCAGTCGGCGATCCGCCACATCCCGAACACGATTCGCGAGAACGGCATCGCGTCGTCGCCCATCGCGATCGTCGTGCAAGGTCCATTCATCGTGCTTACCACCACCATTCGGCCTGCGCGCCGACCGTCGAGCCGCTGCGCGACGTGCCGAAGACGCCGGTCGTCGACAGCGGATCGCCGGGCGCCGCAGCATCCTGCGCCGCCTTGTTCCAGCGCGCATACGTATAGAACACCCGGAACTCCGGCCGCGACCAGAACGAGCGGTCCATCGCGAGCGTCAGCGCGACGCTGGCCTTCAGGAGCGTGCGCGTCGGGCCGCCGGACGGCGTCACGCGATCGTGCCCGAGGTCGCCCTGCAGCTTCACGTGCTGCGTGAACGCATACACCGGCCGCACGCCCATCGACACCCAGGTCTGCGAGCCGCCCGACGGCGCGATGTCGCGCTGCCAGATGCCCACCACTTGCCCGCCGAAATCACGGGTCGCCTGCCAGTCGAACGCGTCGAGCACGCGGATGCTCTTGTAGCGGGTGTCGTTCGTCAGCGTGCCCGTGTAGCCGAGGCCGGTGCCCGGCCCGACGCCGTACTGGAACGCGAGCTTGTTCTTGCCGCCGAGCAGGTTGGTCTGCACGTGCTGCACCGTGACCGACCAGCCGCTGTGCGCGTCCTGCATCACGCCGCTCGCGTTCAGCACCGGCGCGCGCGCCGGGATGTACGACAGCCCGAACTGCAGCTCGCCGCCGGGGTTCGGACGCACGCCGGACAATTGCAGGTCGTGGCGCGTCGCGTAGTTCGGTACGTCGATGTAGTCCTCGCGGAACAGCCCGTAGCTGAGCTTCAGGCCGCCGCCGAGCGGCACGTTCTCGATGCCCGCGCCGAGGCCGCTCGGGTTCCAGTAGTAGAAGTCGTTCATGTGGACGTCGTTGCGCCGGTAGTAGATGCGCCCGAACCAGATCCGCATGTCGTCGAGCCCCGGAAAGTTGGTCAGCTGCACGTACGACTGCGGCATGCGGATGCGGCCATGATTGCCGTCGAAGGTCGGCGTGCGGTCGAGATCGTTCACGAGGCTCGCCATGCCCACCGCCGACAGCTGCATTCCGTTCGCGAACTTGTAGAGCGTCTGGTCGATCTCCAGTTCGCCGTAGACCTGGCATTCGTTGCCGAGCCGGTACTTGCTCTGCGCGCCTGGCAGCTGGAAGCAGGCCTGCGAGTGGCCGTCGCTCGTGCCGACGCCGGCCCGCATGTAGCCGTGGAACTGCGTCCACGGCGTCAGCTGGTTCCAGGCCGACGACGGCGTCGGCGTCGCCACGTTGGCGGGGCTCGTGTCGGCCGGCACCACGCCGGTGGCCTGCGTAAGGCCGCCCGGCGCGGCGTCCGCGGCGACGGCCGTCGCGGGGTCCGGCGCGGCGTGCAGCGCCGCTGACGCAACGGCGAGCGACAAGGTCGCGGCGAGCCGCGTGAGCCTGAACGGGGTGCGTGCGGTGCCGCGTGCGCGGCGGCCTGCTTCGTCGATCATGTACGTGTCTCCAAACCGTGTTGTTGCGCCGCGTGCGATGCGCGGCGTCGTCGAATAAGTATGTGTACTGCTTCGTCCGTGCTGCGGCCAGCGGGCCGACGCGGTGGACGAACCGCGCGCCGGCCCGGTGAAGCGTCAGCCGGCGACGTCGAGATCCAGCACCGGCGGCGCAGCGACGGCCGCCGGCCCCGGCGCATGGATGCGGATCGGCTCGCCCGCGGCCGCACTCGCGTAGATCGCGTCGAGGATCTCCATCACGATCAGCCCTTCCTCGCCCGGCGCCGGATGCGGGACGTCGCACAGAATCGCTTCGGCGTAGTCGTACATCGCCGAGTGCGCGCCGTCCGCGGGCGGGTTCAGGCGCATGTCGAACTGTGCACCGTTCTGCTCGATGAAGATGTGCGCGTCGAACGTGTAGCCTTCGTTCAGGTTCTTCTGCAGCAGCCCCGCGCGCGTGCCGAGCAGGCGCGTCTCCATCAGCTCCGCTTCCTGGATGTTGGTCGCCCACGACGCCTCGAGCGCGAGCGTCGCGCCGTTGTCGAAGCGGATCAGCGCGGCCGCCAGATCCTCGACGTCGAAGGTCTTGCCCGCGCGCGTCGCGAGCTCGCGCGCGATCGGGTCGTAGGTGCTGCCCATCACCCACACCGGCTTCGGATAGCCCATCAGCCACAGTGCGAGGTCGAGGCGGTGCACGCCGAGGTCGATCAGCGGCCCGCCGCCCGCGAGCGCCTTGGTGCCGAACCAGCCGCCGAAGCCGGGCATCCCGCGCCGGCGATGCCACATCGTGCGGCCGAAGTAGAAATCGCCGAACACGCCGGCGTCGACCTGCGCCTTCAACGCCCGCGACTGCGCGCTGAAGCGGTACGAGAAGTTGATCATCAGCCGCTTGCCCGCGCGCTGCGCGGCGATCAGCATCTCGCGCCCCTCGTCCGCGTTCAGCGCCATCGGCTTCTCGCACAGCACGTGGCAGCCGGCATCGAACGCGGCGAGCGTCAGCTCGCGATGGAACTTGTTCGGCGTGCACACGCTGACGACGTCGAGCTTCTCGGCCGCGAGCATCGCATCGGCCGTCGCGTAACGCGCGTCGATGCCGAACGCGTCGCCGACCTTCGCGAGCCGCTTCGCATCGGGGTCGGCAATCGCGACCACGTCGACGTCCGGATGCTCGCGCCAGCCCTCGATATGCTTGCGGCCGATCCCGAGCCCGATCACACCGACGCGCAGGCGCCGGCCGCGTGCAACCGCCGCCGCTTCCGGCAGTTCCACCTTGTAGTCGTCGTTCATGCGAGGTCTCCCGCGGTTTGCTGGATGCCGACCTGCGCGAACTGCGTGCTCTTCTCGCTGAGCGTTTCGAGCGGCGCCGTGTTCGGGCAGCGGTCGGCGAGGTTCACGCGCGGCGCGGCCCACTGCACCGCGTTCGCGATCACGCGCTGCACGTTGCGGTCGTGATAGGTCGGATACGCTTCGTGACCGGGGCGGAAATAGAAGATCCGGCCATGGCCGCGCTCCCAGCAGCAGCCCGAGCGGAACGCCTCGCCGCCCTCGAACCACGAGATGAACACGGTGCTGTCCGGCTGCGGGATGTCGAAACGCTCGCCGTACATCTCCTCATGCTGCAGCTCGAAGTACTCGCCGAGCCCGGCCGCGATCGGATGCGACGGCTCGACCACCCACAGCCGTTCCTTCTCGGCCGCCTCGCGCCACTTCAGCGAGCAGTTGGTGCCGAGCAGGCGGCGGAAGATCTTCGAGAAGTGCCCGGAGTGCAGCACGATCAGCCCCATCCCTTCGAGCACGCGGCGCTGCACGCGCTCGACGATCTCGTCGGAAACTTTCGCATGCGCCTTGTGCCCCCACCAGACCAGCACGTCGCACGCGGCGAGCCGTTCCTCGCTGAGCCCGTGCTCGGGCTGGTCGAGCGTCGCGGTGCCGATCTCGAGCGGCAGCGCGCCGTGGTTGAGCGCCGGCGTCTCGGCGAGCGCGCTCGCGATCACCTGGTGAATGCCGTCCGGGTAGATCGCGCGCACGCCCGCGTTCTCGCGTTCGTGCTCGAACTCGTTCCAGACGATCACTGAAAGTTTCTTGCTAGGCATGACTATCCTTTTTATAGGGGTGGGCGCCGATTCGACAGCGGCCGCGCGCCGTGGCCGCCTGAAACTGTGGGCCGGTTCGCCGCTCGCCGCGCTCAGGCGCTCGCGAGCGCCGGGGCGGCTTCGCGCAGGATGCGCTCGGCCGCGCGGCCGTCCGGGTGAAACAGATGCAGTGCGCCGGCCGGCAGCTCGACGCGCACGCGCTCGCCGATGCGCGCGCCGGCGGCGTCGGTCTTCGCCACGATCGGCTGCGCGCCGAGCGGCGTATCGAGGTACAGATAGGTGTGCTCGCCCATCTGCTCGACGTGCACCACTTCGCCGGTCACGCCGCCCGCGCCGACTTTCACGTGTTCGGGGCGGATCCCGAGCGTGACGCCGGCGCCCGCTTCAAGGCCGTCGCCCGACACATTCGCGGTCAACCCGTGCTCGCGGGCCACCGCGCGCACCTCGCCCGCGCCGGCCAACGCGACGGTCGCCGGCAGGAAGTTCATCGCGGGCGACCCGATGAAGCCCGCGACGAACTGGCTCGCCGGACGGTGATACAGGTCGAGCGGCGTGCCGATCTGCGCGATGCTCGCCACGCCGCCGCGCCCTTCGAGCGGCCGCAGCAGCACGATCTTGTCGGCCAGCGTCATCGCCTCGACCTGGTCGTGCGTCACGTAGATCATGCTGGTGCTGTCGAGGCTGCGGTGCAGCTTCGCGATCTCGACGCGGGTCTTCACGCGCAGCGCGGCGTCGAGGTTCGACAGCGGCTCGTCGAACAAAAACACCTTCGGCTTGCGGACGATCGCGCGGCCGATCGCGACGCGCTGCCGCTGGCCGCCGGACAGCGCGCCGGGCTTGCGTTCGAGCAGCTCGCCGAGGCGCAGCGAATCCGACGCGACGCGCACGCGCCGGTCGATCTCGTCCTTCGGCAGGCGCAGGTGGCGCAGGCCGAACGCCATGTTTTCGTAGACGGACATGTGCGGATAGAGCGCGTAGCTCTGGAACACCATCGCGATATCGCGTTTCGCGGGCGCGAGCGCGTTCACGCAGCGGCCGTCGATCCACACGTCGCCCGCGCTCTGCTCCTCGAGGCCGGCGACGATCCGCAGCAACGTCGACTTGCCGCAGCCCGACGGGCCGATGAACACGCAGAACTCGCCGGGCTCGACCGCGAGATTCACGTCGCTGAGGATGGGGGTCGCGCCGAACTGCTTGTGAAGACCGCTCAACCTGATCTGACTCATGCTTTTTTCTCCTGATCCTGACGACGGGCGCAACCCGCTCAACCCTTGACCGCGCCGGCCGTGAGGCCGGACACGATATGCCGCTGGAACACCAGCACCAGCAGCACGAGCGGCACGGTGACGATGACCGACGCGGCCATGATGGTTCCCCACGGCAGCTCGTAGCTGCTCGCGCCCGAGATCATCGTGATCGCCACCGGCACGGTGCGCTGCGACGACGAGATCGTGAAGGTGAGCGCGAACAGGAACTCGTTCCATGCCGACACGAACGCGAGCAGCGACGTTGCGGCGAGCGCCGGCCGCAGCAGCGGCAGGAAGATCCGGAAGATCAGCGTGAACACGCCGACGCCGTCGACCAGCGCCGCTTCCTCCAGCTCGCGCGGCAGCTCGCGCATGAAGGTGACGAGGATCCAGATCGTGAACGGCAGCGTGAAGATCAGATCCGACAGCACGAGCGCGCCGAGGTGGTCGTACAGGCCGAGCGCGCGGACCAGCTCGAACAGGCCCGACAGGATCGCGACCTGCGGAAACATCGACACGCCGAGGATGCACATCATCAGCACGCCTCGCCCGCGGAACGACACGCGGCCGAGCGCATACGCGGCGAGCACCGACACCGCGAGCGACAGCGCCACCGCGCCGCCGGCCACGCACACCGAGTTCAGCAGGTACGCGCCGAACGGCTGGTCGCGGAACAGCTGGCGGTAGTTGTCGAGCGACGGGCTCGCCGGGAACAGCGACGTATCGAACAGCGCGTCGCCGTGCTTGATCGACGTGCCGATCATGTAGACGAACGGGAACAGCGCGATCACCAGCACGAGCGCCGACAACAGCCCGTGGATCGCAATCTCGAACGGATGCTTCTTCATGTCATGCCTCCCGCATGCGGCGATGGCTGACCGCCATGTAGCCGACCGTGAACAGCACGATCGTGAGGAACAGCAGCATCGCCGCCGCGGACCCGAAGCCCACCTGCTGGAAATCGATCAGCTGCTCGCGCACGTACACCGACATGCTTTTCGTGACCCGGCTGTTCGACGTCATCACGTAGATCAGGTCGAACACGCGCAGCGCGTCGAGCGAACGGAAGATCATCGCGACCAGTACGCCGGGCAGGATCAGCGGCAGCGTCACCGAGCGGAACACGCGCCAGCGCGGCACGCCGTCGACGCGCGCGGCCTCGTAGCAGTCGCGCGGCACCGTCTGCAGCGCGGCGAGCATCAGTAGCGCCATGAACGGCGTGGTCTTCCACACGTCGACGAGCACGATGGTCGGGAACACGAGGTGCGCATCGGCGGTGAACGCGAGCGGCTCGCGGATCGCGCCGATCGCCATCAGCATCGCGTTGACGATGCCGAACTGGTCGTTGAGCATCCAGCTCCAGATCTTGGCCGACACGACCGTCGGGATCGCCCACGGCACCAGCACCGCCGCACGCAGCAGCGTGCGCAGCCGCGACGGCACGTCGAGCAGCAGCGCAACGCCGAGGCCCGCGGCCGTTTCGAGCACGACGGACACGATGGCGAACAGCACGGTGTTGCCGACCGCCTGCCACCACGCCGGATCACGCAGCACGCCCGCCGCGCCGAGATAGTTGTCGAGGCCGACGAAATGGCGCTGCGACAGGTCCGCGAGCTGCGCGTCGGTCAGGCTGAACCACGCGGTGCGCATCAGCGGCCAGCCGGCGATCGCCGCCAGCATCAGCAGCGCCGGCGCGACCAGCAGCCACGCCTGGCGCCGGCGGGCCTGCGCGAGGCCCGAGCCGGCCCGTGAAGGCACCTTCTCAAATGGAGGAGTACTACTGATCGGGATGCTTCCGGTTCTCATGCGATGTCTCCTGCAGGGCCGGCGCCGTCAGGCCGCCGGCCGGATCGATCGGACGTGGGCCGGGGCCTGTTCACGCTAATAACGGGCTTGCGAACGTGCCTTGCCGGTCGGAGTGCAAGGAGGAGGAGCGCCGTTTGGCCGAGCCAAACAAGCGACGACCGACGCCGCAATACGGCCGGCAAGGCACGTTCCCGTAACTAAAAAATTCCTTCCAGGGGCTGGCCGCCAGAAGGGCCGATCGCCGCGTCATGCTCCTTGCGAATACGTTGAGTATTCGCTGCGTCGCAATCCTCGCGCTCGGCCCTTCTGGCGGCCAGCGCAAGCCCGTTATTAGCGTGAACAGGCCCCTCGCGCTCAGCGCCAGTTGCCGCCCGGCGCGAGCCGGTTCAGCGAGGCGGCGAGCCGCGCGAGCGCGCCCGACGCGGTGTCGCTGCCGGCGAGCACTTCGTGCGCGGCGTTCCAGAACTGGTTGCTGACCTGGTTGTACTTCGCGCCGGTGACCGTCGACGGCCGCGCGACCGCGCTGCTGAAGGTCGGCAGCAGGTCGGCCATGAACGGGTTGGCCTGCAGGATGTCCTTGTCGTGGTAGAGCGCCGGGATGGTCGGGTTGAACGACGCCTGCACCGCGCGCATCTTCTGCACCTCGGCGCTCGACAGGTACATGACGAGCTCGGCGGCCAGCTTCGGATTCGGCGAATAGCGCGACACGGCGAGCTGCCAGCCGCCAAGCGCCGCAGCCGGGCGGCCATCCGCGCCGCCCTTCGGCAGCGGCGCGATGCCCACCTTGCCCTTGATCGGGCTGCCGGTGCGGTTCGCGATCGCCCACGCATACGGCCAGTTGCGCATGAACACCGCGTTGCCGGCCTGGAACACGCCGCGCGCTTCTTCCTCGCCGTAGTTCAGCACCGCCTTCGGGCTGATCGTACCGACCCACTTCGCCGACTGGTCGAGCGCCTTGACCGCGCCCGGGTTGTCGATCGTCACGCGGCCCTTGTCGTCGATCACGGTGCCGCCGTTGTAGCTCGCGACCCATTCGAGCGCGGCGCAGGTCAGCCCTTCGTACGCACGCCCCTGCCACACGTAGCCCCACATCTTCTCGCTGCCCGCCGCGCGCTCGCCGGCCTGGATCTTGCGCGCGGTCGCGTCGAGCTCGTCCCACGTCGCGGGCACCTTCGCGCGGTACTTGTCGAGCAGGTCCTTGCGGTAGTACAGCAGCCCGGTATCGATGAACCACGGCATCGCGACGAGCTTGCCGTTCACGGTGTCGTTCGCGACGATGCTCGGGAACGACTGGGCCTCCTGCCCCTTGCTGTACGGCTTCAGGTCGATCAGGTGGTTCGCGAGGATGCCCGGCCAGACCGTGTCGATCTGCATCACGTCGATCTTGTCCGAGCCGCTGCCGAGCAGTTGCTGGTACAGCGCGAGCGTCTCGCTCGAGTTATTCGGCATGCTGATGAACTCGACCTCGTTGCCGGTCTTCTCGGCCCAGCGCTTCGCCGAAACCTGGCAAATGTCCTGGTCGACGCCCGCCGCGCCGCACGCGATCCGCAGCGTCGCCGCGCCGGCCGTGGCAGCCATCGTGGCCATCGTGGCGATCGTTATCGTCAGCAATCCAGCCTTGAGCTTCGTCATCGGGTGTGTCTCCAGTATCGTTCGAATCGTGCGACCCGGTGCCGCGATCGCGCGGCCGGGTGCCGTGGGTGTATGAGACTCCAGTCCCGTTAATCGAAAATTTCGGAAACGTGGCCCGCCATTAACAATCGAAACAATCGGCCGCGCGGCTCAGGCGAGCAGCGCGGCGAGCGCCGCCAGGTCGAACGGCTTCGGCACGAACGGCAGGTCCGCGCGCCAGTCGGGATGGGCCTGGTGGATTTCGGGCGGCAGGCCCGAGGTCAGCGCGACGCGCTGCGCCGGCCAGCGCTCGGCGAGCCGCGCGGCGAACGCGATGCCGCTGCCGCCCGCGCCGAGCGAGATGTCCGACAGCACGAGCGTGACGGGGCCGTGCTCGGCGAGCCAGCCGAGCGCCGCGTCGCCGGACGCGACCGCGTCGGCCTGTGCGCCGAGCGCCGCGAACTGGCTGAGCGCCGTGTCGCGCACCTCGGGATCGTCGTCGACCACCAGCACGCGTGCGCCGGCGGCCCGCGTGGCGACGGGCGCGACGGGCGCGACGGGCGCGACGGGCGCGACGGGCGCGGCAGGCGCGGGCAGCGCCCCGGCGCGTCGCTCGGGCGCGGCGCTTTCCGGCAGCCACAGCTCGACCCGCGTGCCGCGGCCGACCTCGCTGTGGATCCGCAGGTCGCCGCCGCTCTGGCGTACGAAGCCGTACACGCTGCTGAGGCCGAGCCCGCTGCCCTCGCCCGCCGCCTTGGTCGTGAAGAACGGCTCGATCACCTTGTCGAGCAGCAGCGGCGCGATCCCGCAGCCGGTATCGGTCACGCTCAGCACGATCGCGCTCGCGGCGGCCGTGCCTTCGCCGGCCATCGCCTCGCGGCGCGCGGCCAGCGTCAGCGTGCCGCCGTCCGGCATCGCGGCGGCGCTGTTGAGCGCGAGGTTCAGCACCGCATTCTCGAGCTGGCCGCGGTCGACGTTCACCCACAGCGGCTCGGCGGCCGGCTCCAGCACGACGTTCACGCGCTGGCCCGCCGAGTATTCGACGAGATCGAGCATCTCCGCGAGCATCGCCCGCACCGACATGCGTTCGGCCTGCAGCGGCTGGCGGCGCGCGAACGCGAGCAGCCGCCGCGTGAGGCGCGACGCGCGCTCGGCGGCGCGGCGCGCCCGCTCGGCCATCGTCCGCGCGTCCTGCTGCCCGTCCAGGCGCGGCAGCAGCAGCTCCAGGTTGCCGAGGATCGCAACCAGGAAGTTGTTGAAATCATGCGCGACGCCGCCCGTCAGCTGGCCGAGCACGTCCATCTTCTGCGCCTGGCGCAGCTCCGCCTCGACCGCGCGCCGGCTCGTCAGGTCGCGGCACACCGCGACCCAGCCGCCGTCCGGCAGCGGCTGGCAGTGGAATTCGAGGATCCGCTGGTCGCGCAGGTGCAGTTCGGCCGACGCGGCGATGCGTGCGCCGTCCGACGTGCGGGTCGCGGTGTCGCGCGACACCTCGCGCCAGCGCGCGGGCGGCGCGATCGCGCGCCGCAGCGCCGCGAGCGGCAGGCCCGCCTGCAATGCGGCGGCGTCGATCCCGAGCAGCGTCGCGAAGGTCGGGTTCCATGCGATCAGGCTGCCGTGCGCGTCGTGCACCGACACGCCGTCGTTCATCGAGTTGAGCACCGACTCCTGCAGGCGGCGCTGCGCCTCGAGCCCGTGGGTCAGCCGCTCCTTCTCGATCAGGTTGGTGCGGAACACCTCGAACGCGCGCGCCAGCTCGCCGATCTCGTCGGGCCGGTGCGTCGACGGCATCCGGTCCGACGTGATGCCCTTCGCGAGGCGCGCCATCACGCGCGTCATCGCCTGCAGCTTCTGCAGGATGCGGCTCGCGTACGCGACGCCGAGCAGCGCGACCGCGACGCCCGCGATCGCCAGCAGCAGCAGCCCCGACTGGCTCGACACCGCGACCTTGCGCACCTTGTCGCTGCGCTCGCTCGCGATCTGCCGCAGCCGCTCGACGTAGCGCGCCGACTTGCCGCTCAGGTGGTCCGCGTGGCCGCGCAGCAGCGTGACGAGGTAGCCCGTCTGCGCTTCGCTCGCGAGAAACGCGCGGCGCACCGCGAACACGCTGCGCGTGCCGCCGTCGAGCTGCTGCAGCGCGTCGGCGAGCGCCGGCTGGCGGCGGTCCTCGCCGCGTTCGCGCACGCGCAGCCACAGCGCCTCGTTGTCGCTTTCGGCGCTGCCGAGCTCCGCCGCGTTTGCGGCCTGCAACGCGCCGGCGGTGCGCGCCCAGATTTCGAGCAGCGTCGGCGCGCGCTGCGCGATCAGGCTCTTCTCGCGCGCGATGCGCTCGCCGATGCGGTCGTTCGCGAGGCGCAGCTCGCCCAGCTCCTCCTTGAGCTGCCGCTGCCGGCCCGACACGATCAGCAGCCGCGCGAGATCCTGGTCGATCGCGTCGAGATCGTCGACCACCGCAAGCCGCTCGCCCGCCTTCGCGGCCGGGCCCGGCTGCCTGCCGAAGCCCGGCGACAGCCGCCGGATGTCGCCGAGCAGGCCGCGCAGCAACTCGCTGTCGCTGTGCAGCAGGTCCGGCGAATCGGTCAGCATCATGCTCGGCGCGACCGCCGCGAGCTGCGCGACCTTGTCCGACAGTTCGAGCGCGCGGGCGATCTCGGGCACCACGTTCGCCTCGTACTCGTCGAGCGCGTTCTGGTTCGCGCGCATGCCGAGCACGCCGACCACGACCACCGCGAGCGTGATCCCGAACAGCAGCAGGAAGGTCGCGACCAGCTTGGCGCGGACGCTCCACGGCGGCAACAGCCGGAACAGGGCGCGCATCGCGTCACACGCGCACGACGGGCACCGCGAACACATAGCCGACGCCGCGCTGCGTGCGGATGTAGGTCGGCTGCTCGGGGTTCGGTTCGATCTTGCGGCGCAGCCGCAGGATCAGCACGTCGATCGTGCGGTCGTAGACGTCGATGCCGAAGCCGCGCGTGTGCTCGAGCAGCTGGTCGCGCGACCACACGCGCGACGGCTGCTGCACCATCGCGGCGAGCAGCTCGAACTCGCCCTGCGTGAGCGCGCACGCGCCGCCGGCGCCGGTCAGCGTGCGCGCGGCGAGGTCCATCGTCCAGCCGTCGAAGCAGAAGCGCGGGCCGCCGCCGTTCGCCGCGGGGCGCGGCATCGACAGCTCGGTCGTGCGCCGCAGCTGCGCGCGCACCCGCGCGATCAGCTCGCGCCCGGAAAACGGCTTGGTGACGAAATCGTCGGCCGCGGTCTCGAGGCCGAGCACGCGGTCCGTCTCGTCGCCCAGGCCGCTGATCATGATGATCGACACGTCCGAGCGCCGCCGCAGCTCGCGCGCGACCGTCAGGCCGTCCTCGCCGCGCAGCTTCAGGTCGAGGATGACGAGCGCGTGCGGCGCGGCCGCCAGCTTCTGCTGCATCTGCGCGGCGCTGTCGACCGCCGACACCTCGAAGCCGGCCTCCTCCAGCACGCCCTTGAGCCAGGCGCGCACCTCCGGATCGTCGTCCAGTACCAGGATCCGATGTTTTTCTGACATGCGTGTTCTCCTCCGTGCCGGTCGCGCGCGCCGATGGGCCAACGTTCCACCCGGCCGCCGGGTGCGGGCCGGCACATCCTTCGGTATGAGGCGGGGCCGCCGCCGATCGCGCGGCCCCGCCGGAAGCGAATGGTGGCCGATACCGGGCGACCCTGGCAAGGTCCGGCGCCGGCAGGACGCGGCCGGAACACGGGCGCGACGCGTCTAACGCCGCAAAATCGCGGCCGAAATGCGTGGCGATCAGTGAATACCCTGCCCCCGGATCGACGGCCGGCCGCGCACGCGATCCGCTCGCGCGATCGCGCCGGGCTGCTCGCGCAGCGCGGTATCGGGACGATGTGCAATACATCCCGCCGATAAACCGATCCCGGCGCGGCAATCGACGCCGAATGCGCAATCGCCGCGCGATTCGCATGCGCATTCAATCGCGGCCGATCGGAATTCCGTGGTAAAGCCGCGCACTGCATGTCGGCGCGAATGCAGCCATCAATAAAGATTCTCAAGCGAAATACCCGCATGGCCGCCCGACATGCCGGGCCGATCCGTCGCACCGGCCCGCACCCACGCAGCTCGGACGATTCGACAGACGAAACGTTTGCACATTGCAGATTCGCGACCATCCACCAAAAATTCATGAAAAACCGCGCGCCGGCTTTGCGTCGCATTCGCACACGCATTCGGCCACGCGCGGCGGAAATGCGGTTCACGGCGTTATCGAAAACCCCGCCTCCAACTCGGCCGATGGTGCCTATCCGCCGATTTCGTGCGCGCAACAATGGCAATGCCGCGCGACAGGGAGCCATGCGGCCGTCTTGCCATTCGCATGGATCGCGTACGCGGCGGTTTCAAAACGCCAATCACTTTCCAACCGAGGACACATCCATGCAACTCCAATCACACCCTGCATGCCGGCCGTTCCACGAAGCCGGTGAATTGACGCAACTGGTGGCCTACTACGAAGAAGGCCGCAATGTCATGTGGATGATGCTTCGCTCCGAACCGCGACCGTGCTTCAACCAGCAGCTCGTGACCGACATCATCCACCTCGCGCGCGTCGCGCGGGAGACCGGGCTGCCGTTCGACTTCTGGGTCACGGGCTCGCTCGTGCCCGAGCTGTTCAACGTCGGGGGCGACCTGAGCTTCTTCGTCGACGCGATCCGCAGCGGCAGGCGCGACCTGCTGATGGCGTACGCGCGCTCCTGCATCGATGGCGTGTGCGAGATCTACTCCGGCTTCGGCACCGGCGCGGTGTCGATCGCGATGGTCGAGGGCAGCGCGCTCGGCGGCGGTCTCGAGGCCGCGCTCGCGCATCACTACGTGCTCGCGCAGAAGGGCGTGAAGCTCGGCTTCCCCGAGGTCGCGTTCAACCTGTTCCCGGGCATGGGCGGCTATTCGTTCGTCACGCGCAAGGCCACCCGCCACGTCGCGGAAGACCTGATCGCGAACGGCGAGCCGCACGTTGCCGAGTGGTATGCGGATCACGGGCTGGTCGACCAGACCTTCGACGCGGGCGACGCGTATCTCGCGACGCGCACCTTCATCGACGTGCTGCGGCCGAAGCTGAACGGCGTGCGCGCGATGCTGCGCGCGCGTCAGCGCGTGTTCCCGCTGTCGCGCTCGGAGCTGATGGACATCACGGAGGACTGGGTGCGCGCGGCGTTCACGATCGAGCCGAAGGATCTCGCGTACATGGAACGCCTGGTGATGCTGCAGAACCGGCGCGTGTCGAAACTGCGCCCGGTGAGCTGATGCCGGCCGTCGATGCGTGACGGCGCGGCCTCGCGGGAAAGTTCAGGCGATGAGCCTGAACTTTCTCTTTTCGGTGAGCCACTGCTCGAAGGCCTGCGCGGCCATCGGCCGTGCGAAGTAATAGCCCTGCGCCTGGTCGACGTCGATCTGCTTGAGGAAATCCGCTTCGCCGCGCGTCTCGACGCCTTCGGCCACCACCGAGAAATTCAGCGCATGCGCGAGCGACACCACCGAGCTCACCAGCGCCTGCGAACGCAGGTTGCGGTCGATGCCGGTGATGAAGCTGCGATCGAGCTTGATCGCATCGAGCGGCAGGCGCGACAGCTGCGACAGCGACGAATAGCCGGTGCCGAAATCGTCGAGGTGGATCTCCGCGCCGAGCAGGCGGAACTGCTTCATCAGCGCGAGCGCCGCGTCTTCGTCATCGATGAAGCAGCTCTCGGTCAGCTCGATGTCGAGCAGGCCCTGCGCGAGGCCCGTCTCGTCGAGGATCGATGCGAACTGATGCACGATGTTCAAGTCCTGCAGCTGCCGCGCGGACACGTTGATCGCGATGCGCGTCTCGATCCCCTTCGCCTTCCAGTCGGCGGCCTGCGCGGCCGCGGTGCGCATCACCCAGCGCCCGAGCGGCGCGATCAGCCCGGATTCCTCGGCGAACTGGATGAACTCCATCGGCGCGACGAGCCCGCGGTCGGGCGACTGCCAGCGGATCAGCGCCTCGACGCAGCGCACGTCGCCCGACGCGAGATCGACGACCGGCTGGTAATGCAGCACGAACTGATCCTCTTCCAGCGCCTTGCGCAGGTTCGTGTCGAGCCACATGTACTTCGCGACCTTCTGGTTCATTTCCAGCGAGAACACGCGATACGTGTGCTTGCCGGCTTCCTTCGCGACGTACATCGCGGTGTCGGCGCTGCGGATCAGCGTTTCGAGCGTGTCGCCGTGCTGCGGATACATCGCGATGCCGATCGAGCAGCTCGTGTACACCTCCATCAGCCCGAGGTGGATCGGCGTGCGCAGCCGCTCGAGGATCACCTGCGCGGTGGCCTCCAGCAGCGGGCGCGTGCCGTGCGAGAACAGCACGAGGAATTCGTCGCCGCCGAGCCGCGCGAGCGTCGCGCCTTCCGGCAGGCAACCGTTGATGATTCCCGATACGTCCTTCAGCAGCCGGTCGCCGGTAATGTGCCCATAGTGGTCGTTGACGCGCTTGAAGTTGTCGAGGTCGAGAAACAGGATGCCGACCTGGCGCAGCGAATCGTCGATGTCGGTCGCCAGCAGCGCCTTGATCTGCTCGCTGATCGCGTGGCGGTTCGGCAGGCCGGTGAGCACGTCGGTGTTCGCGAGCTCGATGAGCCGCTGCTGCGCCTTGCGCTCCTCGGTGATGTCGATGCCCGAGCAGATCAGGAACTGCTCGTCCACGCCGCTGCCGCTCTGCACGAACTTGTTGCGGAACTCGAACAGGCGCGGGCCATTGATGGTGTTGATGTAGCGCTCGACCGAGAACGGCTTGTTGCTCGAGAAGAAGCCCGTGATGTTGGTGCGCGATTGCGCGCCCTGGTCCGCGCTCATGAACAGTTCGAACGCGCTGCGGCCGATCACGTCGACTTCGCGCTTGCCGGTGACTTCCTCGCACAGGCGGTTGAAGCGCTGCACCATGCCGTTGCGGTCGAGGATCACGACGAGCGAATTGACTTCGGAGACGACCTGCTCCGCGAACGCGAGGCCATGCGCGAGATCGCCGGCGACGGAGGCCGTGTCCGAATACGCGCATGCGGTGCCGGCCCAGTCGGTCGTGCTGAGCTTCTTGCCGACGAGGTGCAGGCTGACCGGATCGCCGAACAGCTTGATGTCGAACACGAGGTGGGAAGTCACGCCGGTCAGGGCGCGAATGCGCGCGGCCTGCTCGTTGGTGAGCGGCACGCTGATATTGGTCAGGCCTTGCTCCGCGGCCAGCTCGAGCGCATTGCTGTCGACGCCCAGGCGCCAGCACGGGCTGCGCGTGCCGAAGTGCGCCTCGAGTACCGCGCTTTCGTTTTCGTCATCCATGGACGAGCCCCGGCCAAAAAAACGCTTAGTGTAGACGAGGCGCCTGTGCTCGACCGCATGCCCGGACGGCCCTCCAGGGCACCCGGAAACCCGGCTGGGGTAGCGGCCCTCGCCCCGTTTTTTGCTCCAGACAATTGCAATCCGTCGTGTGCCGATGACGCGCACGGATTAATGCCAGACGAATATTGGGTTCATCTTATCAAATGACGGACGAGATTTGCACACACGATTTCCATGATGAATCGTGCAATCTTCCCGCAGCGCAATATGATCCATTCTTGCCGGTGGAAACCCTGAAAAAAAGCACGTCCGGACGTGCGGAATCGCACCAATGGCGTGCGCTGTTCGCGCGTTGCGCACCGCGTCCAGGCACCTTGCCGTGGGTTTTTGCCGGTCATCGAACGATTTCCCGGTGAATGCATGGCGCGGGGTCGGATCATCGCGGCAATGCGTGATGCGCGGGAAATGCATTTCGTTTCCGGCGATTTGAATTGACGCGCATTTTATTCAGGAATGTTTGGCAAATTTCCCGATCGGTCTCGCGAGCGATACGATCCGATGCATTTTCGTCATATATATTGGCTCGCCCTGGAACCGGTGCATCGCCCGCGCCGCAAAACGTCGCAAAACGTGCCGAACCGCCGGCCGAATGAATCATCCGCTTCATTCAAACATGCGATCCGGCACGTTTTCGCGACGCGCGCCGCGCGCGCCCGCTCAGGCGCCCGGCGCGCCGTACCCGCCGCCGCCCGGCGTCTCGACGACGAACACGTCGCCCGGCGCCATCTGCGCGCGGCCGATGTGGTCCAGCGCCACGACGGTGCCGTCCGCGCGCTCGATCGTGTTGCGGCCGAGCGCGCCCGCGGCGCCGCCCGCCGCGCCGAACGGCGCGTGGATCCGGTTGTTCGACAGGATCGACGCGGTCATCGGCTCGAGGAAGCGGATCCGGCGGATCGCGCCGTTGCCGCCCGGCCAGCGCCCGCCGCCGCCCGACCCGGCGCGGATACGATGCGAGTCGAGCCGCACCGGGTAGCGCCATTCGAGCACCTCGGGGTCGGTCAGCCGCGAGTTCGTCATGTGCGTCTGCACCGCGTCGCTGCCCGCGAAACCGTTTCCAGCACCGCTGCCGCCCGCGATCGTCTCGTAGTACTGATACCGCGCGTTGCCGAACGTGAAGTTGTTCATCGTGCCCTGGCTCGACGCGACGCGGCCGAGCGCGCCGTACAGCGCGTTGGTGATCGCCGACGACGTCTCGACGTTGCCCGACACCACCGCCGCCGGATACGCGGGGTTCAGCATCGAGCGCGCCGGCACGATCACCGTCAGCGGCTTCAGGCAGCCCGCGTTCAGCGGGATGTCGTCGCCGACGAGCGTGCGGAACACGTACAGCACCGCCGCCATGCACACGGCCTTCGGCGCGTTGAAGTTGTTGTCGAGCTGCGCGGAGGTACCCGAGAAATCGATCGTCGCGCGCCGCGCCGCGCGATCGACGCGGATCGCCACGCGGATCTCCGCGCCGTTGTCGAGCGCATAGCGGTAGTCGCCGTCCTGCAGCGCGCCGATCACGCGCCGCACGGCCTCTTCCGCGTTGTCCTGCACATGCTGCATGAACGCGAGCACCACGTCGCGGCCGAACTGCGCGACCATCCGGCGCAGCTCGTCGACGCCCTTCTGGTTCGCGGCGACCTGCGCGCGCAGGTCGGCCATGTTCTGCTCGACGTTGCGCGCCGGATAGCGGCCCGACGCGAGCAGCGCGCGGGTTTCCGCGTCGCGCAGCGTGCCGGCCGACACGAGCTGCCAGTTGTCGATCAGCACGCCCTCCTCGTCGATGTGCGTCGAATCGGGCGGCATCGAGCCCGGCGTCGTGCCGCCGATGTCCGCATGGTGGCCGCGCGAGCCGACGTAGAACAGCGGCTCGTCGGCGCCGTCGGCGAACACCGGCGTGATCACCGTCACGTCCGGCAGGTGCGTGCCGCCATGGTAGGGATCGTTGAGCATGTAGACATCGCCGTCGCGCATCCGCCCGCGATTGCGCTCGATCACCGTGCGGATGCTCTCGCCCATCGAGCCGAGATGCACGGGCATGTGCGGCGCGTTCGCGATCAGGTTGCCGTCGCCGTCGAAGATCGCGCACGAGAAATCGAGCCGCTCCTTGATGTTCACCGAGTACGCGGTGTTCTGCAGCCGCAGCCCCATCTGCTCGGCGATCGACATGAACAGGTTGTTGAAGATCTCGAGCCGCACCGGGTCCGCGTCGGTGCCGAGCGAGCGCCGCGTCGGCAGCGGCGTCGCACGCGCCATCACGAGGTTGCCCTGCGCGGTCATCGATGCGCGCCAGCCGGGTTCCACCACGGTCGTGCCGTTCTTTTCCGCGACGATCGCGGGGCCGTCGATCACGTCGCCCGCCAGCAGCGTGTCGCGCACGTAGAGGGCCGCGTCGTGCCACTGGCCGCCGGAATAGAACCGCACCGCGGCATCGGCGCGCGGCGCGGCGGCGCGCTCGCCGTCATGCTCGCGCGCCGCGAGCGGCGCGATGTCGACCGGCGCGTCGGAACGGCCGATCGCCTCGACGGACGCAAGCTCCACGACGAGCGGCGTGCCCGGCATCAGGAACGCGTAGCGCTGCCGATACGCGGCCTCGAAGGCCTGCTGCATCGCGGCGACGCTGCCGGCCGGCACCGCGAGCGCGGAATCGGTGCCCTGGTAGCGCAGGTGCACGCGGCGCTCGGTCGCGATCCGCGCGGCCGGCACACCCTGTTCGAGCAACGCGCCGGCCGCTTCGCCGGCGAGCGCATCGAGCGCCGCGTCCAGCGCGGCGAGCGACGCGTCGGACAGCACCGCCTCGACCGCGCGCTCGCGCATCGCGGTCTGGTCGGCGAGCCCCATCCCGTACGCGGACAGCACGCCGGCGAGCGGATGCGCGAACACCTGCGTCATGCCGAGCGCGTCGGCCACCCCGCACGCATGCTGGCCGCCCGCGCCGCCGAACGTCGTCAGCACGTAGCGCGACACGTCGTGCCCGCGCTGCACCGAGATCTTCTTGATCGCGTTCGCCATGCTGCCGATCGCGATCTCGAGGAAGCCTTCGGCGAGCGCCTCGGGCGTTTCGCGCCGCCCGGTCGCCGCGAACACCTGGTCGGCGAGCGCCTCGAACTTCGCGACCACGCCCGCGCGGTCGAGCGGCTCGTCCGCGTGCGGGCCGAACACGCGCGGGAAATGGTCGGGCTGGATCTTGCCGAGCATCACGTTGCAGTCGGTCACCGTCAGCGGCCCGCCGCGCCGGTACGCGGCCGGCCCCGGGTTCGCGCCCGCCGATTCGGGGCCGACGCGCAGCCGCGCGCCGTCGAAGCCCAGCACCGAGCCGCCGCCCGCCGCGACCGTGTGGATGCTCATCATCGGCGCGCGCATCCGCACGCCGGCCACCTGCGTCTCGAACACGCGCTCGAACTCGCCGTTGTAGTGCGACACATCGGTCGACGTGCCGCCCATGTCGAAGCCGATCACGTGATCGAAGCCCGCCACGCGCGCCGCGCGCACCATCCCGACGATGCCGCCGGCCGGGCCCGACAGGATCGCGTCCTTGCCCTGGAACGTATCGGCGCGCGTCAGGCCGCCGTTGCTCTGCATGAACTGCAGGTTCACGCCCGGCATCTCGGCCGCGACCTGCTCGACATAGCGGCGCAGGATCGGCGACAGGTACGCGTCGACGACGGTCGTGTCGCCGCGCGACACCATCTTCATCAGCGGCGACACCTCGTGCGACACCGACACCTGCGTGAAGCCGATGCGGCGCGCTAGGTCGGCGATCGCACGCTCGTGCGCGGTGTGGCGGTAGCCGTGGATCAGCACGATCGCGAGCGCGCGGATGCCCGTGTCGAACACCTGGCGCAGCGCCGTTTCCGCCGACGCGAGATCGAGCGGCTCGACCACGTCGCCGTGCGCGCCCACGCGTTCGTCGATCTCGACGACCGTCTCGTACAGCGCGTCGGGCAGCACGATGTCGAGATCGAACAGGCGCGGCCGGTTCTGGTATGCGATGCGCAGCACGTCGCGAAAGCCGCGGGTGGTCGCGAGCGCGGTGCGCTCGCCCTTGCGCTCGAGCAGCGCGTTGGTCGCGACCGTCGTGCCCATCTTCACCATTTCGACGCGCGCGGGCGTGATCGGCTCGCCGGCCGCGAGGCCGAGCAGGTGGCGGATGCCGGCGACCGCCGCGTCGCGATACTGCTCGGGGTTCTCGGACAGCAGCTTGTGCGTGGTGAGCGAGCCGTCGGGCCGGCGCGCGACGATATCGGTGAAGGTGCCGCCGCGGTCGATCCAGAATTGCCAGCGTTGCGCGTCGGACGGAATGGAAGGGCTGTGTCGGGTAGTCATGGCGATGGAATCACTGCGTCGATGTAACGGGAATCGGAAGACGCGCGCCGGCCGCGCGGCGCGCGTGCACACCGCGTCGCGACAGGCGTCGTCAGGAAGGAAAGGGGCGGGTCAGGCGCGCGGCACGCATGTCGCGCGCCTTGCCGTATGGCCGCCGGGAAGCCGGGCGCGTGGCGGCGCCCGACCGGCGCTCAGGCCGCGTCGAGTTCGCGGCCGCGTGTTTCGGGCAGCGTCAGCGCGGCGACGATCAGCACGCCGTACGCGGCCACCGCGAAGATCCCGATGCTCGCGCCGAGGCCGTAGTGCTTCGACAGCGCGCCGATCAGGAACGGGAACAGTGCGCCGACCGCGCGGCCGACGTTGTAGCAGAAGCCCTGGCCGGAGCCGCGCACGCGGGTCGGGAACAGTTCGGTGAGGAACGCGCCCATCCCGGAGAAGATGCCCGACGCGAAGAAGCCGAGCGGGAAGCCGAGCCACAGCATCGACGTGTTGGTCAGGTTCAGCGACGTGTACGAAAACGCGATCACCATCGAGCCGAGCGCGAACAGGATGAAGTTCGGCTTGCGGCCGAGCCGGTCGGTCAGGTACGCGCTCGCCAGGTAGCCGACCCACGAGCCGACGATGATCGTCGCGAGATAGCCGCCCGTGCCCATCACCGTCAGGTGCCGCTCGGTCTTCAGGAAGGTCGGCAGCCACGTCGTGATCGCGTAGTAGCCGCCCTGCGCGCCGGTCGTCAGCAGCGCCGCGCGCAGCGTGGTCGACAGCAGCGCCGGCGCGAAGATCTCGGTGAGGCGCGGCGTGTCGCTGACGTTTGCCTGCACGGCCTTCTCTTTCTCGTAGACGTCCGGCTCCTTCACGTAGCGGCGGATCACGACGACGAGCAGCGCGGGCAGCAGGCCGACAAGGAACAACCCGCGCCATGCATGTTCAGGGGCCAGCGCCGAGAACAGCAGCGCGTAGAGCAGCGCCGACAGCCCCCAGCCGATCGCCCAGCCCGACTGCACGAGGCCGACCGCCTTGCCGCGGTCGCGCGCGCGGATCACCTCGCCGATCAGCACCGCGCCCGCCGTCCATTCGCCGCCGAAACCGAAGCCCATCAGCGCGCGCGCCGCGAGCAGCTGGTGATAGTTCTGCGCGAGCCCGCACAGCCCGGTGAACACCGCGAACCACAGCACCGTGAGCTGCAGCGTGCGCACGCGGCCGATCCGGTCGGACAGGATGCCGGCGATCCAGCCGCCGAGCGCGGACGCGAGCAGCGTCAGCGTGCCGATGAAGCCGGCGTCCGCGAGCGAGATGCCCCAGGTCGCGACGAGGGTCGGGATCACGAACGACAGCATCTGCGTGTCCATCCCGTCGAGCATGTAGCCGACCTTGCAGCTCCAGAACGCGCGGCGCTCGCGCGGGCCCGTCTCGGAATACCACGAGAAAAGGCCGCCGCGCCCGGCGGGCGCGGGGTCGGTGGCGGGCGGTGCCGTCAGGGTCTTGCTGTCCATGGTGTCGCTCCAGTCGAAGTGCGCGCTAACAATCGTCGTCATGAGCCGCCGGCCGCCGCGACGCGGGTGCGCGTCGCCCCCCGGCCGGGCGGATGGAATACGGTCGCGGCGCGGGGCGCGCCGTGACGGGTTTGGGCTGCCGCCCGTTGCGTCAGAACACCGCCAGCGATGCGTTCGTGATGTCGGTCATCAGCATGTGGCCCGGCGTGTGCGCGATCGCGAGCGGCAGCTTCGCGGCCATCAGCGCGGTTTGCGGCGTGACGCCGCACGCCCAGAACACCGGCAGCTCGCCGTCGCGGATCGTCACCGCGTCGCCGAAATCGGGCGCGCCGAGATCCGCGATGCCGAGTTCCCGCGGATGGCCGATATGGATCGGCGCGCCATGCACGCCCGGAAAGCGGCTCGTGATCTGCACCGCGCGGATCGCGTCGGCGCCGCGCATCGGCCGCATCGACACGACGAGCTCGCCGCCGAAGATGCCCGCGCGGCGGTTCGGGATCGACGTGCGATACATCGGCACGTTGCGGCCCTCCTCGACGTGGCGCAGCGCGATGCCCTCGCGCGCCAGCATGTCCTCGAACGAGAACGAGCAGCCGATCGCGAACACGACGAAATCGTCCTGCCACAGCGCTTCGAGCGAGTCGACGCATTCGGTCAGGCGGCCGTCGCGGTAGACGTTGTAGCTCGGCACGTCGGTACGGATATCGACGTCGCGGCCGAGCGCGTCCACGCGGAAATCGCCCGGCTCGCCGACGCCGAGCAGCGGGCAGGCCTTCGGATTCGCCTGACAGAAGCGCAGGAAGTCGTGCGCATAGGCATCGGGCAGGATCGCGAGGTTCGCTTGCGCGTACGGGCCGCAGTGGCCGGCGGTCGGGCCGCGAAACGCGCCGCGGCGCACGGACTGGCGGAATTCGGAAGGCGTCATGGTGTTCGGCTGCAAATCAGGAGTTGGGCGGGATGACGCGGGTGTGTCATCGGATACGGCGAAGAATAGAAAAGAAAAAAATTGACCGCCAACGAGTTTTTTTGCGCGGTGTGTATAGAATTTCTTAACGAATCGTCGGGTTTTCCCCGATCCCGTTCACTTTTGGTGCAGGGCAAGCTGCGCGCCCATCGCCTTTTCGATCGCCATGAACACGCGTTTCCTCGATACCTTCGTCACGCTTGCCAAGCTGCGCAACTTCCGCACCACGGCGGCCGCGCTGCATGCGACGCCGGCCGCGATCTCGCAGCGCCTGAAGGCGCTCGAGGACGAATTGCAGACCGTGCTCGTCGATCGCGACAGCCGCGAATTCCGGCTGACGCCGAACGGCGAATACCTGCTCGGCTATGCGAAGGCGGTGGTCGAGGCGACACAGCAGCTGCAGGCCGCCGCGTCCGGCGAGAGCGCGCTGCGCGGCAAGCTGCGGCTCGGCGTGATCGAAACGGTCGTGCACAGCTGGCTGCCGCACTACATGCGGCGGCTCGCGGCCGACTATCCGCAGCTCGAGATCGACCTGACGGTGGATGTCAGCGTGGTGCTGCAGCGCCGGCTGATGGCGGGCGAGCTCGACCTGATCATCCGGGTGGAGGGCAGCGACGAGGCGTCGGTCGTCTGCGACGCGCTCGCGAACTATCCGGTGCGCTGGATCGCGCGCGCGGGGCTGCTGCCGCACACGCGCACGGGCCTCGCGCGGCAGGTGCTGCGCCAGCCGATCCTGACGTTCGGGCGCGGCACCGCGCCGCATCGCGCGCTGGAGGACATCGTCCGCACGCTCGCGCATGCGCACGGCGTGCCGCTGTCGGACACGCGCATCACGGGCTCGCCGTCGATCTCGGTGATCGTGCAGCTCGTGCGCGACGGCTTTGGGGTGGCCGCGATTCCGCGGCTGTTCGTCGATGCGCTGATCGAAAGCGGCGAGGTGGTCGAGCTGCCGCTGCAGCCGTCGCCGCCGTCGATCGTCGTGTCGATGTCGCGGCGCGCCGATGCGCCGCGTTTCGTGCACGGCGCGTCGATCGCGGCGCGCGCCGCGTGTCACGAGTACTGCGAGAAGAGCAACCGGAAGCTGGTGGAGGCGCTGTGACGGGCGTGGTCAGTCGGGCTGGCCGGCGGTGGCGGCGCGCGGCACGCACCCGCCATCGCCGTACTCCCTGAGCACCTTCGCGATCACCACCCGGTAGCCGTCGAGCCAGCGGGCCTGCTTCGCCTTCGCTTCGCGGTGCGCCGGATGCGCGATCAGTTGCTGCAGCGCCTCCTCCGATTCCCAGTAGTAAATGTTCTGGATGAGCCCCTCACTGGCGTTCTCCCAGGTCTCCTCGCCGAGATAGCCGGGAATCGCGCGCGCCATCTCGGCAATCTGCCGGTCGAGACGATGGAATTCGTCGTCGTATTGCCCGGCCTTGAAGATGAACGTGGAGGAGTACATGGCGCTGCCTCGGCGAACGATTGAAAGAGCCGAGAGTGTAAGACATGCCGGATCGCCGGGTCGTCACGCGTCGTGCGTCACGCAGGCATCGATCGCGCTTCCCGTGCGAGGCGGGTCAGGATACCGGCGAGCGCGCGAATCTTCGGTTGCGCCGCGCGCGCGGACGGATAGACGAGGAAATAGCCCAGGCCGTTTTGCGCGATGGCTCGAAACGGCATCACGAGTGCGCCGGCCTCGAGGCGGTCCCGCGCCATCCGGGGATCGCCGATTGCCACGCCGTGCCCCTGCGCGGCGGCCGTGAGCGTCAATTCGAGGGTATCGAACTGCAGCCCGCGGTTCGCGTCGATCGACGCCGCCCCGACGTGATCGAGCCAGCATCGCCACTCCTCGCGATCGTGAGCGGGATGGAGCAGCGTGACGCGCCCGAGGTCGGCCACCGATTGCAGCGATGTCGCCAGTTCGCGGGTGCACAGCGGCGCAAGGTTTTCCTCGAACAGCGGTATCGCGTCCATTCCCGCCCAGCCGCCGGGCCCGCGCACGACCATCGCGTCGACTTCGGAGGCGGTGAAATCCGGCGTATCGTCCGCCGACGTATGGATTCGCAGCTCGGTCCGGGGCAGCGCCTCGCTGATCACGGGCAGCTGAGGAAGCAACCAGCGAATCGCGAACGTCGACGGCAATTGCAGCGTGAGAACCGACGGTAACTGGTCGTGTGCGTCCTCGTGGCGGACGAGCCGGGTGAGCAGGTCCACGGCGACCGCCCGCAGCGCGTTCCCTTCCGGCGTCAGCGTCAGGCCCGACGCGTGGCGCACGAACAGCGCGCATCGATAGTGGGCCTCGAGTTGCTGCACCTGACGGCTGACCGCGCCCTGCGTACGGCACAGATGATCAGCGGCCCTGCTGAAACTGCCGAGTTCCGCCGCGGCGACGAAAGCCTGGAACGCAAGCAGCGGAGGCAAGGCCCGCGTCAGATCGGACAGCGGGTATGCGTGCCCCGCATACGGGGGTTGCGAATAATTCGATTGTTCGGTCATCGGCGCATCGCTATCGTGGCTCGATCCGACCCGCGCTCCCCGGCGCGGGTCGCCTCACGAACCCTTGTCCGGAGCCAGATCATGGTCTCGTCGTCCGATGCACTATACACGCGCCAGATCCGCGCTTACCTTCGCGAACTGGAACGCGGCGACGTCGCCGCGATCTGCGCCTTGTTTGCGCCCGACGCCCGGATCCATTCTCCGTTCCTCGGATGGATGCACCCTGAAGCGTTCTTTGCAAAGGTCGACGCGGCATCGGGACAAAGCCGGATTACACCGATCGATATTTGCGCGAGCACGACGGGCGCGCGTCGCGCAACCGCCTACTTCGTCTACGACTGGGGGCTGAAAGACGGCTCCGCGGTGACATTCGAGTGTGTCGACGTCTTCGAATTCGACGAGCATGGCGGCATCGTGAAGATGATCATCCTCTACGACACGCATCCGGTCCGCAGCATGGTCGGCGACAAATACGCGTAACGGCAGCGCGACCGCCGCGGCCCGGCCGGAATCGTCGATCGACGACACGCGCGGCACCCGGCGTCCGACGCGTTGCCGGGCTGCCGGCCGAGGTCACGCAACATCACACAACGTCGAGCCAAGCCTCGACGCGCAACGCATCCACGGGCGCGACGTCCGCCTGCGACGGCATCGCGGCCAGCGCCTGCCGTGCGCGTTCGTAGGCCTGCGCGAAACCGCGCAGCTCGCGCGTGGCGGGCCGGTCGTCGGAATGGCGGCGGGCGAGCGCCGCTTCGATGCGCGCGTCGATCAGCGCGAGCTGACAGTCGATGAAATCCGCGCACAGCTCATGGCAACGCGCGGAGAGGCGCGCGACGGCCAGCAGCACCGGCACGATCGACATCGTCAGATAACCGCCCGGCGCAAGCCGCGACAACGCGTCGTTTAATGCTTGCGCGCCGTCGTTCAGCGACACGAACACCGCATCGCGCCACACCGCGCGCTCGAACACGAGCGCGTCGCGGCACGCGGCGAGCGTGGCGGCGTCGTCGATTCGGCCGGCGGCGATCAACGGGATCACGCGCACGCTGTCCGCCACCTCTCCCGCATCGGCCGTCTCGCGAATGCAGTTCGCGCCGAACCATGCCGCCTGCGCGCGCCGGCCCGCCATCACCTGCGGCTGCAGGCGATCCGGCAGCAGCGGATCGAGCGGCACCGCGCCGCAGATCGCGGGCTTGTCCGCGTGGATCGTGCAGCGCCCGTCGTCCGCGAGCGCCGGGCAGCGGCCGAGCGACGGATAGTCGTAGCCTTGCAGCGTGAGCGCGAGCCATGCATGGCGGCCGCCATGCGCGCGATGAAACAGGGCGTCGGCGAGCGCGTCACAGGCGGTGACATCGTCCGCGTCGAGCACGTGCTCGACGCCGCCGGTACGCACGCGTTCGCCGATGCGCCGCGCCGGCACGCGCTGGATCGCCAGCGCGCCGACGAAGCGGTCGCGATGCCGGAACAGCTCGCGCAGCGACAGCGTCGGCGCGCTGTTGCAGCAGCGGCCGCACGCGTGGCACGCGAGAAAATACGCGTCTACCACGGCCGCCGCACCGAGTCCTGATAGCGCGTCAGGATGAACCGCGCGACGTCGTCCGAGTGATACGCGGCCACCAGCCGGCCGACCCACGGCTTCGTGCGATCCGCGTCGCGCACCGTCAGCACGTTCGCATACGGCGAGCGCGCATCCTCGATGCCGATGCTGTCGCGCGCGGGCTGCAGCCCCGCCCGCGCGGCATCGTCGCTGTCGATCACGACGAACGCCGCCGTGTCGAGCGCGGCAACGAGGCGTTCGCGGCGCAGCGCGACGAGCTTCAGGCCGAGCCGGTTGCCGGTCATGTCGCGCAGCGTCGCATGCAGGCCCGCGCGTTCGCGCAACGTCAGCAGCGTGTCGTTCTGCAGCAGCACGAGCGCGCGCGCCATCCCGGCCCGGTCCGCCGGAATCGCGACCGTCGCGCCGGGCCGCAGCGCGTTCAGGCTGCGCAGCTTGCGCGAATAGAGCGCCATCGGCAGCGTGACCGTCGTCGCGACCGGCGCGAGCGCGTAGCCCGTTGCGGCGCGCGTCGCGGCAAGACGCTGCGCATCCTCGAAACTCGCCGCGTCGATGCGGCCGTCGGCGAGCGCGCGATCGATGCGCGTGGCGTCGTCGAACACGACGACGTCGACCGGCAGCCCGCGCGCGGCGGCGACGCGCTTCACTTCGTCGAGGAGCTCGGCATGCACGCCGCGCGTCGCACCCACGCGTACGGGCGCTTCCGCCGATTCGGCCGCCGGGGCGGCGTGCGCGACGGCGCACGTCGTCATCAGCAGCAGCGCGGCGATCGAACGGAGCGCGCGCTTCGTCACGCTTCCATCACGACAGGACCGAAGCCGACCGGCGACGCCGCATGCAGTCGCCGAACACGCGGCGACATCCCTCACCCCGCGCATCACGACGCATCCCTCAGGATCGTGCGAAACCCGATGTGCGACGCCGCGAGATCGGCCTCCTGCTGCTCGCGCGACGACGCGCGATAGCGCACGCAGTAGTCGCGCGAGCACAGGAACGAGCCGCCCTTGATCACCATCGGCGTGTCGTGCCGGCGCGTCGGCGGCGCGACGGCCGCGGTGTCGCCGTTCGCATGCGGCTGGTGCGGGCCCGTGTACGCGTCCCGGGTCCACTGCCATGCGTTGCCGATCATGTCGTAGAGCCGGAAGCCGTTCGCCGCGTAGCAGCCGACCGGCGCGAGCCCCGCATGGCCGTCCTCCGCGGTGTCGAGCACCGGAAACGCGCCTTGCCAGTAGTTCGCGGCGGGCTTGCCCTGCGCATCGCGCGGCGCGGCGTCGAGCGATGCGTCGTCGCGCCCGGCCTTGCCCGCGTATTCCCATTCGGCTTCGGTCGGCAGGTCGCGGCCGAGCCAGCGTGCATACGCGAGCGCGTCGCGCTGCGTGACCAGCGTGACGGGCAGGTTGCCGCGCCCGTCGACGCTGCTGCCGGGGCCGCGCGGCTGCCGCCACGACGCGCCCTTCACCCAGCTCCACCACGCGAGGTCGCGCGCATTCAGCTCGTCGCGCGTCGGCACGTGGAACACCGCCGCGCCGCCCTGCCGCTCCGCGTCGGTCACATAGCCGGTGGCCTGCACGAACGCGGCGAACTGCGCGATCGTCACGTCGGTCTGGTCGATCCAGAAGCCGCCGACACGCGTGCGGCCGTCGCCCGCCGGGCGCTCGTCCGGATAGCCGCGCGTGCTGCCGAACACGAACGCGCCGCCGCGCAGGTGCACCATCCCCGCGTTCGGATCGTCGCGCCATCGCGCCGGCAGCCCCGAATAGCGTTCGCACTGCCGTTCGGAGCCGAGCGGCGCGAGCGGGCGGCCGCGATTCGCGCCGTCGAAGCCGTCCGCGGGCGCCGGCGCGGAGTTCGCATAGCCGAGCGCGAACGCGGTGGCGAACAGTGCAGCGGCGCCTGCCGCGCCGATGAGCCAGGAGCGCATCGCCGCCGCCTCAGTAATAGCCGCGCGGACGCAGCGGCTCGACGCCGCCGACGTTGCTCATGTAGGCCTTCCACTGCTCGACGAGGCTCTGGATCAGCGACGGGTTCTGCGCCGACACGTCGGTCGTCTCGCCGCGATCCGACGCGAGGTCGAACAACTGCCAGTGGCCGTCGAGCGGGCCGACCGGCGGCTCGGTCCACAGCGCCTTCCAGCGGCCGTCGGCGCTGCGCAGGTATGCACGGCCGTACGCCTCGTCGCCGAACGGCGCGGTGTGCACTTCGCCGCTGCTCGCGCCGCTCAGCACCGGCAGCAGCGACTTGCCCGTCACCGGATACACGTAGCGGTTGTTGTAGACCACCTTGCCGCGGTTCTGGTCGACGCCCGTCAGCGTGTTGACGAGCGGCGGCGCCGGCTGCGACGGCGGCGTAACGCCCGCGACGTCGAGGAAGGTCGCCGTGTTGTCGGTCACGTGCGTGAACGCGCGCAGCGTCGGCAGCGCCTGCTGCTGGCCCGGCAGGCGCACGATGGTCGGCACCGACACGCCGCCTTCCGCCGAGAAGCCCTTGGTCAGCCGGAACGGCGTCGCACTCACCTCGCCCCAGCGCAGCCCGTATTGCAGCCGCTGCGCGTTCTGCTTGCCGTTGTCGGTGCCGAGCGCCGAATACACCGGCTCCTGTGCGTTCGCCGTATCGGTCGCCGTCGGGTCCGCGCCGGAATCGATCGGCCAGCCTTCCGCGCCGTTGTCCGACTGGAACATGATGAACGCGTTGTCGTATTCGCCGATGTCCTTCAGGTGCTGGATCAGCAGGCCGATGTTGTAGTCGAGGTTCTCGACCATGCCCGCGTAGATCTCCATGTAGCGCGCCTGCGCCTTGCGCTCGGCCGGCGACAGGCTCGACCACAGCTTGTCCACCTTGCCGGGGCCGTAATCGGCGTAGCCGTCCGCCGGCGCGTGCACCGCGCTGATGTATTTCGCGCCGGCCGTGCCGTTGTTCGGCGTCGCCGGCGACGCCGCGAGCGTCTCGGGCAGCCCGTCGAACGGCCTGAAATCGGCCGGGATCAGCCCGAGCGCCTTCTGCCGCGCGATCCGCGCGTTGCGGATCGCGTCGTAGCCCGCGTCGTACACGCCCGCGTACTTGTGCAACCACGGCTCGGGCACCTGCAGCGGCCAGTGCGGCGACGTATAGGCCGCGTATGCGAAGAACGGCTTGCCGTCGCGCCGGTTCGAATCGATGTCCGCGATCAGCTTCTGCGTATAGAAATCGGTCGAATAGAACACGGCCGGGCTGCCGCCCGCGCCGCCCGGCTGCCCGGGCTGGCCCGGCTGCACGTAGCGGCCGTCCTCGGTGTAGTTCTTCGAGCCGGCCGGCTCGTGCGCGAAGTGATTGGTGGCCGCGCCGCCGAGCAGCACGTAGCTGCGCTCGAAGCCCCATTGATCGGGCGTCTGCCCGCTGCCGGTCGCGCTGCCGACGATGCCCGAGCCGATATGCCACTTGCCGGCGATATACGTGTGATAGCCGGCGTCCTTCAGCAGCTGCGCGACCGACAGCGCGCGGTCGTTCAGGTAGCCTTCGTAGCCGGGCAGCCCGCGCCGCTCGTCGGTCGGCGTGCCCATCGTGCCTTCGCCGACGAGATGGTGATCGGTGCCGGAGATCAGCATCGCGCGCGTGATCGCGCACACCGTGCCCGCGTGATGGTTCGACAGGATGCGGCCCGACTGCACGAGCGCGTCGAGGTTCGGCGTGTTGATCTCGCCGCCGAACGCGTGGATGTCGGAATAGCCGAGATCGTCGGCCATGATGTACAGGATGTTCGGACGCTTCGCCGGCGTGCTCGCGTCGGCCTGCGGCGGCGCGGCGCTGTCGACGCCGCCGCACGACGCGAGCGACAGCGCGCCGGCGAGCGCGGCGCAGATCAGGCTGGATCGGAAAGCAGGAGGCGAAGCGGGCTGGGTCATTGCTGTATCGCTCGTTCAACGGGAGCGGCGATGTTAGCCGCGCGCCCGCGGCGGCCAAAGTCCGATTCGTCACATGCTAAGGGAGCCGAAGAATATGACGCGGCGAGCGGTCGCACGGGGGCCCGTACGACTGCCGCCCGCCGCCGTCAGTTCTGCAATGCGGGCATCACCACGTCCTGCACGATCCGCCCGCCGGCCGGCGTGCTCCAGTCGCCGGCCAGCTCGGCGATCACCTGGTTGGTGCTGGTCAGCGTGACGCCGTTCTTCTCCATCCGGCGCAGCGCCATGTCGTCGCCGATGCGGCTCGGCGAGCCGCCCGCGTCGGCCACCACCTGCACGTCGTAGCCGCGCGCGACGAGGCTCAGCGCCGGAAACACCGTGCATACGTCGTTGGTCACGCCGGCGATGACGAACTTGCGGCGGCCCGTCGCGTCGACGGCCGCGGCGAACGCGGGATCGTCCATCGCGTTGACCACGCCCGCGCGGCGGATGCGCGCGGCGAACGCCGCCGGCAGGATCGTTTCGAGCTCGCCGATCAACGGCCCCTGCGCATCCGTCTCCATGCTCGACGTCAGCACGACCGGCAGCGCGAGGATCGCCGCCGTCTTCGCGAGCATCAGCGCGTTGCGCTTCATTTCGTCGAACGAAATGGAGGTCACCCAGCCCATCGTGCCGACCTGATGGTCGATCAGCAGCAGCGCGGCGTTGTCGGCGGTGAAGCGTTCGAATCGCATGATCGATCTCCGGTGACGTCAGGCCGCCGCGCCCTGCGCGTCCAGCGTCGGGTAATCGATGTAGCCCTGCGCGCCCGGCGGCGTGAAGAAGGTCGCGCGGTCCGGTTCGTTCAGCGCGGCGCCGCGCCGGAAACGCTCGGGCAGGTCCGGGTTCGCGAGGAACGCGCTGCCGAACACCGTCGCGTCCGCGCGGCCTTCCGCGAGCGCCGCCGCCGCGCTGTCGTGCACGAGGCCGCCGCCCATCAGGTACGGGCCGTCGAAGCGCGCGCGCAGCAGCGCGTGATAGTCGACGCTCGCGCCGAACACCGCGACGTGCAGATACGCGAGCCCGCGGCCGCGCAGCTGGTCGACCAGGTACGTGTAAGTCTCCTGCGGCGCGGCGTCGACGATGCTGTTGTAGTTCATCTCCGGCGACAGCTTGATGCCGACGCGATCGGCGCCCGCTTCGGCCACCATCGCGTCCAGCACCTCGAGCACGAAGCGCGCGCGGCCTTCGAGCGAGCCGCCGTAGGCGTCGTCGCGCCGGTTGCTGCCGGACGACAGGAACTGCTCGGGCAGGTAGCCGGACGCCCCATGCAGCTCGACGCCGTCGAAGCCGGCCTCCAGCGCGCGGCGCGTCGCCTGCCGGTATTCGTCGACCACGCCGGCGATCTCGGCCGTCTCCAGCGCGCGCGGCGTGACGAAATCCACCTGGCCCACCGGCGTCCATGCCTGCCCGTCGGGCCGGATCGCCGACGGCGCGACCGGCAGCGCGCCGCCCGGCAGCATCGACGGGTGCGAGATGCGCCCGCTGTGCATCAGCTGCAAGAAAATGCGGCCGCCGCGCGCGTGCACGGCGTCGGTCACGCGCTTCCACGCGGCAACCTGCGCGTCGGTGCCGATGCCCGGCGTGTGCACGTAGCCCTTGCCCATCGCGGACGGAAACACGCCCTCGGTCACGATCAGCCCGGCGCTCGCGCGCTGCGCGTAGTAGGTGGCGGTGATGTCGGCCGGCACGCCGTCGTCGTCGCCGGCGCGCGAGCGGGTCATCGGCGCCATCACGAGGCGGTTCGGCAACACGTAGCGTCCGATGCGGACGGGATCGAAAAAGTGGCTCATGGGGTTCTCCAGTGGACGGTGGCGCGCGCGGGGTCGGCAGCGCGACGAACGATGGACGCAGTCTGAACCAAACCATTGACGGGATAAATCCGTCAGAATGGAAATGATTGATCCATTGATGGAGCAGTGAGCATGGAACTCCTGAACGACATGGCGCTGTTCGTCGACGTCGTGAACGCGATGAGCTTCCGCCGCGCGGCGGAGGCGACGGGCGTGCCGAATTCGACGGTGTCGCGCCGGATCGGCGCGCTGGAGAAGGCGATCGGCCTGCGCCTGCTGCATCGCACGACGCGCCGGATCGAGCTGACCGAGGCCGGGCAGCTGTATTACGAACGGTGCCGGCGCATCGTCGACGAGGCGCGGCTCGCGCACGAGCAGCTCGGCGAGATGCTCGCGCAGCCCACCGGCGTGCTGCGCGCGTCGCTGCCGGTGGATTTCGCGACGGTGTTCCTCGCGCCGCTGGTCGTCGAATTCGCGAACCGCTACCCGGGCATCCGCTTCGAGTTCGACCTCACGCCGCGGCGGGTCGATCTCGTCAGCGAGCCCTTCGACATCGCGATCCGGATGGGCGAACAGCCGGATTCGACGCTGATCGCGCGGCTGCTCGCGCGCCTGCCGACCAAGCTTTATGCGTCGCCCGGCTATCTCGCGCGCGCGGGCGAGCCCGCCCATCCGGCCGAGCTCGCGCGGCACGCGTGCCTCGACTTTCCGACGCCGGACATGTGGGCCCTGCATCGCGCGGACGAAACCGTCGACGTCGCGATCGGCGGGCGCTTCTCGGTCAACAGCGTCGGGATGGTGCGGCGGCTCGCGACCCTCGACCAGGGCGTGATCCTCATCGCCGAGGAAGTGGTGGCCGAGGACGTGGCGAGCGGCCGCCTGCGCCCGATCCTGCCCGCGTGGCACGGCACGCCGATGCCCGTGTACGCGCTCACCGAGACGCGCCTGCTGCCGGCGAAGACGCAGCGCTTCATCGAATTCCTGCAGGAACGGTTCGGCGAGCGGGCGGATCACGACGCACCGCCCGCTGCGTGAGCACACCCGTGCGCGCGGCGATCAGAACTTGTGCCGGATCCCCGCGTGCACCATCAGCTGCTTCGACGTCGACGACAGATCCGGCGCGCCCGGGATGAGCGCCTGGTCGAGCGACGAGCCGGTCGCGTCGCCCGCGACCTTCTGGTACGCGCCCATCAGGTAGACGTCGGTGCGCTTCGACAGGTTGTATTCGGCCATCAGCCCGATCGAATGGATCTTCGGCTTCACGCTGACCGTCGTCGCATCGTAGTGCGCGAGCGTGTACACGTATTGCGCGCCGACGAAGAAGGCCGGCGTGAACTGGTACTTTCCGTTCACTTCGAAGTTCTGGTACTTCAGCGCGGTCACGGTGCCGCCCGCGAGCGGCCTTGCAACCGGCTGGATCGTCTCGTCGCCGAACAGGTAGCCGACGTTCGCGCTCGGGCGGCTGACGGTGCTGTTCGTGTACGCGAACCCGACGGTCGCGGGCCCCGCCGTGTAGTTGATGCCCGCGCCGAAGATCCGCAGCCGCGTCGACACGAAGTTCGCATCGGCCCCGACCGACCCCGCGCCCGCGATCGCGCCGCCCGGCGTCGCCCCCGGGTTGTTCGCGTTCAGGAACGCGGCGCCGACCAGCAGCCCGCCGTGCTCGTATTGCGCGCCGACGCTCCACTGGCGGTTGTTGGCGAAATTCGCGTCGTTGCTGAAGCCGTACGTGCCGCCGAACGAGAAACCCGCGAAGTCCGGGCTCGCGTACTTCACCGTGTTGTTCACGCGGAACGTGTTGCCGGTGTTGTCGTTGTCGAGCGGGTGCGAGAACGGATAGACGCCCCAACTGCCGTTCGCGGTCGTCGGCGCCAGATAGTCGACGACCGAATCGTATTGCCGGCCGAGCGTGAGCGTGCCGAAGCGCGTGCCGCCGAGGCCGACGTACGCCTGCCGGCCGAACGCGCGGCCGCCCTGCGCGAGCGTGCCGCTGTTCACGTTGAAGCCGTTCTCGAGCTGGAACAGCGCGCTGTAGCCGCCGCCCAGATCCTCCGTGCCTTTCAGGCCCCACCGGCTGCCTTGCGCGAATCCGCTCGCCATCTGCCATGCGCTGCGGCCGCCGACGTTGCTCGTATAGTCGATGCCCGCATCGACGAGGCCGTACAGCGTGACGCTGCCTTGCGCGAACGCGAGCGCCGGTGCGGCGCACAGCGCCGGGACGATGACGCAGGCCGATCTCCAGTTCATATGTGATCCTTATTGATTATGTGATGCGCAGGCCGCGTTGCGCGGCCCGTTCTCCTCATGCCGGGCGCCGCCCGTCCTGCTTACTTCGTGCCGTAGATGTCGAAGTCGAAATACTTCCGGTTGATGCGCGCATACGTGCCGTTCGCGAGAACCGCCGCGAGCGCGCGATTGAACGCTTCGCGCAGATCGGCATCCTGCTTGCGCAAGCCGAGCCCGTCGCCCTGGCCGAAGTACTTCGGATCGTCGATCGCGTCGCCCGCGAACGTGAAATCCTTGCCCTGCGGCTTCTTCAGGAACCCGTCGCTCGCCGCGATCGATGCCTGGAACGCCGCGTCCAGCCGACCCGACACGAGATCCGCGTACACCTGGTCCTGGTTCGCGTACGACACGATCTGCACGCCGGCCCGCTGCCAGTTCGCGATCGCGTAGTCGGCCTGCGCCGAGCCCTGCTCGACGCCGACGCGCTTGCCCTTCAGCGATTCGGCGCTCGGCAGCAGCGGCGCGCCCTTGCGCACGACGAGGCGGGCGGGCGCGTTCGAGATCCGGTTCGTGAACGCGATCTGCTGCATCCGTTTCGGCGTGATCGTCATCGACGACGCGATCACGTCGAACTTGCGCGCGAGCAGGCCCGGAATCATCCCGTCGAAGCTCGACTCCACCCACACGCAGCGCGCACGCAGTTCCGCGCACAGCGCATTCGTGATGTCGATGCCGAAGCCCGCCAGCGTGCCGTCGGGCAGCTTGTATTCGAGCGGCGGGTAAGTCGGATCGACCGCCAGGCGGATCTCCTTGCCCGCCCAATCGCCGGCGTGCGCCGACCCTGCCGCCAGCGCCACCGCGAGCGCCGCTATCCACTGTTTCATCATGTGTCTCCTTGTGTTTAACCGAAATCGTCGCGGCATCCGGCGCCGCCTCCGTCCGCTGCGCGCGTCGCGCGTCAGCGGAGAAACCGTTCCGCCAGCGCGACCCAGTAGCTCGCGCCGATCGCGAGGCACGCGTCGTTGAAGTCATAGCCGGGGTTGTGCAGCGCGCAGCCGGCCGCGCCATCGCCGTTGCCAATCGACAGGTAGCTGCCCGGGCATGCGTTCAGCATGAACGCGAAGTCCTCGCTCGCCGCGATCGGCTGAAGATGGTCGATCACGGCGCCGCTGCCGCCCCAGTCGTGCGCGACCTGCCGCGCGAACGCCGTTTCCGCCGCGTGATTGACGAGCACCGGATAGTCGTGGCGATAGTCGATATCGGCCATCGCACCGTAGCTCGCCGCCTGCCCCTGCACCGTCTCGCGGATGCGCCGTTCGAGCAGTGCGCGCACGTCGGGCGACAGCGCGCGCACGCTGAGTTCGAGGTCCGCGTGCGGCGGAATCACGTTCGACGCGGTGCCGGCATGGATCGACCCGGCCGTGATGATCGCGAGATCCTGCGGGTTCACGTTGCGCGACACGATCGTCTGCAGCGCCATCACGATCGACGCGCAGACGACCACCGGATCGACCGTCGCGTGCGGCGCCGCACCGTGTCCGCCGCGGCCCGTCACACGCACGCGCACCTCGTCGGCCGACGCCATGAACGGGCCGTCGCAGAAGCCGATTTTGCCGGCCGGCAGCCCCGGCACGTTGTGCATCGCGTACACCGCGTCGCACGGAAATTGCGTGAACAGCCCGTCGTCGATCATCCGTTTCGCGCCGCCGAGCCCTTCCTCGGCCGGCTGGAAGATCAGGTTCAGCGTGCCGCTGAAGCGCGCCCGTTCGGCGATGCAGCGCGCGGCGGCCAGCAGCATCGCGGTATGGCCGTCGTGGCCGCACGCATGCATCACGCCGTCGATGCGGCTCGCATACGGCAGCCCGGTCGTCTCGCGGATCGGCAGCGCGTCCATGTCGGCGCGCAGGCCGAGCCGGCCGCCGGCGCCGCGCGTCAACGTGCCGACCACGCCCGTGCCGCCGAGGCCGCGCGTCACCCGATAACCCCACGTTGTCAGGCATTCGGCCAGCAGGTCGCTCGTCGCGTGCTCGTCGAAGCCGAGCTCCGGATGCGCGTGCAGCCGGTGACGCAGCGCGATCATCTCTGCCTCGATGGCCGCCATTTCGGGCCAGATTCGTTCCTGGTTCAACGCCGACACTCCTCGGTTGCGTGCTTCGCTCGATCGCCGGAGCGGCTGATCGTGAGGAGATCGTATGCGGCGAATATCCGCTGGAACAGCCCCGGTTTCGTTATGATGACAACTTTGTGTTGTCGGGTATTGCACCATGAAGCTGCATCAGCTGCAGGCGCTCGTCGCGAGCGCGGAAGCCGGAAGCATTCGCGGCGCGGCGCGCGCGCTGGGCCTGTCGCAGGCGGCCGTCACGCGGGCGCTGCGCGAACTGGAGGCGAGCGAGCGCCTGCCGCTGCTCGTCCGCGCGCCGGAAGGGATCGGCTTCACCGACTACGGCCGCGCGCTGCTCACGCACGCGAAACTCGTGCTCAAGCAGCTGGAGCGTGCGCAGAGCGATCTCGCGACCATGCGCGGCCGCGTCGAGGGGCGGCTGAGCGTCGGCGTCACGCCGTGGCTCACGCAGACGTTCCTCGCCGAAGCGGTGCTGCTGTTTCGCCAGCGCATGCCCGACGTGCGCCTCGAACTGTATGAAGGATTGATGGCCGTCGCGCAGCCGCTGCTGCGCGACGGCAGCATGGATTTCGCGCTCGGGCAGGTGCAGCCGGGCGTCGCCGCGCAGGAATTCGCGTGCGAGCCGGTGCTGACCTACGAGACCTCGGTGATGGTGCGCGCCGGCCATCCGCGCGAACATGCGCGCTCGATCCACGACCTGCTCGACCAGGACTGGGTGCTGAACTTTGCGCCGGACGGGCAGGCCGCGCTCGTCGACTATCTGTTTACGCGCCACGGCGCGCAGATCGACGAGCGCCGCATCGTCCGCGCGCAATCGGTCGCGATGCTGCAGACGATGCTCGAGCAGGCCGACATGTGCACGTGGTGCCCGACGATCCTGAGCGTCGTGCCGCCGTTCGGCGAGCGGATGCGCGCGCTGCCGCTGAAGGAAAGCTTCGAGCCGCGCGAGCTCGGCATCGTCACGCGCCGCAGCAGCACGCTCAGCGACGCGGCGCGCTGCTTCATCGACTGCCTGACGCAGGTGATCCGGCGCCACGCGCGCTCGGCGCGCAAGGAGGATCTCGCGCTGTTCCGCACGCTCAGGCTGCTGATCTGACGCACGGCGCCGGTGCGCCACCCAATTGCACGCCGTGGCAAATGCATTTCGCAATCCGTTATTGGATCGTGCGGGCACGCATTCCTATACTCGTCAGCACTCTCTGATGCAGAGTGCCAATCACCCCAGACAGGACGAACCAGGACGAACCGATGAGCCTACGCCCCTTGCACGACCGAGTCATCGTGAAGCGACTCGACCAGGAAACCACCACCGCTTCCGGCATCGTGATTCCCGACAGCGCCGCGGAGAAGCCCGACCAGGGCGAAGTGATCGCGGTCGGCCCCGGCCGCAAGGATGCCGACGGCCAGCGCATCGTGCCCGACCTGAAGGTCGGCGAGCGCGTGCTGTTCGGCAAGTACGCGGGCCAGACGGTCAAGGTGGACGGCGATGAACTCCTCGTGCTGCGCGAGGAAGACATCGTCGCCGTCGTCAATCAATAAAGGAGCGGAACCATGGCAGCGAAGGAAATCATCTTCAGCGACGTCGCACGCGCGAAACTGACCGAAGGCGTGAACATTCTCGCGAACGCGGTGAAGGTCACGCTCGGGCCCAAGGGCCGCAACGTGGTGCTCGAGCGCAGCTTCGGCGCGCCCATCGTCACGAAGGACGGCGTGTCCGTCGCGAAGGAAATCGAGCTCGCCGACAAGCTGCAGAACATCGGCGCGCAGCTCGTGAAGGAAGTTGCGTCGCGCACCAGCGACGCGGCCGGCGACGGCACCACCACCGCCACCGTGCTCGCGCAAGCGATCGTGCGCGAAGGCCAGAAGTACGTCGCGGCCGGGCTGAACCCGCTCGACCTGAAGCGCGGCATCGACAAGGCCGTCGCGGCGGCGGTCGACGAACTGAAGAAGATCAGCAAGCCGACCACGACGAGCAAGGAAATCGCGCAGGTCGCGACGATCTCGGCGAACGGCGAGGAATCGATCGGCCAGCGCATCGCGGAAGCGATCGACCGCGTCGGCAAGGAAGGCGTGATCACCGTCGAGGACGGCAAGTCGCTCGCCGACGAGCTCGACGTCGTCGAAGGGCTGCAGTTCGATCGCGGCTACCTGTCGCCGTACTTCATCAACAACCAGGACAAGCAGATCGCCGAGATCGAGAACCCGTACATCCTGCTGCACGACAAGAAGGTGTCGAACATTCGCGAACTGCTGCCGGTGCTCGAGCAGGTCGCGAAATCCGGCCGGCCGCTGCTGATCATCGCGGAGGACGTCGAGGGCGAGGCGCTCGCCACGTTGGTCGTGAACAATATCCGCGGGATCCTGAAGACCGTCGCGGTCAAGGCGCCGGGCTTCGGCGACCGTCGCAAGGCGCTGCTGGAAGACATCGCGATCCTCACCGGCGGCCAGGTGATCGCCGAGGAAACGGGCCTCACGCTCGAGAAGGCGACGCTCGCGGAGCTCGGGCAGGCGAAGCGCATCGAGGTCGGCAAGGAGAACACGACGGTGATCGACGGCGCGGGCAACGCGGCGAACATCGAGGCGCGCGTGAAGCAGATCCGCGTGCAGATCGACGAGGCGACGTCGGACTACGATCGCGAGAAGCTGCAGGAGCGGGTGGCGAAGCTCGCGGGCGGCGTCGCGGTGATCAAGGTCGGCGGCGCGACGGAGATCGAGGTCAAGGAGAAGAAGGACCGCGTCGACGATGCGCTGCATGCGACCCGCGCGGCCGTTGAAGAAGGCATCGTGCCGGGCGGCGGCGTCGCGCTGATCCGCGTGAAGCAGGCGATCCGCGAACTGACGGGCGCGAACGCCGACCAGCACGCCGGCATCAAGATCGTGCTGCGCGCGCTCGAGGAGCCGCTGCGCCAGATCGTCACGAACGCGGGCGAGGAAGCGAGCGTCGTGGTCGCGAAGGTCGCGGAAGGATCGGGGAATTTCGGGTACAACGCGCAGACGGGCGAGTATGGCGACCTCGTCGAGTCGGGTGTGCTCGATCCGACCAAGGTTACGCGTACCGCGTTGCAGAACGCGGCGTCGGTCGCGGGGCTGCTGCTGACTACGGATGCGACCGTGCATGAGGCGCCGAAGGATGCGGCGCCGGTGGCGGGTGCGCCGGAGGCGGGGGCTGGCGGGCCGGGGTTCGGGTTCTGACGGGCGCGACGCGATAACGCGCAAAAGCAACGCGTGACGACGCAAGTCGTCACGCGTTTTTTATTGGCTGCGTAGAGATGTCGACGGGAGGCAAAAAAGGGGCATCGCGGATTTCCGTGGATGTTGCTGTAGGACCCATCTCTGCCTCTTGTCCTGGTCGGACCTCAACGGCAGCTTCTCGCAGTAAAACAGTCATACACGCGCCGCTTCAGCCGATAGGCCACGCAACTCATCTTGCGCGACCGCAGAGTCAGGCCGGGCAAGCTCCGGACGAGACGGCCAGTATGTTGGTCTCCGGGAGGGCACCCCTCCTGTCCACGGTAAAATCTGGCCAGACCAATCAACTGGCAAGAAAAGGCCGACCACAACAAATGAAAATCAAACGCCTCCTTTTCGCCTGCCTGACATCCTGCATGGTCATCGGGATGGCGAGCTGTGACAGTGGCACGTCAGAAACCCAATCCGATGCAACCGCAAGCCCCGCCACCGGGGCAAGTACAGCGTCGGAAGCGAACTGGCCGAAATCTGTGATTGTCAAACTCGCTCAGACGCCGGAAGAGAAGAGGTTTCTGGATGATGCGGGGTGTTTCGACGACGCCTGCTTTACCGCCGAGAAATTCGATCGGTTTATTGTCAAGAAATACCCTGACATTGCCAAGATTCACTTCCGGGTGTCCAAAGATCTCGAAGGCGACAAGGATGCGATAGCGGACGCCCGGATGGATTTTAGGCGCGGCCTTTACTTCGCCAAACAGATTCGGCTCGCTGATGGCGAGTCGTTGTTCGACTTGCTCTCGAAGTGTAGTCACAGCTTCGACCCGAATAACGTTGCTCAACTCGCGCTCGATCCGAAGACCGACAAGCGATTCATCTTCATGCAATACTTCCCGGTCTTCGTTCAGAATGGAACGGGCAAGAACATAGATCTGAATCTGCTCTGGGACCGCGTGGGTGACGAGTTACGTGCGCGAAGCCCATTCTTCTCGACCCACGTGCTCACCAACAGCGATTTCCTCGCCATGCACGGTATCGAATGCCGGTCGAAGGATTCGCCACTCGCGGCGGAGGAGTGAAAGCTGCACGCGCTTCTACTACTCCGCTGATGACCGTACGGACAGGCTGATGAAGCGACAACCGTACTCGACGCGTTCGGATGTCCGTTGCCGAACTCCAGATGACATTCCAGCGTCCACACGAAAGCCCAGGTCGACGGCCGAAGTTGGCCGTGTTCGGACCGATGGCATACGGCCGAGATGTTCATAGGCGCCCCGACGCTTCCGGTTCGCTGGCATGTTGACAATCGCCGGGGGTGAGCATTCACAAGAACGTAGGCGGGGGACGATGCTCAATATGGCCACGTCGATCACTCCCCCACCCGTTGCAGAGCAGGTCAGTGTTCTACGTGGGCCAATATTCGATGCAAACTACTGCATAGGATGGTCAGGATTCCGTGCAAATCAATACGCACGACGTCTTCCCGCCCCTTAGACGGACACTGCCCAATCAACGAACGACGGGCAGGCTACTACGTAGCAGTCGCGAGACTAGCTCCGCTTGTCGGTGCGTGTCAGTCTTTGCCAGAATCTGCTTGAGGTACGCGCGCGCGGTTCCCAGACCTATGCCCATTTGAGATGCGGCATCGGTGAGGTTCAGTCCGCGTGCGAGCAATGTCGCCAATGTCGCTTCGCGGCGCGTGAGATCAAACGTCGCGGCCAGAACTGTCCAATCTATTTCCACGGGTCGATTCGGTTCCATCACGAACAAGATCGCACGGGTGGCCGCGCTGATTCCATTCGGAACATCTGATGCAGCGACCGGTACCACGCGGACCACGAGTGGCGGACACGGCGGTCTACGCGACAAAAAACAGGTCATCGGCGTCCGATTCCGAGCAACCGTTTCGCTGACATCTCGGCCAGGCTTGTTCAAGCTGACCGCCGCTGCAATAGCGTCGCGAAGGCGCTTGGCTTCAGCGGGCCGCGCCGCGGATACTTCGGTGCGATTGAGCAAGAGTCCATCGGCGCAACGAGCCAGCGTCTCGGCAACGGGATTGACAAAAATCGGACGCATCGTCACATCGAGCAGGACTACGCCGAACGCCAAGCACGAAATGACTTCATTCGCCCCTCTTGCGCTGAGATCCGCTGCAGCGAGACGGCTTTGGACCTGCAGCGCGGTCGCCAAATGCGGGAGAATCAACCGGGCGGCGCGGACATCGGCGTCGATGAAGTCAGCCGCGCCAAGATCACGGCCGATCACAAAATATACGCCTCGATCCGGAGCAAGCGGCGCGACCATTCCGTAAAATCCACCTGCCGGCCGGACTGCATGATTATAGAAATCCGTACGCCTGAATTCGCCGTCGGAGACAAACGAAGTCTGGCGCAGGGGTGTTCCGATCGGGATCGCCCTCACCCAGATCGGAGGCCGTGTTTCGAATTCCTGCTGCATACGCAGCGCGGAATCGACATCAAAGCCGGTCGTGATCGCACCGGGTGTCCCAGTCAACCGCCCCCCCAGAAAGATCAATTTATGTGACTCGGTTGCCTCGATAAAGGAGCGCCCTGCGCGCGCCCACCCATCCGGCACAAGCGTCGCTTCGTAGATGCGCCGGATAGCACGATGGATTGTCTCGATGCGTGTCATTTTAGCCACCGGTCCGAGAGTGATTTCCCTCCCAAATGGGAGTGCCAGAAGTACGCAACCTGATCGAAAGTATAGAAAAGTCATCCGATTGCGCATAGCGAATCCCCGCGCCAGATGTCTGTCCTTGCGGGCAAACTCGGATACTCAAGTTACGAGCGCACTCTTCGTTTTTGAGCTCCGTCTCCGATTCTGGGAGACCGGATGGAGGGCTGTAAGTATCGGAACCGCGTGCAAGCACCCCGTTCTTCTTCCGTCGAATGGCGGGCCGCGCGACGCGAGCGGATCCTTTATCGTGGGCTAAAAAAATGGTTCTTCACGGATTCCCGGGATAGGCAGCCTTGATCTTGAGGAAGAAGTAGGCGCTGTCGCGGTAACCGTAGGCCATGCGCTTCATGACCTTGATGCGGTTGTTGATGCCTTCGAGCTGGCCGGTGTGCATCGGCCA